>CAXBFN010000003.1:0-349659 GCA_963975275.1 uncultured Erythrobacter sp. | reverse complement strand
GCGCGTCGTTCGCAATGACGAGGTCAGCGGTTCGATCCCGCTCGGCTCCACCAGGTCCTTGATTTCATCCGGAAACACAGTCGTTTTCGTCCCGCACACGCTGCGACGCCTGCATTGTCTTCGGTTTGCCGGCGTTCGCGCGCCCTTGCGGACCCTCAAGGTCCGTTCTAGCTCTGCCACAGAGGCAAACGACGATGCATTTTCTCGACCAGGCCAAGATCTATCTCAAATCGGGCGGCGGCGGCCCCGGCGGCGTCAGCTTCCGGCGTGAGAAATACGTCGAATACGGCGGCCCAGACGGCGGCAATGGCGGCAAGGGCGGCGACATCATCTTCGAGGCGGTCCAGGGCCTCAACACGCTGATCGACTTTCGCTATTCGCAGCATTTCAAAGCCGCGCGCGGCACCCATGGCATGGGCAAGGATCGCACCGGCGCGGGCGCCGACGATCTGGTGATCCCGGTCCCGGTCGGCACGCAGATCCTGTCCGAGGACAAGGAAGAGGTCCTCGCCGACTTCACCGAGGTCGGCCAGCGGATCGTCTTCCTCGAGGGCGGGATCGGCGGGCGCGGCAATGCCAGCTACAAGACCTCGACCAACCGCGCCCCGCGCCAGCACCAGCCCGGCATTCCCGGGCAGGAGATGTGGGTCTGGCTGCGGCTCAAGCTGCTCGCCGATGTCGGCATGCTGGGGCTCCCCAATGCGGGCAAATCGACCTTCATCAACCAGGTCTCCAACGCCAAGGCCAAGGTCGGGCATTACGCCTTCACCACGCTGGTGCCCAAGCTGGGCGTCGTACGCCACCGCGCGCGCGAATTCGTGGTCGCCGATATTCCCGGCCTCATCGAAGGTGCGGCGGATGGCGCGGGTATCGGCGATCGCTTTCTGGGGCATATCGAGCGCTGCCGGGTGCTGATCCATCTGGTCGACATCTCTGGCGACGATCCCGCCGCGGCGATGCAGACCGTCCAGGCCGAGCTCGAGGCCTATGGCGCCGGTCTCGCCGACAAGCCGCAGCTGATCGCGCTCAACAAGATCGATCTTGCCGACGATGAACTCGCCGAAGGATTTGCCGCCGAGCTGCGCGAAGCGGGCGCCGAACGGGTGTTCAGCATCTCGGGCGCGACCGGCGCTGGCATGGAAGCGCTGCTCGACGCGGTGCTGACCTATCTGCCCGACCGGACCTCGACCGAAACCAAGGCTGCCGAGGTCGAGGATACGGAAGCGGCGGATCAGATCGTCTGGTCGCCGATCTGACGGTTTTGCTCTAGTCCAGCGCCGATGGAAATCGCCCACCTTTCGGACCTGCGCCGCGCGCGGCGGCTGGTCGTCAAGATCGGCTCGGCGCTGCTGATCGAGAACGGCAGACCGCGCGCCGAATGGCTGGGTTCGCTGGTCGGCGAACTGGCGAAGCTGCGCGAACACACCGAGATCCTCGTCGTCAGCTCGGGCGCGATCGCGCTGGGCGCGGCGCGGCTCCGGTTGGCGAAGGGAGGGCGCGGCAGCCTTGCCGATGCGCAGGCGGCAGCCTCGGTGGGGCAGGTCGAACTTGCCCGGCTCTGGTCCGAAGCGCTCGACCGGCATGGCATCATCGCCGCGCAATTGCTGGTGACGCTGGGCGATCTCGAAGACCGCCGCCGCTATCTCAACGCCTCGGCCACGCTCGCGCGGCTGATCGAGGCGGGCGCGGTCCCGGTTATCAACGAGAACGACAGCGTCGCCACCGAGGAAATCCGTTTCGGCGACAACGACCGGCTGGCCGCGCGGGTGGCGCAAGCCGCAGGCGCCGACGGCGTGGTGCTGCTGTCCGATGTCGACGGGCTCTACGACCGCCATCCGCGCGAAGCCGGTGCCGTGCTGATCGAGCGGGTCGATGGTGTGACCCCCGAAATCGTCGCCATGGCTTCCGAGGATTCGGGCTCGGGTCTGGGGCGCGGCGGCATGGCCGCCAAGATCGAGGCGGCACGGATCGCCGAACGCGCCGGGATCGCGCTGGCGATCGTCAACGGGACCCATGATGCGCCGCTCGGCAGGGCGCTGGAGGCGGGGCGCGGCACGCTGTTCCTGCCACAACGCGACGAGGGCGCGCGCAAGGCCTGGCTCGGCGGGCGGCTGGCGATCGCTGGAGTGCTCAGCGTCGACCAGGGCTGCGTCGCGGCGCTGGGCGAGGGCGCAAGCCTGCTCGCGGCGGGACTGGCCGATGTCGCGGGCGAGTTTGTCCGCGGCGATCTGGTGGCGATCCACGGGCCCAGGGGCGAGCGGCTGGGACAGGGTCTGGTCGAATATTCCAGCCACGAATGCCGCGCGATACTCGGGCTGCGCGAGGGCGAGCAGGCGGAACGGCTGGGCTATGCGCCGCGCGCCGCGGTGGTCCACCGCGACCACATGGTGCGGGCATGACGCTCGCGGTCACCGGCGCGACCGGCTTCGTCGGGCAGGCGCTGCTCGACGCGGCGGCGCGGGCGGGAATGCCACTGCGCGCGCTGACACGGCGGGTACAGGATGCGCGCGAAGGCGTCGCGTGGGTCGAGGGCGGGCTCTCCGATCGCGCTGCTTTGGCGGAACTGATGAGCGGGGCGAGCGCCGTGATTCACATCGCAGGGCTCACCAATACTCCCGATCCGCAACAATTCGAACAGGCGAACGTGACGGGTACTGTGACGCTGCTCGAGGCGGCGCGCGAGGCGGTCGGGGACCGCTTCGTCTTCGTCTCCTCGCTGTCGGCGCGCGAACCTGCGCTGTCGGCCTATGGCGCCTCCAAGGCGCGCGCGGAGGAGCATGTGACCGCCAGTGGGCTCGATTGGACCGTGGTCCGCCCGCCCGCGGTCTATGGCCCGCGCGACCGCGACATGTTCGAACTGTTCCGCTCGGCCAGGCTCGGCGTGGTACCGCTGCCTCCTCGCGGCAGGACCTCGCTGATCCACGTCGACGATCTCGCCGAATGCCTGCTCGCGCTGGTGCCGGGGGGCGAGGGTGTGAGTACGGCCTGTTTCGAGCCCGACGACGGGCGCAGCGGGGGCTACGGGCATGACGAGATGGCGCGCATGATCGGCGCGGCAGTCGGGCGCCGCGTCTGGACTCCGCATCTGCCCGGACCGCTGCTCAAACTGGCGGCGCGCGGGGACCGACTGCTGCGCGGCGACGGAGCCAAGCTCACCGCGGACCGGGTCGGCTATATGACGCATCCCGACTGGGTGGCCCGGATGACCCAGTCGGTGCCGCCCGAGGTCTGGCGCCCGCGCATTGCGGGGGCCGAGGGTCTCGCCAGCACCGCGCAATGGTACCGCGACGCCGGCTGGCTCTAGGCGTTATTGCACCAGCGGCTCGCTGCATCGAGAGCCGTATGCCTCGCGGTAAGGCCTCTCCCAGCAACGCTCGAATCCGACGAGGACGTTGAGATTGGGTGGCCAGTTCATCCTGACGGGGGTTCCGTCCGGCCTGGTGAAACTGTTCTCTTCCGGCTCGGGGATGTCTTTCAGTTGTTCGATGGCGCGCCGCAGCCGGTCGCGATCGCGTGTCAGGAACGCGATCGTGCCGGAGACATAGTGGTTCCATCCGAAATCGTTGTCGGCTTCCGGCGCCTTATAGGTCAATTCGAACAGGCCGATGGCCACTTCGGTCTGCCCGGCAGCCGCGCGCATCTGCCCTTCGTGCCAATAGAGGATCGAGTTGTGATCGCGTTTCCGGTGTCGCCATTCGCGGATCAGCTCGGCCGCAGCCGTTTCGCACCCGTCCCTTTCGGCGAGCACCCGCCATCCGCCGTCCAGGTCTTGATCGAAGGCGTTCCGATCAAGCGCCAGCATCGCCTCTATGTCGTAGGCACAATCGGACGCAGGCGGAGCCGGTTCGGCAGGCTGTGCAGCCGCCAGCAAGAGGGCAATGAACATTTCGGCAGGCTAACGCCGCATTGCCTGAACTCAAGCCAAAGCGATCAGAGGAAGGGTTCTTCGCCCGGCTTGTGGATCCCGCATTCGGTCTTGTCCCAGCCGGCCCAGCGGCCCGCGCGCGGATCGTCTCCTTCGGCGACCGGGCGAGTGCAGGGCGAGCAGCCGATCGAGGGATAGCCGCGTTCCACCAGCGGATGGCGCGGCAGGTCGTGTTCTTCGAACCAGGTGGCGATCCGCTCGGCATCCCAGTCGATCAGCGGGTTGATCTTGAGCCGCCCCTGCACGTCGGAATTGTCGATCTCGAAGCGCGGCAATTGCGCGCGGGTCGAGGACTGGAACGCCTTGCGCCCGGTGAAAGTCGCGTCGTAGCCGAGCAGCGCCTTCGCCAAGGGCCGGACCTTGCGGATTTCGCAGCAGCCATCGGGATCGAACGACCAGCGCAGCCCGTTCGCGTCCTTGGTCCCCAGTTCGTCCAGTTCGGGATAGAGATTGACCAGATTGGTCAGCCCGAGCCGCTCGACCAGCTCATCGCGATAGGCGAGGGTCTCGGGAAAATGCTTGCCGGTCTCGAGGAACAGCACCGGGATGCCCGGATCGATCTGCGACAGCAGGTGCAGCAGAACCGCGCTTTCCGCGCCGAAGCTGGAGACCGTCGCTATGTCGCCGACCAGATCGTCCGCCATCACCGCGCGCAGCATCTCCTGCGTGTCGCTGCCGCGGAACATGCGGTTGAGACGGATCGCGTCGTGCTCCGAGAAGCGCGGCCGCGTGTCGAGCCGGTCGATGGCGCGCAGCTCGTTCATGCGTGCCGCTTGGTCCAGATCGGGGTCCGATCGTCGGCGGCGGACTGGTAGACATCGGGCCAGCGCGCCAGCGCCGCCTCGACATCGTCCGCATCGAGCGGCGCGTCGGGATCGAAGGAATCGAAGCCGCAGCGCCGCATATAGGCGAGCTGGTCGACCAGCACATCGCCCACGGCGCGCAATTCGCCCTCGTAGCCGGCCTCGCGCAGGATCCGTGCGGAGGAATAGCCGCGCCCGTCGCCGAAGGCGGGGAAATTGACCTCGACCAGCTTCACCCGGTCCAGATGCGGGATCAGTTCGCGCGCCTCGTCGCCCGGTTCGATCCGGACCGCGAGCGCATCGTCCTGTTCGACGAAGGCATCGACCGTCACCGCCGCATGGTCGGCGATGTCGTCGCTGCGGTAGCGCAGCAGGCCGCTGTTGTGACCCTGCCCATCGCCCTGAAGGCCATCAGTGTTGGTTACCGGATCAGCCATAGAGTGCCTCCTTGAACGGGGTCATGCCGATACGGCGATAGGTGTCGAGGAAGCGCTCGCCCTCGGTGCGTTCGCGTAAGTAGACATCGGCGGCGGTCTCGACCGCATCGACGATCCCGTCCTCCGAGAAACCGGGGCCGGTGATCTTGGCGAGCGCGGTGTCTTCCGCCTCGCTCCCGCCGAGCGAGAGCTGGTAGTTCTCGACGCCTTTGCGATCGACCCCGAGGATGCCGATATGGCCCGCGTGGTGATGGCCGCAGGCGTTGATGCAGCCCGAGATCTTGAGCTTCAGCTCGCCCAAAGTCTCGCCCTTGCCGCTGGCTTCGAAGCGTTCGGAGATCTTCTGCGCCACCGGGATCGAGCGGGCGTTGGCGAGGCTGCAATAGTCGAGCCCCGGACAGGCGATGATGTCGCCGATCTGGTCGAGATTGGGGGTCGACAGACCCGCGCCGTCGAGCGCGCGCCAGACCGCGGGAAGGTCGGCCTCGTGGACATGCGGCAGGACGATGTTCTGCGTGTGCATCACCCGCAATTCGTCGAAGCCGTAGCGCTCGGCGAGGTCGGCCATCAGCCGCATCTGCTCGGCGGTGGCGTCGCCCGGAATCCCGCCGACCGGCTTGAGGCTGATCACGGCAGAGACGTAGCCCGGCGCCTTGTGCGGGTTTGTGTTGCGCTGGACCCAGCGCCGGAACGCCGGATCGGAGGCGGTTTCGGCAGGCTCGCCGGAGGCCGAAGCCTCGTCGGCCGCGCGGAATTCGGGATCGGCGAAGAACGCCCTGATCCGCTCGAGCTCGGCGAAGGGCGGCTCAACGCCCTGATCGAGCAGAAGCGCGTATTCGGCTTCGACCTGGCGGGTGTATTCCTCCGCGCCCAGCTCGTGGACGAGGATCTTGATCCGCGCCTTGTACTTGTTGTCGCGGCGGCCGTGGCGATTGTAGACCCGCAGGCACGCCTCGGCATAGGTGATCAGCCGGTCGAGCGGAACGAACTCGTTGATGCAGGGCGCGATCATCGGGGTGCGTCCCATGCCGCCGCCGACATAGAAGGAAGCGCCCAGCTCGCTTCCATTCTCTCCGGCACGCTCGACGATGCGAATTCCGATATCGTGCAGCTTCATCGCCGCGCGGTCGGTCTTCGAGGCGATGACCGCGATCTTGAACTTGCGCGGCAGATAGGCGAATTCGGGGTGGAAGCTCGACCATTGCCGCAGCAGCTCGGCATAGGGTCGGGGGTCCACCACTTCGTCGGCGGCGGCGCCGGCGAAATGGTCCGAACTGATGTTGCGGATGCAATTGCCGCTGGTCTGGATGGCGTGCATCTCGACCTTGGCGAGATCGGCGAGAATGTCGCCCGCATCCTCCAGCTTGATCCAATTGTACTGGATGTTCTGACGCGTGGTGAAATGGCCGTAGCCGCGGTCGTATTTCTCCGCGATGTCGGCGAGCGCGCGCATCTGGTCGCCGCCGAGCGTGCCATAGGGCACCGCGACGCGGAGCATATAGGCGTGGAGCTGGAGATAGAGCCCGTTCATCAGCCGCAGCGGCTTGAACTGGTCCTCGGTCAGCTTGCCCTCGAGACGGCGGCGGCACTGGTCGCGGAATTCCTCGACCCGGGCGTCGACCATCGCCTGGTCGTATGTGTCGTAGCGGTACATCAGATCACCCACTTGCCGATATCGGGATCGGCGGGTTTGAGGGTCAGGTCGGGGCGTACGGTGGGGCCGAGCGCGCGCACCCGGTCCTTGATATGCGCGGGGCGGGGGCTGCCACCTTCGAGTTCGGCATCGATCACGTAGGGGACGTTGACCCGGCGCGCCGATTCCTCGCGGCGGGCGATTTCGTCTTCCTTGCCGGTGACGTCGACCGCATCCTCGACATGGAGCGACCAGTCGCTCCCGGTCCACCAGGTGACGGCCCCGGTCTTGAGATCATTGCCGGTGAGAATTCTCATTGCGCGGTTTCCTGTGCAAGCTGGGTCAGCGTCGCATCCTCGCGAGCGGTCACTTCGCCGATCACGATCAGCGCCGGGCTGACAACGCGCTCGCGCTCCACCAGGTCGGGCAGCGCGGCGAGCGGTCCCCGCAGCACGCGCATGGCGGAACGGGTGGCGTTCTCGATCACGGCGATCGGCATGTCGGGGGCGAGGCCGTCGCCCATCAGCTTCTCTGCGATCTGCGGCGCGGTCTTGACGCCCATGTAGATGACGAGCGTGCGGCCCTTGCCCGCGAGCCCGGCCCAGTCCTGCTCGGCGAGCCCCTTGCACTGGCCGGCGACGAAGCTGACCGCGCTCGACGCGTCGCGGTGGGTGAGCGCGATCTGCGCGGCGGCGGCGGCGCCATTGGCGGCGCTGATCCCGGGGACGATCTCGACCGCGATGCCGGCGGCGCGGGCCGCTTCGGCTTCCTCGCCGCCGCGCCCGAACACCAACGGATCGCCGCCCTTGAGGCGCACCACCATCCGACCGGCGCGCGCTTCGCGCACCAGCAGGGCGTTGATATCGTCCTGCGCCATGCTGTGATGCGCGCGCCGCTTGGCGACCGAGATGAACGTCGCATCTCGGTGGGCAAAATCGAGAATGTCGTCGGAGACCAACCCGTCGTGAACGATCACGTCGGCGGCCGCGATCAGCCGCGCGGCGCGCAGCGTCAGCAGGTCGGGATCGCCGGGTCCGGCGCCCACGAGATGGATGATGCCTGTGTTTCGCATGAGGGGAAAATGCCTCCGCGCTAGCTTCGGCGCCAATCAGAATGCTTGCGCGCCGGCACAGTTCAGCTTTTGAAATGTGGGCTAGCCGCCCGCGAAGCTAGTCTTTGCCGCCGTCCGCGTCCGCAGCCTGGCGCTGAGCCAGCGCCTCGATCAGCCGTTCGAACTGATCGCTGTCGCGCAGATTGATGTCGCGCTGCGGGAACGGGATCTCGATGTCGTGTTCCTTGAACAGCCACCACAACCGCTTGAGTACGGCAGAGCGGACATTGCCGACGCCTTCCTCGGGGTCCTGGATCCAGGTGTGGATGACGAAATTGACCGAGGAATCGCCATATTCGCTCATCCACACGGTGGGCGGCGGCGTCTTAAGCACGCGAGGCGCATCCTTCGCCGCCTCGAGCATCAGCTCCTCGGCCTTCTTCATATCCGCGCCATAGCTGACCCCCACCGGGATCTGCATGCGGACGTTCTTGGAGGAATAGGACCAGTTCTCGACCTGATTGATCATCAGGTTCTCGTTGGGAATGAGATATTCGCGCTGATCGCGGGTGGTGACCGAAACCGCGCGCACGCCGATCTTGCGGATCTGGCCGAAGGTCTCCTTGCCGGTGGTGTCGGCTACGGCGATCACGTCGCCCGGCTTGATCGACTTGTCCATAAGCAGGATGATGCCGGCGATGAGATTGCCGAAAGTCTTCTGCAGGCCGAAACCGATCGCGAGACCGAAGGCGCCCGAGAACACCGCCAGCGCGGTGAGATCGATCCCGAGCAGATCGATGCCGATGAAGAAGGCCATCCCCCACACGGCAATGGTGAGGATTTTGCGACCGAGCAGCTGCTGGGTGTCGTCGAAACCGGTGAACCGGCGCAGGATCCAGTTCAGCGATCGGGTCGTAAGCCAGGCGAGAGTGAGGACGAAGGCAAGGATCGCCAGCACCACCAGCACATCCCACAGCGAAAGACGGAAATCGCCGACGCTGACCGCCAGCGCATCGAGCGTGTTGAGGAAATCTCCCGCAACCTCGCTTTGCGCCGAGACCCGCTCGCGGATATCTTCCGAAGCTGCGACGCTGTCGGCGAGCGGGGCCGGTTCGGCGAGGCTCCAGGCCTGTTCGACCGGCGCCTCGTCGACGGGCACTTCGTCGAGCGACGTGGCTTCGCCGTCGTTGGAGGCATCGGCAGGAGTCGGCATCGTCGTGACGGTCATCTTCTGTCCATGGCGGCGAAGGCCTGTGCGAGATCGGCGATGAGGTCCTGGGGATCCTCGAGCCCGATCGACAGCCGGATGGCGTATCGATCGCCTTCGTGCCAGCCCGGTCTGGGCCAGTCCATCGCTGCGCGCACAGGTTCCACATCGAAGGGCAGGGCGAGGCTCTCGAACCCGCCCCAACTGTAGCCAATGCCGAACAGTTCGAGCGCATCGATCAGACGGCAACGCGCCGCATCGTCGCGGCCCGAGAGCACGAAGCTGAACAATCCGCAGCCGCCAGTGAAGTCGCGCTGCCACAGCGCATGGCCGGAATCGCCGGGGAGCATGGGGCACAGCACATGCGCGACCTCGGGACGCGCCGAGAGCCATTCGGCCAGAGCGAGCGCGGTGGCGCTCGTGCGCTCGAGCCGCAGCTTCATGGTGCGAAGGCCCCGCAGCGCCAGCGCCGCATCGTCGGGCGAGACCACATGACCCAGATCCTGCGCGGTACGACGCAGCGCGCGATACCAGCGCTCGCCCGCGCTGGCGGCGCCCATCATGAGGTCCGAATGCCCGCCGACATGTTTGGTCAGCGCCTGCACCGAAATGTCGCAGCCGTGCTCCAGCGCCGGGAAGCCCAGCGCGGTGGCCCAGGTGTTGTCGATCAGGCTTACCGCGCCGCGCTCGCGCGCCTCGGCGGCGAGCGCGGGGATATCGCAGACCTCCATCGTGAGGCTGCCGGGGTTCTCCAGCCAGACCGCCTTCGTGCGGTCGCAGAAGGCTTCGCGATAGGCGCCGAGATCGAGCGGATCGAAGAACCGCGCCTCGACCCCCAGCCGCTTGAGCAGGCCCTTGGCCATGGTGCGGCTGGGGTCGTAGGCATTGTCGGCGACCAGCAGGACATCGCCCGGCTTCACCACCGCCAGCAGCGCCCCCGCGATCGCCGCGACCCCGCTCGGATAGAGCACGGTGCCATGCGCGCCCGGCTCGAGTCCGGTCAGCGCCTCGGCAAGCGCCCATTGCGTCGGCGATCCGCGGCGACCGTAGAAGAAACTGCCGTCGGTATTGCTCTTCACGCCCGCGCGCAGCGCGGCGCAATCGGCGTAGAGATGCGTGCTTGCGCGGTAGACGGGCGGGTTGACCACATTGGGATCGGGGCTGCGGCCGCCGGTGACCAGACGGGTCGCTGGCGAGAGTTCGTTGCCGTTAGTCTTGCTCATGCTGCGGTCGGCGCTCCGGTTTCTTTGGGGGTGGCGGGATCGGCGCCCCATTCCGCCCAGCTGCCGTCGTAGAGCGCGGCATCCTCGACCCCGGCGAGATGAAGCGCGAACAGCAGCACCGAGGCGGTCATTCCGCTGCCGCAGCTGGCGGTGATCGGGCGGTCGAGATCGAGCCTGGCCGCGCGGAAGGCGCGGCGCAATTCGCCGGGCGATTTGTAGGTGCCGTCGGGGGCGAACAGATCGCGAAAGAACAGGTTGCGCGCACCGGGGATATGGCCGCCCTCGAGCCCGTGGACCGTGTCGGCACTGGTGCCGAGAAAGCGCGCCGCATCGCGGGCGTCGACGACCTGCTCGGCGCGGCTGTCGAGGTTGTCGAGCATGTCGGATTTGGTGCGGACCCGCTGTGCGGGTTCGGGCGCGGTGAAATCCAATGCTTGCGCTTCGACCTCACCGCTTTCCACAGCGCGGCCCTCGGCCTGCCACTTGGCCCAGCCGCCGTCGAGCACCGCCACATCGGTCAGTCCGAACAGGCGGAAGATGAACCAGCCGCGCGCGGCGCTCGCGATCGCGCTGTCGTCGTAGAGGACGACCCGGCTCGTGGGCGCAATCCCCAGCGCGGAGGCGCGTTTCGCGAACTGGGCGCGTGTGGGAAGCGTGTTGCCGACCGGGGCGTCCAGATCGTGCAGGCTGGGCAGGTCGAGAAAGCGCGCGCCGGGAATATGCGCGGCGACGAAGTCGGCATGCGGGTCGCGGGCTGCATCGGGCAGGTGCTTGCTGGCATCGAGCACGAGGAGATCGGGCTCGCCCAGATGCGCTACCAGCCATTGCGTCGATACCAGTGTGTCCATCGCCTTCGACTAGCGGTCCGGCCCGGCCTAGTCGAGCGCGCTAGTCGAGCAGTCTTTGCGCGAGCGGTTCGTAGCCGCGCGGTCCCTCGTCGAGCCGGAACGGCTGGAGTCGGCTGCTGCCGCTCGTGCCCTGCTGGCCGATCGCCAGCGTTTGGGCTTGCGGCTCGATCCCCTCGGCGGTGGTGCGCAGCCGCAGCAACGGTACCAGCAGCGGTGTGGCGCCCTGCCGCAGGATCCCGGCCTGGCTGAGCTGCAATTGCACCTTGCCTTCGAACCGAGCGGACTGGCCGGGGGCGAGCCGGGGCATGGTGTGGCGCGGCTCGAGCGCGGTCGTGGCCATGGCGACCTGTTCCTCGACCGGGCGGTCGCCGCTGGCCGAGCCCAGATCGGCCTCGATTACCACATCGGTCAGCGCCTCGGTCCCGCGGTTGAGCACGGTCAGGCGATAGGTCAGCGTCGCGGCCATCACGCTGCGGCTGAGCCTGATGGCCTCGGGCCTCAGCGTCAGCGCGGCGCGCGGCGCGGCGAGCGCTGCACCGCCGTCCGTGCGCACCACCGGCGGCTCGATCCGCAGAGGCGCGGGCGAACGACGCCGCCCCCAGACCGCTGCGGCGGCCAGGAGGGCAAGCGCGGCCAGACCTGCGAGCCACCACCATGCGGGTGTGCCTTCACCCTCGGTCGTTGGACTCTCGGATGCAGCCTCGGTCGCCGGGACCGTGGCGGCGGGCTGGGTGTCGAAGGAAGGGGAGGCGGCCTCGCCGGGCAGGGCCTGGCTCTCGCTCGGTGCAGATTCGGGTGAATCCGTCGCGGCGCTTTCGGGAGCCGGCAGGCTCGGCGGAGCTGCAGGGGCTTCGCGGTTGGCGGGGGGCGTGAGCGTGGGGGTCGCGCGCGGGCGCGGGGTGGGCGCCGGGCTGGGAACCGGGCTGCGCACCGGGCTCGGCGCCGGCGTGGGTGTCGGTGTCGGCCTCGCAGCGGGGGTCGGAACCGGCGTCACGATGGGGCGCGGAACCGCGGGCACGCCGTTTTCGACATCGACCGGGCCCTGCACCGTCGGGGTCGGGGTGGGCGAAGGGTTGGGCGGCAGCTGGAAATCCTGCACCGATTGCGCGGCGACCGTGGCGGGCACGGCCACGGATCCGGCGGCGAAGGTCAGGGCGAGCAGCGAAGTCGTGGATGGGAAGCGGGTCATTGCCAAGCTTGCATAGGGAGGAACCGAGCGTGTCGGGAAGCCGCGCTGAATAGGCGGTGAAGCCGTAGCTTCCAAGCGATCGCTTGCGCATAAGTGTCGGAAGCGGCAGGAGCGCGGCATGGGCACCACACCAAACCCCAAATTCCTCGGTCAGGACAGTTCGCTTCCCGCCTCGCCGGAAGCGGCCGAACTCGACTATGTCCCCAACCCGCGCAGCGGCGAGCTCTATCTGGTGCGCTTCGCCGCGCCCGAATTCACCTCGCTGTGCCCGGTCACCGGCCAGCCGGATTTCGCGCATCTCGTGATCGACTACGCGCCGGGCGAAACGATCGTCGAATCCAAGAGCCTCAAGCTCTTCCTCGGCAGCTTCCGCAACCATTGCGGCTTCCACGAGGATGTGACGGTCGGAATCGGCAAACGGCTGTTCGACGAGATGCAGCCCAAATGGCTGCGGATCGGCGGCTACTGGTATCCGCGCGGCGGCATACCGATCGATGTCTTCTGGCAGAGCGCCGCTCCGCCGCAGGCGCTTTGGCTGCCCGATCAGGGCGTCGCATCCTACCGAGGAAGAGGTTGATGAAAAACCACCTGCACAGACTGCCCGAATACGCGCTGTGGCTCTCGCTGGCGGTGCTTGCCTGGTTCGCCTTCGCGGTGTTCGCGCCCAAGATCGGCCTGATCGGCTGGCAGACCGGCTTCGGCTTCATGACCGTGACCGCGGGACCGATCCTGCTCGCGATCGCCGCCCTGGTGGCCGTGATCGCGCTGGCGCTCGCCTATTTCCGCAAGCCGCGCGGCGTGTGGTGGGAAGCGGCGCTCGCGCTCGCGATCCCCGCGGTGCTGTTCGCCGGGCTGTTGTCGGTGCGCGCGCAGGGCGAGGCCGCCCCGCCGATCCACGACGTTTCGACCGATGTCTACGACCCGCCGCAGTTCTCCGCGCAGACGCTGGCGATGCGCGAGGAATGGGGCGCCAATCCGCTCAACGACTATGCGACCCCGCTCGGTCAGCTCGAAATGTGGCAGGACCGCGTCGATCCGGACATGGCGATCAAGACGCATGCCGATGTCATCGCCGAGAATTACGGCGATCTGCAACCGATCGCGACGCAGCAGGTCAGCCAGCAGCGCGCGCTCGATGCCGCGGTCGCGGCGATGGCCGATATCGGACTGCAGGACATCCGCCGCGATCCCGCCACCGGGACGATCGAAGGCGTGGCCGAGACCTTCGCCTACGGCTTTCGCGACGACGTGATCGTACGAATCCGCGACGGCCGGATCGACATGCGCTCGGCCAGCCGGGTCGGCGTGTCGGATCTGGGCTACAACGCCGAACGCCTGCGCGATCTGTCCGACGCGATCGAGGACCGGCTGGGCAATTGAGCTCAGCGTCCGGAGCCGCGGAGGATGGTGCCGGCTAGAGGATTCGAACCCCTGGCCCCCTGATTACAAATCAGGTGCTCTACCAACTGAGCTAAGCCGGCGTCGTCGCCCTCGTGCAGCGAAGCGGTAGGGCGAACTTACGACGCGCCTTTCGATCAAACCGCGCCGAAAGTCCAGCCTTCGGTGCGGGCGATCTCCGGCGTCATCCCTTCCGGGTTCCAGCGTCGCGGATCGTCGGCGACGCGGCGCAGCCAGGCGGCGGCGAGCAGCGCGTCGGTGGCGTGATCGTCGATCGGCCCGTTGCCTTCGACCTGCGGCGATTCGAGCGCCGCGAGAGCCTCGTTCAGCGCCTCATAGCTGCGCATCTTGGCGCGGCCTGCGCTGCGCCCCGCCTCGCGCGCGGCGAGCGAGGTGTAGATCTCGACGATGACCGAGCCGGTGTCCTCGGTCGAATCGACCGGCCAGACCGGCAGATGGCCGCGCAGGCGGTGCAGCATCCGCATGCCGGTGAGCGAGGATTTGCCCACCTGCGCCGCGCCGACGAGGTTGAAATTGGAATAGGGCTTGCAGCCCATCGCCGCCTGCGCGTGTTCGGTGACGCGGAAGCGCCCGCGGCCATGCGCGGCGTCGTCGCAGCCGAAGCGCGCGCCGGTGTCGCTGCCGTCGCGGAAAAAGGGGCGGATCGCGGGATGCGCGACCACGCTGTTGGCCGCGAGATTGGGCTCGTCTCCGGCAATCGAATCGACCAGCGCCCACAGTGCTGGAGCATCGGGGGGCGAGTTCGACCATCCGGGAAAATAGGCACCGCAATCGGTACTGGGCAGTGCAATGCCGAGATCGAGGCCGACCAGCGTATCGGGCGGCAGATCGTCGCGCAGGATGGCGAGCACTTCGGCGCGGCTCCAGCCCTTTTTGCCCTCGACCAGCACCGGCGGGCCGCCGCGCGCATCCGCCAGCGCCAGCGCGATGCCCTTGTGCCGCTCGCCCTTGGCCCCGGACCAGTCGATGGCGAGATAATGCGAGAAGCGGCTCACCCGCGGTCGCGCCGCAGCTTGTCCCAATAATCCATCCGCTTGGCGATCTCGCGCTCGAAGCCGCGCTCGACCGGCGCGTAATAGCTCTGCGGCGCCATTTCCTCGGGCCAGTAGTCGTCGCCCGAAAAGCCCTCCTCGGTGTTGTGATCATAGGCGTAGCCCGCGCCGTAGCCGATATCCTTCATCAGCTTGGTAGGGGCGTTGAGAATGTTGGCCGGCGGCATCAGGCTGCCGGTTTCCTTCGCGCTCTTCCACGCGGCTTTCTGCGCCTTGTAGACCGCGTTGGATTTGGGCGCGGTGGCGAGATAGAGACAGGCCTGCGCCAGCGCCAGCTCGCCCTCGGGGCTGCCGAGGAATTCATAGGCATCGCGCGCGGCCATGCACTGGGTGAGCGCCTGCGGGTCGGCGAGGCCAATGTCCTCCACCGCCATCCGCACCAGACGCCGCGCGAGGAAGCGCGGCTCCTCGCCCGCGGTCAGCATTCGCGCGAGGTAATAGAGCGCAGCCTGCGGATCGGAGCCGCGGACCGCCTTGTGGAGCGCGGAGATGAGATTGTAATGCCCGTCGCGGTCCTTGTCGTAGACCGCCACCCGGCGCTGGAGGAACTGGCCGAGCTCGGCGGGGCCGAGCGGCTGTTCGAGCTGCGCGTGGTAGAGCGTTTCGGCCTGGTTGAGCAGGAACCGCCCGTCGCCATCGGCGCTGGCGATCAGCGCGTCGCGCGCGGGATCGGTGAGCGGGAGCGGCCCTTCGAGCGCGACCGCGCGGTCGAGCAGCTGGCCCAGTGCGTCGGCACCCAGACGGTGGAGGATGAGCACCTGCGCGCGGCTGAGCAGCGCGGCGTTGAGCGCGAAGCTGGGGTTCTCGGTGGTCGCGCCGACGAGCGTCACCGTCCCGCGCTCGACGAAGGGCAGGAAGCCGTCCTGCTGCGCGCGGTTGAAGCGGTGGATCTCGTCCACGAACAAGAGCGTTCGCTGACCCGCCTCGGCGGCTCGGTCGGCGGCGGCGAAGGCTTTCTTGAGATCGGCGACCCCCGAGAAGACCGCGCTGACGCTCTCGAAGCGCATCCCGACGCTGTCGGCGAGCAGCCGGGCGATGGTGGTCTTGCCGGTGCCGGGAGGCCCCCAGAGGATCATCGAGGACAGGCGGCCCGCGGCGACCATGCGTCCGATCGGGCCTTCGGGACCCGTCAGATGATCCTGCCCGATGACCTCGCCCAGCGCAGCGGGGCGGAGGCGGTCGGCGAGCGGGGCGTCGTCGCGGGCTTGGGCGGGGGGTGTTGACACTTGTGACACGGTGTCGGGGAAGAGATCGGCCATCGCGGCTATGTAGGACTTCCTCTGGGAGAATCCATCGCCGGGGCGGAACGAGGGGACGGAAGGCTGCGCTGAGCCTGGCCTCAGCCGCGCTGCGCCATCAGCCGCAGATAGGTGTCGACCACCGCCTGGTTGATCGTATCCCAGGAATAGGCGCGGGCGCGGCGTTCGCCCGCCTCGCCATGCGCCTGCAACAGCGCGGGATCGGTGCAATAGGGCGCCAGCGCGCGCGCGAAGGCGGCGGCATCGCCCGGCGGCACCAAAGCGCCGGTTTCTCCGTCCACCACCAGACTCGCCGCTCCGGTCGCGCCCGCCGCAACCACCGGCAGCCCGCTGGCCATGGCCTCGAGCGTGACATTGCCGAAGGTCTCGGTGACTGAGGGGTTGAAGAAGACATCCGCGCTCGCCAGCGCCCGGCCCAGATCGCTTCCGGTCTGGAAGCCGGCGAAACTGGCGCCCGGCAATGCCTCCTCGAACCAGCCGCGCGCCGGTCCGTCGCCGATCACCAGTACCCGGTGCGCCACTTCCATGCGGCGCAGTTCGGCGATCGCTGCGGCGAAGGTGTCGAGCCCCTTTTCCATCACCAGCCGCCCGAGGAAGGCGATCGCGACCTGCTCGTCCGCGATTCCCTGCGCGCGGCGCCATGCGGGGTCGCGGCGCGAGGGATCGAAGATGGTGCGGTCCACCCCGCGCGACCAGATCGTGATGTCGTGATGCATCCGCTGCGCCTTCAATTCGGCGATCTGGCTTTCCGAGGGCGCGACCAGCGCATCGCAGCGGGTGTAGAACCGGCGCAGGTAACTCTCGATCACGGGCTCCAGAAACCCAAGCCCGTAATAGCGCGGATAGGTCTCGAAGCGGGTGTGGACCGAGGAAAGCACCGGGATGCCCTGCCGCCGCGCCCATTTGAGCGCTGCGCGGCCGCCCGGATCGGGCGAGGCGATGTGCATCATATTGGGCGCGAACGCCGCCAGATCGGCCTTTACGGCCGCATCGATCCCGGTCGCCATGCGGTATTCGCCGCGCCCCTTCACCGGCATGCGGATATTGGGGAGGCCGACGAGATCGCCGGTGGGCTCGAAATCGGGTTCGGGGACGGTGGGCGCATAGACGCGCACCGCCGCACCCTGCGCCAGCAGATAGCCCACCAGCCGGTTGAGCGCCTGATTCGCTCCGTCGCGGGTGTAGTTGTAATTGCCGCTGAACAGGGCGATGCGAAGATCGGTAACATCCATGCTGCGCGCGCCCATAGGCGAGCCGCGAAGCTTTGGCGAGACAGGACGTTGCGCCGAAAACCGGTCCGCTGCGCTCACCGCGTCTCGCAACCGCCCTGTCGCTGCAATCCTGTTTCGTGTTGACTTGCTGCGGCGCAACATTAGGTCCGGCTCCGGGCCACGCGGTCCCAACGCCGCGCGAGCTCTCTGCGAGGAGAGAATACATGACTGCCAATACCGAACCGGCTCTCAAGCCGGAGCGTCCCTATTTTTCGTCGGGACCCACCGCCAAGTTTCCAGGCTGGGCCTTTTCCAAATTCCAGACCGAATCGCTGGGCCGCTCGCACCGGTCGAGCGTGGGCAAGGCGCGGCTGAAACACGCCATCGACCTGTCCAAGGAACTGCTCGGCATTCCCGAGGACTATCTGGTCGGCATCATGCCCGGCTCGGACACCGGGGCGCTCGAATGCGCGATGTGGACCATGCTCCACCCCGATCGCCCGGCGACCGTCGCGGCCTGGGAAAGCTTTGGCAACGTCTGGATCCAGGATGCGGTCAAGCAGCTCAAGCTGCCCAGGCTGACCGCGCTCGACGCCGATTACGGCCAGATCCCCGATCTTGCCTCGATCCCGCAGGGCGACGATGTCGTCTTCACCTGGAACGGCACCACTTCGGGCGCGAAGATCCCGAACACCGACTGGCTCGCACCGGGCCGCGAGGGCGTGACGATCAACGACGCCACCAGCGCGATCTTCGCGATGGAGATGGACTGGCCCAAACTGGATGCCACCACCTACAGCTGGCAGAAGGTGATGGGATCGGAAGCACAGCACGGCATGCTGATCCTCAGCCCCAAGGCGGTCGAGCGGATCGAGCAGACCGACCCGCAATGGCCGCTGCCCAAGCTGTTCCGGCTCAAGAAGGGCGACAAGCTCAACCGCGCGATCTTCGAGGGCGCGACGATCAACACCCCGAGCATGCTCGCGACCGAGGATTACATCCTCGCGCTCGAATGGGCCAAGTCGATCGGCGGGCGCAAGGCGATGTTCGAACGCGCCGACGCCAATGCCAAGATCGTCACCGACTGGATCGAGGCGACTCCCTGGCTGCGCAACATGGTCCCCGACCCGGCGCAGCGCACCAACACCGGCGTCTGCTTCGTCTTCCAGGGCGATTACTACGAGAGCCTCACCGAGGAGGAGCAGGCCAAGGTCCCCGCGCGCATCGCCAAGATGCTCGAGGAACGCGATGTCGGCTATGATTTCAACGGCTATCGCGACGCCCCGCCGAGCCTGCGGATCTGGTGCGGCGGCACGGTCGAGCAGGAGGATCTCAAGCGCCTCCTGCCCTGGATCGAATGGGCCTACGCGCGGCTGCAGGCCTAGCCGTCATCCCAGCAAAAGCTGGGATCGCCCGCCGCAAGCCCCCACCCAGATTTGAGCGATCCCAGCTTTCGCTGGGATGACGGAGAATTCTCGATGACTCAGAAACCCAAAGTCCTCATTTCCGACAAGATGGACCCCAACGCCGCGCGCATCTTTGCCGAGCGCGGCTGCGAGGTCGATGTGATCACCGGCGAGTCGCCCGAGGAGCTCGAGGCCCGGATCGGCGGTTACGACGGGCTCGCGATCCGCAGCGCCACCAAGGTGACGCAAGCCATCCTCGACGCCGCTACCAATCTCAAGGTCATCGGCCGTGCAGGCATCGGGGTCGACAATGTCGACATCCCCTATGCCAGCGGCAAGGGCGTGGTGGTGATGAACACGCCGTTCGGCAATTCGATCACGACCGCCGAACACGCGATCGCGATGATCATGGCGCTCGCCCGCCAGATCCCCGCCGCCAATGCCCGCACCCAGGCGGGCGAATGGCCCAAGAACGACTTCATGGGGGTCGAGGTCACCGGCAAGACGCTGGGCCTGATCGGCGCGGGCAATATCGGCTCGATCGTCGCCAGCCGCGCGCTGGGCCTGCGGATGAAGGTGGTGGCCTACGATCCGTTCCTGACCCCCGACCGCGCAGTGGAGATCGGGGTCGAGAAGGTCGATCTCGAGACACTGCTGGCTCGTGCCGATTTCATCACGCTGCACACCCCGCTGACCGACGAGACGCGCAACATCCTCTCGGCGGAGAACCTCGCCAAGACCAAGCAGGGCGTCCGGATCGTCAATTGCGCGCGCGGCGGGCTGATCGACGAGACGGCGCTCGCCGAGAAGCTCGAGAGCGGCCATGTCGCGGGCGCAGCGCTGGACGTCTTCGCCACCGAACCGGCCAAGGAAAGCCCGCTGTTTGGCCAGCCCAATTTCATCTGCACCCCGCATCTGGGTGCCTCGACCACCGAGGCGCAGGTCAATGTCGCGCTCCAGGTGGCCGAGCAGATGGCCGATTTCCTCGTTGACGGCGGGGTGACCAACGCGCTCAACATGCCCAGCCTCAGCGCCGAGGAAGCGCCCAAGCTGCGCCCCTATATGGCGCTGGCCGAGAAGCTGGGCAGCCTTGTCGGACAATTGGCGCATGGCAATCTGACCAAGATCAGCATCGAGCGCGAGGGCGCGGCCGCCGGGCTCAACGGCAAGCCGATCGCCGGCGCGGTGCTGGCGGGCTTCATGCGGCGCTATTCGGAAAGCGTGAACATGGTCAACGCGCCCTATCTCGCCAAGGAGCGCGGGCTCGAGGTGAGCGATGTCCGTCATGAGCGCGAGGGCATCTACCAGACGCTGCTGCGCGTGACGGTGGCGACCGAACAGGGCGACCGCTCGGTGGCGGGGACGCTGTTCGGCACCGATTCGCCGCGGCTGGTCGAGATTTTCGGGGTCGGCATCGAGGCGGCGCTCGAAGGCCATATGCTCTATATCGTCAACGAGGACGCACCCGGCTTCATCGGTCGAATCGGAACGCTGCTAGGCGAGCAGGGCATCAACATCGGCACCTTCCATCTCGGCCGCCGCGAGGCGGGCAAGGAAGCGACGCTGCTGCTCAGCGTCGATGCGCCGATCCCGCCCGAGGTGATCCGACAGGCCTGCGCGCTTCAGGGCGTCAAGCTGGCGATCCCGCTGGCGTTCTGAGGGCGGCCGCAAGCAAACCGCCCGTCCCGAGCTTGTCGAAGCACCGCTTTATCTTCTAGCGCGGCTGCGCATTGATGAACGGTCCCCGGCAGGCTCGGGGCGAAGCGAGTGAGAGCTATGACGAGTCCCGATACTGCGCCTGCCGACGACCTGCTTCCCGAGGGTCTGGAAGACCGCCTGCCACGCGAGGCGTCGGCGGCGACGCAGGCGATGCGCGCGATCCTCTCGGCGATGGATGCGCAAGGCTACGACCGGGTGCGCCCGCCGCTGATCGAGTTCGAAAAGTCGCTCGCGGGGCGGATGGAGGGGGTCCACACAAGGCGAATGGTGCGCTTCACCGATCCGGTCAGCCTGCGCACTTTGGCGCTGCGTTCGGACATGACGGTGCAGGTCGGGCGGATCGCCGCCACAAGGATGGCGGGCGCGCCGCGTCCGCTGCGGCTGTGCTACGGCGGCGAGGTCGCGACGATCCGTTCCGATCACCTCGATCCCGCACGCCAGCGGCTGCAGCTCGGGGCCGAACTGATTGGCAGCGACAGCGTGGAAGCCGCGGTGCAGATCGTGCTGCTGGCGCTCGAGGCGCTCGAGGCGGCGGGTGTTCCAAACGTCTCGGTCGATTTCACCCTGCCGGATCTGGTCGATACGCTCGCCGAAGCGGCGTTTCCGCTTGCCGGTGCCGAAGTCGAGGCGGTGCGCCGCGAGCTCGACACCAAGGATGCCGGCGGGCTGGCGCAGGTGCCGGGCGGCGAGGCCTATCTGCCGCTGCTCTATGCCGCCGGGCCCTTCGATGCCGCGGTCGAGCGGCTGGCGGCGATCGACGCCAAGGGCGCGCTCGCCAGCCGGATCAAGGGTCTGCGCAGCATCGCCGCAGCGGTGGGCGACCGCGCGCGGCTGACGCTCGATCCGAGTGAGCGGCACGGCTTCGAATACCAGAGCTGGTTCGGCTTCACGCTCTACGCCGATGGCGCGCGCGGCGCGCTCGGGCGCGGCGGGACCTATTCGATCAAGGGCAGCGACGAGGTCGCGACCGGTTTCTCGCTCTATATGGAACCGGTGCTGGATGCGCTGGGTGGCGGCGTCGAGGAGCTACGCCCGGCAGTGTTCCTCGCGCTCGGCCACGACCGCGCCGCCGCCGCCGCGCTGCGCGCCATGGGCTGGCGCACGCTGGCGGCGGTGAGCGAGAGCGACGATGCGGCAGCGCTGGGCTGCACGCACCGGCTCGAGGGCGGGGCGGCGGTTCCGCTCTAGCAGAATTCGCTCGGGTCGGGTCCCATCCGGCCATCCGCGCTGTCGAGCGCGTCGATCCGCTCCATCTGTTCGTCCGAAAGTTCGAACGACAGCGCCTTGAAATTGGCCTCGATATGGCCCCGGCTGCTGGCCTTGGGGATCACCGCGAGACCGTGCTGGAGATGCCAGCGCAGGATCACCGCGCTGGCGGGCTGGCCGGTCTCCTCGGCGATCGCCTTGATCGCCGGGTTCGTAAGCCCATCGCCCTGGCCGAGCGGCGACCAGCTCTGCGTGACGATGCCCAGTTCCTTATGGAGCTGGCGCAATTCGCGCTGCTGGAAGCTGGGGTGCAGCTCGATCTGATTGACCGCCGGCGTCACGCCGGTCTCGTCGATGATGCGGCGCAGATCCTGCTCGCGGAAGTTCGACACGCCGATGGACTTGGCTTTTCCCTGCTCGCGCAGTTCGATGAACGCCTTCCAGGTGTCCACGAACTCGCCCTTGTCGGGGCAGGGCCAGTGGATCAGCAGCATGTCGACATGCTCGCGGCCCAGCCGCTCGAGGCATTTGTCGGCGGCTTTCTTGGCGCGCTCGAAACCCTGGCTGTCGTTCCACACCTTGGTCTGTAAGAAGATGTCGGCCCAATCGCCGACGCCTTCGCCGACGCCCTTCTCGTTCTGGTAGATCGCGGCGGTGTCGACCAGCCAATAGCCGACATCGAGCGCGGTGCGGACCGCCTCGGGCGCGTCACCATCGTCGATCTTGTAGGTGCCGAAACCGAGCTGGGGGATCCGGCGGTCGTCGTTGAGCGTGAGGGTGGGGTAATCGGTCATGGGGTCTCCTTTGCCCTGACAATGGCGCAGCGCCGCCAAGTATCCCGAAACGCGCTTGCCCTGCCTGTGGCCAGCGCCTACCTGCCGCACCGTTTGTTCTCTACCGGGTGAATTCTGCCAGATGGCCAATGTTACCGTGATCGGCGCCCAATGGGGCGATGAAGGCAAGGGCAAGATCGTCGACTGGCTCGCCAGCCGCGCGGATGCCGTGGTGCGTTTCCAGGGCGGGCACAACGCCGGCCACACGCTGGTGGTGGGCGAGACCGTCTACAAGCTCAGCCTGCTGCCCAGCGGCATCGTCACCGGCACGCTCAGCATCATCGGCAATGGCGTGGTGCTCGATCCGTGGCATCTCAAGGCCGAGATCGCCAAGCTGGAAGGGCAGGGCGTCTCGATCACGCCCGAAAACTTCGCGATTGCCGACAACTGCGCGCTGATTCTGCCGCTCCACCGCGACCTCGACGGATTGCGCGAAACCGCGGCGGGCGCGGGCAAGATCGGCACCACCGGGCGCGGGATCGGCCCGGCCTACGAGGACAAGGTCGGCCGCCGCGCGATCCGGGTGTGCGACCTCGCCCATCTCGACCATCTTGAGCCGCAGCTCGATCGCCTGTGCGCCCACCACGATGCGCTGCGCGCCGGGTTCGACCAGCCGCCGATCGACCGGGCCGCGCTGCTCGCCGAGCTGCGCGAAATCGCCCCCTCGGTGCTGCAATACGCGCAGCCGGTGTGGAAGCGGCTCAAGAAGGTGCGCAAGGCCGGCGCGCGGATCCTGTTCGAGGGCGCGCAGGGCGTGCTGCTCGACGTCGATCACGGCACCTATCCCTTCGTCACCAGCTCCAATACCGTCAGCGGCACGGCCGCGGCGGGCAGCGGGCTGGGGCCGGGCAGCACCGGCTATGTGCTGGGCATCGTCAAGGCCTACACCACGCGGGTCGGCTCGGGCCCGTTCCCGACCGAGCTCGACGACGAGATCGGCCAGCGGCTGGGCGAGCGCGGCCATGAATTCGGCACCGTCACCGGGCGCCAGCGCCGGGTCGGCTGGTTCGATGCGGTGCTGGTGCGCCAGACCTGCTCGATCTCGGGCGTGACCGGCATCGCGCTGACCAAGATCGACGTGCTCGACGGCCTCGAGCAGGTGAAGATCTGCACCGGCTACCGGCTGCACGGGAAGGTCTACGACTACTTGCCAAGCCATGCCGCCGATCAGGAGGCGGTCGAGCCGATCTACGAGACGATGGACGGCTGGCACGAATCGACCGCGGGCGCGCGCAGCTATGCCGAGCTGCCCGCCAATGCGATCAAATACATCCAGCGCGTCCAGGAACTGATCGAGACCCCGGTGGCGCTGGTCAGCACCAGCCCCGAGCGCGACGACACCATCCTGATGCGCGACCCGTTCGAGGATTGATTCGCGGATCGCCGTGGGCGCCGTTGCGCAGCGGCCGAGCTGGCGGCATTGTGGCTGGAGCCATGCGTAGCCTGCTTACCCTGCTGCTGCTCGTCACGATCGCTGTCTCCGGCGAGGAATCCGCCCGCGCCGAGACCGTCCCGATCGCCGACTTCGTGCTGGTCGACAAATCGGAACGCACACTGTGGCTGTATTCGCAAGGGCGGGTGGTTCATAGCGTGGCCGGCTTGCAGTTCGGCAACGCGCCGCAGGGTCATAAGCGGTTCGAGGGCGACGAGCGGACCCCCGAGGGTCGCTACACGATCGACTTCGGCAATCCGCAGTCGCGCTTCTTCCTCAGCCTGCGAATCTCCTACCCCAATGCCGCCGATCGCGCCTTTGCGCAGTTGCATGGGCGCTCGCCCGGCGGCGACATCTTCATCCACGGCCAGCCGAACGGCTTGCCCGACGACCGGCGCGTGGCAGGCGACTGGACCGACGGCTGCATTGCGCTGACGAATGCGGAGATCGAACTGCTGTGGCGGATGGTGCCCGATGGAACGCCGATTGAAATCCGGCCCTGATCATCGGGTGCAATTGCTCCATTCTTGACTCATTCCCGCTATGTTCTACTCCTGTTCGCCCAAACAGGAGCGATTCGCATGGCCCAGCTTGCCTATCTTCACGAGGGTGTCGAACCTTTGCAGGCGGAGGGCGATCCGGTGTTCGCGCTCACGCTCTCGCTGTTCGGAGCGGACGAGCGCAGGCTTTGCCATCTCACCGAGGACGCCCGCGCTTGCGGGTTGGCGGCGGGCAAGCCGCAGCCGTTGGAAAGCCTGCTCGAAGGATCGGGCGGGATGCTGGGCGATGTGGTGGTTGCCGATTGTCCGCAGATCGATGCCGGCAAGCTGGCGGCGTTGATCCGGCTCGACGAGCGGGTGGCGCGCGCGGGGGCGCGACTGATCGTCGCGACCTCGGCGGAAGCGCTCGAGGATGTCTTCGGTTGTCTCGACCGCTCGCGCCCGCAAATTCTGATCGGTGCCCAGCGCGCCGAGGGGCTGGTGGCGCTGGGCGCGGCACTGGCGCAACTGCCCGGTCGCCGATTGCGCGAAGACGACGGCGAGGAGCGCATGATGCTGCTGCGGCTGACCGAGCAGGTCGTGCGAATTGCGGAAAGGCTCGACCGGCTGGCGCCGGGAGCGGATGCAGGAGCGCTGCGCGCGCCCGAGAGGACATTCCGCCCGGCGGGTGACGAGCGCGACTTCCTGCGTCGACCGCGCCCGCCCTTGCCCGATCCGCGGCTGGTCAGGGGCATCATCCGCGACCGGCGTCGGCGCGCCAAGTATTTCGACGACGAACTGTTCGCCGATCCGGCATGGGACATCCTGCTCGATCTGACCGTCGCGCGGGCCGAGCATCGCCGCGTGTCGGTCTCCTCGCTGTGCATCGCCGCCGGGGTTCCGCCCACCACCGCATTGCGATGGGTGGCGCAGATGGTGGAGAGCGGCTTGCTCGAGCGCACGCAGGATCGGGAGGACAAGCGCCGTGCCTTCATCGCGCTAAGCGATCGAACCGCCGATGCGATGGCGCGCTATTTCGCCGAGGTGGACAGCGGTCGCGAAACCGCGATCTGATCCGCGCTGGTCACGGTGCAGCGCGACGCAATACGATCGTCAGCCCGTTCCCGGGTGGGTCGCACGGCAAGGCCATTCGCCTCGCATCGGCGCGCGCGCGGATCAGAATTGCTTCGGCGACAGCCGAATCGTGCAGCACCGTGTCAGCCATTCCGAGCAGCCGCGCCTGCCGCAGCGTGAGCTCGTCTGGGTCGTCGCCGGCAAGTTCGATCTCGATAACCTGCGCGCCCTGCGGCTCGGCCCCATCCGCAAGCCAGTCGGCGATCCGCCCGGCGCTATCGCTAGCAAGCGGATCGAGCGGGCCGTGTTCGGACAGCGCGGCATCAAGGGCGCGGCGGCGGTCGTCGCCATCGGGCCAGCGCGCCCGAATTCGGTCCTTCGCTTCCGACAAACCGCTCGCCAGCGCACCGAGACCCGCTGGCAGCAGCCGCTCGAGCCGCAGCCGCAGATGCTTTGCCAGCCCGGCGGAAGCACCGCCGGTGCCCACCGCGATCAACACCGGTTCGCGCTCGAGCACGCTGGGCAGCGTGAAATCGCACAATTCGGGCCGATCGGCGACATTGACCAGCAGCCCCAGCCGCTTGAGCCGCAGCGCCGCGGCCTCGGCCTTGCGGCCATCCTCCAGCGCGACGAATGCCAGCCGCGCGTGATGCGCCTCGGCCTCGCTGCAGACCTCGCCGCCGGCGCGCTCGACCAGCCGCTGCTTGGCTTCGGCCATCGCGCCGCTGCCGACCAGCACAACTTTCGTGCCCGCGATGCGGTGGAAGAGCGGCAGGCTGTTCATGTCAGCCAGTCGGGCATGCGCTCGGCGTCCATGATGGCGCTGGGCGCGATGCGGTCGGCGACCACGGCGAAGCGGTCGCCATCGACCAGCACCTCGGCGACGAAGCCGCGCGAATTGTAGGAGGAAGCCATGGTTGCGCCGTATGCGCCCGCGGTGCGGAACACCGCGAGATCGCCCGCGGTCAGCGCATCGCATTCGCGGTCCATAGCGAAAGTGTCGCCGGTTTCGCAGATCGGGCCCACGATATGCGCGGTGGTGCGCTCGCCGCTGGGCTCGACCGCGTCGAAATCGTGCCAGGCGCCGTAGAGAGCGGGGCGCGCGAGATCGTTCATCGCCGCGTCCACGACCACGAAGGGATGCGTCAGCCCGCGCTTGACCCGCACCACGCGGGTCAGCAGCACGCCGGCATTGCCCGCGATCACCCTTCCCGGTTCGAACATCAGCCGGACGTCCCAGTCCCTGGTCACCCGCGCAACCATGGCGCCGTATTCCGCCGGAGCGGGGAGCACCTCGCCCGCGCGATAGGGGACGCCGAGACCGCCGCCGAGATCGGCATGGGTCACCTTGCATCCGCCCGCGCGCAGTTCCGCGATCAGCGCGCCGACCTTGGCGAAGGCGGTCTCGAGCGGCTCGAGACTGGCAAGCTGGCTGCCGATATGGACCGCGATCCCGCGCATATCGAGCCCGTCCTCGCCCGCCAGCGCGGTATAGATTTCGGCCGCGCGGTCGAGCGGGACGCCGAACTTGTTCTCGCTCTTGCCGGTCGAGATCTTCTCATGCGTGCGCGCATCGACATCGGGGTTCACCCTGAGCGCGCAGCGCGCGACCTTGCCCGCGCGGCGCGCGATGGCTGCGAGCTCGTAGCCCTCTTCCTCGCTCTCCACGTTGAACTGGCCGATATTCTCGCGCAGCCCCTGTTCGAGCTCGCCATGAGTCTTTCCGACCCCGGAAAAGACGATGTCCTCGGGCTTCATCCCCGCTGCCAGCGCGCGGATCAGCTCACCGCCCGAAACCACATCGGCGCCATAGCCCTGCCGCGCGAGCACGCGCAGCACCGCGAGGTTGGGATTGGCCTTCACCGCGAAGGCGATATGCGGGTTGTCGAGCGGCGCCAGCGCCTCGCGGAACACCGCGGCGTGGCGCTCGATCGTGGCGCGCGAATAGACATAGACGGGGGTGCCGACCGCCTCGGCGATCGCCGGGAGCGGGACGTCTTCGGCGTGGAGAACGCCGTCTCGGAGAGTAAAATGATCCATCGCGGCGCCGCATGCCGCGATGCTGCGCCCAAGTCGAGTTATCTGTGCTTTGCGGGCAGCAAGCTAACTGGCGGCAAGCTATTCGGGCGGCAGGTCGAAGGGATCGTCTTGGCGCTCCTCCGAACGGCGGCGCAGTTCGACGCTGCGCTCGGGCGCGGCCTGCGGGTCGAGTTCGAGCAGTTCCGCGGCATCGGGCGGGGTCGAGCTGCCGTAGGGCGCGACGGGGAGCGTGGTGCCCGGTGCGGGCGTCAGCGCCGCCTGCTGTCCGCAGGCGCCAAGCGCCAGCAGCGCGCCGATAGCGGCGAGTGTGCGTGTCATTCGTCGATCCCCAATTCGCGACGGGCTTCGGCCACGCGCTGCCTTACCTGATCGGGCGCGGTGCCGCCATAGGAGGAGCGCGCGGCGACCGAGGCGTCGACCGACAGCGCGGCGAAGACCCGCTCGTCGATGCGCGAATCGATTGCGGTCAGCTCGTCCGGCGACAGCGCGTCGAGCGCTACCCCGCGGCTCTCCGCCAGCCGCACCGCCGCGCCGGTGATGTGATGCGCCTCGCGGAAGGGAATGTCCGCCTCGCGCACCAGCCAGTCGGCGAGATCGGTGGCGGTGGCATAGCCCAGCTCGGCCGCCTGCCGCATTCGCGCGACCTCGAAACGGCTGTCCGCCACCATCCCCGCCGCCGCCGCCAGGCACAGGTCGAGCAGGCCCGCGGCCTCGAACACCGGCGGCTTGTCGTCCTGCATGTCCTTGGAATAGGCGAGCGGCAGACCCTTCATCGTCACCATCAGCGCGGTGGCGCAGCCCACGATCCGCCCCGAATGGCCGCGCACCAGCTCGGCGGCATCGGGGTTCTTCTTCTGCGGCATGATCGAACTGCCGGTCGAGAGCGTGTCGGGCATCCGCACGAAGCCGAAGGGCTGGCTCGCCCAGATGATCAGCTCCTCCGCCAGCCGCGAGAGATGGATCGCGCACTGGCTCGCGGCGGCGAGGTAATCCATCGCAAAATCTCGGTCAGAGACTGCATCGAGACTGTTGCGCGTTGGGCGGGCGAAGCCCAGCGCGCGGGCGGTCGCCTCGCGGTCGATCGGGAAGCCGGTCCCCGCCAGCGCCGCGCTGCCCAGCGGGCATTCGTCCATTCGCGCGCGGGCATCGGCGAAACGGCTGCGGTCGCGCCGCGCCATCTCGTAATAGGCCAGCAGGTGATGCCCCAGCGTCACCGGCTGCGCGATCTGGAGATGGGTGAAGCCGGGCATGATGGTCTCGGCATGCTCGCCCGCGCGGGTTACCAGCGCGCGCTGGAGCGCCTCGATCCCGGCCTCGGCGCGCAGCATCGCCTCGCGCATCCACAGTCTGAAATCGGTCGCCACCTGGTCGTTGCGGCTGCGCGCGGTGTGCAGTCGGCCCGCCACCGGGCCGACCAGTTCGGCGAGCCGCGATTCCACCGTCATGTGGATGTCTTCGAGATCCCAGTCCTCGGGGACGCCGTCGCGCTCGTATTCGGCGCCGATGGTCTGCAGACCCTCGTCGATCGCCCGCGCGTCCTCGGCGCCGACGATATCCTGCGCCGCCAGCATCGCGACATGCGCGCGGCTGCCGGCGATATCCTGCCGCCACAGCGCCTTGTCGAAGGGGATCGAGGCGTTGATTTCGCGCATGATGGCGCTAGGCCCTTCGGCGAACCTGCCTCCCCACATCGTATTGGAAGCCTGCTTGTCCCGCGTCTCGCTCACACTCGCCACCATCCTCGTCGCCGGTCTCGGCCTGGCCGGCTGCGATAGGGGAGCGCCCGAGGGGGCGCAAGAAAGCTCGGGCGCCGTGGTCGCGGGCGAGATCGATCGCAGCCAGACGGGGGAGCTGATGCCCGCGGTCAATCTGGTCGATCCGCAAGGCCGCGTGCTCAATCTGGGCGCGCTGCAGGGCGGGCCCGTCCTGCTCAACTTGTGGGCCACTTGGTGCGCCCCTTGCGTCAAGGAAATGCCGCTGCTCGACGAGCTGGCGGGCGATTACGGCGAGGATCTGACCGTAATCGCGGCAAGCCAGGACCTCCAGACCGAGAAGGTCGAGCCCTTCTTCGAGGAGACCGGACTGGAGCATCTCGAACCCTGGATCGATCCCGAAACCCAGCTTTCGATGGCGCTGGCACAGGCGCTGCCGACCACGGTGCTATACGACGGTGCGGGGCGCGAAGTCTGGCGGGTTGCGGGCGAACTGGATTGGTCCGCACCGGAAGTGCGCGCTGCGATCGACGAGGCTCTGGCAGCGCAATAGCTGCGCAGACCGGCTTCAGCGTCTTCAGGAGACTTCCGTGGTGGGCGCTGACGGGCTCGAACCGCCGACCCTCTCGGTGTAAACGAGATGCTCTACCAACTGAGCTAAGCGCCCCACGGCCTGTCCACATAGCGGGCCCGGGTACAAAATCAATTGCCGCCGTGCGCCTCGCGCGGCTAGGCGCGGCGGCGATGACCGTGAAGCTCACCGTACTCGCCACCGGCGGCACCATCGCCGGGATCGCCGGCTCGGCGACCGCCAGCGATTACAACGCTGGCCAGATCGCGATCGAGGACTATCTCGAGGATGTCGCCGGGCTCGGTCTTGAGGCGGAGCTCACCGCACAACAAATCGCCAATATCGATTCGGCGGATATCGGCCAGAAGGTCTGGAACGACCTCCACCGCGCGGCGCGCGCGGCGCTGGACGATCCCGACTGCGACGGCGTCGTCATCACCCATGGCACCGACACGCTGGAGGAGACCGCCTTTCTGCTCGATCTGACGCTGCCGGTTCACAAGCCGGTGGTGATGGTCGGCGCGATGCGGCCCGCCGATGCGGTCGGCTACGACGGCCTGCGCAATTTCGCCAATGCCATGCGCGTCGCGGGCGATCGCGAGGCCGCGGGGCGCGGCGTGCTGGTGGTGATGGGCGACCGGATTTTCGGCGCGCGCGACGTCCGCAAGGTGCGCACCCGCGGAACCGAAGCCTTTCGCGGCTTCCCGCGCGAATCGGTCGGGCTGGTCACGCCGTCCTCGCTCGAATGGTTCGGCGCGCCGTGGCGGGCTGGCGATGAAGCGCAGTTCGACTGGGTGGAGGCATTGCCCGAGGTCGCGATCGTCGCCGCCTATTCTGGCCTCTGCGGCGAAGCGGTGGCGCGCTGCATCGGGCCCGACACGCGCGGCGTTGTGGTGGCAGGCGTCGGCGAGGGCAACATGCCCGAAGCCGCGCGCCGCGAACTGGTGCGCCGCTGCGCCGAAGGGCTGCAGGTGGTCCGCGCCAGCCGTGCCGACGAGGGGCTGGTCGATGCCGAACCCGACGACGCCAAGAATGGAATCGTCGCTTCGCGGGCGCTCACTCCGGCGAAGGCGCGCATCCTGCTGCAAGTGCTGATCGCCAGCGGTGAGAGCGACCGCGCGGCGATCCAGCGCGCCTTCGACGGGCGCTGACAACCGGGTCCCCACGCTAGCGAGGACCCGGTCGCGACACGGCTAGCCGTTGGGCACGACCAGATATTTCTCGCCGGTCTTCATCGCGCGATAGTCGAGCACGGCGTTCTTGGTCAGCATTTCTTCCAGATTGACCTTGCGCTTGTACTTGCTGGCGAAGGTGGTGGTGAGGTTGTCGAGCACGCGCTTGCGCATCCGCACCACGGTTTCCATCCCCGCCTGCTGGAGGAACGGCGTCAGCAGCCAGCCCGAGAGCGTCCAGCCGAAGCCATAAGCCGGGGTCAGCACGGTCGCGCCCATGTCGAGCCGCCCGTAGATATACATCTTCTTGGGCTGGTTCGAACCGTAGCGGCTGAACTCGCTCATCTTGGAGACCGCGACCTGCTCCATCGCCTTGAAGCAGTGATCCACGGTCTGCCCACCGCCGATCGGGTCGAAGCCGATAAAGGCGTCGGTCGCGTCGATCGCGCTGCGCAGCTGGGCCATGAAATCCTCGTCGGAGGAATTGACGACATGTTCTGCGCCCTGCGACTTGAGCAGTTCGACCTGCTCGCGTTTGCGGACGATGTTGACCAGCTGCATCCCGTCCTCCTGGCAGATGCGGTTGAGCATCTGGCCCAGATTGGAAGCGGCAGCGGAATGGACGATCGCCTTGTGTCCCTCGGCGCGCGCGGTCTCGACGAAGCCCAGCGCGGTCATCGGGTTGACGAAGGCGCTGGCACCGTCCTCGGCGGAGATATCGCCCAGCGGCAGGCACATGGCCGCCTCGGCGATCGCGTATTCGGAGAAGGCGGTGCCGGGGACGCAGGCGACCCGCTGGCCCATCAGCGCCTTGGCCATCTCGCCATCGCCGGTCGCGATAACCGTACCCGCGCCTTCATTGCCGACGGGCATCCGCTGGTCGTGGCGGCCCTTGGAACCGGTGTTGAACGGCTCGGGCATCCGCGCGACGAGCTTGCCGGGGGAATATTCCGCATTCTCGAGATCCGCCGCGCCGGTCAGCAGCGCGAGATCGGAGGGGTTGATCGGCGCCGCCTCCATTTTGACCAGCACCTGATTGCCGGTGGGATCGGGGAAGGTGCTTTCGGCCAGTTCGACGGTCAGCGTGCCGTCGCTTGCCAGCGTGGTGAAGATCTGCTTGCCAGTCGTGGTCATCGGTCTCTCTCCTGTGGGGTATCGTTCGTATGTTCGGCGGCCTGGTCGGGATAGATGGCTTCCATGAAGTAGAGGCCGTGAGGGGGTGCATTCAACCCCAGTCGCTGGCGGTCGCGCGCTTCGAGCGCAGAGACAAGCTTTTCCTCGCTCCAGCGGCCCATGCCCACCAGCGCCAGGCAGCCGACCATCGAGCGCACCTGATGATGCAAGAAGCTGCGTGCCGCGGCGTGCACCCGGATCTCCTCGCCCTTGCGCTCGACATCGAGCCGGTCGAGCGTCTTGACCGGGCTGCGGGACTGACAATGCGCCGAGCGGAAGGTGGTGAAATCATGCTGCCCGACCAGCAATTGCGCGGCGCGGTGCATGGCCCGCGCATCCACTGCGGGCACGATCTGCCAGGCACGCTCGCGATCCAGCGTCAGCGGCGCGCGGCGGTTCACGATGCGATAGAGATAGCGCCGCTCGACACAGGCAAAGCGCGCGTGCCAGTCGTCCGGTACCACCTCGCATTGCGTCACCGCGATCGGATCGGGGCGCAGATGCGCGTTGATCGCCCCCGTCAGCCGGAACGGCGTGAGCGCGGTGTCGATATCGCAATGGCAACGCATCGCCACCGCATGCACCCCGGCGTCGGTCCGGCCGGCGCTGTGCAGCGCGACCTGCTGCCCGGTCACCCCGTGGATCGCCGCCTCGACCGAGCGCTGGATGCTCGGGCCGTCCTTCTGGCGCTGGAACCCGAAGAAGGGGCCGCCGTCGAATTCGAGAGTAAGCGCGAAACGGGGCATGCGGGTCAGGCGAGCCTGGTCCCCGGCGCCACCGCGCGGCCGCGCAGGAATTCGCCGCGATCCATCGCCGGCTTGCCCGCGCGCTGGAGCCGCAGCGGGCGGATCGCGCCGCTGCCGCAGGCGATGGCGAGGTCGGTATCGAGCACTTCGCCGGGGACGCAAGCTTCGTCTGTATCTACCACCTCGGCGAGAAGCAGCTTGATCCGCTCGTCCTCCAGCTCGAACCAGGCCCCCGGGAAGGGTGCCAGCGCGCGGATTTTCCGCTCGACCGTCCCGGCGTCCTCGCTCCAGTCGATCCGCGCCTCCGACTTGTCGATCTTGGGCGCATAGGTCGCCTCGGCATCGTTCTGGCGCACCGCGCGGTGGTTCGCCAGTTCGCGCAAGGTACCCACCATCAGCTGCGCGCCCAGCTCGGCCAACTGTTCGGTCAATTCGCCCGTGGTCTGACGCTCGATCGGCTTGCGCAGCGTCGCCAGCATCGGCCCGGTGTCGAGCCCCGCCTCCATCTGCATGATCGTCACCCCGGTGGTCGCATCGCCCGCCATGATCGCGCGGTGGATCGGCGCCGCCCCGCGCCAACGCGGCAGGATCGAGGCATGGACATTCAAGCAGCCATGCGCGGGCGCGTCGAGGATCGCCTGCGGCAGGATCAGCCCATAGGCGGCGACCACCGCGATGTCGGCCTCGAGCGCGGCAAAGCGCGCCTGTTCCTCGGACGATTTGAGCGAGGCGGGGCTGCGCACCTCGAGGCCCAGCACCTCCGCCTCCTTCTGCACCGCCGAGGGCTGGAGCTGCTTGCCCCGGCCCGCCCGGCGCGGCGGCTGGGTGTAGACCGCGACAATCTCATGCGCCGCCTGATGCAGCGCGCGCAGCGTCGGCACGGCGAATTCGGGCGTTCCCATGAAGATGATGCGCATGAAGGTCTTTCCGCCGGAGGAGTTTCGGTTTTCAATTGTCCGGCTGCGCCCTATCTGTCGCCCCATGGCATCGCAAGAGATCGAAACCCTCGCTTCGGCGCTGGCACGGCTGCCGGGGCTGGGCCCGCGCAGCGCGCGCCGCGTGGTGCTGTGGCTGGTCAAGCGCCGCGAGAGCGCGCTGCCCGCGCTGATCGAGGCGCTGGCGCAGGTCGGGGAGACGCTGGTCGAATGCGAGATCTGCGGCAATGTCGACACCAGCAACCCCTGCGGCATCTGCGCCGATCCGCGCCGCGACGCCAAGGCGATCTGCGTGGTCGAGGATGTCGCCGATCTGTGGGCGCTCGACCGCGCCAAGCTGTTCACCGGGACCTATCACGTGCTCGGCGGACGCCTGTCCGCGCTCGACGGCGTGCGGCCCGAGGATCTCGATGTCGCCGGGCTGCTGGCGCGGGTCGAGCAGGGCGGGGTGGACGAGGTGGTGCTCGCCACCAACGCCACGCTCGAGGGCCAGACCACCGCGCATTACCTCGCCGAACGGCTCGAGAGCTACAGCGTGCGGATCACCCAGCTGGCACACGGTCTGCCGGTCGGCGGCGAGCTCGACTATCTCGACGAGGGCACGCTGGCGCAGGCGCTGCGTGCCAGGCGGCCGGTGTCTTGACCATAGCCGCCGTACACCCACCCCAACCCCTCCCTCAAGGGAGGGGAAGCGAGACTTGGCGGCTTGCCGCCTAGTCGCAGCGGGATGGGTTTACGGAGCGTTGTAATTCGCGCGTCATCACCCTAAATTGCCGGTTATGGCTATCCGTGAAATCCTCGAAGTGCCGGATCCCCGGCTCAAACTCGTGTCTGAACCCGTCACCGAATTCGACGAGGGGCTGAAAGAGCTCGTCGCCGACATGTTCGAGACCATGTACGACGCGCCCGGCATCGGGCTCGCCGCGATCCAGGTCGGCGTTCCCAAGCGGCTGCTGGTGATCGATCTTCAGCCCGACGACGAGACCGCCGAGCCCGAGGCCTGCAACCACGGCGGCCACCAGCACACCCACCAGCCGACGCGGCGCGAACCGCGGGTCTTCGTCAATCCCGAGATCCTCGATCCCGCGGAAGAGCTGGCCAGCTATCAGGAGGGCTGCCTCTCGGTCCCCGAAATCTATGCCGATGTCGATCGCCCGGTAACCTGCCGCGTCCGCTATCAGGACCTCGAGGGACAGACCCACGAAGAAGATCTCGACGGTTTGATGGCGACCTGCCTGCAGCACGAGATGGACCATCTCGAGGGCATCCTGTTCATCGACCATCTGAGCCGGCTCAAGCGCAACATGGCGCTCAAGAAGCTGCGCAAGCTGCGCGAAGCGGCTTGAGCGACAAGCCGCTCAGCCTGAGGCGAGCCGCCGCCGCGGGGCTCGTCTATGCGGCTCTGATGTGCGCGTGGCGATATTACGACGAAGGCGGGAGCTTCGACGACTTCGCGATCCGTTTCGCGATCTACTTCAGCGTTTTCACCCTCGGCTTCTGGGCGCTCTACAACTTCGTGGCGCACCGCAAGGTCAGGCGCTAGCCGACCTTGCGGTGCGAGTTCATCGCGCTTCGCTCATCCCATCGAGTGCCTTGCGGACATCGTCGAGCACTTCCTGGCACATCGTTGCGCAGCGCTTGCAATGCGCATCCTCATGCATCGAGCATTCTTCACGGCAGGCCTCGACCGCAACCAGCACTGCTTCGCCGATCGCCTTGATCGCGGCGACATTGCCCCCGGTGCGGCGGCTGGCCATGCGGTAGAACGCGGTGCAGGCATCCGACGCGTCGAGGCAGCGACGAATGCATTGCGCCCGCTCGCCGGGATTGGGTTCTGCCAGACAGGCATCGGCGCAGCTGTTCATGATCGCCGCGCCATACATCGCGTGCTTGACCGCCTCGCCGAGCTGGTCGTTGTAATCCGCGCCCACCTGCGGGTGCTCCGAAATCATTTCCTTGATCGACATAATCGCGTTTCTCCTTTGGTAGCTGAGCGGGCGGGACTGGGGATTGTTCCATGAGGGGCTTCCCCGCCAACCTCGTTCCGCCTATGTTCCAGCCATGGAAATGCTCGCAACATTCGTCGCGCTGGGGGCGCTGGTTATCGGCGCCGGTCTTGGCTGGTTTTTCGGCTCGCGCCCGGTCGCGGAGTGGAAGGCGAGACATGGCGAACGCGACCGCGAAGCGCGGGAGCTCGACGAAAAATTCCGCAAGGCGATCGTCGAACTGGAGAACGCCAGTGTTAGGGCGGCTCGCGCCGATGAATTGAGCGTAGAACTGCGCGAAGCTCGCTCGGGACACGAGACCGCGATCGAGGAGGTGCGGCGCAGCAATTCCGCGCTCGCTTCCGAACTGGCGACGCTCAAGGAAAAGACCGCCAATTTTGACGAGCAGAAGCGGCTGCTGGTCGAGGCGCGCGAGGAAATGCTCAAGGAGTTCCAGAACACCGGTTCGGCGGTGCTGTCGAAGGCGCAGGAATCCTTCCTCGAGCGGGCGACCGAGCGCTTTGGCCATTCGGAGAAGACGTCCGAGGCGAAGATTCGCGAATTGCTCCAGCCGGTGGGCGACCGGCTCAAGAAATACGAGGACCAGGTCGCTGCCCTCGAGGAGAAGCGCACCAATGCGTTTTCCTCGCTCGCCACGCAGATCGAACAGATGCGGCTGGGACAGGAAGAGGTTCGGCGCGAGGCGCAGCGGCTGGGCAATTCGCTCACCAACGCGCCCAAGGCGCGCGGGCGCTGGGGCGAGCGGGCGCTGCAGAACGTGCTCGAGCAATGCGGGCTGTCGGAACACACCGATTTCACGCTCGAGCACTCGGTCGATACCGAGGACGGCCGGCTGCGCCCCGATGCGATCGTCCATGTCCCCGGCCAGAAGAAGCTGGTGATCGACGCCAAGGTCTCGCTCAACGCCTATCAGGCGGCGTTCGAGGCCGACAGCGACGAGGAGCGTATCCGCCACCTCGACCTGCACGCCAAATCGATGCGCAACCACGTCCAGACGCTGGGGGCGAAAAGCTATCAGAGCCAGTTCGACGAGGCGCCCGACTATGTGGTGATGTTCATTCCCGGCGAGCATTTCGTCGCCGCCGCGCTCGAGCACGATCCCGAGCTCTGGGATTTCGCCTTCCGCAACAAGGTGCTGCTGGCGACGCCGACCAATCTGGTCGCGATCGCGCGCACCGTCGCGCAGGTCTGGCGGCAGGACACGATCGCGCGCGAAGCGGTCGAGATCGGCAAGGCGGGCGCCGAGCTATACGACCGTCTTGCAGTCGCCGCCGAGCATATGAAACGCGTCGGCGGCGGGCTCGAAACCGCGGTCAACAATTACAACAAGTTCGTCGGCAGTTTCGAGCGCAACGTGCTCTCGGCGGGTCGCCGGCTGTCGGACAAGGGCATCGAGATCGGCAAGCGCGAGATTGAGGAGGTGCCGATCGTCGAGGCGACCCCGCGCTACAACAACGAGGATGCGGCGCTGATCGAGGACCGGCCCGAGAAAGGCTGATCCGGACCGGGGCCGGTCAGCTCTTGCGCGAGCCGATCTGGCGCAGCTTCTGGGTCGCGATGTCGAGCACCTGAAGCTTGGCGTAATATTTCGCGACTACATCGGGATCCTCGCTCAGCGCGTCTCCCAATCCGTCGAGCAGATCGGCGATGCTGAGCAATTCGTAGGATTCGGAATTGCGCGCCGGGGCCGGGGTCGGGGCGGGGCTGTCGCCCTGTTTGAGTGCCTTCACCACACGGTCGACCTGTTGCTGGCTGCCTTGCCCCGACGGCAACCACATCTGGACATCGGTCGGACGATCGAACCGCATCCCCATCGCTTTGCCATTGCGCCAGCCCACGACGCCGGTCACCGAGAGCGTCCCGCGGCGCAGGCGCACCCGCGTCCCGACATCGGGCAGATCGGCTGCCTCTACCTTGGCGCCCGAGGGGGAGATGTTGCGCAGCCGGACCGGCCCCGACATGGCATCGGTGGCGATCGTCGCTGCCACAAACAGGTTGGTCCGCGGCTCGGCGCGGTCTTCGGTGTGATTCTTGTCCATCGTTCGACCCCGAACTTAATAGATATTAAGCGGCTCTGCCAAGCAAGCCGGGTGCTGCCGCAAAGCTTTTCCCCCGCGACTGTGCAACAAAGGCAACGCTTTTACTTGTCGAGATGCGCCAATATTTCATAGCCGAGCACCGCCGCGGCGACAGCCGCGTTGAGGCTGTCGGCGCGGCCGCGCATTGGCATGGTCACGCGCAGGTCGCAGGCCAGTTCGTATTCCTCCGGCAATCCGCGCGATTCATTGCCGACCATAACGAAGCAGGGGGCGGCATAGGGAGCGTCCCGGTAGGTCTGGGCCTCGCGCAGGCTGGCGGCAATCAATTGTCCCTTGCCGGCGCGGAGCCAGGGGAGGAATTCGTCCCACTTCGCCTGCGCGATCGTTTGCGTGAACACCGCCCCCATGCTGGCGCGCACCGCCTCGACGCTGAAGGGATCGGCGCAATCGTCGATCAGGATCAGCCCGCCCGCGCCGATCGCGTCGCCGGTACGCAGCATGGTGCCCAGATTGCCCGGGTCGCGCAGCGCCTGCGCCACCAGCCAGATCGGCGCGCGGCTGCGGTCGAGTGCGGAAAGCGCGGTGTCGAATTCGGCAAATACCCCGGCGACCGCCTGCGGGTTGTCCTTGCCGGTGATCTTGGACAGGATGTCGGGGGGTGTCTCGACGATCTCGCCCCCTGCCGCAGCGACATCGGCCTCTAGCGCCGCAAGCAGCGGATGCGGATCGCGCGCCGTGGAGAGCACCAGCATCTCGGGCACCCGCCCGCTGTCGCGCGCATCGGTCAGCAGCCGCAGCCCTTCGGCCAGGAAGCGGCCTTCGCGCCTGCGGTGCTTCTTGTCGCGCAGCGCGCGCAGCGCCTTGACGGTGGGATTGGAAAAACCGGTGATCCGGCGGCGATCGGTCATGGCAGAAGCGCGGCGGTCAAGTCTCGCCGAACCCGTCCTCGATCATGGCGGAGAGCTGAGCCATCACCGCCTCGGCGTTCTCGCCCGAGACGGTCAGGACGATGGTATCGCCTTTGGCTGCGCCGAGCATCATCAGGCCGAGGATCGATCCGCCCGCGGCGGCGGTCCCATCCTTGGCCACGCTGACCTTGATGCTTTCCGGCAATTCGCTCACCGCACCGACAAATTTGGCGCTGGCCCGGGCATGCAGCCCGCGCTGGTTCACCACCGTCAGTTCGCGGCGCAATTCGCTCACGTGACCTGCTTTCGCGGCGCGGCCTCGTCTTGGCCGAGGAATTGGCTGGCAACCGTGATGTAATTGCGCCCTGCCTCCTGCGCGGCCTCGACCGCCCGGGTCACATCCATCGATTTGCGCGCGCCGGCCAGCCTGATCAGCATCGGCAGGTTGATCCCGGCGATGACCTCGACCCGCCCGGCGTCGAGCAGTGAAATGGCGAGGTTGGAAGGCGTGCCGCCGAACAGATCGGTCAGGATGATCGCTCCCGTGCCGGTATCGACCGACGCGATCGCATCTGCGATCTGCTGCCGGCGGCGCTCCATATCGTCATTGGGTCCGATGCTGATCGCGGCGATGCAATCCTGCTTACCAACGACATGCTCCATCGCATCGATGAAGTGCTCGGCAAGCTTGCCGTGGGTGACGAGGATCAAACCGATCATGCGTGGGGGGTCCGTGTCGTCCTGTGTCATATGACGAAAGCTGTGCGCCCTTGACCCTGTCTCATAGCTGAGTCAACCGGCCAACCCGAGCTGTCCCTCGGTGGCATCCGTGGCGCGGGCGGTGAGATTGCGGTGCAGGATGGTCGGTGTGCGGCCCGCCTCTTGCAAGGCCAGGGCCAGCTTTTCCGTGGTGTAGACGGAACGATGACGCCCCCCGGTGCAGCCAAAGGCGATCGTGAGATAGGCACGGCCCTGGGCTTCGTAATGCGGGATGAGTTCCAGCACCAGATCGCGGATACGCGCGAAGTTGGAGGCGAAAGCAGGATCCTTTTCGATATGGGCACCCACGTCCGGGTCGAGCCCGGTCTGCGCCCGCAAGCTTTCGACCCAGTGCGGATTGTCGAGGAAGCGCATGTCGAACACCAGATCGGCAAGCGGCGGCATCCCCCGCGCGAAACCGAAACTGTTCACCGTGATCGTCAATTCCTGCGGCGCATCGCTGGCAAAGCGGTCGCGGACCGCCTGTTGCAGATCGTTGCTGGTGAAGCTGGTGGTGTCGATGACCATTTCGGCCCAGCGCCTTACCGGTTCGAGCAGTTCGCGTTCTGCCCGAATGCCCTCGCCGATCGGGCGACCGCGGGCCATCGGGTGGCGGCGGCGGGTCTCGTTGTAGCGCCGCGCAACCTCGCCGCTGGCGCAATCGAGAAAGAGGGTCTGGACATCGAGATCGTCGCGCGCGGCGAGCTCCTTGATCCGGGCCACAAGCTCGGCGGGAATGAAGCCGCGAGTGCGCGAATCGATCCCGATCGCCAGCGGCATGACCTGGCATTCCTCTTTCGACAGCAGGTCGGGCAGCAGCCGGATCGGGAAATTGTCGATCGCCTCCCAGCCGAGGTCCTCGAGCACCTGCAAGGCGGTCGATTTGCCTGCCCCCGAAATGCCGGTCACGACGAGGATTTTCTGCGCCACAATCTTGTGTGACGGTGCCGGGTGCGATTCGGGGGCCATTCGGGCAGTCTGTCAGTCCTGCGGGGAATGTAAATGGACGCCACGGGCGTGCGACACAGATCATTCGATCCCGAAGCGCGCCAGCGCGTGTTCGGCGCGGATCGCTGCGGCCGGATGACGTGCCGCGAAAGCCAGCTGCGGGATTGACCGCCCGAGCCAGTCGGAGCTCTCCGGCTCGGGAAAGCGGGGCGCGCTGTCGACGAGGCGCAGGGCCAGCGCAACGGGTGCTTCACTAAAGGGCAGATCGACTATGCCGATGCCGCGGATCTCCAGTTTCCCGGCGATATTGGCGGGCGGGGCAGCCCAGAGACGCTCGCCTTGCAGTTCGAGACCGACTCCATCGTCCCCCACGAGAACTGCTCCGCGATCCAGCAGTTCGAGAGCAAGAGTGGACTTGCCGCTGCCCGGTGGCCCCTGGATCAGCAGCCCGCGCCCGCCGATCGCGACGCAGGTGACATTGGCGACTGCAAACGCCACCAGTTCAGCGCTTGATCGCGGGCAGGCTCAGGACGAAACATGCGCCGTCCCCGCCATCCCTGCGCGAGGTTGCGGTCAGAGTCCCGTCGTGCGCCTCCGCGACCGCCCGCGCAATCGCCAGCCCCAGTCCGGAGTGGTTGCCAAAATCCTCGGCATCGGGCCTGAGCGAATGGAAACGTTCGAATATCTGCTCGCGTCGGTCTTCGGGGACGCCCGGACCATTGTCGCTGACTGCGAGCAGGACCCGTCCGTCGCGGCTGTCGAGGTCGATCGCGATCGCACCGTCGGGCGGAGAGAAAGATACTGCGTTATCGAGCAGGTTCTCAATCACCCGCTCGAGCCTCGCAGGCTCGCCCAGCACCCGGTGGGACCCGGCTGGCGCATCGAAGCGGATCGTGCGTCCCTCGTTCTCGTGCCGGTCCTCGCGCGAACCGATGATGTTCGCCACCAGCTGTGCCAAGTCAAGTTCCACGAAGGTGGTCCGCGACAACTCGGCATCGATGCGGCTGGCGTCGGAGATGTCGGACACCAGCCGGTCGATCCGGCGGACATCGTGGCTGGCGATATCGTTGAGCTGGCGGCGCAGACCCGGGTCGTCGACCTTGGCGAGCGATTCGACCGCGCTGCGCAGGCTGGCGAGCGGGTTCTTGATCTCGTGCGCGACATCGGCGGCGAAGCTCTCGACCGCGTCGATCCGCTGACGCAGCGCGCCGGTCATGTCCGACACCGCGCGCGCTAGCATGCCGATCTCGTCCCGCCGCTGCGGCAGGCGCGGGACTTCGACCTGACGGTCGCGGCCCTGCCGGACGCGCACTGCCGCCTGGACCAGTTCGCGCAAGGGGCGCACGATAGTCTGCGCGAGAAACAGCGACAGCAAGGTCGAAACCAGCAGCGCGATCAGCACCACCAACGCCACGGTCGAGCGCGCCTCGCGCACCCGCTGGTTGATGTCGACCGGGTTGCGGGTGATCAGCAGCGTGTCGCCGTCCAGCCCCACGGGCGCCGCTGCGGTGATCACATGGCTGCCGTCGGGAGCGTCGCGCAGCACGATCTGGGTCAGGCTCTCGCTGCGCGCGCGGGCCAGTTCGGGCCAGGCGTCGGCGAAATCGGAGGAGGGCTCATTGTAGTCGGGCAACACAGGAGCGCCGACGATCCGGTCGAACCAGCGATCGAGCGTGAGCGCGAATTCCTCGCTGCCGTCGGTGGGCTTCTCCGCCAGCGTGAAGGAGGGCGGGCCGAGCGCGAAACTGTCCGATTCGAGCATGCCTTCGGGGCCGTAGACCCGGATGCGCAGCCGCTGTTCCTTGCCGATCTGGATGAGCAAGGCTTCCTGCCGGGCTTCGCTCGCGCCGGCCAGCGCCTCGGCGGTGATCTGCGCTTCGACCAGCGCCAGCTTGAAGCGCTCGTCGAGCAATTGTTCGCGATAGGAATCGAGATAGATGAACCCGCCGCCCAGCAGCACCAGCGGCAGGACGTTGACGAACAGGATGCGGCTGGTGAGCGAGAGGCGGCCCTGCCAGCGCGACCTGTCGGAACCCGGATTGCGCGCCGGAACGCTGCTCCGATCGATCACCCGGTCAGCTTTCGGCGAAGCTGTAGCCGGCGCCATAAAGCGTGTCGATCGCGGAAAACCCGTCGTCGACGACGCGGAACTTGCGCCGCATCCGCTTGATGTGGCTGTCGACGGTGCGATCGTCGACGAAGACATCGTCGGGATAGGCGGCGTCCATCAGCTGGTTGCGGCTTTTGATGACGCCGGGGCGCTGGGCCAATGCTTCGAGGATAAGGAATTCGGTGACGGTGAGTGAAACCGCCCTGCCGTCCCAGGTAACCTGGTGGCGCGCGGGATCCATCACCAGCCGGCCGCGCTCGATCTTCTCGGGCGGTCGTTCGCTCGTCGGTGGCGAGGGAGCGCCGTCGGGTAACACCGCATCGCTGCGGCGCAGGATCGCACGAATCCGGGCCAGCAACAGCCGCAGGCTGAAGGGCTTTGCGATATAATCGTCGGCGCCCAGCTCGAGTCCGGCCTCCTCGTCCTGCTCGTGGTCCTTGCTGGTCAGGAAAATCACCGGCAGTGCCGAATGCTCGCGCAACCGGCACAGCAATTCCATTCCGTCCATCTTGGGCATCTTGATGTCGAACACGGCCAGATGCGGCGGGTTGTCGAGCAGCGCCTTGAGCGCCGCTTCGCCATCGGAATAGACCCTTGTGGCATATCCTTCGGATTGCAGCGCAATCGAGACAGTCGTCAGGATGTTGCGATCATCGTCCACCAGTGCGACGACAGTGCGGCCGTCGACGGGCGCCGTGGTCTCCGGAGGGGCGGATTGCTCCGCGCTGGCGAGGCCGGGTTGAGGAATGCCATGGTCCATGTTGGGTTCTGCCTATCCGCTTTGCTGGACCAAGACAACGCATGCAAAGCGCGGCCTGGCTTGCCGCTTCATGGTAAATACATCCATCAAATTGACGCGGCCGCATGGTGTGCCTAGATACCTGCCGGTGGCCCCGCGCACTTCCATGCGCCCTGCCGCTCCATTCAGCCCGTTCGGTTCGGAGACTTCAGTGCCTTCATCGCTTTCTCATTCGCTTGCCGACCAGGGCATCGCCACCGGTGCCGATATCCACGCGAATCTCTCGTCGGATGAACTGACGAAAGCGGCGCTGGCGAACGGGGAAGGGCGCCGCGCCAAGCATGGTCCGCTCGTTGTCGAGACCGGCGCGCACACCGGACGCAGCGCCAAGGACAAGTTCATCGTCCGCGACGCCGAGACTGAAGACACCGTGTGGTGGGATAACAACGCCTCGATGACGCCCGCGCAATTCGCGGCTCTGAAGGAGGATTTCCTCGCAGAGGTGAAGGGCAGGGACACGCTCTACGTCGCCGATCTGTTCGGCGGCTCGCAGCCCGAATACCGCGTCAATGTCCGTGTCATCAACGAGCTTGCCTGGCACAACCAGTTCATCCGCACGCTGCTGGTTCGGCCGACGGCGGAGGAGCTCGAAGGCTTCGTCCCCGAATACACCATCATCGACCTGCCGAGCTTCCGCGCCGATCCCGAGCGCCACGGCTGCCGCAGCGAGACGGTGATCGCGGTCAGCCTGTCAGAGAAGCTCATCCTGATCGGCGGGACCAGATACGCCGGCGAGATGAAGAAGAGCGTGTTCGGCATTCTCAACTATCTGCTCCCGCCGCAGGGCGTGATGCCGATGCATTGTTCGGCCAATATCGGCCCGGACGGCAAGACTGCGGTGTTCTTCGGTCTGTCGGGCACCGGCAAGACCACACTGAGCGCCGATGCCAGCCGCACGCTGATTGGCGATGACGAGCATGGCTGGTCGGACACGGCGGTCTTCAATTTCGAAGGCGGCTGTTATGCCAAGATGATCCGCCTCGATCCCGAAGCCGAACCCGAGATCTTCGCCACCACTCGCATGGAAGGCACCGTGCTCGAGAACGTGGTGATGGACGAGGACGGCGAGATCGATCTCGACGATAACAGCCTCGCCGAGAACACCCGCGGCGCCTACCCGCTGTCCTCGATCCCCAACACTAGCGCCGAGAACCTCGGCCCGCCGCCCAGCAATGTCATCATGCTGACCGCCGATGCCTTCGGCGTGCTGCCTCCGATCGCGCGGCTGACCCCCGACCAGGCGATGTATCACTTCCTCTCGGGCTACACCGCCAAGGTGGCGGGCACCGAGATCGGCGTCACCGAGCCGCAGGCGACCTTCTCGACCTGTTTCGGCGCGCCCTTCATGCCGCGCCATCCCAGCGTCTACGGCAATCTGCTCAAGAAGCGGATCGCCGAGGGCGGGGCGCAGTGCTGGCTGGTCAACACCGGCTGGACCGGCGGCAAATACGGCACCGGCAAGCGGATGCCGATCAAGGCGACCCGCGCGCTGCTCAATGCCGCGCTGGACGGATCGCTCAACGATGCGGAATTCCGCAAGGATCCCAATTTCGGCTTCGAGGTCCCGATCTCGGTGCCCGCGCTCGACGATGCCGGGCTCGATAGCGCGATCCTCGATCCGCGCACGACCTGGGACGACAAGGAGGAATACGATCGCACCGCGCAGAAGCTGGTGCGGCTGTTCGTCGACAATTTCGAGCCCTTCGCGGAGCACGTCGATCAGGGCGTGCGCGATGCGGCTCCAGCCGCCGCCTAGGCGACGGGATCGGTTACCAGACCGTATCGACGGTTGGAGAGGAGACCCCCGCCCGGGCAACCGGAGCGGGGGTTTTCTTTGGCCGCGGCCGATCCGGTTGGAATTCTCGAACTTATTCGGAAGCGTCGGCGTCCCCGCCAACCTCACCTATGCTTGCGCTCAATGTGCGGGGGTCGAAGGGGACGCCTTCTTCGGCGGTGTCGAACAGCGTCAGCAGCAGCTTTGCCGCATTGGCCATGTTCCCTCCGTGGGGGTTCGCGGCAACCGGGGTTAGCTGGAGCGTGGCCTGTGCGATCTCGCCGAACCGCGCGTGCATGATCGCGGCATTCATCGCCAATTGATGATCGAAGGGGGCTAGTTCGGTCGCCTTTTCGAGCGCTTGCCGGGCGGTCTGGTTGGGTTGCTTGCCCCGTTCGGCGAAGCTGCGGTAATAATAGATGAGCGGCAGAGGATGGTCGTTCTCGATCGCGTTGAGCGCAGAGAAGGGCACCATCGCCGAGGCGTAGGCAGTTTCGGGTTCCGGCGCATTTCCCGCGATCCGGAACAGTGCGAAGCCCTTCTGGACATAGGCGTTGGGTCGATTGGGATCGAGCGCGATCGCCCGGTCGGCGGCGGCGATCGCTTCGGCATCATTGCCCCCGTCGAACTCGGCTTCCGCCAGCGCGGTCTGGACCCCGGGATCGTCGGGATATCGTCGTGCGATCTTGCGCGCGTCTTCGAGGACCTCGATCGCGGTTTCCCGATCCACGCCGCGTTGCGAGCGGATGCGGACCTCCATCATCTCGGATTCGCCCTTGGGCAATTCGCGCAGAAGGATTTCACCGATCGCAATCTTCTCGGCTGAGAGCTTGAAGTTGTAGAGCGAGCGCCGCTTCAAATAGCGGTCGAGCTCCTTTTCAAGCTCGTCGAGATCGCCAAAGGCGGCATCGGCTGCCTCGATCGAGGTGCCGCCGGCGATCATCCGGTTCAGATATTCGGTGAGCTGGCCTCGGCGTGATTCTTCGAACGTCAGGAAATGATAGAGCAGCCAGCTGCGACCGTAGAACGCATCGTAGCGGCTGCGCTCGCGGCTGTCGTAAAGCCCGGCGTCGAGCAGCTCCCGGACCGGAACTTCGTCTGCGAACGCGAGTTCGCCCGCACGATGCTGAGCCGGACGACCCACCTGCACGCTCCCGTCGCTGTTGAAGGTCGCGGCGGCAAAGAACTCCGCCGAGCCCTCGCTCAGCCAGCGGGGCATGGCGTAAGACGAACTGGCGATCAGAAAGTGGTGCGCATATTCATGCAGCAGGACGGTGGTCGAGAAGCTCGGGTAGCCGCTCTTCATCCGGATGTTCTGGACGAATGCGCGCGAGGCGCCTGCGCGGGGGATGTAGAAGCCGGCGATCGAGCGGCTGTCGGTGCCGGCAAGTCGCCGGATGTCGCTCTGGTCGCCCACCACGAAGATCACGAGCCGGTTTGACGGGCTGGGCTTGGCGATCTCGCGACCGATCACATATTCGAGCGCCGAGTGATAGCGTTCCAGGTTCTGCGAGAATTCGCGGACGTCCTTTTCGCTATCGTCGGCATAGATGACGAAATGATCGCTCGAAGCCTCGTACCAGGCGGCGCTGGCCGGCACTCCGAAGCCGGACAGAGCCATAAGCGACAGAAAAGCGACCACGAATCTCATGCCAAATCCCCCCGTCCGACGAGATCAGGCTAAGGCAATTCACCCTTGATTCAAGGCGAATGTGGGGCCGCCGCTCCCACCTCCTATCAAGCGGTCCGGGTCGAAACGCCCGCGATATAGCGCCCGACATTCTTCGCCAGGACGTCGAGCGGCGCATTGCCGCCGAGCACCACCGCATCGTTGAACGCCTTGAAATCATAGGCGTCGCCCAGTTCCGCCTCGGCGCGGGCGCGCTGGCGGACGATCTCGCTGTGGCCGACCTTGTAGCCGCAGGCCTGGCCCGGCCAGCTGCAATAGCGATCGACCTCGGAGGCCACTTCCTCGTATTTGCTGCCGTTGCGCTCGACGAAGAAATTGCGCGCCTGCTCGCGGGTCCAGCACTTGTGGTGGAGCCCGGTGTCTACCACCATCCTGCAGGCGCGGAAGGCCAGCGCCTGGAGATAGCCCAGCCGCCCGACCTTGAAATCGTCATAGGCTCCCAGCTCGTCGGCGATCTGCTCGCCATAAAGCGCCCAGCCTTCGGAAAAGGCGTTGAAGGCGAGGATCGAGCGGATCAGCGGCAGGCGGTTGGAATATTCGCCCTCCCAGACATGACCCGGAATGGTCTCGTGATAGGTCAAGTCGGCGAGATCGTATTTGCGATGCAGATCGGTGGTGCGCAGATTGATCCACATCCGGCCCGGGATCGTGCCGTCCTTGCTGCCGGCGCCGCCATAGGCAGCCGGCGCCCCGGGTTCCTCGGACAGCGGCAGGCGGCGGACCTCGAGCTTGGGATCGACCAGCGTGTTGAAGGCGCGCGGCATCTGCGATGTGATCCACTCGATACGGTCGTCGATGAAGGCCCTGATCTCGGCGCGGCCCGGATCGCCTTCTGCAAACTGATAGCGCGGATCGCGGCTCAGCGCCTGCATCCGCTCGCCCACGCTGCCGCTGGTGTAGCCGATCTCGCGCAGGATCGGGTCCATCCGCGCGTGCAGCATTGCGAGTTCCTCGAGCCCGGCTTCGTGGACTTCGTCGGGGCTCTGAGTGGTGGTGGTGCTGGCGCGCAGGGCCCAGGCATACCATTCGTCGCCGTGCGGCTGGCTCCACATTCCGGCATTGTCGTCGGCCATGCCGCGCTGGCGGCCTAGCTCGGCCACTTGGCGGGTCAGCGCCTCGGCGATGGGACCGGTGACTAGCGGCTCGGCGCGTGCGGCGAAGGCGGAGGGCATGCCCTTGGCCACCAGTCGCTCGCGCAATTGGTCGACAAACAATTTGCCCGATCGCGCGCTGGCGATCGTGCTCTGCATCTGCTCGATAATAGCCTTGTCGATCAGGAAGCCGGGCGGGATCACGCCCATCCCGCGCGCCGCTTGCATCCGCTCCAGCTCGCCGTCGAGCACGCCCGGCAGCGCTTCCAATCGCTCCATATAGGCATCGGCGTCGCTGCCATCCTCGAGCGGATGGCTGCTGTCGAGGAAGCGCGGCATGTCGAGATAGGTGCCGACGTTCTGGATGACGACATAGGGCGCATTGCGCCAGCTGCCGACCGCGACATCGCCATAGGGCAGCGCGAAACCGTCGAGCGCGGTCGAATAGGCGCTCTCGACCACATCGAGACTGGTCACCAGATCGGGGTCGAGCCCCTCGCGCGGGACGGCCCGGACGCGGCCGAGATCGCGGCGCAGCGTCGTGGCATAGAGATCCTGCCCGGTCTGCGACTGATCCTCTAGCCGCGCGCGCAGTTCGGCATAGCGGCCGGTGTCGACACCCAGCGAGGTGGCGCGCTCGGGCTCGTGTTCGAGCAGGTTGTAGGCGACCACCTCGAGCAACCGCTCGGCGCCGATGGCCTGCGCCTGTGCGAGCGCGATGGGGCGGCCGGTCGCGGCACAGCCGCCGAGCGTGAGTGCGGTGGTCGCGCCAAGCCCGGCGAGGGCCTGGCGACGGGTGAGGGAAAAGCTGGTCTGGGTCATGCCGGGCGGTGTGCGCGCCCGGCATTATCCTGTCAAATCAATCGATATATTCGGGCGGGACCCGGCCGCCGCTGGCCGCGAGTTCGCGCATCGTGCGGCGGTGCAGCCAAAGATTGTCCTCGGCGCTGCCATCGTAATCGGGGCGCCCGAGCTCGCTCGCAAGCGCCTTGCGGCTCTCGTAATCGGAATCGACATTGATCAGCTTGAGCAGGTCGACGATCGAGGTCCGCCAGTTGAGCCGGTCGGAACCGGGCATCGAATCGAGACTGTTCTCGACATCGATCCGGTCCTCCGATGCGCGTTCGCTCTTGGGCTGCGCCGCGCTCGCTTCGGCGTTGGTCGTTCGCGTTACCGCGGATGCCGGCGCAGCGACCGGGCGGGTCGCCTGCGGTCTTGCAGGTTCGGATTCCGTGCCGAAGATGGCATCCTTGATCGAACTGAAAATACCCATGAAAATAACGCTCCGACTGGCGCGCATCGCGGTGATGCGCTTGCCAAGGCTCAACGGCACCAGACCCCGGGCGTTCCGTACGAAACAGGGTTTCGCGGCGCGGCAAGGACTGCCAAGAAGCCGCCATGCTCGACATCGCGCTCTCGATCACCGTCCTTGCTGCCATCGCCTTGCTGGGAGGGGCATGGCTCGCCTGGAAGCGCGGTCAGCGCAAGCAGGCGGGGCTGATGCTGGTGCTGGTCGCGGTCGCGCTGGTCAATGTGGCGATCTGGACTCTCCCGGACGAGGGCGGAACGGCCCCGCTCGACCGGATCGAGCAGGGCGCGGGCCGCTAGCGCAGGACCGGCCTCAGTCGGGCAATTCCCATCTGACCGCATTGACGAAGCTGCCAGCCACCGCATCCCCTTTCGCATTGCGCGCCGGCTCGAAGCGGGCGCGCTGCTTGAGCAGCCGGCAGGTCGCCGTATCGAGCGCCGCATGGCCGGTCGAACCGGTGATCGCGCAACCGGTGACGCGGCCATCCGCGGCGATGTCCAGCCGGAAGCGCGCGGTTCCGGTCAATTCGCGGGCGATCCAGCTCGAACGATAGTCGTTGGTGGTGATCCAGCGCGCGGGATCGTTGCGCGGGCGTGCCGCCTGGGGCGGGACCCCGCTCGCGGTCGGCGTGGCGCTCGGCTGCGATGCCGGAACCGCGACCGGGTCCACGCCCGGTTGCCGGATGATCGTGTCGCGCGGAATGATGATCTCGGTGGTCTCGAACGGGGGTGTCGGCGACGCGAAGGAGATCGGAGGCTTGGGTGCGACGACGATATCGCGCGTGTTGCTGGCCTGCTGGCGGGGTTCGGGCTGCGGCTCGGGCGTGGGTTCGGGAGGGGGTGGCTTGGGCAGGTCGATCTGCGCACCGCTCAGCGGCGTGGGCGGGGGCTTCAGCACCCCGGTGAATGACAGGCCGGTAATCAGCGCGGTGCCGATGGCGGCGTGGACCGCGACGACGGCGATCATGCTGGTGGGGGAAGGGCGGCGGGTCTGGTCGGCATAGGCCATGGTTCAGTCCTCTCTCTTTGCGACCGCCTGTGCGACGAGAGAAGCCGGCGGCCTGCCGAAAGAGAATGTTACAACATTACCATTGTTGCAAGAGGTTTCGCGTTGCCGGATGCAACGCAACTGCCCACGCGCCGCTTACCGACGCGTGGGTTTTCAACGGTTCGCAATGCTCAGCGCGGTGCGGCTGGCGCAGCGCGGCTCACTTGATCGGGCAGGAGGGGTCGAGCCGGAAATCGAGGTAATTGTCGACCGAGGCCATCAGCTCGTCCTGCTCGTTCTCGAAGAAGTGGTTGGCGCGGGGGATTTCCTCGTGGTGCACGGTGATGTGCTTCTGGGTGCGCAGCTTCTCGACCAGCTTGGTCACCGCATTGGGCTGGACCACCGTGTCCTGCGCGCCGTGGATGAAGATCCCGCTGGCGGGGCAGGGGGCGAGGAAGGAGAAGTCGTACATGCTCGCCGGAGCGCCGATCGAGATCCAGCCGCGCACTTCGGGGCGGCGCATCAGCAGTTGCATCCCGATCAGCGAGCCGAAGCTGACGCCCGCGACCCAGGTGGTCTGCGCTTCGGGATGGATCGACTGCACCCAGTCGAGCGCCGAGGCGGCATCGGACAATTCGCCCACGCCATTGTCGAAGCTGCCCTGGCTGCGGCCGACCCCGCGGAAGTTGAACCGTAAAACGGCGAAACCGCGATCGACGAAGTTCTTGTAGAGCTTCTGCGTGATCTGTTCGTTCATCGTCCCGCCGCCCTGGGGGTGCGGGTGGAGGATCATCGCCACCGGCGCGCGCGGGCGCGGGGCAGGCGAAAAACGGCCTTCAAGACGGCCCTCGGGGCCGGGGAAGATGACGGTCGGCATGGTTGGGGTACCTAGCGAGATGGTTGGCCCGTGCTGCCGGTGGTGGCGCGCGAGAGGTCGCGGGCTATATAGTGTTTCCGTCGCAATTCGCAATTGTTTAGAGCCTGTCCCATCGCCGAACGCATCTATCTCGATCACGCCGCCACCACCCCGATCCGGCCGCAGGCGCTCGCCGCGCTGGAGGAGGGCTGGCGGCTGTGGGCCAATCCCTCCAGCCCGCATGCCGAGGGGCGCAAGGCCAAGGCCGCGCTGGAGGCTGCGCGCGGGCGCATCGCTGCGGCACTGGAGTGGGACGGCGAGATCATTTTCACCTCGGGTGCGAGCGAGGCGGCGCAGCTGGCGCTGGGCAGCGCGCAGGCGGGCGCGCGGCTGGTCGCGGCCAGCGAGCACGATGCGATTCTCGGCGCGGCGCCCGACGCCGAGCGGTTGCCGGTCCAGTTGGATGGCGCGCTCGATCTCGAAGTGCTGCAGGAGGCGGTCCAGCGCGAGCGTCCGCTGGTGGCGGTGCAGCAGATCAATTCGGAGACCGGGCAGCGGCAGGATCTCGCGACGATCGGCTCCATCGTGCGCGATGCGGGCGGTGTGCTGCTCGCCGATTGCGCGCAAGGCGCGGGCAAACTCGCGCTGCCCGAATGCGACATGGCGATCCTCTCGGCGCACAAATTCGGCGGGCCGGTGGGTATCGGCGCGCTGCTGGTAAAGGATTACAATCTGCTCAAGCCCAGCGGCGGGCACGAGCGCGGCTATCGGCGGGGGACAGAGAACCTGCCCGGCGTGCTCGCGATGGCGGCGGCGCTGGAAGCCTGCGCCGAGTCCTATTGCGACCCTGCGGTGCTCGAACCGCTCGAGACGCTGGCGCAGGACTGCCGCAGCTTGGGCGGCACCTGGCTGGCGGACGGGTTGGCAGATCCCACGCCCTATATCCACGCCGTCGCCATGCCTGGGATGAGCGGCAGCGCGCAGCTGATGCGCTTCGACATGGCCGGGATCGCGGTCTCGCAGGGCAGCGCCTGTTCGAGCGGCAGCCTCAAGCGCAGCCATGTGCTCGAGGCGATGCAGCTCGAACCCGGCATCGCCGACCGCACCATCCGCGTGAGTGTCGGCTGGACCACCACCCGCGCCGAGGTCGAGCGCTTCTGCGAGGTCTGGAGCGAGCTGGCGCAGCGCAGCTGACTCGCCCCCGACAAAACACCGCTTCGACAAGCCCGTCCCGAGCGGTTAGGATCGCATCCGACATGATCTATCTCGACTATCAGGCGACCACCCCGCTCGCTCCCGATGCGCGCGACGAAATGATGCGCTGGCTCGACGGGCCCGGCGGCAGCGGCTTCGGCAATCCGCATTCGCCGCACCGCATGGGGCGCGAGGCCGCCGCCGCGATCGCGCTGGCGCGCGACCGGGTGGCGGCGCTGTTCCCGCCCGGCGGAAAGGTGATCTTCACTTCCGGAGCCACCGAGGCGATCAATCTCGCCATCCGCGGGACTGCCGGCCGCGACGAGCGTCGCACGGTATCGGTCTCCGCGATCGAACACGCCGCGGTGCTCGACACCGCGCGCAGCATGGGCGCCTGCCACGAGTTGAACGTCGCCAAGAACGGCCAGTGCAACACGAAGCAGGATCTGCCCGCCGACACGCGTCTGGTCTGCGTGATGCAGGTCAACAACGAGATCGGCACTATCCAGCCAACCATCGACTGGCACCGCAAGGCCCAGGGCGCCAACGCGCTTTACCTGTGCGATGCGGTGCAGGCCTATGGCAAGATCGAGCTCACCGCGGCGGACATGATCGCGGTCAGCGCGCACAAGCTGCACGGGCCCAAGGGTGTCGGAGCGCTGTGGATTCGCGACGGGCTCGAGCTGGCGGAGGTGCAGACCGGGGGCGGGCAGGAATTCGGCATCCGCTCTGGCACGCTCAGCCCGGCGCTGATCGCGGGCTTCGGCGCTGCGGCCTTGCTGGCGAAGGAGCAGATGGCGGCCGATGCCGAACATGTCGAGAAGCTCTGGCATCGCGCCCGCGAGCTGTTTTCCGAGTGGAAGCTCAATGGCAGCGAGGAAGCGCGCTGGCATGGCAATATCAACATCAGACGCAAGGGCCTGGATGTGAACCGGCTGATGAGCGAGGTGCGCGACGTGATGTTCTCCGCCGGCTCCGCCTGCGCCAGCGGTTCGGGGCGCACCAGCCATGTGCTCGCCGCGATCGGACTCTCGGCCAAGCGAGCCAAAAGCTCGATCCGGCTGGGCTGGGGTCGCTACACCACGCTGGAGGAAATCGAACGGGCGGCGGAGAAGATCAACGCGGCAGCCAAGGCGCAGGGGCTGTGAGCGTGCGCGTGACTTTCACGACCGCACGCGACGAGCGAGTCGAAGCCGTTGGCGAACCCGGCGACAGCCTGCTGGGGGTAGCCCAGGGCGCGGGACTGCCGCTCGAAGGAACCTGCGAAGGCCAGATGGCCTGCTCGACCTGCCATGTGGTGGTCGATCCCGAATGGTTCGCGAAGCTGCCGCCAGCGAGCGAGGAGGAGGAAGACATGCTCGACCTCGCTGCCGGCGTCCGCCGCACCAGCCGGCTGTCCTGCCAGATCCTTTTGAACGACAGCCTCGACGGACTCGCCGTGTCGCTGCCCGAAGACAGCCACGACGCACGGCGGTTCTAGAGGTGCGCTATCCTTCCAACTCGCGTATGCGCGCGAGGATTGCATCGGCGTGGCTGTAGATCTCGACCGGAGTACTGATCGAGCGCCGCTCCTCCGCCTTGCCTTCGAACACACCGAGATAGCGCGAGGTATCGCTGTTGAAATGCAGGCGCGCGATGGTCCGGCGATTGTTATCGTCGAGTAGAACCGCACAATAGGACTTCGCGTCGCGGATGCCGATACGGTCCGCTGCGACGAGCTGAGAACCGATGGCGCGGATGATGTTGTATCCGTCGATTTCGACCTGGGTGGTTTCGATCTCTTGGAAATCAACATCGGCAAGTTCGGCTGTCGCTTCGTCTTCGGGCTGTGACATCGCACTTTGCAAGCGGTCGTTGACGCTGTCGCGGATCAGTGCCGCGATCGAGGTCGCGATGACCTGCTGATATCGGTTTCGAACGCCTTCGGTGAGGCGGCCGTCATGGAGCCGGTTCGCGATCATTCGGACGAACTCTTCCGTAGGTTCGGTAAATTCCTTGCGCAGTTCGCCCATCACCTGGCCCTGAAGCTTCAGCGTTCCAGCCTGCGCTGCGATGCGGTCCAGATTGAAATCCGACTTCTGAAACGGTGTAAGGTTCTTCAGGTCGCTTTTGCGATAGGAGTCGAGATCGAACGTAAAGAACGGTTGATCGTCCATGCGGTTGGTTCGATCGGCATCGGTATAGAATTTGTAGATGATGCCATTGGTTAGAAGCGCGACCTTCGCATCGGTGGCGGAAAAATAACGGAAGAGCTGGCTAGCCTGCTCGAGCGATAGCTTGCTGTTGATCGGTTTGCATTCGATCAGGATCGAGAGATGGCCGTCGACGCATATCGCGTAATCGACTTTCTCGCCTTTCTTCGTGCCGACATCACAAGTGAATTCGGCGCGTACCTCCGAAGGATCAAAAATATCGTATCCCAAAGCTCTCAGGAATGGCAAAACCAGGGTAGTTTTGGCCGCCTCTTCGGTCCCGAGCATCTCGCGATGTTCGCGAAGCTTGGTCTGAAGATCTGCAATACTGGCTTCAAGTGTCATAAATCCCCCCAGATCAACACATGATCGCGAGAGGAATGAACGATATGAACAGTAATGCAAGTACAGATGAAAAGCCCCGCCGCTCAGTGGCGACGGGGCTCTTCGAATTTAGGCATGGTGATGCTGTCAGGCGGCTTCGAGTTCGCCTTCCTTCACCGTCTCGCCGACCGCTTCGATCAGCGCCTTCGAGAAGGCGGGAATGTCGTCGGGGTTGCGGCTGGTGATGATGTTGCCATCGATCGCCACTTCCTTGTCGACCACATTGGCGCCTGCGTTCTTGAGATCCGTGCGGATCGAGTTGTAGCTGGTCGCAGTCTTGCCTTCGATCACTCCGGCCTCGATCAGCAGCCATGGCGCGTGGCAGATCGCGGCGATCGGCTTGCCCGCGGCGTTGAATTCGCGGACGATCGCGACGGCACGCTCGTTGGCGCGGAGCAGGTCCGGGTTGATCTGGCCGCCGGGGATCATCAATGCGTCGTAGCCTTCGCAATTGGAGACCTCGTCGACGGTCTTGTCGACGCTGACGCTCTTGCCCCAATCGTCTTTGTCCCAGCCCTTGATCGAGCCGCTTTCGAGGCTGACCACGGTAGTCTTGATGCCGGCCTTTTCGAGAATGGCCTTGGGCTTCATCAGCTCGGACTGTTCAAAGCCGTTGGTGGCGAGGATCATCACGTGCTTGGTCATGGGTAACTCCTTGATTTGCTGTTACCTCCTCAACGTATGGGGAAAGGCCGCCGTTCCCCGTTGGTAGCCAGAGCGTGGCGATGATAGGGCGGGGCGACTGGAATCATTTCCGCCCATCGCTCCGTAGCCCGAACGCTGTCGAACCGGCACCGTCTCGATGCTCCGACAATGTCCCGCGGCCAGCGGCTCCGGGTCCTCGAGCGGATGAGCGGGTAGGAACGCAAATGCCAAAGACCGACACGACCGAACCCCACCCGATCGACGCGATAGTCGATACGCCGTTCGATTCCGCGCTGTCCGAGCGCTATCTGGTCTATGCGCTCTCGACCATCACCGCGCGCTCGCTGCCCGACCTGCGCGATGGGCTCAAGCCGGTCCATCGCCGGCTGCTGTGGGCGATGCGGCAGTTGAAGCTCAACCCCACCGACGCCTTTAAGAAGAGCGCGCGCGTGGTCGGCGACGTGATCGGCAAGTACCACCCCCACGGCGATGCCAGCGTCTACGACGCTATGGTCCGGCTCGCGCAGGATTTCGCGCTGCGCTACCCGCTGGTCGAGGGGCAGGGGAACTTCGGCAATATCGACGGCGATAACGCCGCCGCCTATCGCTACACCGAAGCCCGCATGACCCGCACCGCGGTGCGGCTGATGGAGGGCCTCGACGAAGGCACGGTCGATTTCGTCCCCACCTACAATGGCGAGGAGCAGGAGCCGGAGATCTTTCCCGGGCTGTTCCCCAATCTGCTCGCCAACGGTTCGAGCGGGATCGCGGTGGGCATGGCAACCAATATCCCCAGCCATAATGTCGCCGAAGTGGTCGATGCCACGCTCGAGCTGATCGACAACCCGCATGTCGAGCACGCGCGGCTGATGGAGCTGTTCCACGGACCCGACTTCGCCACCGGCGGGCTGGTGGTCGACGGGCCCGAGGTGATCGCGCAGGCCTATGAGACCGGGCGCGGCAGCTTCCGGGTGCGCGGGCGGTTCCACGCCGCCGAGGCCGAGAAGCAGGCGGATCGCGACGCCGGGATCGAGCGGCTGGGCGGCGGGCAATGGCAGCTGGTTGTGAGCGAAATCCCCTACCAGGTCCAGAAGGGCAAGCTGATTGAGCAGATCGCGCAGGCGATCGCCGATCGCAAGCTGCCGATCCTCGAGGATGTCCGCGACGAAAGCGACGAGCAGATCCGGCTGGTGCTGGTGCCGCGCAGCCGCAACGTCGATCCCGAGCTGCTCAAGGAATCGCTCTACAAGCTGACCGATCTGGAAACCCGCTTTGGGCTCAATCTCAACGTCCTCGACGCCACCCGGACGCCGATGGTGATGGGGCTGAAGGAGTTGCTCGGCAATTGGGTCGCCAGCCAGATCGACATCCTCCAGCGCCGCAGCCTCCACCGGCTCGAGCAGATCGCGCGGCGGCTGGAGTTGGTCGAGGGCTATATCATCGCCTTCCTCAATCTCGACCGGGTGATCGAGATCATCCGCAGCGAGGACGAGCCCAAGCCGCTCATGATGGCTGAGTTCGGGCTGACCGACCGCCAGGCCGAGGCGATCCTCAACATGCGGCTGCGCAGCTTGCGCAAGCTGGAGGAAATGCAGCTGCGTCAGGAAAAGGACACGCTGCTCAAGGAAAAGGACGAGCTCGACAAATTGCTCGCCTCGCCCGCGCGCCAGCGCACGCGATTGAAACGCGAACTGGCCGATCTGCGCAAGGAATACGGGCCCGACACCCCGCTGGGCCGCCGCCGCACCAGCATCGAGGAGGCCGCGCCCACGGTCGAGTTCAGCATGGATGCGATGATCGAGAAGGAGCCGGTCACGGTGATCCTGTCGCAGCGCGGCTGGGTGCGCGGTGCGCGCGGGCATGTCCCGCTCGACCAGGAGTTCAAGTTCAAGGAAGGCGACGGACCGGCCTTCGCGGTTCATGCGCAGACCACCGACAAGCTGCTGCTCGCCGCGGACAACGGCAGGTTCTTCACGCTGGGCGCGGACAAGCTGCCCGGCGCGCGCGGCTTCGGCGAGCCCTTGCGCAACACGCTCGACATCGATGCCGAGGCGCAGATCGTCGCCATGGTGCTGCATTCTCCCGACCAGCGGCTGTTGCTTGCGGCAAGCACCGGCAAGGGCTTTGCCGCCTCGACCGCCGACTTGCTCGCCGAGACCCGCAAGGGACGGCAGGTCGTCAATCTCAAGGGCGATGCCAAGCTGGCGGTGGTCCGCCCGATCGCGGGCACCGACGATCATGTCGCGGTGGTCGGCGACAACCGCAAGCTGGTGGTGTTCAACCTCGAGGAACTGCCCGACATGGCGCGCGGGCAGGGCGTCCAGCTGCAGCGCTATCGCGACGGCGGAATGGCCGATGCGCGCACCTTCCGACTCGAAGACGGGCTTAGCTGGGCGATGGGCGGCGAGAGCGGCCGCACCCGCACCGAGCAGGAAATGTGGCAGTGGAAGGTCGCGCGCGGCGGGGCCGGGCGGATGCCGCCGCAGGGCTTCCCGCGCGACAACCGGTTCAGTTGATCAGCGCGCGCTAAGCTCGGCTTCGAGCAGAGCGTCGATCCGCTCGGGACCCGGAAAGCCTTCCGCGACCCAGCGGTTCTCGACCGCGCGCATGATCCGCGCGACCTCGGGGCCCGCCGCCACGCCGCGCGCGATGATGCTTCCGCCCTTGAGCGGGAATTGCGGGACGTCCCAATCCGCGAATTCGCCGAGTGACCGGCCCGACAGCAAAAGCCGGTCGCGCGCGCAGGCGAGCCCCTCGCGATAGGCGAGGGCGCGCGGGTCGACGGCATCCTCCTCCCTGCGTTCAGCCGCGCAGACCAGCCGCGCGCGCTGGGCGCGCGGCAGCCGCAGGCGCACTGCCACCGCTTCGGCCAGCGCGCGCACCGGCGGGATCAGCGCCGCGAGCCGGCGGATGGCGTCGGGGTGCGCATGCTGCGCCTGTTCATGCGCCACCAGCGCGACCAGACAGGCGCGTTCGGCGGCGCGGGCTTCGGGCAGGATCACCGCGAGCACGCCGCAATCCTGCATCAGCGCGAGGGTCGGGTCCGGATCGGGCAGGCCGAGGATGGCGAGCAGTTCCATCGCCACGCGCTCGCGGCTGAGTTCTTTGAGCGTTCCCGCCAGATTGCGGCAGGCGGCGAGCGCTTCCTCGTCGAGCGCATCGCCGAAGCGCGCCTGGAAACGGAAGTAGCGCAGGATCCGCAAGTGATCCTCGCGGATGCGCTGCGCGGCGTCGCCGATGAAGCGCACCCGCCGCGCCGCCAGATCGTCGAGCCCGCCGAAATAGTCGGCGATCTCGAGCGTCTCGGGATGCACATAGAGCGCGTTGATGGTGAAATCGCGCCGCGCCGCATCCTCGCGCCAGTCTGCGGCGAAGGCGACGGTCGCGCGGCGCCCGTCGGTCGAAACGTCGTGGCGCAGCGTCGTCACCTCGACCGGACCATCATCGAGCAGCGCCGTGACCGTCCCGTGATCGATCCCGGTGGGCACGGTGCGGATGCCCGCCTCGCGGCACAGCGCGATGACGCGTTCGGGGCGATGCGTCGTCGCGGCGTCGATATCCTTGGCGCTGCCGCCGAGCAGCGTGTCGCGCACCGCGCCCCCGACCCAGCGCAGGTGTTCCGCCCCCAGCGCCGCCACCAGCTCGGCAAGATCCTCGCGCCGCGTCCACTCCGCTTCGGGCAAACGCGTCATCGCTCAGCCTCCATCCAGGCCAGTCGGCGCGAGAGATTGTAGCAGATCGCCGCGGTCACGCCCCAGATGCGATAGCCGGAATGCTCGATCTCGAGATATTGGCGCTCGGCTCCCTTCCAGAACACCGAATTGCGCCGCCAGTTGCGGTCGTTCATCAGCAGCGACAGCGGCGCCTCGAACCAGCTCTCGACCTCGCGATCGCAGGCCACCAGCGGCAGGTCGGGCGGGATCACGCCGAGCACGGGAGTGATGTCGAAGCCGGTGCCGGTCTGATAGCGGTCGGTGGTGCCGATCAGCCGCACCGATTGTGGATCGAGCGCCAGTTCCTCCTGCGCCTCGCGCAGCGCGCCCGCGACCGCATCCTCTCCGGTCTCCAGCTTGCCGCCGGGAAAGGCGACCTGTCCGGGGTGATCGCGCATCGTGGTGGGGCGCTGCGTGAGCAGCACGCCCGGCTCGTCGGCGCGGTCGGTCACCGCGATCAGCACCGCGGCATCGGCAGTGCGCCCGGCATCGGCGAAACGCTCGTCGGACATGAGATCGCCCAATTCCTGCGCATGCCCCTGTTCGAACAGCGCCTGCAGCCGGTCGAACAGCGCGCTCATGCAGGCAGCAGGGAGTAGGTTTCGCCCTGGCTGGCGACGGTCCAGTCGTCGCCGCGCGCGAGCGCGATCTGCGCCAATTGCTCGTAGGTCGAACGGTTGATCCGCGCCTCGCAGCCGCGCCGCACGTGGCAGTAGATCGCGGGCACCTCGCGGTCGCCCTCGGCGCGCAGGGCGTGATCGGGTCCGACGATCACCAGCTCGTCGGTGTTGAGCCGCAGCGCGATCCCGTCATCGACCAGGCGGCAATCGGTGGCGATGAAGGCGGCGTCCTCGACCGCGATCGAGAGCTTCTGCACCGGGGTGACCAGCCAGTAGATACCCGCCTCGTCGCGGGTCAGCAGGCCGGCGAAGGCGCGGACCATCGCCTGGCGCCGGATCTTGCCGCCATCGTGATACCAGGTGCCATCGGCGGCGATGCGCATTGCGCTGTCGCCTTCGTTCGCCGGGTCCCACTCCTCGACCGGGGGGAGCTTGCGCTGCGCGACCTGTTCGGCGATTTCGGCGAGACCGAGCGAGGCGAGTTCGGGGGGCGGTTCGTAGGGCATGATGAAGGCTCTGAATGGCTCTGTGTGGCTTGGGGGGCAGGGATGGCAGAGCGCGCCTAATTCGCCAAGGCTGCGCGCGCTTTCTCGCTCCAGGGGCCGAGCATTCCCTCGTGCGGCAGCACGCCCGGATTGTCTGTGCGAACCAGCAGCCGCGCCGGATCCCACGGACCGGGGCAGTGCCAGGCGGCAGTAGGCGCCGCGGTAAAGCCCCACGCACCGTAATAGGCCTCGTCCCCGATCAGCACCTGCGGCAGCGCGGCGCGCGGATCGATCGCGCCCAGCGCGGCGGTGATCAGCGCCTTGCCATAGCCTTCGCCCTGGCGCCCCGGCATCACCGCCACCGGGCCGACCATCAGCATCGGATGCGGGCGTCCCCTGGGATCGGTCAGCGCGACCGGCCAGATCTGGATCGTGCCGGTGAGGTAATCCTCCTCGTCGAGCACCGCGAAGCTCAAGGCCTCGAGCCACTCGGTGCCTTCGCGAATGCGATAGGCGGTGCGCGCATGGCGGTCTTCGCCGAATGCGGCGTCGAGCAATTGCTCGATCAGCGCGGGTTCGACCGCGGTCAGGGGAATCAGCGTGGCCATGGGCGGCGCGGACTAGGACGCGGACAAGGGCAAGTCGATAGCAATCCTCCTGCCCGACCGACGGCTCAGCCCGGCGTCAGCCGCAGGAGCCGCGCGTCGTCGCCGTCTTCCAGCACCCACAGCGCGCCGTCGGGCCCTTGAATGACCGAGCGGATCCGCTCGCCAAGATCGTAGCGGGCGACCTCGCGCGCGCTGCTGCCGTTCATCTCGACGCGGACGAGGCCTTGGGTCACAAGACCCGAGATGATCGCATCGCCGTCCCAGGCTGCGAACAGATCGCCGTCGTAGAACACGAAATTGCCGGGCGCGATGACGGGGGTCCAGCTCACCACCGGCTTGACGAACCCATCGTCCGGGCTGTGGTCGGGAATGCCGGACCCGTCGTAATTCACCCCATTCGATCGCACGGGCCAGCCGTAATTCTCGCCGCGCTGCACCAGATTGAGCTCGTCGCCGCCCTTGGGTCCGTGCTCGATCTCCCAGAGGCGACCGCTGGCGTCGAAATCCATGCCGAGGATGTTGCGGTGGCCCCAGCTCCAGATCTCGTCGCTGGCCCCGGCGCGATCGGCGAGCGGGTTGCCGGGCGCGGGCGTGCCATCGGCGTTGAGCCGGACGATCGTGCCCAGCGTATTGCCGGTGTCCTGCGCCGGGGTCATCTTCTGACGATCGCCGCTGGCGACGAACAGATAACGTTCGTCGGGGCTGAATTCGATGCGGTGCGAATAATGGCCGCGACCGGTGACCTTGGGGGCCTGGCGCCAGATCACCGAGAGGTCCTCAATGGTACACGACGTCGGCTCAGCGCAGACCATCTGTCCGCGCCCGACCACCGCGCCGCGGGTGTCGCCTTCGCCCGCTTCGGCCCAGCTCAAGTAGATCGTGCGGGTGCCGAGGGTGGACGACGCCTCGCTGTCGAGAAAAGCGATATCGCCCAGCCCGCCCTGGCCGCCGTAATCGACCTGCGGAGCGCCGGTGATGGTGATCGCCTGCCGCGTCTCGGTGTCGATCGCGTGCAGTTCGCCCGGCTTGGTGGTGAGCACCAGCACCGAGGTGCCGGGAACGAAGGCGGAGGCCCATGGCTCGTCGAAGGTTCCGAAGCTCTCGATCGCGAATTCGCCGTCGAATTCGCCGCCAGAATTTGCGCCCGCAACCGGGGTCGATTGGGCGGTGCTATCCCCGCTCGCCGCGTTGCCGCAGCTTGCAGCAAGCAGCAGGGGCGATAGGGTGGCGGCAAGAATGGATGCTTTGGTCATGATGTGTGCAACTCCCGACAAAGGCCTTGGTGCCGCCCCGCTGATCATCGGCGTGGACGAGGCGGGTCGCGGCCCGCTGGCTGGCCCGGTTGTGGCGGCGGCGGTGGTGCTGTGCAAGCCTTGCCCCGAAGGTCTCGACGATTCCAAGAAGCTTTCCCGCGCCCGGCGCGCCGAGCTCGAGCCGCGGATCCAGAGCTGCTGCGCCTGGGGACTGGGGGTGGTCGAGCCCGAGGAGATCGACCGGCTCAACATCTTCGGCGCGACGATGCTGGCGATGACGCTCGCGGTGGCGCGGCTGGTCGAGGTGCTGGCCTGCGTGCCCGAGAGCGTGCTGGTGGACGGCAACCTCACTCCGGTGGGGCGCTGCAAGGACTGGCGCTGGCCCGCGCGGGCGATCGTCGGCGGCGATGCGCTCGAGCCATGCATCTCGGCCGCCTCGATCCTCGCCAAGGAACACCGCGACCGGCTGATGCGCGAGGCGGCGCACTCGCATCCGCATTACGGCTGGGAACGCAACGCCGGTTACGGAACGCCCGAGCATCTTGCTGCATTGAGGACGCACGGGCCGAGCCCGCTGCACCGCCGCAGCTTCGCTCCGGTCGCGCAAGTGGAGACGTTCGTATGAGCTTCGCCTTTTCCGATATTCCCGATCAGACCGGCAAGACCGCCATCGTTACTGGAGCCAATACCGGCATCGGTTTCGCCATCGCCGAAGGGCTGGCGCGCAAGGGCGCCCGCGTGCTCCTCGCCTGCCGCGACGCCGACAAGGCGCAAGAGGCGCAGGAGCGGCTCGCCTATGGCCACGAGCGGGCCGACACCGAGTTTCTCCCGCTGGACCTCGCGAATATCGCCTCGGTCCGCGAGGCCGCCGACCGGGCGAGCCGGGAAGAGCGGATCGACATTCTGGTCAACAATGCCGGGGTGATGATGCCGCCGCTGTCGCACGCGCCGGGCGGCAGCGAGCTGCAATTCGCGGTCAATCATCTGGGCCATTTCGCCTTTACCAGCCTGCTGCTGGACAAGCTGGCGGCGGATGGCGGCGCGCGGGTCGTGAGCCAGAGCAGCCTCGCCCATCGCGGCGCCGAAATCGACTTCCACAATCTCGACGCGGCCAAGGGTTACGGACGAACCAAGTTCTACGGGCAGAGCAAGCTCGCCAATCTGCTGTTCGCGCTGGAGCTGGATCGGCGCCTGCGCGCGGCGAACTCGCCGGTCGTCTCGATCGCCTGCCACCCCGGCATCGCCCAGACCGAGCTGACCCGTCATCTGGGGGTGGTCGGCAACCTCTTCGGATCGCTGGTCGGGCTGGTGCTCAACAGCAGCGAGCAAGGTGCGCTGCCGGCACTGCAATCGGCTACCGACCCCGACGCGAAGGGCGGCGACTATTACGGACCCTACGGCCTGCGTGAAATGAGTGGCCGGACTTCGGGGCGCGCCATCGCCAGCAAGACCGCGCGCGATCCGCAGCTGGCGCAGCGGCTCTGGGAGAAGTCGATCGAACTCACCGGTATCGATCCCCGGCTGGAGCCAGCGCCCGCCGACTGAGCCGGGAAAATATCTCTGCCGGGCGAGTCCCCCGGGCCACACCACTTCATCTGGAGTCAGGAAAACACCAGCAGACTCAACATCTAGTGGCGGACTCTTTTCGTTCCTTCGCAGCTAACCCGGAATTAACCATAGCCCTCTAGAACTCCGGCCTTGACCTGACGCCGGCTTGGATTCACCCTGTGGATAACTGCAGATGGGGGAATATGACATGGGGGTCCTCGAGGCCGAAATGACACGCGTCAAATCGCGTGGGACGGCCGTCGAAGCGCCGTGCGCGGCGGCGCCGCAATTGCCATTGGGTCAGATCCTCGACGGCGACTGCGTCGAGCGGCTGCGCGAACTGCCGACCGCGTCGGTCGATCTGGTCTTCGCCGATCCGCCCTACAATCTCCAGCTCGGGGGCGATCTCAACCGGCCCGACGGCAGCCAGGTCGATGCGGTCACCGACGACTGGGACAAATTCGCCAGTTTCCGGACCTACGACGATTTTACAAAGGCCTGGCTGAGCGAGTGCAAACGGGTTCTCAAGCCCGACGGCGCGCTGTGGGTGATCGGCAGCTATCACAACATCTACCGCGTCGGCGCGATCCTGCAGGATCTGGGCTTCTGGATTCTCAACGACATCGTCTGGCGCAAGACCAATCCCATGCCCAATTTCAAGGGCACCCGCTTCACCAATGCGCATGAGACGCTGCTGTGGTGCAGTCAGGGCGAGAAGGCCAAGTACCAGTTCAACTACCGCGCGATGAAGACGCTCAACGATGAACTGCAGATGCGCAGCGACTGGGTCCTGCCGATCTGCAGCGGCGGCGAGCGATTGAAGGAGGGCGGCACCAAGGTCCACCCGACTCAGAAGCCCGAATCGCTGCTCTACCGCGTGCTGCTGGCGACCACCGAGCGCGGCGACGTCGTGCTCGATCCCTTCTTCGGCACCGGCACCACCGGTGCGGTCGCGACCAGGCTGGGCCGCGACTGGATCGGCTGCGAGCGCGAGGCACCCTACCGCGATGCGGCGCGCAAGCGGATCGCCAAGGAACTTCCGCTCGACGAAAGCGCGCTCGCCACGATGCAGAGCCGCCGCGACGCGCCGCGGGTGGCCTTCGGCGCGCTGGTCGAGAACGGCCTGATCCCGCCGGGTACGCAATTGTTCGACCGCAAGCGCCGCTGGACAGCGGTCGTCCGCGCCGACGGCTCGCTGGCCTACGAAAAGCAGACCGGCTCGATCCACGGGCTGGGCAAGGATCTGCAGGGCGCGCCGAGCTGCAACGGCTGGAGCTTCTGGCACTACGACAAGGGCGGCGAGGTGACGCCGATCGACGCGGCGCGGCAACTGTACTTGCTGGCGACCGAGGACTGACCGTCGCCCGCTCGTCCGCGAGTAATCGTCGGCCACGCAGCAATTGGGAACCCGACCGATGACCGACCGCATCTACATCCGCCCGATCGGCTTCGTCCCCGGGCCGCAGAGCGAGCATGGCAACGCCATCCGGCTCGCCGGCGGAATGGTCTATGCCAGCCGCTTCGCGGTGATCCAGCGGCGCGGCGAGGGCGAGGGCGGCGAGGTGGTCGAGCGCTGGCTGGCCTCGCCCGATACGATTGCCGAGGTGCTCGGCCAGCTCCCCGACAGCCTCGGCGCCGAAGCCGAGGCGCAATGGGCCAATCTCACCCTCGCGCATCCACCGCTCGCTTTGGGCGCGCGCACCATCCGGCTCGACCAGCCCCAGGTGATGGCGATCCTCAACGTCACCCCCGACAGTTTTTCCGATGGCGGGCGCTTCCTCGAGGACCGCGAAGCCGGGCGCGACCACGCCGCGGCGATGGTCGAGGCGGGTGCGGCGCTGCTCGATATCGGCGGCGAGAGCACTCGGCCGGGCGCGCCGGTGCTGTGGGAGGGGGACGAGATCGCACGCGTGGTCCCCGCTATCGAGGCTTGCGCGGCCATGGGCGCGGCGATCAGCATCGACACCCGCAAGGCTGCGGTGATGGAGGCTGCGCTCGATGCCGGGGCGCATATGGTCAACGATGTCTCCGGCCTGGCGCACGATCCGCGCAGCCTCGAAGTGGTGGCGGAGCGCGGCTGCCCGGTGGTGCTGATGCATGCGCCCGGCGCGGCGGGCGACGATCTCCACGCCGGGAGCGGTTACGGCGACACGGTGTTCGTCGTGTTCGACGCGCTGCGCGCGCGCCGCGATGCCGCGCTGGCGGCGGGGATCGAACCGGCGAACATCCTGCTCGATCCGGGTATCGGTTTCGGCAAGTCGCTGGCCGACAACACCGCGCTGATCAACGCGCTGCCGCTGTTCCACGCGCTCGGCCATCCGCTGCTGCTGGGCGCCAGCCGCAAACGGATGATCGGGGCGCTGTCGAACGAAGCGCCGGTCGAGGACCGGCTGGGCGGCAGCCTCGCGCTGGCGCTGGCGGGAATGAATGCCGGCGTCCAGGTGCTGCGCGTCCACGATGCGGCGGAGACCGTCCAGGCGCGCAACGTCTGGCGTGGCCTGCGCGACGCGGCGCTGACCGATTTTTCCGATCTGCCCGGCTGACTCGCAGCCTTAGAGCGAATAGCCCCCGTCGCTGACCAGCACGGTCCCGGTGATGTTGGCCGCCGCATCGCTCAGCAGAAACCCGATCTCGCCCGCCAGCTCGTCGGGCGTGGCGAAGCGGCCGCGCGGAGTGGTCGCCGCCATCGCTTGCAGCGTGGCATCGCGTCCGTGCCGCTCGACACCCGCGCGAAAATCCGCCGAGCTTTCCCAGATGGCGGTATCGACCCCGCCCGGTGCGATCGCGTTGACCCGAATCCCTTCGCCCGCGACTTCCAGCGCGGCGATTCGCGCCATATGCGCCACCCCCGCCTTGGCGACGCCATAGGCGCCGATGCCCGCCACCGGCCTGATCCCGGTGACCGATGCGGTGAGCACGATACTGCCGCGTCGCCCCTCTGCCGGCTCGCGCCGACGCATCGCCCCCAGCGCCGCGCGAAGCGACAGGAACGCGCCGTCCAGATTGACCGCCATGACCCGGCGCCAGTCTTCGAAGGAATGGTCTGCGATTGCGCCGCCTGCGGCGATCCCGGCGTTGAGGATCGCGTGGTCGAGCCCTTCCAGCCGGGCATCAAGACCGGTCCACAACGCCTCTTCGGCCACGTCGCCGACCACCGCCTCGACCGGGCAGGACAGTCGCAGCGCATCGAGCCCCGCGCGGTCGCGATCCACCAGGACCAGCCGCCCGATCCCCTGCCGGTCGAGCCAGCGTGCGCAGGCCGCGCCGATGCCCGAGGCTGCACCGGTGACCAGTGCGGTTCTTGCGGTGTATGCAGATGTGTCGCTCATGATCCCTCGCTCCGGCTCGGGGAGCTAGGCAGATCAGGCGGCGTTGTCGATCCCGAGGTCGCCGAGCTTGCGATAGAGCGTCGAGCGGCCGATCCCGAGGCGGCGCGCCACCTCGGTCATCCGCCCGCGGTAATGGCCGATCGCCAGCCGGATCACATCGGCCTCGATTTCCTCGAGCGCGCGCAGATTGCCGTCGTTGGTGTAGAGCATGACCGCCAGCCCGCGCTGCCGGCTTTCGGCGCGGTCATCCATCGCGCCGAGCAGTTCGGAAAGCTGGGGGAAGCTTTCGGCGGTCAGCGATTCGCCGTCGCAGAACACCGCCGCGCGGAACAGCACCGCCTGCAGCTGGCGGACATTGCCCGGCCAGTCGTAGACCTCGAGCAGGTTGAGCCCGCTGTCGGCGATCGAGTGATGGCGCAGGCCCGGCTGTTCGCCGATCAGGCTGAGGAAATAGCGTGTCAGCGCCGGGATGTCGCCCGCGCGCTCGCGCAGCGGCGGCAATTCGACCAGCGTCCCGTTGAGGCGCTGGTAGAGTTCGGGATCGAACTCGCCCGTCTTGACCAGCGCCGCCAGCGGCAGATCGCTAGCCGCCATGATCCGGACATCGATCTTGAAGCCGTGACTCGCACCGGTGGGGCGGACCACTCCGGTCGAAAGCACTTCGGCCAGCCGCGCTTGCAAGGCGGGCTCGAGCCGGTCGATCTCGTCGAGCAGCAGCGTGCCGCCATCGCATTGCTGGAGCGCACCGACCTGGCGGTCGAAGGCGCCCGGGAACGCACCTTGCTCATGTCCGAACAGCAGCGACTCGATCGATCCGGCCGAAGTTCCGCCGATCGAGATCATCCGCATCGGCGCCTTGGCGCGCGGGCTGGAGGTGAGCATCGCCCGCATGAGCATCTCCTTGCCCGTCCCGGTCTCGCCCTCGACGATCACATGGCCGTGCCCGCGCGCCGCGGTGGCGGCCTTGGCCAGCGCAGTGCGGAAGGGCGGGGCGCTGCCGACCATCGCGTCGAAATCGAGCGTGGCTGGCATCTTCTCCGCGAGCGGCTGCAGTTCGGCCTTGGGCGCTTCGGCGCGGGTCGCGCTGCGCAGCGTGGAGAGCAGCCGCTCGGGCGCGACCGGCTTGATGAGATAGTCGGTGGCACCCGCACGCATCGCCTCGACCGCCAGCAGCGGGGAAGCGCTGGCGGTGATCATCAGCACTGGCACGGCAGGTCGGCTGGACTTGAGCGCACGGATCAGGTCGCAGGCGTCCTCGCCGGGAACCCATTGGTCGAGCAGGATCGCGGCCAGATCGTTGCATTCGGGTGTTGCGAGCAGATCGAGCGCTTGTTCGGCCGAACCGGCGACGAGCGTGCGCCAGCCCTCGCGCGCCGCGAGCGCGGTGACGAGGCGGCTTTGCGCCGGCTCGTCGTCGATCAGCATCAGGAGGCGCGTTTCGCTCTCCACCATAACCGTTTCCGCCCAATTCATGCGCGCCGGAAAGCCCGGCGGAAAAGCAGGCTTAGGCGAAATGGGTAAAAAGCGGATTAAGGGTGATCCGGGCCGGGCGGGGCTTGAGCGCGCGCACGGCTCGGGATAGAGCGGAAAGAACGCAATCATCCAAGCCGGGGACATACATGGCTTCGCCGCACGACATCACCAAGGCCACCAAGACCTACGATCGCTTCATCGGCAGTCTCAAATGGATCGTACCGCTGCTCGCGGTCGTGACGCTCGTCATCGTCATTCTGATCGCGGATTGATCGCCGCCTAGTGCGCATCGCGGTCCTCAAGGAACGCGCGGCTGGCGAACACCGCGTCGCCGCAACGCCCGAGACGGTGAAGAAATTCATCGCCCTGGGTGCCATGGTCGCAATCGAGGAAGGCGCCGGGGAAGGTGCCTCCATTCCCGACGCGGCCTATCGTGATGCAGGGGCCGAGGTGGCCACCGGACCGCAGGCGGTCGCCGGCGCGGACATCGTGCTCGGCGTGCAGGCACCCGATCCGCTGGCTTTGGTCGGCGCCAGCCCGGGTGCCTGGGTGGCGGCGACCTTTGATCCCTTCGGAGCGCGCGAGCGGGTCGATGCCTATGCGAGTGCCGGTTTCGAAGCGTTGGCGATGGAATTCATGCCGCGGATCACCCGCGCGCAGAGCATGGATGTGCTCTCGAGCCAGTCCAACCTCGCCGGCTACAAGGCGGTGATCGCCAGCGCCGACACCTATGGCCGCGCCTTCCCGATGATGATGACCGCCGCCGGCACGGTGCAGGCGGCGCGGGTCTTCGTGATGGGCGTCGGCGTCGCAGGGCTGCAGGCGATCGCCACCGCCAAGCGGCTGGGGGCGCAGGTCAGCGCAACCGACGTGCGCTCGGCAACGAAGGAGCAGATCCAGTCGCTGGGCGCCAAGCCGATCTTCGTGGAAAACGTGGCGGGCATCGAAGGCGAAGGCTCGGGCGGCTATGCCACCGAGATGAGCGAGGAATACCAGGCGGCGCAGGCCGAACTGGTGAGCTCGCATATCGCCAAGCAGGACATCGTGATCACAACCGCGCTGATCCCGGGACGCGCTGCTCCCCGGCTCGTCACCGACGCGCAGATCGCCAGCATGAAGCCCGGCAGCGTGATCTTCGATCTCGCGGTGGCGCAGGGAGATGAAACCGGCGGCAATGTCGAGGGCAGCAGGCCCGACGAAGTGGTCGAGAAGCACGGCGTCAAGATCATCGGCTATGCCAACACCGCAGGCCATCTCGCCGCCGATGCCAGCGCGCTCTATGCGCGCAATCTCTACAATTTCCTCAGCGCATTCTGGGACGCCGAGCAAGGCAAGCCGGTGCTCGACGAGGAGATCGGCGACGCGGTCCGGCTGACGCAAGGCGGCAGAGTGGTGAACGCGAGGCTGATGGAGTGAATTTGGGCGAGGGTCCTTTGCCTCCCCGGAACGGGGAGGGGGACCGCGCGCAGCGCGGTGGAGGGGATTCGAAGTTCGTAGCGAGGCCCGCTGTGGTGCGCGCGCGCAAACTGCGCAAGGATATGAGCGTCCCGGAGCGACTGCTATGGCGAAGACTGCGTCTGCGGCCCTTGGGTCTGAAGTTTCGTCGCCAGCACCCCATCGGGCCGTACGTCGTCGACTTCTGCTGCCTGTCCGAGCGCTTCGTCGTAGAAGTGGACGGGAGTGCGCATGATGCCCTCGACCGGGCGAAGTTCGACGAACGTCGAATGCAATTTCTGAAAGACAACGGGTACAGTGTGTTGCGGGTACCGGCGAAGCACGTGCTCGCCAACGCGGATGGCACGGCCGAGGCGATCGTGGCGCGGGCGGTGAGTCCCCTCCACCGGCCTGCGGCCGGTCCCCCTCCCCGTACCGGGGAGGAAAACTGATGGACTTCATATCGATCCTGTCGATCTTCGTGCTGGCCTGCTTCGTGGGCTATTACGTCGTCTGGTCGGTCACTCCGGCGCTGCACACGCCGTTGATGGCGGTAACCAATGCGATCTCCTCGGTGATCATCGTCGGCGCGCTGATCGCGGCGGCGGAGGCGGGGAGCCCGGCGGCGAAATGGCTGGGGCTGGCGGGGGTGGTGCTGGCGAGCGTCAACATCTTCGGCGGCTTCGCGGTCACCGAGCGAATGCTGGCGATGTACCGGAAGAAGGAGAAGAAGTGATGGTCTCCTTCCAAGCCGTCACCGCGCCAACCCGCCCCGTCGCGCCGGCGATCCACTCTGTTGCACCGCCGACCCACCCCGTCACCCCAGCGAAGGCTGGGGTCTCCTTCAGCAATCGCGGCGCCAGGTGGACAGCGATCCCAGCTTTCGCTGGGATGACGATGTGGGCCACCCCCGCCCACGCCGCGACCGGCGAGCCGGTGAACCCGTGGGTCGCGCTCGCCTATCTTGTCGCCGGCATCTTCTTCATCCTCGCGCTGCGCGGATTGTCCTCGCCCGCGACCAGCCGGACGGGCAACCGCTTCGGCATGGCCGGGATGTTGATCGCGGTGGTGACGACGCTGGTCACGCACGACGTCGCCAATCTCGTCGAGATCGCTATCGCCATCGCCCTTGGCGGGCTCATCGGTTTCCTGATCGCCCGCCGCATCGCGATGACCGCGATGCCTGAGCTGGTCGCCGCGTTCCACAGCCTGGTCGGCCTCGCGGCGGTGCTGGTGGGCTGGGCTGCCTATCTCAACCCTGCGGCCTTCGGCCTGCTGATGCCCGATGGCGGGATCGGCGCGGTGAGCAAGATCGAGATGGGGCTCGGCATCGCCATCGGGGCGATCACCTTCTCGGGTTCGGTTATTGCGTTCCTCAAGCTGTCGGGCCGGATGAGCGGATCGCCGATCCTGCTGCCCGCGCGTCATGTCATCAACCTCGCCACGCTGGCGGCGATCGTGGTGCTGACCGCGCTGTTCGCGATGGCCGAGCCCGCGCAGACCATGCCGTTGATCGTCGGGCTGACGGTGCTTGCCTTCGTGATCGGCTTCCTGCTGATCGTCCCGATCGGCGGGGCGGACATGCCGGTCGTGGTGTCGATGCTGAACAGCTATTCGGGCTGGGCGGCGGCGGCGATGGGCTTTACGCTGGGCAACACCGCCATGATCGTCACCGGCGCGCTGGTCGGTTCGTCGGGCGCGATCCTTTCCTACATCATGTGCCGGGCGATGAACCGCAGCTTCCTCTCGGTGATCGCGGGCGGTTTCGGGGCGGACAGCAGTGCCGGAGGCGGCGGCGAGGCGCGCGAGCAGCGCCCCTACAAGCAGGGCAGCGCGGCCGATGCCGCCTTCATGCTCGAGCAGGCCGAGAAGGTCATCATCATCCCCGGCTACGGCATGGCGGTGGCGCAGGCGCAGCACGCCCTGCGCGAGATGGGCGACGTGCTGAAGGAGAAGGGGGTCGAGGTCAAATACGCCATCCACCCCGTCGCGGGGCGCATGCCCGGCCATATGAATGTGCTGCTGGCCGAGGCCAACGTCCCCTATGACGAGGTGTTCGAACTCGAGGACATCAATTCCGAATTCGCGCAGGCCGATGTCGCCTTCATCATCGGCGCCAACGATGTGGTCAACCCGGCGGCCAAGACCGACAAGAGCTCCCCCATCTACGGCATGCCGGTGTTCGATGTCGGCAACGCCAAACAGGTGTTCTTCATCAAGCGCTCGATGGGCGGGGTCGGCTATGCGGGGGTCGACAACGACGTTTTCTATATGGACCAGACGATGATGCTGCTCTCCGACGCCAAGAAGATGGTCGAGGAAATCGTCAAGGCGATGGACTGATCCGATGCGCCGCACCCTGCTCTTCATCCTCGTCCTCGCGCTCGTCGGTCTCGGCCTGTGGGGCTATTTCGGCGGCGTCGAGGAGGTGACGCAGCGCCGGGTCGAGGCCGCGCTGGTCGATGCGGGGGTGCCGCAGCAGCAGGCCGGCTGCATGGCCGCGCGGATGACCGAGCGGCTCACCCTCAACCAATTGCGCAAGCTCGAGCGGCTGGGTGCGCAGGAGGGGGAGACCGCCACCCCGCTTTCGCCGGGCGAGATACTGGCGCGGGTGCGCCGGGTCGACGATCCCGAAGCGGTCGAAGTCACCGCCACCGCCGCGGCGATCTGCGCGCTGGGCTTCGGCGGGCGCGCACAATAGGTCGCGCTTGCATTCCCTCCCCCTTGCGGCACTATGCCGGAAAAAAGAGGGAGAGACTGCCATGATCCGAGTAACGATCGCCGCGCTCGCGCTGGCTTCCACCGCCCCCGTGCTGGCTGCCACCCACACCATCGCGCCGGGCGAGGGTGCGCAGGAGCGGTTGCAGGAAGCGCTGATCCTCGCCGAACCGGGCGACGAGATCGTGCTCGAGCCGGGCCGTTTCGCCATGGCCGATGGGCTCAGCCTGGATGTCGACAACCTCACCGTCCGCGGCGCGGGGATGCACGCCAGCGTGCTCGATTTCACCGGCCAGCAGGGCTCGGGCGAGGGGCTGCTGGTGACCTCGGACGGCGTCACGCTGCGCGATTTCGGGGTCGAGAACCCCAAGGGCGACGGGATCAAGTCCAAGGGCGCCGACGATATCGTCTATCACGCAGTGCGCGTCACCTGGACCGGCGGGCCGAAAGCCACCAACGGCGCCTATGGGCTCTACCCGGTCGAGAGCACCAATATCCTGATCGACTCCAGCGAGGTCTCTGGCGCCTCGGACGCCGGCATCTATGTCGGTCAGTCGAGCCGGATCACCGTGCGCAATTCGGTCGCCACCGACAATGTCGCCGGGATCGAGATCGAGAACAGCCGCGACGCCGTGGTCGAGCGCAACTTCGTCAGCCGCAACACCGGCGGCATCCTGGTGTTCGACCTGCCCGATCTCCCGGTGATGGGCGGCGGCAACGTGCTGGTGCGCGACAACCTCGTTGCCGCCAACACCACCGCCAATTTCGCCCCCGAGGGCAATATCGTCGCCAGCGTGCGGCGCGGCACCGGGATCATGGTGATGGCCAATGACAACGTCTGGGTCGGCGAGAACCTGCTCTACGACAATCCGACCGCGCCGATCATGGTGATCGCCTATCCGCTGGCGTTCGACGATCCCGACTACGATCCCTATCCGCGCAACGTCACGGTTGCCTGGAACCGGATCGACGAGGGCGGCACCGATCCGCAGATCGACGGCGCCGAACAATTGCTGGCCGCATTCGGGGGCGCCCTGCCGCCGGTGATGTGGGACGGTCTGACCGGCGATCCGGCGGCCACCACGCTGACGGTCCACCCGGATATCGCCGGCTGGACGCTCAACCTCACCGAGCAGGGCCAGGGGATGGCCAATGCCCGTCCGGGTCCGCTCGCTGTCGGCGCGCCCGGGGAACCGGTCGCAAGCGAGGGCTGGGGTGCCGGCGCGGAGCTGGAGGCGCGGCTCAAGTGAGGCCGGCGGCGATCCTGCTCGGGGCCGCCGCGCTGGCGCTGGCGGGCAGCATCGCCCTGCATCCCGGGCGCGGTGCGGCGGAGCCGGTCATGGCGGTGAGCGATGCCGCGGTGCTGGACGGAATGCCCGCCATGCTCGCCGAATACGGATTCTTCACCGACGCGACCGCGCAAGCGCCCGCTGCGGGCGTCACTCCCTATCGGCTCAACACCCCACTCTATTCCGACGGGGCGGACAAGCTGCGCTTCGTCTATGTGCCCGTGGGGCAGCGGCTCACCGCGGACGGCGAAGGGCTGCTGCGCTTCCCGGTCGGTACCGCGCTGATCAAGACCTTCGCCTTTGGCGAGGGGGCGCAGCGGCGGCTGATCGAAACCCGCGTGCTGCTCCACCGCAGCGAGGGCTGGGTGGCGCTGCCCTATCGCTGGAACGACGAGCAGACCGCCGCCGAGCTGGCGCTGGCGGGCGGACGGACGCAGGTCGTCACGCCCGAGGGAGAGACGATCAGCTATCGCATCCCGAACAAGAACCAGTGCAAGGAGTGCCACGGGCTCGAGGGCGCAGTGGTGCCGATCGGGCCCAAGGCGCGCAATCTGGACGCAGGCTGGCTTAGGGCGGTGGTCGGCGCAGTGCCCGAGGGCGCGGACACCCTGCCGCTCTGGGAAGCCCGCGCGCAGGCACCCGCAGAGGCCGCGGCGCGCGCCTATCTCGACGTCAATTGCGCCCATTGCCACCGCCCCGGCGCGACCGCCTCGAACAGCGGGCTCGACCTGCGCTGGGAGCAGCGCGATCCGCAGGCTTTCGGAGTGTTCAAGCGCCCGGTAGCGGCGGGGCGCGGTTCGGGTGGGCTCGAGTTCGACATCGTCCCCGGCGAGCCGCAGGCCTCGATCCTGGTCCACCGGATGGACAGCACCGAGCCCGGCGTCGCCATGCCCGAGCTCGGCAGGTCGACCGTAGACCGCGAGGGGCTCGGCGTGGTTACGCGCTGGATCGAGGGGATGGCGCAATGAAATGGGTCTGGCGCGGGCTCGCGTTGCTGGTCGTGGCGATCGCGGGGGCGTTTCTCATCTTTCGCGTTCCCGATACCAACCCCGCAGAGATGCGCGCCAAATACGGCGGGCCGCCATCGCAATTCGTCGAACTGGCCGACGGCCGCAGCGTCCACCTGCGCGACGAGGGGCCGCGCGATGCGCCCGCCATCGTGCTGCTCCACGGCTCCAACGCGGATCTGCACACCTGGCAGCCATGGGTGGAGGATTTGCGCGAGGACTACCGCGTGATCCGCTACGACCAGCGCGGCCACGGCCTCACCGGCCCGGCACCCGATGGCGATTACCGGCGCGAGGCTTTCACCGCCGATGTCGAGCGGGTTACCGAGGCGCTCGGCCTCGAGCGCTTCGTGCTGGCGGGCAATTCGATGGGCGGGGCGGTGGCGATGGGCTACGCCATGGCCTCTCCCGAACGGCTCGACGGGCTGGTGCTGGTCGATGCCGGCGGCGTTCCGATGGACCACCGCGAGGAGAGCGCGGCGACCGAGGCGAACGAAGAAGAAGCCGGCGGCAACCTGCTTTTCACGCTCGCCCGCCTGCCCGGGATCAACGCGCTGGTCGCCTCGATCACCCCGCGCTCGCTGATCGAGCGGAGCCTGTCGCAGAGCGTCTCCAATCAGGCGGTGGTCACCCCGGCGGCGGTCGATCGCTATTGGGAATTGCTGCGCTACCCCGGCAATCGTGCGGCGACGCTGGATCGCTTCGCCCTCCCGCGCGAGGAATATGCGCGCGCCAATGTCGCCCGGGTCGCCGTTCCGACGCTGGTGATGTGGGGCGAGGAGGACGCGCTGATCCCCTTTTCGGCGGCGCATTGGTACAGCGATGCGCTGCCGAAGGCCGAACTGGTGCATTATCCCGGGATCGGCCACCTGCCGATGGAGGAGGCTCCCGAACGCAGCGCGGCGGATCTGAGAGCATGGCTGGCGAAGCGCTCGCTCGTCGGCGCCACGCAGCTTGCTGTGGACAGAACGGCGCCGCCCCTTGCCGGAACCCGGTGAAACCATAGCCGTTCACACCTCGTAATCCGGGGGTGGGGTATTCAGGCCCCCGGCAAGTGGAATACACTCAGGAAGGGTGGGCAGTTTTGCGAAAACTCGGGTTGATAGGAGGCATGAGCTGGGTTTCGACCCGCGCCTATTACGAACGGATCAACCGGCTGATCCAGCAGGCGCGCAGTTCGCGCGACAGCGCTCCGCTGCTGATCGAGAGCCTCGAATACGGGCCGCTTTATGCCCTGCGCGAGGAAAGCGAATGGGACGAAGCGGCCAAGACGCTGATCGACAGCGCGCGGCGGCTCGAGCAGGCGGGCGCGGGCGCCATCGTCATCGCCGCCAATTCGATGCACCGCGTCTACGACCGCATCGCCGAGGCGATCGACATTGAGATCATCCATATCGCCGACACGGTGGGCAAGGCGCTGGCGGATGCAAATATCGAGGATGCGGTGCTGATCGGCACCCGCCCGGTCATGACCGAGAGCTTCTTTCGCCAGCGGATCGTCAAGCACGGGGTCAATCTCATCGCCCCCGAGGAAGACGATGTCGAGATGGTCGATTCGATCATCTACAAGGAGCTGATGCTGGGCAAGGTGACCCGCGACGCCGAGCGGGCGCTGAAGACCATCATCACCCGCAAGGAACAGCGCGGCGCCGACGCCATTGTTCTCGCCTGCACCGAGCTTGGGCTGGTGGTCGATACCGACGCCAATGTCCTGCCGGTGTTCGACACCACCGACACCCATTGCCGCGCGGCGGCGGAGTGGATTCTGGCGGAGTGAACCGGCCGCCGGGACGCATCCCCGGCGGTTGTGCACATGGCTCGGCCGGGTTGCCACTCTGTTCCCGTTGAGCCCGGGCCCTGCCTGCCATACTCGCCTCAGGCGATGACGCTTGCCCCCACTGCTCCCTACGCCGCCGATCCCGCGCACGGCCGTGGCCGCGAATTCCCGCAGGAGAGCGGCACGCGCGGACCGCGCAGCGCCTTCCAGCGTGACCGCGACCGGATCATCCATTCGATGGCCTTTCGCCGGCTGCGCTCCAAGACGCAGGTCTTCATCGCGCCCGACAGCGATTACTATCGCACCCGGCTGACCCACAGCCTCGAGGTGGCGCAGATCGGGCGGGTGATCGCGCGGCTGCTCGGGCTCGAGGAGGATCTCACCGAGGGCCTGTGCCTCGCGCACGACATCGGTCATCCGCCCTTCGGCCACGCCGGCGAGAAGGCGCTCTCCGAGGCCATGGCCGCCGCCGGGGGCTACGATCACAACGCCCACGGCATCCGCGTGCTGGCGCGGCTCGAAAGCCCCTATTGCAGCCACGACGGGCTCAACCTGACATGGGAAACGCTCGAGGGCATGGCCAAGCACAACGGCCCGGTGGCAGAGCCCAACTGGGCGCTGGCCGAGGTCGATGCGGCGTTCCCGCTGGCGCTGGACCAATGGCCCTCGCTCGAGGCGCAGGTGGCCAATCTCGCCGACGACATCGCCTATGACAATCACGACATCGACGACGGTCTGCGCAGCGGCTTTCTCGAGCTCGACGATCTGCTCACCCTCGATTTCGTCGCCGAGCGCTGGCGCGCGGTGGAGCAGCGCTTCCCCCATGCCGAGCACGACCGCAAGCTGCGCGAGCTGGTCCGCGACCAGATCGGCGCGATGGTCAATGATGTGGTCTCCGAGACGCAGGCGCGGGTGCAGGGACTGCACTCCATCGACGAGGTGCGCGGCGCCGGAGGCCCGCTGGCGGGCTTCTCCGCCGAAATGGCGCAGCACGAGCGGCGGTTGAAGTCCTTCATGTACGAGAAGCTCTATTACCACCCCGAGCAGCAGGGCACCGCCGAGCGCGCCCGCGCGGTGATCGCCAGCCTGTTCGCCGCCTATCGCGACGACCCGGCCAGCCTTCCGGGCGGCTGGCGCGAGAACCTGCCCGAGCAGCAACCGCAGCGCGCGCGCCATATCGCGGATGTCATCGCCGGAATGACCGACCGCTTTGCCATCGACGAATACACGCGCCTGCACGGCACGGTGCCCGAGGGCCTGCGCAATGTCTGACGCGGTCCGCGTCGCGCTGGTCGGGGCGACCGGGCTGGTCGGACGCGAGGTCATCGGCGCCTGCGTCGGGCGCGAGGATATCCGGCTGGCGGCGGTGGCGCGGCGCGAAATGCCATTGCCACCGGGGGCGCGGATGGAGCTGTTCGTCGCCGATCCCGCGAATTGGGGCGAGGTCTTCGAGGCGCTGCGCCCCAAGGCGCTGATCTGCGCGCTGGGGACCACCTGGAAGCACGCGGGCGAGGACGAGGCGGCGTTCCGCGCCGTGGACGAGCAATTGGTGCTCGCCACCGCGCGTGCCGCGCATGCGCAGGGCATCGAGCGGATGGTGGTGGTCAGCTCGGTCGGCGCGGATCCCTATGCAAAAAGCTTCTACCTCAAGGTCAAGGGCGAGGTCGAGCGCGAGCTGGGCAAGATCGGCTTCCAGAGGCTCGACATTCTGCGCCCCGGCCTGCTGCGCGGCGAACGCGGCGGCGACCGCCGTCCGGCAGAACGGCTGGGCATCGCGCTGAGCCCGCTGCTCAATCTCGCGCTGCACGGCAAATACCGCCGCTACCGCGCGATCGACGCGAGCGAGGTGGCGCGCGCCGCGCTGGCGCTGGCACGCAAGGCCACCCGCGCGCGACTGGTTCACGAGCACGATGCGCTGCGCCGCGAAGCGCACAGCCTGCCGATGCCCGCAACGGGAGAAGACTGACATGGCCTGGGATGCGATCTTCGGCGCCGCCAACATGCTCGCGCTGATAATGTGGGCGGGGCTGATCCTGCTGCCGCGCTGGCCGGCGCTGCTCTCGGCGGTGCTCTATCTCGGGGTCGGGCTGCTGTGCCTCGCCTATGCCGGACTGCTGATCGCCATCGTCTCGGGCGGGATCGATCCGGTCGGCGGGCAGGCCGCTGCGGTGGATTTCACCAGCATCGAGGGCATCCGCACGATCTTCGCCAGCGACGGCGGGGTCACGGTGGGCTGGATCCACTATCTCGCCTTCGACCTCTTCGTCGGCTTGTGGATCGCGCGCGATGCCGATGCCAAGCGCTTCTCGCGGCTGGTCCAGGCGCCGGTGCTGCTCGCGACCTTCCTCGCGGGGCCGCTCGGCCTGCTGGTCTGGCTGGCGATCCGCGAGCGCAGGGCCAAGGCGCTGGGCCGCTGGCGCTGAGGCCCGGGCGCGATTGGACGGGGCGCGATTGGGCTGGACGCGATTGGGCTGGACTCGGTCGCACCTAAGGGCATGATGCCTGCGAGCCGTCCGGATCGAGACGGGTGCGGGAGAATGCCATGGGCGATCCGTCCACCATGTTGAGTTTCGACGAATATATCCGTCACTGGGCGGCAAACCGGCCTGAGGCGGTGGCGCTGGAGGAGGGCGGCGAGCGGGCGAGTTTCGCGGAGCTCGAGCGCCGCACCGCGCAGGCCGCGATGCTGTTCCGCCAGCTCGGGGTCGAACCGGGCGACCGGATCGCTTGGCTGGGCAAGAACGCCAGGCTCTATTTCGAGCTGTTCTACGCCGCCGGGCGCTATGGCGCGGTGATGGTCCCGATCGGCTGGCGGCTCGCCGCGCCTGAAGTGGCCTTCATCATCGCGGATACCGGGGCCAGAGTGCTGTTCACCGATGCGGGCTTCGACGAAGCGGCCGCGGCTGCCTGCGCCGGGCTCGACAAAACCCCGCAGGTGGTAGGCTCCAAGGATGCCCGCGCCGCAATCGATGCCGCGCGGCCCGCCCAATTTGCCCCCGCCGCACCCGACGATCCCGTGCTCCAGCTCTACACCAGCGGCACCACCGGCAATCCCAAGGGCGCGGTGCTGTCCAACCGCAATCTGTTCGCGCTGCGCCAGCCGGGCGAGCGCGCCGGGCTGGCCTGGTCGGTGTGGGACGAGGATGAGGCACTGCTGATCGCCATGCCCTGCGCGCATATCGGCGGCACCGGGCTGGGCGTCATGGCGATCGGCGCGGGCGCGCGGGCGATCGTCCAGAGCGAGTTCACCCCCGAGGGCGTGCTCGAGGCTTTCGAGCAGGGCGCGACGCGGATGTTCATCGTCCCCGCCGCGCTGCAGATGGTGGTCCAGCACCCGCGCGCGAAGACCACCGATTTCTCGGGAGTCAAATACGTCTTCTACGGCGCTGCGCCGATACCGCTCGACCTGTTGCGCGAGGCGGTGCGGACCATTCCCAACGCTGGCTTCGTCCAGTGCTACGGCATGACCGAGACCACCGGCACCGTCGCGGTGCTGCCGCCGGGAGACCACGATCTGGCGGGCAACGAACGAATGCGCTCGGCTGGGCATGCGGTGCCGGGCACGCAGCTCAAGATCGTCGGCGAGGACGGGACCGAGCTGCCGCGCGGCGGGGTCGGCGAGCTGGCGGTGAAATCGCCCTCCAACATGCTCGGCTACTGGAACCTGCCGCAGGCCACGCGCGAGGCGCTGCAGGACGGCTGGATGCAAACCGGCGACGCCGCCTATATGGACGAGGACGGCTATGTCTTCATCCAGGACCGGATCAAGGACATGATCATCTCGGGCGGCGAGAACGTCTATCCCGCGCAGGTCGAGAGCGCGATCTACGGCCACCCCGCGGTCGCCGAGGTGGCGGTGATCGGGGTGCCCGACGATCACTGGGGCGAAGCGGTCAAGGCCTGCGTGGTGGCCAAGCCCGGCGAGCGGATCGATCCCGAGGCGATCATCGCCTGGACCCGCGAGCGGCTGGCGGGGTTCAAGGTCCCCAAGTCGATCGAAATCATCCCCGCGCTTCCCCGCAACCAGTCGGGCAAGATCCTGCGCCGCGAACTGCGCGCCCCCTATTGGGAAGGGCGCGAGCGCCAGGTGAATTGAGCTTAGCCGTGAAACGCCACGCCCCCGCCACCCAGCGCAACGCCGGCCCGATCGCCGAAGTGCTGGCGCGCGAACTGCCCGCCGAGGGGCTCGTGCTCGAGGTGGCGAGCGGGACAGGCGAGCACGCGGTGTTCATGGCCCGCCGCTTCCCCGCGCTGCTTTGGCAGCCGAGCGATCTGGACACCGAGGCGCTCGCCTCGATCGACGCCTATGCCGCCGAGGTGGGGCTGGCGAACCTGCTCCCAGCGGTGGAATTCGACGCCGCGAAAGGCAACCCGCCGGTTGCGCATGCGGATGCGCTGGTGTGCATCAACATGGTCCATATCAGCCCGTGGGCCGCGACGGCGGGCCTGTTCCGCACCGCCGCCGCCCTGCTGGAGGAGGGCGCGCCGCTTGTTCTCTATGGCCCGTTCATCGAGAACGAGGTCGAAACGGCGGCGTCGAATCTGGAGTTCGACCGCTCGCTCAAGGCCCGCAATCCCGAGTGGGGCCTGCGAAAACTGGCCGATGTGGATCGCGTCGCCGGCCAGTGCGGATTCAGTCGAACCAGCCGCGTTGAAATGCAGGCGAATAATCTGATGGCCATCTACCGCGGGCGTGCGGCGGACTGATTTTTCCCGAGGACTGCTTGCCGCGATTCTGTGCCAAAAGCCGCCCGTCTGCCAACGATTCGTGGCGGCACTCGCCGATTTCGTCGCCCCGGGCTCGACCTGGGGTCCCGTCGCCTTCGTGCCGAGGGGCTCAACACCTGCAGGTACGCCTCGGTGGGCAAACCCATCCTCTCGTCATTGCGAGCCGCCGCAGGCGGCGCGGCAATCCATGACCGAAGCTTGCCGCCCGGCACCAACGCAGTCGCTCAGCCGCGCCGTGACGCCCTCGATTGCTTCGCCGCTGCGCTCCTCGCAACGAAGAAAGCGGGACCCCGGGTCAAGCCCGGGGCAACGAGAAGTGAGGGCGGCGCTTCGATTTCTGAGGATCATGTCACCACGGGCAGCCACCGGCCAAGAAAGGCTGCTTGCCACGGTCCTACGCCATTAGCCGCCGGGCAGGTTCCGACCCATTCCGGACGTTCCCGCCTGGCGCCGCGCCGCCCCAAAAGCCGCCATGTTTTGGAGATTGACCCCTGCAATGACATAACTGATAGAACACCCGATGTACTCGGAGGTCTGGTTTGAAATCCGTTTTTCTTAGTAGTGCGCTGATACTCACGGCCGCCGCTCCTGCCATGGCTCAGACTTATCATCCTGCCTTCGATCCTAGCGCCTTAGATGATCGACCCGTGGGCAGCGCGAACGAAATTATGGTTCTCGGCACGCCACATCTGTCGCAGCTACCTGATAGTTTCCGGATAGAGATGATCGAGCCTCTCGTGGCCCGCCTTGCGCAATGGGCACCAACCGCGGTCGCTGTTGAGGACAGCTCAGGCCTGCTTTGCGAAAAAATGCGAGGCATGTCTGACCGATACACCGACGCCATCGACAATTACTGCTTTGATCCTTCTGTCGCCCGGTCTGTGACCGGTCTGACCGTCCCAGCAGCGAATGCGAAGATGGAGACGATGCTGGCTGATTGGGCAGTGGACCCTTCACCTGAGATGCGGCGCGAATTGGCGGCTGCTTCCCTGGCCGCAGGAGAACCGGGTTCCGCCGTTGTCCAGTGGCTGCGCCTACCCAAAACCGAGCAGTTCGCGGACGACGTGTTGACCGAGCAACTCGTTACTCTTCTTATGAATTTGGCAGGAAGGAAGAACGAGACGTATTCGGTCGCTGCGCGCGTGGCCGCACAGTCCGGGCTCGATCGTCTTTGGAGCGTAGACGACCAGTCCACTTTCATGGGGCCGGAGCCGGACGGCGATGCTTATGGTGCCGCAATCATGGCAGCTTGGGACAACCCAGCAACCAGAATGCAAGCCGCCGAGGCCAACGCGCTCGCTTCGGGTTTGTCTGGACCTGACGGACTGCTGGCGATGTATCGCGCCTACAACGAGCCGACTTATGCTGACGTGAAGTACCAATCGGATTTCGGCGCTGCGCTGACGGAACCTTCCGAGGAAGGATACGGAAGGCGGTACGTCGCTTATTGGGAAACTCGCAATCTCCGAATGGTCGCAAACATGCGAGAGGTTCTGGGTCGGCAGCCTGGGACGCGAATGCTGACGATCGTCGGCGCCTCTCACAAAGGATATTACGAGGCGTATCTCGCGCAGATGCGCGATGTTGAGTTGGTCGATGTCATACCGCTTCTTGAGCAGGACATCGATTGATTGCCTTTTGGCGCCCGACCGACGTCAGCTTTTCAGCGCCAAAAGCCGACAGTCGCAAAACCACCCCAATACCAGACGATCAGCGCTCGGCTCGCGATGCCTGAAAGCTGACGACCGAACGGGATATTGCTGACCGTTAGCATGCCCTTGCGCGGGGGAATGCTCCGACCGTCGATCTCGCCGCATAGCAAAGCGCCCGCCGGAACGGGTCCGACGGGCGCTTTCGTTTCCTTGTCGTGCGTGGGTCAGATCGCGCGGTCGCCCGCTTCGCCGACGGATTCGATGTCGTTGCCGAGGCCTTTGACCGTGTTGCAGGCGGTCGCCGTGAGCGACATGGCGGTGAGGCCGAGGGCGATGAGAATCTTGCGAACCATGGGCAGTCCTTCCGGAGTGGATTGGGCGGATTAACTTTGTTTAGGCCAAAACGGCTCGACGAGGATCGGGTTCCCGCAGGCGATAAGCGACCGGCGCTTTGCAACCGGCCCCGCTCACCCCATATCGCTCGCCGATGAAACTGCCCGACACCATCCTCTTCGCCAGCGACGCCGAACTGCTCGCCCTTGTCGGGGCTGTTCTGCTCGTCCTCGCGGGCTTTGCATCGCTGATGGAGCGCCGGCGGGTGAAGCGCGCCGCGCTCCACCATGTCGGTTGGGTGCCGTGGACCGGCATCTTCCTGACGCTGGCGGTGATCGGCGGCGGGCTGCTGTCGGTCGCGGTTCCCGCTATCCTCACCGCCTAGGCGGCGTCAGAGGCAGGCTTCGAGATAGGCCTGGTCGAACCCGAACTGGCGCGCTTTCTCGAGCGTGTAGGGACGCAGGCCCGAGGAGCGGAACTCGCCCATGATCTTGCCGTCCTCGCCTTCCTCGAGATATTCGAATTTGAACAGTTCCTGCGTCACGATCACGTCGCCCTCCATCCCGATCACCTCGGTGACATTGGTGGTGCGGCGCGAACCGTCGCGCAGGCGCTTGACCTGAACGATCAGATCTACCGATTCGGCGATCTGGCGGCTGATGGCTTCCTTGGGGATCTTGATGTCGCCCATCAGGATCATGTTCTCCATCCGCCCCAGCGCCTCGCGCGGGGAGTTGGCGTGGAGCGTGCACATCGAGCCGTCGTGACCGGTGTTCATCGCCGCGAGCAGATCGAAACATTCCGCACCGCGAATCTCGCCCAGGATGATCCGGTCGGGACGCATACGCAGCGCGTTCTTGACCAGATCGCCGATGGTGATCGCGCCCTGGCCCTCGAGATTGGGAGGGCGGGTTTCGAGCGGCAGCCAGTGCGGCTGCTGCAGCCGCAGTTCCGCCGCATCCTCGATCGTCAGCACGCGCTCGCCCGGGTCGATCATCTTCGACATCGCGTTGAGCATCGTCGTCTTGCCCGAGCCGGTGCCGCCCGAGATCACGATGTTCATCCGGCAGGCACCGGCGATCTTGAGCGCGGTGCACATCTTCTCGCTCATCGAGCCGAAGCCCTTGAGCATGTCGAGCGTGATCGGCTTTTCCGAGAATTTACGGATCGACAGCGCGGTGCCGCGCAGCGACAGCGGCGGGACGATGACGTTGACGCGGCTGCCGTCCTTGAGGCGGGCATCGGCAAGCGGAGTGGTCTGATCGACGCGGCGGCCGACCTGGTTGACGATCCGCTGCGCGATCTGGAACAGATGCTGTTCGTCGCGGAAGCGGATCGGCGCCATCACCAGCTTGCCGTTCTTCTCGATATAGGTCTGGTCGGGGCCGTTGACCATGATGTCCGAAATTTCGGGGTCGTTGAGCAGCTCCTCGAGCGGGCCGAAGCCGAGCAACTCGTCGACCAGCACCTTCTCCAGCGCGAATTGCTCGCGCCGGTTGAGCGTGACCTTGAGCTCGGCCAGCACCTCGAGGATGATCGGGCGGAATTCCTCGGACAATTCGTCCTTGGTCAGCGTCGCCGCCGCCTCGGGATCGACGCGTTCGAGCAGGCGCGGCAGCACCTGCTCCTTGATCTTGTGGACGCTGGCCTCGAAGCCGCCGATGTCGGCCTCGCTGGCGTGAACCGCATTCGCGCGGTCGGACAAACGCGCCATCGCGGCGTTGGACTGGGCATTGCCGCCACCGCCCGGGGTGGGCACATCCTCGTCGGGCAGCGGGGGGAACTGCTCGCCGGCGCGCTCGGTATCGGGCTGGCTTTGCGAGGGTGTCGGTGTGCCGCGGCGCATGGGCTTGGCCACGCCGAACTGCGGACGTGCGCCGGGGTTCATTCCCCCGGGGCCATTCTTCCGTCCGAATGCGCTCATGTACTTGAACCCCTGCGGTAAGTCGTCATAGGTCGAGCCTGTCCCTGCGCTGACGTGGAGAATGGCTCCTTGAGAGGCGTGGTGAATAAGTCGGAAAGCTTGATTTTTCCCTAATTTCACGGCCATGCGCCACGCTTGTGCGGCGACGGTCGTTCAATGCGCGGCAAGTCGCTATGGCTCGCCGCCCTTTACCATTCGACTGGACCGACCTTCACCATGCAGCAGGACGAACGCAGCGGATTGCTCCTCGCGCTCAGCGGTTTTGCATTATTGTCGGTGGGCGATGCGATCATCAAGACGATGGCCGGACAATGGTCGCCGCTGGCGGTGGCGGCGCTGCGCTTCGCGATCGGTGCGGCGGCGCTGTCGGCGCTGCTGCTGGTGACCGAAGGACCGTCCGCCTTCCGCCCGCGCAAGCCGTGGCTGCAGGTCGCGCGCGGGGCGTGTCTTGCGGGGGCGACCCTGTGCTTCTTCTCGGCGATCTTCGTCATGCCGCTCGCCGATGCGATGGCGATCGCCTTCGTCTCGCCGATCTTCGTCGCACTGTTCAGCGGCCCGCTGCTGGGGGAAAAGGTCCGTCCGGGGGTGTGGCTGGTCTCGCTGGTGGCGCTGGGCGGGGTGGCGCTGATCCTGCGGCCCAATCTCGCAGAGCTCGGGATCGTGGCGCTGCTTCCGCTGGCCTCGGCCTTCTTCTTCGCGCTGATGGTGGTGGCCAATCGCTCCAGCGCGGGTCAGGGTAGCGCGCTCTCGATGCAGGCCTTCATCGCGCTGTGGGCGACACCCTTCCTCATAATCGCCGCGCTGATCGGCGATCGCAGTTCGCTCGCCTCGCTCGAGATCGGCACGCCCGACTGGACCGTTGTGGCCCGCTGCGCCTTGGTCGCGGTCACCGCCAGCGCGGCGCATTGGATCGCCTATCTGGGCACGATGCGCGCCGGCGCCTCGACCATCGCACCGACCACCTATGTCCAGATCATCGTCGCCACCACGCTGGGTTACCTCGTCTTCGGCGATGTACCCGATACGCCCACGCTGGCTGGCGCGGCGATCGTCGTCGGGGCGGGGCTGTTCCTGTGGTGGAGCACGCCGCGGCGGGCGAAGTAATTGCATGGCGCGCGATAGCCGCTAGAGCGCGGCGGACAGTATTTTCGGGATTGAAGGCGGACCAGATTATGTGCGGCATTATCGGCATCGTGGGCAGGGAATCGGTTGCGGACCGGCTGGTCGACGGGCTGCGGCGGATGGAATACCGCGGCTATGACAGCGCCGGGCTGTGCACGATCCACGAGGGCGATCTTGTCCGCCGCCGCGCGCAAGGCAAGCTCGCCAATCTGGTAGCGGAACTGGCCCAGCGCCCGGCACCCGGCAGCATCGGCATCGCGCACACCCGATGGGCCACGCATGGCGCTCCGACCGAAGACAACGCCCACCCGCACGCCACCGAACATGTCGCGCTGGTCCACAACGGCATCATCGAGAACTTCCGGGAATTGCGCGAGGAATTGCGCGCTGCGGGTCGCCACTTCACCAGCGAGACCGATTCCGAAGTGGTCGCGCATCTGGTCTCGCGCGAGGTCGAGGGCGGCGCGAGCCCCGAGGATGCGGTCAGAACCGTGCTGCCGCGGCTGCGCGGCGCCTTTGCGCTGGCGATCGCCTTCCGCAGCCACCCCGACATGCTGATCGGCGCGCGCCGCGGCTCGCCGCTGGTGCTGGGCTATGGTGAGGGGGAGATGTACCTCGGCTCCGACGCGCTGGCGCTGGCGCCGCTGACGCAGCGGATCGCCTATCTCGAGGAAGGCGACTGGGTCGTGCTCCACCGCGATGAGGTCGCGATCTACGATGCCGAGAACGCGCCGGTCGAGCGCGAGGTGACCACTTCGGGTGCGTCCGCCGCCGCGGTCGAGAAGGGCAACTACCGCCACTTCATGCAGAAGGAGATCTTCGAGCAGCCGACCGTGGTCGCGCAGACGCTGGGCTCCTATCTGCGCCAGGCCGACAATTCGATCGCGTTGCCGCAGTTCGACTTTGACATCTCCAAGATACGCCGGGTGACCATCGTCGCCTGCGGCACCTCCTTTTACGCCGGGATGGTGGCCAAATACTGGTTCGAACATTTCGCCCGCGTACCGGTCGATATCGATGTCGCGAGCGAGTTCCGCTACCGCGAGCCGGTGCTCGAGGAGGGCGGCCTCGCGCTGTTCATCAGCCAGAGCGGCGAGACCGCGGACACGCTCGCCGCGCTGCGCCATTGCAAGGCGAACGGCCAGACCATCGCGGTGGTGGTCAACGTCCCCACCAGCAGCATGGCGCGCGAGGCGGATCTGCTGCTCCCGACCCATGCCGGTCCCGAGATCGGGGTCGCCTCGACCAAGGCTTTTACCTGCCAGCTCGCGGTGCTCGCCTCGCTGGCGGCGCATATGGCGGTCAAGAAGGGGCTGATGAACCGCGAGCAGGAGGCCGATGTGGTCGCGCATCTGCTCGAGGCGCCGGCCTCGCTCAACGCCGCGCTCGATCACGACGAGGATATCGCGGCGATGGCGCATCTGATCGCCCCGGCGCGCGACGTGCTCTATCTTGGCCGCGGCCCGGATTTCCCGCTGGCGCTGGAAGGCGCATTGAAGCTCAAGGAAATCAGCTACATCCACGCCGAGGGCTATGCTGCGGGCGAGATGAAGCACGGGCCGATCGCGCTGATCGACGATCAGGTTCCGGTGGTGGTGCTCGCGCCCTCGGGGCCGCTGTTCGAGAAGACCGTCTCCAACATGGAGGAAGTCCGCGCGCGCGGCGGGCAGGTTGTGCTGATCTCCGACGCCGAGGGGCTGGCGCAGGCGGGCGAGGGCTGCATCGCGACGATCGAGATGCCAAAGGTCCACCCGCTCATCGCGCCGCTGGTCTATGCGATCCCGGTCCAATTGCTCGCCTATCACGTCGCCTGCGTAAAAGGCACCGATGTCGACCAGCCGCGCAATCTCGCCAAATCGGTGACGGTGGAATGATGCCTTAGGCGAGCTGGCCGAGGCAGTAGCGACCGGGACTCCTTTCGCGAGTGAAGGCAAACGAGGTTTACAGCCGCGCCAGACCGATGCCCAGCGAGACGGCCAGCGCGAGCATGCTGGCTGCGAGCGCGATCGCGGCGCTTTTGCCCTTCGAACGCGCATAGGCGATCGTGATACCCAGCTTTACGGTCATATTCGCCAACACCGTTCCGCCCAATGCCAGCGCCGCAAGCGCGGGAGCAAGCGCTCCCGCTTCCAGTCCCCCGACGGTCACGATGGCAGCATCGACGTCCATGCTGCCCATGATCAGGATCAGGGTGGCGATGCCCTGTTCGCCGAAGCGGCCTTCCGCCCAGCGCGCTGCCACCGCGGCCGCCGCGACGAAGCCCACGAAGCCCAGTGCTGGAAGGAGGGCTATGGGATTGCCCGGCGCGGTCGCGCCATCGCTCGGCGAGGACCTGCGATAGAGCCATAACCCGGCGATGGAGGCGGTGGCCAGCGCCGGCAGGATGATGATCGCCAGCGGAAGTAGCACGGAGGTCGCAAGCACCGAGACCAGGACCAGCACGCGAACGTACATCACCAGCGTCGCCAGCGCGATGCCGGCGGGTTCGGCGCCGCCCCCGGCCCCCGCACCGAGACGTTGGGCAAGCGACTGGGTGACCGCCGTGGAACTGTAGGCTCCGCCGATCAGCGCGGTCACGATCGTACCATGGCGCACGCCGACGACCCGATTGGCAATGTAGCCGATGAAGGAAAAGCCGGTCACCAGCACCACCACCAGCCACAGCTTCCGGAGGTCCCAGGCGCCGTAGGGTCCGTAGTCGCCGCCCGGAAGGAACGGCAGCACCGCCAGCGCGATCACCGCGAAGCGGGCGAGAGCCTTGACGTCCCGCTCCTCCAGCTTTGCGATTAGTCCGTGCAACTCGTTTCTGAGCGCGAGGGTCAGGGTGATGAGCGCTGCACAGGCGATGCTGAGTGCCGAATTTCCCGAACCGGCCAGGAATCCCAGTGCCAGTGTCAGAAGCCCCGCGATGGCTGTTGTCGCATCGGGCTTGGATGGCGCGGCCGTCTTGAAATAGCCGATCGCGAGGACGATCGCTGCCCCCGCGATCAGTGCGCCTCCGACGAAATTCTGTCCATTGTCGCTCAGCAGGCCGGAAATGCCGCCCAACAGGCCGAGCAGAGTGAAGGTCCGCACCCCGGCAACGCGCGTGCCGTCCGCCGCTCGGCGCAAGTTCCAGCCGCGTTCGATGCCAATCAGCAGCCCCGCTGCGAGGGCGGCCGTTATTGCGAGATACTCGCCATTCCAGCTCAATCGACGATCTCCCCGGAGGCCCTGCGCGGCGCGGCTAGCGCGCCCTCGCCGGAATAGCCGGGAAACCGGTCCAGGACCATCGCGGCTTTTCGGCGGACCGTCGGACGCATTCGGGATGCGAATTCGGTTCATCCTTTACCGCGGCATAACCTTTTGGGGCTAACCGCGATGGCGTGAAAAACAGCAAATCAGCGCCGATCGATTTCGCCGAGGGAATGTGCGCGAGCGTCGTCCTCGGGCTCAAACCGCCCGCCGTGGGCGACTGGTCGCAATTGCAGGGCTCGCAATACGCGTTGCTTGCAGCGCGGCTGCCCATGCGGATTGCGATGCATCTGGCCGGCGTGGTTCTGTTCTTCTATCTCTTTCAGCCGGTGGTGGGTCCATGGATCATCGGTGCCTGGGGCGTGGTCGTCCTTCTCGTAACCGCAGACGGTGCCCGCCTCGATCTGACGATGCGCGATGCGGATCGGCGCATTTTCACCAGAGACGAATATCTCCGCCATACCTTCTACTCGGGCCTCAAAGGCGTGGTCTGGGCCCTGCCGGCCTTCCTGTTCCTGCCCCTGGCCGATCCCGAAGCCCATGCCATCGCCTGGGGATTCGCTGGAATCATGCTGCTCGTGTCGGCGGTGTCGCGCTACGGTGCGCCGGCGGGGACGGTGTTGTTCTGCATCGTCACCTCTCTGGGCTATGCAGTCGGTCTTCTTCTGATGGGCCAGACGGGTCTGGGTATCATCGCGATCGTAACGGGGATCTTCGCCACTTTCGGTACCATCGAGGGCGCGCGTGTGGCGCTGTCGGCGAAGATCGCCCAGTTGGGGATGAACGAGAAAAGCGAAGTGGTCTCGCTGCTGCTGCGCGAATACGAGGATACCGGTGCCGACTGGCTGTTCGAACTCGATCCGCGTCGCCGCCTGCGCTCGGTCTCGCCGCGGCTCGCCGTTGCGCTGGGCCAGGAGCTGTCCGAGATCGAGGGCCGCAGTTTCCTCGAACTCATTTCCGGCAGCGCCTGGGAGACCGGCCGCTTTCCCTCCAGCCTTCACGAATTCGCCGAGAAGCTGAAGAAACGCGAGAATTTCTCCAATCTCGTGGTCGAGGTTATGGTCAATGACGAGCGCCGCTGGTGGGAATTGTCGGGCGCTTCGATCTTCAACGAGGCGGGTGGCTATGCCGGCTTCCGCGGGGTCGGATCGGACGTCACCACGCAGCGCGAATCCTCCGAAAAGATCGCCTACCTCGCGCGTTTCGACACGCTCACCGCGTTGCCCAACCGGCTGATGCTCAACGAGTCGCTGGGCGAGGCGATCGGCTATGCCGCCAAGTGGCGCACGCGCTGCGCCTTCCTGATGATCGATCTCGACCGCTTCAAGGCGGTGAACGATTCGCTCGGCCACCTGACCGGCGACCGGCTGCTGGGTCAGGTCGCGGGGCGGCTCAAGAGCCTCATGACCGAAAACGAGATCTGCGGCCGCCTCGGCGGCGACGAATTCGGCGTGGTGATCCGCGATGCCTCCGATCGATCGAGGGTCGAGCAGGTGGCGAAATCGATCATCGAGCATCTGTCCGAGCCCTATCAGGTCGACCAGCATGTGCTCTATGTCGGCGCGAGCATCGGCGCGGCCTTCGGGCCGCGCGACGGGCGCTCGGTCGAGGAATTGATGCGCAACGCCGATCTCTCGCTCTACCGCGCCAAGGATTCCGGCGGCGGCGAATACCGCGAATACGAACCCTCGCTGCACGCCTCGGCCGAGGAACGCCGCCAGCTCGAATTCTCGCTGCGCAACGCGCTCAAGAACGACGAACTGTCGCTCAATTACCAGCCGGTGGTCGACGCGAATACCGAGGAACTCGTCAGCTTCGAGGCGCTGGTGCGCTGGAACAGCGATGTGCACGGCGCGGTCAGCCCGGCCAAGTTCATCCCGCTGGCCGAGGACACCCGTCTGATCGTGCCGATCGGCAAATGGGTCATGCAGCAGGCTTGCTGTGAAGCGGCCAACTGGCCCTCGCATATCGGGATCAACGTCAACGTCTCCCCCGAGCAGCTGACCGAGCCCGATTTCGCGACCAGCGTGGTCCACGCGCTGTCGCACAGCGGTCTGCCCGCCGAACGGCTCGAGATCGAGGTGACCGAGAGCATCTTCCTGCGCGATGCGAATGTGGCGCGCCGGGCGCTGGAACAGGTGATGGCGCTGGGCTGCTCGGTGGCGCTCGACGATTTCGGCACCGGCTATTCCTCGCTCGGCTATCTGCGCAAGCTGCGCTTCTCGACGATCAAGGTCGATCAGACCTTCGTTCAGGGTGCCTCGCAGGACAGCGCCGAGAGCCTGGCGATCATCAACGCGGTCGTCGCCATGGCGCGCAGCCTGGGCATGACCACCACCGCCGAAGGGGTCGAGACCGCCGAGGAAGCGGAGATGATCCGTTCGATGGGTTGCAACAAGATCCAGGGTTACCACTTCGGCCGCCCGATGCCTGCGGCGGAAGCCCGGCAGGTGTTCGAACGCGAGGAAGCGCGCCGGCTGGCGTGATCACGCTTGCGGCTGACGCCGAGCCCCGGGCTCAGGCGTGGGCGAGCGCCCGGATCGCGTTCTCGAAGATGGTGCGCCCATCGGTCCCGCCATGCGCGGCATCGACCGCGCGTTCGGGGTGCGGCATCATCCCCAGCACGGTGCCGGTCTCGTTGAGGATCCCCGCGATGTCCCGGCGCGAGCCGTTGCAGTTCTCGACATAGCGAAACGCCACCCGGCCTTCGCCCTCGAGCCGGTCGAGCGTGGCCTCGTCGGAGAAGTAATTGCCGTCGTGATGCGCCACCGGGATGCGCAGGCGCTGGCCCGCCGCGAAGCCGCGGGTGAAGAGCGAATCGGTGTTCTCGACCGTGAGATCGACGGTGCGGCAGATGAAATGCTGGCTGGCGTTGCGCATCAGCGCCCCGGGCAGCAGGCCCGCCTCGGTCAGCACCTGGAAGCCGTTGCACACGCCCAGCACCGGCACACCGCGCTGCGCCGCCGCGGCGACTTCGCGCATGATCGGGCTGTTCGCCGCCATCGCGCCCGAACGCAGGTAATCGCCATAGGAGAATCCGCCGGGCAGGGCGATGAAATCGAGCCGTTCGGGCAACGCGCTGTCGCCGTGCCATACGCGGATCGGCTGCTGGCCCGACACCGATTCCAGCGCCACCGCCATGTCGCGGTCGCAATTGGAGCCGGGAAAGGTGACGACCGCGGCGCGAAAGCTCATTGGCCGACCTTCTCGATGCGGTAATTCTCGATCACCGTGTTCGCGAGCAGATTCTCGCACATCGACTCGAGATCGGAATCGCTGGTGGAGTCCGCCACGGTGAGCTCGATCAACCGCCCGATCCGGACATCCTCGACCCCGGCGAAACCCAGGCCATCGAGCGCATGGTGTACCGCACGGCCCTGCGGATCGAGCACGCCGGGTTTGAGGCTGACATGGATGCGGATCTTCATGGGCGGCGAACCTTTTGTGAATGCGGCTGAGCTCGTGCGGCGCCTATGCCGATGCCGCCGCGTTTTTGCAATCGGCGGCGGGTCACCCGCCCGCGCCGGCTTCGGGGACGACGCGGACGCGCACCGCACTTGCAGGGTCGAGATACTCCGCCCCGAGGGTCTGCAGTTCTTCCGGCGTGATCGCCAGCTGCCGCTCCTTCGCCTCGAGGAAGCGGGCGATGTTCTCGGGCTCGCTCTGCGCGCGCGCAACCAGACCCATCCAGCCGCCATTGGTCTTGAGCCGGTTGTCGAGCCCTTCGAGCACGGGCTGGCGCGCCCGCTCGACCAGATCCGCATCGGGGCCCTGTTCGATCAAGGTCCGCACGGTTTCCTCCATCGCGGCCTGCGCGGCATCGAGCTGCGCCACATCGACCGAGGCACCAAGACTGAAGGTCCCGTAATCGCGGTAGGTATCCGAGGGGCTGCTATCGACCGAGGGCGAATAGGTCTGCCCCAGCTCCTCGCGCAGCTTCTCGGTCAGCGCCAGCCGCATCACCCGCGAGAGCAGCGTCAGTCGGCTGGTGCGCTCCCAGTCGCTGTCATCGGCGGTCGGCCAGACCATCCGCAGCAGTGCCTGATCGGGCTCGCCGCCATGAGTCAGCGTCACGGTTTCGCGGCGATCGGTGAAGCTGCGCTCGCGGGTTTCGCCCTCATAGGCGCGGAAGGCCGGCTCGCGCGGCGGCAGCGCGCCGAAGGTCTGCGCGACCATCCGGATCGCCTCCTCCTCGTCGAAATCGCCGACCAGCGCGATCTCGATCGCACCATTCGCAAGCCGCTCGCCGATGGTGGCGGACAGCTGCTCGTAATCGAGCGCCCGGTAGGCTTCGAGCGGCTGGCGGGTGAAGCGCGGGTCCTGGTCTGAAAGCAGCGGTCCGAGGCCTTCGCCGAGCGCCGATTCGGGCGTCCGGCCGAGCCGGGCGAAGAAATCCGCCAGCGAGCGCTGCCACGGGCCGAGCCCCTCGGCGCGGTAGCCGGGATCGGTGAGATAGGCCGCCATCAGCTGGAGCTGCAGCTCGAGATCGCGCGGGGTGGTGGTGGCCGCCCCGGCGAAGGTCTCGTCTCCCGCACCGAAGCCCGCTCCGACCGAACGGCCCGCGAGGACCGACTGCAATTCGTCGCGGCTGTGCTTGCCGAGCCCGCCGGCGGTGTAGAGCCCGGTCAGTTCGACCGCGAGCGGATCGGCGCGCGAGGCGAGCATTTTCCCGCCGTCGAGGTTGAAATTCACCGTCACCCGGTCGTCCGCCAGATCGGTGGGCTTGAGGTTGAGCATCACGCCGTTGGCGAAGCGGATCGTGCGGATGTCGAGCGCGGCGGTGCGGCTGTCCTCGACCACCTCTCCGGCAGGCCCGAAATCGGTATAGGCGAACTCGGCCGCGGCGGTGTCCTGCGGCGGAGCCACCGGGCGCGCGAACGCGGCTTCCACCGCGGCGCGCAAAGCGGCTTCGCCGCCCTCGGGCGCGGACTTGCCCGAGAAGCGGATCAGCGGTTCGTCGAGCGCGATGCTGTCCTCGCGCAGGGCGGCGAGCACCTCGGCGGGGGTGACTTCGGGGGCGAGCGCCTCGAACCGGGCCAGCGCATCGGCGGGTGCGGTGGGGACGAACGATCCCTGCGCCACTGCCAGCGCCTGGCCGACCAGCGCGGCATTGCTGCGGGTCTCGGCATTGGCGACCGCGTTCTCCAGCCCGGTGCGCATATTGGCGAGCTGCTCGGCGATCTCGGCCTCGCTGAAGCCGTGGGTCAGCGCGCGGCGATACTCGTCCACCGCCACGTCGAGCGCGCGGCGCCACCGGCCTTCCTCGCTGGCGACGCTCAGCGTGGTGGTGCGCCCGGCCTCGAACGCGTCTGAGGTCGAGAAGCCCACTCCGCGAAACGGCGGATCCTCGCTGCGCTGGAGCCGCTGGAGCCGCCGCGACAGCGCGCCGCTGGCGACCTGCCGCAACACCGCAGCGCGCCGCTCGGCGGCCGTATCCGGCTTGTCGACATAGGGGCCGTGACGCGCGATCGCGATCGTCTCGGTCAGCGCCGGATCGAGATAGATGTCGGTGGCGGCGCGGTAATCGGGATCGATCGGGCCGGCGGGGGGCTGGTCGGGGGAGGAAGCCGGCTGCCAGTCGGCGAAGCGTTCGACTATCTTGGCTTCGACGATGGCGGGATCGAAATCGCCGACCACCACGATCACCGTGTCGGCGGGGACGTATTCGCGCTCCCAGAAGCCGCGCAGGGCCGCTGCATCGGCGGCTTCGAGCGTGTCGGCGGTGCCGATCGGCAGGCGCCCCGCCAGCAGCGAGCCGGGATAGGCGAATTCGAGCGAATCGACCGTGTTCTTGAGCGCGTAGCCGTTGCGCACCCGCCGCTCGGCCAGGATCACGCCTTTTTCGCGCTGGACCGCTTGTTCGTCGAAATCGAGCTCGCTCGCGGTCTCGCGCATCAGCATCAGCGCGGTAGCGAGCAGTTCCTCGTCGGCGCGCGGCAGGTCGAGCTTGTACTGGGTGCGATCGAAACCGGTCGAGGCATTGGTATCCGCGCCGAAGGCCAGACCCAGCCGCTCGAGCAGCTTGATCATCTCGCCCTCGGGCACATTGGTCGAGCCGTTGAAGGCCATGTGCTCGACGTAATGCGCATAGCCGCGTTCCTCGGCGCGCTCGTCGAGCGATCCGGCGGCGATATCCATCCGCACCAGCGCGGTGTTTTCGGGCCGGTCGTTGCGGCGGATAACATAGCGCAACCCGTTGTCGAGCTTGCCGAAATGCCAGCCGCTCTCGGGTTCGAACTCGCTGTCCTCGAGCTCCCAGTCCGCGGCATTCCAGCCGACTGGCTCGGCAAAAGCCGGAGCGGAGAGAACGCCGGCGACGGCGGTGGTGACGAAGAGCGAGAACGCGAGGCGCGTCGAGTAGCGAAGCTTCATGCCGCAATCCTGCCCGATCGCGGCTGAACCCTCAATGACAAGCCGTTGCGACAAGCCGTTGCGAAAACGGTTATTTCTTGGGTTTGCTGCCCCGCAGCCGGCCGCGATGCGCCGACAGGTCGAACACCTCGCCCGCGCCATTGTCCTCGTTCTGGAGCAGGCCGAGCCGGCGCGCGACCTCGCGGTACGCCTCTTCCTCGCCGCCCAGATCGCGGCGGAAGCGGTCCTTGTCGAGCTTCTCGCCGGTGTTGACGTCCCACAGCCGGCAGCCGTCGGGGCTGATCTCGTCGGCCAGGATGATGCGGCTGAAATCGCCGTCCCACAGCCGTCCGAACTCGAGCTTGAAGTCGACCAGCCGGATGTCGATCGCGGCGAACATGCCGCACAGGAAGTCGTTGACCCGGATCGCCATCGAGGAAATGTCCTGCATCTCCTCGCCGCTGGCCCAGTTGAAGCAGGCGATGTGCTCCTCGGCGATCAGCGGATCGCCCAGCGCGTCGTCCTTGTAGTAATATTCGATCAGCGTGTGCGGCAGCGGCTCGCCTTCTTCCAGCCCCAGCCGCTTGCAGATCGAGCCCGCGGCGATGTTGCGCACCACCACCTCGATCGGCACGATCTCGACCTGGCGCACTAGCTGTTCGCGCATGTTGAGGCGGCGGATGAAATGCGTCGGCACCCCGATATGCGAGAGCCGCGTGAAGATGTATTCGCTGACGCGGTTGTTGATCACGCCCTTGCCGTTGATCGTGCCCTTCTTCTCGGCGTTGAAGGCGGTGGCGTCATCCTTGAAATACTGGATGATCGTGCCCGGCTCGGGACCCTCGTAGAGAATCTTGGCCTTGCCTTCGTAGATCTGGCGGCGACGAGCCATGCAGCGGTTCCTTGCGACATTGGGTGCGACATTGGGTGCGACGTTGGGTGCAACGATAGGTGCGACGAAAAACAGACGCCCCGGGACGCGGAATCGGGTGCAATCCGCAGACCGGGGGCAGGGCGGCCTGCTTACATGAGGCTTGCAGGCGACGCAATCGATGAGCCGGACCCGTAAAGGGGCCGTTTCGAGGAAGCGGGATCGGGGAAGTGGTGCCCAGGGAGGGGTGAAAAATGCATTGGTATGACCCTCAAAAATATGGATATTGCAGTTAGAAGTTTGCCGTCGCGCCCCGGCTGGTGCCCCGCGCGTGCCCAAAAAAATGAGGATCAGCCCGCGAGCTGATCCTTCATCCACTGGTCGATATCGGAGCGGCGCCATCGGACCCGCCTGGTGTCCCGAAACCGGACCGGCTCAGGGAATTCGCCCTTCGGTATCCGGGCGTAGATCGCTGATCGCTTGAGCCCGACGATCTCCTCGACTTGGCTTCTTCTCAAGAGGTTCTCGGTCATTGCTGGCTCCGCGACGTGCTGGGGTTGACTGGTTGGCGGGGCGGTACGAGCCCCTGATATTCGAGATCGGAATGGTGGCAGACGGACTGGCGACAGGCAGCGCAGGTGGCGGGCTGGCCTTCGCGCCAAGCGATCTCAGCACGCCAGGATCCGGCCGGGCTGTCGTCGATCGACGAGGGGCTGGGCGCACTCTCTTCGCTCATCGCTTCTTGCCCTCCGCGCGGGCCCAGTTGAGGCGCTGTGCTTCGGTTTCGGAGCCGCCGCGATCGGGATGCGCCGAGCGCATCTTCTCGCGGAACGCGACATCGATCTCGGCGTCGCTCGCGCTCGAGGTAACGCCGAGCACCTGAAACCATTGCTCCGGCGCCGGCAGCGCGACGTGGCCAGCGAAGGCCTGCTTCATGTCGGCGACGCCCCAGCGCTCCTGCCCGCGTAGCGCCTCGATGTGTGCGGCGATGGCGGCGATGTTGTCCTCGATCCGATCGAAGCGATCGCACGCTAGGGCGTGCGGCTCGCCGTCCAGCTCGAAGAAAAACGACACCGCCTGGTCGGCCGGGCGGCCCTGGTTGCGCCGCGGGCGGCCGTCGACGCGCAGCGCGAAGTTCGTCGACAGCGTGAGCTCGGTGGTCCGCCACGGACGGCCGGGCTTGGTGATCGCGCCGACCTGCTCGGCAAGACGGGCCACGGCCTGGTCGAAAGTGATCTGAGACCCGCCACTGCGCCACAAAGCCTGCTTGGTCCCTCCCTCCTTTCTGCGGCCGAGGGGCCAGTCGACGGGTGTGGCGAACTCGATGCGCGGCTTATCCATCGGACAGCTCCCTCGGTTGCTTCGTGGTTTCGTTGAGGCGGCGGCTGGCCTTCCATGCCTCGAAGGCGCGCGCGTGCTCGGGGCACAGATCCTTCTCGGGCTCTGGCGAGAGCGTGCAGTTTGCACAAAGCGGTGCGTCGCAGGTCTTCGGGCGCTCTCGGCGAGGCTTCTCGCCCTCTCGCAAGATCCAGTCGCAGAACAGTGTGGCGGGCGCGCCGCATGCGCAGCGCTGCCGCCGGACGGAACGGCCGCAGACGATAGCGAAACCACCGCTGGGCATGGGGACGTGCTCGCAGGTCATGGCTCGCGCTCGATCTGACCGATGTTGCCCATCGTGGCGTCGAAGGTGAGCGCGTATACCCACGGATTGTCGTCCCAGCGGGTGCCAGGCTTGGTGTGCAGGCTATCCCAGAGGATCGAGAAGCACTCAGCTGCCGTAGCGCCGTTGCGAGGGGTCTGCGCTCCCGGGACGTACCAAACATCATGGCCATCTGCGCTATCCCAGACGCAGCCCTCGGCCTCGGCATCCGCCCCGTCGATCTCCTGGACCCGCTGCACCCGGACATCGGTGACGGTTAGCGTCAGGCGCGAGGCCCAGCGCGGCATATGGATGGAAGGCACGTTTCCGCGATCAGCGGCTTTAGGCCAAGACCAGTCGTTCTCTTCGAACTCCCCATCCATGATCCTACGGCGCTCGCCATCGGCGGCATAGGACACATCTAAATCCCACACCCCATCGCCAAGATAATGCGGTCGCCACGCTTCCCGAACATAGAGGCGATCAGCCGCCGAATGCGGCAACAGCTCTCGCAACCGATCATCGCGGATATCGCACCAGCACTGGTCGGCCCTGCGAAAATGCCAGTCGAAACCGGCTGTGTTCGATGGTCCAAATTTTGTCATCCCGCGATATTTAGAGAGGCTCAGCAATCGCCGCGTCTGCGTCTTTCGCCCGGCCAGCAGAGCCCGCACCATCGGAGCGCTGAAAATGATGCCACGATCAGCCACGGACGGATCCTTTCTTCCAGCTGGCCGCAAGCTGCTCCATCGCGCTGGGGACCAGCGACAAGTCGATTTTCGCGCCTCGCGGCAGCGGGCGCGGAGTGCGGGTGGTGGGGAGCCGGCGGCTTGGATGTGCAGAGGCGCTCATGCCGCCACCTCTAGGCGCTGCACTTCCTGCTCGAAGCGGCGGCAGGCGGTTTCGAAATGCTGCGGGTTCTTCTCAATTCCGGTGAAGGTGCGGCCGGCGCGCAGCGCCGCGATGCCGGTCGAGCCTGTGCCCATGAAGGGATCGCAGATGGTGCGGCCGGCGGCGTGACGGACAATCTTGTCCATCACCTTGTCGGGCTTCACGGTGGCGTGGCCGTAGAGCGCGCGGCGGGGTGAGCCCGAGATCACGAAGCGGCGCTTTTCCCGTACGGTGCCCTGCGGTTCGTAGCCGCGATTCCAGGCATGGACCCAGATCTCGCAGTCGGGGCGATAGTGCTTGTTCGCCAGCGGCTGGGGGTTGGACTTCCACCAGGAGAGCAGAGCGTAGCGGTGAAACAGGCCGTCGAGATCGGGCAGCAGCTTGGCGAGCTGGTCGTTGTGGCAGAAGGTGACCACTGCGCCGCAGAGCATCGGATTGATGATCGAGTGGTCGAAGCCGTCGGACAGCCCCTCCTCGACGATCTGCTCCATGCCGCCCCGGGCGCGGCGCCATGATCCCCCGCCTTCGGCGCGGAACTCGTAGGGCGGATCCATGATGTCGATGTCGAACCACCCCAGATCGGGGCGGATCTCGTAGGCATCGCCAAGGATCAGGCGGGCCGAGCCGAAGATTTCTTCCTTCATCGGGCGCCTGTCTCGAGGAAGGACGAGTCCCGCCGATCGCTTGCGGTCGCCGCGATGCAACCGACGGTGACCAGGGCAAGCCCGAGGATTCCGATGCCGAGGCGATGCACGAGCGCGTAGCGCCGGCGGCGCCGGTCCCAATATCGATCAGGTGTGGGGCCGCGCAGGAGCATCAGCCCATCCCCAACGCGGCTTTGTAGGTGTCGAGGATCGTCTCCTGCTCAGAGCGATCGTCGGGCTTCATCTTGCGGAGGCGCACGACCTCGCGCATGATCTTCGGGTCGTAGCCGGTCGCCTTCGCCTCGGCGTAGACGTCGCGAATATCGTCTGTGATGCCTTTCTTCTCTTCCTCGAGCCGCTCGATGCGTTCGATCAAAAGGCGGAGACGATCGTCGGTAGCTTCTGCCATGGCTCAATCCTCCTCGGCTTCGAGGAAGCTTTCGCAGGTGTCGGCGAGCAGGTCCGCGAAGGCGTCGCGGCTCGTGAGCTCGCGATCTTCGGCCTGCAGGACGAACAGGTCCGCCATCTGCCGGTGCTCGCGGAATGTGAGCGCATCGATCGCGGCGAAGACGGCGTCGAGGCCGCCGGATTGCTTGGGCTGTCTGGGCATTACGAGATCTCCACTCGGGCTTCGCGGAAGGTGGCGCCGGTTTGCTCGGCGTAGTCACGCAGGCCGGCCTCGATCCTTGCGCAGTCGGACGAGAGCAGACTGATCGCGAGGCCGATCGACGTGGTGGTGATGCGCGGATCGCTGGCACGATCGAGGATTTCGAACATGGTCCTGCGCGCGCTCTCGGCCGCGTGGCAGGCAAGATCGACGGCTTCGTCGACCGCGGCCGCCGGCATCTGCGAGCCCGAGGCAATGCGCTGTTCCTCGAGGCAGGCGCGAAGCTGCCGGCGGGGATGAGCGGGGAAGTCGATCGAGGTCAGGCAAAGGGGCATCACTGGAGCTCCGGAATGGTGAAGGATGGCTCGGGGTCGGGCTGGCGTACCAGCGCGCTGAAATCGGCGCGGATCGGGTAGCGGCCGAGGTAGGCGCGGGGCTCGGGGTGGTCGGGCCGCGGGCCGTCGCAGCAGCTGCCGCAAAGTCTGGTCCAGCCGATGCCGTTGACGAAGGCGTCGAACAGGCGGTTCCAGCCCATCTTGCAGCGGGTGCAGGTAGCGCGGCCCATCAGCGCGCTCCCGCTGCGTCGACGGCAATCGCGAAGACGACGTTGTCGAGGACGAGCAGGGCGATCGCCGCGAGAGCAAGCGCGCCGGTTTGCGCGACGAGGGTGTGGCAGCGCTCGAGCGTCATGCGCTGGCCCATTCGTCGAGACTGGCGTCCGCGGTGGCCGATGCCAGCGAGAGGAATACGCTCAGGCTGAAGCCGAAGACGCGGTGATCGTGGAGCGAGCGGGCGAGGCGGTAATAATTGCCGGGTCGATCGTCCTCGAGCAGCTGGAGATCGTTGCGCGCGTGGCAGCGTTCGTTCTGGGCGCCGGCGATCTTCGCCGCGCATTCCTCGATCGAGAGATCGGCGCGCTCCCGGCAGCGCCGCATGTAGCCGCCCGCGGTCTCGCGCTTTGAGCGCAGGACCGCTCGGCGCGCGGCCAGCGGCGCTGCAAGCGGGTCGTCGCGGGTGATCTGGGTCATGGCATTCACGGGCAGTCTCCGGGCAAGGGGAGAGCGCCTCCGGAAGCGCGATTTCGCGAATCCGGATGACGCCCGAGAGGGGATCGAAAAATAGGGGCGGGCCGGGGTCTGTGACCCGCCCCCTAGGTTCGCCGCCGGGGTCGCAAGCGGCAGCGGATCAGATCAGGGTGGTGGCTGGGGACGGACGACAGGATCGGTGGCGTCCTCGTGAAGCATGGCCAGCGTGTGCTTGATCACCTCGTAGGCCTCGGTCAGTTCGGCGAGCGCCTCGGCGCGCTGGCGCGGGCTGGCGCCCGGCTGCGAGGCGATCACCAGCGCACTGCCGGCCTCGCCGCATTCCTTGATCACTTCCGCGGCGCGCACGCCCAGGGCCATGCGATCGGCGTGGCGCACGAGCTCGAGCTGCTCGCGCTGGTGCGCGAAGGCCTCGAGGAAGGGAGAACCGTCGCCACCGGCCTCGGCAAAGAAAAGGTCGAGATCCACCGCGACATCGATGGGCACATTCTCGACAGTGTCGGGATCGCCCCAGTTGCGGACGGTGCGCGGCTGACGGCCGCAGCGGAGCGCCAGTGCGTCGTAAGCACCAGGGACTTGGCCGGCGATGCGCGCGAGAGCGGCGTCGAAGGAGAGGGGGGCGCGGTGCTTGGTCATCGCTGTGCAGGCCCCATGATGTCGCCGGTGCGCGGGAGCCGCGCTTCGGGCCGCGTGGCGCGGCCACGCCGGGTCGGCCACGCGCTGTCCGGCGCAGCGCTGTGGTTGTCGGCAAAGGGAAAGCCGCCGGGGAAGCCGCCCTGCAAAAGCCGGTCCGAGCGCAAGTGACGCGGGTCGCGGGTTTCCGCATAATCGGCGGCGATGATGGAGCCGATCATGCCAGCACCTCGCCTACGGAATTGCGGGGCAGAGCCGCGGACCCGCCGGCAGGCGGGGGAGGGTCACCTGCCGACGGTTGCGCGGGCGGCTCCTCGCGCGGGTAAATGTCAGGTCTCAGCTCGTGACGCGAAACATTGGTGGCCGCCTCAATCGCGAGGACATATTCGGCAGGAACACGCTTCGCCTTGTGCAGCCACTTCCACACGGTGGGTTGGCTTACCTCGCAGAGCCGAGCGAGAGCGGACTGGGAGCCCAGCTGTTGCACCGCAACGGTGAGCGCATCGATGGTGGAGACTGCTTCCATAACCCGACTTAATACCCGAGGTTATTGGCGAGTCAATACCCTTAAGTTCGTCGCGTTGCGATAACTGTGGCTATAAGTTCCGCCTTATGATCAACGGCGAGCGAATCTCGGCACTTATGGCCGACCAAGGCCTATCGCAGGCCGAGCTCGCGCGCCGCGTTGGCGTCTCCCAGCCTACGATCTTCAAGCTGATCCACGCGAACAAGTCTGGCTCAAAGCACCTGCACCTCGTCGCCCGCGTGCTGGGCACAACGCCGGATTATCTGGAGGGCGCGACCGACGATCCGTTCGCCGACGCGCCTCTGCCAGCGCCGCCCCGTGACGACGTCGTCCAGGTCGCGATGCTGGATCTCGCCTATGGGATGGGCGAGACCTTCCTCGAGCACAGTCCGGAGGTGCGGCACGAGGAATTCCCGCTCGCCTTCATCCGCCATTTCACGAAATCGCGGGTTACCGATCTGATGATCGCCGAAGGCGTGGGTGACAGTATGGCGCCGACGATCGGGCCGAACGACCTGGTGCTGATCGACCGGGCGGCCATCAATCTCAACATCGACGACCGGATCTGGGCTTGCGCGATCGGCGAGATGGGAATGATCAAACGTCTGCGAGCGAGCGGGGAGGGGATCACGATCCTCTCGGACAATCCGGTGGTGCCCGACAATCACGCAGCCGACGGCGAGCTGCATATCATCGGCCGGGTCGTGGGGACGTTCGGACGGTTGTGAGCTGGCTTCGGCAAGTTGACCTTGGTGAGGTAAATTCGGAGATACTTCGATGGGTGGTCGCACACCGGTGAATGACAATGCTGAGCCGCTCGATCGGAGAGCACTTCGGCTCAGCTGGGAAATTGCAGTCGCACGAATGCACGGACGGACATCGCGAACGCTGAAAGAAGCGACAGGAGCTGGCGACGCGCAACGCATATCGGCCGCGCGCGTCAGGTTAATACTCCTGCAGACCATCAAGGTGTAGGGGGGAAGAGAGCAGGGGAGCTAACCAATGGGCGATGTCATTTCGATTCTCGACGTACATAAGCGGCGCGAACGGCAGCAGGTGCGACGTAACCTCGACATCGCGGTTGCCCAGATTCATATCGACGCGAGGCTTGTACTATTCGAGGCCGAACTGGTCGGGGATGAGCCGTCGATCGAAGCCGCCCGTGCTGTCGTGCGGCATACAAACCATCTCTACGATCTGCGGGTTTCCGAAAATCCCTTGCGTATCGACGGCACCGACAATGATTGACGAAACCTCTGCTGATGAGGGGTGCGATGATCGAAACGATCGACGCTGGCGGTGGGGTGTTTACGCCGTGGGGGCCTTCGTCGTTCTCGTGCTCGCCGGCCTCGCTGTGGAAATGATCTTCTTCCCGGAAGAATACGATGCGCGACTGGCGCGTATCGAGGCCGAGCAGGCGGCGAATGCAAAAGAGCTCGCGTTGCTTGCAGATGCGGCTGACACCGACGCAGCAGTCGAGCGAGAGAAGGGCTTCCATTGCCTCTCGGCATGGGACGGTTCGAACCGCAGTACGGTCGACCAGGTCAAAGCTGCGCTGCGCGATCCAGACAGCTTCGAACACATCGAGACGTCGATCTACGGCAACGATGCCGGCGAGCATGGGCTCTGGATGGATTACCGCGCGCAGAACGGCTTTGGCGGGATGAATGTCGAGCGGATCTATGCGCGCGTCGATCATGAGAGCTGCGAGGCACGGGTAATTCCGGGCGGGCCTGGGAGCGAGTGACTGCGCGGTTCAAGAGATTAGGTGAGAGAACGCCAAAGGCGCTCGCCGCAGTTCTGGGGGAATGATGAGATGGCAAGTGATGTGATCGAACTGCCGATCGAGCGGGTGCATTTGTTCGAAAACAACCCTCGGCACGGCTATATCGCGGATCCAGACAAGATCATCGAGCGCCTCCTCGAAGAGGAACAAGTCTACGAATTGGCGAAAAGCATAGCCGAGAAGGGGACCAATCCGCTTCAGCTGATCGGCGTGATCCGGATCGATGACGAGGATGATGAAGGTGAACCCACCTACATCGCTTACGAAGGTAATCGCCGGGTCTGCGCGATCATGCTGCTCAACGACCCCGACCTCGCTCCTGCGAAGTGGCATAAGCGCTTCCAGAAGTTGTCGGCGGATACGGACGAGATCGAGACAATCGATGGCCGTGTGTTCGAGGACAAGGACGTCCTTAAATTCTGGATGGCCAACATCCACAACCGCAACCAGAAGGGGCGTGGGCGACGGGAATGGGGCCCGGACGAACAGCATCGCTTCAACCCGACCAAGAAGTACGCGATCGCGTTCGACCTCCTCGAAATTGCGGAAGCAGGCGGGCTGATCACTCCAGGCGAGCGCCGGAACCGGCTGACGACGCTACAGCGGTTTGTAGGGACCGATGCGCTGAAGACGATCCTGAAGGCCGACGACAGCAACCCTCGCCCAGGCAAGGTAAAATTCGGGCGATCAAAGGCGGACCTCGAGAAGCTCCTCAAGCAGCTGATCGCCGACCTGCTGGGCGAAGAGGAGATCACGTCGCGCAAGAACGACAAGGAGATCCAGGACTACGCTGGAACGCTCGAGGAGCGGGCAGGGGTGAAGCCGGTCGAAGAGGCCGAGGAAGATGACGAGACCGGCGACGACGAGGATACCGATGACGAGGACAGCGGCGGTGAAGAGGATGACGAGGAGGATGACGATGACGCTCCCCCGCCGAAGAAGCCGCATCGCATCAAGTCGGACAAGGATCTCAAGAAAGCGATTGCGAAATCGAAGAACGACAAGCTGATCGATCTCTACAAATCGGTGACGACCGTTAGTGCCCGGGCCAATCCGCAGCTGATAGCGGTGGGGTGCTGGTCGCTGATCGAGACCATCGCAGCCGTGTGCAAAGCGAAGGACAAGCAGGCGTTCGCTGACTTTTTCAATAGGGACATGCTGCAGAACAAGCTGGGCTTTTCGAAGACCGCAAGCGGCTCGATCGTGAAGGCGCTGGGGCATATGGCTCAGGCGGGAAATACGACCAAGCACGATGCGATCGGCGCGACGTTCGATGCCATGCAGTTGATCAACGACATGGATCGAGTGTCTCCGATGCTCGCGAAAGCGCTGGCGACCTTGCCTTGAGAATTCGCTGGCCGAGGCGGAACCCTTTCGATACGAAAGGGCGGTAAAGCGTCTTTCGAGGGGGATCTCCAATGTCTCGCGCGCACTCACCGCTCCGGTATCCGGGCGGTAAATCCTGCCTGTATCCGCTCGTCACCGACTTTCTTCGACAGAACAAGCTCCAGCGGGGCCATTATGCTGAGCCCTATGCGGGTGGGGCCAGTCTCGCGCTGAGCCTCCTCTTCCATGGACAGGTGAGCGATATCCATCTGAACGATGTAGATCGGGGCATCTGGTCGCTATGGCACAGCGTGCTCGAACAGACGGAAGAACTCTGTGAGCTGATCCGAACGACCGAGATCACGGTCGAAGAATGGCAGCGGCAACGTGAGCTGTATCGATCGTTGAACCCGGTCGATACCTTGGCGCTTGGCTTCGCCACCTTTTTCCTGAACCGAACCAACCGTTCCGGAATCATCGGCACGGGCGGCATCATCGGCGGGCTCGGTCAGCAGGGTGAATACAAGATCGACTGTCGATTCAACCGAGACGAGCTGATCCGTCGGATACGACGCATCGCCAAATACCGCTCACGGATCCATCTTTCTCAGGATGATGCGCTGGTATTTTTGGCAAACATGGACCGGAGCCTGCCGCAACGCAGCTTTATCGCGCTTGATCCGCCCTATTATCACAAGGGCGCGAGCCTCTACACCAGCTTCTATTCGCCGAGCGACCACGCGGACGTCGCAGACGCGATCCTTGCCATCGATCGACCCTGGATCCTCACCTACGACGACGTGCCGCAGGTCAGGGCACTCTATCGATCGCGGCGGCAGTACTCCTTTGACATCCGGTATTCGGTCCAGACTAAGCGTACGGGCACCGAGCTGCTCGTAGTTTCGAAAGGCCTTATCGTACCCGAAGAGGTGCGCGATAGGCAGGTCCACAGACCCCAATTTCGCAAGGCCGCGTAGGCATACTATCTGCGCGCTCAAGGGGGTATTCCGAGGGCGAAAGCGGGGTATCGCCCGAAAGCACTGTCCGCGGGCCCGCGCAGGCTGCGGATTTGCGGCACTGCGGCTGAGGGCGTATCCGCGCCAATCAGCGCTTACAGTCACTTGCGAGCAAGGTGATTCCCGCTATGTTCCCTGAACACGGGGGGCGTCGGGGTGAACTTGGACCGATTGCCGGAAGAGAACAAGACAGAGGCCGCACCGCGATTGAGGCCCGAGATGGCGAGCTTTCGTCTTCTCGTGCTGGCGTTCGTGCGCGCCTATTTCTTCGATCACCGCGTCTCGCCGAGCCAAGGCGAGATTCGCAATGCACTCGACACCACCCGTACGCGCGTGCGCGATGCGTTGCGCAGTCTCGAGAAGGACGGATTGATCATCCGCATACCGGGCAAGCGCGGTCTCTCCCTCCCATCGATGCGCGACGAGGCCATTCGCCAGCTGCGCGACCTTGGCTTCCGCGTCGACGAGGATATCATGCGGGTCAGTTCGCCAAATTGCTCGACCAGCGGCCCGAATTTCACCCTCCTGCCACCGCCGACGCTCGACTATCGAGCACCTGGGCTTTCGTTGTCGCGCGACGGAGACCAGGATGGCAAACCGGAAAACGACAAAGAAGGCCCCGAAGAACGCGGTCGCGAAGGCACGCGGCGACAGGCATGACAAAATACATCGGGATTTCTGTCGTCGGCATCCCGCTCGGGCCCGGTCGGAACGCGCGCTGCGCAAGGAGCAGGAAGCGGCCGAGCGGGATTTCGGCCACAAGCGCAACGGAACCGTCGAGACGCTGCAGAAGGCGAGCCGAGTACGGCAGGGCAGCCTTGCCCGGTTGTATGAAGCGGGGCAGCTGAGCGCCGACCAGCTCGCGGCCAGTCAGGAGATCCGTACCGTCGCCGAGAGGATCGGGATGGACGTGAAGGTCGGCACCTGCAGCCTGGAGGCGCGGGTCGACAACGGGCGGAAGGGCAGCGCACTCTTCTTCGAACGTCTGGGCGCAGTGCGCGCCGAGGTCGCCTACGGCCACTGGCGACGCGCGCAGGGTGATAAAGCCCTGCCGCTGCTAGAGATGATCGTCCACGATCAATCGTTGAGCGCGACTGCGAGGGCCTATGGCATGCGCAAGGAAACAGCCAGGGAACTGCTGAGCCGCGCGCTCGACGCATGGAGCGACTATATCGGCGCGGCCTGCAACGCTATCGACCAGGCCGAGATGCTGGCGGCTCAGGCGGGCCTCATCTGACAAAAATTCGGCTCCGCCCGTTTTTCACCCTGCCAATCGGTGACCGAAACGGCCAATTCCGACCCCGCGACAACTTCGTCCAGTCCGGACGTACCCCGACAAGCCCGCGCTCCCAGCCCCCAGGGAGCGCGGGTTTTTTCGTGGCTGGACTCGATTTGGGAGATTCCCATGCGACATGCCAAACCGCAGGTTCGTCCCAGCATTCATTCGATGCTGGTCGAACAGCGTGAGGCGCTGGAGAGCCTGGAAGCCGAGGTTGGTCTCGGTATCGGCAGCCAGCGCCATTACGACGATTGCGAAGAGCGTGCGCACAAGATCGGCCGCGCCATTCCGCGGGCCTTTCGTGAGGGCAAGCGATGATCGACCTCGCGGCGCTCGAGCGCACCTGCGCAGAACTTCGTCAGCAGCCGGACGAGGACCAAAGCGGACAAGAGCCGCGCACCGTAGTCGGTCTATCGTTCCTTGAGCGGGCGCTTGAAGAGTTGCGCGCGGGCCGAGACGCGCATGCTCGGCTCGGACAGGTCTTCGGCCTGCCGGAAGGGCAGCGGCTTTGAGCGCTATCCTTGGCCTGCTGGGCCGTGAGGCGTGCGCCAGCGCGCGCAACCACGGCGCGGTACGGGCCCAAATCCTCGCGCTGGCCGAGGGACAGGCCCAGCTGCTCGGGCACAACGAGCGGACCTGGGCAAGCGGCACCTATTCGGGCGCGCGCCATTCGCTCGAACTGAAGTTCGAGGGTGCCGATGCGGTCGCCGCCGGCGAGCGCTTCGTCGCGGTGCTGGAGCATCACCCGTTCGCCATTCCCAATCACCTGGTTGTCGAGGCCGCGGTGCCATCGTGCGACACGCGATGGCTGCCTCAGCCGCTGATGACCGTCACTGCCGAGCTGCTGCTCGTGGAGGACAACTGATGATCCCCTGGTACTTCTTCGCTTGGGTGCTTTGCGCCCTGTGCTTCGCCTACGGCCTCATGGGCGTATTCGCCTCCGGCATGGCCTCCTCGGGTGCGCCGGTACCGCGCAAGGCATGGCTCGCCTTCGCAATCGGCGTCGGCATCTGGCTGCTGACCATGGTGGTCGAATGACTGCTCTTCGCGAACCGCGCACCGTCGCTGCCGCAACCGAGCTGTGCGAACGCTTTGCCGAGCTCGATGGGCAGATCGCCACGATCGCCGAGGGGCGGCAGGCCGACATCGCGGCGGTCAACGCCCGGGCCGACACCGCGGCGAACGACCTGATCGCCGAGCGCGATACTCTCGCCGCCAAGCTCGGCGCATGGTGGGGCAAGGGTGGCCGGGAGCAGGCGCTCGAAGGGCAGGGCAAGGCCAAGTCGGTCGAGCTCGGCGGTTGCATCGTCGGCAGCAAGGCCGGCCGCGCCACCCTGCAGGTCGCCGGCAGCGAGGACGAGCTCATCGACCAGATCAAGGGCGAGCGGTGGGCAAAGCCCTTCGTGCGGGTGAAGACCTCGCTCGATAAGGCGCAGGTGCTCAAGGACATCGATGGGCGACACAGCGTCAAGCTCGCCGAACTGGGCTTCAGCAAGGCCGAGGGCGTCGACCAGTTCTTCGTCAAGCGGGCCGAGCAGGGCCAGACGCGGGGATGACGCAGCGCCGGCCGAGCTGGCGTACCGACAAACGGAAGACGGCCGAGCGCGGCTATGGTGGCAAGTGGCAGCGTGCCCGCAAGGTCTTCCTCGATGCCAACCCGCTATGCGAGCGTTGCGAGGCTGCAGGCAGGATGGAGCCTGCCACCGTCGTTAACCACCGGATCCCGCACCGCGGCGACCTGAAGCTCTTCTGGAACAGGAAGAACTGGGAGCCGACCTGCAAGCGGCACCACGACAGCGACATCCAGCGGGAAGAGAGATCCGGCCTGGTCCGGGGCAATGACCGAAACGGCAGGCCGCTCGATCCCAGCCACGCGTGGAACCGACCGAATCAGGATTGAAGCCCCCCGGGCCAAAAGTTTCGAACGGCCCAGCGCCATGACCGCTTCCGAACCAGCGTACGCACTGCGGGCAAATTTGGAGGGGGGAGGGTTTCGACCCGCCGGGAGTTTCTAATGCCTGAGCTGATCGAGATCAACGGTGGTGACGGTGTCCCTCCCGAACCCAACTGGAAAACGATTTTCGGTCGGGCGCCGGACCGGGCATCGGCAAGCGAGTACTGGCGAAACATCATCAGCGAGATGAACGGGGCCGACAAGCTGGCCGTCGCCAACGCCCACTCAATTAAGCGACTCGTCGTCGCCTACGTCACCTATGACATATCCGCTCGTGAGGTTCTCCGCTCGGGGCCGGTGATGAAGGCCAAGAAGACCGGCGTGCCGACATACAACCCGTGGTGGACCACCATGTCGAACGCGGCTTCCCAGGCGCAGGCGCTGGAGAAGGAACTTTGCATCGCGCCGCGCGAGCGCAACAGCGGCGGCAAGATCGAGAGGAAGGCCCGCCGAAAGTCGGGAGCAGACGCGTATTTGAAGCCGCGCAGTGCCTAACCGGTTTCTGGCCGAAGAGGATCCTACGACGGCCTGGGCTCAGGCTGCGGTGGCCGGCGAGCTGACAGTCGGCGAGTTCGTGCGCGGACAGGCCGAGCGGCACCTCCGCGATATTCGCGACGGCGAGGCGCGCGGTCTGTACTGGCGGCCGGACGCGGCAGCACACGCGCTGGGATTTCTTCCCGCTGTGCTCGCCGTCACCGACGGGCCCTCTGCCGGGCAGCCGTTCCATCCGCTGGCCTGGCATACCTTCGTTGTCGGATCCATTTTCGGTTGGCGGACGTCGACCGACCGGTTGAGGTTCCGATCCGCGTGGCTGGAGACCGGCAAGGGGCAGGCCAAGTCGCCGCTCATGGCGGCGATCGGCCTCTACATCATGGGGTGGTTCGAGATCCCGCGCGCGCAGGTGTTTGCTATCGGGAACGACAAGGCGACCGCCAACGTCCTGTTTCGCGATGCGGCGGCGATGTGCCGATCGGATATTCCCGGGGAGGAAGAAGGAGACAGCCTCGAGGCGCGCGGCGAGGTGATCATCCGCGGCGAAGGCGACAACGCCTCGAAGATCGAGCACCCGGAAAGCGGATCGTTCTTCCGTACGCTCGCCGGCGGTGAGCGCCAATCGGGCCCCCGGCCTGCCGCGGTACTCGCCGACGAGATTCATGAGTTCCGGACCGATACCTCCCTGAAGACATGGGAAGAGGCGATCGCCAAGGTCGCGACCAGCGCGATCATGATCCTCGGGACCAACACGCCGGCGACATCGCAGCACGTGGGCAAATCCTACAGCGACCACTACCAGCAGATCGCGCTGGGGAAGATCAAAGACGACACGGCATTTTCCTTTGTCGCCCGGGTCGACAAGGCTGATCGCGACACGGTGTTCTCGAATGAAGCATGCTGGCCGAAGGCGCTGCCGGCGCTGGGCGAGACCTTCCCGGTCGAGAACATTCGCGAGCGGGTGGCGACAGCACGGACGCGAATTTCCACTTCCTCGTCGGTGAAGCGGCTCTATTTCGGGATCGAGGTCGGAGCGGCCGATTTCTGGATCGACGAGAACGCCTGGGCAGCGGTGCAAAGCACGCCGGCAACAGCGATCGATACGCGAGAATTGCGTGGAAAGCGCTGCTATCTGGCACTCGACCTTTCGAGAAAGAACGATCTGACCGCGCTCAGCGCTGACTGGATCACGCTCGAAGTCGACAAGCCGATCCAGCATCAATTGAAGACCTGGTACTGGACCACGCTGGATGGCCTTGAGGATCGGGAAAAGGCCGACAATGCGCCCTACAGCGAGTGGGTCGCCGACGGTTATCTGACCGCGGTACCGGGCGCGGTGATCGACATGACGTACGTGGCGGCGAAGGTGCAGGAGATCGCGCTCGAGCACGACGTGGCATTCCTCGCGTTCGACGTCGCCTTCATGCTCTCGTTCGAGGAGGCCTGCGAAGAGATCGGCTTCGAGACCTGGCGGTACGAAGGCCCGGGCAAGCCGGAGGGCCGGGGCATGAAGCTGGTCGCGCACGCCCAGGGCACAAGGGTCATGTTCGAGGATCGGCAGCTCTGCATGCCCAAATCGATCACGAAGTTCGAGGACGCGATCCTCGATCAGAACATCGTCATCGACGCTTCGCCGGTGACCTACAGCTGCGCGGCCAACGCCGCGCTGATCGAAGACGGGCTCGAGAACAGGGCGTTCGACAAGAAGCGCTCCCGGGGACGGATCGATGGCCTGGTGACCAGCGCGATGGCGGTGGGAGCGGCTGCGATGAACGAAAAGCCGCCGAAGAAGTCCGTATACGCGCGCCGCGGCGTGCTTCGAGTTTGATGGAAGGGAGATAGGATGGTGATGTCTCCCGACGATTACCGGAAGAATGCAGGCTTTCGGCGATCGTCAGCTGCTTCCCGTGCGGCCGGTCCGGTCGTCTCGGGGCCGATCCACTCGTACCAGACATACGATCTCAGCGATCCCGGACTGCTCGAGATGATGCGTGGCGGTGGCCGCACCGGCGTCACCGGGGTGGCGGTCAACGAAAATATGGCTCTGCGGAACAGCACGTTCTTTCGTGCCATGTCTCTCCAGTGCGGATCGATGGGGATGCTCCCGGTCCATCTGCGCCGGCGCGATGGCCGAAAAAGCGAGAAGGCGGTCGATCACCCGCTCTATCGCGTGCTGCACCGCAAGCCGAACGACTTCCAGACGGCGAGCCGATTCAAGAGCTATATGCATATGTGCGCCCTTCTGGACGGGAGCGCCTATGCGCTGATTATCCGTTCACGCGGGGCAGTGCGCCAGCTGGTGCCTCTGCCGCGCCGCAAAGTGAAGCCGAAGCTCAACGACAGGTTCGAGCTGCAGTTCGAATACCAACGGCCGTCGGGCGGAAAGGTGATGCTGAGCGCCGACGAGGTTTTCCACTTCGGCAGCCCGCTCACCCTGGACGGTCTCAACGGCATCTCGCTGCTCGATGTTGCGGCAGACACGCTGGGTATTGCGGTCACCGCGCAGAAGGCGGCGAGCCGGTTGCTGACCAAGGGTTCGATGGCGCGAGGCGCGCTCGAGACCGATAGCGAGCTTGGCGCGGAAGCGATCGACAATTTGAAGGCCAGCCTGCGCGAGAACCATGCCGGTGTGGATGCGCAGGATGACTGGCTGGTCCTTGAGGAGGGTCTGAAGGCCAAGCTCTTCGCGAGCAGCGCACGCGACTCGCAGTTGGTCGAACTGATGAAGCGAGAAGCCGAAGAGGTTGCGCGCTTCACCGGCGTGCCGCGCCCGTTGCTGATGTTCGACGAGACCAGCTGGGGCAGCGGCATCGAGCAGTTGAGCCTGTTCTTCGTCACCTACTGCCTGATGCCCTGGTTCGTGATCTGGGAAGAGGCGATCTGGACCTGGCTGCTCTCGCCTGCCGAGCAGCTGACCTATTACGCCAAGTTCAACGAGGCAGCGCTGCTGCGCGGCTCGCTGAAGGACCAAGCCGAGTTCCTGAAGGCGGCGCTGGGCCCGAACGCGGCATGGATGGCGCCCAACGAGGCGCGCGACACCCACGACATGAACCCCCTCGATGGCGGGGACGAACTGCCCCGCCCGGGAACGAGCGCCGCGGCGGAGATGGAGGATGCCTGACATGCGACACAGCGGACTGCGATCGATCGCCGCGAAACGACCGCCGGAGATCTCGGGCGTGGGATCCGGCAGCGCCTGGAAGTTCGAAACCACTGCCCTGGCGGCGGACTTTCGCCACTTCGAGGTGCGCGCAGCGCAGGACGGCGCGAATCCCGTCATCTCGATCTTCGACTACATCGGCGACGATGGTGAAGACGGTGGTGTGAGCGACCAGCGTGTCGCCGCGGCGCTGCGTACGATCGGCGATCGCGATGTCGACGTCGAAATCAATTCTCCCGGCGGCAACTATTTCCAGGGCGTGGCGATCTACAATCTGCTTCGCCGACACCCCAAGGCGGTAAACGTCCAGATCCTCGGTATTGCCGCGTCGGCCGCGTCGGTTATCGCCATGGCAGGGGACACCATCGCGATCGCGCACAATGCCGAGATCATGATCCACGAAGCGACCGGCATATTCATCGGCACGAAGTCGGAGATGGCCGAGGCGGTTTCCACGCTGCAGCATATCGATGACAGCATGGTCGCCACCTATGCTGCGCGATCTGGCCGCCCGGCAGAAGAATTCGCGGCGATGATTGCCGGCAAGGATGTCTATTTCCGTGGCCAGGAGGCCATCGACGCAGGCCTCGCCGACAGCATCATGGAACGCGACGCGCAGATGCCGGTCTACGCCGCCTCCGAATACCCGAAGGACAAAGCCTCCCTCGATCGCTTTCTCGCGAAACAGGAGATGCCGCGCAGCGCGCGGCGCGACCTGTATCGCGCCATGAGCCTGGACACGCCGAACGCTGACCAGCTCGCCCCCGTCACGCCGCGCGCTGGCGACGAACCCGAGCCCGATTTCTCGCGGCTCTTCGAAGCCCTTTCCATTTCGAAGGAACGACCATGACGAAGATTCTCGCCCTTTCCGCGCTGGCCGCCGCGACCAGCCTCGCCAGCCCGGGCCTGATCGGCGTGCGCGCCGAAACAGCGCCGGCCAATCCCAAGCCGCCCGCATCGATCGCCGAGCTCGCCACCGCGTTCGAGGCATTCAAGGATGCCCACACGACTCAGCTCAACGAGATCAAGGCGGGCAAGACGGATGTCCTGACCACCGAGAAGCTCGAGACGATCAATGCATCGATCACCGAGCTGCAAACCGCGATCGACGACCAGGCCAAGATCGTCGCCGCAGCCAAGCTCGGCGACGGGGCAGTCATCGGCGATCTGAAGGGTGATCCCGAATACGTCGAAGCCTTCAAGGCGCATATGCGCAAGGGCGAGCGGGTCTCGGCCGACATCGAAGCGGCGCTGCAGAAGGGCACCGACGCCGACGGCGGCTATCTGGCCCCCGTCGAATGGGACCGTACCATCGGCCAGAAGCTGAAGCTGATCAGCCCGATGCGCCAGGAGAGCCGGGTGATCACCACCGGTCTCGCCGGGTTCAAGAAGCTGTTCGGCGACCGCAACGTCGGTTCGGGCTGGGTCGGTGAAACCGCATCCCGGCCCGCCACCGGCACTCCGCAGATCGGTTCGGTCGAATTCCCGACCGGGGAGCTCTATGCCAACCCGGCCATCAGCCAGCAGCTGCTGGACGATTCCGCGGTGGATCTGGAGCAGTGGCTCACGGACGAGGTCGACACCGAGTTCGCGCGCCAGGAGGGCATTGCCTTCCTCGCCGGCAACGGCACCAACAAGCCGCATGGGGTGCTGACCTATGTCACCGGCGGAGCCAATGCGGCCCGCCACCCCTATGGCGCGATCAAGGCGGTGAACTCCGGTGCTGCCGACAAGTTCACCGGCGATGGCCTGCTCGACGTCATGTTCGATCTGCCGAGCGAGTACGCCGCCAACGCCAAGTGGCATCTCAATCGCCTGTCGATCGGTGCGATCCGCAAGCTGAAGGATGGCCAGGGCAACTACCTCTGGCAGCCGAGCTACGCCAGCGGTTCGCCCCAGACGCTTGCCGGTGCACCGGTCGTCGAATATGCGGACATGCCGGTGGCCGAAGCCGATGCGATCGCCGCCCTGTTCGGCGATATGGAAGCGACCTACCTGATCATCGATCGGGTCGGCATCCAGGTGCTGCGCGATCCCTTCACCAACAAGCCGTTCGTGCATTTCTACACCACGAAGCGCGTGGGCGGCGGGGTTCACAATCCCGAGCCGATGCGCGCGGTCAAGATCGCCGCGAACGCCTGATCCGACGCCTCGAGTTCCTGGGCCGGGCGCAAGCCCGGCCCGGTTCTTCGAAGCCGCGAGGGCAATCGGCCAACGCGGTTTCGATGAGCCAAGGAGAGCATCATGAGCACCAAGAAAACCACGAAGGCCGTCGAACCGGCAACCGAGATCGACACCTCGGGCGCGCCGCAGCAAATCGTTCCGGATGTCGATCTCGATCATCCGGCGGTCGACAACGACCCCCGTGCAGGCACCACCGCCGATCAGAACCGGATCGATTTCAACGATCCCTCGAAAGACGGCGCCCAGGCCGTTGCCGAGAGCCTCAAGGCTCAAGACTGACTGCGGGCGGGCTTCGGGCCCGCCCCCTTCATGCGGAGATCTGACCGATGAGCGAGCCTGTCACCTTCGCGGAAGCCGCCGCTCATCTCAAACTGGGCGACGACACCAGCGAACAGGCGCTCGTCGAAGGTTACATCACCGCAGCCCGCGAGTGGGTTGAGGATTACACCGGCCATCTCCTGGTCAAGCGGGAAGTCGAAGATTGCTTCGATCGCCTCGGATCCATGCTCCGGCTGAGCAAGCGGCCGGTCGTGGCCGTGACGGAAGTCGCCTACGTCGCGGGCAGCGGTGAGGCGACGTCGTACACGGATTATGTGGCGCGGATCGGCCACCGTTTCCCGGGCCAGGTATTTCCAGCAACCGCCAGTCGCTGGCCCGCGCTCGCAAGGGGCGGCACCGTCTGCGTTAGATATGACGCCGGCTTCGACGTGAATGCAGTACCGCGCAGGATGATCCAGGCCGTCCTCCTTTTGACCGGGGAGTTCTACAAAAACCGCGAGGCCGGGGTCCTCTCTCCGGATGCAGAGCGGGCCGCGGGCAGCCTGCTTCGATCTTTCAAGTATCGGACGCTATGAGACTCGATGCAGGCGACCTGGACCGTCGCATTACGTTCGAGCGGCGGACCACGGCGCAGGAGCCGATCTACGGCACGCACAGGCCGACATGGTCGGCGGTCGCGACGGTTTGGGCGCAGGTGCGCGATGTTCTTCCCTCGCGCGCGGAGACGGTGGCGGACAACGTCTCGATGGCCCGGCGACCGGCGCGGATCCGCGTGCGGTACCGCACCGACATTACCAGCGACATGCGGATCGATTTCGAAGGCCGCAAATTGCGTATCGTCTCCGGGCCGGTCGAGATCGGCCGGCGGGACGGACTGGAAATGATGGCAGAAGAGCTTTCAACCTCGGGAGATGAGCCATGAGAACTTCTGAGATTAAGATCCCGATCGCCGCTTCGGTCAGCGAGCTGACGCTGAGTGTCCGGCTTACTGGACTACGCGTCTGGCGAGCTAGGCTCTGGCTGGGATCGAAGGTTCTTATGCTCGGCGCCGCCATCATCGGCTGCAGTATCGAAATCACGGGGCCCGAAGGGGAGAGGGAATGACCAAGTCTCCTGCCCTGAAGGGGCTCAAGGAGCTCGACGCCTATTTGTCCGCTCTACCTAAGAACATGCAAACCGGCGCCTACCGCGCCGGGCTTACCGCCGCCGCACGGGTCGTTCGCGACGAGGCTCGCCAGCGCGCGCCGAAGGCGAGTGGCAAGATGGCGAAGGCGATCAAGACAGGCAGCGCTCGCAGGAATGCGGATGGCACATTCTCGGTGACTGTCCGACTGGATGATCGCGGGAACAACCACGCTTTCCTCGGTCTGTTCTTCGAGTTCGGTGTGGCTCCCCACTATATCGCTTCGACCGGTCCGGGCCAGGGACGCGTCGCAGTCCGCAAGGCCGTGAACAGCGGTACGAAGATTGGCGGCGTCATGAAAATCGGCGACCGGTTCGTATCCGGTGTGATCCACCATCCGGGGCATGCGGCAAAGCCTTTCCTGCGTCCCGCTCTCGACGCGAAGGAGGACGAGGCGATTCGAGCGTTCGCAGACAAGATACGGGCCTACATCGAGGGCAAGACCGGCTTCGACCCGGCCGCCGGAATGGCGGATGCCGCCTGATGGCCGATGGGGTTGCCGCCGTTCGGTCGGTGCTCGTAGGGGATCCGGCTCTGACGGCTTTGGTGCCCGCCACGCAGATCGTGGCTGGCGTCCTTCCTCAGGGTTTCGCTCTGCCCTCTATCTCGATCACTTCGGTGTCGGCGGTGGATCGCAACATCCCGAGCCCGGGCTCCCACCGCCAGGTGACCGAGCGCGTCCAGGTAACGGTGCTTGCGGCCTCCTATCCCGAACAGAAGAAAGCGCAGGCAGCGGTGAAGAAGGCTGCGGCCGACAAGCTCTATCCCGATGTTCCGGGACTTTCGGGCGTGACGATCCACACCGAGAGCGCCGGTCCCGACATGATGAACGACGAAGCCTCGATCTACATCGGCAGCCTCGATCTGCGCGTCATCTACAACGAAGAAAGGTAATCCCCATGGAAGCCGTCACGACCCGCCGCCTGCGCCTCGAAGGCAAGCTCCACCAGAAGGGTGACCCGATCTCGCTGCCCGCTGACCAGCTCGAGGAATTCGAAGCCGCTGGCCTCGTGAAGCGCGCCGCCAAGAAGGCCGCAACTCCGAAGGCCACCGCCAAGCCGAGATCCAAGGCTCCGGTCAAACCGAAATCCAGGGCAACGACCAAGCCGAAAACCGAGGCGCCCGCCGCCTGATCTGAGATTGCCGCTCCCGGCAATACCCGGCTCGCCGCGGCGGGCCTTTTGAACATGGAGAACTATCAATGACGTTCACGACGAGCGCCGGGACGAGCATCGCCCTCTCGGCAGGCCCCCCCGCCACCTTCGACGCGGCCGGCTATGCCGCCCTTACATTCACTGCGATCGGCGAAGTGACCGATTTGGGCGAGATCCCGAGCCGCGTCTACGAGCTCGTGACGCATCAACCCATTGCCTCGCGCGGGCTGCAGAAGGGCAAGGGTGGCTACCAGCTGGGCTCGCAGTCGATTACCTTCGCGATCGACGCCGACGACGCCGGCCAGCTGCTGGTCGACGCCGCGACCAACAGCGATGACGGATACTCGATCAAGATCGCCCACCCGACGCTGGGCACGATCTACGCCCGTGCTCTCGTGATGGGCGGGGCGAAATCCTATGGCGACGTGAACAGCGTGGCCACCCGCACCGTCACGCTGGAATACACCATGGCGAGCGCGACCGAAGACGGCATCGTGGCGGTCCCCGCCGCCTAACCTCCGAAACCCGTGAGATTACCTCGACCCCGCTTCGGCGGGGTTTTCTGCGTTCCCCGCTCGCGTCACGGAGCGGGCGGGGGACACTCCTTCCGTGAAAGGAAATACGATGGCTTTCGATATCACTCGCAAGAAGGCGCTGGAGACGGCGAAGATCGACCTGGTGAACGGCGATGGCTCGCCGCTTTACGATGACGACGGGAATGTTCTCTCCGTCACGGTGCATGGCCCAGGCTCCAAGGTCTGGCAGCAGGCCGACGCCGAGCGCAATCGCCGGCGCACCGGACGCATCGAGAAGAACCGCGGCCGGATCTCGGCTGCGCTCGACCATGCGCGCGAAGACGAGGTCGACTTCCTCGTCGCCGTGACCGTGAGCTTCAATGGCTGGAAATACCCCGGACCTTCCGACGCGGAGGATTGGCCGAGTGCGAAGGATCAGTTCCGCGCCGCATATGGCGACGACACGATCGGCTATATCCGCGACCACGTGCACAAAGAGGCCACCGACTGGTCCGTTTTTACGAGCAGCTCAGCCAAGAGCTGAGCGTCTGGGCACGGCAGGTAGCCTGGCTCAACACCGCGCCGGAAGGCAAGGATGAGCGGACCAGACTGGTTAAGATGCAGGAGCGCGAGGAAACTCCGCTCCTGCCATCCAATCCTGCGAACTATCTCACCGACTGGCTGTTCGAGATTGGGCCCACCATCGGGGAGGGGCTGGTCGGATATCAGGACATGGCCGCGTGGCAGCGGATCTCCGGGGTGGAGCTGATGCCCTGGGAGGCGCGAACCCTGCGCCGACTTTCGGCCGAATACTCGGCGGAACGATACCGGGCCCGAAAGGCCAATTGTCCTCCGCCCTACAGCGAGCAGCCTGCGGCTGTGCGCGACCGGGTGACGGAACAGTTCGCCGCGATGATGCAAGCTTTGCGGACCAACGGGGCGCAAGCCAAACCTTCTTGAGACGATCGGCGGCCTGTGGGCCATCTTTTGCGTGGGAGATCTCTATGGCAGGTGTGCAAGCCGGCAGGTTGAGCATTGAGATCGTCGCGGAAATTGCGAGGCTCCAGCAGGATCTCGACCGCGCCAAGCGAGCCGTAAAAAACGCATCCGGCGACATCAGTCGCCACGCGAGGGCCGCCAACGACAACGCTGCTTCCAGCGCGCGCGGGGCATCGCAAGCATTCAGCGAGATGGGCGTCTCGGCAGCCAGAGCCGGCCGATCTATGCTGAGCATGGTGGCAGGGGCGGTTGGGATCACCAGCGTCGGCGTTGCGCTTACGGGGGCCGTTGTTCACGCCACTGCTTTTGCTGATGCGATGGCCGAAGTGTCGACGCTGGTGGATACAGCTTCGGTCAGCATGGCGGAACTGAGCCAGACTGCGCTCGAACAGGCTCGCGCTTTCGGTGCCGCTCCTGTCGATCAGGCGCGGGCGCTCTACCAGATCATCTCTGCCGGTGCGACGACGGCAGCGCAGGCCACGGAAACCCTGACCGCCGCGAATAAGTTGGCGATCGGCGGCGTGACGGATGTGAAGACTGCCGCCGACGGCCTCACCTCGGTGATGAACGCCTACGGCGGGGCCGCGGGCACGGCGACGAATGTTTCGGACTCGATGTTCATTGCGATGCGAGCCGGTAAAACCACCATCGGCGAGCTTTCCGCATCGCTCGGCAGCGTCGCACCCCTTGCGAGCCAGCTAGGCGTCAGCATCGACGAATTGAACGCGGCAACCGCAGCGTTGACGAAGGGCGGCATATCCACGTCTGAAGCAATGACGGGGCTCCGAGCAGTCATGGCAGCGGTGGCCAAGCCATCGTCCGAAGCAGCTGAAATGGCAGAACGGCTCGGCATCCAGTTCAACACGGCCGGGCTAGAGGCGAAGGGACTCGGTGGCTTTCTGCAAGACCTCGTCCAAAGGACCGGTGGCAACCAAGAGGCGATGGCCCAGCTGTTCGGCGGTGTCGAAGCGCTGGTCCCGGTGCTGGCTCTCGCCGGACAGGCGGGCATCGACTTCGCCGATATCATGGCGGACATGGAACAGAAGGCGGGGGCCACCGAAGAGGCCTTCGACAAGATGTCCCAGTCGCCTGGGTTCCAGATCAACCAGATGCTGGCCAACATTAAGGCCGAGGCTATCGAATTGGGCATGCAGCTTCTGCAGGCGCTAGTTCCGGCAATGGCGTTCCTGAACGAGAACTTCGACCGCGGCGTCAATCTGGTGAAGGCCGTCGTCGCTGGGCTCGCGATTTACAAGGGAGCAGCGCTCGCGTCTGCGGGTGCGACAGCGATTATGAATTCGCAGTTCGGCATTCGCATAGCTCTGCTGGCCTCGACTTCGACGCAGCTTGGAATCCTGACAACGGCGAAAATTGCGGCGACCACTGCGGCGACTGGCATGGCCGCCGCGTTCCGAGCCCTCACCGCCGCCCTGATCGCAAATCCATTCACGGCCGTGGCCGTGGGGCTCGCTGCCCTCACCACCGGGATGATCGCCTTCGGGAACGAGACCGATGGTGCTCGCCAGAAAACTATGGGGTTGATCGATTCCCTGCGTGGGCTGGCGACGGCCCGGGGGCACCAATATGCGCTGGCCAAGGTTGAGGCCACGATCGCGCGCGATGCGATGGTCGAGGAGATCGCGCTGATTGAGGAAAGGGATAAGCTGCGAAGCAGAAGTGGGTTCCTTGCGGGGGGGATGCCAGGAGCAAGGGCAAATTCGAAAGAGCTCCAGCAGCTCAAGTGGGACCTTGTAAAAGCGAACGGCGAGCTGACCGCCGCTGATCATGCCTATCGCGCCGCCGAGCAGGCTGCAGCGGATATGGCCAACGCAACAGTCCAAACGACGGTCGCAACCGCCGCTGCGACCACGGCGACGAATACCCGCACCGCGGCGATCAGCGATGAGCAGAAAGCTCTCAACGACCGCAACAAGCAGACGGCTGACTTCATTGGTGGTGTCGAAGACGAGATTGCGAAAATCGGCCTCAATGCCGCCCAGCTGCGCCAGCTCGAAGTCGCTCGAGCGTCAGAGGCAGCCGTCACCGACGACCAGCGCAAGCGCATCGACGAACTGAACGCGGCCCGTGAGGAGGCGATTGCCACCCAGGAGCGGCAGGCTGCGGCGGAGAAGGCGCGCGAAGCGGATGCCGACATGGAGCAGCTTCTTCAGGGTCTGCGCGACGAGCTGCAGCTGCTGGGTCTTGTTGGCGAGGAGCGCGAGCGGGCCGCTCTGGCCATGGAAAAAACGGTGTTCATCGCGAAGGCGATCGCGAGCGGCGTCTCCGATGCGAACGCAGCCTGGGCGCAATACCTCGATCTGAAGACGCAGATCATCGACGGTGAAAACGCGCTGAGAGCCGACGAGCAGGCAGTCCGCAACATGCTCGACAATCTCGACGCAGTCGCCAACCGCGCGAGCTCCATCGGATCGATCTTCGCCAACGCCTTCGGCGGCATCGGCGATGTTATTGGCGGCGCTGTGGCGCGCATGGCGGATATGACCGCAGCACAGGCCGAGCTAGCCGAACAGGTCGAGCGGGGCGCGCGCACTCAGATGAGCGCGGATATGGAACTGGCCAGTCTTCGGGCACGCAATACCAGCGAAATGCTCGGCGGCATAAAGTCGCTCTTCAAGGAGCACAGCGCCGGCTACAAGGTCATGTCTGCGATCGAGAAGGCCCATGCTGCGATGCAGATGGTCAACGCGATCCGCGGCATGGTGATGGACAAGGCGCAGACGGCGTCGTCGGTGTCGAATAGTGGTCTCAGGGCGGCCGCGGACGGAGCCGCAGCGGTGGCCAAGGCCATCGCATCCCTGCCGTTTCCCCTCAATATTGCGGCAGGTGCGGCTACCGCAGCGGCGCTTGTTGCGTTCGGTGTGAAAATGTTCGGGGGTAGCGGTGGTGGCGGCAATGCCTCTGCGCCGCCTGCCAGCGCCCAGGATGTTCAGGCGCGGGTCGGTACGGGAACCGTTCTAGGCGATACGGCGGCGCAGTCGGAGAGTATTGCGCGCTCGCTTGGCATCATCGCGAACAACACCAACGACGACCTCGAATATGCGAACGAGTCCGTGCGCCACCTGCGAAACATCTCCACAGGGATTGGCAACCTCACCGCGCAGATCGGGCGCCAGTTCGGCGTGGGCAGCGGGGGCATGTTCGACACCGGCTCATTCAAGCTCGGCGAGTCCAGTAAGAGCGGCTTCCTCGGGCTCTTTGGCAGCTCGACGACGCGCACCCTCTACGACCAGGGGCTGCAGATATTCGATCAATCGGTGGGCGGCATCCTCGCGGGCCGGTTCTCGGCCCAGACCTACAGCATCGTCGAGCAGGTGAAGAAGAAGTCCGGCTTCCTCGGCATCGGTGGCGGCACGAAAACAACCTACAGCACGGCGACCGGCGCGGTGAACGGCGAGATACTGAAGCAGTTCGGCCTGATCGTCGACGACATCGCTGGCAGCATCGTCTCCTTCGCAGACCAGCTCGGGTTCACGATGGCAGGCGGCATCGAGAACCTGTTGAACAACCAGACCCTGCCGGGATTGAAGCTGTCCTTCGAAGGCATGTCGGGCGAGCAGATTGAGACCGCGCTGGAAGCCTACTTCAGTTCCGTGGCCGATGTCATGGCGGGCGTCCTCGATGGGCAGCTGGGTCTGCGTTCGCTGCAGCGCGCCGGCGAAGGGCTCTACGAGACCCTCGCCCGGGTGACGCGCACGATCATGACCGTGGATACTTCGCTCCGCTCGATCGGAATGGCGAGCGCCCTAGGCGGAAACACCGCGGTGAACGCGCGTCTCTCGATCAGCCTAGCCGATGAGTTCGGCGGGCTGGACGAGATGCAGTCTGCACTCTCCAGTTTTGCTGCCAAATTCCTGACCGAAGCCGAGCGGATGCAGCCGATCATTGATGCTGTGGGCGCCGAGATGGAGCGCCTCGGCCATGCCGGAGTGACGACCAACGAACAGTTCAAGGACCTCGTCCGAGGCCTTGACCTCAGCACCGAAGCCGGACGCCAGTTGTTCGCGGAACTGCTCAGCGTGGCGCCGGCATTTTCCAAAGTGACCGAGTATCTCGAATCGCTGGGGGAGACTGCCGAGGTCGTGAAGCAACGCCGGCAGCTCGAGATCCAGCTCATGCAGGCGCAGGGCGATGAGGCCGGAGCCCTTGCCGCGCAGCGCGAACTCGAACTGGAGGCGACGCACGAGAGCCTGCGCGCATTGAAGTCGCAGGTCTGGGCTGCGCAGGACGCGGCACAGGCCGCCGAGCAGCTCCGCTCTGCGTGGAAATCGGCCACCGACGGCATCATGGACGAGGTGCAGCGCATTCGCGGCCTGATCGGCGCTGACGGGGCCGAGAGCTTCGCATCGCTCATGTCGCAGTTCAATGCGGCCACGGCAGCTGCTCGAGGCGGGGACGCCGAAGCCGCGAAGAACCTGCCGCGTCTTTCGCAGGACCTTTTGCGTGTCGCGGAACTCAATGCCACCAGTCGCCAGGAACTGGACCGCGTCCGAGCCCAGGCGGCGGCCAGCCTCGAGGCGACCAACGCAGCGATCGGAGCGATGGCGGGCAGTGACCCGGCGGCGTTGGCCGTTGCTGCGGCACAGCAGGCAGCGAGCGCCAACGACAACCTTTCGGCGGCGCTGACCGAGACGAACCGCTCGCTGCGGGAAGAACTGGCGCAGATGCGAGCGGAGATGAAATCCGGCCTGGCCGCTGTTGCCGGCAACACCGGGCGGGTTGCGAGGAAGCTTGATGACGTGACTGCCGCCAGCGGCGGAGACGCCATCGCGACGGTGGCTGTCGCGTGAAGGTAATTGCAGGCGGCGAGACCATCGATCTCGGCACGACCCTGGCATCGCCGACGATCAGTATCGTGGACTTCAGCCGGCGCGTGACCGACGATTTCGGCGTCACGACGGTGGTGGAGCGCGGGTTCGCCCGCCGCATGTCGGTGCAGCTCCTGGTGCCGTTCGATGAGGTGGACAGCCTGCAGCAGCAGCTCGCCCTGCTTCGTGCCACTCCCGCCCAGTGGATTGCCGATGCGCGGTTCGACTGGCTCAGCATCAACGGCTTCTACAAAGAGTTCAATATCGATCTGGCGGCGCCGCCGACCAGCTACTGCACGCTGACCGTCGAGGGGCTCGCCGAGACCGAAGTCGGCGTGGATACTGGCGGCGATCCGGCACCAGGCGGGCGTCCGTCCACCCTGCGGTTGCTTCAACCGGTAGCGGTGACGGATAGCGCGCTGGTCGCTTCCAACGTCCCTCAAAGCGACCATCCCGCATGGTCGGTCGGAACGACCTATCCGCTGGGTGCGCGCGTCATCAAGATCGCTACCCACCGGATCTACGAAAGCGCTATCGGTGGCAACGCCGGCAACGACCCGGAGGGGGCATCGGGGCAGTGGATCGACATCGGCCCCACGAACCGCTGGGCGATGTTCGACGAGGCGCTGGGAACTTCAACTATCAAAGCGGACGGGATTTCCGTCACGCTCAATTCGGCCGCGGCAGACTCGGTGGCGCTGCTCGATGTCGTCGGCACCTCTGTTCGGGTTCAGACGGCCGGATACGACCGCACACTGCCGGTTGGGTCTGGCGCGATTACCTTCCTCGATCTCCCGGGCACGGGAGGCCAGATCACCGTCACTATCTCCGGCACGGGACCGGTCTCGGTCGGCACGCTCCTGGTCGGTCGGACCGTCTCCTTGGGCGAGACCGAGGCGAACCCAAGCGCCGGCATCAATGACTTCAGCCGCAAAGAGACGGACGATTTCGGCGAGGTGACGATCGTTGAGCGGGCATGGGCGAAGCGCATGTCTGCGCAGGCTGTCATCCGTAACGACGCCGTCGACCTGGTAGCGAACCGGATCGCAGCTGTCCGAGCTCGGCCGGCGCTGTGGATAGGGAACGAGGGCACGGATAGCCTGACGGTCTACGGCTTCTTTAGGAATTTCTCCATCGAGATCGGGCAGACTGCCAGCAGGCTGTCGCTATCGATCGAAGGGTTGTCCCAGGCAGCGCCGCTTGCAGCGCCGGCACCGCTGAACTGGACGGACATTGTCGATAACGATCCTGTGGAACGCCCACGGCCAGACGACGGCGCGACCGATGGCGCCACTCTACCCGATGTTGACGACGAAGAACCGGGCAACCTCAAGAAACCGAACGGCGCACCGTGGGTGTCCGAAGAATTGCTCAACCGGATGCTATTGCTGCAGCCGGCGAAGGACGGCATTGCGCTGGCGCTGCCGGGCGGCGATATCATCAGCACGATCCGCGCGGCCGACACCGGTGCAGCGGAAGCCAGTGCGCTGGCCCAGCGCGATCGGCAACTCGACCGCATGGGCGAACGGATCGTTGAGGTCCTCGCCCAGCGCCGCATCGTCGACCGCACCTTTCGGGATGCGGGCATCGTTACCGATCCGGCGTCCGGCAAGGCCCGGCTTTATGCGCTTGAGGAAACGCAGAACCGGGTCACGGATCTGTCGCTCGAGCTCGACGCGCAGAAAGGGCAGCTCGCGCTCCGCGCTACGCAGACCTATGTGAACAACGCGATCGCAGAGGCAGTGATCGATCCCACTCAGGTTCCGGTTTTCCAGGATCTAGAAGTGCGCATCAGCGGCGCCGAGGTGTTGCTGGACGCCCAGCAGGCCGCGATCCTGCAGCGCGCTACCGTCGTGGATTTATCTGCCGCGACCGGTCGGATCTCCGAGACCGAGCAGCGCATCACCGCGGCGGAAGGGGCGATCACCAACAAGGTCGAGAGCACCGAGTTCGACGCGCTTGAGACCCGGGTCACCACCGCCGAGGTGACGATCACCGCTCTGGGCGACGTGTCGAGCATCACCGAAGCGCTGACCGCGGTGACCTGGCTGCCCCGCAACCAGCGCGAGGCCGATGAGCGTGCGGTGATGAACCTGGCGCAGATGCGCGCGGATCGCAGCGGCGCGCTGGGCGCGATCGCCGATGCGCGCCGAGAGCTCACCGCGAAGGTCAATGGCGACATCTCGTCTGAGGCATTGGCGCGTCAGCAGCTCGCGGCGCGAGTGAATGCGAATGCCGCAGGCTTGGCGAGCGAGCAGCTGGTCCGATCCACTCAATTTGGAGCGCTATCGCAGACCACGACCCAGCTATCGGCTCGAATGGGCGCTGCAGAGGGCGAAATCGACGGCGAGCGGAATGCACGGATCGCGGACGTGAACGATGCAAGACAAGCATCGGTCGATGGCGATGCGGTTGTCGCACAAAGCGTTACCAATCTCTCGGCCCGAGTGGACGGCGCCGAGGGTGCGATCGACGGCGAGAGAGACGCTCGGGTCGCTGACGTAAACGATGCCCGGCAGGCTTCCGTCGATGGCGACGCGGTGGTGGCGCAGAGTGTCACCAACCTCTCTGCCCGCGTAACCGGTGCCGAAGACGATATCGGCCAGGAGCGCAGCGATCGCGAGGCGGCTGTAAGTGCCGTGGACCTCGCACGCGTGACCGCTGACAACCAGCTCGCTCAACAGATCGGGCAGGTCTCGACCAAGGCTGATGACAATGAGGTGAAGGTCACCTCGTTGTTGCAGAGCGAGAACGCCAATCAGGGTCGTTTCCTCTTTGCGGTAGAGGTTTCGAATGACGGGGTGCCGATCGTCACCGGCATCGAGGGTTTCGGCGACAGCGACGGAACCAGCGCTCTCGTGTTTCTCGCTGAAACCTTTGTCGCTGCAGCTTCACGCGATGGCCAACGCGTTCCATTCTTCACCGTTACAGCGGAAGACGGGCTACGAGTTAACACCGCAGTGATCCCCGACCTGACGGTCGATAGGCTCCGCGGGGGCACGCTGGGCGCAGACATCGACATAGGCGCGGGGCGCATTACCGCTCGCGCTGGCGGTTTCATGAAGGTCCAGGGAACCGGCTTTGGGACAGCTGGCCAGTTCTTGGAGTGGTACGGTCCAGAACGCGATCCCAACCAATGCGACGAAGCCAGCGCGCTGTATTATCTTCGCCTCGATGGCGACGCCTATTTTGGCGGAACTCTGTCGGCCGGCATTCTGACGAACAGGAACTCTACGTCGTCTCTCGCCGCAGATGCTTCGGTCGAGTTGGGCCCGTTCGGCACGAACGGCAATCCTATCGTAGTGAGCTACTCCTACCAATATTCGAGAACGATCAGCGAGGATTTCGCAGGGACGTCGACCGGTCTGGCGAACTTCGAAAATCGGCGGGCCGCTTTCAACGCCATCGACCAGGGCGGGGGCTACTTCATCGGAACCGCACCCGCCGGGGGCGACGCGACGGTCATCCTTAAGAAGGGCGAAGCGCAAGTTTCAGCTTTCAGCGTGTCCGGCGGCGTCAGTCGTTGGTCCGGCGTTCGCCCCATTCCTGCAGAGGGCATCCCGGGAAGCGGGACGACGACCACGACGCTTTCAGGCGGTGCAACCTACACCGACAACGCGGGGGGAGTAGCGGACCGCACGTTCACCGCGGCGCTCACGTCCCGTTCGGTGACATTCCCCAGCGCGATCCAGCGCATCACGATCATCGCAACCGAAGAATAGGAGCTTCCGCTCATGGCCTATTACAGGACCGGCACGGTCACCCTCACCAACGGCAGCGACCTGGTGGATGCGGCAGGCGGCGCCAACTGGATCTCCGCGAGGGTCCGCGTGGGCGATCTCTTCCTGGGCCCCGCCGCCACGATGCACGAGATCGTCGAGGTGCAGTCTCCAACCCGAATTCGTCTCGCGCGGCCCTATATGGGGACGCCCGGAGCGGGACAGCTCTACTCGATCGTGCCGAGCCAGGCGCCGATCGCCGAGCTGTATGATGCGGTCAATGCGCTGGTCGTGGAATACGGTCTGATCGCCGACAATGCTGGGCAAGGCATGTTCGCCGATGGCAGCGCCGCCGCGCCCGGCATGCGCTTTGCGAACGATCAGGACACCGGGATTTATCGGAGCGGCGAAAATTCCCTATCCATAACCACGGCAGGAGTTCTGCGGACCACGATCAATGGCACCGGATTGACCGTTGCCGGGCGCATGCTTGCCGCGCCTAATGGAGTGTATGCAGACCCCTCATACAATGGCGTAATAGCCACGACATTGGCTCCGGCATCGGGGCAGCATATTAACCTAATTCGACAAGGAAATTTCATTTGGTCGATCGGCTACAACTACAACACAAGCGATTTCGCTATCGGCGAGGGGCGAACGACCGACAGTAATTTTGGCCCATCATTCTGCATAGAGGCGGGGACGAATACGGTCCGCGGGGGGGGCGACAACACGCAAAACCTCGGCGCAGCGGCTCATCGCTGGGCTACCATTTACGCCGCAAGCGGCACGATTGCGACCTCGGACGAGCGGGAGAAGACATGGCGCGGCGCAATGTCGGCGAACGAATATGCGGCCGGAATTCGCGTTATCGACGAACTCGGCTTCTTCCAGTGGAACGAAAGCATCGAAGAGAAGGGCGCTGCGAATGCCCGCCTGCATTTCGGCGTCCGCGCGCAGGCGGTATGGGCCATCATGCAGGACTGCGGCCTTGCCGGCGCGGGCGGCGAGAGCATCAAATACGGCTTCCTCTGCTATGACGAATGGGGCGCCGAGGGCGGCGATGAGGGGCCGGCCATGGAGGCGGGCAACCGCTACGGCATCCGCCCCGACCAGCTCGCGCTGTTCCTGGTCGCGGTGCAGGCGCGGCGGCAGGCGGAGATCGAGGATCGCCTAGCAGCGCTGGAAGGATAACGTACCGATCAAGCGCCGATCGCGTTCAAGGAGCAAAAGATGCACGCAATTCTTGCGGCCGCGGTGACGAAAGTCGCCAGCGGCCCCGATGTCGTGGCCGCTGGCCAGGTGATGGCGCAGCTCAACGACTGGCGAGCGATCCTCTTCGTCATGATCGTGATGTTCGCCGTGCTAATGGCGGCCTTCCTTGCGGTGGTGTTTTTCGCGTTCCGCAGCTGGATGAAGCAGGCCGAGGCGCTGGGCGCGATTCGCGAAGCGATGGTCGGGACCAACGTCATCCTCGCCCGCTTCGAATCGCAGATCCGGATGGGAGACGAGCGGTGAGCAACTCTCCCAACAAGCAGGACTTCGCGGCGGCGCTCAAGGCAGCGTTCCGCCCGATGTTCCGCGGCTTCGACGACGAGATCTCAGCAATCAAGAATGAGGCGCAATCGCTCACCCGCAGGGTGGATGCGATCGAGCGCAAGGTTGGAATGGAACGCGCGATCGACGCGCTCACGAAAGGCAAGGGCGAATGATGCTGCTGATCTTCGGGTGGATGCTTATCGGCAGCGCCTTCATCGTCGCGGGCTGGGTGCGGCAAGCATGGCGATATCGCCGGCCGGTGAGTGCCTATAATGCGGCGCTGGTCCTCTCGGTTGGGCTCGACCTCCTCGCTCTGGGCATGGCGCTGCAGCTGTACAGCCGGATCGGACAGATCCTCGAGGGCGCACAGCTGGCCAGCAACGACCCTCTCTATTTCATCGGCGCGGCGCTCGTGATGGCGGGGAAGACCGCCTTCGTGTGGATCGCCGCACTCAAGGACGGCCGCCGATATAGCGCGCCGTTCTGGTGGTCCTACTGGGCGGCGATCGCCGCCTGGAGCCTGTTCGTCCTCTTGCGGAGTATCTGACCATGCAACTCACCGAACATTTCAGCCTGGCGGAGATGACGGTTTCGCAGACCGCCGCCCGCAAGGGTATCCGTAACGTGCCCGGCGATCGCGAGGTCCGCGCGCTGCGAACCCTGTGCGAGCGAGTACTCGAGCCGGTTCGGGCCCGCTTCCGCTCCCCGGTCGTGATCTCGAGCGGTTATCGGTCGCGGCGTCTCAACGTGGCGATCGGCGGCTCGGCCAGTTCGCAGCATTGCTTTGGCGAAGCTGCGGACTTCACGGTGCCGGGGACCTCCAACCTCGCGGTCGCTCGATGGATGGAGCAGCACCTCGTCTACGACCAGCTGATCTATGAGTTCGGCGAGAGTGGATGGATTCATTGCTCTTATCGGGAGGATCGTCTGCGCAACATGGAGCTGAGCGCAGTACGTCGCTCCGGCCGAGTGCAGTACCTGCAGGGACTGCGCGCATGATCCCCGCGGTCTGGCAGGCGCGCGCCGGCGTGATCGTTGCGAAGATCGGCGTCTCCGGACTGGTGATCGCGGGTGCCCTTACATTCGGTGCGGTGCAGACCGTGAGGCTCGAGGGCCTAAGGGTCTGGCCGGTCTCAATCGAGGGCTGGATCGCCACCGCGGATCGTTTCGAAACCGAGCGCGACGCCGAGCGAGAAGCGCACCGTACGACCAAGGGCAATTACCGCGCTGCCCAGTTCGACGCCGCAATGAAGGAAGCCGACCGCCTCAAGCGGGTCGCCCAGCAACAGAAGGATATCACTGATGCGATCGAGACCGACTATCATGCTCGGCTTGCCGATGCTCGCGCTCGCGCTGAGCAGTTGCGGCAAGAGCTACGCAGTGGAGCCGGCGCTGCCGGTGCGAGCCGCGATCTCGCAGTGCCCGGCGTTCCCGGCGCCGCCGGCGGATCTGATGCAGCGGCCGAAGATCAACGACTTCCTGCCAGCGGCAGCTTCGACCGCGGTCCGGCCGAGCAGCTCGAGCGCGATCTCGTCGCCACCCAGCAGGCCATCCAGCTCGATGCGCTGATCGACTGGGTCGAGCGTCAGGTGGCGGTGGATCCGAACGGACCAGAGTGAAGGCATACCTGCGGGACGAAAGCGGGGGTAAAATCTTGCCCGTATAGGGGTAAAAGTGTCAGATGGTCCGATGGCCAACTACATCGACATCGACCGTCTGCGAACGATCTGGAAGGGCATGCGGTCGCGCTGCTCCAATCCACGCGACAAATCCTATCGCTATTATGGTGAGCGAAGCATCGAGGTCTGCGAGGAGTGGGCGAGCTTCGAGCGGTTCGCGGGCTGGGCCGTCGTGAACGGCTACAGTGATGCGAAGGAGATCGATCGCATCGAATCCGACCGGCATTATGAGCCGGGGAACTGCCGCTGGATCTCGGCGAAGTTGAATCGATCCCGCCGGGCCGTTCCCGGCGCCACGCGGTTGGCCGGGGAAGCTCGATGACGAAGCGATCGGCGCGGCGATCTGTCAGGGTGCGGGCAAGTACCGCGACGGCCAAAGCCTTTATCTCCACATCAGCCAGGCGGGCACTGCCGCCTGGCGCTGGAAGTATCACTTCGATGGCAAGGAGCAGCTCCTGACGATCGGGCGCTACCCAGACTTGTCAGTCTACGAGGCGCGGGAGCATCGCGCCATCGCGGCGGCGCAGTTGAAGCGCGGCAAGAAGCCCGGCTCGGCTTAGAAATCGACGCCATGATACCCCCAAATCAGGGGGTATCGCCAATTTTGGCCCCTCGGAACACGCTGGATTTTAACCGGAATTTTGGTCTGCGGCGGAGGGATTATCCGCCGCGTTTGTCGTTTCGCCAGTGTGCAAAAGCGATCTTGAGCCGCTGGAAAGGCGGGATACCTCGTCGCCCGAGTCCGATGTAGGGTTTGACCCGATCGGACAGCTCATCGTTTGCAGCGAGATGCGAGCTCAATGCATCGAAATAACGCCGCCGGGATTCGACCCCGGGGGACTCTCGGAGCTCATCGAATGCGTTGATGCAATCGAGCGCGGCTCGGTCAAGGCGCTCGATGCTCCGAGACACTTCTACACCGAATAATGACCGAGCTGTGCGGCAAGCTCGAAAATAAGCCTCTTGCTTCGGGCGGGGAACAAGAGCCGAAAATGCGTTCACAGTATCGCGAGCTTCCCCGAATCTTTCTTCTGCCGTCTCGATGAGGTCCACGTACGCATCATGGCGCCGCGTGAGCAGCTCTGAATAGAATTTCTCGCTGCTAAGCGAGTACGCAAAGTAGGCGATGCTCAAAGACGCAATAGCGATCACGATTTCGCTCATTAGGCTTCCCCTGTCGGCAACCCTTCGACCTTAAAGCACCAAATCTAGGACGCAAATTATGCTCACTACCGCCGCGGCGCAATCCGCTGGCGCGCAGACGCGTGCCTACAAGATCCACGACCAGGGCGGGATGCATTTGCTTGTGCGGCCAACGGGCTCGAAGAGTTGGCAGCAGAAATACCGCTGGCGCGGCCGGGAGAAGCTGCTCACCTTCGGGCAGTTCCCCGAGGTCAGCATTGCCCGCGCTCGGATCCTGCAGGCGCAGGCGAAAGAGCAGCTCGAGCAGGGACTGGATCCCGCGCGGACCAAGGCCGCTGCGGACACTTTCGGCCAGCTGGCCCGGCAATGGCACCGCCATCATCGCGCCAGCTGGTCGGACACCCATGCAGCGGACGTCCTGGACAGCATCGAGCGCGATGTCCTGCCGGAGCTGGGCGAACGTCCGGTCGACACGATCGAGCCGCGCGATCTGCTGGCGATCGTTCGGCGGGTCGAAGCGCGCGGCTGCCTGGAGAGCGCCGGTCGGTTGCGCCAGCGCCTCTCCGCGATATTCGGCTTCGCGATCGCCGAAGGCCTTGCGACCTCGGACCCGGCCGCTCAGCTCGGACGCGCGATGGCGAAGGGAAAGCTTTCGGTACCGCACCCGGCGCTGACCGAGCTCGAGGATTGCCGCGCGCTGCTCGCCGCCTGCGAAGGATCCGACGCGCGATCGATATCGGTCTTCGCTTCGCGCTTCCTCGCGCTCACCGCGGTGCGGCTCAACGCCGTGCGCGGGATGCTTTGGGCGGAGGTGGATTTCGCGGCACGCACCTGGACGGTGCCGGCGGCGCGAATGAAGCTGTCGAAGGCGAAGAAGGCTGAGGAACGATTCGACCATATCGTACCGTTGAGCGAGCAGGCGCTGTTCGTGCTGCGCGGCGCGCGGCCGGATAAGGACGTCAGCCCATCTGCGCTGGTCTTCCCGGGTAGATCGGCGACCGCGCCGATCGGGGAGGGGACACTTCGGGATCTCTACGCCCGGGCCGGGTATGCCGGCCGCCACGTTCCGCATGGCTGGCGCTCGAGCTTCTCGACCATCCTCAACGAAGAGCTGGGCGAAGAATGGCGCCGCGACATCGATCGCGCCTTGGCGCATTCGCCCAAGGACAAGGTCGAGGCTGCCTACAACCGGTCGCAGCTGCTCGATCGTCGCCGCGCTCTCTTCGATCGCTGGGGCGCGCTGCTCACCTGAAAATTCACTGATCTCCTCGTGTCCCGCGCAGCGGGAGCGGGGGCTGCCTGGCGGTAACCAGGCGAACCGACGAGCTGTAACTCGCCGCGACACAGCTGGCCGACTGGCCGCCCCGCACCCGCGCAACGGGCGGGGTCAATGGAGCCTTTTCCGAATATGGAGTCAATTCAAACAGTTCGTCCCACTCGACCCGCCGCTGGATATCTCGGCGGGAAGCGCAATCTGGCCAAGCGGCTCTGCTCGCTCATCGATGGGCTGGATCACGACGGCTATGCCGAGCCCTTCGTTGGCATGGGCGGCATCTTCCTTCGCCGAACAACGCAGCCCCGCGTCGAAGCGATCAACGACGTCAACGGGGAAGTCGTGAACCTCTTCCGGATCCTGCAGGAGCATTACCCCTACTTCATCGATATGCTTCGCTGGCGCATCGCCAGCCGCAATGAATTCGAGCGCCTGAAGGGGATTGATCCGGAGCGGCTCACCGACCTGCAGCGGGCGGCGAGGTTTCTCTATCTGCAGAGGCTCGCGTTCGGCGGCAAGGTGACCGGACAGAACTTTGGCATCGACAAGAGCCAGGGCGCCCGCTTCAACATCACCAAACTGGAGCCCCTGCTAGGCGATATCCACGAGCGGCTCGCCGGCGTGACGATCGAGCAGCTGTCCTTCGACCGGTTCGTCGGCCGCTGGGATCGCCCCGGTATGCTGTTCTACTGCGATCCTCCCTATTTCGGGTGCGAAAACGACTATGGCGCCGACGTGTTCGAGCGCGGCGATTTCGAGAAGCTCGCCGGGCTGGCACGGAACGGCCGCGGCAAGATGATCATCTCGATCAACGACACGCCAGAGGTCCGAACGATCTTCAGCGGGTTGCGCATGCTCGAGGTGCAGACGACCTATACCATCTCGACTGCCACCGCTGGTGGCAAGCGGGTCGGCGAGTTGGTGATCGCCAACTTCGATCTCGCCTCTGAGCAGCGCCTGCCGCCCGGGTGACGATCGCCGACTGGCGGTTGGCACGGACCTTGCGCTTGGCCCCCTGCCAAGCATGGGCGGCGGCGCAGCCGCCGACCTCCGCCGGTGCGGATAGAAAGAGGTCGCTGTACTTGGAGGTGTTTCGGGGGCGGTGACCGGGTCCACAACGCGTGACCTGACCCTATGTCAGGTCACTCTTTCCATGGAGTAGGAACTACTCCCCCGGTTTCTCCAGCCCTGCCGGATTCGCAGATTGCAGCATCGCGGACATCGAGAGCAGCGGCGATGCGTGCCAGGGTTTCGCCGAGAAGGTCATCGCCATTCCACGTCGCCTCGTGCCGCTCCTTGGCCGACAGGCCCGAAAGCATGTTCTCGAAGGCCTCCTGGTCCCTTCGCCGCCGATCGTCCTCACAGGCTGGCGGAGGGGCCTTGCCCAAGAGCCGGGAGAGCCAGCCTTTCATCTCCTGAGGGGCAAGAAGCGCATAGGCGTTGCTCACCTGCTCGACGTGCGGTCCGTTCGGTTCCGGATGTTCGACAGGGCGACTCCTGCGCATCCAGTGCAGGAAGCCCGCGCGGCGCAGGCGGCGGAGGCCATCGTGCACCGCGGAGTAGGAGCGGCCAATCTCGGCCGCGATCGTCGAGATCGCGGGTTCAAGACGACCGGTCGTGTAATCGACCAGCTCGTAAAGGTAGCGCAGGACCTCGAGACCCACCTCGCCGATATCGCCGTTGCGAGATCCCGGCTGGATCTGCCGGCGTTTCTCCCGCGTGCGAAGCTCGAAAGCGCGGGCGGCTTTGAGCAGGGCGGCGGTCCAGCGTTTTCCTCCGCGCTTCGACCCGCCGTTGATCGGCTTCCATAGCCGGTCTTCGATCGTGCCTTCCGTATAGGAGTTGCGCCAGACCGGCTGGCCGCTGCGGGGATTGTTGCCGCGCTCTAGGGTGACGCGCGTGCGGCGGGAAAGCTTCGTGCCGGTAATCGAGGCGGCGAGGAGACCAAAGGCTGTCGCAGAGGAGGCGCTCATGCTGCACCTCCGCTGGCCCAGCAGCCTAGTGTCTGGGGCCCTCGCGCAGCCGATCGGGCGGAACCAGCCCCTTGCTTATCAGATCCGCCCACTCCTGGGCGAGCAACCTGCGTCGCGGCATATAGGCGGCACGATTGTAGTGAGCTTCCACGCCGGCAGGCTTGTGGCCCAGCATCAGGTCCAGCACCGCGCGATCGCCCGGCCGATCCAGATCCGCCGCGCGCTCGTTCATGATCGTGCTGAACGTGCTCCGCCAACCGTGGGGAACATGTCGCCCGGCGAACTGCGCTGACCGTCGATAGGCTACGTTGAGCGCATTCTCGCTGATCGGCCGCAGGCCGTGCTGCGCCGACGGGAAGAGATAGGTTCGCCCGTTGGCTTCGGCGATAGCACTTTTCACGACCTCCACCGCCTGTCTCGAGAGAGGGATGGTAAAGGCGAAACTCTCCTGCTCGCTTTCCGCGCGCTCGAGCTTCATCTTCGCGGCGGGGATCACCCAGCGCGGCTCGTCCCCGTCGAGATCCTCGAACTCCGCCGGCAAGGCGTAGCGAAGGGGCCCAGGCCTCGCGGCCGTGAGGGCGAGGAACCGGGAAGCCAGCTTCACCGCAGGAAAGTGCCGTTCTTCTTCGAAGGCCTTCAACGCCGATCGGGCGACGTCCAGTTGCAGGATTGCCGGGTACTTGCGTTTCGGAACCGGCTTGAGAATCGCACCGAGTGCCGCGGCCGGATTTGCCTCCACCGTCCCGTCGACGATCGCCAGTTGGAAGATCCGCGAGATCCGCATCAACGATCGGTGCGCTTGATCGATCGCGCCCCTGTCCTGAATCGCCTCGATGACTTCGCGGATGTCCGCTGCCTTCAGATCCGAGATCGCTCGCTCGCCGAGCTCGGGTAGAACATCCGCCTCGAGCGCCGCCCAGACGTGATCCGCGTGCCGCTCCTTCCAGCCATGCGACTGGAGCGTGTGCCAGCGTCGAGCTGCAGTCCGGAAGGTCTCTCCCTGTGTGGCGCGGCCCTGACGGATGTCGCGCTTCTCCTTGGCCTTCGCTCCCGGATCCACCGAAGCTCGCAGCAGTGCCTTGGCCTTGTCCCGAAGGACGCGCGCTTCCTTGAGGCTCAGCTCCGGGTACCGCCCGTGGGTGAGCTGTTTTTCCTTCCCACCGAAGCTGTACTTTTGTCGCCAGGTCTTCGTGCCGCTGGGCAGCACCAGCAGAAACAGGCCGCCCTGATCGTGCAGCTTGAACGGTTTGGGCCCCGGCGTCGCCGCCCGGCATTCTCGCTCTGTAAGCAGAATTCCCTCCCGTGCCCCGGGGCAGTGCCCCGCTCGTGCCCCGAACGTGCCCCGGCTCTAGGCGGAACGTGCCGGAACAGCGCGGACCTTCGTTAGCGGTGAGAACGGCTGATTTGCAAGGCTTTCCGGCTTGGCGCGGAACGGCGCGGAACTGGAAATGGTGCCCAGGGAGGGATTCGAACCCCCGACACTGCGATTTTCAGTCGCATGCTCTACCAACTGAGCTACCTGGGCCTGTCCGGGCGCCTCGTCGGACCAGAAAGACCCGCGAGGGGCTGTTCGGCGACCGGCGAGCGGTTGGAGCGCCGCCCTATGGCGAAGGCTCCTGCGCTTGGCAAGGACGTTTTCAGTCCTCCTCGCCGCGGATCACCTCGCTCGCGATTTCCTCGGGCGCGGCGGGCCGGCCGGGCACGGCATAGCTGTCGCCGAACCAGTGCGCGAGATCGCGGTCGCGGCAGCGCTCGGAGCAGAAGGGCGCGTGCTCCTCGATGCGGGGCTTCTTGCAGATCGGGCAGGTCTTTTTCGTTGCAGTCATAGCGGCACCGCCTGCGCGAACCCGGTTTCGAGTTCAAGTCCCGGATCGCCGTGCAGCGACACCTCGCGCCCGCTCCGCCGCGCCAGTTCGGCCTGCCATTCGGGCCGCAGCCGCGCGAGAACGGCGGGATTCGTGGTCAGCAGCAGGCGGCCGGGTTGTTCGACGAATTCGGCGCGGCGCAGCAACAGCCGCGCGGCGGCTCCGGTGCGGTCGTGATGCAGGCGGCGCAGCAGCGACGGGCGCTCCGAGCGCGCGACCAGCTGGACGAAGCCGAAGCCATTCATTGCGGTCCGCTCGTGGTTCCAGTGCGCCAGTGCGCTATCCAGTGCAGCATCGACCGTCTTGCGATCCACCTTCGCCGCCAGCGTCGGGAAATCGACGCCGAGCGAACCCGCCAGATCGAACTGCCCGATCGAGTCCGCCAGTGCGGGGACTGCGGCAAGCGCGAGCCGGCGCGGATCGTCGGGTCCGTCGACATCGATCAGCACCATCGCGCTGGTATCGAAGAACGCCAGCTCGCCGCCGTCGAAGCCGACGGTTCCCGACCATGCCTCGAGCCAGAGGTCTTCCCAGCCGTTCTCGTGGCCATCCTCGGGGAAGCGGCGGACGGTTTCGGCCGTTTCTCCGGCGAGCGTCAATTGTTCGGCAAGCGTGGGAGCGGGGCGCAGATCCTCGTCGCTGGGCGTGGCCTGCGCCAGCTTGATCCGGTCGCGCTCGCGGGCTGCGGCGCGGGTCACACGGGCGCGGATCGCGGCGCCTTCGCTGGCCGAGACCGGGAGCCGGTCGACGAGCGCTTCCTCGCCGCTGGCGAAGCGCAGGGTTCCGCGCTGGCTGCCCCTGGCGCGCGAGACCAGCAGGGCATCCTCGACCTGACCCGCGGTCAGCGCGCCCGGCCAGTGCAGCCGCGCCGCGACGATCCGCCCGCCTTCGAGCCGGACGCCCCGCTCCTCGGCGATGCCCTGCTCGACATACCAGGTCATGTCTCAGCCAAGCGCGAATCCCGCCGCCTTGAGCAGCGCGCGGGTCTCGAACAGCGGCAGGCCGACGACACCCGAATGGCTGCCCTGAAGCCAGGAGACCAGCCCCTCGGCAGCGCCTTGGATCGCGTAGCCGCCGGCCTTGCCCTCCCATTCGCCGCCGGCGAGATAGGAATCGATCTCCTCGGCGGAGAGGCGCTTGAATTTCACAGCGGTCTCGCTCAGCCGCTCGCGGATGGTCCCGTCGGGCGCACGCAAGGCGATCGCGGACAGCACCCGGTGGCGGCGCCCCGACAGCAGTTCGAGACAGCGGCGAGCGGTGGCCTCGTCCTCGGCCTTGGGCAGGATGCGGCGTCCGGCGGCGACCACGGTGTCGCCTGCCAGCACGAAGCCCTCGACGACGGTGGCGGCCTCGACCGCCAGCGCCTTCTCGCGCGCCATGCGCTGCGCATAGTCGCGCGGCAGTTCGGTCTTGTGCGGGGTTTCGTCGATATCGGCAGCGATTACCGCGTCAGGCGTCACGCCCAGCCGCGCGAGCAATTCGCGCCGGCGCGGGCTGGCGGAGGCGAGGGTGAGCCGAAGCGGAGAAGCGGGCGCGCTCATGCGGCGCGGCGCGTTATTGCGGCCCCGGACCGCCGCGACCCGGCATGAAGCGGTAGGTGATCCGCGCCTTGGTCAGATCGTAGGGGGTCAGCTCGCACAGCACTTCGTCGCCGACCAGCACGCGGATGCGGTTCTTGCGCATCTTGCCGGCGGTGTGGCCGAGCACCTCATGGCCGTTTTCGAGCTCCACCCGGAACATCGCATTGGGCAGCAATTCGACCACCCTGCCGCGCATTTCGAGGAGTTCTTCCTTGGCCATGTGATTCCTTGGTTGGTGATAGGAGGAGGGCACAATTGCCGCTCCGGGCCGCGCCCCATAGCCCCGTGCAGAACAAAAGGGAAGCCTCGCCGCTATTTAGACCAGCGACCGACCGACATCGACCGGTTACATCTTGCGACAGGCTGGGTGGTTGTGTCGATGGGCGTCCTGCCGCATTGCAGCATCAGCGGGGGCGGCCAGTTACGGATTTTCGAAAGGTACACCCCTTGCGCTTCGCATCGACGGTTTCTCTTCTGGCGCTCGCCGGCACCTTCCCTCTGACCGCGCTTGCGGCGCAGGACGTGCCCGACACGCCCGGCACCGAGGTGGATTCGGGCGATCCGCAGGCCGATGCGCCGATCGTGGGGCCGATGGTGGGCCCCATGGTTGGCAACGAGATCGTGGTGACCGGAGCCCGCCAGCGGGGATCGCTCGATGTCGAACAGCCGCCGGTGCTCGAACTCGACGCCGAGGCAATCGCCGCGCTCGGCGCCGGCTCGATCGAAGAATTGCTCCAGGCGATCGAACCCGCCACCGGCAGCGCGCGCGGCCGCGGCGGCGGCGGGCGGCCGATCTTCTTGGTCAACGGGGTCCGGATCGGTTCCTTCCGCGAGTTCCAGTCCTATCCCCCCGAAGCGATCGAGAAGGTCGAGGTCTTCCCCGAGGAAGTGGCGCAGCGTTTCGGCTATTCGCCCGACCGGCGGGTGGTCAATTTCATCCTCAAGGACAATTTCTCCAGCCGCGAGGTCGAACTCGAGTACGGCCAGCCGGGGATCGGCGGATATTCGCAAAACGAGCAGGAATTCTCGCTGCTGACGATCAGCGACGGCGCGCGGATCAATCTCAATCTCGAGTTCGAGGACACCAGCCTGCTGACCGAGGCCGAGCGCGATCTGACGCCGGTCGACGGTTCCTTGCTTGATGTCGATGCCGATCCCGATCCGCGCGAATTCCGCAGCCTGATCGCCGACAGCGCCGGCGTCGAAGCCTCGGCGAACTACGCCAAGGCCTTCATCGACAGCGGCTCCTCGATCAGCCTCAATCTCACCGGCGCCTACAACGAACGCCGCAGCCTCTCCGGGCTCGACAGCGTGCTGCTGACCGATCCGCTCGAACGCAACATCGCCAGCAGTTCGCTCGCCAGCTCGGGCAGCTACAACCGGCCGCTGGGCGAGGGCTGGAATCTGACCGCGACCTTCGATGCCAGCCGCGCCCAAAGCCGCACAAGGATTGACCGCCGCGCGAGTGCCGGCGTCGACACCGCGCGCTCGACGCTGTGGGGCGCGAGCACGCTGGCGACGATCACCGGTTCGCCGCTCTTTCTCCCCGGGGGCGAGGTCGCGGCCACCTTCGATCTCGGCTACGACTGGGATCGCATTGTCAGCTCCGACACCCGCAGCGCGCAGGACAGCCGGCTGACCCGCGGCGATGTCTCGGCCGGGGTCAATCTCGTGGTGCCGCTGACCAGCCGCCGCGAGGGTTTCGCCGATGCGATCGGCTTGATCTCGCTCACCGGGCAGGCGGGGATCAACGAACTCTCCGACTTCGGCACGCTGACCGACTGGAGCCTCGGGCTCAACTGGCAGCCGTTCGACAATCTCAACCTCTCGGCCACGCGGATCTGGCGCGAGGTCGCACCGGGCCTCAACGCGCTGGGCGATCCGCAGGTGGTCGATTTCAACGTGCCCGTGTTCGACTACGCCACCGGCGACAGCGTGCTGGCGACCGTCACCACCGGCGGCAATCCGGCGCTGCTGGCGGAAACCCAGGCGGACTGGAAGTTCTCCGCCAATTGGGAGCTGCCCTTCATCGACAACACGCGGCTCCAGCTCGATTACGCGGTCAATCGCTCGAACGACGTGACCTCCAGCGCGCCGGGCCTGAGCCCCGCTTTCGAGGCCGCCTTCCCCGACCGCGTCACGCGCGACGGCGCCGGCCAACTGGTCGAGCTCGACCGCCGCCCGATCACGCTGTTCGAAACTCGCAGCAAGGTGCTCTCCTTTGGGATCAACACCAGCGGCAGGATCGGCGCCGAACCCGAAGCGCCCGAAGCGCCGGCTGCGGGCGCCGCGGGTCGCGGCGGCCCTGGCGGCGGACCGGCTGGCAGCGCCACCGTCACCATGGACCGCGAGGGCATGGCGGCTATGCGGGCCCGCTTCTGCGCCACGCCCGTCGGCGAAACCCCCGATCTCACCGGGCTTCCCGAAGCGCTGCTCGAACGCTTGCGCGGCCCCGACGGCACCATCCCCCCCGAACGCATCGCCCAGCTGCGCGAGCGCTTTTGCAGTGCCGATGCCGAACGTCGGGCCGAGGGCGGGGGCGAACGGATGGCAGCGATCCGCACCGCGGTCTGCGCCGATCCGCCCAATCTCGAAGGCCTGCCCGAGCCGATGCTCGCGCGGCTGCGCAACGAGGCGGGCGAGATCGATCCCGACCGGCTGGCGCAAGTGCGCGCGCAGATGTGCAGCGCCGGAGCGGCGGCGGGCGAGGGCGGCGCTGCGGCCCAGCCCGCGCGCGGCAGCGGTGGTAATGGCGGCGGCCGGCGCGGCGGACGCGGCGGCGGCATGGGCGGCATGATGGGCGGCGACGAGAACCCCGACACCCGCCCGCGCTATTTCCTCAGCCTCACGCATAATTTCGCGCTCGAGAACGAGGTCGTGGTCGCGGACGGCGGCCCGGTGCTCGACCAGCGCGACGGCTTCGTGCTCGGCGGCGGCGGGGTGCCGGTCTACAGCGCGCGCCTTGAAGGCGGGCTGTTCTGGCAGGGCTACGGCGTCCGCGCTTCGGGCAATTACGTCGGCCCGAGCGAATTGCGCGGCGATGGCCTGGTGGGCAGCAGCGACCTGTTCTTCGGCGATCTGGCCACTTTCGACCTGCGGCTGTTCGCCGATCTGGGCGAGGTGACCGGAGCGGAATCGGGAGTGCTCGACGGGCTGCGGGTTTCGCTCAATGTCGACAATATCTTCGACACCCGCCGCGAGGTGGTCGATGCCAATGGCATCACCCCGCTCGCCTACGACCCGCTGCGGATCGACCCGACCGGCCGCTATATCGGCATCGATATCCGCAAGTTGTTCTAAGCCTGTTCGGTTTCTTCGACCCGGTAGAGATCCCGGCTTTCGCTGGGATGACGGTTATTGTTTGGATGGACCGGTCACGCCCCCTCCTCGCACGTCGTCCCAGCGAAACTAACACGTCATCCCAGCGAAAGCTGGGATCTCCATCGGGTTCGCGCTACCCCCGTGCCTCGCCAGTCGTCTCGTACGCCCCGCGCATATGCGCAACCGAGCGCGTCACCAGCTCCTCCAGCGCTTGCACATCCACATCCGCCAGCCGCTTGATATAGAGGCACGATTTGCCGGTCTTGTGCTTGCCCAGCCGCGCCATCAGCTCCCGGTGCTGCGGAAAGCCGTCCATCACATAGAGCGTGAGTGCCGCGGCGCGCGAGGCGAAGCCGGTGATGAACCACTCCCCCTCGCGCCCGCTCTCGTAGCGATAGCGGTAGGTGCCGAAGCCGACCATCCCGCCGCTCCACACCCGCGGGCTCTCGCCGCTGGCGCGCGCCATCATCGCGCAGACGGTCTGCGCATCGGCGCGGCGCTGCGGATCCGCAATTGCGTCCAGCAGCGCCGCGACGTCGTCGCCGGTCGGTCTGGTCTTGTTCTCGGTCATCGCGGGCGCCTCCCGCGAGGGTTCTAGAACCGCAGGCCGACCCCGGCAACGACCTGATCGGTGGAGGCGTCGCCGAAGGTGCCGTCGTTGAGATCCTTGTAGCTCGACCGGCGATATTCCAGCCGCGCCTCGAGCGGACCGGGCAGCTGCACCTGCACCCCGCCGCCGAAGCGCACGCCGTCGGCGTTGCCCTCAAGCTCGCCCAGCGAGCCCGCGCTGGTGAAGGCGCTGGTGTCGAGCGAGGTGTAGCCCAGCTTGCCATAGGCGGCGATTCCCGGGGTCACCGCGAAGCCGGCGCGCGCGCCGATGTAATACTGGCCGTCGGCCTCGAGCCCGTCGCGCGCGCCGCCGAAGCTGGCGGGGAACTCGGTCGAGCCGCCGCTGGCCGAATATTCGCCCTCGACCCCGACGAAAGCGCTGCCGAGGCTGAGATCGTAGCCGGCGGTGACGCCGTAAACCGCAGCATCGGCGCTGGCGCTGGCCGAGCCGTCGGCGGCCTCGACATCGATGCCCTCATAGCCGGCGAGCGCGCCGACATAGAGCCCGCCCGGCGCGGCGGCCTGCGCGAAAGCGGGGCTGGCGACGAGGCCCGAAGCGAGAATCGCGGCGGTGAGGAAGGATTTCATGGGGTGGGTCCTTTGAGTGGTCGGTGTATCGAAGCGCCCTTCGCGCATGGCGGATTGCACCCCGATGAACCGCGAGGCGACGCGGGGGAGAGCTGCGATCAGCCGCCGTTCCGCTCACGAGCCACTTGAGGCACCCGCCAATTTCGTCGCCCCGGGCTCGACCCGGGGTCCCGCTGCCTTCGTGCCCAAAGGCTCGACGCCTGCAGGCACGCGGCCGAGGACAAACCCACCCCTTCGTCATTGCGAGCCGCCGCAGGCGGCGCGGCAATCCACGAACGACAGTTTCGTCTTTCTATGTCAGTAGTGGGGACCCGCAAAGCCGCGCCATGGATTGCCGCGTCGCTGCGCTCCTCGCAATGACGAGAGGGTACTCCCAGTTCGCAGCCGGGGGACGATGCAGCGGAGTGCAATGGTCTTCGTGCGCCGTCCGAGAGCATCTGTTCCTGCTCCGGCCGCCCAACGCCGACTATCGGCTAACGACCCAGATGGGGTCATTCAAGGGACCGGGGGCGAGACAGGGCTGCTCTTGCGGCTTATCGCTCTTCTCCAGCTGCAGCTTGCAATCAGTCATCGCACCCCTGGACACAGGCATCGGGGAGAGCGCCGATGTGGAACAAAGAGCGGTGGATCACAGCGGCAATACTGCTCGGCGCTACAGCTGTGATGATGTTCCCACTCATAATGAGCTGGTCAGGCCGAAACATCCCGATGGTTCAGGAATTGGGTCTCGCACGCGGTACGTGGGCGCCGCTTCACGCTTGGATTGCGGCCCTATTGTTTGCCGGCGCCTACATCGCCTATACTTTTCGAGTGCTGCCGTTTGTGAGGGAGCAGCAGCGCGAAGTTTCGCTATTCAAGTTGATTGGCGTCGCCGCTGCCTTCGCAAGCGGGATTATGGAAGAAGTCGTTTTCCGCCGCTGGCTGATGGATACGGTGCAAAGCTACGGCATTGGCAGCGCCGGCCAGGTCCTCCTATCCGGGGTCATCTTCGGCCTGTTCCACCTAGTGTGGCATGCCTTCAGTGCAGATCGCCGCTTTTCTCTTTATGGAGCCGCCTCGACCGTGGTGGCAGGCGCGGCTCTCGCCGTGATCTATCTGCTTGGCGGTCGGAATCTTGGTCCTTGTATCGCTGCTCACGTGCTGATCAACCTGGTGGTGGAACCTTGGCTGGTCCTGGCGGCAGTCTCAGGAGCCACTTCCGCAAAGAGCGCACTCGATCGGTCACAAAATCGGGCAAAGACGAGGTGATCGATCCTTGCGGTACATCCTCTTGCTGCCGCATCGTTGGCAGTGAGCAAGCGCCGAAGCTTTCGTTCGTCGCCGAGCCCGGTCAATGTCGGCTTCCCCCCATTCCGGACATTCCCGCATGACACGCGCCGCCCTGAAAGCGGCCTATCGTATCCCGGTCCCCATGCCCGTCATCCCCCCAGCGCATCCCCCGCGGCGACGCCGCTGGCCCAGGCCCACTGGAAATTGTAGCCGCCGAGCCAGCCGGTGACGTCGACCGCCTCGCCGATGGCGTAGAGGCCGGGGTGCTTTTTCGCTTCCATCGTCTGCGAGGACAGTTCGCCGGTCGCGATGCCGCCGCTGGTGACCTCGGCTTTGGCGAAGCCTTCGCTGCCGTTGGGGTGGAAGCTCCATTGCGCCAGCCGGGCTTCCGCTTCGCGCAGGGCCTTGTCGGGGGCGTTGCCGAGCTCGCTGGCGAGGCCGATCCGCTCGGCGAGGATATCGGCGAGGCGGTGCGGGAGCGCCTCGCGCAGCAGGCTGCGCAGGGTGGCGCGCGGGACGGTGCGTTTGGCGGTGAGCAGCCAGCCGTTCTCGCGCTCGGGGAGGAAATTCACGCTCACCGGATCGCCGGGCTTCCAGTAGGAGGAGACCTGCAGGATCACCGGCCCCGACAACCCGCGATGGGTGAACAGCGCCGCCTCGGAGAAGGCCTGTTTGTTGGCGGTTGCGGTGACCGGCGCGGCGACGCCCGAGATCTCGCGGAACAGCACGTCGTCGCCCCCCAACGTCAGCGGGACGAGGGCGGGGCGGGGCTCGACGAGCTTCATCCCGAACTGGCGCGCGAGATCGTAGGCGAAGCCGGTTGCGCCCATCTTGGGGATCGACGGTCCGCCGGTGGCGATGACGAGGTTTTGCGCGCGATATTCGCCGCTTTGGGTGCGGACGGTGTAGCCGTCCTCGGCCGCGACCTCGGTCACCTCCTCGCCGCAGCGCAGGGTGACATCGCCGCCGTTTTCGCGAGCCCGGTCGCACTCCGCCAGCAGCATCGCGACGATCTGCTTGGCCGAACCGTCGCAGAACAATTGCCCGAGCGTCTTCTCGTGCCAGGCGATGCCGTGGCTCTCGACCAGATCGAGGAAATCGCGCGAGGTGTAGCGCGCCAGCGCGGATTTGGCGAAATGCGGATTGGCGGAGAGATAGTTCGCCGGGCCCGCGCCCAGATTGGTGAAATTGCAGCGCCCGCCGCCCGAGATCAGGATTTTCCTGCCCGGTTCCTCGGCGCGTTCGAGCAGCAGCACCCTGAGCCCGCGCTGCCCGGCGCGTGCGGCGCACATCAGCCCGGCGGCTCCGGCCCCGAGGATGATGGCATCGTATTGCGTCATGTGCGGGTCAGAGCGGCGCCGCGGCCAGCGGGCGCTCCTGGCGGGCGAGGAAATAGAGCAGCGTCCCCGCCACCACCAGAGCGCCGAACACCGCCCAGCTCTGCGCATCGGCATGGGTCGCGACCCACAGCGTGCTCACCACCGTCAGCGCGCAGACCAGCGCGCGGACCGGGCGGATCCGCCCCTCGCGGTGTTCGAGCACGGGCAACGCGAAGGCGGCGATGAGATAGGTCAGCAGCCGGGTCAGCGTGCCCGCCAGCGCCAGCACCATGAAGCCCTCCCAGAGGCCGAAGGCGATGCTCGCCGCGCCGTAGAACAGGATCGAATTGACCGGCGTTCCCAGCCGGGGCGAGACCGCCATGAACCAGCGCGGCAGCATTCCGCGTTCGGCCATGCCGTAGGTCATCCGCGGCAGGCTGATCCCGCCCGCGAAATTGTTGGCGCCGATGCTGAAGGCCGCGGCGATGACGATCGCCACCGCGCCGACCGGCCCCATCGCATCGCGCGCGGCCACCGCCAGCGGGTTGTCGGCATCCGCGCCCACCACCGGGCCGATCGCGATATAGGCCCAGATCACCAGCATGTAGAGCAAGGTTACCGCCCCCAGCATCGCGACCAGCGCGAGGGGCACGTCGCGTTTGGGGTTCTTCATCTCGCCCGCGGGCAGCACGACATATTCGAAGCCGATGAAGGCGTAATAGGTCAGCAGCACGATGCTCTCGGCCGCCGAGAACTCGGGCAGCACCAGCCCCATGCTGGGCTCGCCCGCGAACAGCCCTGCGCCAATCAGCGCGAACAGCGGGAGCAGCTTGACCGCGGTCAGCGCGCCCAGCGTCGCCACCGAGCTCTTGAGGCTGAACAGGTTCACCACCGTGATGAAGCCGATGAAGCCCGCGACCACCAGCGGGCGCAGCAGCGGTCCGTCCAGCGCGGGGAACAGCGTGGCGAGATAGGAGACCATCACATGGGTGTTGGCCGCCACGGTGACGATCGCGCTGGCATAGCGCGCCCAGCCGGCCTGGAAGCCGACGAAGCGCCCGAACGCCGCCTCGCCGTAGAGGATCGGGCCGCCGCTGTGGTCGAACCGCGCCGAGAGCCAGGCGAACACCAGCACCAGCGGCAGGAACAGCACCCCGCCCAGCAGCATCATCCACGGCGCGAAATCGCCCACCGCAAGGAACAGCGTCGCGGGCAGCGCGAAGATCCCCGCGCCGATCATCCCGTTGACAGGCAGCAGCGCGGTGCCGAACAGGCCCATGGTGCGCGGCGGTGCGGTTTGCGTGTCCATTATCTCGTCCCCTTGCGACACCGAGGCGGCCCTGGGCGGCGGGCGCGCCTATGCCGTGGGCCGCGCCGCGCCAGCAAAGCAGAAACCGGACGCGCGCGACAAGCAGAAGTTTCGCTCGCCCTCGCCGTGCACAATGCGCGTGCACAATGCGCGCCAGAGGTTCACATTCGCGCCGGACAATCTTAACTGCACTCCATGGCTCGCACCCCCGCCGGAACCCCGCACGATCCCCGTGGCAAGGAACGCTTCAACGAGGCGCGCGCCACCTCGACCGTCGCGGGCGCGCAGCCCGATCTGGCGGCGGGCGTCGCCGCGATCCGCGAGACGGTGCAGACCCTCAAGCCCAAGCCCGGCGTCTACCGCATGCTCGATGCCCGCGGCGAGGTGCTCTATGTCGGCAAGGCGCGCAGCCTCAAGGCGCGGGTGGCCAATTACACGCAGGTCAAGAACCTCACCAACCGGCTCCAGCGGATGGTCGGCCAGACCCGCGGCATGGAGATCGTCACCACCAATTCGGAGGCCGAGGCGCTGCTGCTCGAGGCGCAGTTCATCAAGCGTTTCCGCCCGCCGTTCAACGTGCTGCTGCGCGACGACAAGAGCTTCCCCTTCATCCTGCTGCGCGCCGACCACGCCTTCCCGCGGATCCAGAAGCACCGCGGCGCGCGCCGCGCCAAGGGCAATTACTACGGCCCCTTCGCCAGCGCCGGCAGCGTCAACAAGACGATCAACGCGCTGCAGAAGCTGTTCCTGCTGCGCAGCTGCTCGGACAGCTTCTTCGCCAATCGCGATAGGCCCTGCCTGCTGTATCAGATCAAGCGCTGCTCGGCGCCCTGCACCGGCCGGATCGACGAGGCGGGCTATGCCGAGCTGGTGGGCGAGGCCAAGGATTTCCTCGGGGGTAAATCCAGCGCGGTGCAGGGCAAGATCGAACAGCAGATGGCCAAGGCCGCCGAAGCGCTCGATTTCGAGACCGCGGCGATCCTGCGCGACCGGCTGCGCGCCGCGACCTTCATCCAGGGCAGCCAGGCGGTCAACGCCGCCGGGGTGGGCGATGCCGATGTCTTCGCGCTCGCCGCCAAGGGCGGGCAGATCGGGGTCCAGGCCTTCTTCATCCGCGGCGGGCAGAACTGGGGGCACAAGGCCTTCTTCCCCAAGAACACTGGCGAGATCGACAAGGACGACGTCCTCGCCGACGTGCTGCTGCAATTCTACGAGGAAGTGCCCCCGCCGCGCACCATCCTTACCGATCGCGCGCTGCCCGAGCAGGAGCTGATCGCCGAGGCGCTGGCCGCCAAGGCGGGGCACGCGGTGGCGATCTCGGTCCCGCAGCGCGGCGACCGGCGGCGGCTGATGGAACAGGCCAGCCGCAACGCCACCGAGGCGCTCGAGCGGCGGCTGGCCGAGACCGGCACCAAAGCGACATTGAACCGCGCGCTGGCCGAATTCCTCGAGCTGGAGGAGCTTCCGCAGCGCATCGAGCTCTACGACAACAGCCATATCCAGGGCACCAAGGCCGTGGGCGCGATGGTGGTCGCCACCCCCGAGGGTTTCGACAAGGGCCAGTACCGCAAGTTCAACATCAAGACCGCCGCGGGCAACGACGATTTCGCGATGATGCGCGAGGTGATGCAGCGCAGGTTTCGCAAGCTGGCGGAGGAATCCGATGAGACCCCACCCCCGACCCTCTCCACCCCACCCCCAACCCCCTCCCCTGAAGGAGAGGGGGCTTCAGCGGCGCCATCTTCCCCCCCTCCGCTTCAGGGGAGGGGCAGCGAGACTTGGCGAGCCGCAGGCGAGCCTAGTCGCAGCGGGGCGGGCCCAAAGCCCGCGCGCACGGCTTCACGCGGCCACGAGGCCGTCTGGCCCGATCTCGTGCTGATCGACGGCGGCAAGGGCCAGATGAGCGCGGTGCGCGACACGCTGGCCGAGATGGGGATCGACGACGTGCCGCTGGTCGCCATCGCCAAGGGCCCCGATCACGGCCGCGAGGGGCGCGAGGTGTTCCACTTCCCCGACGGGCGCGAGAAGACGCTGCCGGTCAATTCGCCGCTGCTGTTCCACCTCCAGCGCCTGCGCGACGAGGTCCACCGCTACGCCATCGGCGCCCACCGCGCCAAGCGCAGCCGCGCCATCACCGCCAGCCCACTCGACGAGATCCCCGGCATCGGCCCCTCGCGCAAACGCGCGCTGCTGCTGCATTTCGGCACCGCCGGCAAGGTCCGCGCCGCCGCGCTGGCCGACCTCACCCGCGTCCCCGGCATCAGCGCCGCGGTGGCGCGGCAGGTCTACGATTTCTACCACGCGGGCGGGTGAGGCGCCAAAGCCCCCTCTCCTTCAGGGGAGGGGGTTTGGGGGTGGGGGCAGCAGAAGGACCGCCGTCCCCGCCAAACCCCACCCCCGGCCCCTCCCCTGAAGGAGAGGGGAGAAGAGAAGACCGCCAATATCCGCCGTCGCCGCGGACCTGATCTCACCCCGTCACCCCGGACTTGATCCGGGGTCCAGCTCGCCCCCCCGAACCGACGCCCGAAACCCACCGTCACCGAAACCCACCGTCACCCGAAACCCACCGTCTCCCGGAAACCCAACCGTCGCCCCGGACTTGATCCGGGGCCCCGCTCCGTCGCACCCCCGCAGCTTCCGCCCCTATCGAGCGCAGTCGAAACACGCCGCCCGCCGCAGTCGATCAGTCCGGTTTGCTCTCGCGCCGTTTGCGCTGGCGCGCGGTGCGCTTGTTCTGCTGTTCCGCGCCGGACAGCGGATTCACCAGTTTTTCGTAGAGCCCGAACAGATGCTCGACCCGGTCGCGGTCACTGTCGAAGGGCTTCTTGCGATAGAGCCGGTCAACCGCCGCATCTAGCGTGCGATGGGCCTTGCGCAGGTTTGCGGGCATGGTGTCGGGATCGTAGAGATCGGCGAGGCTCGAGGTGGGATGCGCCAGCCGGGCATCGAGCACTGCCTGCGCGAGTTCTTCGATCTTGCTGTGGTGCGTCGGAGTAGCCTCGGGCCAAGGAAAGGTGTTGTAGACGAGGCCGCTGGAAAACCTAAAATCACTTTTCAATCGTCCGCCGATTTCTGCGAGCCACGCCATCATTACGCGTGAGGTCAGCACACCAAATTCCCACAATTTGGCATGCTCGACGACGAGTAATTGATTGCTGGGGATCGTCGGTGGCTCAATCCATCCGATTGGCACATACTCGCGCCGTGCACTGCTTACCTCAGGAATGACTAGGTAAGGTCCTTCGGGAATCACTGTAACGTGAAACTCCGTCGGAATATGCGCTAGTGATTTCCCAAGCTTACCTGCCTCATCTTCACGAAATCGTCGAACTTGCGAAATTCGTTCCCGGACCAATGGCATATTCCGTTGATCAGTAGGAGACAGATCTTTGACGTTGAGAATCCAGCGACCTTGGCCGCTAATGAACTCACGCCCGCCGAGAAAAGGACGAATTACCTTAGCCGCAGAGGGTTCGCTAGAAATGAAACTTGAACGCTCCTCCGCATCCAACAGGTAATGCCCTCCGTCGACTGGCTTGGTGCCGACGCAAATCCGTGGTGCATCGGCTAAAGATGAAGATTGCCGCTCCACAACGAGGTGAGGATCCTTCGCGGCCCTTGCATCGAAAAGATACGCCGTGAGCGCTCCGTGCCGGGTCTCGACCGGATCGGATTTGATATCGGGATAGCTGAATAGCCGCTTCTCGTCGGGCTCGAAGTCGCGATGCGTCAGCCCGACGATCACCACATGGACATGCGCCTTGCCGCGAGCCTCGCTGAACCAGTTGAAGGTGCGGTGCGCGAAAGCGATCTCGAGCCCGTAGCGGTCGAACAGCAGAGGCCAGAGCTGCGCCACCTGTTCGCCCTGGGTGATCGAATTGGTGGCGACGAAGCCGATCCGGATGCGCCGGTTGCCGGTCCCCCTCCCGCAAGCGGGAGGGGAGAGGTCGTGCCGTTGAGATATTGCCCCGCCTTTAGGAACCACGCGGCGACATAATCCAGCCTGCTTGCTTTGGCTCCATTGGCATTAAGCAGGGCAGTAAATTGCTTTTGTTGCGCTTCGGTCCGCCATACGAAACCTACGAAGGGCGGATTGCCCATCACCACGCTGCATTGTCCCGCCGGGACGACCTCGTTCCAGTCCAGCTCCAGCGCATCGCCGTGGCGGATCGTCGCGCCGCCGCTCAGCGGGATGCGCGCGTAATTCAGACGGAAGGCCTCGTTAATCGCATTGTTGGCGATGTGATCGGCCATCCACATCGCCACCTCGGCGATCATCGCGGGAAATTCCTCGTATTCGATGCCGTAGAACTGGTCGACCGTGACCCGCGTCATCAGCTCGGCATCGATCCGCTGGTCGCCATATAGCGCCTGCAGGCATCCGAGTTCCAACTGGCGAATCTCGCGATAGGCGACGACGAGAAAATTGCCGCAGCCGCAGGCGGGATCGAGGAACCGCATTCGCGAGAGTCGCGCCTGAAATTCGAGCAGCGTCTTGTCCTTCTGGGTCCGCCGCGCTTTCAGCACCTCCAGCTCGTCGCGCAGCTCGTCGAGGAACAGCGGCCCGATCACCTTGAGGATGTTTTCCTCGCTGGTGTAATGCGCGCCCTTTGCGCGGCGCTCCTTGGCGTCCATCACGCTCTGGAACAGGCTGCCGAAGATCGCCGGGCTGACCGCCGACCAGTCGTGGCGGCAGGCGTCTAGGAGGTCGTCGCGCATCTTGGCGGTGAACACCGGGGTGCGCAGGTTCTCGCGGAACAGCCGTCCGTTGACATAGGGGAACTGGTTGAGCTCGCCCGGCAGGTTGGCCTGACGCCTGTCCTCCGGCGTGTCGAGCACCTCGAACAATTCGTTGATCACCCGCCCGACATTGCTGCCGTCGGGCTTGGTGTCGTGCTCGATCAGCTGGAGGAAGATGTCCTTTGGCTGGAAGATGCCGGTGTCGTCGGCGAACATGCAGAACAGCAGCCGCACGAGATAGCGTTCGAGATCGTGCCCGGTGTAGCCGTTCTCCTCCAGCGCGTCGTGGATCCGCCCCATCAGCTCGGCGGCCTTGATGGTGACCGCCTCCTGCCGCTCGAAGCTGACCCGGCGGCCGAGCATGAAGTCGAAGGCCTGGACGTGCTTGTGCAGGTCCGCGAGCTTGAACTTGAGCTCCCTGCCGGTGTCGAGGTCGAGCAGCCGCCAGTTCTGGAAGTCGCAGCTCAGGATGAAGCGCGGCTGTTCGGTTGCGTGGACGCCGTCGAGATAGTCGAGCGCCTGCCCCTGCGCGCGGTCGAGGTCGAGCTGTCCGCTCTTCTGCTCGATCAGCAGCGTGCCGGGCCAGAACAGGTCGATGAAGCCATGCTTCTGGCGCAGCAGCTTGACCCGCTTTTCATAGATCGCAACCTGCCGCCGCTTGATCCCGAAGATTTCGAAGAAGGCGTTGTAGAAGGTCTGCGTCTCTGCGCGCTCGCGCGTCTCGTCCTTGAATTCCTCGCTGAACGCCTTGGCGCGCCGCGCGATCTCGTCCCACCCCAGTCTCACGATCCGCTCCCCTTCGATAACCCTCCTAGCGCGCCGCAAGGGCGGGGCAAACTGCGCATTTTCCTACACGCCGCCGGCCTGCTAGCTTCGAGTCGGCTCTTTCATATCGTCCAGTCCGGCCCCCTCCCGCAGCGCTTGCGTTACAGGCCCCCCGCGAGTCGCCCTTACGCCGCCCCCCGGATGTGTTTCATCAACAAACGCAAAGCGCCAACCTTTCGGAAAAGCGTAACCTTGCACCGCGCAACCCGCGCATTTCCGCCATCGCGGCGTGTTCCCCGTGTCAGATGTGTCAGATGTGCCCGAAGTATCAGGCGGTCCGCTGGTGCCGCCGCCGCACCACGCCTTCCTGCGCGACGCTGGCGACCAGCCGGCCCTCGCGGTCGAAGATCCGCCCGCGGTTGAAGCCGCGGCCCGCGCCGCTCCACGGGCTGTCGGTGGCGTAGAGCAGCCATTCGTCGGCGCGCGCCGGGCGGTGGAACCAGATCGCGTGGTCGAGGCTGGCGCCGTTCAGCTCGCCGCGCGCCCAGCTCAGCCCATGCGGCAGCGCCGCGGTGCCCAGCAGCGTGTAGTCGCTGGCATAGGCGATCACCGCGCGGTGGAGCGCCGGGTCGTCGCTAAGCGCGGGCAGCGGCGCGACGGTGCGGAACCAGCTGTGCGCCTGCGGGGCGCGCGGTTCGGAGTTCATCCAGTGGAGGCTGTCGCTGGTGCGCATCTCGATCGGCCGCGGGCGCAGCATCAGCGCGCGCTGGAGGTCGGAGACGTTGTCGAGCGCATCGACGAACTGGCGGCGCAGTTCGGTGTCCGGCGTCAGCTCCTCGGGCGGGGTGACCTGCGGCATGGTGTAGTCGTCGTGGCTCAGCCCGTCCTCCGCCTGCTGGAAACTGGCGGTGAGATTGAGGATCGGGCGGCCCTGCTGGCGCGCCACCACGCGGCGGTTGGCGAAGCTGCGGCCGTCGAAATCGCGCGCGGTCTGGTAGTCGATGTCCACGCCTTCCTCGCCGCCGCGGAGGAAATAGGCGTGGAGCGAATGCGCCGCCATGCCGCCGGGGGCGGTGACCTGCGCGGCCTGCAGCGCCTGCGCGATCACCTGGCCGCCGAACACTCGCCCGACCCCGCCGGGCTGCGGCTGGCCGACGAAGCTGTCGTCGCCCTCGCGGGTCACGGTCAGCAGTTCGACGAGACCCGCAACGAGTTCGGCGGGGGTGGAATTGTCTGGCATCGGTTCGGTCATGACAGGCGCTTTGCGGACCGCCCGCCGCAGCGTCAATCCACCGCGCCGAGTTTCCGCAGCACCCGGTAGGCGTTGGCCTTGGTGCGGTTGGTGCGCGGCCAGCGCCCCGGAGCGGCGGGGCTGAGCCCGGCGGCGCGCAGCACGCGGTTGAGGCCGCGCGCATCCGCCTCGGCGAAGCTCCAGTCGCTGCGCCAGGTGATCGAGAGCGAGATCGAGCTATCGGGCCCGTTGCGAACGAAATGCGGCGCCATGACGGGCACGAACACCGCCTCGCCCGGGCCGATCGCGAATTCCCGGCCAGCGGCGGCGAAATCATCCTGCCAGCGCAATTCGCGCGCGCCGCCGCAATGGTAGGTTTCGTGCACCTCGTCGGGGGCAAAACGGGCATCGCCGGCGGGGAACTGCGTCATCACCTTGGAGCCCTTCACCTGCAGCAGGATGTTGTGCTCGGGGTCGAAATGATAGGGGGTGACGGCATCGGGCGAGGAGATGAAGACGAACCCCTGCGGGCGCAGCATGGCCCCGGTCCTGGCCTCGATCTCGGCGCGCAGCTCGCCCAGCAGGCCCAGCAGCAGCGCCTCGTAGGCCGGGTCCTGCTCGATGTTCTTGAGCACCGCCCAGCTGTTGGCCGAGGCGATGCGGCGGATGGTGTCTTCGATCGACAGACCCGTCGCGCCCGGCTTGCCATCGACCCCGATTGGCAGATCGCCGCGATTGTATTCGATTGAGGCCTCGGGGAGCCGCCCCGCCAGCGCGGCGAGGCTGCCCAGTTCGAGCAGAGGGTGCGAACCCAGCGCATGCGCGAGGACATGCGGCTGCTCCGGGTAGAGCTGCCCGAACCGGTCACGGGTTGCCTCGTCGAAGATGGGCGCCCCGTTGGCTTGCGCAGGATCTGCGCGGACCTGTGAACCGATCGCTGCGGCGGTGCGGGTGCTATCCATCGTGGTCCCTTCCCAAGGGTTCGGCGCTGCGCTCGAGCTGGCTCATCAGCCGGAAGGCGGTGCGTTTGAGCGGTCCGCCGAGCGCGATGTTGACGGCCAGTATGGTGCGCTTCTCGCGCCAGATCCGCTCGATCATCGGATGGTCCGCCGCTGCGCAGCTATCGCACCAGGCGATATCGGCGCGGTCGAGCAGTGCAAGATTTTCCTGCTGGAGCAGCATTCCGGGCGAGAATTTGGCATAGCGTTCGTCGAAGGCGGTCTTGAAGGAGAAGCTTCCGGGCGCGGCGATAAAGGTAGCGAGCATCGCGATCGGCGCGCCGTCGAGCGTGAGCGCCAGCCGCTCGAGCCGGCCTGCCGCCGCGCCGCCCTGCAAGGCGCTGCGAAAATAGGCAGCGACCGGCGCATTGCTGGCGAGCGAAGATCCTTCCGCGCCCTTCCAGCCGGCGTTTTCGAGCGCCAGAAAATCGTCGATCCAGCGATCGAGTTCCTCGTCGCCTGCAAGCCGCTCGACCGCCAGCTCGCCCATTTCGCCGAGGCGCTTTGACTGACGGCGCAATTCCTTGCGCTTCTTGGCGCTCATCGCGGCTTCGAGATAGGCGCTCGAGCCGAGCGGCGAGAAGAGCAGCGCGCGCTCCTCGCTCCCGACCACCGTGGCCGTGCGGCGGGTCTGGGCGACAACGCGCAGCAGCGCCTGCGTCACCGGACTGTCCTCGGGAAGGGCCGGCAGGTGGAGAAAGAATTCGAAGCCGGCGCGCTGGTCGATCGCAGCGAGCGCGGCGCGCCAGAACGCGTCCTCGGCGCCGCGCCGCACCAGCGGAATCCCGCAAAAGGCGTTGTCATGCAACCAGCCGGTCAAATGCCGGAACGGGCGATTGTAGTAGTTTGCGGAGCGGGCGACGGGCAGGAGCCCCGCAAGCACGCCATTTTCGCGATAGGCGAGCAAGGCCACATTGCCGCCCGGCGCGAGCTGCGCGAGTGCGGGTCGCAGGTTCCATTCCTCGTAGAATGGGTTGGGGGCTGCGGCCGCGGCGGTCAGCGACTGCCACTCTGCGACGAAGCCGGGGGTAAGCGAGGCGAGGTCGTCGAGCCAGGCGACACCGGCGTCCGCCACGCTCGCGGCGCGGCGATCCAGGGCGGTAACCGTTCCGTGCTCGTCCGATGCCATGCTGGCCACGCCTCAGCCCCCTCAAAGATGCGACGATGGGTGTCGCAGGCGATGCCCTAGCAAAGCTGCGCTTAAGAAGCCCTAAAGCCGCGCAAAAAGCGAACCCCGCCCGGATCGCTCCGGACGGGGTTCTGGTTTGTGAAGGCGGGCTTGGTCAGACCGTGCCGCCCGCTAGCGCCGCAAGCAGCAGCAGCGCGACGATATTGGTGATCTTGATCATCGGGTTCACCGCCGGACCCGCGGTGTCCTTGTAGGGATCGCCGACCGTGTCGCCGGTCACCGCAGCCTTGTGGGCTTCGCTGCCCTTGCCGCCGTGATTGCCGTCCTCGATGTACTTCTTGGCATTGTCCCAGGCACCGCCGCCCGCGGTCATCGACAGTGCGACGAACAGCCCGCTAACGATCACGCCAAGCAGCAGCGCGCCGAGCGCCGCAAAGCCGTTCTCTTGACCGGCGATCGCGGTGATGACGAAATAGACCACGATCGGCGCCAGCACCGGCAGCAGCGAGGGGACGATCATCTCCTTGATCGCCGCCTTGGTGACCAGATCGACCGTGCGGGCATAGTCGGGCTTGGAGGTGCCCTGCATGATGCCGGGGTTCTCGCGGAACTGGTCGCGGACGTCCTTGACCACGTCGCCCGCCGCGCGGCCGACCGCGGTCATCCCCATCGCCCCGAACAGATAGGGCAGCAGCGCGCCGAGCAGCAGCCCGACGATGACATAGGGGTTCTCGAGGCTGAAATCGACATCGGCCAGCGGGAAGAACTCGGCGAGGTCGGCAGTGTAGGCCGCGAACAGCACCAGCGCGGCGAGGCCGGCCGATCCGATCGCATAGCCCTTGGTCACCGCCTTGGTGGTGTTGCCCACCGCGTCGAGCGCATCGGTCTTCTCGCGCACGCTGTCGTCGAGGCCCGCCATTTCGGCGATCCCGCCGGCATTGTCGGTGACCGGGCCGTAGGCGTCGAGCGCCACGACCATGCCTGCGAGCGCCAGCATCGAGGTGGCGGCATAGGCGATGCCCATCAGCCCCGCGAACTGGTAGGCGCCGATGATCCCGGCGACGATGGCGAGCGTCGGCAGTGCGGTCGATTCGAGGCTGATCGCCAGACCCTGGATCACGTTTGTGCCGTGGCCGGTCTCCGAAGCCTTGGCGATCGAGCGCACCGGGCGGAAATTGGTCCCGGTGTAATATTCGGTGATCCAGATGATCACCCCGGTGAGCAGCAGCCCGATCATCGCCGACCCGAACAGGTCCCAGCCGGTGAAGGGGAGGAGCGACGCGGTGCCTTCCTCGGCGAGCGGCGCGCCCGCATCGACCGCGGCGAGATTGGCGCCGCCCATCACGGTGTTCAAATCGCCCAGCGCGAATTGCATCGCCAGCCAGATCGCCGGGATCGACAGCACCGCCGTCACGAGGAAGCCCTTGTACATGGCGCCCATGATGTTCGTGCCGCCTCCCAAGCGGACGAAATAGGTGCCGATGATGCTGGTGACGATGCAGACCCCGCCGATCAGCAGCGGCAGCGCCATCATCGGCAGCAGCATGTCGCCCAGACCGCTCAGCAGCAGCGCGGTCAGCACCATGGTGGCGCCGACGGTGACGACATAGGTCTCGAACAGATCGGCGGCCATGCCGGCGCAATCGCCGACATTGTCGCCAACATTGTCCGCGATCACCGCGGGGTTGCGCGGGTCGTCCTCGGGGATGCCCGCCTCGACCTTGCCGACCAGATCGGCGCCGACATCGGCGGCCTTGGTAAAGATCCCGCCGCCCAGACGCGCGAAGATCGAGATCAGCGATGCGCCGAAGGCCAGGCCGACCAGCCCGTCGATCACCTCGCGGCTGTTGGCGGCGTGACCGGCGATTTCGACGAGGTAGTAGAAGAACACCGCGATCGCGAGCAGCGCGAGCCCGGCGACCAGCATGCCGGTTATGGCACCCGAGCGGAAGGCGAGGGTGAGCCCCTGCTGCAGACCGCTCTGCGCGGCTGCGGCGGTGCGGACGTTGGCGCGCACCGAGATGTTCATCCCGATGAAGCCTGCGACGCCCGAAAGGATCGCGCCGATGACGAAGCCGACCACGGGAATGATGCCGAGGAACACGCCCACCAGCACGGCGACGACGACCCCGACGATGGCGATGGTGGTGTATTGGCGCTTGAGATAGGCCTGCGCGCCCTCTTGAATGGCGCCGGCGATTTCCTGCATCCGCTCATTGCCCGCGCCCGCGCGCAGGACCTGTCGGCTGGTGACGAAGCCATAGATAATGGCCAGCAGTCCCAACCCGATCGCTATAAGAACTAGGTTCACTGAATTTTCCCTCCCCGCTTATTGTGTATGCGCTCCCTCGCGAGTGTGTGGGCGCATGATGGGGAAGGTATATAGCGGCTCGTGGGCCTGACAAGCCCGAAGCCGAAGGGCCGGAAGCGGCTCAGCCGTGGGTGTAGCCGAGGCCATCACCGAAGGAGAGCAACTGGCCATCGAGCCGCAGAGGGCCATTGCCGGGTGGCGCAACCGTCCCGATCCGGCCGGCGGCGACGGGCAGGGCGTCAGTGCCGGGCGCAGTAAAGAGCAGCTGGTAGTCGTCGCCCCAGCGCAGGCACTCATCGCGGCGGGCCTCGTCCGCCACCGGGATGCTCGCGCTCTGCAGATCCAGCGTCACGCCGCTCGCGTTGCCGAGCCGCCAGGCGTCGAGCAGCAGACCGTCGGAGACATCCATCATTGCCGTTACCAGCGGCGCGAGCACCCTGCCTTCGGCGAGCAGCGGAAGGGGGCGCAGATAGGCGGCAGTGTCGGCTTGCGCGCCGCCGGTGAGCGCGTCGTGTCCGAGCATCGCCGCGCCGAGCGCTCCGGTCACGAAGATGCCGTCGCCGACCTGCGCGCCGCTGCGCGAGGGAACCGGAAGGTGGGTGGCGCGGCCCAGCGCGGTCACGCCCCAGCTGCGCTGCGTGCCGCCCTTGACCGTATCGCCGCCGAGCAGCGGCACACCGTAGGTCGCGATCACCTCGCGCAGGCCCTCGATGAACCGCGCGTCGCCCTCGCCGAGCATGTGACCGAGCAGAATTCCCACCGGCTCCGCGCCCTTGGCGGCGAGGTCGGAGAGGTTCACCGCCACCAGCTTCCAGGCGATATCGGCGGAGTCGGAGCCGGGCAGCACATGCACGCCTTCGACCAGCACGTCATGCGTCAGCACCAGCGTCTCGCCGCCGAAGGCAAGCACCGCGGCATCGTCCGCCAGGCCGCGCGCCGCCGGATCGGCGGCCAGCGCGCGCAGGGCGGCGATGAAATCGGTTTCGGTCAGCTGCGGACGTCCTTCGCCACCGCGTCGAGAATCCCGTTGACGAATTTCGCCTCGCGGTCGTCGAAGAAGGCCTTGGCGACATCGACATATTCGCTGATCGCGCTGCCGACCGGGACATCAGGGCGGGCGATTAGCTCGTAGGCGCCGCAGCGCAGCACCTGGAGCATGGTCTTGTCGAGCCGCGCCAGCGTCCAGCCCGAGGCCAGCTTGGCCACCAGCGCCTCGTCGATCTCGGCGCGGCGGGCATCGACCCCGGCGACCAGATCGTCGAAGAAATCGACCTCGGCATCGGCGTATTCCTCGCCCTCGATCTCGTGGCCGAGGCGATGCATGTGGAACTCGTGGAGCAGCCGCGCGAGCGGGGTCTTCTCCATCTGCATCTGATAGAGCGCCTGGACGGCGGCGAGACGCGCGGCCGAACGGGCCTGACTGCGTGCGGGGCGGGCGGGCTTGTTCATTTCAATCTCAATTCGATGGAGCGGGCATGCGCGGGCAGGCCCTCGGCCTCGGCCAGCGCGACCGCGGCAGGGCCGATTGCGGCCAATGCGCCGGGCCCGGCGTCGATGAAGCTGGTGCGTTTCATGAAGTCGAGCACCGACAATCCGCTGGCGAAGCGCGCGCGGCGCCCGGTGGGGAGGACATGGTTGGGTCCGGCGATATAATCGCCGACCGCCTCGGGCGTGGTCCGTCCGAAGAACACGCTGCCCGCATGGCGCAGGCCGTCGAACAGCGCCTGCGGATCGGCGACCGCGAGCTCGACATGCTCGGCCGCCAGCCGGTCGGCGAGCGGCAGGGCGCCTTCGATGGTATCGACCACGATGATCACGCCATGCGCTTCCCAGCTCGCGCGCGCCACCTTGGCGGTGGGCAGGTTCATCAGCTGGAGATCGACCGCGTCCTCGACCATCCGCGCGAAGCCCGGATCGTCGGTGATCAGGATCGACTGGCTGGTGGGATCGTGCTCGGCCTGGCTGAGCAGATCGGCGGCGATCCAATCGGGGTCGTTGTCAGCATCGGCGATGACCAGGATCTCGCTCGGCCCCGCGACCATGTCGATCCCCACCACGCCGTAGAGCTGGCGCTTGGCCTCGGCTACCCAGGCGTTGCCCGGGCCGGTGACGACATCGACCTTGGCGATCCGTTTGGTGCCATAGGCGAGCGCGGCCACCGCCTGCGCCCCGCCGACGCGCCAGATCTCGTCGATCCCGGCGATATGCGCGGCGGCCAGCACCAGCGCATTGGTCTCGCCCTTGGGGGTCGGGGTGGCGACTGCGAGCCGCTTCACACCCGCCACCTTGGCGGGGATCGCGTTCATCAGCAGCGAGGAGGGATAGGAGGCGCGCCCGCCCGGAACATAGAGCCCCGCGGCATCGACCGGCAGCCAGCGCGCCCCCAGCCGCATCCCGATCGAGTCTGTCCGGTCGCTGTCTTCGGGCAATTGCTGCTCGTGATAGGCGCGGATGCGGTCGGCGGCGAGCTGGAGCGCGTCGCGCAGCGTGGAATCGAGCGCATCGTAGGCGGCGCGGATATCCTCCGCCGGAATCCGCCAGTCGGCGTCCTCGGTGAGGCGGTGTCCGTCGAAGCGCATGGTGTATTCCACCAGCGCATCATCGCCGCGCTCGCGCACCTCGTTGAGGATGTTGGCGACATCGCGGCCGACATCGGCATCGCTGTCGCGGCGGTTGCGGACGATCCTGGCGAAGGCCTGCTCGAAATCCGCGGCATTGGCGTCGAGGAACTTCATCACGCCGCCTTCCGGGCGGAAGCATCGGCACGGAATGCCTCGACCAGCGCGCCGACGCGCGGGTCGGTCTTGAGCGCGGCGCGGTTGACGATCAGCCGGGCGGAAATATCCATGATCCGGCTGGTCTCGACCAGACCGTTCTGCTTGAGCGTCCGTCCGGTGGAGACCAGATCGACGATCCGCCCCGCGAGACCGAGCACCGGGGCGATCTCCATCGCGCCGTTGAGCTTGACGCATTCGGCCTGGATCCCCTGACGCTCGAAATGGCGCCGGGTGATGTTGGGATATTTGGTCGCGACCCGCAGATGGCTGGCGCTGCAGATCGCTTCCGATGCGTGCTCGGGTTCGGCGACCGCGAGGTGGCAATGGCCGATGTCGAGATCGACCGGCGCATAGAGATCGGCGTAGTCGAATTCCTCGATCACGTCCGAGCCGACGATGCCCGCCTGCGCCGCGCCATGCGCAACGAAGGTGGCGACATCGAAGGCGCGCACCCGGATCAGCCGCATGTCCTCGCGGGTCGTGCCGAAGGTCAGCGAGCGGTTGGCCTTGTCGTGGAAAGCCTCCTCGGGCACCACGCCGGCACGCGCCATCACGGGCAGCGCCTCTTCGAGGATGCGGCCCTTGGGAATGGCGAAGGTTAGACTGTCGGTCATTGCGGTGCGGCAGATAGGGTCACGGACGAAAAAGGGCAACGCATATGGCCGATGACGGCGTGATGGATCTGGCTTCGATCCCCGAAGCGATTGAATGGCAGGCGCAGCACGCCGAAAAGGCGGGCGCTCCGGGCACGGCGCAGGTCATCCGCGGGCTGTTGGCACTGGAAAACAGCCACGCCGCCACCGCGCGCCGCATCTTCGCCTGGCAGGGGCTGAGCCTGCGCGATGCCATGCCGCTGCGGATCGCTGGCGGGATCCACAATTTGCTGCTGACGGGCGAGGAGCCGCGGCTGGCGGATGTCTACGCCGGCCGCGTTGCCTCGCAGGACGATGTCGATACGCTCATTCGCGAGATCGTCGAAGCGCATGACGCGCAGCTGATGCCCTGGCTCGACGGACCGCCGCAGACCAATGAAGCGGGGCGGTCCGCCAGCTTCGCCGCGGCACTGCTGTGGCTGGCGGACGGACGCACGGCCGCGCAGTTCGAATGGCTCGAGATCGGCGCAAGTGCCGGCATCAACACCATGATGGGCCGCTATCGCTACGATCTCGGCGGGGTGACCACGGGGCCGAGCAGCAGCCGGATGCAGATCGCACCCGAATGGCGCGGCTCGCCTCCGCCCGCGAGTGCCATCGGCTTCGTCGATGCGCGCGGCAGCGACATTGCGCCGGTAGACCTCACCGACGAGCGTCAGGCGCTGCGCCTCAAGAGCTATGTCTGGCCCGAAGCGACCGGCAGGATGGCGCGCATCGATGCAGCGATCGCGCTGGCGCAGCGTATGCCTCCTGAAATCGAACGAATGGATGCGGGCGATTGGGTGATCAAGGAAGTGGCGCGAAAGCAGGAAGCTGGCGTGACGCGGGTGATCGCGCATTCGATCATGTGGCAGTATCTGCCCGAGTTCACGCAGGAGCGGATCGAGACGGCGATGGAGGAGGCCGGAGCCGCCGCCACCGCCGAAAAGCCGTTGGCGCATATCGCGCTGGAGACCAATCGCGAGACCTTCCAGCACGAACTCAAGGTGCGATACTGGCCCGGCGGCGAGGCGCCGCTGCATCTCGCCAATGCGCATCCGCATGGCGCGTGGGTGGAGTGGCTGGGCGGTTAGACCTTCCGGCCCAAAAATTCCTCGATCGCCGCATTGACCGCACCGGGTGCCTCCCAGGGCACGAAATGGCCGCAATCGGGCACTTCGACGAGCGTCAGATCCTTCACCACCTCGTCCAGTCCCGCGAGATTTTCGGGCGGCAGCGCGAGATCGTCGAGCGCCCAGATCACCAGCGTCGGGATCGTCAGCGGCGGCAGCGGCGGCGGGGTCCAGCCCTCGGGCAGTTCGTAGGATTCATCGGGCGCAGGGATGTCGATGGGGCTGGCGCGGTACCAGTTGAGCATCGCGAAGGCGGCGTCGCGGTCCTGCCACTCCTCGAGCAAGCGCGCGCGCTCCTCGGGCTCCATCTTGTCGGGCGCATCCCAGCGGATTTCCTGCAGCAGGATGCCGCCAAGCCCGTGCTCGCGCACCAGAGCATCGTTCGCCGGATCGCGGAAACCGCGCATGTATTGGCTCGCCTCGCGCTGGACCGGATCGGTGTAGAGCAGCCGCTGGAAGATCGCCGGATGCGGGGCATTGGCCACCACCGCGCGGGTGACCCGCCCGTTCATCTGGCCCATCAGCGCCACCCCCCAGGCGATCGCGCCGCCCCAGTCGTGCCCGATCACGGTAAAGCGCTCGATCCCCAACGCATCGGCGAGCAGGAAGATGTCGCTCACCAGCTTGTCGGGGGAGTAGTCCGAGACCTCGGGCGGTTTGGACGAGCCGCGATAGCCGCGCTGGTCGGGCGCGATGCAGCGGAAGTTCTTGGAGAAATGTGCGACCTGATGCCGCCATGTGCGGTGGCTCTCGGGAAAGCCATGGAGGAAGATCAGCACCGGCGCATCGCGCGGGCCTTCGTCCACCACATCGAGTTCGATCCCGTTGGCGAGCGTGACGCGGGTCTGTTCCATCACTGATCCTCTACCTGCATCTTGGCCATATAGCCCTTGGCGACCATCTGCGAAATCTGGTCGAACAACTGGTCGGGGGTGCGGCGCAGTTCGGCCATGGCTTCCTCCATCCCTTGCGCAACGATGATTTCGCGCTGGTTGAGCTCGACCGCGTCGACGATGGTCTTCGCGGCATCGCCGGGCGCGATGCCCTCGTCGATGGCCTTGTCGCTGTGGCCGCGCCGGCTGCCATCGCCGGTCAGCGCATTGCGGCTGACATCGGTGGCGACCGAGCCGGGGCACACGACATGGACATCGATCCCGCTTAGCGACAGTTCGGCGCGCAGCGCGTCGGCATAGCCGATCAGCCCGAACTTGGCGGCGCAATAGGCGGTCCGCAGCGGCACGCCGACCTTGCCCGCCACCGAGGAGATGAAGACGAGCTTGCCGCTGCTGCGCTGCGTCATATGCGGCAGCAGCGCCTGTGTCGCGGCGATTTGCGCGGTGAGATCGATATCGATGATGTCGCGGTAGACCTGCATCGCGGTGTCGACCGCGGGGCTGCGCTGCGAGATCCCGGCATTGGCGACGAAGATATCGACTCCTGCGCCCTGCGTCGCCCTTTCGGTCGCCGCGCGCATCGCGTCCTCGTCGCGGACATCGAAGGGGAGCACCAGCGTCTCGGTCTCAATCGAGGCGGCGACTTCGTTCAGCCGCGCCTCGTCGCGTCCGGACAGAATCACCCGCGCGCCCCGGCCAGCCCATTCGCGCGCCAGCGCGGCGCCGATTCCCGAGGAAGCGCCCGTGATCCAGACCGTCTTGCCTTCGAAACCCATGATACTCTCCTGATGACTGCTTTGTGGTTGCCTTGCCCGGTCGCCTTTGGACGTTTCCGGGGCCGGTGCTTACGGGTAGGTGACGGTCTTGGGCGGCCCGTCGGGGAGCGGAATCCGCTCCTCGCGATCGCCCGGAACCGCGGGAAAGCGTTGTTCGCGCCAGTCCTGCTTGGCCTGCTCGATGCGGTCGCGGCTCGAGCTGACGAAGTTCCACCAGACATGGCGCCTTGTGGCAAAGGCCTCGCCGCCGAGCAGGATGACCCGCCCGCCCCGGTCCGAAGCCAGCGTCATGCTGCGCCCGGGTTCGAGCACGGTCAGCGTGTAGAGGTCGAGCGCGATACCATCCACGCTCGCCGCGCCGCCCACCAGCATCACCGCGCGCTCGTCGGCGCTCACCTCGATCGGGATGGAACCGTGCGATTCCAGCACGATCTCGGCGTAGATGGTCTGCGCATAGGTCGTCACCGCGGCGCGCTCGCCCCACAGGCTGCCCATCACCACGGTGGCTTTGGCGCCCTTGTCGGTGATCACGGGGAGGTCCGCCACCGCCTCGAACGCGGGGTCGATTTCCTCGCGCCCGTCGGGCAGCGCCAGCCAGGTCTGCATCCCGTAAAGCCGCGGCCCGGCCTTGCGGTCCGCGTCCGGCGAACGCTCCGAATGGACGATCCCCCGCCCCGCGGTCATCAGATTGACCTGGCCGGGGCGGATGGTCGAGAAGCTGCCGAGGCTGTCGCGATGGTCGATTGCGCCCTCGAACAGCCAGGTCACCGTCGCGAGATTGATATGCGGATGCGGGCGGACATCCATCCCGCTGCCGATGTCGAGCTGCGCGGGGCCGAACTGGTCGACGAAGATGAAGGGCCCGATCATGCTGCGCTCCCTCGCGGGCAGCGCGCGGCGGACCTTGAACTGGCCGAGATCGTGGGTGGTGGGGACGATGGTCTGGGTGATCATTGTTCGTCCAGTTCGGGATAATGGCGGAAGATGCCATCCTCGTTGAAGGGAATTCGGCGTTCCGATTTCGCATAGGCGGCCACGCCCGGCAGCTCGGCGACCGCATCGCGGCAGGCCCAGATGCGCGGGTAGTCGGCGGCGATCCGCGCCATCCGCTTCGGGAAGGCGTAGCGCAGACCCTCGACCAGCTGGAACAGCGAGGTGTCGACATGGCCGAAGCGGTCGGCGCGCAGGAACGGGCCGGAATTCACCCCGAGCGCGTTCTCGAAATGGGTGAAATATTTCGGGATCCGCTCCTCGCGAAAGCCCTTTGCCGCGGTGGCGGCGGCTTGCTTCTGGTCTTCGTAGTACAATCCGCCGCCGGTCGGATGATGCGTGTCATGCGCCTCGGCGACTACGTCGGTGATCGTCAGCTGGAGCTGGATCAGATGGAGATCGGTCTGCGGGTCGCCGCTCCCCAGATTATGGTGGTCGGTCAGCCAGGCGAGGATATGCGCCACCTGCGCGATGGCGAATTCATCCTCGCCCTCTCTGGCGACCAGATAGGGCGGGGCATAGGGCGCGAATGTGCCGCTCTTTTCGCGGGCTTCCATATCCTCGACCAGCGCCTGCGCATCGGCCTGCCGCGCCCGGTCGCGATAGGGAAGACCCGCGGCTTCCATGAACAGGCGGACGAATTCGCCGCGGCCCTGGATGCCGGGCCAGTACCACAGATCATAGCTCACGGCGTCGGCGCCGAAGCCTGGATCGCCAGCGCGTGGACTCGCTCGCCGGGGATGTCGCCGAGCGCGCGATTGACCATTCGCTGGCGTTCGAGCCGGCTCTTGTCGGCGAAGGCGGGCGCCTCGATCACCACGGTGAAATGCGATTCGCCGCTGCCGTCGTCGCCCGAATGACCGCTGTGTTTGGCGCTGTCGTTGACCACCTCGAGCCGCGTCGGGGTGAATGCCTCGGTGAGCAGGCGTTCCATTTCCTGTTGAACGGTTCCGGCCATGGGTTTTCTCCTTTTCGGGGGTTTCCTAACGCGAATGGCGTCCCCATCCTAATGCGAATGCGCACCACAAGGTTTCATGGCCGCTACGAAGCGGAAGGGCGCAGGTGCGAGCATCCCGCCTGCAGCGAAGCGGGCGAATTCCGCGCCCCGGGGCGCGCCGGACACCGGCTCGACGGGCCGGGGCACTGGCGCTGGATGTGTCTCGAGCATGTCCGCGAATTCAACGCCGGCTACGACTGGTTCGAGGGCATGAGCGCGGAGGAAATCCTCGAGGCGCAGGGCGTGGCGGCGGGCTGGCGCACCGAAAGCGCGACCTTCCGCCCGACCGCCGGGGTCGACGGGATGCCGCGCTGGGCCGATTTCGACGACCCGCTCGATGCCATCAGCGCGCGCGCCGGGGGCATCCGCAGCCGCGCCCGGCGCGAGGCCGAGATGGCGATGGACGGCCGCTTCAGCCGCGAGGAGGCGGAGGCGCTGGAAGAAATGGGGCTCGGGCTCGATGCCGACCGGGCGCGGCTGCGGCGGCGCTACTCCGAACTGGTCCGGCAGTACCATCCCGACCGCAACGGCGGCGACCGCAAGTTCGAGGCGCGGCTGGGGCGGGTGGTGGAAGCCTACCAGCTTCTGCGCAAGAGTTCGGCTATCGCCTGAGTACAATAATTGTCGAAATACTCTAGCTAAAGTCAGCTTGAGCTTTTTAGAGCGCGTGCACGGCGCGACAGCAATTCAATTCTGCCGGAACGCCCAGCGCAGGGTCTTCCCCATCCCCCAGGTCGCCGCGCGCGCGGGCAGGGCAATCAGCCCCGGTCGGTCGAGCCCCAGCATCGAGCGCCCAAAGGGCGGCAGCAGCGCCACCGCTTCGGAGCCCAATATGCTCTGGACCGCAGGCGGAGCGCCCTCGGGTCGCTGGTTGAGCACCAGTTCGGCAGTCTCGCGCGCCTGCGGGGAAGAGGCGAGATCATGGCGCAATTCGCGAAAGATTGCCTCCGCCTCGCTCTGGTCGAGCGGCACCGGATCGGCCCCCAGCGCTTTCGCGATCACCGCGAACTGGCGGTAATATTCGTCCTTGGCATGGTTGGGCATGTCGGGCCGGACATGGCGGACATAGGCGGCGAGAAAGCTGGTGGCCTCGGCGACATGCACCCAGGCCAGCGTGCGCGGGTCGCGCGCCGAATAGGGCGTCCCGTCGGGCAGCGTCCCGCCGACCTGGGCATGGATGCGGTTGACCCGCTCGATCGCCTTCATCGCCTCGTCGCGGTGGCCGAAGGTGGTGGTGGCGATGAAGCGCGCGGTCCGGCGCAGCCGCCCGTGCATGTCGCTGCGGAAGTTGGAATGGTCGAGCACGCCCTGCAGCGCATGCGGGTGGAGCATCTGCAGCAGCAGGCTGCGGATACCGCCCACCATCATCCCCACCACATCGGCATGGACCAGGCGAATCGGCGAATCGCGCTCGAACAGCGCCTCGTCGCTGGGCGGCACCGATTGCTCGCCGCCCTCGACATCGTTGAACACCGCGCGCACGCTTCCGATCAGGCGTTGGCGGAGTTTCTCGGATAGGTCGGCTTGCGGCATCGTCAGCCAATATAGGGTTGGCGCAGCGCGGATAAATGCCTAACCCGCAACGCGATGAACGACATGACCGAAAAGAGCTTCGACGCCTCCGCCAAGACCGTGCTGGCCGCGCCCGACACCGAGGTGGACGTGCGCGAGGTCTTCGGCATCGACATCGACTGGAAGGTGCCGGCCTTCTCCAAGCCCGACGAGCGCACCCCGGATCTCGACGAAGCCTATGTCTTTGACGCCGACACCACGCTGGCGATCCTCGCCGGCTTCGCGCACGACCGGCGCGTCATGGTCCAGGGCTATCACGGCACCGGCAAGTCGACGCATATCGAACAGGTTGCGGCGCGGCTCAACTGGCCCTGCATCCGGATCAATCTCGACGCGCATATCAGCCGGATCGACCTGATCGGGCGCGACGCGATCGTGCTGCGCGACGGGTTGCAGGTCACCGAATTCCGCGAAGGCCTGCTGCCGTGGGCGCTCCAGCACCCGGTGGCGCTGGTGTTCGACGAATATGATGCCGGACGCCCCGATGTGATGTTCGTGATCCAGCGCGTGCTCGAACAGCAGGGCAAGCTGACTCTGCTCGACCAGAACCGCGTGATCCGCCCCGATCCCAACTTCCGGCTGTTCGCCACCGCCAACACGGTCGGGCTGGGCGACACCAGCGGGCTCTATCACGGCACGCAGGCGATTAATCAGGGCCAGATGGACCGCTGGAACATCGTCATCGGGCTCAACTATCTGCCCGCCGAGACCGAGCAGGCGATCGTCGCGGCCAAGAACCCCGATGCCGATCCCAAGCTGCTGGCCGACATGGTCAAAGTCGCCGATCTGACCCGGCAGGGCTTCATCAACGGCGATATCTCGACCGTGATGAGCCCGCGCACGGTGATTACCTGGGCGCAGAACAACTCGATCTTCAAGAACGTCGGCTTCTCCTTCCGGCTCTCCTTCCTCAACAAATGCGACGAGGAAGAGCGGATGCTGGTCGCCGAATACTACCAGCGCGTCTTCGGCGAGGATCTGCCCGAGAGCGTGGTCGGCAAAAACTGACTCCGGCGGGTCTGGCCCCTCCTGTGTTGTTCTGTTAACACAGTAGCCGCATGGGCCTGTTCGATCCTTTCCGGCGCAAGCCGCCCGAGCCCGAACCGGCGCCGCATCGCGGCTATTACTCGCTGCACGACGGGCTGGGCGAGGATCCCGCTTACGACGAATGGGACGCGCGTCTGGACGAGGTCGATCGCCGGCTTTCCGGCGAGCACGATTCGGGCGGCACCTATCGCCTGCAGCGCGAACCGCGCGGCGCCGAACGCTGGTGGCAGCGCGCTTACTGGCGCGACCGGCGCAAGCGCTGGTGGGCGGGGAGGATCATCGCCGCCGCGCTGGCGCTGTTCGTGCTGCTGGTCGCCTGGCTGGCGATCACCGCCCCGCTCAACAAATCGCTCCAGCCGATCGCCCCGCCGATGGTCACGCTGCTGGCGGCCGACGGCACGCCGATCGCGCGCAATGGCGCGGTCACCGACGAACCGGTGGTCGTCTCCGAGCTACCACCGCATGTGGTCGAGGCATTCATGGCGATCGAGGACCGGCGCTTCTACGACCATTGGGGCGTCGATCCGCGCGGCGTGGCGCGCGCGGTGTTCATGGGGGTGGGCGGCGGCTCGACCATCACCCAGCAGCTCGCCAAGTTCACCTTTCTGACCCCCGAACAGACGCTCACCCGCAAGGCGCGCGAGATGCTGATCGCCTTCTGGCTCGAAAGCTGGCTGACCAAGGACGAGATCCTCGCGCGCTATCTGTCGAACGCCTATTTCGGCGACAACGTCTACGGCCTGCGCGCCGCGAGCATGCACTTCTTTTACCGCCGGCCCGAGAACCTCACCGTAAGCCAGGCGGCGATGCTGGCGGGGCTGGTCCAGGCTCCGTCGCGGTTCAACCCGGTCAAGCATTACGACCGCGCCGAGCGTCGGCGCCAGATGGTCGTCAATGCGATGGTCGCCGCCGGATATCTGAGCGAAGCGGAGGCGCAGCGCCTGCGCCCGCCCGCGCTCGATGTCCGGCTCAAGAGCGATCTGCCCACCGGGACCTATTTCGCCGATTGGGCGCTGCCCGAGGCGCGCGAGCGGACCAGCGGGGGCTACGCCCGCCAGACGCTCACCACCACGCTCGACAGCCGCTTGCAGTCGATCGCCCGGGTGGTGACCGGACGTCCGGAGCTGCGCGGGGCGCAGGTTGCGCTGGTGGCAATGCGCCCCAATGGCGAGGTGGTGGCGATGATCGGCGGGACCGATTACGGCAAATCCACCTTCAACCGCGCGACCCAGGCCAAGCGCCAGCCTGGATCGACCTTCAAGCTGTTCGTCTATCTCGCCGCCCTGCGCGCCGGCTGGGACCCCGACGACCGCATCGCCAACACCGCGATCGAGGATGGCAGCTATCGCCCGAAGAATTCGCGCGAGCGCTATTCGGAGAGCCTGACGCTGCGCGAAGCCTTCGCCCAGTCGAGCAATGTCGCGGCGGTGCGGCTGTTCGGCGAGGTCGGCTCCGAGGCGGTAATCGAGACCGCGCGCGATCTGGGCGTAACCTCCGCCCTGGCCGAGGGCGATCCCAGTCTTGCGCTCGGTACCTCGACCATGAGCCTGCTCGAGCTGACCGCCGCCTACGCCGGTGTTGCGGCCAACCGCTATCCGGTCGATCCCCACGCCTTCGCCCGCGAGGAGCCGAACTGGTGGGAGCGGCTGTGGGATGGCAGCGATACGCTCTCTGGGCGCGTCCTCACCGACATGGAGGACATGCTGCGCCACGCAATCAACCAGGGCACCGGCCGCGCGGCGATGCTGCCCGGACCCAATTTCGGCAAGACCGGCACCACGCAGGACAATCGCGACGCCCTGTTCGTGGGCTATGCCAACGATCTGGTGGTCGGGGTGTGGATCGGGAACGACGACAATTCGCCGCTCGACGGGATCAGCGGCGGGGGGTTGCCCGCGCAGATCTGGAAGGATTTCATGCGTCAGGCGGGTGGTGCGGCCGCGCCGCAAGCCAATCCGACCGAGCGCGCCGATCCCGGCGGCCCGGTCGAGCCGCAGGATGTGCCCGAGCTGGAGGACATTCCCTTTGAGGACGGATCGCGGCTTCGCTTCGAGGATGGCGAGATGATCTATTCGACCGATGTCGAAGGCGTCGATCTCGACCTGCGGATGGGTCAGGACGGGGTGCGAGTCGATTCGCAGCGGTTCGAGGAGGTGCGCCGCCGCGCCGAGGAAGCGACCCGCGAACGGATCGAACGCGAGGAGGAGCGAATGCGCGAACGATACGAGATCGAGCGGCAGCGGCTCGAGGAGCAGGAGCGCTAGCTAGGTTGCGAAGAGAACTGCGCTAGGGAGCGCCAAAAAAGCGCGCTCGGGCCCACAACAACACGCGTCATCCCAGCGAAGGCTGGGATCTGCTTCAGGTGGAGGACCAGGTGGCGGGCGATCCCAGCTTTCGCTGGGATGACGGAGAGGTTGCTAGGCTGCGGCTTCCGCATCCACCATCAGGATGTTCATCACCGCGCTGGCGATCGGTTTGGCCTCGTCGTCCTGCCAGGCCTCAACGCTGATATTGGCGGTCCGGCGCCCCAGCTTGACGATCCGCGCCCGGGCGAAGCTGGGACGCGTCTTGCCGCTGCGCAGGAACTGGACGGTGATGTTGATCGGCTTCATCTGCGCCACGCGCCCCGAGAGCGCCAGCTCGGCGCGCAGCGCGCCGTAGCCGGCGGTCTCGAGCAACCCGCTGATCGCGCCGCCGTGAAGCGCGCCAGGGCGGCCCTGCACCGAGTCGGAGAACTCGACCCGCAGCACTGGCGTATCGCCCTCCCACCGGTCGAGCACGATGCTCAGCGAGCGGGCATAGGGCGTGACGATCTCGATATCGCGCGGATCAGCCATTGGGCAACTCCACGTGACGTGCATCGATCGACATGAAGACCGCCTGCATATGCGCCACCGGGTCTTCGGCGTCGCCGTCATGCGCGATGCCGCGGACGAAGGCGGCGGAGCGGGTCAGGCGATAGCATTGCGCGCGTCCGAACACGCTCGAACGGCCACGCGCGGGGCGAGTGTAGTCGACCCGCAGATCGAGCGTCGCGATGGCGCGGAAGTGACCCATGCGGGTCCAGATCGCCAGTCCGCTGGCCATGTCCATCAGGCTGATGATCGGGCCCGAGGCGAGCACCTCGCGGCCGTCCTCGCCCAGCAGGTCCTCGCGCCAGGGCAGTTCGAGCTCGACCCAGTCCTCGCCATGGTCGCGGTAGGCCAGCCCCAGCCAGCCATTGTGCGACCGCGCGGTCAGGAACGGCGCCGCCTGCGCGGCATCGAAACGGGGGTGTTCATCGGCCATCGCCACTCGCCCTGCCGCGCGGGGCGGGCGAATACAATGGCTAAAGCCTAATTGGTCAGCGTATCGATCGCGCCCTGGAGGATGATCGCGGCGGCGTGGCTGTCGATCCGCTCGGCGCGCTTGGCGCGGCTCATGTCCTGTCCGATCATCGCCGCCTCGGCGCTGGCGGTGGACCAGCGCTCGTCCCACAGCAGCACGGGCAGCGCGAGCGCGGCGGCAAGGTTGCGGGCATAGGCGCGGCTAGCCTGCGCGCGCGGGCCTTCGCGCCCATCCATATTGCGCGGCAGACCGATCACAAGCCCCTTGACCGCGCGCTGCTGGACGAGTTCGCGCAGCTTGCCGCAATCGGCGGTGAATTTGCCGCGCGGCAGGGTCTTGCCCGCGGTGGCGAAGCGCCAGCCGGCGTCGCAGGTCGCCAGCCCGATCGTGCGGGTGCCGAGATCGAGACCGAGCAGCACCCCGCCGTCGGGCAGTTGCTCGTCGAACGCGGCGGCGCTGTCGGTTACGAGGCGGCTTGCGTCCATGCCCGCACGCGCTCCAGCACGTCCTGCTGCACATTCGCCCAGAACAGCGGAATGTCGTAAACGTGGTAATTGTTGCCCGGCAGCACGCCTTCGCCAAGCTCGGGCGGATCGCCGATCAGCAGCAGGCCCGAGGCATCGCAGCGAGCCGGCACCGCGCCTGCAACCAGTTCGCCGCGGCTCAGGCTCTCGTCGGGAACGAGCGTACCCAGATTTTGGCTCGCAGGTGCCTCACCATTGGTCCCGCCGGTGATCGGATTGACGCACAGGATCGGTCCGTCGCCGCGCGGCTCGCCGTTGAAACCCGGGGTGACGCTGTAGCGGCGCATCAGGAAATCCGGGTCGTTGTCGTCGGCAAAGCTCGACCAGCCCAGGATACAGCCCACCTGGCCCGAGGCGGCGCAGGCGGGGAAGGGGAGCGCCGGCAGATCGTGCTCGACCGAGATCGGCCAGCCCGGGGCGTAGACCGCGGCGATCCGGCCTTCCAGCTCGGTCCCGGCGACCTCTTCCATCAGCAGCCGCAGGATATGCAGCGCGCCCTGGCTGTGCCCGGCCAGGACGATCGGCTTGGCGGGATCGACGCTCTCGACGAAATAGCGGAACGCCTCGCGGACATCGCGGTAGGCGGCGTCGATCGCCAGTTTCGCGGCGGGCCGGTCGGTCAGGAAAGCGCCCACCGCCGCCTGGCGGTATTTGGGCGCCCAGATCTCGTCGGCGGCGTTGAAGGGGCTTGCGAGCCCGCGCAGGAAGGTCCGCGCGCGCTGGTTGGTGGAGGTGTCGGTGAGGCTGGCGTTCCAGTCGCCGCCCGCCTGGATATAGCTGGTCGGGGGAACGAAGAAGACCGCGAATTCGGGTGTCTCCGCAGCATCGACCGGATCGGCGCGGCGGCTGCTGTCCGCCTCGAGCGTCGGCAGCGCTTCGCCGAGCGTGCGTTCGGCGGCGGGCGCCTCGGGGGAAGGTTCAAGCGTCGCAGGGTCCTCGGGGGTCTCGGCGATGGCGGGCTGATAGCGCGCCGGATCGTCGGTCCCGATGCCGGGGCGCGAATACCACATTCCGGGGTCTTCATAGGCGTTTGCGGCAAGCGCTTCCTGCTCGACGAACTCGCCGCGCGGGACGAAGGCGATCTCGGTTGCCTCGCGCGACCAGATCGAGAGCGCGACCCCCCCCAGGATCACGACGACAATGACGAATGCGATGAAATAGAGAAATTTACGCGCCATCCGGTGCTGCCTCTCGAGCGTGATCTTCGGCCTGATCGTTCCCGTTCGCGGTTTCGGCGCGGCGTTCCAGCGCGACCTTGATCATCGCCAGCAGGGGGTCCGCCAGGAACAGCCCGAGGATGCCGAACAGGATACCCATCACCAGCTGCGCCGCCAGGACCAGCGCCGGAGCCAGATCGACCGTCTTGCGAGCGATCATCGGGACGACGACATAGCCGTCGAAGTTCTGGACGAACAGATAGACGCCGATGGTGTAGAGTCCCATGTCGAGCCCGCCGGAGAACCCGACCAGCACCATCAGCACGCCCGAGATGATCGCCCCGAGATTGGGCACGAAGGCCAGCAGCCCGGTCAGGATCGCCAGCAGCGCTGCCATCGGAACCGCGCCAACCCCGATCAGCGGTCCGACAAAGGCCAGCATCACATAGGTGAACACGCCTTCGATCAGCATGCCCAGCAGTCGTCCGGCCATCAGCCGGCGCAGGGTCTGCGCCATCCGCGTGGCGGTCAGATAAAACGATGCGCGCTGGTCGCGCGGCAAGGTCCAGGCGACGCCGCGCTCGTAAAGCTGCGGCTCGAGCGCCACATAGACGCCGATGATCACGATCAGCACCACGGTCGTGAGGCCGCCCAGCAGGCCGCCCAGCGCGCGAGTGAGCGTCCCGATCCCGCTGGTAATGCTGCCTGTATAGTTCTGAAGCTGGGCCTGGCTGATCTCGAACCCCTGCGCCTGGGCCCATCCGACCAGGTCGGCGATCTGCCGTTCGATGATCGAGGGAAACATCGCGGCTTCGCTCGAGACCGTCGAACCGATGAAATAGCCGAGCCAGATCAGGAAAGCGACAGTCAGGATCAGCACGATCGCGACCCGCAGGTAGCGCGGTATCGGCAGAACCCGCCCGAGCAGGCGAGCGCCTCCATCGATCATTGCAGCGAAGACGAGGGCGCCGAAAACCACCAGCAGGGATTGGGAGATGTACACCGCGAGGATCATTCCCCCGACGACCAGGGTCCACGCGAAGGCGCGGCGGATCTCGAATTGCAGCCGCGGATCGGCAACGCGCGAGGGGCTGTCTCCCAGATCCTCACGCGCCAGTTGCGCGGGAGAGGCGAAGCGGCTCTCGTCTTCGCCCTGTCCGGTTGCGGTAGGGCCGCTCATGAACCTACTCGGCCCGTTCGGCGAGCGGCGGACGCAGCGTCGACCAGGCGCGGTCGCCGCGTAGCGAACTGAACCAGCTCACGGGATTGAGGCTCGTGGTGCCGTCGAGCGAGAAGGTGATGAATTCCGCCCGCCCGCCGATGTTCTCGAGCGGCACCGGGCCGCCAAGACCCTGGGCGAAGATCTCGGCGCGGCTGTCGGCGGAATGGTCGCGGTTGTCGCCCATGACGAAGACATGGCCCTCCGGCACGGTGATCTCGGCGTAATTGTCGAGATACTGCTCCTGGTGATCGATGATCAGATAGCTTGCACCATTGGGCAGCGTCTCGCGCCGCACCGGGATTTCATAAACCGATTCCCCATCCGCCTCGCGCATCAGATAGGGCGCGAAATCGCCCAGGCAGGGATCGCCATTGCACAGATGCTGGTCGTAATCGGCCGGAATGCGCAGCGCCGGCTCGACTTCCTGCGGCACCGCCTCGCCATTGAGAATGATCCGTCCGTCGCGCACCGCGATGCGGTCTCCGGGCAGCGCGACCACGCGCTTGATGTAGTCCTCGTCGCGGGTCGGATGCACGGGAATGACGACATCGCCATATTCGGGTGTGTCGCCAAACACGCGCCAGTCACCGCGTGGAGCGAGATGGAAGCTGATCGACGACCAGTTCCAGCCATAGGGATATTTGCTCACCACCAGCCGGTCGCCCACGAAGAGATTGGGCAGCATCGAGGTGCTGGGAATATAGAAGGGCTTGGCGACAAAGCTGTGGAAGGCGAACACGGCCAGCAGCATCAGCGCGAGCCCGCGCAGTTCGGCGAACCAGTTGACCTTGTCAGCGGATGGCTTGGTGAGGGCGATGGTGTCGGAACTCATTTGCGCAGGGCCTCGATGACAACCAGGGCCTGCGCCCATGGATGATCGTCGGTGAGGGTGAGATGAATATGCGCCTCATGGCCGGGCGGCACCATTTCCGCAAGCCGCTTCGCAGCCCCGCCGGCAAGTGCCAGCGTGGGCGCGCCCGAGGGAGCGTTGACCACGCCGATGTCCTTCATGAACACCCCGCGGCGGAAGCCCGTCCCGATCGCCTTCGAGAAAGCCTCCTTGGCGGCGAATCGCTTGGCATAGGTGCCCGCGATGGTGAAGGGGCGGCGGCGGGCCTTGGCGCGCTCGGTCTCGGTGAAGACGCGGTTCTCGAAGCGCTCGCCGAAGCGGTCGAGAGAGGACTGGATTCGCTCGATATTGCACAGGTCGGAACCCAGACCGATGATCACCGCGCCCGCCTCATCTTGCGTTATCCATCAACTCGCGCATCTGCCGCACTGCTTGCTCCAGCCCGACGAAAACCGCCTCCCCGATCAGGTAGTGGCCGATGTTGAGCTCGGCGATCTGCGGAATGGCGGCGATCGGCTGGACGTTGTCGTAGGTCAGTCCGTGGCCGGCGTGCGGCTCGATGCCGTTCTTGGCGGCGAGCGCGGACATGTCGGCGATGCGGCGCAATTCGCGCGCCCGGTCTTCGCCGGTGGCATGGGCGTATTCGCCGGTGTGGAATTCGACCACGGGCACATTGAGTCGCAGCGCCGCCTCGAGCTGGCGCTCTTCCGCCTCGATGAACAGGCTGACGCGGATACCATGGTCGAGCAGCCGCGCGACGATCGGCGCCAGACGATTGTCCTGCCCTGCGGCATCGAGGCCGCCCTCGGTGGTGCGCTCCTCGCGCTTTTCGGGCACGATGCAGGCGGCGTGCGGCATATGCGCCAGCGCAATCGCGAGCATTTCCTCGGTCGCCGCCATTTCCAGATTGAGCGGCAGACCGGTGGCGTCCTGGATCCGCCTGAGGTCGCCGTCGCGGATATGGCGCCGGTCTTCGCGCAGATGCGCGGTGATCCCGTCGCCGCCGACCGCGGCGACGATCTGCGCCGCGCGCACCGGGTCGGGGTGATCGCCGCCGCGCGCGTTGCGGATGGTCGCGACGTGGTCGATGTTGACGCCCAGCCGCAGCGGGGCCGATCGGGGCAGCTCGGGGTGCAGCGGGTCGGGGCGGAGGGTCTCGCTCAAGCCTTGCGGCTTCCGGGCTTGGTGATCGGGATCGCCGCCAGTTCCTCGGGCACCTCGTCCTCGGCATAGGTCGGGAAATTGATATCGAGCAGCGCGAAGAAGGGGACCCCCAGATCGGCCTCGACGTCCGAGCGATCGACCAGCGCGACCTCGGCGATCACTTCGCCGCCTTCGCGTGCCACCGCCGCGATCGCCTCGCGGCTCGACAGGCCGGTGGTCACCACATCCTCGACCATCAGGACCTTCTGTCCCGGCTCGATCCGGAAGCCCCGGCGCAGGTGGAACTCGCCATCGGGCCGTTCGAGAAAGACCGCGTCCTTTTCCAGGCAGCGCCCGACTTCATGGCCGATGATCAGGCCCCCCATCGCCGGGCTCACCACCAGATCGATCTGCGAGCGAATCTCGCGGGGCAGCTTCTGGCACAGCCCGCGGGCGAGCCGCGCGGCGCGATCGGGGTTCATCAGCACTCTTGCGCACTGCAGATAATGCCCCGAATGGCGGCCAGACGAGAGCAGGAAATGCCCCTCGAGCAGGGCTTCGCTGCTGCGGAAATCGGCGAGGATGTGTTCGTCGTTCATATCCCGCGAGCACAAAGCGATTTGGCGGCGATTGCGCAAGAGGCAAACGAGCTTGCGCATTTTTTGCCGCCTTCTGCTTGAGGCGCGGGGAAAGCCTGCCTATAGGCGCACACAACTCGGCCTATCGGGCGACCTGTGTCGTACCCCGGGCCGGTATCCGTGGCGGTGATCCGCCCGTGCCAGTGAAACGGGACAATATGTCGAGCATTCAATCTCTTGCCGCCCATCGCGGGGCTTTCCGGATCTTCGCAGCGCTGTTTGCTGCGCTCGTGCTGGCCTTCGGGTTTCAGGCTGCCTACGCGCAATCGACGCTCGAAAGCGGCGATCTCGTCGCTCCCGTGCCGGCAGTGACCCCGCCCGCGGCGCTGGAACAGATCGATCCCGCCGTCGCTGCCGACGTCGCCGACCCCGATGCGGTCGTGGCTGGCGCCGACAGCTATTCGCCGATGGCGCCGGTCGAAGGCAAGGGGATGCCGAGCGACGGCCTGCTCGATATCCAGGACCAGTTTTCCGAGGATGGGCGGTTTGCCTACGATCTGCATATCGGTCTGGTCTGGATGATGACGCTGATCAGCGTTTTCGTGCTCGCGCTGCTGCTCTATGTGGTGGTGCGTTTCAATCGCAAGGCCAATCCCGTCCCTTCGAAGACGACGCACAATACCCTCATCGAAGTGGTGTGGACCGTGGTGCCGGTGCTGATCCTGGTGGCGATCGCGATTCCGTCGATCGGGCTGCTCGCCCGGCAGTACGAAGTGCCCGGCGAAGACGCGATTACCATCAAGGCGACCGGCTATCAGTGGTATTGGGGCTACAGCTATCCCGACAACGGCGAGTTCGAGATCATCTCGAACATGCTCGACGAGGAAGAGGCCCTGGCGCGCGGCGAGCCCGGGCAGCTGGCGGTCGACAATCGTCTGGTCGTTCCGGCCGGCGTCCCGATCCGCCTGCAGGTCACCGCTGCCGACGTGATCCACAGCTTCGCTGTCCCGTCGCTGTGGTTCAAGCTCGACGCCGTTCCCGGCCGTCTCAACGAGCGCCTGCTCGAGATCGAAGAGCCCGGCGTCTATTACGGCCAGTGTTCGGAGCTGTGCGGCGCGCGTCATGCCTATATGCCGATCGCGGTCGAGGCGCTGCCGATGAACGAGTGGCGCGCCTGGGTTCGCGCGCAGGGCGGCACCTTCCCCGAGGACGAAGCGGCTGCTGCCGAGGCCGAAGCCTCGCTGCCGCCCTTGCAGGGGCCCGAAAGCGCGGTACCGGGCGCGCCCGGGGCCGGCGCTGCGCCCACCGAAGACACGTCGCCGACCACGTAAACCGAATTCCAGCGAACGAAGAGACCACGCATCATGGCCACCACAGCCGACGCATTCCAGGCCCATGCCGACGATCACGCGCATGACCATGCCGATCACAAGCCGGGCTTCTTCGCCCGCTGGTTCATGTCGACCAACCACAAGGACATCGGCACCCTCTATCTGATCTTCGCGATCATTGCGGGGATCGTGGGCGGTGCGATTTCCGGCATCATGCGGATGGAGCTGGCCGAGCCGGGTATCCAGTACCTGACCTGGTGGGCCGAGCTCATGGCCGGCACCGGCGACATCGACACGGCGCTGCACATGTGGAACGTGTTCATCACCGCGCACGGTCTGATCATGGTGTTCTTCATGGTCATGCCCGCGATGATCGGCGGGTTCGGCAACTGGTTCGTGCCCCTGATGATCGGCGCGCCCGACATGGCGTTCCCGCGGATGAACAACGTCAGCTTCTGGCTGACGGTGGCCGGCTTCCTGAGCCTGATCTTCTCGCTGTTCGTGCCGGGCGGAACCGGTCCGGGCGCGGGCACCGGCTGGACCGTCTATGCACCGCTGTCCACCAGCGGCTCGGTCGGTCCGGCGGTCGACTTCGCAATCTTCTCGCTCCACCTCGCCGGCGCAGGCTCGATCCTGGGCGCCACCAACTTCATCACCACCATCTTCAACATGCGCGCGCCGGGCATGACGCTGCACAAGATGCCGCTGTTCGTGTGGTCGGTGCTGGTCACCGCCTTCCTGCTGCTGCTGGCGCTCCCGGTGCTCGCCGCGGCGATCACCATGCTGCTGACCGACCGCAATTTCGGCACCACCTTCTTCGATCCCGCAGGCGGCGGCGATCCGGTGCTCTACCAGCACCTGTTCTGGTTCTTCGGTCACCCCGAGGTCTACATCATGATCCTTCCCGGCTTCGGGATGATCAGCCAGATCGTCGCGACCTTCAGCCGCAAGCCGGTGTTCGGCTATCTCGGCATGGCCTACGCCATGGTCGCGATCGGCGTGGTCGGCTTCGTGGTGTGGGCGCACCACATGTACACCACCGGTCTCGACGTGAACACGAAGATGTATTTCACCGCCGCGACCATGGTCATCGCGGTCCCGACCGGGGTGAAGATCTTCAGCTGGATCGCCACGATGTGGGGCGGCTCGATCGAGTTCAAGAGCCCGCTGGTCTGGGCGCTGGGCTTCATCTTCCTGTTCACCGTCGGCGGTGTGACCGGTGTCTATCTCGCCAATGGCGGCATCGACGATGTGGTCCACGACACCTATTTCGTCGTCGCGCACTTCCACTACGTGCTGTCGATGGGGGCGGTGTTCTCGCTCTTCGCGGGCTTCTACTACTGGTTCCCGAAGATGAGCGGCCGGATGCACTCCGAACTGCTCGCGCACCTGCACTTCTGGGGCTTCTTCATCGGCGTGAACGTGATCTTCTTCCCGCAGCACTTCCTCGGGCTCAACGGGATGCCGCGGCGTATTCCCGACTACCCGGCGGCGTTCGAGTACTGGAACAACATCAGCTCGATCGGCTACGAAATCATGGCCGCTTCTATGCTGCTGTTCTTCGCCAATCTGATCTACGCCTTCACGGTGGGCAAGAAGGCCCCGGCCAATCCGTGGGGCGAGGGTGCGACGACGCTGGAATGGACCCTGTCCAGCCCGCCGCCGTTCCACCAGTTCGAGACGCTGCCGGTGATCGAGGATCATCACGATTACCACGATCATCGCCAGGACGGGCCGCAGACCACGACGGTCTGAGTATCGCCCGAACCGAACACGAAAGCGGCCGGTCCCGAAAGGGCCGGCCGTTTGCGTTTGTGCCGGGTTTCGACTCGAAGCCAACCCTGAGGAGATAGTCCGATGCCCGAGACCAGCCCCGAGATGCGCATGATCGACGTCGGAGACGCTACACTGCGCTGCGCGATCGCAGGCGAGGGGCCGCTGGTGGTCTTCGTCCACGGCTTCCCCGAAAGCTGGTACAGCTGGCGCCACCAGCTCGGCCCCGTCGCCGAGGCCGGTTTCACCGCCTGCGCCATCGACGTGCGCGGTTATGGCGGTTCGGACAAGCCCGAGCCGGTCGAGGCCTATGCGCTGGTGCGGATCGTGGGCGATCTGATCGGATTGCGCCGCGCGCTCTCGCCCGAGGCGCCCGCGGTGCTGGTGGGGCACGACTGGGGCGCGCCGATCGTGTGGAATTCGGCGCTCACCAACCCCAAGCATTTCCGTGCGGTCGCCGGTCTCTCGGTCCCCTTCGCCGGGGTCCCGAGCCGGCCGTTCACCGAGGTCTTCCGCGAGCATTTCACCGCCAAGGGGCGGTTCTTCTACCAGGAATATTTCCAGGAGCCTGGCGTCGCCGAGGCTGAGGCCGAGGCGGACCCGCGCGAATTCGTCCAGCGGATGATGTATTCGATCTCCGGGGATGTGCCCGAAGGGAAATACTGGGACAAACCCTATGGCGCGACGTTCCTCGAAGGTCTTCCCGAGCCGCAGCCGGTCCCCTGGCTGACCGGGGCGGATCTCGATTTCTACGAGGGCGAATTTCGCGCCTCGGGTTTTCGTGGCCCGCTCAACCGGTATCGCAATCACGAGCGCGACTTCGAATGGCTCCAGCCGTTCGCGGCGCGCAAGATCGAACAGCCCGCGCTGTTCATCGGCGGGAGCCGCGATCCCGCGTCGTTCCTGTTCGGCGCGATCGAGGATCCGGTGGCGTTCACCCGGATGTTCGTTCCCAGGGTCGAGGGCACGGTGCTGGCGGGCTGCGGCCACTGGACCCAGCAGGAACGCCCCGAGGAGGTCAACCGCCTGCTGCTCGACTGGCTCGGCAGGCTCTAACGCCCTTTCGCGCTCGGCCGTGCGCGGCTATAGGGCTCTCATACCATGACCCAGACCGTACCCCTCGTCCTGCCCGCCGACTGGCGCGATTTCTTTGCCCTGACCAAGCCCCGGGTGATGAGCCTGGTGATCTTCACCGGTCTGTGCGGCCTGCTCGCGGCACCCGGCTCGATCCATCCGGTGCTCGGCTTCGCCGCCATCCTCTGCATCGCGCTGGGCGCGGGCGGGGCGGCGGCGCTCAACCAGTGGTGGGAAGCCGATCTCGATGCCGGGATGAAGCGCACCGCCAAGCGCCCGCTCCCCGCCGGGCGGATGCAGCGCGGCGATGCCCGCGATTTCGGCATCGCGCTCTCGGTTGCCTCGGTGCTGGTGATGGGGCTGGCGATCGGCTGGCTCGCGGCGGGAATCCTCGCCTTCTCGATCCTGTATTACGCGGTGGCCTACACCATCTGGCTCAAACCCCGCACACCGCAGAACATCGTCATCGGCGGCGGCGCGGGCGCGTTCCCCCCGCTGATCGGCTGGGTCGCGGTGACCGGCGAGATCACCATGATGCCGGTGCTGCTGTTTGCGATCATCTTTTTCTGGACCCCGCCGCATTTCTGGGCGCTCGCGCTGTTCGTGAAATCGGATTACGCCAAGGTCGGTATCCCGATGATGCCCGTCGCCCGCGGCGAGACCAGCACGCGCCGTCAGATCCTGGCCTATGCAGTGCTGCTTGTCCCGATCGCCGCCGCGCCGTGGTTCATCGGCGGGACCGGCATGGTCTACGGACTTGCGGCGCTCGCATTGTCGCTTGCCTTCCTTGCGCTTTCGCTCCCGGTGGCTTTCCGCCAGACCGGAGCCGACGATGCGATGAAGCCGGAGAAGCGGTTGTTCGCTTTCAGCATCCTCTACCTCTTCGCGCTGTTCGCGGTGCTGGTCGTGGACCGGGTGCTGGTGGCCAATGGAGTGACGGCATGACGCCCGAGGAAGATACCGAACGCAAGCGCCGCCAGCGCAGCCGCAATCTCGTGATGGGCGGGGTGCTGCTGTTTTTCGTGGCGCTGTTCTATGCGATCACGATCGTGCGGATGGGCGACTGACGATGACCACGGCAAGCCTCGACAATCGCAACGCGCGGACCGCCTTTTTCGCCTTTCTGGGCGCGGCGGCGATGCTGGGCATGGGCTTTGCCGCAGTGCCGCTCTACGACCTGTTCTGCCGCGTTACCGGCTTTGGTGGGACGACCCAGCGGGCGAGCGAATCCGACGCGGCACTCGCCGCGCGGACGGCGCAGAGCGCGGGCGGGCGGGAGATCTCGATCCGCTTCGACGCCAGCACCGCCAGCGACGTCCCCTGGACCTTCCGCCCCGAGCATCCGACCGATCGCGTCCAGATCGGCCAGCGCGATCTCGCCTTCTACACCGCGCGCAACAACAGCGACGTGCCGATCACCGGCACCGCCACCTTCAATGTCGAGCCCGAGCAGACCGGGCGCTATTTCAACAAGATCCAGTGTTTCTGCTTCACCGAACAGGTGCTCCAGCCGGGTGAGGAAATCCGCATGCCGGTGCTCTATTATGTCGACCCCGCCATCCTCACCGACGAGAATGCCAAGGATGTCGAGCAGATCACGTTGAGCTACACGTTCCACCGCGCCGAAGACCGGCCCGAAATCCGCAGCGAGTAAGGCTGGACCCGGGGCGCGACGCGCTTTAAGGGCACCGGCATCCGATCCACAGGACCGAAAGACCCATGGCTGGCACCGTAAACCACGACTACCACATCCTCGCACCCGACATCTGGCCGTTGATCGGCTCGCTGTCGGCGCTGACCTTCACCTCCGGCATGGTGCTGGGCTTCTATCCCAACCTGTTCGGGGCGGCGAGCTCGATCGTCGTGTGGGCCGGCCTGGCCGGTCTGATCGCGACCTTCTTCATGTGGTTCTCGAACATCGTGAAGGAAGCCGAGCGCGGCGATCATACCCCCGTGGTGCAATTGCACATGCGCTACGGCATGATCCTGTTCATTGCCTCGGAAGTGATGTTCTTCGTCGGCTGGTTCTGGAGCTGGTTCGATTTCGCGCTGTTCCCGAGCGAACTGTCGGATGTGATCGGCGGCGTCTGGCCGCCCGCAGCGATCGAGGCGGTGATCGATCCGCTCTCGCTGCCGCTGCTCAACACGCTGATCCTGCTGTGTTCGGGCACCACGGTCACCTGGGCGCATCACTCGCTGATCCAGGGCGATCGCGACGGCCTCAAGAAGGGCCTGTGGGCGACGATCATTCTGGGCGCCATATTCACCGCCATCCAGGCCTATGAATACCTCCATGCACCGTTTGCATTCGGCGGGAACACCTACAGCTCGGCCTTCTACATGGCGACCGGCTTCCACGGGTTCCACGTGCTCATCGGCACGATCTTCCTGATCGTCTGCCTGCGCCGTAGTTATCTGGGTCACTTCACCCCGCGTCAGCATTTCGGCTTCGAAGCCGCTGCCTGGTACTGGCACTTCGTCGACGTCGTGTGGCTGTTCCTCTTCATCACCGTTTACGTCTGGGGCGGCTGGGGCGCCGAAGTCCACTGATGCAGCCCGGTTCGCCGGACACGGAATCGGGGCGGCCTTCCCTTGCGGAGGCCGCCCTTTTCGGTTGTTGCCCGCGCTGCGGGGAGCGCACCCTGTTCGATGGCGTGGTCAAGTTCGCGCCGCGCTGCAGCGCCTGCCAGCTCGATTACGACCGGTTCAACGTCGGTGACGGACCGGCCGCCTTTCTCACCCTGATCATCGGCGCGCTCATCACCGGGCTGGCGATCTGGCTCGACGCTGCGGTCCGCCCGCCCTTCTGGGTCCATATCCTGCTGTGGGTCCCGATCACCATCGGCGCGGTGCTGGGCGGTCTTCGGGTCTCCAAGGCGCTGCTGCTGATCGCGGAATATCGCAACAAGGCCGGTGAAGCCGGACGAACCGAATGAGCGGACCGACGATCGCACGCATTCCCGTTTTCTCCACCGTCATCGTGCTGGCGGCGGTGGCGGTGATGATCGCGCTGGGTTTCTGGCAATTGGGCCGGATGAGCGAGAAAGAGGCGCTTATCGCGCGCTACGCCGCGGCGAGCGATCGCGCCGCCGTCGCCTGGCCGACGGCCCCGGCGCAGTACGAATCTGCCCTGTTTCGCCGCAGCACCGTGGAGTGCGAGCGGGTAGCCGGCTTCGACAGCATTGCGGGCACCTCGCGCCGCGGCGAGAAGGGCTGGGCGCAGATCGCGCGCTGCCTCCTGCCGGATGGCGCCAGCGCGAATGTCGCGGTGGGCTGGTCGCGCGAACCCTTCCCCCCTGCTTGGGAGGGCGGGACCGTCACCGGGCTCATTACTACCTATGGCCAATCGGTGCGCCTGGTCGCGATCGAACCGGTCGCCGGGCTGCAAGCGCTGGCCGCGCCCGATCCCGCCGATCTGCCCAACAATCACCTCGCCTACGCGGGTCAGTGGTTCCTTTTCGCGCTGACTGCGCTGGTAATCTACGGTCTCGTCCTGCGCCAGAAGCTGGGCCTCACGACCGGGCGCAGGAGCGACCCGGCTTCGCTGCGCTAAAGCGCGGCTTGCTTGCCCGCAGCGGGACCGCAAGCTAGGCGCAGCCGCGATGGACTACATCTCGACCAGAGGCAGCGCTCCGACGCTGGATTTAGCCGGCGTGACGCTGGCCGGTCTCGCGAGCGACGGCGGGCTCTACCTGCCCGCCAGCTGGCCGCGCTTCTCGCCCGACGAGATCGCGGCGATGCGCGGGCTGCCCTATTCGCAACTGGCCGCGCGGGTGATGCAGCCCTTCGTCGGCGACAGCCTCGCGCCCGAACGGCTGCTCGAATTGTGCGAACAGGCCTATGGCCGCTTCGCGCATGCCGCGGTGACCCCGCTGGTCCAGCTCGACGAGCGGCACTGGCTGCTCGAGCTGTTCCACGGCCCGACGCTGGCCTTCAAGGATGTCGCGCTCCAGCTGCTCGGCCTGCTGTTCGAGGAATTCCTCGCGCGCGAACAGGGCACGCTGACCATCGTCGGCGCGACCAGCGGCGACACCGGCAGCGCCGCGATCGATGCGGTCGCCGGGCGCGACAGGGTCGAGATCTTCATGCTCCACCCCAGGGGGCGGGTGAGCGACGTCCAGCGCCGCCAGATGACCACGGTGCGCGCGCCCAACGTCCACAATATCGCGATCGACGGCAGTTTCGACGATGCGCAGGCGATGGTGAAGCGGCTGTTCGCCGATGAGGCGATGACTGCGAAGCACCGGCTGGGCGCGGTCAATTCGATCAACTGGGCGCGGCTGATGGCGCAGGTGGTCTATTATTTCGCCGCCGCGCTCCAGCTCGGCGCGCCCGGGCGACCGGTCGCCTTCAGCGTGCCGACGGGCAATTTCGGCGATGTCTTCGCGGGTCATGTCGCGGCGCGGATGGGGCTGCCGATCGCGCGGCTGGCGGTGGCGACCAATGTCAACGACATCCTCCACCGCGCGCTGACCGGCGGCGACTATTCCATGGGCGAGGTAACCGCGACCGCCGCGCCGAGCATGGATATCCAGGTCAGCTCCAATTTCGAGCGGCTGCTGTTCGATATCGGCGGACGCGACGGCGCGGCGCTGGCGCAGCAGATGCACGGCTTCGAGGGCACCCGCGCGATGCAGCTCACCAACGCCCAGCGCGAGGGCTCCGCATCGCTGTTCACCAGCGCGCGCGCCGATCAGAGCGACATGGCACGCGCGATGCGCTGGGCCTGGGATGCGGCCGGCCAGGTGGTCGATCCGCACACCGCAATCGGGCTGCACGCCGCGCGCAGACTCGACCTGCCGGGCAATGTCCCCGTGGTCACGCTGGCGACCGCGCATCCGGGGAAATTCCGCGACGCGGTCGAGCGGGTGATCGGGCAACGCCCCACGCTGCCGCTCCGGGTCGGCGATCTGTTCGCGCGCGAGGAAGCCTTCACCGAGTTGGCCGGCAAATACGAAGCGGTGCGCGCGTTCATCCTCGCCCATGCGAGCCCGCGCGGCTGATGGCCGAGCTGCGCAGGGAGCCGGTGCTGATGGTGGGCGAGGGCTGGGACGCCTATCGCCTGCTCGACAGCGGCGATGGTCGCAAGTTCGAGGCCTATGGCCCCTGGCGCTTCATCCGCCCCGAACCCCAGGCGATGTGGTCGCCGCGGCTTGCCGAATGGGACGCGCATGGCGAATTCGTCCCCGGCTCCGACGAGGATGGCGGCGGGCGCTGGCAGTTTTCGGCACCCGTGCCCGAGGACGGCTGGCCGCTGGAATATGGCGAGGCGCGCTTCACCGCGCAGTGCACCCCTTTCCGCCACCTCGGCTTCTTCCCCGACATGGCGCCAGTGTGGGGCTGGATGGGAGAGCAATTGGACGGGCGCGAGGATGCAGAAACGCTCAACCTGTTCGGCTACACCGGGGTCGGTTCGCTGGCGCTGAGCCGCTACGGGCGCGTCACCCATGTCGATGCGAGCAAGAAATCGGTGGCGCAGGCCCGCGACAACGCCGCGCTTTCGGGCATGGAGGAGCGCCCGATCCGCTGGCTGGTCGACGATGCCGAGAAATTCACCGCGCGCGAGGTCCGGCGCGAGCGGCGCTACGACGGGATCATCCTCGACCCCCCCAAATTCGGGCGCGGCCCCGGCAACGAGGTCTGGCGGCTCGAATCGGGTCTGCCCGGACTGGTCGGCGATTGCCGGAGGCTGCTCGATTCCGACAGCAAGTTCCTGTTCCTCACCGTCTATGCGGTGCGGATGAGCAGCCTCGCGCTCGCAGGTCTGCTGCAGGAGGTCTTCGCGGGGCTCCCCGGCGTGATCGAGCACGGCGATCTCGCGGTCGCCGAAGCCGGCGAGGGCGCGCGTCTGCTTCCCACCGCGATCTTCGCGCGCTGGTCCAATCCGGGCTAGGGGGACGCATGAGTGATTCGCTCCATCTCGAAGTCGCCGATTTCGAACACGATGTCCTGACCGGCATCTATTCGGAGGAGACCGGCAAGCCGCAGCCGCTGCGCTTCACCATCACCGCGCGGTTGAAGCCGCTCGCGCGCTACGAGCCCGAGACCTCGCTCGACGCCTCGAAGAACTACATGGACCTTAAATTCGCCGCCTCCGACGCGCTCCCCGAAGGGGTACATTTCAAGCTGATAGAGGCGGTTGCGGACCATATCTGCGAAACGCTCTTCCTGCAGGACGCGCGGATCGAGGCGGTGACCGTCAAGATCGTCAAGCTGGCGATCGCCGAGGCGGGCGAGCGGATCGGGATCACGCTGCACCGCGAGCGCCGCGGATGAAGCGGATCGCGGTGGACGATCTGCCGCCCGAGCCGCTCGCCGCGGCCGGGCTGTTCCACCAGCACTGGCTGGCGCATGTTGCCGCCGCGCTCGAGAGCGGCGAGGACGTCATGGTCACGCTGGCCCCCGCCGATCACACCCACCGCGAATGGCGCCTCGCGATCGCCGCCGGGCTGGCGCGCGCGCACGCGCCGCAGCGGATCAATCTGGTCGCGGGCGAGGGCGCCGCGCTCGATGGCTTCGCGGCCTATCTGGCCGCTGCGCCGGGGATCACCGGGCAATATTTCGAGAGCGACGGGACCGGTGCGGGCGATCCGCTCGTAGAGCCATCATGAACACCCGCCCGCTCATCGATGCGTTCCAGCGTCGTATCACCTACCTGCGCCTGTCGGTGACCGATCGCTGCGACCTGCGCTGCAGTTATTGCATGCCCGAAATGATGCGCTTTCTTCCCAAGAAAGAAGTGCTTACCCTCGAGGAATTGCACCGTCTCTCGCTCGGATTCATGGCGCGCGGGGTGCGCAAGATCCGGCTCACCGGGGGCGAGCCGCTGGTCAGGCGCGACATGATCGATCTCGTCCGCGCGCTCGGCCGTCATGTCGGCGAAGGGCTCGACGAGATCACCCTGACGACCAACGCAACCCAGTTGGCGCGTCACGCCGACGATCTGGCGCGCGCCGGGGTGCGGCGGGTCAATGTCTCGCTCGACACGCTCGACCCGGCGCGCTTTGCGCAGCTCACCCGCCGCGATGCGCTGGATCAGGTGCTCGAAGGGATCGCCGCGGCCATGGCGGCCGGTATCGCGGTCAAGCTCAACACGGTGGCGCTCAAGGGAATAAACGAGGGCGAACTGCCCGATCTGATCGCCTGGGCTCATGGCGAGGGGCACGCGATCACGCTGATCGAAACCATGCCGCTGGGCGAGGTGGATGGCGAACGCATCGACAGCTATCTGCCGCTCGATTCGGTCCGCACACAGCTCGAGCAGCGCTGGACGCTGACGCCCTCGGATCACCGCACCGGCGGCCCGGCGCGCTATTACGAGATCGCGGAGACCGGCGGGCGGCTGGGGCTGATCACCCCGCTGACCGAGAATTTCTGCGGCTCGTGCAACCGGATGCGGGTGACCGCGACCGGGCAGCTCTATCCCTGCCTCGGCGGCGGGGAGGCGGTCGATCTGCGCGCCGCGCTGCGCTCCGACCCGGGCCCCCACGCACTCGACGCCGCGCTCGACCGCGCGTTGGCGGTCAAGCCGGAGCGTCATAGCTTCGCGATTCGCACGCGCGGCGAGGCGCCGGCACTGGCGCGGCACATGTCGGTAACCGGCGGCTGATGACGGTTCGGATCGTCTTTCTCGGCCCCTTGCGCGATGTGGCGGGCGAGGCCCAGCACGAGGCTCGGGCGCCGCTCGACTGGACCGGGCTGCTCGCAGCGGTCGGCCCGCAGATCGCCGAACAATTGCACGGGGAGCGGGTGCATATCGCCTGCGCGGGCAAGGTCATCGCCGACAAGACCGCGCTTCTGGCGCAGGATGGCGAGGAAGTCGCGCTGCTGCCCCCGGTCAGCGGTGGCTAGGCTGGCGCTGTCCGGCCCGCTCGACGTCCGCCTGCTGACCGGCGGGTTGTCGGTTGGCGAAGCGCTCGCGGCGTTCAACGCCGCGCATCCACAGGCGGGCGGGGTGGCGAGCTTTCTGGGCAAGGTGCGCCCCGGTGCGGGCGAATCGCCGGTGAAGGCGCTCGAACTCACCCACTACGAACCGCTGACCCTTTCCGGGATGGAGCAGCTGGCCGGTCAGGCGTTTGCCCGGTTCGCGCTCGACGGCGTGTTGGTCTGGCACCGGATCGGAGTCCTGACGCCCGGTGAGGGGATCGTACTGGTCGCCGCGGCGGCGCGGCACCGGCGCGGCGCGCTCGAGGCGGTCGATTTCCTGATGGATCATCTCAAATCCGCCGCCTGGCTGTGGAAGCGCGAGCGGCGCGGCAGCGGCTGGCACTGGATCGAGCCGCGCGCCGAAGATCACGCCGCGCTGGCGCGCTGGCAGTAAATCTCCGCGTTTGATCGAGATCAAGGAGCGCGAGCCAGGTTCGGCGCAAACCGTCTGCACAGCAAACGGGAGTACCGAGCATGTCCAAGCATTTCACCCGCGAAATCGTCGCCGAACAGGCGATCATCCACGCCGCGCCGCGCCATCAGGTGGTGGTCGACCGCAGCTTCGAAATGCCCGCGGCGCTCTATGGCGCAACGGCCGCGCTCTACCTCGGTTTCATCGCGGTGCTCGGTCTCGGGCTGCAGAGCCCCGGGCTCGTCATCCCGATGGCAATCTTCGCCATCTTCATCGTCGCCGGCTTCGGCGTTCCGGCCATCTGGACCCGGCTCGCGCCGCTGCCACGTCAGCGCCCGCTCGATCTGCCGCAGCTTATGCGCCGGGGGATCGCCACGCATACGGGTCGGCTCGCCGGGCGGGACGCGGTGGTCCAGATGATGATCCTGCCGGTGCTGATCATGGCCTGGGGGCTCGCCGTGGTGGTGATCGTCGCGACGGTCTGACCCGCCGCCAAGCGGATGGGGCGGTCAGGCGGCCGCTTCGGAGAGGAGCGCGGGGTCGACGAGTTCGATCCCGCGCTTTCCCCTGCGCGCGATTGCGCCCTCGCGTTCGAGCAGCGTGATCTGGCGGCTCACCGTCTCGATCGTCAGGCCCAGCATATTCGCCATCTCGCCACGCGACAGCGGCAGGTCGAATCGGTGCGCCGGATGGCACGGCGAATCGCTCGCCGCCTGCGCGAAGCCGAGCAGCAGCGCCGCCACCTTGCCGCGTCCCGAGGTCTTGCCGGTCAACGCCTGCAGCATCCGGCTGGCGTGAAGATCTTCCTGCGTCCGCCGCAGCAGCGCGCGGGCCAGCGCGGGATAGGCGTCGATCGCCTCCTCCATCGCGTGTCCGGCGAAGACGCACAGCCGGCTGTCTGCCAGCGCGATGACATCGTGTTCGGCAAAGGGGCGGAAGAACTCGCCGACGAAGCCGGCCGGATGGATCAGCGCCAGGATTTGCTCGCGTCCGTCGGCGTCGAGCGCGGCGACCTTGAGCGCGCCCGAAACCAGCGTGGCGCAGGAGGATACCGGCTCGCCCGCCGCGAACAGCGTGTCGCCGCGCTTGAGGTCGCGTATCCGCCCCGCCTTTGCGAGCGCATCGCGTTCCTCCGTCTCCAGCACGGAACAGGCCGCGCGGTCGCGGACCGGGCATTGCGCGCAGGCGAGCGTCATGGCGCTACGCGGGCACGCAGTTCGGCAAGGGCTTCGTCTTCTTCCTCGACCAGCGCGATCACCGCGGACCGTGCGGTATCGATCTGCCCCCGGTCCTCGGAGGCGACCGAGGCGGCGATATGGAGGATGTCGAGATCGGCCAAGGGGATCGCGGCGTCGCTGCGAATCGATTCGAGATCGGCCAGCGCGACCTGCGAAGCGCCCCAGGCAGTGCTGCCGATGGCCGCGCGGCCCGCGCTGGCGACCGTCCGCCGCGCGGCGGGGAGGCTGGCGACGAACCGCTGGTGGGCGCTGCGGGCCGCCTCGACCAGCATGGCAAGGCGCTCCTGCAGGCTGCCTTCGTAAGCGACCGGCACCTCGGGAACCGCGATCGGATCGACTGCGATCGGCTCGAACCGGCCTCGCGCGCGCTCGACATCGCGAATGGCGAGCGAAGGGTAGTCGCCGCCGCTGCTGGCGCAGGCGGACAGTGTCAGGGCGGCAAGTGCGGACAGCAAGAGACGGGCTGGGCAGGACATCGCGGGTCTGATAGCACGGGAGTGCCGTGGCGCCACCGGCTTGGCGAGCGATCGTGAATTTTCACCGGTCGAGCGTTGACTTCGGGGGGGCATTACCTTAACGGCACCCATCTTTCCGGGCCTCGCCATCTGGCGGGTCGACGGGCGCGCCGTGTCTTCGCAAGAACGCGGCAAAGCATTTTGAATGAGAGAAAAGCACCATGTTCGCAGTCGTGCGCACGGGCGGCAAGCAATACCGGGTTGCCGCCGGAGACAAGATCGCAGTTGAAAAGCTCGCAGGCGAAGCCGGCGACACCGTGACGCTGGGCGATGTCCTGCTCGCGGGCGAGGGCGACGATTTCGCCGAAGCCGGCAAGGTGACCGTTTCGGCGGAAATCATCGCGCAGGCCAAGAGCGAGAAGGTCGTCGTCTTCAAGAAGCGTCGTCGCCACAACTACCGCCGCAAGGCCGGTCACCGTCAGCAGATGACGCTGCTGCGCATCATGCAGGTCGGCGACACCAAGGCCGAGCCCAAGCCTGCTGCGGCCGCCAAGGCCGACGATGCGCCCAAGCTGACCGACGCGCCGGCGAGCGAGACCAAGACCGAAGCCAAGAAGGCTGCCCCCAAGAAGGACGCCGCGCCGTCCAAGTCGGGCACGCACGCCGCCGACGCCGAGAAGAAGCCTGCTGCGAAGAAGGCTCCTGCCAAGAAGGCCCCGGCTTCCAAAGCCGAAGACACGAAGTAAGGATACCCGACGATGGCACATAAAAAAGCAGGTGGTTCGTCCCGCAACGGTCGCGACTCCGCAGGTCGCCGCCTCGGCGTAAAGAAGTTCGGCAGCCAGGCAGTGGTCGCCGGCAATATCATCGTGCGCCAGCGCGGCACCAAGTTCTACCCGGCGGTCAATGTCGGCATGGGCAAGGATCACACGCTGTTCGCGCTCAACGACGGTATCGTGCGATTCCACTCGGGCAAGCTCGGCCGCAAATACGTCTCGGTCGACGTGCAGGCGGAAGCCGCCGAATAATCGGATGATTCGATAACGGGATCGTCCATCAGGATGGTCCCGGCCGGGTCGAAACCCGGCAGACGCAGAGGGAGATGGGACCATCCTGATTTCAGGGGGTCCGTCTCCCTCTTGTCGTTTCTCCCTCGAAAAGCCGCGGATTCAATCGTCCGCAGAAGCGAAATTGTCATGCGCGGCCCCTAGCGGGAGCGGCGCAGGGGCACACCGGGGAGAAGTCCGATGTTCCATCGCAGCCAGAGGGTTATGCTGCGTCCGATCTGGCCCGAAGACTGGCCGGGGATCTACGAAGCCATCAATGACGAAACCGTGGTCCGCAATCTCGCCCGCGCGCCGTGGCCCTATACGCCGGCCGATGCGCAGGCCTTCGCGTGTCTGCCGCGCAAGGCGGATGAAGCGAGGTTCCTGATCACCCTGCCGGAGGCGGCGGGAGCCCCGGTCGTGGGCTGTATCGGACTGGAGCCGCTGGACGGCGGCGGGCACGAGCTCGGCTATTGGGTCGCGCGCGCCTGGTGGGGGCGCGGGATCGCAACCGAAGCTGTTCACGGGATCCTCGAGGTCGTGCGGATGCGCGGCTGGAACCGGGTGAGCGCGGAGCATTTCCTCGACAACCCGGCATCGGGGCGGGTGCTGCATAAGGCCGGCTTCGCGCCGACCGGGCAGACAGCCTTGCGATACAGTCGCGGAAGGGGCTGCGAGGCGCGGGTGGCGTGTTTCGCGCTCGATCTCGCCGACCAGGGCGACGGTGTATCGGTCGATCTTCTCGACGCAGCCTAGCAGGCCATAGATGCGCTTCCGGCGCCGCCGAGACCAGACTCGGCGGCGCTGGAGCATATTGGAACAACGGCGTTATTCCGCCGGCATCAGCGCAGCTTCGAACTCGCCCTCGTATTTGCCGATCAGCGCCCGGTCGTCGTGGTCCCATGGGTGGAAACCGGGACGGAAATAGCTCAGCCAGGCGGGGAAGATCCGCCGCAGCACGCCGGGCGTTACGGTGAGGTATTTGAACAGGCCCCAGCGCGCCTTCCAACCGGTGATCCCGTCCTGCGCCAGCAGATCCATCGCGTCGATCCAGCGGTTGAAGAGGAAGCGGCGGGTGACGATCAGCATCACCACCGAGCGGCGCATCCAGCGGCGGAACGGGGTCCAGTCGCGGGTCGCATGCTCGAAAGTGTCGTAGGCGACGCCCTTGTGCTCGATTTCCTCGACCGCGTGCCAGCGCCACATCGCGCGCACCTCGGGGTCCGAATCCTCGAAATGGCTGGGATTGGCGAGGAATTCATGCGCCATCATCGCGGTGTAGTGCTCGAGCGCCATGGTCACCAGCAGATTGGCGATCGGCGGGCGGCCCTTGGTCAGCGCCAGCAATTGCTCGACCCGCTTGTCGATCTTGGCGATGTCGTAGCCGGCATCCTCGGCGAGCCGATTGAAGGCCACGTGCTCGCGGGTGTGGTTGATTTCCTGGCGGACGAAGGCGCGGATCTCGGCCTCGAGCTTGGGGTCGGCGCCCGCACGATGCGCCTTGACCGCCTCGATGAAGAAGGCCTCGCCGCGCGGGAAGGTGGCCGAGAGCGCGTTGTGCCAGGCGGTGCCGAAGGCGTCGCCCGCCCACCAGCGCCGCGGTTTGGCGTCGCGGTTGAAGCGTTCGTCGCGAATGATGATTTCGAGACCCTCGGGCGTGGGCGCGGGGCGCATGCTCTTGGCTTTGGGGGCGGGGGTATCGATCTGGGCAGGTGCGTTCATGGAACGACTCCATCGCTTGAATAACATCAAGGGAACTAGCCGTTACTTACATCAATGTCAATAAGGATGCCTTGGCCTATTCGGCGGGCATCACCGCGTCGGAATAGGGGCTGGTATCGAGCCCGATCAGCGCGCGGTCGTCGTGCTGCCAGGGGTGGAAACCCGGCTTGAGGATCGCAGCCCATTCGAAAAACATCCGCCGCATCATTCCGGGCTTCCACCACAGGAAGGCGCGCAGCTTGCGGCGCGCGGTGCGGCGGTCGAACCCGTCCTGCACCAGCAGCCCGATCGCATCGCGGACCCGGTTGCCGAAATATTTGCGCGTGATCAGCAGCGCGATCAGCGAGCGTACCTTCCAGCGCTTCCACGCGCTCCAGTCGCGCGTGGCGTGCAGCCAGACGTCGTAGACCAGCCCCTTGTGCTCGATCTCCTCGGTGGCGTGCCAGCGCCAGACATCGGCGGCGACGGGGTCGGCGCCGGCGAGATATTCGGGGTGGGCGAGCAGTTGGCGGCTGATGATCGCGGCGAAATGCTCGAGCGCGATGGTGATCGCGAGGTTGAATTCGGGCGGGCGGCCTTCGGTCAGCGCGAGCATATCGTGAATGCCGCGGTCGATGCTTTCGACGTCGTAGCCGTGGTCCTGCACCAGCCGGTTGAAGGCGACATGCTCGCGGGTGTGATTGATTTCCTGCCGGGTGAAGGCCTTGACCTCGGCGGCGAGCCGGGGCGGCAGATCGGCGCGGAAGGCCTTGAGCGTGTCGATGAAGAAGGCTTCGCCGCGCGGCAGGCTGGCGCTGACCGAATTGTACCAGGCGGTGGCGACCGGATCGTTCGAATGCCACCAGCGCGCGGTCTTGTGCGAACGGTCGAAGCGCTGGTCGCGGACGATCAGCGCGTGTTCTTCGGGGGTGGCGCTGCGGCTGGCGATCTGCAGCCCGTCGTCCCGGCTCGCGCCGTCGGGCCGCTTGTCGTCGAGACGACTGCGTTCTAGGCCCGGTTCGGGATCGAGAGAGCTGTTTCCGGTCACCATGATGGTTAAGAATCTATGAGGGATGCGAATCGATGGCAAGCCGTAAACGCCTGAGCCCGGAAGAGTCGCGGCTTGCCGCGCTCGAGGCGGCGCGCACGCTGCTGATCGAGACCGGGCCGCAATCGATCACCCTCAAGGCGGTCGGCGCGCGGATCGGGCGCACCCATGCCAATCTGCTTCACCATTTCGGCTCGGCCGCCGGGCTGCAGAAGGCGCTCGCCGGCTATCTGGCGGCCAATGTCTGCGATACGATCGCCGAGGCGGTGATGGCGAGCCGCGCGGGGCAGGGCTCACCGCGGCAGGTGGTCGACCTCACCTTCGATGCCTTCGACAAGGAAGGCGCGGGCGCGCTGGCGAGCTGGATGATCCTGACCGGCAACGAGGATGCGCTGACCCCGATCGTCGAGACGATCCACGAACTGGTCGACGAGATCGCCCCCGAAGAGGCGCAATCGCATGAGGATATCATGCGGGTCCACGAGGAGACGCTGGCGCTGGTGCTGATGGCGATGGGCGATGCGCTGATCGGCGCGGCGCTGGCGCGCTCGCTCGGACTGCCGCAGACTGCGGCGCGCGACCGCGCCGAGCGGATGCTGCTGAGTTCGGTCCCCGAGCTCAGTCAGCCGGAGTGACTGCCTCAGTGACTGCCGGACGCTGCCAGGCGGGCAGCGCGGCGGAATCGAGGTCCGCGACACGCAGGTGATCGATTGCATATCCCAGCTCGGGGTAAGCGGCGCGGCGGCGCTTTTCCTCCGAGGCTTCGAGCGGGACAACCACCAGCCGGCGATTGACCTTCTGGCGCCAGTTCATCCGCGCGGTGTTTTCCTGGCCGATATAGCAGCCCTTGTCGAAGGCGACCCCGTTGAGCTCCACCGCATTGGTCTCCAGCCACAATATGTCGCCCAGCTCGCCGCGCCCCTCGGGTACGCCCAGCGACAGGCGATGCGCGAGCCACTCGGCGTCCGCAGGCATGTCGTCGTCGCTCACCGGGGCCAGCCAGCGCTGACCCAGATCGGCGAGCCGCGGATCGGGGACCGCGCCATCGCCCAGATGCGCTTCCCAATGAACCGCAACCGCCGGATCGACCGCAATCGCGATCTTGCGGCGCAGGCGATAGAGCGAGAGACGCTTGGCCAGCTCTTCGGCGGCATCGCGCTCGCAATCGATCAGCAGCTGCCCGTTCCCGGCCGGCCAGACGATGAAGTCGAACATCGCCTTGCCCTGGGCCGAAAGCAGACCCGCATAGGCGGGCAGGGCGCCCATGACATTGTTGGTGACCAGTCCCTGGAGGAATGCGGCGACATCCTCCTCTTCCGTTTGCGGGGTCAGCCGGATCACGGCGCGGTCGAAAAGGCGGGTGGCGGGCATGGGTGACAGATAGGACGGCGCGCGGCATAGGCAAACCCCATGCCGGAAACATCTCGACCCGCCTCCGATTCCCTCACCATCCGCCGGCCCGACGACTGGCACCTGCATTTCCGCGATGGTGCGACGATGCGCGCGGTGGTTCCGCATACCGCGCGGCAGTTCGCGCGCGCCATCGTGATGCCGAATCTCTCGCCTCCGGTGACCACCACGGCGCTGGCTTCCGCCTATCGCGACCGGATCCTTGCCGCGGTGCCCGCCGGGGTCGATTTCACCCCGCTGATGACCGCCTATCTCACCGACGATACCGATCCCGAGGATCTGGCGCGCGGGTTCGCCTCGGGCGTGTTGACGGCGGCCAAGCTCTATCCTGCCGGCGCGACCACCAATTCGGCCAGCGGCGTGACCGATATCCGCGCCATCGATGCGGTGCTCGAGCGGATGGCGGCGATCGGGATGCCGCTGTGCATCCATGGCGAGGTAACCGATGCCGATGTCGACATCTTCGACCGCGAGGCGGTGTTCATCGACCGCGTGCTCGCCCCGCTGGTCGCGCGGCTGCCCGGGTTGAAGGTGATCTTCGAGCATATCACCACACAGCAGGCGGTGGATTTCGTCGAGGCTGCGGGCCCGCAGGTCGGCGCGACGATCACCCCGCAGCATCTCCACATCAACCGCAATGCGATCCTGGTCGGCGGCATTCGCCCGCATATGTTTTGCCTGCCCGTCGCCAAGCGCGAGAAGCACCGGCTGGCGCTGCGCCGCGCGGCGACCTCGGGCTCGGCGAAGTATTTCCTCGGCACCGACAGCGCGCCGCACCACCGCCACGACAAGGAATCCGCCTGCGGCTGCGCCGGCATCTTCAACGCGCCCTTCGCGCTCGAAAGCTACCTGGCGGTGTTCGACGAGGAGGATGCGCTGGGCCATTTCGAGGCCTTTGCCTCGCTCAACGGCCCGCGCTTCTATGGCCTGCCGGTCAATGAGGAGCGGGTGACGCTCGAACGCGTGCCGACTTCGGTGCCGGACGAGGTATCCGGTGGCGACGCCGCGATCGTCCCCTTCCACGCGGGCGAGACGCTGGGCTGGCGGCTGGTCGGCTAGACCGGACCGACCGGCTTGGGCGCCCGGCTGCGGCGCCACATGTCCCAGCCGAACAGCGCCGCTGCGGCCCAGATGAAGCCGAAACAGGCGGCCTGTGCGGGCTTGAGCGGTTCCTCGAACACCGTGAGACCCAGCACGAAGACGATGCTGGGCGCGAGGAACTGGATGAAACCGAGCGTCGAATAGGGCATCCGCTTGGCGGCGACCGCGAACATCAGCAGCGGGATCGCGGTCAGCACGCCGCCCAGCACGATCGCGCCGCTCAATTGCGGGCTGACCGCGAAAGACGAGCCCGACTGGACCGCATACCAGCCTGCCACCGCGATCGAGGGAATCAGCAGCAGGCCCGATTCGATCGTCAAGCCGGGGAGCGAGCCGACCGGGACCTGCTTGCGGACCATGCCGTAGACGCCGAAACTGAACGCCAGCGTCAGGCTGATCCACAGCGTGGTCAGCGCGCCTTCGGCCAGCAGCGCCACGCCGAGCCCGGCGAGCCCCACGGCGGCCCATTGCGCCCGGTTGAGCTTCTCGCCCAGCAGCAGCGTGCCCAGCAGGACGTTGACCAGCGGATTGATATAATAGCCCAGGCTGGCGGCGTAGACGTTGTTGTTCTGGATCGCCCAGACATAGACCACCCAGTTCACCGCGATCAGCGAGGCGCTCAGCAGCAGCCAGCGCAGGCTCTTGGAATCGGCGATGGCGGCGCGCAATTGCGGCCCCTGGCGCCGGACCCAGACGATCAGCAGGCAGATCGGCAGCGTCCAGACGATCCGCCAGGCGACGAATTCGAACGGCGGCACCACCTTCACCAGCAGCAGGTAGAGCGGGAGGAAGCCCCAGATCACATAGGCGCCAAGCGCAGCGGGCAGTCCTGAGGGCCGCGACTCGGATTCTGGCTCGTTCATGGGCGGCGGCTAGGACCGGCCCGAAGCCGCTGCAAGCATCAACTTGTCTGCTGCTCAAGCTCGGCTGGTCGCAAAATGAACAAGCTGAATTCCCGGTTGCACACTGTTCATAATTAGGGGGATATTACTGAACAAATCGAGCGGCGCCGTGTCGCATCGCAGGAAGCAAAGGACTGAAAAATGGCCAAATCTTTCACCCTCGCCGGAATGGCCCTCGCCGCAACCGGTCTCGCCCTTTCCGCCCCCGCCGCCGCCGCGCCGGCCGCGCATTCGGTCGCCGCGCCCGCCAGCGCGTCGCTGACCTCCAGCTACGCCGCCCCGTCGGTGTTTCATCAACAAACCGCCGAGCTGCAGCGCGATCGCTACGACCGCCGCGACCGTTACGATCGCCGCGACCGCCGCTACCAGAACCGCGGCCGGGGCTACGACCGCGATGCCCGCTACGAACAGCCGGTCCGCCGCGACACCCGCGTCTGGCGCGGCGATGACGGGCGCGCCTATTGCAAGAAGGACGACGGCACGACCGGTCTGCTGATCGGCGCCGGTGTCGGTGCGCTGATCGGCAATGAGGTCGCGGGCCGCGGCGACCGCACGCTGGGTGCCATCCTCGGCGCCGCTGGCGGAGCGCTGCTCGGCCGCGAGATCGATCGCTCGGGCGCTCGCTGCCGCTAAAATAGTTTCGGTTTCGTCCGGGCCCACCCCGGTCGAAACGCGGTTCCACCGGGCCGCGGAAGGCGCCGTATCCCTTAATTGCGGGGGGTGCGGCGTCTTCATATTTCCCGGTGATCCGTCCCGCAATGGCGCAAGCGCTGCCGGACCGCTGGTCAAGAGACGAGCCGCTGGGGTAAGGACCGGGCCGAATTATCAGCCGGAGTTGCCCCGATGCGTTTTCCCCTTGCCACCCTCGCCCTGCCGCTCGCCCTGCTGGCCGCCTGCAGCGATGAGCCCGAGGAGGCTGAGGCGACCGGCGATCTCGATCCGGCGAGCGAGCAGGCGCTCAACGACGATCTGATGACCGATCCCGATCTCGCCGGAAGCAGCGAAGGCAATGCCGCGCTGTCCGGATCGGGCGATCGCTCGCTCCCCAACATCAACCGAACGCCCGAGGCGATTGCTGCGGCGCGGACCCGCGCGGCGGAACTGGTCGGCGGCGCCGATGCCTTGCGTGCCGTGCCCGCGCCGCGCGATCTCGGCGCGGCCCAGCCGGTGACTCCGGCGATGCAGAAGGCGGCGCAGGCGGCCGTTTCGCCGGGCGGGATGAATTGCGAATCGCGGGTCGAATACACCACCGCCTGGGCCGCCAAGCTGCCCGGAACCTTCCCGGTCTATCCGCGCGGCAACACGCAGGAAGCGGCGGGCACGGACGAGGGCGGTTGCGCGCTGCGGGTCGTATCCTTCCTGACGCCGGTTCCGCTCAACGACGTGCTGGCCTTCTACCACACCCGCGCGCTCGCCAACGGCTATTCGGCCGAGCATGTGAAGGCTGGCGGCGACAATATCCTGAGCGGCACTAGCGGCGAGAACGCTTTCGTCGTCTATGGTCGCCGGCTGCCCTCGGGCGTGACCGAGATCGATCTGGTGACCAGCAACCCGTAACGTTGGCCGCGCAGGCTCATTCCTTGAGCCCGACTCCCAGGCTGGCGCGCGGCTGCTCCATCTCGGTGCTGGTCACCGGATAGGCGCAGTAATCCGCGGCGTAGAAGGCTGCCGGGCGATGATTGCCCGACAGGCCGACCCCGCCGAAGGGCGCGGCCGATGATGCGCCATTGGTGGGCCGGTTCCAGTTGATGATCCCGGCGCGGATCTCGTTCCAGAACATCTCGAAATCCTGCGGCGTTCCGCCGATCAGCGACGCCGACAGGCCGTAACGGGTCATATTCGCCTCGGTGATCGCCTCGTTGAGATCGGGAACGCGCACGACCTGGAGCAGCGGCCCGAACAGCTCGACATCCGGGCGCTCGTGCATATCGGTGACATCGAGGATCCCCGGGGTGAGGAACGGCTTGTCCTCTTCCGGCCGCTTCATGTGCAGGATCGGCTTCGCGCCGCGGCTCATCAACGCGACGAAACTCTCGGTGAGCAGGTCGGCGGTCTCGTTGTCGATCACCGGCCCCATGAAGGGCTGCGGATCGGCGAAGGGCTCGCCGACGATCAGCCGCTCGGCCAGCGCCTTCACCCGCGGGACGATCTCGTCATACATCGAATCGGTCACGATCAGCCGCCGCGCGGCGGTGCAGCGCTGGCCGGCGGTGGTGAAGGCCGACTGGATGATGGTGACTGCGGCATCGTCGACCTTGGGGGTGTCGGTGACTACGATCGCATTGTTGCCGCCCATCTCGAGCGCGACGATCTTGCCCGGCTCGGTGGCAAGCTTGCGGTTGATCGCGACGCCCGCCCGCGCCGAGCCGGTGAAGAGCACCCCGTCGACCAGCCAGTGCGCGACCAGCGCCTTGCCTTCCTCGGGACCGCCGATCAGCAGTTGTACCACTTCCTCGGGAAAACCCGCCGCGTGGAAGCATTTGACGAGGAATTCGCCGACCGCCGGAGTCTTTTCGCTCGGCTTGAAGATGATACAATTGCCCGCGATCAGCGCGGGGACGATATGGCCGTTGGGCAGGTGCGCGGGGAAATTATACGGGCCCAGCACCGCCATCACGCCATGCGGCTTGTGGCGAACCGCGGCGGTGCCCTGCAGCGCGCTGTTGAGCTTCTTCTGCCCGGTCCGCTCGGCATAGGCGGTGATGGAGATCTCCACCTTGCCGATGACGGCCTCGACCTCGGTGCGCGCTTCCCACAGCGGCTTGCCGGTCTCGCGCGCGATCAGTTCGGCGAAGGGCTCGGACTGCCGGCGCACCTCATTGGCGAAGCGGCGGACCAGCTCGATCCGCTGACCGAGTGACTGGTGCGACCAATCGCGCAAGGCCGCGCGCGCTCGTTCGACGCAATTATCGACATCGCCGATATCGCCCCGCCACAATTCTTCCCCGGTCGCGGGCTGGTAGGAAATGATCTGCCTGTCGGACACTGTGCTCGAAACCTCGTTCATATCGTATTTCTACAATCCCTTACGCCAAACATGCAACGCACCGGAACCGTTTACGGGGGATGGCATCGCAAGGCAAAGCGATGCGGAGTTGCAATCCACCAGAGGTCAGCCGCCGGGGTGCCCAGCGGGGGCGGGCGGAGTGCCATGGGCTTCGCCCATCCTCCGAATCGCGGCGATCTTGTCTTCCAGCGGCCGCCAGTCGTCCTTCCGGTCGATCGCCGCCCACAGCGCCTCGACCTCGTCGATCAGCATGCTCTGCGGTGCGGGATCGCGCCAATAGGGATGCCGATCGGAATCGCTCGCCTGATAGGATGCGAGAGCCTCGGCCAGCGCGCCTTCTGCCGCGCGCCCGCCGCGGTGGCGGTGGAAGAAAGCTTCGGGCGCCTCTCCGCTGTCAACCAGCGCCTTCTCGCAAGCCGCCACGAGCGCCGTATCGGCCTCGACGCCGCGGCTCGCCACGCCCAGCCGCCAGCACCAGCGCCGCCCGACCGCCGCCATGTAAAGATCGCCGAAGCGCTCGAGCGCGGCGATCAGCGGCGGGGCGTCGACCAGCAGGCGCAGAGCCACCGCGAGCTGCCCGCAGTTCCAGTGCAGCGCCTCGGGCTGACGTCCGAAAGCATAGAGGCCCGAATGATCGAAATAGGCCGCGGTGAATGCCGGGTCCCAGCGCGGCAGGAAGCGCCAGGGGCCATAATCGAAGCTCTCGCCCGACACGTTCATATTGTCGGTGTTGAGAACGCCGTGGACGAAACCTGCGACCATATAGCTGGCGGCGAGATCGGCCATCCGTTCGACCACCTGATGCATCAGTCGCACCGCGGGTTCGTCGCGTCCCGGCGCATCCTCGGGCAGGGGCGGGCCGGGAAACTGCGCCAGGCAATAATCCACCAGCGCGGCCATCTGGCCTTGCTCCTCCAGTGCGAGCAATCGCTGGAAGGTCCCGATGCGGATATGGCCGTGGTTCAGCCGGACCATGACCGCCGAGCGCGTGGGCGAAGGCTCGTCGTGGCGCTGCAATTCCTCGCCGGTCTCGATTACCGAGAAGGTGCGCGAGGTGTAAACGCCCAGCGCCTCGAGCATTTCGGTGGCGAGGATCTCGCGGACCGCGCCCTTGAGCGTGAGCCGGCCGTCGCCCGCGCGGCTCCATGGCGTCTGGCCCGAGCCCTTGGTTCCCAGATCCATCAACCGCCCCGAGGCATCGCGCAGCTGCGCAAATAGAAAGCCGCGCCCGTCGCCGATCTCGGGATTGTACACCCGGAACTGGTGGCCGTGATAGCGCAGCGCGAGCGGTTGCGGCAGATTATCGGCAAGCGGCGCGAACCGACCAAAATGGCTAAGCCATTGGGCCTCGTCGAGGCCGTCCAACCCGACCTGGGCGGCGGCGCGATCGTTACGGAAGCGCAGCACGGTCTGCGGAAAATCCGCGGGCGCCACCGGATCGCCCAGCCAGTCGGCCAGCGCGGCGATCGGCGTATCGGCGCGATAGCTCGCAGCTTGCGGTTCTTCGCGCATGCAGCAATAGTGGGGGCCAAGGTGACCAGGCGCAAGGCCGGGCTCCGCAACATACGCCTCAGGCAGCGCAACGGACGACATTCCTCCCCATGGACAAGCCCTATTCCGAGAAGAGCTGGCAGAGCCCCGACGGGCTGACGCTGTATTTCCGCGATTATCCGAGCCAGCTGCCGGGCACTCAGGACCGTCCGCCGGTGCTGTGCCTGCACGGGCTGACCCGCAATGGGCGCGATTTTGCGCATCTCGCGCAGCATCTTGCCGCAGCGGGCTGGCGAGTTCTGACCCCCGATATGCGCGGGCGCGGCAACAGCGATTACGCCAGCGACAGCGCGACCTATACAGTGCCGACCTACGTCGCCGATGTTCTGGCGCTGCTCGAGCAGGAGGAGATCGCGCGCTTCGTCGCCATCGGCACCTCGATGGGCGGGTTGATGACGATGATGCTGGCGACGCTCGCGCCCGAGCGTATCGCCGGGGTCGTGCTCAACGATATCGGGCCGGTGGTCGAAAGCGAGGGGCTCGACAAGATCAAGACCTATATCGGACAGGGTCGCAGCTTCTCGACCTGGATGCACGCCGCCCGCGCGCTCGAGGAGGTGCATGGCGCTTCGCATCCGACCTTCGACACCGAGGACTGGCTGGCGATGGCCAAGCGCGGGATGACGCTGTGCAGCAACGGCCGGATCGCCTTCGACTACGACATGAAGATCGCCGACCCGATTCTCGATGCCGAAATCGATGCCGGGGCGGTGCCGCCCGATCTGTGGCCCGCCTACGAAGCGCTGGCGGGGCGGCCGGTGCTGCTGGTCCGCGGCGGCGATTCGACACTGTTTTCGACCGACACCTTCGCCGAGATGAAACGTCGAATTCCACAATCGACATCGGTGACCGTCCCCGACACCGGGCACGCCCCGACGCTCGACGAGCCCGAGACCCGCGCCGCGATCGACGCCTTGCTGGCCCAGATCGCATGAGCGCGAAGGCGGCGGCAAGGCCGCATGTCCTGCATTTGCATTCCACCTTCGCCCCGGGCGGCAAGGAGCTGCGCACCGTCCAGCTGATCAACGGTTTCGGACCGGCTCTGCGCCATACGATCGTCTCCGCCGAGCCCGAGGAGACCGGCGCCGCCGCGCGGATCGATCGCGGTATCGCAGTGACGCTGCAGCCCGAGTTTCCCGCGCTCAAGGGCTTTCCCATGCCCGGCCGGCTCAACCGGCTCGCGCGCGCGATGCGCGGCTACGACCTGGTGCTGACCTACAATTGGGGCGCGATGGATGCGGTCATGGCGCATACGCTGTTCTCCGAGGCCTACGACCTGCCGCCGCTGATCCATCACGAGGACGGCTTCGACGAGGAGGAGCTGGTCCGCCGCAAGCGCCGCCGCACCTGGTACCGCCGCATCGCACTGGGCAAGGCCGCGGGGCTGGTGGTACCTTCCGAAAAGCTCGAGGAAATCGCGCTGGTCGACTGGCAGCAGCCGCTCGGCCGGGTGAAGCGCATCGCCAATGGCATCGACACCAAGGCCTTCGCCAAGAAGCCGCGCAACGATGCCATCCGCCGGCTGCTCAAGCGGCCGGGCGAAAACTGGGTCGGCACGCTTGCCGGCCTGCGCAAGGTCAAGAACCTGCCGCGGCTGGTGCGCGCCTTCGCGCCGCTGTCCGACAACTGGCATCTGGTGATCTGCGGCGAGGGACCCGAGCGCGCGGCGATCGAGGCGGAAGCCGACCGGCTGGGGATCAACCACCGCGTCCATTTGCCCGGTGCCGTCGCCGAACCCGCCAGGGTCGTCGGGCTGTTCGACATCTTCGCGCTGTCGAGCGACAGCGAGCAGTTCCCGCTTTCCGTCATCGAGGCGATGGCGGCCGGGCGTCCGGTGGTCGCTCCGCAGGTCGGCGACATCGCCGAGATGGTGTCGGTCGCCAACCGCAACTATCTCGCCGCCACTCCCGACGACGAGGCGCTCGAGACCGAGCTGGTTACGCTCTCGATCGACAAGCGGCTGCGCGAGGAGATCGGGGCCGCCAACCGCGAGAAGGCTCGCGCCGAGTTCGATGAGGCGAAGATGTTGGCGACCTACCGCCGGCTCTATTCGAGCGCGCTGCGGGCGGCGGGCAAGAGCGACTTCTGAACCCTTGCGGCCGCTCTGGCCGGGAAGCGCGCTTTCAGGCGAGGTTAACGCCGACGGGGACAGGAGCGCTGCAGCGGGCCGAGACCATTGCCCTTAGTGGGCGCGCGTCCTAAGGACGCCGCCGAACGATTGACTTGAACGGGAACTCAGCCGCTCGTGGCCCTACCTCCAAAAAAGACCACCGAAACCCATCAGGAAAAGCTCCAGCGCCGCAAGGATGCCGAGGAGGCCGCGATGATGCGCGAGGTCGACGATGCGGTGCGTCAGGGCGATCTCGAGAATTTCGGCGAGCGCTACGGCAAGCCCTTGGCGGCGCTGGTGCTGCTGCTGGTCCTGGCGCTGGCCGCCTATCTGCTGTGGTGGCAGCCCAGCCAGCGCGCGGCCGCGGAAGCGCGCTCCGAGACGCTGGTGTCAGCGCTCGACAATGTCGAGGCCGGCAACCTTCAGACCGCCTACGATGCGCTCGAGGAACTGGCCGGCGACGGCAGCGATGCCGCGGCGGCCAATGCGCAGATGCTGCGCGGCGGCATCGCCGCCCAGCAGGGCCGCACCGAAGACGCCGTCGCGATTTTCGACGGACTGGCCAACGACACCGCCGCGCCCGAGGAATTGCGCAATCTGGCGCTGATCCGCAAGGTCGCGACCGGGTTCGACACGATGGACAAGGCGGCGGTCGTGGCCGCGCTCCAGCCGCTGGCCGTCCCCGGCGAACCCTTCTTCGGCAGCGCGGGCGAACTGGTCGCGATGGCCTATCTCGAACAGGGCAAGCGCAACGAGGCGGGGGCGCTGTTCGCCGCAATCGCCAAAGCCGAGGACGTGCCCGAGAGCCTGCGTTCGCGCTCGCGCCAGATGGCGGGCGTACTCGGGGTCGACGCGATCGAGGATGTCGATGCGCTGCTCGAAGCGCAGGGCGTGGGCCAGGATCCTGCAGCGGATGGCCAGGGCGCACCGGCCGCTCCGCCGGCTGCGCAGCCCGCACCATAATTCAGAAAGCGAAATCAACGCCATGATCCACAACATGACCAAAGCCGCAATCCGCGCCGGCGTTGCCGCGATGCTCGTCACCGGATTGTCCGGCTGCGCGGGCGGATTGTTCGGGGGGTCGGACGAAAAGACGACCCCGAGCCTGGGCGATCGTACGCCGATCCTGTCGCGGATCGAGAGCGGCGCCGAGGTCGATCCCGCGCTTGCGAGCGTTTCGGTGGTTCTGCCTCCGGCTCAGGTCAACAGCGAGTGGGCCCAGGGCGGCGGCACCGCGAGCAAGAACCAGGGCCATGTCGCGCTGGCCGCGCAGCCCAGCCCGGTCTGGACCGCCATGGTCGCCGGTTCGAGCAACCGCCGCCGGCTGGGCGCCGCGCCGGTGGTCGGGGGCGGGCGCCTCTATGTCGTCGACACCTCGGGCAATGTCTCGGCCTTCGATGCGCAAACCGGGGCGCCGGTCTGGAAGCGCGAGTCGGCGCTTGCGAACAATCTCCAGGACGTCGCCTTCGGCGGCGGCGTAAGCTATTTCGATGGCCGCCTCTACGGCACCAATGGCGCGGGCGAAGTCCTCGCGATGGATGCCGCCACCGGCAACGAGCTGTGGAAGGTGCGGCCTGCCGGCCCGCTGCGCGGCGCGCCCACGCTCGCCTTCGGTTCGGTCTTCGTCATGACGCAGGACAATCAGATCTTCGCGCTCGATGCCCGGACCGGCGAGCTTCAGTGGCAGGAATCGGCATCCGCCACCCAGGCAGGCGTCTTCGGCGTCGCGGCTCCGGCAGCAGGGCAGGGCACGGTTATCGCCGGCTACAGCTCGGGCGAGCTGGTCGCCTATCGCTACGAGAACGGTCGCACGCTGTGGGCGGATGCGCTCGCGCGGACCAGCATCTCGACCTCGGTCGGATCGCTGACCGATATCGACGCCGATCCGATCATCGACAATGGCCGCGTCTATGCGCTTGGCCAGGGCGGCCGGATGGCGGCTTACGAGCTGGTAACCGGCCAACGGATCTGGGAACTCAACCTCGCGGGTATTTCGACCCCCGCCATTTCGGGCGAGTGGATCTTCACCCTCACCGACGATGCCCGTCTGCTCGCCATCGCCCGCTCGACCGGCAAAGTGCGCTGGCTCACCCAATTGCCGGAATTCCGCGATATGGAAGACCGCAAAGGGCCGATCTACTGGCAAGGCCCCGTGCTCGCCGGCGGCAATCTCTGGACGGTCAATTCCGAAGGCCAGATCTACCGGATCGGCGCCAGCGAGGGTTCGGCGACGCTGTTCCACGAGCTGAAGCAGCCCGTCACGCTGCCGCCGATCGTCGCCGACAACACGCTCTATGTGATCGACGACAGCGGACGGATCACGGCCTTCCGCTGATCCGGGCGAGAATTTTGCGCCGCATTAACCATTGTCCCGCTATGAAGCGCGGGACATGACCGCGCATTCGTCCCTTGAGGTTTCGGCAACCCAGGTTCCGGCTGCGCGTCCGGTCAGCGATGTTTCGCCCATGGTCGGCGTGCTCGGCGTAGTCAGCCTGCTGGGCTGGTTCGCTCTGTGTCGCCAATGGCCCGAGATCAGCGCCGCCTTCGACCTTCCCGGCCCGCGCGAGCGGATGGACGGCTCGCACGCCGTCCTGACCGGGCTGGTCGTGGCCTGCGTCCCGATGGTGGCCTGGTCGGTCCTGGTCGACAAGGTCCATCTTCGCCCCTCGACCGGGATCGACTGGTCGCTCGCCCGGACGCGAAAGCCCGACGCGGCGCGCTGCGTCACCAAGATCGCCGGTCTGTGGACCACCTGGGCGATCATCGCCGGGCTCTATTGCGTCTCGCGCTGGTACTGGTCGGGAAGCTACGAATTCGCGATGGGGGTGCTCACGGCCAGCATTATCCCGCTGGCCCTCCTCTCCATCCCCTATGTGATCTGGCTCGACCGGGTGCTGGTCGAACCGCGCGATCACGCCTGGCACTTCGGCGCGCTGCTGAGCGGGCGCGGCGAATGGGAGCTCGAGGAGGTCAAGAAGCACGGCCGCGCCTGGCTGATCAAGGGCTTCTTCGCCGCCTTCATGATCTCGATCCTGCCGCCGGGTTTCGTCGGCATCGTCAATACCGATTTCGGCGCGATCATGGACGATCCGGTGCGTCTCGGGGTCGCGCTCCTGCAGTTGATGTTCGTGATCGACGTCCAGATCGGGACGATCGGCTATATCGTCACCATGCGCCCGCTCGATGCGCATATCCGCAGCGGCAATCCCTTTCTTGCCGGCTGGCTGGCGGCGCTGATCTGCTACCCGCCTTTCGTCTGGGGGATCATCGGCAACGGGCTGGTGCTCAATTACGAGAGCAACACCCGCGACTGGGCCTATTGGTTCGCGGGAAGCGAGGCTTTGCTGTGGGTCTGGGCGGCGTGGCTGGTGTTCCTCACCGCGATCTACGCCTGGGCGACCTTCGCCTTCGGCCTGCGGTTTTCCAACCTGACCTATCGCGGCGTGATCACCCACGGCCCCTACCGCTTCACCCGCCACCCCGCCTATGTTTCCAAGAACCTGTTCTGGTGGTGCTCGGTCATGCCCTTCCTGGTCACGACCGGATCGCCGGTCGATGCGATCCGCAACGTCTTCTGCCTGCTGTGCGTCAACGCGATCTATTACTGGCGCGCGCGCACCGAGGAAGCGCATCTGCTGGCCGAAGACCCCAAATACCGCGACTATCACGCCTGGATGGGCGCGCACGGGTTGATCACCGCGCCGCTGACGCGGTTGAGCGACTGGATCGTGGGTCTCCGGTTCACCCCCAGGGCGCAACCGGCGGAGTAATCAGCCGAGCGGCAGGCCGTCGTCGGTCTCGAAGATGCGCAGGTCGCGCTCCATCGCCGGATTGGCCGCCATGGTGCGCATGAACTCCGCCATGTGCGGCGAGGCCGAATGCGCGTCGAGCGCCGCGCGGTCGCGCCAGCGTTCGACCAGATAGAGCACATCGGGATCGGTGAGATCCTGCGCGAAGCCGTATTCGAGACAGCCGTCCTCGGCGCGCGAGGCGCGGACCATCGCGACGATCGCCTCGCGCCCCTTGGTCAGCGCGTCGGGTGCCAGTTTGAGGGTACCGTTGATCTGGATCATCGCGCCGTCCTTTTCTCGTCAGAAGCTTTGTTTGTAGACCTGGCTGACATCGCCGTTCCACTCGCCATGATAGAGATCGAGCAGCCGCTGCGCCGGAACCTTGCCGCTTTCCACGATCTCGTCGAGCGTTTCGAGGAAGCCGGTCTCGTTGTCGCCAGACGTGTTGAGCCGCGCGCGCGCCGACAGCCCGCTGCGGGCGATCGCCAAGACTTCCTTCGCGAGATCCTGCAGCCGCCCGCCACCCGGCAGCGCCGCGTCGAGCGCCTGCTTGGGGACGGCGTTGCGCAGCGCCTCGCGCTCTTCCATGTTCCAGTCCTTGACCAGATCCCAGGCGGCATCGAGCGCGGACTGATCGTAGAGCAGCCCGACCCAGAAGGCGGGCAGGGCGCAGATGCGGTTCCAAGGCCCGCCATCGGCGCCGCGCATCTCGAGGAAACTCTTGAGCCGGACCTCGGGGAAGGCGGTCGAGAGGTGATCCCACCAATCGGCCTCGCGCGGCAATTCGCCCGGCAGCGCGGGCAGTTCGCCCTTGAGGAAGTCGCGAAAGCTCATCCCCGCCGCGTCGATGTATTTGCCGTCGCGGAAGACGAAATACATCGGCACATCGAGCATGTAGTCGACCCAGCGCTCGTAGCCGAAATCCCCGTCGAACACGAAGGGGAGCATGCCGGTACGCTGCGGGTCGGTGTCGGACCAGATGTGGCTGCGATAGGAGAGATAGCCGTTGGGCTTGCCCTCGGTGAAGGGCGAATTGGCGAACAATGCGGTGGCGAGCGGCTGGAGCGCGAGCCCGGTGCGGAACTTCTTCGCCATGTCGGCTTCGGAAGAATAGTCGAGATTGACCTGAATGGTGCAGGTGCGCAGCATCATGTCGAGCCCCATGGTGCCGACCCGCGGCATGTGGCGCATCATGATCTCGTAGCGGCCCTTGGGCATCACCGGCAGCTCGGCTCGGGTCTTGTCGGGCCACATGCCGAGGCCGAGAAAGCTGACGTCGCAGCGCTGGCCGATCGCCTTGACCTGTTCGAGATGGCGACCCGTCTCGGCGCAGGTCTCGTGGAGGTTCTCGAGCGGCGCGCCGGAGAGCTCGAGCTGGCCGGCAGGTTCGAGGCTGACCGCGCCGTCCGCGCCGCGCAGGGCGATGACCTTGCCGCCTTCCTCGACCGGCTCCCAGCCGAATTCCTGCATGCTGAGCAGAATGTCGCGGATGCCGCCCGGCTCGTCATAGGAGGGCGCGCGGTGGTCCGAACGGTGGAAGACGAGCTTCTCGTGCTCGGTGCCGATCCGCCAGTCGGCCTTGGGTTTCTCGCCATTGAGAAGCGGCGCGACCAGTTGGTCGCGGCTCTCGATGATGGGATCTGCGTCCTCGGAAGCCTTGCGGGTGCTCATGATTCGCGCGTTAGGCAGTCCCCTTGCGCCGCGCCAGCCCTTTATTCTTCGCCCGGGTTCCGCGGCCCTTCGCGATCGCGCCAATCGCCCGCCTGCGCCATCCAGATCGCCAGCGCGGCAAGCGCGGCGGTCTCGGCGCGCAGGATGCGGGGCCCGAGCGAGATGGGGACCGCTTGCGGCAGAGCGCGGATCGCGGCGCGCTCCTGATCGTCGAAGCCGCCCTCGGGGCCGATGAGAAAGCCGGCGCGCGGCGTATCGGCACCGGCCACCGCCTCGACCAGCGGGATCCCGCCATTCTCGTCGGCGAAATAGAGCGTGCGATCAGTCGGCCAGTCCGCCAGCAGCGCAGCGAGCTTTACCGGCGCGGCCAGTTCAGGGAGGGCAGTGCGCGCGCATTGTTCGGCCGCCTCGGTGACGATGGCGCGCGCGCGTTCGGGGTTGAGCTTGTCGGCGACGCAGCGCCGGGTCACCACCGGCGCGATCCGCGCGACGCCCAGCTCGGTCGCCTTTTCGAGCACGAGGTCGAAACGGTCCCTCTTGATCAGCGCCGGGCACAGCCAGAGATCGGGCACCGCCTCGCGTTCGCGTAGCAATTCGATGCATTCGAGAGCGACGCTGCGCTTGCCCGCCTCGACGACGCGCGCGGCCCATTCGCCGGTGAGGTCGTCGCACAGCACCACCGGATCGCCCGGGCTCACCCGCATGACCCGCGCGAGGTAATGCGCCTGCGGTCCATCGATCACGACCTGCGCACCAGCGTGGAGCGGCTCGGCGACGAACAGGCGCGGCGCGCTCTTGGGAGGCCAGGCGGGGGTGGCGGGCATGTCGTTTCCTCTAATCGTCATTCCCGCGAAAGCGGGAATCCCGCTGCTTTTCAACCGTCGCGCCGAAGAAAGCGGGACCCCCGCCTTCGCGGGGGCGACGAAATTGGTTACGGCATGGCGCTATGAGCGAAAACATCGTCCCCGACAGCGAGCACCGCGGGCTGGTCGCGCGGCTGCCACAAGGCCTGCGCGATCTGGCGCAACTGGCGCGGTTCGACCGGCCGATCGGCTGGTGGCTGCTGTTCTGGCCCTGCGTCTGGGGCGTGTGGCTGGCGGGGGCGGGCTGGCAGCTCGTGCTGCTCGCCTGGCTACTGCTGGGCGCGATCGCAATGCGCGGGGCGGGCTGCGTCTACAATGATATCGTCGATGCGGATCTCGACCGTCAGGTGGCGCGCACCGCCGCGCGCCCGGTGGCGAGCGGGCGGGTTTCCAAGAAGCGCGCCTGGGTCTGGCTGCTCGTCCTGTGCGCTGTGGGGCTCCTCGTGCTGCTGCAATTACGCGGGATGGCCCAGCTCGTTGCGCTGGCGAGCCTCGCGATGGTCGCCGCCTATCCCTTCATGAAGCGGATCACCTGGTGGCCGCAGGCATGGCTCGGGCTGGTGTTCAGCTGGGGGCTGCTGGTCGGCTGGACGCAATTGCGCGCCGACAATTGGGATGCGCTCGCCGCGTTCTATGGCGGCGCGGTGCTGTGGGTGGTGGGCTACGACACGATCTACGCGCTGCAGGACCGCGAGGACGATGCGCTCGTGGGCATCCGCTCGAGCGCGCTGCGGCTGGGCGCAAGCGTCAAGCCGGGCGTGGCGCTGTTCTACGCCGGGGCGGTGGCGCTGTGGGCGCTGGGCGTGTGGCTGCTGCGGGCCGATCCGCTGGCGCTGCTGGCGCTGCTGCCCGCGGCGGGGCATCTGACCTGGCAGGTGGCGACGCTCGATCCGCAGGACCCGGCCAATCCGCTCGAGCGTTTTCGCTCGAACCGCTGGGCCGGGGCGCTGGTCGCGGCGGCGTGTTTCGTCGTCGGCAATGCCTGAGCCGGGGCGATGTGCAATCTCTACCGGATGACGAAGAACAAGGCGGAAGTCGCCGCCTGGTTCGGGGCGGTCGATTCGCTCGGCGGCGCGAATTTCGTCGACGAGGTCTTTCCCTGCTATCCGGGACTGGTCGTCGCCGGGGGCCAGTTGCGCAGCATGGTCTGGGGTTTCCCCTTCGCGCAGACAAGCAAAAAGACCGGCGAGCCGCTCAACCCCCGGCCGGTCAATAACGCTCGCACCGACAAGCTCGACGGCTTTTTCTGGCGGCAGTCCTTCGAGCAGCGCCGCTGCCTGATCCCGCTCACCGCCTGGGCCGAGGCGGAAGGCCCAGCAGGGAGCAAGACCCGCAGCTGGATGACCCTGCCGGGTGGCGAACTGTTCGCCGCGGCGGGAATCTGGCGCCCGAGCGACGAATGGGGTGCGGTCTATTCGATGGTGATGACCGATGCCGAGGGTCCTGCCGCCGCGGTCCATTCGCGGATGCCGGTGGTGCTGGCACCCGAGGACCACGGGGTGTGGACAGCGGGAACGCCCGACGAGGCGAAGGCGCTGTGCAGCGCATGGCGCGGCGATCTCGCGATCGACCGGACCGGCGAGCCATGGTCGGGCCGGGGACAAGTTGCGCTGCTGTGACCCGCACAGCTTGAGCGAATCGCGTCGGCGCGCTTAGCCTGACGTCATGACGGACACCTTCACCGCGCTTTCCGACCCGACCCGTCGCAAGCTGCTCGACCGGCTGAGCGAAGCGGGCGGGCTGACGCTGGGCGAATTGGGCGAAGGTCTGCCGATGACGCGGCAGGCGGTGGCGAAGCATCTCGCGGTGCTCGAGGCGGCCGAACTGGTCGCCAGCCACCGCGACGGGCGCTGCAAGCGGCACTATCTCAATCCGATGCCGCTGGCCAAGCTGGCGCGGCGCTGGCTGGGGCAGTTCGAGACGGTGCCGCTGGGCGCGCTTGCCGGCTATGAGGGGCCGGCGGCGGGTCCGCGCGTGGAAGCACCGGCCGCGTAGCTCACGATCTCGAACTCGATCCCGTCCCAGTCGAAGACATAGAACCGCCGCCCGGGCTCGTAATCGTCATGGCCGAAGGGCTTGAGCCCGTGCGCCTTCACCACCGCTTCGGCAGCATCGAGATCGTCCACCACGAAGGCAATGTGGTTCAGCGGCTGGCCCTTGGCGTATTCGCCGCGGACATGCGCGCCGGTGTAGAGCGCGAGATAGCAGTCCTCGTTGCCGACATGGATCGAATGCCCCGCGTTCTGCGAAGGACCGCGCCAGCGCTCCTCCCAGCCGAGCATGGCCTTGAGCAGCGCGGCGCTGCGCTCGGGATCGGTGACCGAGATATTGGCGTGTTCGAGGTAACCTGTGGGCATCGGCGTTCTCCCTGATCGCGTGCCGCACCCCGCGGCCGCTCCGGAACGCCCATGTCGATACGATCTCAAGCTAACTTGAGGTCAAGCTTTTTTTGCGCTATCGCCGGGATCATGAACGCAACCGACCTCCTCTCGATCGGCGAACTGGCGCGCCGCACCGGCCTCTCGGTCTCGGCGATCCGTTTCTACGAGGACAAGGGTCTGATCGCGCCGCTGCGCACCAAGGGCAACCAGCGGCGTTTCCTGCGCAGCGACATAAGGCGTCTCAGTTTCATCCTGATCGTCCAGCGGCTGGGGCTCTCGCTCGAGGAGATCGGCGAGCATCTGCGCGCGCTGCCTCAAGGGCGGGCGCCGAGCAGCTTCGACTGGTGGAAGATCAGTGAGGCGATCCGCGGCGGTCTCGACAAGAGGATCGCGCAATTGCAGGCGGTGCGCGACAATCTCGACGGCTGCATCGGCTGCGGCTGCCTGAGCCTAAAGTTTTGTAAACTTTACAACCCGGAGGATGTCGCGGCGAAGGGCGGAGCGGGACCGCGCATCCTGCGCTAGGCTGGCACTACTCCTGCGGTCCCAGCTCGGGATCCAGATCGCGCGGACGGGTGAAATGCACCAGCGTCCCGCATCCTTCGGCGATATCCGCCCAGTCGTCGATCGCCAGTTCGAACACCGCGAAGCTGGCGGTGGGGAACTTGACCTTCGCCTCGTCGAACAGATCGTTCTCGCTGCCCGGCGCGACCAGCTTGAGCACCATGTCGGCCAGACCGGGATTGTGCCCGGCGAGCAGCAGCGCATCGCCATCGCCGCCCTTGTCGCGGATCACGTCGCAGATCGCCTCGGTCGTGGCGAGATAGAGCCTGCGGTCCCATTGCGGATCGAGATCGGGCAGCGCTTCGGCCAGCGTCATCTTCACGCGCTCGGCCGGGCTGGCGACCAGCCGGTCCCAATCGGTCCCCTGCGCGCGGATATGCTTGCCCATCAGCCGCGCGCCGCGCTTGCCGCGCGCGTTGAGCCCGCGATCGAAATCGCGCTTGTCCGAATCCGACCAGTCGGATTTCGCGTGGCGGATGAGGCCGAGAGTCTTCACTGCGTGTCCGCCTCTTGCTGTGCCGCGCCGATCATGGGTTGCGCTCCAACACCTTGCGCGACGCGCTGTAAAGCCTGTTCGAGTGTCAGCCGTATGACCGGCGCGCCGGGCGGAAAGGCCGACAGCAGCCGGGTCGGGAAGGCGGCGGAGAGCACCACGAAATGGCCCGAATCCTCGCGGCTGCGAATCAGCCGCCCGAAAGCCTGTGCGAGGCGCGAGCGGATGATCCGGTCGTCGAAGCCCTTGGCACCGCCCGGCTGAGCCGCCGCGGCGGCACGGCGCGCGCGGTGAAGGATGGTCGGGCGCGGCCAGGGGGTGCTTTCCATCACCACGCAGCGCAAGCTGCGGCCCGGGACGTCGACCCCGTCGCGCAGCGCATCGGTGCCCAGCAGGCTGGCGCGCGGATCGTCGCGGAAGATATCGGTCAGCGTGCCGGTATCGATCGGATCGACATGCTGCGCGTAGAGCGGTAGGCCAGCGCGGGCGAGGCGGTCGGCGATCCGCCCGTGGACCGCGCGCATCCGCCGGATCGCGGTGAACAGCCCCAGCACGCCGCCGTCGGATGCCTCGATCAGCCGCGAATAGGCGCCCGCCAGGCCTGCGATGTCGCCGCGCTTGATATCGGTGACGATCAAAACCTCGGCGCGGCTGGCGTAGTCGAACGGGCTGTCGGACTGCGCGGTGCGCGGCACGAGATCGAGATGGGGCGCCCCGCTGCGCGCGATCGCGCCGGGCCAGTCGGGGCCGCTCTCGTCGCGGTCGGTGAGCGTCGCGCTGGTGAGCATGACACCGTGCGCGGGCTCGAGGACGACCTTGGCGAAGGGTTTCATCGGATCGAGCCAGTGGCGGTGGATACCGACGTCGAACTCGCGCGCATCGCCGCGGTCGACCGCCAGCCAGTCGACGAAATCGGGGTCCGCCGGTCCCCCCAGCCGCACGAGCAGCGCTTCCCAGGCGGCGAGCAGGTCGATGCGCCAGGCGAGCGAGTGGCGCGCGCCCTCGATCCGCGCACGGCCCTGGCCGTCGAGCCAGTCGGGCGCGTCCTCGAGCACCGCCTCCAGCCTGCCGCTCAGCTTGAGCAGCGGCTGGCGGATCGCGGCGAGCGCCTGCGCGGCCATTCCGGCAGCCTCGACCAGCTCTCCGGGAAGCTGCGCGGTCTCGGTCTCGATCCCGTAGCCCGCCTCCTGCCCGCTTTCGTCGCGCGCATAGGTGGTGGTGCGGACCTCGGCGAGCAGCGCCTCGACCGGCCCTGCGGGCATGGCCTCGGCGAGCCGCCCGAGCCAGCCCTCCGATGGCAGTGCCTGCGCCGCCTCGACCGCCGCCTCGATCGCCTCGCCCCCGGCGTCGTCGTAGCTCGCGACATCCGCCAGCCGTGCCGCCAGCCCGCGCCGCCGCCCGCGGCTGGTCCGTTCGGGGCCGACGATCCAGCGGCGCAGCTCGATCGCCTCGTTGCCGGTCAGCCCGGCGGCGAAGATCGAATCGGCGGCGTCGAAGACATGGTGGCCTTCGTCGAACACGATCCGCGTCGGGCGGCCCGAGATATCGCGCCCGCGCGCGGCGTTGACCATCACCAGCGCGTGATTGGCGATCACCAGATCGGCCTGCGCCGCGGCGCGGGCGCTGCGTTCGATGAAGCATTTGCGGTAATGCGGGCAGCCGGCGTAGATACATTCGCCGCGCTGGTCGGTCAGCGCCGCGATCCCGCGTTTGCGGAACAAAGTGCCCAGCCATCCGGGCAGATCGCCGCCGATCATGTCGCCATCGCTGCTGTAGGCGGCCCAGCGCGCCACCAGCTGTGCGAGCACCGCCGGACGACCCGAGAAGCCGCCCTGCAGCGCGTCCTCGAGATTGAGCAGGCACAGATAGTTCTCGCGCCCCTTGCGCACCACCACCGGGGGCGATCCGTCGGGCCGCGCGGCGGGCCAGGCGCGCGTGCTTTCCTGGCGCAGCTGGCGCTGGAGGTTCTTGGTGTAGGTCGAGACCCAGACGGTGCCCCCCGAACGCTCGGCCCAGAGCGAGGCGGGGGCGAGATAGCCCAGCGTCTTGCCGATCCCGGTCCCCGCCTGCGCCAGCAGCACATGCGGGCGCTTGTTCTTGTCGCGCGGCGCGAAGATTCCGCCCGCACCGCGCGAGAACTGGCGCTGCCCTTCGCGCCGCTCGGCGCCTTCGCCGGTCAGCCGCTCGAGCTGGCCCTCGACCTCGAGCTCGTCGAGCAGAACCTGCTGCGGCTGCGCGCGCTCGGGCGCCTCCTCCCATTCGGGCAGGCGAGCAAAGAGCCATTTCTCCGCGCGCTCGGGCTGGCGGATATGGGGGCTGAGCACCTGCGCCCAGGGCCAGCGCAGCCGCGCCAGCGACTGGAGCGAGGACCAGGCCCCATCGCGCTCGGCCCAGTCCGGGCTCTCGCAAGTGCCGACCAGCGCCGCACCCGCGCGTTGCAACAGAAGCGGGACCGCATCGTCGCTCGCCGGTTCCTCCAGCCCCAGCGCATTCGCCAGCCCCTTGGGCGTCGGCACGCAGAATTTCGCCGGATGGACGAACGCGAACAGTTCGAGCAGGTCGAGCCCCGAGAGGTCGGGATAGCCCAGCCGGCTCGCCACCAGCGGCGCGTTGAGCAGCAGCAGCGGCGTATCCGCCGCCGCCATCACCGCCTCGCCCTTCGAGCACCCCCGCGTGGCACCGCCCGCGACCTGCGGCGCATCGCGCAGCCAGGTTCCGGCATGGCTCGCATGCAGCGCGGGAAGGGGGAGGGTGGCGGTCACTCGGGCCTCGTTAGAACGAAGGTGGAACGGCAATCAAGCATGCTGGCGCTTTCATGCGCGATGAATTGCACTCCCCTTGCATGTCGGAAGGTGGGGGCATGTCGGAAAGTGGGGGCATGTTGGGAAGTGGGGGTTTGTCTCGCCGAAGCCGACTTGACCCTTGCACCCTCGGGTGCATTTCGCGACAGGCATAAGCCATGAGCGAACCCACATTGATCGACGCCGCCCGCAGTTCCAAGGCCTGGCCGTTCCAGGAGGCGCAGCGGCTGCTCAAGCGCTATCCCGATGGCGCCAAGCCCGACGGCTCGCCGGTGCTGTTCGAAACCGGTTACGGTCCCTCGGGCCTGCCGCATATCGGCACCTTCCAGGAAGTGCTGCGGACCACGCTGGTTCGGCGCGCCTTCGAGGCGATGATCGGCGCACGGCCGGAGGACGGCAAGACGCGGCTGGTGGCCTTCTCGGACGACATGGACGGCTTGCGCAAGGTGCCCGACAACATTCCCAACCGCGCGCTGCTCGAAGCCAATCTGCACAAGCCGCTCAGCCGCATTCCGGACCCCTTCGGTGCGGATGAAGGCGGCGGCCACGCCAGCTTCGCGCATCACAACAACACGCGCCTGCGCGAATTTCTCGACCGCTTCGGCTTCGATTACGAATTCGTCGCTTCGAGCGAGCGCTACAATGCGGGCGCCTTCGACGATGCGCTGCGCCAGGTCCTGCGCCGCAACCAGGCGATCCTCGACATCATGCTCCCGACCTTGCGCGAGGAACGGCGCCAGACCTATTCGCCGGTGCTGCCGATCAGCCCGGCCAGCGGCAAGGTGCTCCAGGTCCCGGTCGAGATAGTCGATGCCGAGGCCGGGACGATCCGCTTCACCGACGAGGATGGCAGCGTGATCGAGCAATCCGCGCTCGGCGGCCAGGCCAAGCTGCAGTGGAAGGTCGACTGGGCGATGCGCTGGTATGCGCTGGGCGTCGATTACGAGATGTACGGCAAGGATCTGACCGACAGCGGAGTCCAGTCGGGCAAGATCGTCGAGGTGCTCGGCGGGCGCAAGCCCGAGGGGCTGATCTACGAGCTGTTCCTCGATGCCAGTGGCGAGAAGATCTCCAAGTCCAAGGGCAACGGGCTGACGATCGAGGAATGGCTGACCTATGGCAGTCAGGAGAGCCTGGGCTTCTACATTTTCCCCAACCCCAAGAGCGCCAAGCAATTGCACGTCGGGGTGATCCCGCGCGCGGTCGACGATTACTGGCAGTTCCGCGAACGGCTCGCCGAGCAGCCGCTCGACAAGCAGCTGGGCAACCCGGTGTGGCACTTGCTGCAGGCGCGAGCCCCCGCGCAGGTGGTTGCCTCAGGCGGAGGTTCGCAACCGACCGAGGTCCTCGCCTCCGCGGGGACTCCTGCGGGCGCTGGCGACAGTCTGCCCGTGACCTACGGTCTGCTGCTCAACCTCGTTGGCGTGCTGGGCGCGCAGGCGGATCGCGAGCAGGTGTGGTCCTATCTGGGGAACTACATCGCCGAGCCGGACCCGGCGAAGCATCCCGAACTCGACGCGCTGGTCGGGACCGCGCTCGCCTACAACCGCGACTTCATCGCCCCGACGCTGGTAAAGCGGGCGCCCGAGGCCAACGAGGCAGCTGCTCTGCAGGCGCTCGATTCCGAACTGGCGAAATGCGACCAGACAACCTCCGCAGAAGATATTCAAACGCTGGTCTACGAAATCGGCAAGGATGAACGCTACGGGTTCGAGAATCTGCGCGACTGGTTCAGGGCGCTTTACGAGACGTTGCTCGGTTCCGCGCAGGGGCCGCGGATGGGCAGTTTCATCGCGCTTTACGGTATCGCCAACAGCCGCGCCCTGATCGCCGAGGCGCTGGCGCGCAAAAGCTAGGCGCTCAGGTCCATTTGCGGGTGCGGTACCATTTGGTCAGGACGTATTTCTCGCCCTGGATGACCGGGGTGCCCGCGTGGAGCGTGTCCTCGTTGGGCGTGCCGTCGGGCAGCGCATTGTTCCACACCAGCAGCACGCCGGGCTTGGGCTCGATCGAGGCGCCGATTGCGGTGAAATCCGTGTGGCCGCCCTCGGCGACCGTGTTGAGGAAGGCCATCGCAGTCCAGCTGCGCTGACCGCCGCGCTTGCGCTCGCCCGTCCAGTATTTCTCACTGGTGTGGAACCAGTCGTTGTGCGGCTTGAACTCCTGGCCGGGGAGATAGCGCTGGCCCTGGATCGTCTCGCCGCATTTCGAATTGATGCCGAGCAGATCGTCGATCCGCCGCGAGATGCTCAGGACGAACGGATCGCGGGGATCGAAATTGCCGGAATAGGAGGTGCGGAATCCGGTCGTATAGGCCTCCTCGTGCAGCGAGCTGGGCCGGGCGACCACATCGATCATGCGCACGAAGCGCTGGCATTCCTCGGGCGAGAGGAAATTGCCGATTGCGAAAATCTCGGCCTTGTCGGTCGGGACCTGGTAGATTTCGGGGTCGGAGGTCAGCCGCTTGCGCACGGTCTCGCCGATGCGTGCGAGCGCGTCCTGGTCGGGGATGATCTGTTTGGTCGCCATGAGGGCTGATTAGAAAACTGCGGCGCGCGCTGCAAGGGAGCGGCTTGCGCCTTCGCTATTGCGCGCTAAGCCTGAGCCGGAACGAGGAGGTCCGGGATCATGAGCATGACGGAAAGCGCCACCTACACTGGCCAGGGTCGCCGCTATTCGAGCGGTGCGATGATCTTCCACTGGCTGATCGCGCTGCTGGTGATCGTCAACTGGCGGCTCGCCGAGGCCGCCGAACACGCGGCCCGCGCCGACGCGATGCAGTATTTTGCCAACCACAAGGCGATCGGGATCCTAATCCTGCTGCTGACGCTAGGAAGGCTGGTGTGGCGCTGGACGCATCCGGTGCCGCCGCTGCCGGCCGATCTTGCGCGCTGGGAGAAGCTGCTGGCGCGCAGCGTGCACATCATCTTCTACGTGCTGCTGATCGGCCTGCCGCTGGGCGGCTGGTTCGCCAATTCGCTCAACGACCGCACGGTCGAGATGTTCGGCCTTTTCACCATCCCGCCGCTGCCGATAGGCTCGAACGAGGATCTGGGCGACACGATCTTCGATGCGCATGCGCTGGGCGGACAGATATTCGTCTATCTGATCGGGCTGCATATCCTTGGTGCGCTCAAGCACACCTTCTTCGATCGCAATGGCGGCATTTTCAGGATGCTGCCCTTCGGCAAGGTCCCGGGCTGATGGGCCAAGAAAAAACCCCCGCCGATCTCTCGACGGGGGTTCTCGGTGGCCCTGCCAACCCGTGATTGTGCGGGCAGGCAAGCTAAGTAACTGGGGTTACCAGAAGAAATCGTAAATCACGTCGACGACTTCGCCCGAGTAGATATCGACCAGCAGGACATCGTCGTAATAGCGGACCCAGCGATAGGGGCCGTAAACCTCGGGAAGGCGATAGCGCCACGGATCCTGGATCTGGTAGCGCGATCCGAAGAACACGCTGCCCAGGCTGATCCCGATGCTCAGCCGGCTGTAGCTGTGATTGCGGTAGGGCGAATAATAGCGACCCGGCCGATAGAGGTGGCGGTTGGATGCCCGCCAGCCCTGCCAGTTGTAGCGCTGATTGCGGCGCCAGTCCTGGCGATCCCAGCGCTGATAGTCGTTCCAGCGCCGGCCGTCGTAATACCGCGCCTGACGGCTCGAGCGGGTGACGTCGCGCTGCCCGGCGCGATAGGCCTGCCGCGTGTCTCGCCGGTCCTCGCGGCGATCGACCCTGCGGCCATCGCGATAGCCCTCTCGTTCTCCGGCCCGATAGGCTCGGCGCGTGTCGCGGCGATCCTGCCGGGAGTCGTCCTGGCGGCCGGCGCGATAGGCCTGCCGGGTGTCGCGGCGATCCTGCCGCGCGTCATTGGCTTCGCGCGCCGCGCGATAGGCGTCGCGGCGCGAGGTGTCGCGTTCCCCCGGAGCGGACCAGGTGGGCTGCTGGCGACCGCGCTGCTGCTGGGCGTTGCGCGAGGCCTGGCGAATGGCTTCGCGCTGCGCCTCCAGACCGGCGTCGGCGCGGTCGGTGGTGGCGCGGCGGGCCCGATCGCCACGGTTCTGGGCCTGCGCCCGCGCCGCATCGCGGTTCTGACGACGATCGCTGCGTTCTGCCTGGCGCTGCTGAGGGGCAGCCTGGGGCTGGCGTTCCTGCCGCGCCGCCGGGCGGGCTTCGCGGATCTGCTGGCGCGCCTCGCGGCGGTCCCCGCGCTGGGGGCGCTCACGGCGCGGCTGGTCGCGATCCTGCGCGATTGCAACCGACGCAACCGCCGCGGTTTCGGCCGCCTCGGCGCGCTCGGGCGTCACGGCGAACAGCATGGCCATGGAAAGCGCGCCGATCGCGGAGCCCTTGAGAAGGTCAGTCAGTGTCATGGAGCGTGTCTCCGTCCCTGTTGCCGCTCCACCAGCCGCGGCGTGTTGATTGCGAATGTCGAAGACCCTCAATAGCACCGCGGACTGACCGCTGACTGAACCGTTATGGTGACCTCTCGTTCATGCAACCGATCGAATAACTGAACGTGGCGTCTCGGCGGCAGGCGGAATAGCGCGTTGGCTAGACGTCCTCGCCCGGCGTGATCTGCCCAACGACGCGGCGGACGGTGAGATAGGTCACCATGACCGTGGCGGCCAGCAGCCCCACCATGATGACCGCCCCGGCGAAGAGCACTTCGTAGAGCATGGTGTACCAGCCTGTGGGCAGTTCGTCGAATTCGCCCACGGGAAGGACGAAGGCGAGCAGTACCAGCAGGCTCATCATCAGCGAGGCAGTCGCCAGCGAAGCGATCAAGGTGACGCGGCGGTAGGTTTCCTTGTCGAAATCGGTGTCGAGCTTGCGCAGCATCCCGATCAGCGTGAGCATCAGCGCCAACGTCGTGGCCGATGCCGTCGCGGTCGCCGAGCCCAGATAGAGCCCGGCCCGCGAAAGCGCCTCCAGCAGATCGCGGGCCTCGGCAGCTCCATAAACCGAGCCTATGGCCTCGCGGGCGCCGTAGCCGATGGCGGCAAAGAGCAGAAATGTGAGTATGGGCCAGATCTTGGCGGACATGCAGTCTCCCGGGTTGGCGTCGGAAGCGCATGGAACGGGAAGGCCGGTCCGCACTTAACATGCATTGATCGCGCGCCCGCCCCCTGCACCTGGGCGGGGACGGGCGCGCGGGGGTTCGGATCAGCGCGTCAGCTTCTTGTAGGCGAGCCTGGTCGGGCGGTCTGCGGCATCGCCGAGGCGGCGGCGCTTGTCTTCTTCGTAGGCCTCGAAATTGCCCTCGAACCATTCGACATGGCTGTTGCCCTCGAAGGCGAGGATATGCGTCGCCAGCCGGTCGAGGAAGAAGCGGTCATGCGAGATCACCACCGCACAACCGGCGAAATTCTCAATCGCATCCTCGAGCGCGCCCAGCGTTTCGACGTCGAGATCGTTGGTCGGTTCGTCGAGCAGCAGCACGTTGCCGCCCTGCTTGAGCATCTTGGCCATGTGGACGCGGTTGCGTTCGCCGCCCGAGAGCTTGCCGACGTTCTTCTGCTGGTCGCCGCCCTTAAAATTGAACGCGCCGACATAGGCGCGGGTCGAGGCGTCATGGCCGTTGACCTTCATGTAATCGTGCCCGTCGGAAATCTCTTCCCAGACGTTGTTCTTCGGGTTGAGATCGCCGCGGCTCTGGTCGACGAAGCCCAGATGCACGGTGTCGCCGATCTCGACGGTGCCGCTGTCGGGGGTTTCCTTGCCGGTGAGGATCTTGAACAGCGTCGACTTGCCCGCGCCGTTGGGGCCGATCACGCCGACGATGCCGCCCGGGGGCAGCATGAAGGAGAGGTCTTCGAACAGCAGCTTGTCGCCATAGGATTTCGAGATGTTCTTGGCTTCGATCACCTTGCTGCCCAGCCGCTCGGGCACCTGGATGACGATCTGCGCCTTGCCCGGCTTGCGCTGGCTCTGCGCTTCCTGGAGCTCCTCGAACTTGCGGATACGCGCCTTGCTCTTGGTCTGGCGCGCGGCAGGGGTCTGGCGGATCCACTGCAGCTCTTCCTTGAGCGCCTTGGAGCGGCCCGATTCCTCGCGGTCTTCCTGGTCGAGGCGCTTGGCCTTCTTCTCCAGATAGGTCGAGTAATTGCCTTCGTAGGGGAAGTAGGAGCCGCGATCGAGTTCGAGGATCCATTCCACCACATTGTCGAGGAAGTAGCGGTCATGGGTGATCATCAGCACCGCGCCGGCATAGGCCTTGAGGTGGTTTTCGAGCCATTCGACGCTCTCGGCATCGAGGTGGTTGGTGGGCTCGTCGAGCAGCAGGATGTCGGGCTTCTGGATCAACAGCCGGGTAAGCGCGACGCGGCGCTTCTCGCCGCCGGAGAGGGTCTCCACGCCCATGTCGCCGGGCGGGCAGCGCAGCGCTTCCATCGCGATTTCGAGCTGGTTGTCGAGCGTCCAGCCGTCGACCGCATCGATCTTGGTCTGAAGCTCGCTCATCTCGTCGCCGAGCTTGTCGAAATCCGCGTCGGGTTCGGCCATCTCGGCGCTGATTTCGTTGAACCGCGCGACGAGGTCGGCGGTTTCCTTCGCGCCTTCCTTGACGTTTTCGAGCACGGTCTTGGTGGGGTCGAGCTCGGGCTCCTGCTCGAGATAGCCGACCGCGACGTTCTCGCCCGGCCAGGCCTCGCCGCTGATGTCGGTGTCGATCCCGGCCATGATCTTGATCAGCGTCGACTTGCCCGCACCATTGGGGCCGACGATGCCGATCTTGGCGCCGCGATAGAATTGCAGATTGATGTTGGCGAGCACCGGCTTGGGGGCACCGGGGAAGGTCTTGGTCATGTCCTTCATGACATAGGCATATTGCGCGGCCATCGGGCGGGTCCTTCGGGTAACGAGAATGGGGGAATTTCAGCAGGCCAGATAGGCGCTGGCGGGCTTGCGGGCAAGCCGGGGCGCGTACGGCGCGCCTGGCGAATACAATAGGCCTTGGCATCGGGCGGGGGAATGCTAGCAGTCGCGCCCATGAGAACTCTCCTGATCGCGCTCGCCGCCTCCGCCGCCCTCCCGACCATCGCCATGGCCCAGAGCATGGCCCCCACCACGGGAACCGCCGAATCGCCCGCGCTGGCGGAAGCGGAAGCCGCGCTCGAGAACGACATGATCGCCTGGGACTTCGTCGAGGGGATCACCACCGAGGTGGGGCCGCGGATGCCCGGCACCGAGGCCGAGGCGCGGGCGCGCGACTGGGCGATGACCTGGCTGCGCGCCAACGGTTTTGCCAAAGTCGCCAACGAGCCCTTCATGATGCAGACTTGGGTCCGCGGCGAGGAAGCCGCGACGGTGACCGCGCCCTTCGTCCAGCCGATGCACATCGCCGCGCTTGGCAACAGCGGGTCGACCGGTCCCGGCGGGCTGACCGCCGAAGTGGTCTATTTCCCCAGCTATGCCGACCTGGTTGCCGCTCCCACCGATAGTCTGGCGGGCAAGATCGCCTTCATCAGCCATGACATGCGCCCGACGCAGGACGGCTCGGGCTATGGTTTCGCCGGTCCCGCGCGCTGGACCGGCCCGGCTCTCGCCGCCAGCAAGGGCGCGGTGGCCGTGGTGATCCGCTCGATCGGGACCGATAACGACCGCGTCAGCCACACCGGGAACACGACTTTCCCCGAAGGCATCGATCCGATCCCCGCGGGCGCATTGTCCAATCCCGATGCCGACAATGTCGAACGCGTGTTCGCCCGTGCCGAGGGCCGGCCGGTGACGATGGAACTGCTGATGACCCCGCGCTTCGTCGGCGAGACCGAGAGCGGAAACGTCGTCGGCGAGATCACCGGGCGTGACTCTTCGCTGCCGCCGGTGCTGCTCGCCTGCCATCTCGACAGCTGGGACAATGGCACCGGCGCTTTCGACGACGGCGCGGGCTGCGGCATCATCGCCGCGGCAGCCAAGCATGTCGCCGCTCACGGACAGCCACTGCGCACCATCCGCGTGCTGTTCGCCGGAGCCGAGGAAACCGGACTGTGGGGCAGCCGCGCCTATGCCGCCGCGCATGCCGACGAGCCGGTCTATGTCGGCCTCGAGAGCGATTTCGGCGCCGACCGTATCTGGCGGCTGGAGACCAATTTCACCGCCAGCGACCCCGATCTTTACCGCCGCCTGGCGCAGGCCGTGGCGCGTTTCGGGGTCGGTCCCTCGACCAATGTCGCGACCGGCGGCGCCGACCTCAATCTGGTCCGCGAACAGGACGGCCCGCTGATCGATTTGCAGCAGGACGGCACGCGTTATTTCGACCTCCACCACACCGAGAACGATACGCTCGACAAGATCGACCCGGTGCAATTGCGCCAGAACGTCGCGGTCTGGACCGCGGTGGTCGGGATTCTCGCCAACCATCGCCCGGCGATCCAGCAGGGCGAGTAGGCGCGCCGGTCAGGCGGGGAAACTGCGCGCGGTCAGCCGCCTGACCTGCACTGCCTGGAACGCGGCCCGCGCCGCCAGGAAGATGGCGAAGGACAGCCACAGCCCGTCATTGCCCAGCGGCCAGGTCAGCCACAGCAGCGCGGCGTAAAGCGCCGCCGCACCGAGCATCGAGCCCAGCAGCGCGCGGGTCCAGCTCGCCCCGACGAAGACCCCGTCGTAAACGAAGGCGGCGAACCCCGCGATCGGGATCACCGCGAGCCAGATCGCATGGCTGCGACCCATGGCAGCAATCTCGGGCGTGGCAGCGAAACTGTCGATCACCGGGCCTGCGAACAGCGCGAATGATGCCGAGAGCACCAGCGCCACACCAAGCCCGCGCCACAGCAAGGCACCGATATAGTGTTTGAAGCCCTCGCGGTCACGCGCGCCCAGCCGCTCGCCGTTGAGCACCTGCGCGGCGTTTTCGAAGCCGTCGAGCAGCAGCGCGGTCACCACGAACAGCTGGTAGAATATCCCGTTCGCCGCGAGCGAGACCACGCCGCGCTCGGCGCTCAACCGGGTGAGCGCCGCCAGCGCGACCATCAGCACCACGGTGCGCAGGAACAGGTCGCGATTGACCGACAGGAAGGGGCGCAGCTCGGCCCAGCGCAATGTCCCGCGTTGCAGCAGAGCGGTGCGCAATGTCTTGCCTTTGGCGCCGAACAGAATGAAACTCGCGACCACGGCCAGCTTGACCACTTCGGCAATGAAGCTCGACCAGCCGATGCCGGCGATACCCCAGTCAAGACCCAAAGCCAGCCACGCACCCAGGGCGAGGTTTAGCAGGTTGTAGCCAACCTCGAACGCCAGCACTGCGCGCATCTGGCGACGCCCGACAAGAAATCCGACCAGCGCGAAATTGGCCATCACCGCGGGCGCGCTCCAGTAACGGATTTCGGCATAGACGCGCGCGGCGCCCAGCACCTCGCCCTCGGCGCCGAGCGCGGCCAGCAGCGCGGGCAGCAGCAGCGGCTTGGCCGCCAACAGCGCACAGGCGATCGCCAGCCCGACCGCCAGCCCGCGCATCAGCACCGCCGCCTGTTCCTGCGCGCCCGCCCTCGTGCCGGCCTGCGCCACCAGCCCGGTGGTCCCGGTCTTAAGGAAGTTCATCACCACGAACAGCATCGCGAACAGCCGCGCGCCGATTTCGACCGCACCCTGCGTCGGCGCATCGCCCAGCCGCCCGACGATCCACATGTCGCCCACGCCGATCATCGCGGTGGCGACATTGGTCACCATGGCGGGCAGCGCGATTGCCCAGATGGCGCGGTATTCGAGCGGGGTCGTGGGTGCGGCGGGAGCGGCCATCGAGTTATCGCCCGGCGCGAGGCTTAGCCGAGATATTGTTCGGCGAGCGCGCGAACATCTACCCGCGCCTTGAGCCGCGCGGCGAGCAGGGCGGTGCCGCTGATCTTGCGCTGCACGAACAGGATGTCGGTCGGGGGCAGATGCCAGCTCGCCTTGTCGGCGGCGATCTCCATGCCCTCGTCGCGCAGCGCCCCGACAAAGGACCGATCGCCGAAATCGAACGGGCCGGGGCGGTTCAGCTCGCCCGCGATCACCTCGATCATCCGGTCGACCCGGTTGCCATGACGGGTGACTGCGGCCTGGCTCACGAAGCCCGCCGCGACAGCCGCCTCGCGGATCGCCGCGCGGTCGTCCGAGAGCCCGGCCGTGAGCAGCCCGCGATAGCCCGCCACGGTCGCCGGATCGACCGGGCGCGCGGCGCCGAAATCGAGCAGCACCAGACGTCCGGTATCGGGCTGGTAGCGGTAATTGGCGAAATTGGGATCGGTCTGCATCACGCCGAATTCGAACAATTCGCGCAGCACCAGCGTGATCAGCCTATGCATCAGCTCGTCGCGCGTCTCCTGCGGTGCGGTATCGAGCGCTTCGATCGGCTGGCCGGGCAGGAAACCCATCGCCAGCACGCGGTCGGTGGTGAATTCGCGGTCGAGTTCGGGCACCACCACGTCGGGCGTATCGGCGAGCAATTGCCCGAACAGCGCCATCTGTGCGCCCTCGCGCTCGTAATCCGCTTCCTCGGCAAGCTGGCGCTTGGCCTCGGTGAGCAGCGGGGCGATGTCGAGCTCGCGCGGCATCAGACCCGACATTCGCAGCAGCGTCGCGACATTGTCCACATCGGCGTCGATGCTCTCGCGCACACCGGGATATTGCACCTTGATCGCCAGTTCGCGCCCGTCGTGCGTGAACGCGCGGTGGACCTGGCCGATCGAGGCGGCGGCGATCGGGCGCGGCTCGAAGCGTGCGAAGCGGCTGCGCCAGTCCTTGCCCCATTGCTGCGCCAGAACGCGGTTGAGCTGCGCGGGGGGCATGTGATGCGCGTTGTCGCGCAGCCGCGCCATGATCTGCGCCAGTTCGGCGGGGAGCATGTCGCCTGCATCGAGCGAGATCATCTGCCCCAGCTTCATCGCCGCACCGCGCAGATGCGACAGGCGCTCGACCGCGCCGTTGATGTTGCCCGGGGTGAGCAGCATGTCGCGCATCCGCGGGCGTTCGCCCTCGGCCAGCCGCCGCGCGCCCTCGGCGAGCATCCCGCCCGCGACACCGCCGGCCAGCCGACCGAAATGCCCCAGCCGCGACAGCCGGCCGCGCGGAACGCTGCGTCCGCTTCCCTTGTATCCGTCGCCGCTCACAGCATCACCAGAAGCGACTTCCCGGCACGCCCTTGAATGGACCGGCAAGATCGCTGGTGATCCAGCCGCCGTAGAACTCGCCCGGCTGCGGGGTGACCGTCTCGCCATCGACGCTGCAGCGATCGAAGGGTGCGGCGTAGAAGGCGACATGGTCGCGCAGCATGGCAAACGGTGAGGTCGGGCTGGGATAGCTCCAGCCGACCCGCGGGATCACTAGATCGCCGATCACCACGTCCCAATAGGCGGCCGCACCCTTCCATTCGCAGAACGAACTGCCCGCGGCGCGGCGCAGCACGCCGGGCGCGATATCGGCGGGCGGGATGTAATAGCTGGGCGGGTGGCTGGTCTCGAGCGTGCGGACTGCCGACCTTGTGTCGGCGACGATCGTTCCGGCGTGCTCGATGGTGATGCGCGCGCCCGTCGGTTCGGCGATCGCGGGGCGCGGATAGGCCCAGACGCTTTCCTGGCCGGGACCCGCGGGATCGGGGCGCGGCTTCACGTCGGCAGTGATGGCGACGGTGCCCGGATCATCGAGCCGCTGCGGCTGTGCGAGAGAGCGATCCGCTGGCTGCCGGGCCGCTGTCTGCCGGGAAGGGGGCCAGCCCGATCGCGGGCTCGTAATCCTCGCTGCGCAGCGTGAGCATATAGGCGACCAGATCGTCGATCCGCTCTTCGGGTATCTCGAAATACATCTCGCGCGGATAGTCGTGCGAGGTCCTCAGCCATTGCGACAGCGATTCCCGGGTCACGCCGGGCGCGTTGGCGACCGCCTCGAAACTGGGTGCGTTGGGGACGGGCGAAGTGTGCAGCCGCTCGACCGCATGGCAGTCGGCGCAGCGGTTCTGCGCGAAGCTCTGCCCGCGCAGCTCCGGCGAGTCCGAAGCCGCCGCAGCCGCAGTGGCGGAGGCCGCCAGGCCGCGATCCGTCGGAGTCATCTCGCAGGCGCTCAGAAGTACGGCGAGGGCGAGCAGTGCGGGTGTCTTCATGCATGCGAGCATAGGAGCCTACCGCACGGAAAGACAATGCAATTGAGCTGCGAAGAGAAGCGCCTCAGGCCAACGCGTCGCCTGCCAGCGCCTCGTTGAGGGCGGCGCGGAACCGGGGATGCGCGATCCCGATCAGCGCCTTGCCGCGCTCGGCCAGCGATTTGCCCTTCAGATCCACCATGCCGTATTCGGTCACGACGATCTGCGTGTCGTTGCGCGGCACGGTGACGGGGCCGTCCAGCCGCGGCACGATCCGCGACACGGCCCCGTCCTTGGCGGTCGAATGGCAGACGATGATCGACTTGCCCCCTCGCGACGCCGCGGCGCCGCGGACGAAATCGAGCTGCCCCCCCGAGCCGCTGTATTGCCGCCCGAGCAGGTGCTCCGAATTGCACGCGCCGCCCAGATCGACCTGCAGCGTCGCATTGACCGAAACCACCCTGTCGTTCTTGGCGATATGGCGCGGGTCGTTGACCACCTGAACCGGCGCGCTGTGGATTGCCGGATTGTCGTCGAGAAAGTCGTAGAAGGCGCGGTCGCCCATCGCGAAGGTGAACACGCTGCGTCCCGGATAGGTGGTCTTGCAACGGTTGGTGACCGCTTCGCTGCGGATCAGATCCGCCAGACCAGGGGTCAGCAGTTCGGTGTGGATGCCCAGATCCTTATGATCGTGCAGCATCGCGCAGACCGCATTGGGCAGCGAGCCGATTCCCATCTGCAGGCAGGACCCGTCCTCGATCAGACCCGCTACGGTTCGGGCGATCGTCTCATCCTCGGGGGTGCTCTCGGGGAAGGCGAGCTCGGCCAGCGGAGCCTCGTGTTCGACGATGGCATCGATCTCGGAGATGTGCAGCAGCGAATCCCCGAACACGCGCGGCATATTGGGATTGACCTCGACCACCAGCCGGCGGGCCGACCGCGCCACCGTACTGGCGTAGTCATTGCCCGTTCCGAAAGTGAACCAGCCGTGCCGGTCCATCGGCGAGACCGCGGTGAGGAAAGTGTCGACCGCGACATCTTCCGAAAGCAGTTTCGAGGATTCGCTGAAGGCGACGGGCACGAATTCGATTCCCTCGCCCCCCTCCTGAGCTGCGCGCCGGATGATATCGCGTTCGATGCGGGTCAGGAACATGCAGTGCGGGCGCACCCGGTCGAGCAGATCGTAGCGCAGGATGGTGCGCGCGGCGTGCTCCATCGAATGGAAATACCACAGGTTCAGGCGCTCCAGGCCTGCGCTCTCCACCCGCTCGGCCAGCGCGGTCAGCAGAGCCGGCGGCTGCGCGATGGCCATCGCCATGGCGACGTTCTCTCCCGAGCGGATTTCGGCCACCGCGGCTTCGGGTGTGGTCAGTTTCGAGCGGTAGATGGCTGCAGGTTCCATCCGCCGGCGATAGCGCATGGACAGAAAACGCGACAGCCCGCGTAGGGAGATGAGCGTCCGTTCACCGCGTTTGCGTTGGCCGCTGCCTCTCTGTCGCCCGGCGCGACACCCCGCCTGGATTTGCGAGAATCGGGCGATTCTCCTTCAGAAGCAGAGCCCGCAGACTGCGCCCATCCCGGTCCCCATTGTCGCGGCCGCTGCACTTTGGCATGGCCGCGCAATGATCAAACATTCCGTCTTCGCAGCGGCCGCTGCCGCGCTCGCTGTCTTCCCCCTTTCCGTCGCCGCGCAGGATGGCCGCGAGGCAGAATCCGAAACCGGGTTGCAAGCCGACTATGTCGCGAATTCCGCCTCGCGCCAGCTTTCGGGGACATTCGGCGGAAAGCGTATGGATTATACCGCCACCGTCTCCGAGACGGTGTTGACCAATGACAAGGACGAGCCTGCCGCAGCCATCGTGGTGACCTCCTACGTCGCGGAGCCGCGCGACGAGACGCGTCCGGTTACCTTCCTGTTCAACGGCGGTCCGGGGTCAGGCTCGGTCTGGCTCCAGATGGGCGCGTTCGGGCCCAAACGCGTCGCCATCCCCTCGGATGCGCGCGACGACGGCGCACCGCCTTACCCCATCCTAGACAATCCGGATTCGCTGCTGGACGCGACCGACCTCGTCTTCATCGACCCTGTCGGCACCGGTTTTTCGCATTTGATCGGGGAGGGCGAGGGCGCCGATTACTGGGGTGTGACAAAGGATGCGCGCTCGGTGGCCGAGGTAATCCGCCGCTGGCTGAGCGACAATGGAAGGTGGAACAGCCCCAAATTCCTCGGCGGGGAAAGTTACGGCACCACGCGCTCGGCAGCGGTCGTCGATCAGCTGGAGGGCGGATACAATGATGTCGCGCTCAATGGCGTGATCCTCATCTCCACCGTGCTCGATTTCGGGGCCGGCGCGGAAACCGAGGGTGCCGAGCTGGGCTATATCACCACTCTCCCGACCATGGCGGCCACCGCACACTATCACGGCAAGGCCGGAACGAATGCCGCCTCCGTTGCGCAATTCGTCGAGCAGGCACGTCAGTTCGCGATCGGGCCCTATGCCAGCTACCTTCTGAAGGGCCAGACCGCGTCCGCCGAGGAACGCGCCGCCGTGCGTATGGATCTGGCGCGTTTCACCGGCCTTTCCGAGCAGTTCCTCGAGCGGGCCGATTTGCGGGTGAGCTCGGGCCGATTCTACAAGGAACTGCTGCGCGATCGCGGGCTGACCGTGGGCCGGCTCGACAGTCGCTACACCGGTGTGGATTACGACAGCGCCGGCGAATATCCCGACAATGATCCCAGCTTCTACGGCATCGATGGCGGCTACAATGCGGCGATCAACCACTTCATGCGGGGCACGCTGGGATACAAGACCGACGAGAACTATGCCGCGATCGGCAATGTCGGCCCCTGGGACTGGAAGCTCGAGGGTGGTCGCGATTCCAACGCGTATCTCAATGTCACACCCTATCTCGGCCGCGCCTTGCGCGAAAATTCGGGAATGCGCATTTTCGTCGGCCAGGGCTGGTATGATTTTGCGACCCCGTTTTTTGCTGCCGAGTATGCCCTGACCCGCACCGGCATCCCTCAGGATCGGATCGAGTGGCGCTATTACGATTCCGGCCACATGATGTATATTCGCGACGAGGACCGGCAGGCGTTGTCGGCAGACGTGCGCGATTTCATCCGCGCGCGTTGATCGCCGCTGGGGTGGCCGCGTGACAGTTCGGTCTCCGTCTTGTCGAAGGGCAGCCCGATTTCCCAGGCGTCGAGGTCCGTCCGCGTAGGAGAGGCGTGCAAGCGTAGCTGCCAGCAGGTCTTGAAGGACCGGACCCCTCCAATGAAGTACGCGTTAGGGTGCTTCTGACGAACGGATCGAATGAAAAGGTGCTGGCAGAAGTCTGGCGCACAGCATTTCGAGCCGTTTCGCCCGGCTGCCCATGTCGATGTTTTCGGCTTCGGCGGAAAAAAATTTGTGGAGCCGGAGTAATCTTCGGCCGCGCGCATCCGATCATTGCGCCCTTGTAGGTCGTCACTCAGATGGTTTGGTCAAAGTGGAACCGACCGGGCCGGTAGGGCGTGGGATAGGAAATGGTCGGGGAGACAGGATGCGAATCCATTTCCCAGCCCATCTATAGGGCCCTGAAAACCGCCGGTGAGCACAGGCCCGAAAGCCCGTGTGAACCATCATGTGTCACGCCAAACGCGGCGTTGCAAGGGCTGGTTTTCGATGGCGAATCGATTCGCGAATCTTGAGCCGGGACAAGCACGTTTTGGCCGTCTGCGGCGTGACCTTATCTGCGGCAATCCGGTGGATTGCCGTTCGGTTGAAGGTCAACTCCTATGAAAACGTACAAGAAAACTCATGAATGCCGCGGCATGGCATATGAACCGCCGCGTTCGATCGAGGAAACGCTCGAGCTGATCGAGAAGGCGCGCAAGCGGCTGGGCAGGACCCTGTCCAGACGCACTACCGCCCATCGGTTGGTACTCGATAATCTGGCCATCATCGGGGAGCTGCGCGAATTGGGGCACCGGCAGGAGGAAGCCGTCCTGCTGATCCTCGAGTTGTCGGATGACGCTCATAAGCCCGATACCATTCGTAAGGCGGTCCGGGCTGTGGTGGGCGACTGGGTGAAAATTCCCACTGGGAAGACGTTGGAGTCGCCGGAGGCGGAATGCGTTAATGTCGGTGGAGAAGCCAAAAAGGCCTCGGATGGAGGTGCAGTAACCGACAAGGATGCTGCGGATGGGACCGCGGTCACCGACGAAAACGACGGAGGGCTGGTCCTGTGAGCAAACCCCACAATAGCGAGCAGCCCCTCCACACCATCGCAATCAACGTTCGTCTGGCGGAAGAACCCGTTGCCGCCATGTCGCTGAGGTTGCTCAATGCGGCCGCGAACCTTGGGCCGGTGCCCAACGAACCGACCTATTGGCCGGATGGTCCGCCGGTGGTTCAACTTGGCAGCCTCGAGCCTCAGGGAGGTTATCTTCGCCGGGTAGAAGGAGGGCGGGTTGGAGAGATTCCGGCCGACGACCCCGGAGGTTCTGTGAGCCGCGTAGCACCTCGGGCTGATGTTTTCGGGATCGACGCTCCTGTCGAGCCTGGCAAAGAAAGCGAGACCGGCGCGAAGATCAGGTCGATCATAGAGGAGGGCCGCGCCATCGGCGCACGGGTGGTGCCCTATCTGGCCTGCAAGGCACACCAGCCCACCGAGCTGCAGCGGGCGCTGAAGAACAGCTTGGTGCTGAGCAGGGTACTTGTGTTCGAGGTTGACAACTATCGCTACGATCCTGTGCCGAATTGGATGGCTATCAAGAACGAGAAGATCCCAGGCCTTCAGCACGACTATCTCGACACTAGGGGGACACCTCTCATCGACTATCTCGCGACGAGCGGCGGCAAAATGGGTCCCTTTGAGCATTATCTCCAGGCGCTTATCAAAGGTCTGCGAGGCAGTGGGTTCATCAGTTCACTGCTGAGGCCCAGCACAGATCACTGATAAATCCAATGGATTGCCAGAGAAATTCCAGAGCAATCCAAAACGTTGCGGCGGCATTCATAGGGAGTGCCGCCGTAATACTTTGAAATCCCAAAAATTCTGAACTTGATCCAATAAGTACGCAGGATGATAGTTGTTTACACAACTGATGCTCGGAGGCTCCGCCTTTTCGCATCCAAGGAGGTAATGATGGCGACCAATAGACCAAAGACCGTGTCATTCCGGCTATCCGACGGTGAAATGAGAGTAATCAAGGAGAAGGCTGGTGCTTTGTCGGCGGGCGATTTTGCCAGGCGCGCTGCGCTCGATTTACGCGCCGATAACCGCGCGGTAGAACGGCGCGCGATCGGCAAAGCCATCCGCGCAGTCCACGTTGCAATTGCGGGCGGCCTATCTGATGATCAGCAAAAGACCGTGAAGGCCCTCATCGCGGATGCGCTCGAGATCCTAGAAAACGGTGTACCGGTGACTGCTTCGGACAGCGCCAAGTGACTGTTTATTTCAAAGCCGCCTCCCGTGAAGCGTCGCGCCAGACCGATATCGCCCGTCTTCGTGGTAAAGCGGGAGCGCTGATCCACTACGTCTGGCGCGCAGACCTTAAGGCGCTAGCACGCGCCTCGATGGATACGGCCATCAACAGCTATCACCGAGACTTGCTTCGCTACGTCGAGCGCGACGGGCACAGAGAAGATGTCGCTGCGACGCTCACCCGCCACATCCTTTCAGATTCGCCCGATTTGATGTCCGCCGAGATGGCTGCATTGATGGAGGATGCCGAGGCTGGCGATGGTGTTATCGAACACTTGATCGTGAGCGTGCGTGAAGGCGATGACCTGATCGGAAATTTCGACGAGGCAGTCGAAATTCTTGTGGAAGCGCTCGGCTTACAGAACTGCCCGGTAGTCGGCGCTGTTCATACCGATAGCAAGTTCCACCATTTTCATCTGGTAGCGCTTCGGATTGACGTCGAAACGGGCCAGCCCGTGCACTTGCCGACTTTCGACATAATCCGGGGGCATCAGGCCCTCGCCGTGATGGAGGATCGCTTCGGGTGGCAGCGAGAGGCCGATGCAAGATGGCAAGTGGTAGAAGGGAGGCTGATGCTCGATGGAAATACCGATGTAGGGCCTGCCGACGACCCCCGCCAATGGCCAGACGGCTATTTTCACCATCCTGAGCTTTCGGCCAATGGCCGAAAGGTCGAGCGCCAATCGGGCTATTCTTCAGCCGAGCGCCACGTGCGGGAGGTCGTTCCGGGCATCATCGAACGAAACCACAATCAGGCAGCGTTCTTGGCTGACCTGGCGAAAGAGGGGATTGAGCTTGCCCGGGCTCACCGTGGCGCGGCCTATATCGTGCACACCACCGACGCCGCAGGGAGGGGCCGCAAGGAAAGCGTGAAGGCGTCAGTCGTTCGAGGGTGGGGCTGGAAGGCTTTGCAGAAAAGGTTCGGGTGGCTTCCAACTGACGAAGCAACGACAGTGACGCCGGCAAAGGCCCGGCCCAACAAAGACGATCCTGCTAGACCGAAGTATGCGATGGCGAGGTCCCAATATCACGAGCGCCTCAACGCAATGCTCGGGAATGTTCGTGCAGCGGTTCCATCGGGGCCAGCGGCCAAAGCGGGATTGGCTGCCGCCCGCACCGCGTGTGTTTTTCCGACCTTCGATCAATGGGCGGCTGGGACCAGTGCTCCAGAGATTGGGGAAGTGCTCTTCGCGCAAATGGGAGCACGGGTGCTAGAAGGTGGAAAGCGTTCAGTGCCATTGCGGGAGCCAGCAAAGTCCGATGGTAAATACGGGGTCCTGGAATCGCGGGGGAGGGTCACCTACTACCGACGAGGTGCAAACGGATCGACACGGCTCGTAGACTTCGGCGATTCGGTTGTGTTAGTTGGGCCGACCAGCGAGGATGAAATCCGGAAAGCTTTAACCCTCTTCGCCTTACGAGGTGTTCGGGTGGTAAGCGGGAGCGGTTTTACTAGCGCGGAATTGCGGACTTCACAACAGTTGGCGAAGGAGTTGGGGATGCACGTCGTTCGGCATGCAACCATTTCGGCAATCGCTGCAAAGTCACTGGAGACTCAGCGACAGTCATCTGCCTCAGCGGAATCTCGTACATTGAATGAACCGCAAACCACAAGTCAATCTGACAATGGAAAGGAGCGGAACACGCCGAAACCTAATTTTGTCTGGCCGGAGCGGGGTTTGGAGCGTTGAACTTTATCAGTCGCAACCTACCGAAAACTTTCGCGACTCAGGAGGGAATGTGACTCGCCTTTAGCTCTTTCGAGGAGTTTCGTGAGGGGGCGGGCGTTTCGATTGACAGGTCTTGATGAGCAGATCAGCGTTGTCGAATGTGTAACCTCTACCGCCTGACCAAAGGCACCGATGAGGTGGCCAAATTGTTCGGTGCCACGCTGAGCAGCACCGGAAATTTCGCCAGCGAGGTCTATCCGGGCTATCCCGGCCTGGTGGTGTCCGCTGGCGAACTACGCAGCATGGTCTGGGGTTTCCCCCTTGCATTGAAAAGCAAGAAGACCGGGCTACCGCTCAAACCAAAGCCCGTGAACAACGCCCGCGCCGACAAGCTCGATAGCTTCATGTGGCGTTACAGCTTTGCCGAGCGCCGATGCCTTATCCCTGTGTCGAAGTTCGCCGAGGCGGAGGGAGCAACAGGCAGCAAGACCCGCACTTGGTTCTCCCTCCCCGATCAGGACGTGTTCGCGGTTGCAGGGATCTGGCGCGAGACCGACGAATGGGGCGCAGCCTATTCAATGGTGATGACCCAGGCCTGTGAGCATGTCGCGGACGTCCACGACCGCATGCCGGTGGTGGTGCAGCGCGACCACTGGGCAAAATGGGTTGAGGGGGCGCCAGAAGAAGCGCGGGAGCTCTGCCGACCTTATCCCGCTGCCATGACGGTTGATCGCACAGACGAGACCTGGCGCCGCGCCTGAGGTGCCGCTGAGATTGGACCCTTCGAGACAACCGAGCGTTGTTCCGTCTCTCCACGAAAGGACCAACCATGATCAAACTCGCCGCCCTTGGGGCACTCGGCTACGCCGGATACAAATATTTCCAGAAGAAATCGAACCAGAGCGGTCATGATGACGCGGCAGCGGCGCAAGATGCCGCTGCGGGCGGGCCACTCAGCGATAAAGCGACCGTGCAGTCGACCACGAATCACCGGTGAACTGACGGCCTTCGATTGAAGATATTCAATTGGATTGCTAGCAAAGTTCAGTGGGTGAGTTTTATGCGAACCGGCTCACTCTTATACCAACCTGACAGCCCCCGCTTCGGCGGGGGCTTTTTTGTCTTATGGACGAAACAGCCAGTCCAGGTAGGCTGCCAGCCTGACGCCGCCCTGCTGCAGCCGCATCTCGGCTGTCGCCAGATGTTCGAATTGGTAGTCGTAGCTCAGGCTCGGCATTTCCTGTCCTGCGGCGGGATAGATGGTGTCGCGGATCTGTGTGCTCTCGCCGATCCATACACAGGGGTTGGCCTCCCACCATGCGATGGTGTCGGCAGGTTTGATCTCGCGATCGAGCCAGGCCGCATATTCAGTGTAGGACAGGCCTTTGCCCTCGATCATCTGGCTGTCCCAGACCGAGTGCAGGTTGGTCTCATTGCCGAACCAGCGAACCCTCACATCATTGCCGCCGCGATCATCGCCATTGCCGGCATGAAGGGGCTGGTGAACATCGCCGACGATGTGGACGATGAACTTAAGCGCCAGAGCCTTGTCTTCGCGTGAAGTACCGGCATCGCGCACGGTCGCAGCGAAGCGATCAAGGGCTGTGAGAGCGTCACCTTCTTCGGGCGGGGTCACCTCGGCATAGGTTTGGCCTTCGGGCACGGTAACGTAGTGATAGGCGCCGGCTTCGCGCTGCCAGAAAGTAGCTGGATTGGAGCGCTGCTCGTCGGACCAGGTCGATGCCTCGGCCAGATCTTCTTCGCCCAGGATCAGCTCGAGCTCGGCGCGGGTTTTGCCGCTGATGCGCTCGTCCGCAATTTCGCCGATAACGCGGTGACCCAGTTGGCCCCACGCAGCTGCAGGGGAGGGCAGACATATCGCGATGGCGGCTGCGGCCAGGACGGATTTGTAAGACATTATTGCTCCTCGATTGAGCTTGCCACTGACCATCGACAGATGACAATCTCGCGGCATGAAGGACTGGGAGCCTCACGACCCCAAGAAGGATCGCTGGATCGAAGCCGAGGCGACAATCCTCGGCGTCCTGATGATCTTTGCTGCCGGTGGCCTGCTTATGTTTCTTTTGCGCGGCTGATGTAGTGGTGACGGTCACCCGGACGCAAGAATTCTGGGCGCTGGCGCTCTGGGTGGAGCGAACCCATGGTGAGGGAGCGGCCGCTTTTATAGCTGGGCGGATCGCGCATTTCGAAGCTGAAGGCGCCCCGCAGGCAGTCGAATTGTGGAGGCAGGTTGAGCGTCGTTTTGAGAACCTCCGGCCGATCTGGTTGTCGGCAGAATGAACTTTCCGGGGATTATCCCCTTCGGACAAGTATCGCTCGACTCCGGTGGGAGCGGTGATATGAAGATGAGATGCGTCTCGGTTTACAATCTGGCACGTTTGTCAGCGTTCGTGACATTCTCATCGCGGGGGCTGGGACGTTGTTGAGCGCTGCGTCAGACCAAACCGGTCTCCAGCTTCTCGGCGCCGCGGCAATCGTCTTCGGTCTGGGTCATTTCATTTGGAGTATAACGTGGCGTGGTGTGCCTTGGTGGAAACGTCGCGACCATAACGCAGCGATTGAAACCGAACGCCTGACGCAAAGTGAATGGGCAAGCCGAATGAATGACCGTGTTGGAGTCGTTCGCGCCGGTCAAGACGCTTGGGAAAAGATGACGAAGCCTCTGCAAGAACAGGCAGCTCGCGCACGTCAACATGCACAAATGCCGCAGTGGGTGTCGTTGGACGACGCGGTGCGATATTTGGCAAACTATCCTGTTAAGAAGGGGAAGTTGCTGTTCGACGCACATCTTCCTGTGCGTATTTCAATAGCTCTACGCGATGCGTTGCTTTGCGGTGACTTAGATGCTCGTGGACGTGAATTTTACACCCTGCGCGGTGGTATCAAAGACCCGCCCCTACACGGGCTAAAGCCGATCCCTGCGGGAGAATGGGACGGGGTCCATATCGAAAGCTATTTCACATTACACGGTCGTTTTGGCCAAGCTGCTGCGGGTCGCCATGAAAGCACGGTTGAGACCGACGACAATCAGGGGTATCATGATATCAAAGTTCGCCGGGACCAATTGGTGTCTCTTTGGCCGGAACCAGGGATGCTGCTAGATGACTCATCGTATGGACCGCTTCGACCGCCTCCTAGAGGCGATGACAGGCCCTAGCGCTGAAAAGCCGTCATCAACTCGGAAAGCATCATCTCAGGATGGTGACGACGATTGTGACGAAACTCAAACTCGCCAAGATACTTCGAAAGATGCTTCGGACTAACGTGGATATGCGTCCCGTTGATGCCGCGCTTTAGCTGCGCCCAGAAACCTTCCAGCCCGTTCACTCCGACGCCTTTGGCGGTGTGATACTCGCCCGCGCTGTGGTTCACCCGCTTGTGCCAGTAGCCGTTCACGCCGCCGACATCCGAATAACCGCGCCATTCGTCGGTGTGCACCTCACTGTGCGGCTTTACGAATTGCGCGATGACAGGGAGCATTGTGCTGCTGCGACGGTTAGGAACGACGCGGGTGACAACATCGCCACCGCGCTGGCGCATACCCAGCACGACAGTCTTGCCAGCGCCACCTAATGCGCCGCGCTCATAACCACCGATGAAGGTTTCGTCGATTTCGACGGTCTTGAACGGGCCGCCCATCGGCTCGTCACCATCGACCTGCGCCATATATTTGCGGATTTCGTGGCACATGCGCCAAGCCGTCTTGTAGGTCACGCCGATCTGGCGCTCGACTTCCTTCGCGGCCACGCCGTTCCGGGTCGCGCAGAACATGAACATCACATAGAACCAATCGCGCAGGCTCGTGCGGGTGCGGTGAAAGGGCGTGTCGGCAGTCGGATAGATCTGCGCACCGCAATGCTCGCAAGCGTAGGAGCGGCGGGTTTTGACCCGATAGAACTGCGCGTCCTTGCCGCACTTGTCACATTCTTGCCGCTCGCCAAACCGCGTCAGTTTCAGATGCTCAAGGCAGCTTTCCTCGGTCGGGAAGCGGTCTTGAAACTGGCGGAGAGTGGGGGCCTTCGTTTTCATGCTCATCATGTAGCAGAAAGTCTTACTTGTCGCAAGGGGATAATCCCCAACTTTCCTACAGCGAACAAAATGTGAACATATCGAGCTTCCATCGACTCGGAAGGTTGCCATGCTCGTTCTCGATCCGGCCGCACTCGCGGCCATTGCCGCCATCATCACCGCTTGCTCGGCCCTCATCTGGGCCATCAGGCGCAAGCCATGAGCTCGAAGCGGCTCGATACCATCTCGGACTTCACCCGCCACGGATACAGCCTTCGGGTGGACTGCCGGTCATGCAAACGGCTCGTCATTATCGATCCGCGTAAGATCACTCTGCTATGTCAGCAGCGTAATTGGTCCAGACAGCTCGCGGCGGTCGAACGGCGGCTGCGTTGCTCGAAATGTGGCAGCCGAGACGTGCGGCTTGGGCCGGGATTCAGCTCGCAATGACAACCTGCGGCTTACGGACCGTTCACCATTTCACGCTATTTCGGCGTGGATGCGTGGCTTGGCATTCACCACTTTGTTGCTTCTCGCCATCCCCGCGAGCGCACAAGACGTAACAGGGCCCGCGCGGGTGGTGGACGGCGATACCCTGGCGATCGCCGACAGGTCAGTCCGACTGTTGGGCATCGATGCACCCGAACTTGATCAGAGATGTACGCGGGACGGGCAGGAATGGGCATGCGGTGAGGAGGCCGCTGCCCAATTGCGGTCCTTGGTCGAAGGACAGATCGTGACTTGCCGGGACCAGGGGTCCGACGCGCATGCACGACTGTTGGCCACCTGCCACGCGAACGGTCTCGAACTTGGAGCGACGATGGTGGAGTATGGTTGGGCGACTGCCTACCGCAGCTACAGCAGCGCATACGTCGGCCACGAGCATCGCGCACAGTCAGCCAAGCAGGGTATCTGGCGGTCGGAGTTTCTCCTGCCCGAACATCATCGCATCGCGAAAGCTGAGGCAGCTGCTCCGACCACCTCGCAAGTGAAGCCCTCGTCTCAGCAAGGGGGTCCGGAGGCCACAGATCAAGGTAATCGCCGCTGCACAATCAAAGGGAACCGAAGCCGTCGTGGCGATTGGATCTATCACTTGCCGGGCATGCAGTATTACGAGGTCACACGCCCAGAGGAGATTTTTTGCTCTGAGGCAGAGGCTCGGGCCGCAGGGTATCGAAGGTCAAAAGTCTGACCCTGGCCGGACGGCGGAATTCTTACTGCTGACCTCTTCTGCGAAAAGCGGGGGCTTTGCTTGGTCAGCCTTACCGGGTGCCCGGTGCCTCCTACGTTAGTCAGCCAGCGCTATGAGCTGTGGGTGGCTCGGGTAGTCAGCGAGAGCCGCTTGAATCAGCTCGTCAAGGACCAAACCACCACCACCAAGATTCATCTTTGTGATCGCCGAGTGCCATTGTGCCACTCCGCTGCCGGTCAGCAAGAGGCGCGATAGGTCTCCCCCGGCCCTGGCCCAGATCGCGTCTTGGAGCGGACCGGCTGGATAGAGTTTGCTAAACAGTTCGACAAGTTGGTCGGTTGCCATCGTACGGGCAGGGGGCGTAAAGCTGCGCCGGGCGAGCGCGAAGTTACTGTCGAGGTCGCTGGCATGGAATATTGGGTGTTGGTCGACGCGTAGAGGAACCGTCGACGAGACATACTCGAACACATCGAACACGCCGATAACGCCGTCCCCGCGATCATGCGCCTCGCCTCCCAATGCTTCGAGAAGCGCGGTGGTGAAGACGCTATTGCGTTCACCGCGCAGTATGATCGATACCTCGTCGGCGCGTGACGAGGTCAGCAAAGCCAGCCCAGCACCTTGAGCGAGGGCATCGATTCCCGATCTTCCGAAGCCCTTCGGCGTATAGCCGCCTGTACACTTCGCAGAGCCAATACCTCCCGCATGACAGGCGTCGATCATCAACACCTGTCGCTCCGCGGCAATACCCGCGAGTCTCCGCCGGATCTCCGTCGAGGACAAGGCGGTATCTGCAAGGCGCGAAGGGTCGACATCATGCGGCAGCAGCCAACTTTGCTCGCCGCTCCCGTCCCGGGTCCGCTCGCCGTGTCCGGAAAAATAGAAAAGGAATGTGGCATCTTCGGGCAGCCGAGCCGAAAAATCGTCGAAGGCGGCACGAATCGCATCCGCGTTTGCCTCGGCATCGACCAGACGTGTTACCATGTGAGGCGGAAGCCCGATGGCAGCGGGATTGCACAGAACGTTGACTATATCGTCCACGTCGTGACCGACGGCCTGCGGCAGAGCGCCGATGAGAGCGTAGTCTGCGACCCCAATCACCAACGCAGCCGCGATCACCATCCGAATCCAAACGCACTATCCCACCGCAGCTTAGACAATGCGCGGTTGTGGGGGAAATCGTCGTGCATGACTTTAATCAGACGCCCGAAGTTCACCGCGCCGCGCCCCTTCTGCGCGTCGTTCATTACCTTGCGCCAAGCATCCGCCCCGGTGGGAGCTTTTGGAATATCGCTCTCCTTGCCACCAGCCCGCCGCCACAAGCTCTCGTCCCCTGGACCCCAAGGGTACAGTTCGAGCGCAACCTCCTCGAGAATTTGCCACTTCGCGGCGAGCGGCGTCCGGCTGAAAGTCTCATCGAGCAGATAACGCCGATAATAGCTTAGCCGGTCGATGATGAAATCGACTGCCGGCCGTAGGTCGCTCCGGTCTTCGTCGGTAATGGCAATGGCAATGCGCTCCGCGGTGGGATCCCAGTGGCGCGCAGCCACGAGGCGACCGAGCGCCTCCGCCTCCTCCGAGGCTAGGCTTTGGCCGCGGCGAAGCACCTCGCTCAGCCAGCGCTCGAATCGGCGTTCTGTGAGCTGCGGAAGTGCACGCACGAGTCGGCAACCCGAAACGACGGTACCGGTTAATCGCCGGAGCGTCGGCTCGAGCCGCACAGGATCCGCGACCGCTTCGGAAAGCACCGCATCGCTCACCACGTCGTCACCTGCCTCGATCCTCGCCAACCACGCCTCTGCGGTCGCGGCGATCAATCGGCCGCGCGCAGGTTCACGGACCCGTGGCCAAAGCTCGGCCCTACGCGGATAGTCTACCAATGCAGCAAGCGGCGTGACGCTGATAGCCGCAAGCAGATCATCCGCGACGACCGAACCCTCAATCACCCCGTCGAAGATCAACGTTAAGGCCTTATCCGGGTTAATGGGACCGCTCGCCGCCGCTATATCGATCGCCAACGCGCCAGCCCACAGGTCTCGCCAGCGCCCATCGGCGACATCGATCCTGCGAAGCAGCTTAGGCGCATCGGCAGCGGCCTGAGCACCAAGTGCCAAGGTCAGTTCGTCGTCATGCTCGAGCGCCGCTGCCACGAGATCGGCCGCGCTTGCCCTCAGGGCTGCAATCGCGAGGGTTTGAGCATCTGCCTGGGCCTCGAGCATGTGGCGACGAATTGCTTCGAGCGGCGCAAAACCCATGGCACAAACCAGCGCGTGGAGCGACGGCATTTCCAGTTCGCTCGCGGCGGCGGCGATCTTTTCTGCTGATGCTGCGGCAAGATCAACGGGCGGGTACGACACCAACGCGCCTTCGAGCGCCGATCGCGTGCGCTTCGACTTGCCTGCGAGCGTCGCTAAGAGCGTGGGATCCATTGTGACGGCCCCCCACAGCGCCGCCGCCATCGCTTGGGTTGGCTTGCCAAGCGCGCTGCGGACCCCTTGCCAAATTGTCAAGCGCCACTCGGGTACGGGCGTTTCTGCCTTAGCCTCTTGCAGGATTAATGAGAGGCCTTCAGCGTCCGTTACGCGCCACAGCTCGGACCGGGCCCATCCGCCGAGGGCGGTCCAAAAAGCGCCGGGCTCTTCGATCGAAGCGAGGTCCAAATTGCGCGCCATGCGGACATCCCCCACTGTCGCGGTGCCAATAGCCGATGCAGCACCAGACACGAGTTGCGCCTTCAACTCGCGACCTTTCGCCGGCTCGGGCGCAAGATGACAGGCAAGGCGCAAAGCGTCGAGATAGTCGGCAGGTGATCCGCCGCCGCCAGCTAGCTCAGCGAGGCTCGCTAGGTCACGCAGATCGGCGATGCACCGCGTCTGCGGTCCGAAATCATCGAGAACGCGGGTGAGGTCAGGGGGAATCGGATCACCCAGCAGCACGCCCTCTGCACGGTCGGACGGGCTTCGCACGGCGTTGGCATCCACAACTCGGTACGCGGACCATCGTGCAACAAGTTCGGGGGGTGTAGTGACGATGGCAGGCGCCTCGCCGGAAACGTCGGTCGGCGAGAAGGCGATGCGAAAGGTAAGGCCAATCCTAGACGCCGGCCACAGCCTGGCCCACAGACAGGTCAACGCCGCCTCGAAACCGGCTTGGCCCGGCCAGACCACCGGGTCAGGCCCCTGGGCGAGGAGCGCCTTGGCCAATCCTACCGATCCGGGGGTCATCACCACTGAACCGGGTTCATAGGGCCTATCTTCGATACTTTCGCGGTTATCCCCAAGCGAGGCTAGCAGGTCGAAAATCCCACCGATGTCACCCAGCGTGGCCGCCTGTGCTAGTGGCAGCGCGAATGCGCGCGAGAACACCATACCTGCGCGCGCGGCGCGCGGGTCCGGCATGGTGCGCGCGAAAACATAATACCCGTCTCTGGCAAACCCGCTGACATAGGGTTGCCACTGAGTATACGGGGGCGGCGAGCCTTGCAGATCCATCCGGCCCGCCAGCTTCTCGCCGTCGTGAAACGCTGGGCTTGCTGCTAGAATCCGGTGACCGCGGTCGCGCTCGCCATAAATCGCCTGACCAAGGATGATCGCCACGGCTCAGATCATTGCCGCGATGGCGAGTGTCAGGTCGGGGTCGCGACGCCCATCGGGCAGAACGACGTAGCCGAAAGCCTCCGGTCCGCGATCGACAAACTCGGAATCGATCGCGTCCTCCGAAAGCGGTCGCTCGAGAGAGGACAGTCCCAGCACATGCAACGCACTCGGCTCCCAATTGGCCTCTGCGAACCCTGCAATCATCGGCATACGGCCCTTCAGAACGTTGACCGGGGCAAGGCCCTGCTCGGCCTGCGGCAGTTCGTCCCAGCACGACAGCAAAAGCATCAGCGGCGGGGTGGCAACGCGTGTAAGGGTTCCGCTGCCGCGAACGAACATCAGCCATTGCAGGAAGTCGACCAACTGCGCCTGCTGCGAGACCTCGAATGATTCTGGTGGTTGGCGGTCTGAGCCGGGCACAGCGAGCGGGCGCGTGAAAATGTCGTCGCTTAGTTGCTGGTGAGAGATTCGCAGCATGACGATCCAGCCGCCGGAGGCGATGATCCGATTACGCCAGTCGGCTGGCATCGAGCGCCGATCACGGATCGCCCGCAGCTGTTCGCCGCCGTAGTCCGGCCACTGCAGGTCGATCTTTCGCCCTGTGCGGTCAACAAGCGGCCAGCAGCTTTCGACGTATGCATCCTGCGAGGTGTGCGGTGCCGCTTTCCCGCTATTGATGCGCGCCAAGGCGGTCTCGTAGGGTTCCAGCGTTTCCGGTGCTCCCTCCATCCGCAGCACCCCCTGCTCCTGGTTTAGGCGACCGAGCAGCTGCGCGGCGAAATGGCTTTTGCCCACGTCGTATTCACCCAGAACCAGCAGACGACGCGTCATATCGCATTCCCGATCGCGAAAAAGGGGTCGGAGTGATGAGGCGACGGGGAGGGTAAAGTGAACCCTCGATCACGCGGCCCGATCATCCAGTCGACGACTCTTGCGATGGCATGCCCGGGTTCGATGGTTTTATCGTCCCGCTTGAAAGGAACGACGCTTGTTTCGAACTCTACGATGTCGGGCATAACTCTTCGCGCCGCCTCGCGCACGGCTTCGCGAATCGCTGGCGAAACGACCTCGTCCGCCTTGGCCCACAGCAACGCCACCGGTCGTTCGCAACGACCCACCGCGACCCGGCGTAAGAGCTGAATGGTGTCGCTACGCGCTTGGCCCCTTTTTTCGCCTGATAGCGCATCGCAGTCGACCACCACTACGATTACTGATGCCCGCTCCGCAAGCCAGCGCGCCCCCTCGGCATCGGCAGCTCCCGGCTCGATCGCCCACCGCTGAAACCACTCGCCGGGGCTGTCCGCAAACAACACGTCTACGAGGGCTCCCTCCCCGTCCCGCCGCGCGAGATGGAGGAAGCCCGGGGCTCGCCCCCCACCGGATGTCGTATGGGCTGGAAACCGAGGGACGTTCCCTTCCCAACGCAGTGCATGTGCAATAGCTTCCCAACCTTCGAGCGAATAGCTTCCAGCGAACGGTGATCCGGCAATTGCGCCGCTCCGACCCACCTGTTGGTAGATCAGGCCGAGTAAGGTAGACTTGCCAGCATTATGCGAGCCCACCAGCGCAACCACGCATGGATCCCCGCGGCCGGTCAAGAAGGCGAGACCGGCGGAACCTAGTGCGGCCCCCGACCACGGCAACCGGACCATCCCAAGCGCATCATCACCGCTCGCGTCATCCTTTGCGCCGTTTTTTTTCGCAGACCACACGGGGCAGTCGGTGGGGGTCGCCTCTCCCATGCGGCACGTGAGCGTCGGAGCACCGCACTTAGGATCGGGGCAGCTCGTCACGCAGCCTTTCCTCGCCGTTTGCGAGCGGCGGGCGGCGGGGTTGCTGCCGCAGCCTGAAGGTCGCGATAGAGCCAAACTCCGAGGTCGATTGCGCTTATGCGCTCATCGCCTGCCAAGCCAACGCGGGCGCGAAGCGCTTCAGCCGTAATTCTGCGGGAGCTGGGCACGAGCGACCCCAGTGGAGTTCGGCCCGGTTCGTTGTTTATGGTAAGATAGCTTCGGTCGAGGACCTCTTGCACGGCGGTATCGGCAGTCGCGATGGCCGCGCCATGATCGGCCAATAAGTGCCCGTCGGCCATGGTTGCTGGATCAATCGAGCGCAGCGTTTCGCTCACGATCGCTTCGGTCATGCGGGGCGCGAAAGGTCCCGTTTGGGCCGCGGCATCGGCCGCCACGAGCGCAGCTGCGATAGAGGGGCTAAGCGTCCGGTAACTGACCTGCGCTGCAGGCGAATAGAGGGATTCCTTCCACCACATCAGCCCCGTCCGTCGCTCGAGGCCAATTGACGTCTTGACGAGGGCTGTCACGGTCGCGGACACGTAGTCGCCGATGGCGGTTTGCAACTCGTGTCCCCGGTCGCGCTCGTTGAGATCGTTTACGAGCTTTTCGACCACGGCATTTACCGATCCCGCGATGGCTCGCGCTGCGATCGGGCCGAACGCATGCGCCCAAGGTTGAGGAGAGTTTGGCCATTGCGGATTCGCGCGCTCAAGCGCTTCACCATCCTCGTCATTCGGCCCAGCGGCCGCAACGAGACGCTTTGCTAACCATTCGCTCCCCAGTTTGGGGGATTCGAGCAACTTACTCGGTGCGGCTTCGATCTCGGCCTGCGCGACCGACGCGGCCGAAGGGAGCGACCATTCGCGTGTCGCGCGCAGTTCGAGTCGGCGCTCGGCATCGGAAACGATCCCGAGCCATAGATCTCGATCACCGGCGTCCCCTAAAATCGGGAGCAGAGACCGCGCGGTCAGGCTAACCGCGGCTGCGATCCCTTCGGAGCCGGCAGCCAGGCTCAGCGCATGGAGGACAATGGCGCGTGTGACGGTCGGAAGTTTGCTGTCGGTGAACGCGCCTGCATAGCTGTTCCAGTGCTTCTCGAGCACTTTCATGACCTCGGCGATAATCGGTTCGTCGGGAGCGATCGACCCATCGATCGCGATCATTGTGAATGTGCTGGTGCGCTGGGGCGCCGCCTTGATGAGAGCAGCAACCTCAGTGGCCGCCTCACGCAGCGAGGCGACCCGGTTATCGTCTCCGCCCACGTCAAACAAACGCTTGGTCAGGAAAGCCTGAAGAACATCTACTGCCATCGCTTGCGGTACCTCCCTCGCTTGGGGCTCTCTAGAGAAGCTCCCGGGATATTACGAGCGTTCACAATGAAATATGCCCCGCCTGGTCCGACGTGAACGGCGCAGGCGTATCACCCGGCCTTGGAATTCCAAGCGGATGAACCCCTCAAAGCTCCCCCTGCGAGCGCACAGCTGGACCGATGAGCGCTAGAGAAAGTCTGGGGGAGCTGGGGAAGAGGCCCGGTTATGGATGCGCCGCAGCTTTCAATCATCAAGTCGTTCGAAATACTATTAAGATACTAGCTCATAAAGTGAAAGCTGTTGCGGTCGCCTTGTTATTTTTTAACGTCCGAAGTTTATCTAGCAGTAAGTCATAGTGATCCACTGCGCTGAATCTCTACAATTTGCCCTCAAAAGCGTGTTAGAGAACCCGGCATAATTTATTTAAATACCTATCTTAGTATTCATAGGGCGGTATTTCCATCTTATATCGGCGAAGCGCCCCGGCTATTTGCGAGCCTATTTCTGCTGTGCTTCTTCCCCTGGCGAAAACACTGCGGTAGTATGGACCCGCCTAGTGCCAACCGGGAAGATCTGCGCGACCGGGCCAGACACTGGCGGCGCGGGCAATAGGGGGAGCATTCATGCCCAAAGACCACGACCGGATTTTCGTATCGATCGCCGTATCGAAACCCGACGGTGGGCTTGTTGAACTCGCTGGAGCGATCACCGCATCCGAGCGGATGGCGGCTTGGGCCAAAGCCAACGGCTATTTACCGGTACTAATCAACGATTTTAAGTATCCCGAGGTGACGATCGACTTGCTGCGCGATAAGATTACTGCGGCAATCGAGAAAGTCACCGAACACAGGGCGTTGCGGCGGCTTGTTATATTTTTTGCCGGACACGGAGCATCGCTAGGGATCGATGACCAAAACTGGCTGCTCAGCAAGTGGAAGCAGCGTTCAAGCGAAGTCGTAAATATTGCATCATTGCTACGGGCACTTGAGTATCACGGGCCGAAGCAGGTGACAATCATAGGCGATGCCTGCCAAGAGTTCTCAGCCACTTTCATGGAACTAGTGGGGGGACCAGTACTCGATACGACTGAGGAAGAGAGACAGGGCTTCGAACTGGACAAGTTTTTTCCTGTCGACGCGGGCAGCAAGGCTTTCATGATCAAGGCCGCCGGCGGGAAACAGGCCTTTTGCCTGTTTACGGAAGTGATGCTTAATGCCCTAGAGGGTGATGCTCCGCCGGAATATTTCGAGCTGGATAAAAACGGCCGTCACGTGACCAGCCAGAAAATCGCGCAGTTCCTCACCGAAAACCTTGCTGAAGAGGCCGGTAAGTATGGCGTAAGCATGTCCCCCCGTCCGCGACCAGGTTTCTGGAGCGATCGCAACTATTTCTCTTTTGCGCCGGGCGATCCTCCGCGTGGCGAAGCGCCGCGAGCCGGATTGGCGGCCCCGTACGTCAAGTCCAGTTCCGGCGGCGCTATCGGCCAGAATAGCGCCAGACACCCGCGCAGCGTCGAACGGGTCAACCTCACGCCGCGGCAAGCCGGAGCGGCATACGCGCAGAATGTGGCCGCGAAGGTGGAGAATGAACGCCGGGAACTGGAGCAGGCCTATGCCGCCGCTGCAGACGTAAAAGTGCGCCGTCACTTCGAGACCGAATGCGGCATTTGTTTCACCGGCGCTCACGTCGTGAAAGTGCAGACCTCAAGCGGCGAACTCTCGCGCGATTGGCTGCCGTCAAACTGGTATCGACTGCGGCTGAGCGATGAATTCGATCCGCTGGAGTGGGCTGACGTGGTCGTCGACATTGCCGACGGCAATGTCGCGGTCGCCTGCGTTGTGCAGAACTTCATCACTACGATGCATGTCTTCGAACGGGATGGCGTCAACGTGTTGCATCGCCCCCTGCACGCGAGGGCGCAAGAGAGCAAGGAAGTGATTGACCTGCTCGCGCGGCTCCACGCGGGGACGTTAACCGGTTCGGAAATCGTTAATGCTGCGGCAAAGCTGCGCTTTGGCAAGCACAGGGTTCTGACAATGGGCGCGATCGCCGCCCAATTTTATGATTCAATTCGCGATACTGACGGTCTGCGGTCGATAGCCTCGTATTATGCGCAAGCCGGGCAGCCAATCCCATTGGACATTGTCTTGTACGGTGGGGGGCGCCTGTTCGCCCATAACGACGTTCTGTTGGCGGATATTCCCGCTACTGGTGAACGCCAGCCTCGCTCGGCAATTGAGCGCGAGTCCGGGTTTACCTACAACGCCACCCCAAGGGTCGATCGGCATCCCGTCGCGGGGCGCGTACCTTGGATGCGGCACGCATGGAGCGCTGTCGCCACAGCCGAATGCGATGAAAGTGCGGAGGAGTGGCGTCGGCAGGCGCTCGCCGTTCTGCCGCATCTGGGCGGTGGACTGTTCACCCTCGTCGGGGTCACCGGACGTGACGCGCTCATCTCGCTATCGAAGGTAACTGAAACTTCCGAGGATCCTGAACCAATCGGGGCTCTGGCCTAAGCCGAACAAGAGGATAGGAACAGCATGCGCATGATTCTGGTTCACGGCATCGCTCAAGAGGGAAAGAGCGAGCAAAAGATCCTCGACGAATGGCTCGGCACACTGCGCCAAACCTTCGCGGGAGTGGGTCACGACCCGCTCGATCGCCTCAGCCGTATCGAGGCGGCATTTTATGGCGATTTGCTCGAACACCTCAGTTCGCTTCGACTAAAGGACGAGGCCATTGCCTTAGGGACCGACGAAGGCAGCGACGACTTCGACGAATTCGCGGTTAATCCTTTCGAGGAAATGGCGTTGATGCTTGGCGTCACCCGCGAAGCAATCGAGGCCGAGGCGCCTCAGGTCACCCTGCCAATGGGGGCCGGGCCGCACAAACGCTGGTTGAAGGCGATTGCAAGGGCAGTCGAGAAGGTCTCGCCTTTCCAAGGCCGCTTGGCGCTGCGCGCGTTGGGGCAAGCGCATGCATACATCCGCAACCAGCATGCGCATGCAGAGGTCAATGGCAATGTCCGCCCGCTGTTTGAAGACGACGAGCAGGTCATCATCGTCTCGCACTCGCTCGGCACACTCGTCTCCTACTCGCTGCTACGCGAATTTGCCTCCAAAAAGCGACCACGCGCCGTGCCATTGTGGCTGACGCTGGGCTCGCCGCTGGGTATAGACGTGGTGCGAAAAGGGTTTGCCAAACCGCGCTTGCGGCCGGCTGACGTGGCGCGCTGGATCAACGCAGCTGATCCGGAAGATTTCGTGGCCTTGCGCAGTGCGCTCCATCCGAAGGATTACGGCCCAGACGTGGAGAACATCTCGGACTTGGAAAATGGTCAGGACAATCCACACGGCATTGTCGGGTATTTGAGCGATATTCGGATAGCACAGGCTATTGCGGACGCGATTACCTAGGCGTTCTGTTGCAAACTGTGATCAAGGTCGCCGATAGGGTGAGATAATATTCGCCTCCTTCGGGGCTGATCACCCACGAAGAATCAGCACATGGTTGAAGCCGGATCCCGGCAGACCGACGGTGATAGCGCTCTGCTTTGGGTGCTTAGGGACGAGCTTAGCGTGGCCGGCGCAAGCTTGGATTGGGGGGACGTGTTTCACATGCACCGTGTGCACGGTGGGGCGGGGGACAAGCTGGGCGCCTGCTAGGGTTACGCTCGAAACGACTGTACTGCGTCTTAAGAATAAACGAACGAATGCTACCGCGGATCGAACGATCTGCTTCCGCGTCCGAGATTAGGGCGCAGAGCGGCGGCGCGATCTCGCCTATTGGGTCGAAATAGGAAAATTCCTTCGTCGAGCCCCGCTGTCCGAGGTTGGTGGTAGAGAGGAAAAAATCCTTTCGGTCAGCCTCGCAAGACGAGGCAAAGCCATGAACAGCATCCAACAGAATCCGGATAATCCCGGCAACCACGACGCGCGCCAGCACGAGAAACGCACCCTCCGACCGGTCCGCGCCCGGGAAGATTGGCCACGCAACGCTCCGCCTGGCGAGAGCGTGCGTCGCGTCGCCGTGATCGATACCGAAACTACGGGCCTAAACGTCGACAAACACCAGATCATTGAACTTTGCGCCGCCATCGTCTTGGTCAACGAGCAGGGGCGGATCATCGCGGTGCAGTGCGTGATGACCGGGCTCGTAGATCCGGGCGAACCCCTTTCGCACGAGATCGCCGAGCTGACCGGCCTGTCCGATGCCGATCTGGCCGGGCGCTCCATCAACAGTGGTGAGCTGACCGAGCTCCTCGAATACTGCGATGGGGTGATTGCCATGAACTCGGCATTCGACCGGCCCTTTGTGGAGAAGCTCCTGTCGGAGCATGTCCCGGTGCCGTGGGGCTGCGCAATGGCAGATGTACCGTGGAGGCAGCTCGGCTTTGAGCCCGGATCGCAGGGATTTTTGCTCATGCAGAGCGGCTACTACATGCGGACAGCACACCGGGCGAAAGACGATGTCTTGGCCCTGATCCAGCTGCTCGATCATGTCTGCGAAGACGGCGAAACCGTGATTGCCAAGACGCTGGCAGCGATGGATGCCCCTGCCTGGCGGTTTGAGGCGAAGTCCGCCCCCTACCGCCACAAGGACGACCTGCGGGAGCAGCGCTACCGCTGGGCATGGGGTCGCACTGGCGTTTGGCACAAGCATGTGCGTCCTTCCTCATACCAGGACGAACTCACCTGGTACGTGCGCACGATCGGAAAACAGCCCGCGATCGTGCCGTTGCCAGCAACCGAACGCTATCGTGCGCACACGACGTGGACGCCGGCCTGAGGGGCCGACCTCTTTGAACAGACAAGGATGATGAGCCACCCGGCTGAAGGGAAAAAGGCTCCGGTCACGAAGACCGTCACCACCAACAAGGAAATGTAATGATCGATCTCAACATCGGCGGGGCTTGCCCCCGCCAGCCGCTTACGCTTGCCCTGCTGGAAGGCCTGGGAATGGATATCAACCCCGGCCCGGGGACCGATACATTCACGGTCGGAACCGTGGACTATCCCACTACCCAGGCGATCGAAATGATCGGCCGGGCGACGATGGCGAGCAGGCAAGACAGCCTGTTCGGCATGTTCGCCGATGCCGAGACCGCCGCTTGCGCCGGACTGGCGCTGATCTACCGCACGCGAACTGGGGCCAGTGTCATGCAGGTCGAGCCTTGCCGGCCCAAGCGTGGGCGACCGATGATCCTGGTCACCACCGATCGCATGAAGGCGTTCAAGCTGGATGAGCGCCAGATCCTCACGTCGATCCCGGTGCCGCCGCGCGCCAATACCGAGCGCGGCATCAAGCGGGCCTGGGAGGAAATCAGGGCCAGCATGCGCATTGCAGAAGTCGATCCAGAAGATTGGGATACCGCGAACTTCAGCATCTTCACCGATGCGCAGGCCTTCGCCGATGCGATGAGCTGACCGCTCTCACTTCCCATCACCACTTCACGCAGGCGGCGTCTCCACCCGGAGACGCCGCCTGTTTCGTTCTACAAACAGGAATTTCCGCCATGCCCAACAATGCCATGCGCCACCCGCGCGTGCTGTCTGCGCTCGAAATCGTCCGCGATCCATCCGAACCCAGCCATCGCTCCGCCATTCGTTCCATCGCCCTCTTTACGGTCACCCGGTGCCGCGACGACGGCCCACGCTTCAACCTGGACCATCGCGCCTTCGATCGGGACGCCAACCGGTCGGACATTCTCGACGGCATCGCCGCGCGCATCCCGTCCGAGGCAACCTTGATCGCGAAGGCATCGCCCATCGACCCGCACGCTCTGCGCCATGCCCAAAATGGCAACCCGCTGCCGCCCTCCGACCTCCAGCTGATCCAGCGTCTGCGCGGCGACCTCGATATCTTGCCGCTCCGATGCCGCTCCTCCGCGCTCGACGAGACCGCCGCGGCTTACGCCATCCAGCGGGCTGGTCCCGGCGCGTCGATCACCGCGCAGGCGCGTCGTGCACCGGACGAAGCCACTTGTGTCTGGCTGACCTTCCTCTGGAGCGTCTGCCGCAGGACCGACCGGACCATGCTGGGATCGGCCTGGGAAGCTTGGCGCGCGATCGAGAACGCACGGCCGGTTGGCTTTTGAAATTCTGGGGAAGGGCGGGGTTGGCGGGTCAACCCCATGGAAAGGAAAAGAAATGCAACATCGTAAATACACATTAATCGACACCGAGAGCTGGTGGGATGAGGAACTCCACAAGGCGTACCTCCGGCTCGATCCGGAGTGCAAACACCACCGGATGGCTTGCCGCAAGATCGGCATCGCGGCCGCGCTCGATCTCGACATCGACGGGGAAGGCCGCATCAGTGTCGGGGCAGTCGCATCGTGGTCCGAACACGTGCTCGGCACCGAGCAGGCGGTCGTCTCTGCTCTGTTCGATCACCTTCGTGCACGCGACGATCGAACCATCGTCACCTGGGGCGGGGTGCCGGTCGACTGGCAGTTGCTCACTCTTGCCGCCATGGCCGACGGGCAGACTCTGCCGCCGCAAGCGCTCGATGCTCCGAGGCGCAATATGCCCCGGGCCAACGAAGACCTCGCCCTCCTCCTGAAGGGGGCCGGTCGAACTTGGCATCATGCGTCGGAAGTTGCCCTACGGGTTGGAGTTCCGGTTAGCCTGCTGGAAGGCAAGGTGCGGGTGATCAAACCGGTCGCCGAAGCCGCCTGGCTGGCGGTGCAGGATCATTGTGAACGGGACTGCCTGATCACGGCAATCGTAAAGATCGCCTGGCTGACAACGCGCGGGACAGAGGGACTGCGGTTCGAACCCGCGGTCATCGCGCTCGTCGAAGGCTTTCTGCGGCGGTGTCCTGACCATTCACTGGCCAAAGAGCTGAGAGCCTACGTTTGCGCGCTTCGGCAGAACATCCGCACCAAGTTCGAGATGGCCGCCTGATCAGATTTCATCCGATGCGCCGCATTGGTTCGGGCTTTCGGCCCATGCGGCGCATCGTATGCTCCTGGCACCCGACCCAATGGGGACAGACCTTGTGACCATCAGGCCGCTCGTGACGCGGCCATCACTCTCTGCGGAGTTTCGGTTTCCCGGTCCGCGACCTGTGGCGAAGCGGGAGTAGCTCGATGGGGAAGGGGACGAGGTGATCGGTCGCGATTTCAATATGATCTGCCATGAACGCGCGATACTCAGCCAAAACCTGATCCATGCCGTGTGTTTCGACGCGCTTTGAGTAGTGCAGTGCGTTGGTGCCAGTCCGGGCATGGCCCATCACGTCAGCGCGCATAAGGTCCGGGGCATTCGCCTGAGCGTAGAAACTTGAGCCCAAAGCACGGATCGAATGCATGTCAGCAGCTTTTCTGGAAGTCGGATTGATCGGAATGGTCATGTGCTCACCAACCCAATCCACCATATGCCGCCACGCGATGTTACGGAACTGATGTCCGCCCACCCGGGCCTTGTTGAGGTAGAGTTCGGGAAATAACTCCCGGTGTCCTTCAGCGCGGATAGCTTCGACGTATTCGAGCAAACCCAAACGCAAGAGCTCGCCGTGAAGCGGAATCATGCGCCCGCGGTTCACGTTCTTTTCGCCACCATCGATCCCATTCTCGGCACGGACATCGTTGTTCTTGATCTCAAGGCTCGGCACAATGTCATCGGTGTGAACTTCGTCGACGCGCAGTCCGCCGATTTCGTTGACCGTTGCGTGGGTGTAAAAGAGCATCAGGGGGAGCCAATAGGCAGCGTCGTGATAAACCTGATCGCCCGCATTTTCGTCGAGGCGATGGAGGTTACCGCCACCACCGTTCCACACCGGCGCTGAAAACAGACGTTTCATGTGCGCAACTGTCCATACCGGTCGGGCAGTCTTAGGTGACACCTTCTTGTGTTTACCGAATTTGACCTTCGAGAAGTCCAGCGCCTTCGTATTGGGGATTTTTGGTTCCCATTCGTCCTCGGCAAGGATGTCGTGCGCCGTCGACATATACGAGAGGTCGCGCTTCACTGTATTGAGGGACCGCGCGTTATTCGTGACCCGGAAGGTCTGCACCACTTCGTCGAAGGGTCGATCGAAATCCTTGGCGGGACGAAAATCCCGCGGCATCTGCAAAAGCGCGTTTTTATACTTTGCCACATCGGAATGGTCATATTCGCCCAGAGGTTTGTCGCCAGTGATCCAGGCGAAGGTCTTTAGCACTCGCTCGTACTGAGCGAGGTTCCGATTCCAGTGACCTGCCAGTTGGGCCATCTTCAGTATTTTGGGGATCACCTCGCTGAAACGGGTCGCGTGATAAGTTCTGAACACACACCCGTCTGCAGATGTCTCCGGCGACCCTCCATGGGGCGAGTTAGCAGAATCCACCTGCAGCGCCGGAAGATTCGAAGGAGGCTGAGGCGCAAAGGACAGTGCCTCGCCGTTTTGCCTGCGCTTTTGCAGCAGCGCCTCCTCCTGGTCAAAAGCGGCCTGCACATCGTCATCAAGAAAATGGGCCGCGAGTCGATGTGCTTCAGCCTGCGCCTGCAGGTGGATGTGTTTCATCCGACCAATCACCGCAGAGGTAGGCTCAATTCCGAGTCCCTCCGCTATCAATGCCATCGTCTCGTCTTCGATGGAGTCTTTGCCGCATTGACGGTCGAGGTCACAGGCGACCCACTCTATCGCATCTTCGTCGTGGCCCGCTCGAGCAAGATCCTCGCGATTCGCATCGCTGAGCTCGCTCTGGAGGCCGGGGCGCTGTGCAAGGTCGAAGGCGCTAGCCATCGTTCGATGATCCCGCACGAGGGCGACGGGATCGAGCGACGGATCGTAGAAGTTTTCAACCAGTCGAGCGAGGCAGGAGCGTAGTTCGGTTTCGAATAGTCCCTTCAACATTTCAGGTTCGAGGGTTCGTCCGAAATTAAAATAGGCGCCCACAGCTCTCTTCACCTTGTCGAAATGCGCGGCCAATGCCGCAGATCTGCCACGCGCCTCTTGCGCATTGCAGGTAGAAAGCGATATAATGCAGGTGAAATCGTTGCCATTTTGCCAACGGGCGCGACGGCGGAAATAGTACCTGCCATCGCGTCGAACGGTGAAGGGGATCTTCGGCATCAGCTGGGGCTCCCGAACTGGGTCGGTGAACCGGTATGTGACACGTTATGAGTCACTCCGTTCCACCTAGTTAGTGGAAGCGGTTTTTTTTCAGGGCCCTATGGGCGTTATGGTCGGGGAGACAGGATTCGAACCTGCGACCCTCTGCTCCCAAAGCAGATGCGCTACCAGGCTGCGCTACTCCCCGACTGAGGCTCCTCGCCTCGCTCCGCCCGTCCGCCCCATCCGGTGGGCCCGGCAGGATTCGAACCCGCGACCTAGCCGTTATGAGCGGCCAGCTCTAACCGCTGAGCTACAGGCCCCGAACATGCCCGATGGACACATGCCGGATGAGCGGAGTGGCGGTTATACCGCGGCGCGGCGCAGGGCAAGCAAAAGGCGTCAGACTTCCACGCCCGCGATGATTTCGGCCACTGTTGTCGGGCGGACGCTGCGCATATCGAGATAAGCGTAGATCGCGCGCAGCCAGTCGTAGAGTGCGTCGAGATCGTCCTCGCTCCGGACATAGGGCGTCTTGCCCACCATCAGCGAGGGGCTGTGGAAGCTGAGCACCAGCAGCGGCAGTCCGTCGTCGAGCGCGATGTCGATCCCGCGCAGTGCCTCATCGCGGGTCACCCCCTCGGGCGTGAGCGCGATTTTCTCCAACAGTGCCAGGCGCGAGAGCAGGCCATTGACCAGCGGATAGGCGGAAGCGCGAGGGTGGAGCCATGGCCCCTGCTTGCGCAGCAGGCCCCAGAACACGGTGGTGAGCGGGAGTTCGAGCAACTTTCGTTCGCCATCGATCCAATAGGGCTCGATCGGGTGACGCGAATAGTCGACCCCGTGGACCCCGCTGTAATCGAAGCGTGCCCGCACCGAACTGTCGATCGCGACCCGCGCGTCCTTGAGCAGCTGTGCGGTCTGCGGGCCCAGACCGTAGCGCCCGGCGCGATAGATCTGCGGGTGGCAACCGAAATTCTTCTCGATCGCATCGCGCAGCCGCATGAACTTTTCGCGTTCGAGTTCGGCGGGAAGATTGCCGGCGAAGCTGTTGTAGGGATTGACCTCTTCGTCGTGCGGCGGATTGACCCAGGGGTGGAGCTGGATCCCGATCTCGGCGGTTCCGCGCCGGACTGCGTCGCCGAGAATCTCCTGCGCGCGCGGCGATTGCGCAATCGGCCAGTCGATCAGATAGACCGGCGAGACGCCGATGCCTTCGGCGAACTCCTGGAACTTGGCGAGCGCGCGAAACTGCTCGAGCCCGTATTCGAAGGCGTTGAAATCGCCGTTCCAGTCGAACTCCTCTTCGGTGTCGACTGTCAGCAGCGAGCGCTGACCGAAACCGGGCTCGAAGCGAGCGCGGGCGTGCGGAGATGGGGGGGGAAGCAATGAATCTGGCAACGCGTCAGGCCCCCCGCCCTGAGCCCCTGTGCCCGATCATCCGGTAGCGCGATCAGGGGCATCCACCCGGCTAGGTGGCGCCACCGCGCCGGTCAAGAGCGGCAGCGTCAGCACCAGCGCCTCGTCGTCGCGCGCCAGTTCGCCGCCTGCCGCGCGCGCTTCCGCCCGCGCCAACCGGAGCGAAAAGCCCGCGCCGAAGATGCCCGGGCTGAGCGCACCGCCGCTGGGCCGGTTCTGGGTGGCGAAGAGATCGGACGACGCGGCGAGCGTCGCGGGCAAGGCACAGCGCAGCGAGAGTTGGCCGTCTTCCCGCCCCAGCTCCAGCGCGATCCGCTCGCCAGCGCCGGTCGTCGCGGCGATGGTCGCGAGCAGCCGCCAGGCAAGCATTTCCGCGTCTTGCTTGGCCAGCGCGAGCGGAGCGCTGGAGAGCGTCCAGTCGCATTCGAGCCGCGCCACGCGCGAGGAGAGCACGGTCTGGAGCTGCTCGATCTGCGCGCGCAGGATTTCGGCGAAATCGCTGTCCCCGGGGTCGAGATCGAGCACACCGCCCTCGAGCCGTACCAGCCGGTCCAGCTCGTCGAACCCGGCCAGCATCCGCGCGCTGTCGCCTGCGATCGCCGCAGCCAGGGCGCGGTATTCATGCGGGGTCGCGCCGAACAATTGCTGCTGAATCACCTCGGCGAACCCCTGGATCGCGTTCACTGGGGTGCGCAATTCGTGGAGCAACTGGCGGATGCGATCGGCCTCGCTCTCGGCCTGTTCGCGCGCGCTGGTGTCGGCGGGGCGGCGGAAGCGCCCGATATAGCCCGTAAACCGCCCGTCGGTGCGGGTGAAGCGCGGGGTCGCATCGACAAGCCACCTACCCGCGATACGATGGGCGCCGGCCAGCTCGACCGGCGCTTCGCGCAGCGGCTGGCGGTTGAAGAAGGCGCCGGAGAAGGCACTCTGCGGCCCGAGCGCGGAGCGATCCTGCCCGCGCACCAGATCGGTACCGACCACCATCGGCGCAATCGGCGGATCGGCCCATTCGATCTTGCCGTCCACATCGGTGGCGAAGGCGAACAGCTCGCTTCGCCGCCGCGATCCCGCACGCGGTTCGCGGTCGAGCGGAAGTTGCGGTGCGGTTTCGCGGGCGACCCCGCTGGACGTGCGCGTCTTGTTGAACGCCTCGATTCGGCGGACCAGCGCCGCGATCCCGCTGTCGTCGCGCTGGTCGCCGGGCGTCGCCGCCGGCGACGCTGCGGGTGCGGACGCCGGCTGCGCCGTGGGTTCGGGCGCGGCGATTCGCTCGGGCAGCGGCAGGCCGCGATCGCTCACCCCGAGACGATCCAGGATCGCCACGGCACGCGGTGGAAGATCGCGGCGATTGCGCATGAAACCGCGCGCGCGGATCGGGAGGCGGGGGATGAGCTCGGCCCATTCCGTCTCGCTCAGCCGCGCCCGCGACAGCGCGGCGGCGGCGACGTCGGGTTCCGCCTCGGCGAGCGATTCGACCAGCTGTGGATTGCGGATGCGCACCCCGTCGCTTTCCACGATCCGCGCTCGCTCGCGATACGGGATCAGCGCGGCGAGCGCATCGAGCCGCAAATAGGCAGCCGCCTCCAGGCTCGCGTCGCGTCCGTCGGCGGGGTCGCCGAGCAGGTCGAGCAGCTGGCGATACTGCGTCCGCGCGGCCCGCTCTCCGGTCGCCCGATGGCGCAGAACGGTGGCAAGGCGGTCGTCGAAATGCATGGTTCTCCGGGGTAGGCGAAGGGATCGACGCCATCCATGGCTGCCGCGTTGGAAAGGCTTGTCGGCTACCCGGATGCCCTCTCACCTATGCCTTCATATCTGTGTAACGAACAGGCTGAACACAAAGTTGCGACCGCGTTGCAAAGCGGGACAATTGCTGGCAAGAACAACATTATTAGCAAGACGCGCGTCGACGCAGCACAAGCTTTCGCAATTGCAGCGAAACCTGTCGCGCCGGGCGGAATGGGGGCTCGTAGAATGGCAAACCTCGACACTATCGATCGGCGCCTGCTGGCGGAATTGCAGGACGACGGTCGAATGACCAATGTCGAGCTTGCTCATCGCGTCGGTCTCACCGCGCCGCCCTGTCTGAGACGGGTGCGCGCGCTCGAGGAACTGGGCGTGATCCGCGGCTATCATGCCGATCTCGACCCGGCGAGGCTGGGCTTTTCGATCACGGTCTTCGCCATGGTCAGCCTGCGCAGCCAGGCCGAGGGGGACCTGCGCGAATTCGAGGCGGCGATGGCGCATCTGCCAGAGGTGCGCGAGGTTCACATGCTCAACGGCGAGATCGATTTCATCCTCAAGATCGTGAGCGAGGATCTGCAGCGGTTCCAGGAATTCCTCACCAGCAAGCTGACCCCGGCGCCCAATGTCGCCAGCGTCAAGACCTCGCTGACGATCCGCACCAGCAAGAACCTTCCCGGCGTGCCGCTCGGTTAGCCTCATGGCGGACGCGAGGGATAGCATTGCGGGACATTGCCTTTGCGGCGCCGTCACCATCGTGCTCGACAATCCCAGGCGTCAGGTCGAACTGTGCCACTGCGACATGTGCCGTCGTTGGGGAGGGGCATTCTACGCGGCGCTGAGCGGGTCGGATTTCACGATCGCCGGCGAGGATTCGATCTCCCGGTTCCGATCGAGCGAATGGGCCGAACGCGCGTTCTGCGCGGTTTGCGGCAGCAATCTGTGGTATCGATTCCTTCCCACGGGCAACCGCAGTTTCCTCGCCGGTCTGTTTGAAGATGCCGCGGATTTCCCGATCGAGCGCGAGATCTTCATCGACGAGCGGGCAGACTGGTGCGCAGTTTCGGGCGATCACCCGCGACTGACCGGTGCGGAGGCCATAGCCGAGGCCGAGGCGGCGGGCTCTACCCTGGGCTGACGGTGCGAGGCCTCTTCAGGCCTCGCGATCCTTCAGCCAGTCCTCGAGCCATTTGATCGAATAGTCGCCGCTCAGGACATCGTCCTGCGCGAGCAGGGCCTGGTGCAGCGGGATGCTGGTCTTGACGCCCTCGATCACCATCTCGTCGAGCGCACGGCGCAGCCGCATGATGCACTTCTCGCGGCTGCGGCCATAGACGATCAGCTTGGCGATCATGCTGTCGTAATAGGGCGGCACCCGGTAACCGGCATAGAGCCCGCTATCGACCCGCACATGCATCCCGCCTGCTGCGTGGTAATAGGTCACGTCGCCGGGGCTGGGGGCGAAGGTGAACGGGTCCTCGGCGTTGATCCGGCACTCGATCGCGTGGCCCTTGAACTCGACCTCGTCCTGCGTGATCGAGAGCGGCTTGCCCTCGGCGATGCGGATCTGTTCGCGGACCAGGTCGATCCCGGTGATCATCTCGGTGACCGGATGCTCGACCTGCAGCCGGGTGTTCATCTCGATGAAGTAGAACTCGCCGTCTTCCCACAGGAATTCGATCGTCCCCGCGCCGCGATAGCCCATGTCGGCCATCGCCTTGGCGCAGATATCGCCCATCCTGGCGCGGTCTTCCTCGCCCAGCACGGGGGAGGGGGCTTCCTCGAGCACCTTCTGGTGGCGGCGCTGGAGCGAACAGTCGCGCTCGCCCAGATGGATCGCCGCGCCCTGGCCGTCGCCCAGGATCTGGAACTCGATATGGCGCGGATTGCCGAGATATTTCTCGATATAGACGGTGGCGTCGCCAAAGGCGGATTTCGCCTCGTTGCCCGCCTGGCGCATCAGCGTCTCGAGCGTGTCCTCGCTCTCGCAGACCTTCATTCCGCGCCCGCCGCCGCCCGAGGCGGCCTTGATGATCACCGGGTAACCGATCTCCTGCGCGATCTGCCGCGCCTCGCCGAAATCGCTGACCGCGCCGGCCGATCCGGGGACCAGCGGCAGCCCGAGCGCGCCGGCGGTGCGCTTGGCCTCGACCTTGTCGCCCATGGTGCGGATATGCTCGGGCTTGGGGCCGATCCAGGCAATGTCGTGCGCCTCGACGATCTCGGCGAATTTGGCGTTCTCGGAGAGAAAACCGTAGCCGGGATGGATCGCATCGGCGTGCGAGATTTCGGCCGCCGAGATGATGTTGGCGATGTTGAGATAGCTCTCGCTCGCCGGGGCGGGGCCGATGCAGACCGCGTGATCGGCGAGCCTGACATGCATGGCATCGGCATCGGCGGTGGAATGCACCGCGACGGTTTCAATGCCCATTTCATGCGCCGCGCGGTGGATGCGCAGGGCGATTTCGCCGCGATTGGCGATCAGGATGCGTTTGATGTCCATGGCTATGCTCAGCCGATGACGACCAGCGGCTGATCGAATTCGACCGGCTGGGCGTTCTCGACGAGGATGGCCGTGACGGTGCCCGCGGCCTCCGCGGCGATCGGGTTCATCACCTTCATCGCTTCGATGATCAGCAGCGTGTCGCCCGCTTCGACCTTATCGCCCACCTTGACGAAATCGGCCGCCCCTGGCTCTGGCGCCATATAAACGGTGCCGACCATGGGGGATTTCATCGCATTGCTATGCGCGGCGAGCAGTGCGGGCGCGTCGGCACCGGGCGCGTGCGAAGGCGCGGCGGCAGCGGGAGCGGCGGGCGCTTGCGGTGCGGCGGCGGCGACCGGAGCGGCGCTCACGGTACGCGCGACGCGGATCTTGCGATCGTCGTCCTCGACCTCGATCTCGGTGAGATCGGACTGGGCGAGCAACTCGGCCAGTTCGCGCACCAGATCCATATCGACATTCATACCGGTTTTCTCACCGGAGCCGCTCTTTCGTTCCGCCATGGTAGTCCTTGTGTGTTATTTGGCGGACCTATGCGCGTGAGGCGCGCGGGTTGCAAGGGGGGCACCCGGTCTTCGACGCTGCGTCACAGCCTTGTTTCAAAGCGCCGCGGCACGCTCCAGCGCGACGACATAGGACTGCGCCCCGAGCCCCTGGACGGTGTCCGCCGCGGCCATGCCGACATAGGAAAGATGGCGGAATTCCTCGCGCTGCGACGGGTCCGACAGATGCACCTCGATCACCGGCAGCGCGATGGCGCGGATCGCATCGAGCAGCGCGATCGATGTGTGCGTATAGGCGCCGGCGTTGAGCAGGACGGTCGCGAACCCTTCCGCTTCGGCCTGCTGCAGCCAATCGATCAGCACGCCCTCGTGGTTCGACTGGCGGCATTCGACCCGGAGCCCGAGTTCCTCGCTCCGCGCCTCGAGCAGCGCCTGGATGTCGGCCAGCGTGGCGTGGCCGTAGATCTCCGGCTCGCGCCGCCCGAGCAGGTTGAGATTGGGGCCGTTGAGGACGAGGATCCGTCGCCGGGAGGGCTCGGACGGCGACGGCGGGGGGCTCACTGGCATGGATCGACGATTAGCCGCGGCGAGCAGGGTTTGTCGACGGTCCCGGTGCGCGGACCACCGAGCTCCACGGGGAACGGAACGCGGGCCGCCGGACTTGGGGATGGGCAGCGGAGTTCCATCCGAGTGCACAGGTCACCCCATTCAGGGCGATAGCAAGACACAAGGCGGTGTGGTTGAGCAGGCATCCGTGCCAGCCGGGACACCCCCGAAAGGAAGAGAAAATTGAGCAAGACAGCATTGGTAGCCGGCGTGACCGGCATCGGCGGCAGCGCGACTGCAGCGCTGCTGGTGCAGCAGGGGTGGACCGTCTACGGGCTCTCGCGCAGCGGAAGCCAGCAGGATGGGGTCCAGTCGGTAGCTGCCGACCTTCTGGACGCCGGCGCGACAGCCGAGGCGCTCAAGGACATCGACCCCGATGCGGTCTTCATCACAACCTGGCTCCGGCAGGAGACCGAGGCCGAGAATATCCGCGTCAATGCGGCGATGGTGCGCAACCTCCTCGAAGCATTCCCCAAGGCGCCGCGCCACGTCGCGCTGGTCACCGGGCTCAAGCACTACCTCGGTCCGTTCGAGGCCTACGGCAAGGGCTCGCTGCCGCAGACGCCGTTCCGCGAGAAACAGGGCCGGCTCGACGTCGAGAATTTCTATTACGCGCAGGAGGACGAGCTGTTCGCCGCGGCCAAGCGCGGCGGCTTCAGCTGGAGCGTCCATCGCCCGCACACGGTGATCGGCAAGGCGGTCGGCAACGCCATGAACATGGGCACCACGCTCGCGGTTTATGCCACGCTGTGCCGCGAGACCGGGCGGCCGTTCACTTTCCCCGGCTCGGCTGCGCAGTGGACCGGACTGACCGACATGACCGACGCCGGGCAACTCGCGCGCCATCTGCTCTGGGCTGCCGAGACCGAAGCGGCGCACGACGAGGCGTTCAACATCGTCAATGGCGATGTCTTCCGCTGGCAATGGATGTGGGAGCGGATCGCCGAGTGGTTCGGGATCGAGGCCGCACCCTTCGACGGCACCGAGCGCCCGCTCGCGCAGCAGATGGCCGATGAGGCGGGTGTCTGGCGCGGCATCGCCGAACGCGAAAGCCTGGCCGAACCCGACCTCGCCCGGCTCGCCTCCCCCTGGCACACCGACGCCGACCTCGGCCGCCCGATCGAAGTGGTGACCGACATGTCGAAAAGCCGCCGCCTCGGCTTCACCGGGTACCAGCCCACCGACGACGCGTTCTTCGCGCTGTTCAAACAGCTGCGCGCCGAGCGACTGATCCCGTAGCAGGCGGGGAGCGGGCCAAGCAGGAGGTGCACGGTGTTCTCCCTTCTCTGTGGGGAGGAGCCGGGGGTGTAGGTCCAGCGCCCGCAACTGCAAGCACCGACCACCCCCCCGACCTCCACCTGAAGTAGGAGGAGAAGGAAAGCGGCTTGCCTGTTGACGACCAAATTGTAGATGCCAAGCATGAGGGCGCCTTGGTCTAGCGAGTAAAACGGTGCTTAGCCTATTAGTAAAAGTGGATAACTTGGGCAGCGGTCAAAACGCACAGTTTTTTTATCGTCACCTTGTGGTTGGTAGAGAAAAATGTCCGAGAATGGGCTTCATCGTTCCTTTTAGTTTACTGTTGTGATAAGCATCTTGGGAACTTAACCAGGAGATTCGCAATGGCTCTTCTCGCGTTCGTCGGGCCGCTGGTGCTAATAGGAATTAGCGCGCCTCAAGCTGATTATGCAGAGCAGTTTCAGAAGATCGCGGTGGCTACCTCGTCCTTTCAGACTTGCGAACAGTTGGGTTTCGCGGTCGATCGCCAGGGTATCGTCGACTGGATCGGGACCGCGAAAAAGAATGCATTAGCTACCGGCGTTAGCGAATACGTTGCTCAGGCTGAGTTGGAAGAAGCCGTTCGCTTCGAGTGGCAGAACGTTCTGGATCGCCATGCCCAAGCACTGGTCATGCAGCATTCTCCGAAGCACGTTACCCGCAACAATCGCCTGTGGCGCTCTCGTTGCGGAGAGTTGGCAAAGGACCCCTGGAGTGCTCCATATTTCTTGGCTGGCCAAAGCTAAGCAATAACAGCATCGCGGTTGTTGGAGTTCTGCTTCCCACCCAATTTTGGACGTCCGCCCCAAACGTCCGACGGATAACCGGGCAGGTGGCGCGCCTTTATTCACAAGGTCGCAGTCCGCAGACCTACGTCGAAATCCTGACCTTACCACAAAATGAAAAACGACTGCTGAAGCGCGAATCCTGATTTCCTGGCCGGACCCGACCAGGGCATCGGGCGTGCGATCCTCCCGATTTACTCGATTTGCTTTGCCTATTCGCTGTCCAGCACGATCTCTCCGTAGCGATTGAAGCCGCTGCCGCCCTGCGAACCCGCGTCGTAGACATAGCCGTAGACCGATCGGCCATCCGCCCGGCGGATGACCTTGCCGCGGACCCATGAGCCTTCGATCCCGTCCACCTGCAGAACCGGGGTCTGCCATCGGCCACCGACGCGGCGGGTGCTGTAGAGGCTGCGCGTTTCCTCATCGACGAAGAGCGCGAGCAATCCGGTGGAGTCGGCAACGATATCGGCAGCGGGCTGCTGAGAATCCACCGCATCGGTAATCACCGCGCGATCCGAAATCCTGACGGGCGGCGTCGGCGCCGCATTGCCTTGCACCTGCCGCTCCCACAGGCTGCCGTCCGCCAGCCGGTAGGCGATGGTGAGCGTGTCGGTCCCTGCATCATAGACCAGTGGGAGCACGGCACCGTATTCGGGCCGGCCGGTCCCCGCACCCCGGGCCAGTTCCCGGCGCGCGGTGAGCGTGCCGCCCGGAAGCATGCGGCGATACCAGATGATCCCATCCTCGCTGAAATAGGCGAGATGGACGACGTCCCCGCGCCCGGCGACCGCCTGCGGGCCGGCATTGATCACGTCCGCGCCCGGATCCACGGCGACCGGGTCGCTCCAGCTGCCGTCGGCGGCGCGGATCGCATAATGCAGCCGCTCGCCCAGGAATATGGTGACCACGCTTTGATCGGAGCGGACGGCCATGGTCGCGGTCTGAGCGATGGCTTCGGCGCGTGCCGCCGCTTCGTCGACGATTTCCCAGCTGTCCGGATGCGTGGGGTGATCGGAGGTGCGGAAGACATGGTAGCGCACCGAGCTGGTGACCTGATGGACGATATGGATGCGGCCAGCCACCATCCGTCCGTCGACCGATTCCAGATCGCCGGTCTGCGGCCGGTTGGCGCCATCGACCTCGCGCCAGCTCGCTCCGCCGTCGCCGGACTTGAGCATCATGAACTTGTTGTCGGTTTCGGCCGGTTCCATGATGAAATACAGATCGCCGTTGCGCGCCTGCCAGGGGCCGATCCGGCCGGGGTTCTCGACATAGGTGCCGCCCAGATGGCCGGGTGGAACGGCCAGCGTGATCCGCGCGACACCGCTTTGCACAAGCGTGTCGCCGGGCGCGCAGATCATCCGGAATTCGAACCGCTCGCCATCCTCGTTGAGCGAGGGTCCATCGGCGAAGCGGCGGATCACCAGCGGCCATTCGAATTCGCCGTGATGGCCGGCGGAACCCCAATGCGGGGTCTGCTGGCGGAGCGACAGGCCGGCGCCGGGCGCGAACGGAAGCGGGGAGCCCGCGAGCAGGTCGTCGGTGGGCGCACCATCGGCATAGGCCGGTGTGGCAATGATGCTGACACCGGGGGTGCGCGCCACGCCTTCGATGGCGAGTTCGGCTATGTCGACCGCGCCGCCCGGCGGGACCGACAGGCCGGTTGCCCCCTCGATCGCATCCAGCGGCATGGCGAGCAGGATCTCGTCGTCGAGGCTGATCTCGATCCGGCCGTCCTCCAGCTCGATTTCGGCATCGTGCCATGTCCCCCGCGCAAGGGCGACGCGTTGGTGGGCGAGAACGGTTTCGCGGCCATCGATCACGCGGATCAGGGTTACGCCCCGATCGGGTTCGATGCGCAGCAGGCCGTGGTTTTCGGCATCGACGTGGCCGAACACCAGGGCGAAGCCCCGCGTGTCTTCGGCAGGCAGGCGAAAACGGGCGGCGTAGCCGAATTGCGGCAGAGGCCACGGCGCGGGATAGGTGGCGAGCAGGCCGGCGGCGCCGCCCTGCGCGCGCAGCACACGGTCGGCACCATCCTGTTGGACCAGGAGGTCGCCCGCCAATCCGGTCTGGATGAGCCAGCCGGGAGGAGGGGCGCCGGGCGCGTGATCTGCGAAGTCCAGTTCGAGCTCTCGCTTCGGATAGGGGAAGGACTGCGCGTCCAGCGTGGCCCATTCCCCGCCGTTGCGGCGTGCCTGCAGTCTGAAACCGGACGCGGGCTCGCTCGACCTGGCTTCCATCCGCAAGCGGAAGGGCCGGTCGGCCGCGATCGTCGCCGCCGCCCCCGCCGGTGCGGCCCAGCCGCTATCTTCATTGAGCGGCGCGGCGAGATCGGCGCGGACGCGGTATGTCAGCTCCGGACCCGTGGTCGGGGCGCAGCCGACCGCAGCGCCCGCCAGTCCGGCGAGGAACAAGGGCCGGAGGGCATGCGTGCGGCGAGCAATTACCGGCACGAGCGCGGGACCTCCGCTCTCAGTTTTTCGCGGCATCGGGGCTCCAGTTCCAGGCATTCAGCATGATTTCGAAGAGATGGGTGTTGGGGAAATAGCCCCGCACGCGCTCCGCGCCGGCCCCGATCGCGAGCGCCGGGACTTCCTCGGCGGTGTGGCTGTCGTTGACCATGACGTTATCGAGCCGGACGGGACCTTCCTCGCTGCCCGAAGCCTTCCACGCGTCGTAGCCGGCCAGCAAATCCGCGCCGCGCTTGCCGCCATCGACCTGCAGCCCGAAGGAATGATCGGCGGTGAACAGCAGCAGCGTGTCGTCCAGATCGACCCGGCTTTCGACCTCGGCGATGAGCTTGTCGAAATCCGCCATGTTCTGCAGGCCCTCGCGCGGATCGTCGGTATGGGCGTCCCATTCGACCACGAGGAAATAGCCGGTCTGCGATCGCTGCAGCAGTTCGAGCGCCCGCAGGGTGGCGGCGCGCACGTCGATTGCGTCGGCCACCACGATGGGGCGCTCGTTGCCGCCGGGGACCGCCTCGAGCGTCTCGTAGACCGGGCGGCCATGCTGCTGCGCCAGCGGCGCGAAGCCGGTTCCCAGCGCTTCGAGCTGGTCGCCGATGCGCTGGCGTCCCGCGCCGATCATCACGTCGACCCCGTCGCCGAACCGCGGGGCGAAGGCTTGCGAGAAGATCTCCCCCTGCTTGCCGCGATCATTGGCATGGGCATAGGTGGCGGCGGGCGTCGCATCGGCGATCGACTGGCTGCTGACCACACCGGTCAGCAGCCCGCGTTCCTCGGCATATTCGAGCAGCGTCTTGGTTGGTGCGCCGTCGACCTCGCCACGCACCGCCTCGGGCGACTGGCTGATCACGCCGTTCCGGGTCTTCACCCCGGTCATGATGGCGGACATGCCATTGGCCGAATCCGAGACGAAGGAGTCCACCGGCGAGGTCTCGCTGAGGCCGAGATGCGGCCATTGCTGGATGTGGAGTTTGAGCGGCTCGCCATATTCCAGCAGGCTCGCGCCGTTGAGCACCGAGACGCCGGCAGCATCGGCGACGAACAGGATGATGTTCCTGGCCTGCGCAGCCGGCTCCGCCTCTGCCTGGCCGACAGGGGCGGCCGGCGCGGCCATATCCTGCGCGTGCAGCGGGGCCGCAAAAAGCGGGAGGGAAGCGGCGAGCGCCAGCGCGAGGGCCGGGCGGAAAGTCCTGGTCACAATCAATTCTCCGATCAGAAGGTGTAGCCGAGGCCGACGGTGATCTTGCGCCCGGTCAGGTTGGCGTCCTCGGCGAAGGGCTCGTAGCCCTGGTAGGAGAACTGGGATTCGTCGGTGACGTTGATGACATTGCCGAAGATCCGCAGCCCGCCGCCGAACCGGTAGGATGCCGAGAGGTCGAGCCGCTCTTCGGGCCCGAAGAACTCGTCGCTCTCGATATCGCTGCCCAGACCTTCGACATAGTCCGAGCGGTTGATGTAGTCCGCGCGGGCGTTGAAGCCCTTCCACGCCCATTCCAGCGTCGCGGTGAACAGGAAGTCGGAAAAGCCCGGCAACGGCAGATCGTCGCGATCGGCGCGATCGGGGTAATTGGCTTCGGTTTCGGTGAAGGTCGCGCTGACCCCGGCGGTCAGGCCGCGCAGCGCACCGGGGAGAAAGACCAGCCGCTGGCGGGCGATCAGTTCGAGACCGTAATTCTTCGCGCTGGTGCCGTTGGTGGGGACTTCATATTCGAAATCGCCATCCTCGTCGGGGATCGGGATGCCGTTCGAATCCAGATTGTTGAAATCATAGACCCGGTCGTAGGAGAAATTGGAGATGTCCTTGTAGAACACCCCGACCGAGTAGAGACCGCCGGTTTTGGTGTAATACTCCGCCTGGGCATCGAAGTTTTCCGACACCGCGGGCTGCAAATTCGGGTTGCCGTCCACGATGTCGCCGTCTTCGTTGATGAACCGGCCGCTGGCCAGTTCGCTGCGGCGCGGGCGGCCATAGCTGCGGTTGTAGCTCTCGCGCAGGATCAGATTGGGCGTGAGCTCATGGCGGAAGTGGATCCCGGGTAGCCAGAAATCGTAGGAGTTCTGCGTCCGCAACTCGCCGACTGATCCCTCGCCGTCGAGGAAGCTGACGGCGAAGTTGGTGTTGTCGAACGCGACGTTCTCGTAGCGCAGACCGGCGATGATCGTGTGGATGCCCGAGCGGATCGTGCCCATGCCGTAGCCCGCCACGGTTTCCTCGGTCGAATTGAAATCGCCGAAGAAGCTGTCTTCCAGCGTGTCTTCCTCGTTCAGTTCGAACAGTTCCGGATTGCTCGCCAGCAGCGCCACCCCGCGCGAGGGGAAGACGTTGTAGATCTTGGCGCCGCCCATATGCACGTCGTTGGTGGGATCGAGGATGCTGGCATAGGGGAAGGCCTCGTCCATCTCATAGACCGCGACGGTCTGGTCGCGGGTCGCCTCGCTGCGGAAATATTTGCCGCCGGCCTTCAGGGTCAGCTCGCTCCGGCCGAAATCGAAACTGCGCTCGAAATCGGCGCGCGCGCTGTAGACTTCCTCGACCGCGAGTGCGCTGCCGACGGCCAGTTCGCCCTCGGTCACCAGCGACAGGTCGGTGCTGTCCTGACCGCTGATCTCGCTGATTACGACATCGCCGCGGGTGACGTCGTTGAGCTGGTATTCGAACTGCAGCCAGGGGCTGTCCGGCTCCATGACGAAATTGAGCTCGTTGTCGGTAGCGAAATCCTGTCGGCTGCGCGAGTAGAACAGATCGTAGGTGAGCAGGCTCTGCGTCATCTCGTGACGGCCGCCGAAATTGACCGAGTACAGCTCGGTGGTGCGGTCCTCATCGGTGCCGATCCAGCCGCGCGAGCCCTGCGAGCCGTCATCGCCGGGCGTGCCACGGCCCGAAGTGGGGGTCAGTTCGGCGTAGGTCTTGCGACCGCCGAGCGCGTTCTGGAAGCGCGTGTCGATGTCGATATCGGTTTCGAACACGTCGTTGGAACGGTCCGAATGGCTGTAGAAGCCGCGCAGGTAGAACGAATTGAATTCGTCGGTGCGGTAGTCGAGGTCGATGTTGGCGGTGTTGACCTTGGTAACCTGCCGGTCGATTTCCCAGTGCGAGGATTCCATGAACCACACCGGATCGTCATACTGATCCAGGCCGAGCTCGGGATTGTTTTCGGGCGTGACCTGCACCCAGTCCATGTCGCGGTTGTAGGATGACCGGTCGATCTCGTAGCTGCCGAGCGATATGCTGACGCCGAAATTGTTCATGTCGCCGCCGAGCGCGAAGATGTCCGAATAATTGGCGCTCACCGAATAGCCCAGCTCCTCGGGAAGATCGCTGTAGACGCCGGCGGCCTCGATATCGATCCGCTGGCCGCTGCGCTCGAAGGCGCTGCGGGTGACGATGTTGATGATGCCGCCGATCGCATCGCCGTCACGGTCGGGCGTGGCCGCCTTGATCACCTCGATGTTCGAGATGCCATCGGCCGAGAAATCGCCGGTGCTGAGACCGCGCGAGCCGCCGGCGGAAGGCAGGCGGTTGCCGTTGATCTGGAAGGAGTTAAAATCGCCCTCGACGCCGCGGATGTTGACGCCGGTCGGCTCGCCGCTCTGGTTGGTGTTGACGCTGATCCCGGGCAGGCGCTGCAGCGCATAGCCGATATTGCCATCGGGAGCCGGGCCGAACACCTCTTCGGAGTAGATGTTGACGATGCCGTCGGCGGTGCGCTGCTGGTTGATCGCCAGCGCCTGCCCGGTCGCAGCCGCGCGGACCACGATCTGCTCACCGGCCAGCGCCGCGCTGTCGAGGCCGATATCGGCGACCGCGCTGCCGCGCGCTGCGACGTTGACGGTCTGACGGGCGTTGTCGAAGCCGACATAATCCACCTCGATGGTGCTCGAGCCGGCGGGAACCCGAACCTGATAGCGCCCGTCGTCCTCGGTCACATCACGTTCGCCGGTCCCGGCCACGCGAACGACCGCGCCTTGCAGCGAATTCCCGGTGCGTATGTCGAACACGCGGCCCGTGACCGTGGCCTGGCCCTCCTGGCTGCTGGCAGCGGCCGGGGCCTCCTGCGCCTGAACCGTGCCTGTTGCCAGAGCGGCAAGTGCAGAGGACGCGAGCAGGGCAAATGCCTTGCGGCCGGACAGATCCGTCATGGTTGTTCCCTTTGGTAAGTTATTGTTTATTGTCTGAAAATTAGTCCTGCACGCTCTCGTAAGGCAGCGTGTTGGAAAATCGTCTTTCGGCCGGAAGGTCGGAGCTGCCGGGCGCGATGGTCTTGATGCCGGCATCGGATTTGGTGAGCTGGACCTCGTCGTAAAGCTCGGCATCGGCGGTGTAGGCGGCATAGTGCAGCGCCTCTCCGTCGATCCCGATCACCTGATAGAACTGCGTGTTCTCGCCCATCCGGTCGAGCGTGACGCCGGTGGGCGCGTACTGGTCCCAGCCGCTTTCGTTGAACTTGTACTGCTTGGGGCCGGAGACCGAATTGACGAACATCGTCGCGATGGCGTTCCGGTCTGCCGTATCGGTGGCGGCGGTGCGGTTCGGTGTCTGGTTCCGATCGCCGACACTGCCGCGGGCATAGGTATGATCGTGCCCCTGCAGGACCAGATCCACCTTGTGCTTGAGCAGAATGGGCAACAGGATTTCGCGCCCCTCGGGATTGTCCCGGTCGCGGCCCGAGGAAAAGATCGGGTGATGCGCGGTCACGATCCGCCAGCGCGCATCGCTCTGCTCGAGCTGCCGGTCGAGCCACGCAGCCTGCTCGCTCATGTCGTCGATATTGGTGTTCAGGACGAAGACGTGCAGGTCGGCCGAATAGCGCACGGCATAGACGGTCTCCTGCAGCTCGGCCGAGAGACCCGGCTCCTCGGGCAGCCGGAACTGAGGGCGCCAGAGGATGGAGAGCAATTCCAGCTCTTCCTCTTCGGTCAGCGGGTAGTCGTCATATTCGTGATTGCCGGTGACCGGGATGGCCGGGATCATGCCGTGGATGAAGCCGCTGGCCCGGAACCAGTGCGCCCATTCCAGATCGCGCGAGCCGCGATTGACGAGATCGCCTGCGTGCAGGATGAAGCGGGCATCGGGCGCGCTCTGGAAAGCGGCGCGGATGACGCGCGGCCAGTGCGAGGCGAGCCCGTTTTGCGCGTCGCCCAGATAGATGAAACGCAGCGGCCCCGATAGCGGCGCGGTACGGGTGTGAAACCATTCGGACCAGTGTCCTTCGGCGCCCTGCACGCGGTAGGCATACAGCGTATCGGGTTCCAGCCCGTCGAAGCGGAGCGAGTGGTGGCTGGTCGCCGGCAGGCCCTGGTTGTGCTCGACCGAGAAGATCTTTCCGGCATGTTCGAACCGGGCGAGATCGAGGCGCTGGGTCTCGGCCACCACCGAAGTGGCGAGCTGATCGAAGCGCGCATCCGGAAGCGCCCTGGCGATTTCTGCCCTCGTTGCCCCGACGCTCTCGGCGGTACGCCAGCTCACGCCGATCGAGGTCGCCGGATCGCCATCCATGGTCACCACGATCCTGTCGGGCCATTCGCTCGGCTGCTGCCACGGCGCCTGGTCCGATTGGTGTGCGCCTTTATGAGATGCGGCAGGAGCCGCCGAGCAGGCCAGAGCCGCTGCGGCGACGATCGCGATTCGTTTCATTTCGGCCCCCTGTTCTGTGGAGGCCGCTAGGAGGCGGACGTTGCGGCCGTGCGTCGGTTCAGCGTCGCATCGAAGACAATGCTGCGGATATTTTGCTTCCCCGGTGGCGGTCAAAGCCGGCTGAGCCAGCCGCAAGTGCCCGGGCGCATAGAGTGTGGAGCCGTTCTGAAACCGCCGGCCGCGAGCCGGCTATATGCCCGCCACTGCTCGCCTCGTCCGATCTCGCCATCCGTTCTCGCCATCCGTTCTCTTGCACTGCCACGCCCGGGTGGCCTTGCCGTAGCGGCTGCGCGGGATTACGCGTTTCGCCATGAGAGCAGATATCGTGCCGACGGGTCGTCCCGTCATCTCCGCCACCGGGTTGTTCACGCCGGCGGAGAGCATCACCAACGAGGAGCTGGTCGCCAGCTTCAACCTCTATGTCGAGCGCTTCAACGCCGAGCACGCCGCGGGAATCGCCGCCGGGGAGGTGGAAGCGCTGCAGCCGAGTTCGGTCGAGTTCATCGAGAAGGCGAGCGGGATCAAGGCGCGCCACGTCATGACCAAGGCGGCGGTGCTCGATCCTGCGATCATGGCGCCGCGGCTCGACGAGCGCGGCGACGACGAGCTGTCGATCCTCGCCGAGATCGGCGTTGCGGCGGCGCGCGATGCGCTGGCGCGCGCCGGGCGCGATCCGGGCGATGTCGATGCGGTGCTGTGCGCGGCCTCTAATATGCAGCGGCCCTATCCGGCGATGGCGATCGAGATCCAGCAGGCGCTGGGGATCGACGGGTTCGCCTTCGACATGAACGTCGCCTGCTCCTCCGCGACCTTCGGGATCCAGACCGCTGCCGATTACATCCGCGCCGGCAACGCCCGCAGCGTGCTGGTGGTAAGCCCCGAAATCACCAGCGGCCATCTCAACTGGCGCGACCGCGACAGCCATTTCATCTTCGGCGATGTCGCCACCGCGGTTCTGGTCGAGGATGCGGCTATGGCGCCGGCGGTGCATTGGGACATTCTGGGCACCCGGCTCAAGACGGTGTTCTCGAACAATATCCGCAACAATTTCGGCTATCTCAACCGCGCCCATCCCGAAACCGCGGATGCGCCGGACAAGCTCTTCGTCCAGGAAGGCCGCAAGGTGTTCAAGGAGGTCGTCCCGATGGTCGCGCAGATGATCGTCGAGGAGGCCGAGCGGCTCGCGCTCGATCCGCAAGACCTGCGCCGACTGTGGTTGCACCAGGCCAATGCGGGGATGAACCGGCTGATTGCGCAGCGCGTGCTGGGTCACGAAGCCAGCGAGGACGAGAGCCCGACCGTGCTCGACACCTATGGCAACACCTCGAGCGCAGGATCGATCATCGCCTTCCATCTCCACTGCGAGGATCTGCAGTTCGGCGACACCGGGCTGATCTGCAGTTTCGGAGCGGGCTATTCCGCGGGAACGGTGTTCCTGCGCAAGGCTGGCTAGCGCGCCCGCGTGCTTGCGGCTGGGCGGCGCGTACCCTAGACGGTGCCGATGGCAGGCGAACTCCTCGACAATCAGGGCCGCGGCGATGTTGCCTGGTCCTTGCCCCGCATCCATCCCGAAGGTCGCAAATACGGCCTGATCGCAGTCGCGGTCAGCCTGGTGTTCCTGCTGCTGTTCGATTGGGAAATCGTCGGCTGGCCGCTGCTGGCGCTATCGGCGGGCATCTTCGCTTTCTTTCGCGATCCGGAACGGGTCGTCCCGCACGAGGATACGCTGATCGTCTCGCCGGCGGACGGGCTGGTCTCGCTGATCGCGCTGGTCGAGCCCCCCGAGGAACTCAAGATCGACGATGGCAGCGGGATCGATGGTCTCCCCGACGGGCCGGTAACCCGGATTTCGATCTTCATGAGCGTGTTCGACGTCCACATCAATCGTGCGCCGATTGCGGGGGTGATCCGCCGGCTGGTCTATCTCCCGGGCAAGTTCCTGAACGCCGATCTCGACAAGGCGAGCGAGGAAAACGAGCGCCAGCACATATTGATCGAGCGCGCCGACGGGACGCGGATCGGCTTCACCCAGATCGCCGGCCTGGTGGCGCGGCGGATCGTGCCTTTCGTCAAGCCGGGCGACACGGTCGGGGCCGGCCAGCGCGTCGGGCTGATCCGCTTCGGCAGCCGGGTCGATGTCTATCTTCCGGCGGGCACCGATTCCCGGGTGCTGCTGGGCCAACGCTGCATCGCGGGCGAGACCGTGCTGGGCGAAATCGGGACACAGAAACTGATCGAAGGGGTGAGCCAGTGAGCGCCGATCCACGCGGGGAGCGGCCGCGGCTGGGCCCCAAGGCTACCGAGGACGAAGCTTTCGAGCTGGGTCAGACGCGTCCACGCGGTTTGACGCTGCGGGCGCTGCTGCCCAATGCGATCACCGCCGCCGCGCTGTGTTCCGGACTGACCGGCATCCGGTTCGCCATTGCGGGGCAGTGGAGCCTAGCGGTCTTCGCGATTATCCTTGCAGGGCTGCTCGACGGGCTCGACGGGCGGATCGCCCGCATGCTCAACGCGCAATCCCGCTTCGGTGCCGAGCTGGACAGTCTGGCGGATTCGCTGTCCTTTGGGACCGCGCCGGCGATCATCATCTATCTCTGGTCGCTGCACGACATGTCGCGGCTCGGCTGGTTCGCGGCGTTGGCCTTCGCGATCTGTTGCGCGCTGCGGTTGGCCCGCTTCAACGCCCAGATCGACACCGACGAGCAACCGCACAAATCGGCCGGGTTCCTGACCGGCATCCCCGCGCCCGTTGCGGCGGGTCTGGCGTTCCTGCCGTTCTACTTCTGGATGGCGACCGGGCAGGAGTTCTTTCGCGATCCGCTGCTCGTCGGCCCGTGGCTGGCGGTCATCGCAGTGCTGATGATCTCGAACCTGGCGACGATGAGTTGGGCATCCTTGCGTCCGCGCCGGACCATCCGGCTGGAATTGCTGGCATTCGTCGGGCTGCTTTTTGCAGCATTGTTGCTCGAGCCCTGGTGGACGCTGGTCGCGATCTGTCTCGGCTATCTGGCTGCGCTTCCCTATGGCTGGATGCGCTATGCAAAGATCAGGCGGCAGCGCGCAGCGCGGCCCGCTGAATAGGCTGGCGCGACCTCGGCGCGCGAGCGGGCTGCGTATTTTGATTCCGCACGCCGGTGGATGCTTGCGGAGAGGTGCGTTCGCAATCGCCAATCTGCCGCTTCAATGCTCCATAGGCGGACCGCCAGCGGAGGGCGCTATCGGCCAGCACCGCCAGGCAGGCAATCGCCAGAAAACCAAGGACCGTAAACAGAACAAGAGCAAACATCGGCTGTCTTTCCTTCACTCGATGCGATCCCAACCCGGTTGACAGGATGTGGATAGCCAGTGGAAAACTTTCATCGCCCGCGGTTCGTTCCGGCGATGCGCCATATGTTCCCTATTTGTTCTGCGGGGTCAAGCGGAAATGCGGCTGGCTGGCGCAGTTCGGCGACGAATTGACGGTGGATTTGCGCGGCGATCCGGGCTAAGGGCCTGCCGTCCATCGCGGATTCGGCCACTTCCGGCACGGCTCCAGGCGGACAAATCCACATGGCAGGCGCTTCATACCGGTGCCCGATAGCGGGAATACTCCGCATCTCGGGTTCCAGCCTTCCAGAGGTCAAACCGGAAAGGAAATACTTATGGCGGCTCCTACCGTCACGATGCAGCAATTGATTGAGGCCGGTGCCCATTTCGGCCACCAGACCCACCGCTGGAACCCGCGCATGAAGCCGTATATCTTCGGCGCGCGCAACGGCATCCACATCATCGACCTGTCGCAGACCGTACCCCTGTTCGCACGTGCGCTCGACTTCGTCGCGCAGTCCGCGCGTTCGGGCGGCAAGGTGCTGTTCGTCGGCACCAAGCGTCAGGCGCAGGATACGATCGCCGAAGCCGCCCGTGCCTCGGGTCAGCACTTCGTCAACCACCGCTGGCTGGGCGGCATGCTCACCAACTGGAAGACCATCTCGGGTTCGATCAAGCGTCTCAAGACGCTCGAGGAGCAGCTTTCGGGCGACACTTCGGGTCTGACCAAGAAGGAAGTTCTCCAGCTGACGCGCGAGCGCGACAAGCTCGAGCTCTCGCTCGGCGGCATCCGCGACATGGGCGGCATTCCCGACGTGATGTTCGTGATCGACGCCAACAAGGAAGAGCTCGCCATCAAGGAAGCCAACGTCCTCGGCATCCCCGTGATCGCGGTGCTCGACACCAACACTGACCCCACCGGCATCGCCTTCCCGATCCCGGGCAATGACGACGCCAGCCGCGCGGTTCGCCTTTATTGCGACGCGATCGGTGAAGCGGCCCGCTCGGGCAAGGGCGAGGGCGTGATCGACAGCGGCCAGGATTTCGGCGCGATGGACAATCCGCCGGAAGAAGCCGCGGCCTGATTGCGGCGCGGGTGCGTCATGCACCCGTCAAAACTCCAGTCTAGGCGCCGGTCCGAGTTGTCTCGGCCCGGCGCCGCATATCATTCGAGAAGGATCCCACCATGGCGAATTTCACCACCGCCGACATCAAGGCGCTGCGCGAGCGGACCGGCGCGGGCATGATGGATGCCAAGAAGGCGCTCGTCGAATGCGACGGCGACCTCGAGGCGGCTGTCGACGCGCTGCGCGCCAAGGGCCTCGCCACCGCGCAGAAGAAGTCCAGCCGCACCGCAGCCGAGGGTCTGGTCGGCGTGGCCGTCGCCAATGAGTCCGGGGGCACCAAGGGCGTTGCAGTCGAGATCAATTCCGAGACCGACTTCGTCGCCAAGAACGACCGGTTTCAGGATTTCGTCCGCAAGGTCACCGAAACCGCGCTCAAGGCTTCGGGCGATGATGTCGAGGCGCTCAAGGGTCTCGACTATCCCGACGGCGGGACCGTGAGCGACAAGCTCACCGACAATGTCGCCACCATCGGCGAGAACCAGCAGATCCGCCGGATGAAGACCGTCTCGGTCTCCAAGGGCATGGTCGTGCCCTATATGCACAATGCGGTTGCGCCCAACCTCGGCAAGATCGGCGTGCTGGTCGCGCTCGAGAGCGAGGCGGGCGCCGATGTGCTCGAGGCGCTCGGCAAGCAATTGGCGATGCACATCGCCGCGGCTTTCCCGCAGGCGCTGAATGCCGAGGGTCTCGATGCCGAGACGATCGAGCGCGAGCGCAAGATCGCGGCCGAAAAGGCAGCCGAGAGCGGCAAGCCGGCCGAGGTCCAGGAAAAGATGGTCGACGGCGCGATCAAGAAGTTCGCCAAGGAAAACGCGCTGCTCAGCCAGGTTTTTGTGATGGACAACAAGACCGCGATCTCGGATGTCGTCGCCAAGGCGGGCAAGGATGCCGGCCATGCGATCGAGCTGAAGGACTATGTCCGCTTCCAGCTCGGCGAGGGCATCGAGAAGGAAGAGAGCGATTTCGCCGCGGAAGTGGCGGCTGCCGTCAAGGGCTGAGCTCGCAACCAACTCCTGCAATTTGCGGCCGCCGGATTTCGATCCGGCGGCCGTTTTTGTGTCCTTTTCCCGATTCGCGGGGAGTTGGTTGATGAAACACAACCGGGGGAAGGGTGCGTGGCCGGCCCGGCGGGCGAATCGCGCATGCAGGCACCCGCGGCGAGGCTAGCGGGCGTTTCGCGTGTAGGAAATCCCGATCTGGCCCGGCGCCCCTTTCCCCTTTGCGCCTCCGCCGCGAGGGGGCTAAGGAGCCGCAACCCTTGGATTTAACGGACAGCTCTCGCCCCATGACCATGCCCCCGATCAAACGCGTCCTGCTCAAGCTGTCGGGCGAAGTGTTGATGGGGGATCAGCAGTTCGGGATCGATCCCGCCTTCGTGATGGAGCTTGCGCGCGAGGTGAAGGCCGCGCAGGCGGGCGGGCTCGAGATCTGCCTCGTCATCGGCGGCGGCAATATCTTCCGCGGGATGGCGGGCGCGGCGCAGGGCATGGACCGCGCGCAGGCCGATTACATGGGCATGCTGGCGACGGTGATGAACGCGCTGGCGATGCAGAGCGCGCTCGAGCAATTGGGTGTACCTACCAGGGTCCAGTCGGCGATCGAGATGGACAAGGTGTGCGAGCCGGTGATCCGCCGCCGCGCCGAGCGCCATCTCGAAAAGGGCCGCATCGTGATCTTCGCCGCGGGCGTGGGTGCCCCCTATTTCACCACCGACAGCGGCGCCGCGCTGCGCGCGGCCGAAATGCGCTGCGACGCGCTGCTCAAGGGCACCAGCGTCGACGGGGTCTATGATTGCGACCCCAAGCACAACCCGCAGGCGAAGCGTTACGATACGGTCACTTACGACCGGGTGCTGGCGGACAATCTCAAGGTGATGGATGCCAGCGCCGTTTCGCTGTGCCGCGACAACGACATCCCGATCGTGGTCTTCTCGATTCGCGAGAAGGGCAATCTGGCGCGCGTGCTGGCAGGCGAGGGCGCCCGGACCATCGTCGGCAAGGCGTAGAAGCGAGCGAGACAGCGCGCGCCGCCCTGGATAGATCCCAGCGACAACAGTTTCAGAACCGACCAACAGACCGAGGATTTCAACCATGGCCAAATACGACAAAAGCGATATCGAGCGCCGCATGGCGGGCGCGGTGGAGAGCCTCAGGGGCGATCTTTCCGGCCTGCGCACCGGGCGCGCCAACCCCGCGCTGCTCGATCCGGTGACGGTCGAGGTCTATGGTTCGATCATGCCGCTCAACCAGGTGGCGACGGTCAACGCGCCCGAGCCGCGGATGCTCGCTGTGCAGGTCTGGGACAAGGCCAACACCACCGCGGTGGAAAAGGGCATCGCCCGCGCCAATCTGGGTCTCAACCCGATGACCGACGGTCAGACCATCCGCCTGCCGCTGCCCGATCTGACCGAGGAGCGCCGCAAGGAGCTGGCCAAGCTCGCGGGGCAGTATTCCGAGAACGCCAAGATCGCGATCCGCAACGTGCGCCGCGACGCGATGGAAGCGCTCAAGGAAGACGAGAAGAAGAAGGAAATCTCCGAGGACGACCGCAAGCGTCTCGAGGACGAGGTCCAGAAGCTGACCGACAAGCATGTCGCCGAGGCCGACCAGGTCGCCGAGGCGAAGGAGAAGGAAATCCTCACTCAGTGAGACTCGCTCCGTCCCATCCGGCCCGGCGCCTGCCCATGGGGTCGCGCAAGTGACCGGGCCTGCGAGTGCCGACTCCAGTCGCGCACGGCATGTCGCGATCATCATGGATGGCAATGGCCGCTGGGCCAAGCGGCGCCACCTGCCGCGCGCTATCGGCCATCAGCGCGGGGTCGAGGCGGTGCGCCGGCTGGTGCGCGAGGTCGAAGCGATGGGGCTCGACTGCCTGACGCTCTACGCCTTCAGCAGCGAGAACTGGAAGCGCCCCGAGGACGAGATCGATCATCTCATGGGCCTGCTGCGCAAGTTCATCATCTCCGATCTGCCCGAATTCATCGCCAATGACGTCCGGCTGAAAATCGTCGGCGATTACAAGGCGCTGGCGCCCGATATCGTCGCGATGCTCGAAGATGCGCTCGACCGGACCGCCGGGGGCTCGCGGATCCTCGCGGTGGCACTCAACTACGGCTCGCAGCAGGAAATCGTCCGGGCGGCGGCGCTCGCCGCGCAGGAGGGTGCGATCACCGAGGAGAGCATCGCGCGCCATCTCTACACCGCCGACCTGCCCCCGCTCGACCTGCTGATCCGCACCAGCGGCGAAGTGCGGCTGTCCAATTTCCTGCTGTGGCAGGCGGCCTATGCCGAGATGATCTTCACCGATGTGCTGTGGCCGGACTACACGCCCGCCCATCTCGCCGAGGCGCTGGCGCAATTCGCCGAACGGGAGAGACGCTTTGGCGGATGCTGAGCCGACCCCGCAGGCGGAACCGGACCGGGCCGAAGACCTCGCACCCGATCTCGCGCCCGATCGCGAACCCGCGCGCGAACGCAAGCGCGACCGGGCGCGGGCGCGGATGAAGCGCTATGTCGATGTCCCGCTTTCGATCCGGACCTCGGATCTTCCCGTCCGCGCGGCCTCCGCGCTGGTGATGATCGCGCTCGCAGCGGCGGCGGTCTGGGCAGGCGGAGCGTGGCTCGCCGGATTTATCGGCGCGGTCGCGCTGGCCACCTTCGTGGAATACGTCCTGCTCGGGCACCGTGCCTTCTCGAGCTGGTCGGGGCGCGGCGTCGCGCTGGTTTTCGGGCTCGTCTATATCGGTTTCGCCGGGCTGTTGCTGGCGCAGATGCCGGTCTTCCTCATGGTCGGGGTGATCGGCACGGTGATCTGCGTCGATACCTTCGCCTATTTCTTCGGCCGCACCATCGGCGGCCCCAAGATCGCGCCTGCGATCAGCCCTTCCAAGACCTGGGCCGGGCTGCTGGGCGGCGTGGTCGGCGCGAGCCTGTGGCTGGCAGGCTTCGTCTGGATGCTGGCCGGGCGGGGCTCGTTCGACATGGTCGGTTACGATATCGCCGAACTGGCGCAGATCGTCGCGGTCGGCGCGGTGCTGGCGGTGGCGGCGCAGGCGGGCGATTTCTTCGAAAGCTGGCTCAAGCGGCGCGCCGGACGCAAGGATTCCTCCAATCTGATCCCCGGCCACGGCGGGGTGTTCGACCGCACCGACGGGCTGATCCCGGTCGCGCTGCTGGCCGGGCTGATCCTGGCCCCCACGGCGTGACCCGCTCGCTCACCATTCTGGGCGCGACCGGCTCGGTCGGCGCCTCCACGCTCGATCTCATCCGCCGCAACCGCGCAGACTGGCGGGTGGTGGCGCTGACCGCCAATGGCAATGTCGCCGAACTGGCGGACCTGGCGCGCGAGTTCTCCGCCGAGATCGCGGTCGTCGCGGACGAGAGCTGCCTTGCCGATCTGCGCGACGCGCTGGCGGGCAGCGGGATCGAGGCCGCGGCGGGACGCAGCGCGCTGTGCGAAGTGGCCGCGCGCCCGGTCGATATGACCGTCGCGGCGATCGTCGGCTGCGCCGGTCTGGCGCCGGTGATGGCGGCGATCGAGCAGGGCGGCACAGTGGCGCTGGCCAACAAGGAAGCGCTGGTTTCCGCCGGCGCGGTGATGACCGCGGCGGTCGAACGCCATGGCGCGACGCTGCTGCCGGTGGATTCGGAACACAATGCGATCTTCCAGTGCCTCGCGGGAAACGATCTCGCCGAGGTCTCGAAGATCACGCTCACCGCCAGCGGCGGCCCCTTGCGGACCTGGACGCTGGCGCAGCTCGAGGCGGCAACCCCGGCGCAGGCGGTGGCGCATCCCAATTGGGACATGGGCGCCAAGATCAGCGTCGATTCGGCGACCATGATGAACAAGGGTCTCGAACTGATCGAGGCGCATCACCTGTTCCCGGTCGGGCTCGACAAGCTTTCCATCGTGGTCCATCCGCAAAGCGTGATCCATTCGATGGTCGAGTTTCGCGACCGTTCGACGCTGGCGCAGCTTGGGCCTTCGGACATGCGGGTACCGATCGCCTCCTGTCTCGCCTGGCCACGGCGGATGGAATCGCCCTGCGAACCGCTTGATCTCGCCGCCATCGGCCAGCTGACTTTCGAGGCGCCCGACGAGACCCGTTTCCCCGCGACCAGGCTGGCGCGGCAGGCTGCCGAGGCGGGCGGGGCGATGCCTGCGGTGCTCAACGCCGCCAACGAGGTGGCGGTCGAAGCTTTTCTCGCCGGTAAGATTGGGTTCACCCGGATCGCGCTAGTGGTCGAGCAGGTGCTGGAAAGCGGCAATCTGCCGCCGGCACCGCACGCGCTCGACGAAGTCCTCATGGTCGACCAGGCGGCCCGTGCGACCGCCACCGCCCTTCTGGGCCAGTATTAGGCTGGAGACTGACTGACTTGGACGCTTCGATCCCCTTCTGGATGTATCTTATCGGCTTCCCGCTGTTGCTGGGGCCGCTGATCACGCTGCACGAGCTGGGCCATTATCTGGTCGGGCGCTGGTTCGGGGTCGAGGCCGAGGCCTTCTCGGTCGGCTTCGGCAAGGAAGTGGCCGGCTGGACCGACAGCCGCGGGACGCGCTGGAAGCTCTCGGCGCTGCCGCTGGGCGGCTATGTCCAGTTCAAGGGCGACATGAACCCCGCGAGCGTTCCCGACGCCAATGCGGCGGACGACGGCGGTCGCGGCGGGTTCCATCAGGCGGCGTTGTGGAAGCGCGCATTGATCGTCTTCGCAGGTCCCGCGACCAATGTGTTGATCGCGCTGGCGATCTTCGCTTCCTTCTTCGCTCTTTACGGCCAGCCGGTCGCCGCCGATCCCGAACGCCAGCTGACCATCGAGGCCTTTGCCGAGCAATCGCCGGCGCGCGAGGCCGGGCTGGAGGTGGGCGACCGCATCCTCGCGATCGAGGGCCAGCGGGTGGAGGATTTCGCCGCGGTGCAGGACGCGGTGATGCTCTATCCCGGACGCACGCTCGCCTTCACCGTCGCGCGCGACGGCACCGAGCGCAGCTACCCGGTGACCGTGCGCGCGGAGGAGATGACCGACCGCTTCGGCAACAGCTCGAAGATCGGGCTGGTCGGCATCCGGTCCGCGGGCTCGGACTATGTCTACGAGCGCGCGGGCCCGATCGCGGCGGTGGGGCTGGCGGTCGATCACTCGATCGGGGTGATGGACATGATGCTCACCGGAATCGCGCAGATCTTCACCGGCGAACGTTCGGTTCAGGAGCTGGGCGGGCCGGTCAAGATCGCCAAATATTCGGGCGAGCAGCTCAGCATGGGGGCGATCACCTTCGTCAATTTCGTCGCGCTGATCTCGCTTAACTTGGCATTCATCAACCTCCTGCCAATTCCCGCCCTCGACGGCGGGCACCTGGCTTTTTATGCGGCGGAGGCGATCCGCCGCAAGCCGGTGGGGCAGCGCAGTCAGGAATTGGCGTATCGCACCGGCATGGCTCTCGTGCTCATGCTGATGATATTCGTCACGATCAACGATCTGGTGAGCCTTCCCGTATTCGGGAATTAGCCGGGGGAAAGAAAGCGTCGGCCGTCCGCCGCGCCGCCTGCAATACTTGATTGCATGGGGTGCATCGGGCAAAGGGCAGCGAGCCTGCCCGGATCAGCGGTGTCGCCCCTCCGGGAGACGGCGTATTGTCCGGGTCCGACGGTGTTTTAAGGGACGGGTATCTCCTTGTCGAACAATGCTTATACGACTTCGGCTGTAGTTTCGCGCGCCTGGCGGCTGGCCGCCATGCTGATGGCGGGGACGATCCTCGCGGGCGTCCCGGTCGCGGCGATGGCGCAGGAGACGCCCGAAGCGCCCGAAACGCCAGCCGCCGCGCAGCCCCCGGCAGCCGGCGCAGCGCAGACGGCCGCTCCGCCAGTCGCGCCGGCAGCCGCGCCGCAGGGCGAGATCGTCCAGTCGATTTCGGTCGCCGGTGCGCAGCGGCTCGAATCGCAGACGATCCTGTCCTACATCCGCCTGCGTCCGGGCGAGGAATGGAACCAGGTCGTCGGCGATCAGGTGCTCAAGGATATCTACGCGACCGAGCTGTTCGCCGATGCCGATGTCCGCTTCGAGAACGGCAATGTGCTGATCACCGTGGTCGAGAACCCGGTGATCAACCGCATCATCCTGGAAGGCAACGACCGGATCAAGAGCGACAAGATCGTCCCCGAGATCAAGCTCGCGCCGCGGCAGATCTTCACCCGCTCCAAGGTGCGCGCCGATGTCGCGCGGATCATCGAGCTCTACAAGCGCCAGGGCCGTTTCGCCGCGACCGTCGAGCCGCAGATGGTGCAGCTGGCGCAGAACCGCGTCGATGTGATCTTCGAGATCGACGAGGGGCCCAAGTCCAAGGTCCGCCAGATCAACATCATCGGCAATGAGGCGTTTTCGGACGGCGAGCTGCGCGGCGAGATGATCACCAAGCAGGCGCGGCTGACCAGCTTCCTGAGCTCCAACACCAGCTACGATCCCGACCGGCTCGCCTTCGACCAGCAGAAGCTGCGCCAGTTCTACCTGACGCAAGGCTATGCCGATTTCCGCGTCGTCTCGGCAGTCGCCGAACTGACCCCCGACCAGCGCGATTTCATCATCACCTATGTGGTCGAGGAAGGCGAGCGGTACAAATTCGGCGAAGTCGAGGTCGAAAGCGAGCTGCGCGATTTCGACAGCGCCTCGATGACCGGCCGTCTGCCGATGCAGACCGGCGACTGGTACGATGCCGAAGCGGTCGAGAACACGGTCGAGCAGCTGACCGATCTGGCGGGCACCTTCGGCTATGCCTTCGCCGACGTCGCGCCGCAGTTCAACCGCAGCCGCGAAGACCTCACGATGGACGTGACCTTCGTCCTGCGCGAGGCGCCGCGCGTCTATGTCGAGCGGATCGACGTCAACGGCAACACGCTGACACAGGACAAGGTCGTGCGCCGCGAGTTCCGCGTGGCCGAGGGCGACGCGTTCAACTCGCTGCAGGTCAAGCGCTCGGCGGCGCGGATCAACTCGCTGGGCTTCTTCCAGGAGAACTTCGAGATCAACCAGGTCGAGGGCAGCGCACCCGACCGGATCATCCTCGAGGCCAATGTCGAGGAGCAGGCGACCGGCGAACTGCAGCTCTCGGCGGGCTTTTCCTCGCTCGAGAGCTTCATCCTGCAAGGCTCGATCCGGCAGCGCAACTTCCGCGGCCGCGGCCAGACGGTTGGGCTCAGCCTGAATTATTCGCGCTTCTCGCGTTCGGCGCAGGTGAGCTTTTCCGAACCCTATGTGTTCGACCGCAACATCTCGGCGGGCGTCGATATCTACCGCAAGGACTACAGCAATTTCGGTTTCAACCGGAACAACAACAGCACCTTCGAGCAGTCGACCACCGGCTTCTCGCTGCGCGCGGGCGTGCCGCTGAGCGAATATGCATCGCTGGTCGGCAGCTACACGCTCAACCACGATGATGTCTCGATCGACGAGAACCGCTATTTCAGCGATTTCGACGGTGACGGCATCGACAGCTGCGAGCCGCTGCTGGCCGGGCGTTTCCTGTGCGACGCCATCGGTGCGCGGACCAGCTCGATCCTCGGGCTGACGCTCTCGGTCGATTCGACCGACAGCCGCCTGCGTCCCACGCGCGGCCGCAATATGGCGGTTACGGCGCAATATGCCGGTCTCGGCGGATCGGTGAATTACTTCCGGGTCAACGGCAAGGTGGGGCAGTATTACCCGCTTCCCGCCGGCTTCATCCTAGCGCTGACCGCCGAGGGCGGAGCGATCCGCAGCTTCGAGGATCGCGGTATTCCCGGGACCGACGATGTCCGCCTGACCGACCGCTTCTTCCTCGGCGAGCCGCAGATCCGCGGCTTCGACATTCGTGGGGTGGGGCCGCGCGTCATCCGGCGTCCGATCCGCGACATCGATGGCGACGGTATCGGCGAGGTCATCACCGATCAGGACCAGATCCAGGACGATGCGATCGGCGGTACGGCCTATTATCTCGGCCGTGCCGAGATCGAGATCCCGCTGGGAACCGGCGCTCGCGAACTCGGCCTGCGTCCGTCGCTCTTCCTCGATGTGGGCGGATTGTTCAACATCACCGACCCGGCGCTGTTGCAGAATCCCTTCGGCAACGAGTTCTTCAACCCGCTCAGGGCTGCGAACGGCGATCCCATCTATCTCAATCCCGGCGCCGATCCGGACGTCAGCACCGATGACACCGTCGTCGCCATTCCGGCCGGCGACCCGATCCCGGCCGGCTTCGTGGCGCAGGGCAGCATCATTCCGGCGTTCGAGGAGGTCTTCCTCGGCGACAGTGCCAGCCCGCGCATTTCGGTGGGTATCGGGGTCAACTGGAACTCACCCTTCGGTCCGTTCAGGATCGATCTCGCCCATGTGCTGAAGAAGCAAGAGGGCGACGACACCAAACTCTTCTCCTTCAATGTAGGAACGCAATTCTGATGAAACTCTTCTCCAAAACCCTCCTGACCGCCGGCGTCGCCGCCGCCGCATTCGCCGCTGCTCCCGTCAGCGCGCAGGTCCAGGGCAATTTCGGCGTGGTCAACACCCCGCTCGCCATCGCCCAGACCAATGCGCTGCGCACCGCCTTCCAGCAGGTCGGCACCACCTACCAGACGCAGATCACCACCATTCAGCAGCGCCAGCAGCAGATCGAGACCCTGCTGACGCAGCTCGACACCAACAGCGACGGCGGGCTCGACGAGGCGGAGCAGGCTGCCGCGCAGTCCACCCCGCAATGGCAGCAGATCCAGCAGATCGAGCAGGAAGTCGGCACGCTCAGCAACCAGATCGATCTCGCGCGCGTCTATGCGCTCGAGCAGATCCTGCGCCAGTACAGCCCCGCGCTGCAGCAGGTCGTGACGCAGAACCAGGTGCAGATGGTCGTCTCGCCCGATTCGGTGATCTATGCGGTCCCGGCTGCCGATATGACGACCAAGGTCGTCGCCGCGCTCAACACCGCGGTTCCCAGCGTGCAGACCACGCCTCCGGCCGGTTGGCAGCCCTCGCGCCAGTCGGTTTCGGTCTATCAGCAGGTCCAGCAGATTTTCGCCATCGCTCAGCAGCAGCAGGCGCAGCAGGCTCAGCAGCAGACCCCGGCTCAGCAGCCGAGCGGTCGCTGACAGCGAACGACGCGTAAAGAGTGGCAGAGATGAGCGATAGCGGCAGCGCCCCCGGCGCCGAGAACCCTCCTGAGATTTCCCCTGAGATTTCCGAGGCGAAGAGTCTCGATATCAGGGGCGTGCTCAAGGCGCTGCCGCATCGCTATCCGCTGCTGCTGGTCGACCGGGTCCGCTCGATCGAGCATGGCGAGCGGATCCACGCGGTCAAGGCGGTCTCGTTCAACGAGGAATTCTTCCAGGGTCATTTCCCCGGCGCGCCGATCATGCCCGGCGTGTTGCAGATCGAAGCGATGGCGCAGGCCGCGGCGATCCTCGGGATCGAGACGCTGGGTCTCGCCGGGTCGGGCAAGCTGGTCTATTTCATGGGGATCGAGAACGCCAAGTTCCGCGCCCCCGTCACGCCCGGCTGCCTGCTCGAGATGGAAGTCGAATTCACCCAGAAGCGCAGCCGCGTCTATAAGTTCAAGGGCAAGGCCAGCGTCGAGGGCAAGACCACCTGCGAGGTCGAGTTCACCGCGATGATCGCGGATCCGCCCGAGTAGGTTTTTGCTTTGCGCACGCCATCCGGCGTGCGATTTCCTCGGCCCTTGCGGGCCTGCGGGCGGCCGGTCGGCCTTGCGGGGCCCTGGCGGCCCCGTGCTCCGCAGCCAGGCCACGGATTTCAGGTCGCGCCAGAACCCGAGCCGAAGGCGAGTGCAAGCGCGACCGCGCGCCCGCAGCGATGCGACCGCAGGGAGCGTGAGCGAGGACATCGCGCGCCGGATGGCGTGCGCACAAAAAACCCGGATGGCGTGCGCGAAACAAAATACTTCGGTTGCTTTTCGCCGCGGCCCCCACTAAACGCGCGCCTTCCCGACACACAGCGGGGCCGGTCGGAACCGGTCCTCACGCTTGGAGATACGAGCCATGAAGGCCGAAACCCACCCCGATTATCACACCATCACGGTCAAGATGACCGATGGCACCGAATTCCAGACTCGCTCCACCTGGGGCAAGGAAGGCGCCACGCTCGCGCTCGATATCGACCCCACCAGCCACCCGGCATGGACCGGCGGCAAGCAGCAGCTTCAGGAAGGTGGCCGCGTTGCCGCCTTCAACAAGCGCTTCGGCGGGCTCAGCCTCAAGAAATAACCCCCGGCTCCCGCGCACCGGCGCGGGCAGGGTTCACCAGTTGCGGCCGCAAGGTCGTGAGGGAGGGCGGTCCGACGGGGCCGCCCTTTCCGTATGCGTCTCGCGCGCAGTCGATCGCGCGCGGCTTCTAGACGTAGGGCTTCTCGCGGTACCATTTGGTGACCACGTATTTGCGGCCCTTGCGCACCTTCATCCCGTGATGAAGCGTGTTGGGATTGCCGCGGGGAAAGCCGTCCGGATCCAGCCGCCGGTTGTTCCAGCACACCAGCTTGCCCGCCTCGGGGGTGAAGCTCTTGCCGATGGTCTTGAACCGGGTCGCGCCGCCGGCAGCGACATCATTGAGATAGACCATGAAGGTCCAGGTCCGCTGTCCTGCGACCGCGCAATAGGTCCGATAATCCTGCCCCTCGGGATTGAACCAGTCGCAATGCGGTTTGAATTCCTGGCCGACATCGTAGCGCTGGCCCTGAACCGGCTCGCCATGCAGCGGATCGATTCCCGACAGCGCCAGCAGCCGCTCTTCCAGCGCCAGAACGGCGGGATGGCCCGGCGCCAGATCGCAGGTCTCGCTGGTGCGGAAATAGCTGTCGCCATTGTCGTCGGCGATGGTCGAGGGCCGGCGATCGGTCTCGATCATCGCGATCAGTTCGGCGCATAATTCGGGCGCGATGAAGCCGCGCAGCTGAAACAGCTCGAGCTTGTCGGTCGGCACGCGCTGCACGTTCCGGTGCGAGAGCAGAAGCGCCGCCGAGGATTCGCCTTGTCGAGCCATGGGGGCGTTTCTTATCGATCCTGGCCGCCGGGACAAGCGGCGGAAAACGGGCCGGGCAAGATAATTGCGCGTGCAGCGGCCCGGACCCCTTTTTTCCTTCCCATCGCGCCCGCCTTGTGCAACAGGCACGCGCCGCGGCCCCAAGCGCTTGACGCTTGGGTTCTGCGCAGTAACAGGCCCCACTTCACGGGCCCGGCACAGGGCCGGCCCGGGGGCATGTGGCGATCGTAGCTCAGTTGGTTAGAGCGCCGGTTTGTGGTACCGGAGGTCGGGGGTTCGAGCCCCCTCGGTCGCCCCATTTTCCCCCCAATTCCGCGCGCCCCGCCGGGCCGCGATCGCAGGACAACGGCCCCCGCGGGCCGGGCTCACATTGGACGGGATCGATAGCGATATGACGGCATTCTGGACCGAAGCGGATTACGACGACCACGAGCTGGTCCAGCTGGTCCGCGATCCCAAGTCCGGTCTGACCGCGATCATCGCGCTGCATTCGACCCATCTCGGCCCCGGCGCGGGCGGAACGCGGTTCTGGCACTATCCCGATCCCAAGGATGCGATTCGCGACGCTCTGCGGCTGAGCCGCGGGATGAGCTACAAGAACGCCATGGCCGGGCTGCCGATGGGCGGCGGCAAGGCCGTGATCCTCGCCGATGAGAGCAAGACCAAGACTCCGGAAATGCTCGCCGCCTTCGCCGATGCCGTCGAGGCGCTCGGGGGCCGGTATGTAACTGCCGAGGATGTCGGCATTTCCGAAGCCGATATGGCGCTGGTCGCCAAGCGCACGCAGCATGTCTCGGGTCTGCCCAATGACGATGCCGATGCCGCCGGCGGCGATCCGGGACCCTTTACCGCGATGGGGATCTATCACGGGATCAGGGCGGCGGTGCGCCACAAGTTGGGCAAGGACAGCGTCGAGGGTGTCCATATCGCGATCCAGGGCACCGGCAGCGTGGGCGGCGGGGTCGCCCGGCTGCTCGCAAAGGACGGTGCGCGGCTGACGCTGTCGGACATCCATCACGACCGGGTCGAGGAACTGGCGCGCGAGCTCGATGCCGAGACCTGCGCCACCGATGCGGTCATGGGCATCACCTGCGACGTGTTCAGCCCCAATGCGCTGGGTGCGGTGCTCGACGACGAGGGCATCGCCCGGCTCGATTGCGCCATCGTCGCGGGCGGGGCCAACAACCAGCTCGCCCGCGCGGGCCACGGCCAGCTGCTGGCCGACCGCGGTATTCTCTACGCACCCGACTACGTCATCAACGCCGGCGGCATCATCAGCGTCACGCTGGAATATCTCAGCCGCCGCGAGGGCAAGGATTGCGACATCAACGAGGTCCGCAAGCGGCTCGCGCAGATCCCCGGTCGGCTCGAGGAAATCTGGGCCGAAAGCGACGCCACCGGCGTCTCCTCCGACCAGGTCGCGGACCGGATGGCGCAAAAGCTGATCGGTCGCTAATCCGCGCTCTTGCATGGGGCGAACGAGCCTGCCAGAACGGAGGAAATCCGATGCATGGCTTCGCCAATCCCAAGCGCTTTCTGTCGCTGGCCCGCTGGCTGACCCCTTTATTGCTGGTGGGCGGGCTGGTGCTCGCGGGCGGCGCGCTGCTGTGGGGCTTCTTCGTGGTTCCGCCCGACCGCCTGATGGGCGAGACGGTGCGCATCCTGTTCCTGCATGTGCCCACCGCCTGGCTGGGGATGGGCGGCTGGTCGGCGATCGCGCTGTCGAGCCTGGTCTATCTGGTCTGGCGCCACCCGCTCGCCAATCTCGCCGCGCGCGGCGCGGCGGTACCGGGGCTGGTGTTCACCGCGCTGTGCCTCATTACCGGATCGATCTGGGGACGCCCGACCTGGGGCACCTGGTGGGTCTGGGACGGGCGGCTGACCAGCATGCTGGTGCTGTTGTTTCTCTACCTTGCCTATATCGCGCTGGCGCAGGCCGCCGAGCGCGAAGGCGTGAGCCCGCGCATCCCGGCGATCTTCGGATTGCTGGGCGCGGTCAACATTCCGATCATCAACCGCTCGGTGGTGTGGTGGAACTCGCTCCACCAGCCGCCCAGCATCACCGCCGGGGGCAGCAGCATCGACGCCGCGTTCCTGGTACCGCTGATGGTTGCGGTGCTCGGCTTCTCGTTGCTGTTCGGCGCGATCGTGCTGATGCGGATGCGCACGCTGCTCGCCGATGCGCAGGCGGAGGCGCGGCTGCGGCGCAAGGCGATGGATGCCGGGGGAGACCTGAGATGATGCGCGAGGCGCTCGACCAGTGGGATTTCGTCCTCGCCGCCTATGCGGTGGGGCTGATCGGCATCCTCGCCACGACCGCCTGGGCCTGGCTCGCGATGCGCCGCGCCGAGCGCCGCCGCGACCATGCGCGCCAACGGACGCGCGGCCAGTGAGCGCGCTCAAGCCCAAGCACCAGCGGCTCGTGCTGGTCGTGGTCGCGCTGATCGCGCTGGTCGCGGCGGGGCTGCTCGCGGCCTATGCGCTGCGCAGTCAGGCGAGCTATTTCTACCTCCCCGAACAGATGCGCGACGACCCTCCGGCCATCGGTCAGGCGGTGCGGCTGGGCGGGATGGTCGAGGCCGGCTCGCTGGCGACCGATCCGGACGGCTTTACGCTGCGCTTCATGGTCACGGGGAACGACGGCGCGCGGGTGCCGGTGCGCTTTGCCGGGATCGCTCCCGATCTCTTCGTCGAAGGCTCGGGGGTGGTCGCCGAAGGGCGGCTGGGCCCCGACGGAACCTTCGTCGCCGACAATCTGCTCGCCAAGCACGACGAGAACTACGTCCCGCGCGAGCTCGAGGGGATGACCGACCTCCAGGCCGCCGAGATGGCCGAAGACACCACGGTCGGGCTCGAATGATCGCAGAGCTCGGACTGGCCGCCCTGTGGCTCGCCGCCGCGCTGGCGGGGCTGCAGACGATCGCGGGTTTTCTCGCCGTCCGGGCGAACACGCCGACCGCGCTCGGCGCGCTGATCCGCCCGGCGGCGGTGGTGCAGGGGGTGTTCGCGGGCCTGGCCTTCTGCGCGCTGCTCTATGTCTTCGCGATCACCGACCTGTCGGTGAAGCTGGTGGCGAGCAATTCGCATGCGCTCAAGCCGATGGTGTTCAAGCTCTCGGGCGCCTGGGGCAATCACGAGGGCTCGATGCTGCTGTGGGTCACGGTAATGGCGCTCGCGGGCGGGCTGATCGCGGTGATCGAGCGGCGGCTGCCCGACCGCACCATGCAGGCGACGCTCGCCGCGCAGGGCTTCGTGGCGATGGGGTTCTACGCCTTCCTGCTGCTCAGTTCGAACCCGTTCGAACGGCTGCCGATCCCCGCCGAGGTGGGGATGGGGCTCAACCCGCTGCTGCAGGACATCGGTCTCGCCTTCCACCCGCCGACGCTCTATTTCGGCTATGTCGGGCTGTCGATCGCCTTCAGTTTCGCGGTCGGCGCGCTGCTGACCCGGCAGGTCACCCCGGACTTCGCCCGCGCGATGCGCCCCTGGGTGCTGGGCGCCTGGGTGTTCCTCACCGTGGGCATCACCGCGGGCTCCTATTGGGCCTATTACGAGCTGGGCTGGGGCGGCTGGTGGTTCTGGGACCCGGTCGAGAACGCCTCGCTGATGCCCTGGCTCGCCGCCACAGCATTGCTTCATTCAGCCAGCGTGCTCGCGGCGCGCGACGCGCTGCGCGTGTGGACCATCATGCTCGGGGTGGTCGCCTTCTCGATGAGCATGCTGGGGACCTTCCTGGTGCGCTCGGGAATCCTCACCAGCGTCCATTCCTTCGCGGTCGATCCCGAGCGCGGGACCTTCATCCTGCTGCTGCTCGCGCTCTATATCGGCGGCGCGCTGCTGCTGTTCGCGCTGCGCGCCAGCACCATTTCCGAAGGCAAGCGCTTCGCCATTGCCAGCCGCGAGGGCGCGCTGGTGGTCAACAACGTCATGCTCAGCGCGATCCTCGCCATCGTGCTGCTCGGCACGCTCTACCCGCTGCTCACCGAGGCCTTCGATGTCCGCGTCTCGGTGGGGCCGCCCTATTTCAACCCGGTCGGGGCGATCTTCGTCGTCCCGATGCTGCTGGTGATGGCGGTCGGGCCTTTGCTGCGCTGGCGGCAGGACCGTTTTGCCCGGATCTCGCGCGAGATGATGGCGCTGGCCGCGATCCTGGTGGTCGCGCTGATCCTCGTTGCGGTGCTTGGTGCCGTTGCCCTGCTGCCGCTGCTCGGCCTTGCGCTGGCGGCGATGCTGGCGGTGGCCAGCTTCCTGCCGCTGCGCGGGCGCAAGCTCACCCGCGTCCCGATCGCGACCTGGGGCATGGTGGTGGCGCATTTCGGCATCGCCGTGGCGCTGTTCGGCATGGCCAGCGAAAGCGCCTTCACCGAGGAACGGCTTGCCGCGCTCGAGCCGGGCGGCACGACTCAGGTCGGCGACTGGGCGGTCACGCTCGATGCTATCGTACCCGTCGCCGGACCCAACTGGACCGCGATCGAGGGGCAGCTCAGCGCTCGCCTCGGCGACGGAGCCCCGATAGAGATGCGTCCGCAGTCGCGCACCTTCTGGGCGCCGCCGCAGCAGACCGCCGAGAGCGTGCTCGCCACCCGCTGGAACGGCCAGCTCTATGCCGTGATGGGCGATGCCGCAGGCGACGGGCGCTGGCAGGTCCGGCTGTGGTGGAAACCCTTCGTCACCTTCATCTGGTACGGCGGCCTGCTGGTCGCGCTGGGCGGGGTGCTGGCGATCATCGGCAGGGTGATCGACGATCTGCGGGCGCGCAATCGCCGCCGCCGCGCCGCCGAGCTGGGCGAGGACCCCGCGCCTGAAGACCGGTTGCCTGAAGACCGCTGGCCCGAAGACGGCTGGCCCGAAGACAGGGCGCCCGGTCCCCCCATCCCCGAGGAGAGCCCGGCATGACCGGCTGGCGCATGTGGGTTCCGCTGCTGCTGTTCGCCGGATTCCTCGGCGTTGCGGGCTATCAGCTGTCGCAGCCCAAGAACGAATTCATCGAAAGCCGCATGGTCGGCCGCGAGCTGCCCTATTTCGATCTGCGCGCGGCGACCGCCGACCGCCCCGGGATCGCCAGCGCGCAGTTCCGCGACGGACAGCCGCGGCTGCTCAACATCTGGGCGAGCTGGTGCGTGCCCTGTATCGCCGAAGCGCCCTATCTCGAGCGGCTGAAGGAGCAGGGCGCGCCGATCGTCGGGGTCGCCATCCGCGACCGACCCGAGGATGTCGCGCGCTTCCTCGAACGCCACGGCAATCCCTATGTCGCGATCGGGGCGGACGATCTGTCCGAAGTGCAGTTCGCCATCGGCTCTTCGGGTGTGCCCGAAACCTTCGTGATCGATGGCGAGGGGCGGATTACCTACCAGCATATCGGCGATATCCGCGAAAGCGATGTGCCGGTGCTGCTCGAGCAGCTGCGGGAAGCGGGCGCATGACGGCTCTTCGCGCCTTCTTGCCTGGCTCGCTGCTCCGTTCTTTCATGGCGCTGCTGGTGCTTTGCCTCGGCGCGCCCCTGCTGGCGCAGCAGTCGCTTCCGCCTGCGCCCTATGCCAATCGCCAGCTCGATGACCCGGTGCAGGAAGCGGTGGCGCTGGAACTGATGGCGACCCTGCGCTGTCTCGAATGCCAGTCGCAGTCGATCCACGACAGCAATTCCCCGATGGCGGGCGACATGCGTCACCAGGTCCGCGTCAGGGTTGCCGCAGGCGAAGACCCGGAGTCGATCCGCGCCTGGCTGATGGAGCGCTATGGCGACTATGTCAGCTACACACCCCAGGTGAGCGCCACCACCTGGCCGCTGTTCGTCGTACCGTTGCTGCTGTTGCTGACAGCGGGCGCGATCTTCTGGCGCCGCTTCGGGAAGCGCACATGATCTGGCTGGCGATCCTTGCATTGGCGGTGCTTGGGTTCCTCGCCGCTGCCTTCCTGTTCGGTCTGGCGCGCAGCGGGTGGACGCTGTTCGGCGCGGCGCTGCTGTTTGGCCTGACGGGCTACGCACTGCAGGGCTCGCCCGGCCAGCCCGCGTCGCCCGGCGCCGGTCCGGAACAGATCGCCGAAACCGGCGAGCTGATGGTGCAGGCGCGGCGCGAGTTCTACGATCCCGAGACCATGCCCTCGCGCTATGTCGTCTCGGCCGACGCGTTCGCGCGCCGCGGGCAATATGAGGATGCGGCCAATTTCCTGCGCAATGCAGTGGCCGAGAATCCGCGCGACGACGAGGCCTGGGTCGCGCTGGGCAATGTGCTGGTCGAGCATGCGCAAGGCCAGCTCAGCGCCGCCGCGCTGTTCGCCTATGCCCGCGCCGAGGAGCTGGCGGGCGACAACCCTGCGCCGGGCTATTTCGTCGGGCTGGCGATGCTGCGGCAGGGCGAATTCGCCCAGGGGCGACGGATGTGGGCGGAGATTGTCGCCGAGGCGCCCAAGGATGCGCCCTGGCGGCCGGTGGTGGCGGATCGGCTCGAGCGGCTCGATCTGCTGCTTTCGGGCGGCGGGATGCCCCCGGCTCCGGCCCCTGCTCCGGCCCCGGCCCCGCGCTAGCACGGCGCTGGCCCCGTTCGGGCCGCGATGTTGCGGGTGCGAAACCTTCCTGCTAAGCGCCGCGACCTTGCGGTACGGCACTGCTGCCGCGCGCGAAGGATCAGCCACATGAGAGCAGGGACTGCGCACCGATGAGCGAAAGCCAGGTGCCCCAGAAGCATCCGTCGGCCGAAAGCAACGGCGGAACGGCGGGAACGAGCGGTGTCGGCAAGAAGGCGACCAAGGGCGCGCTTGCGGTCGGCGCGATCGGCATCGTCTTCGGCGATATCGGCACCAGCCCGCTCTATGCCTTCCGCGAGACCTTCGCCGGGGCGCATCCGCTTGCGCTCGACGACATGCACATCCTCGGCGTCGTCAGCCTGATCTTCTGGTCGATGACGCTCGTCGTCTCGCTGCAATATGTCACCATCCTGATGCGCGCCGACAACAAGGGGCAGGGCGGCAGCCTTGCGCTGGTCGCGCTGATCTCGCGGCATATCAGCGGCTCGAAATACGGCTGGCTGGCGGTGTTGCTCGGGGTCTTCGCGACCTCGCTGTTCTATGGCGACTCGATGATCACGCCCGCGATCTCGGTGCTTTCGGCGGTCGAGGGGCTGACCGTGGTCAATCCCGACATGGAGAGGCTGGTCATTCCCATCGCGCTGGCGCTGCTGATCGCGCTGTTCGTGATCCAGAAGCGCGGCACCGCCAAGGTCGGCGCGCTGTTCGCTCCGGTGATGATCGTCTATTTCATCGTCCTGGCGGGGCTGGGGATCAACCAGATCGTCCAGCATCCCGAAGTCTTGTGGGCGCTCAACCCCTATTACGCGCTCAATTTCTTCGTCATCGACGGCTGGCTGGCGTTTCTCGCGCTGGGATCGGTGGTGCTGGCGGTGACGGGCTCGGAAGCGCTCTATTCGGACATGGGCCATTTCGGCCGCGGCCCGATGCGCCTGTCGTGGTTCGGCTTCGTGATGCCCTGCCTGCTGCTCAACTATTTCGGTCAGGGCGCCATGGTGATGAGCCTGCCGCCCCTCATGGCCAGCGAGGCGATCCAGAACCCGTTCTTCTTCCTCGCCAGCGAACAGTTCCGCCTGCCGCTGGTGCTGCTGGCGACGGTCGCGACTTTCATCGCCAGCCAGGCGGTGATCTCGGGCGCGTTCTCGATCACCCACCAGGCGATGCAGCTGGGCTTCATCCCGCGCCTCTCGATCCGCCACACCAGCGAGACCGAAGCGGGGCAGATCTACATTCCGGTGGTCAATTGGGCGCTGATGGTTGCGGTCATCATCCTGGTGCTGACTTTCCAGAACTCCTCCAACCTCGCCGCCGCCTATGGCATCGCGGTGACCGGCGCGGTGACGATCGACACGCTGCTGATGGGCGTGCTCTTCGTCGGGGTGTGGAAGTGGAGATGGTGGTACGCCGCGCCGGTGGTGGCGGTGTTCCTGATCGTCGACGGCGCCTATTTCGCCGCCAACCTCACCAAGGTGGCCGATGGCGGCTGGTTCCCGCTGGTGGTCGGGCTGTTCGCCTTCACCCTGCTCACCACCTGGGCGCGCGGCCGCAAGCTGATGCGCGACCGGATGACCGAGGTCGCGCTGCCAATCGAGATCTTCGCCAAATCGGCCAAGAACAGCACCACCCGCGTGCCCGGCACCGCGATCTTCATGGCCAGCCAGACCGCGGGCGTGCCCTCGGCGCTGCTGCACAACATCAAGCACAACAAGGTGCTCCACGAGCGGGTGGTGATCCTCACCATCGAGATCGCGGACGAACCCTATGTCGACGAGAACGCGCGCTGCGAGATGCACGATCTGAGCGAGGGCTTCTACCGCGCGGTGCTGCATTACGGCTTCATGGAGGAAACCGACGTGCCGCGGGGCCTCAAGAGCATGTCGCGTTGCGGCGGCGAGTTCGACATGATGAACACCAGCTTCTTCCTCAGCCGTCAGACGCTGATCGCCAGCGAGAAGCCGGGGATGCCGATCTGGCGCGAGAAAATCTTCGCCTGGATGCTGCGCAATTCGGCGACCGCGATGGAGTTCTTCCGTCTGCCGACCAACCGCGTGGTCGAGTTGGGGAGCCAGGTCGAGATATAGGGCTCGGCGGTCATTCCCCGGTGGGGGGCTGGTCCTTGAGCACCTCGTCGGCGTCTTCCAGCGCCAGCCCGTGCTTGAGCAGCATCGGGATCTGGGTGAAGGTGAACAGGAAGGTCAGCGGCATGAAGACCCAGATCTTCGCCCACAGCCAGCTCTCGAAGCTGAGCTGCGCGCGCAGGACCTCGTTGAGAACCGCCAGCGCAAGGAAGAACACGCCCCAGTTGCGCGACAGCTTGAGCCAGCCCTGCTGGTCGACGCCCTCGAAGGCGGCCTCGAGCAGGATCTGCAGCATCGCGCGCCCGCGGGCGTAGCCGACCAGCAGCACGACCCCGAAGAATACATAGATCGCGGTCGGCTTGATCTGGATGAAACCGGGATCGCGCAGCCAGATGGTCAGCGCGCCGAAACCGACGATCAGCGCGGTCGAGAGCATCAGCATCGGCGAGATCTTGCCGAACTTCCATTTCGAGAAGGCCAGCGCGGCCACCGCGGCGACCATGAAGGCCATGGTGCCGTAGATCACCGCCGCGATCTCGCCCAGCGGTCCCGGCTCGTCGGGCGCGGCGAACTTGTACACCCCGAGGAAGACCAGCAGCGGGCCGTAATCGACGAGGATGTTGAGCCAGCCGGACTTGGGTTTGGCATCGAGGGGCTTTACAGGATCGGTCATCATGCGACTCCCGCGATCACGCGCGCGACCAGATCGGGGTCGAAGGGACGCAGATCGTCGATCTTCTCGCCCACTCCGATGGCGTGGATCGGCAGGCCATATTGCTCCGCCGCCGCCACCAGCACGCCGCCGCGCGCCGTGCCGTCGAGCTTGGTCATCACCAGCCCTGTGACCCCCGCCATTTCGCGGAACACGTCGATCTGGTTCAAGGCATTCTGTCCGTTCGTGGCATCGAGCACCAGCAGCACATTGTGCGGCGCTTCGGGGTTGAGACGGCCCAGGACCTTCCGGATCTTGGTCAGTTCGTCCATCAATTCGCGCTTGTTCTGGAGCCGACCGGCGGTGTCGACCACCAGCACATCGGTGCCGCGCTCGGTCGCGGATTTGACCGCATCGAAGACGATGCTCGCCGGATCGCCGCCCTCGGGACCGCGCACCAGCGGCACATCGATCCGTTCGGCCCAGGTTGCGAGCTGACCGATCGCGGCGGCGCGGAAAGTGTCGCCCGCGGCGAGCATGACCGAGTAATCGTCTTCCTGGAACAGATGCGCCAGCTTGGCGATGGTGGTGGTCTTGCCGCTGCCGTTGACGCCGATCACCAGCACCACCTGCGGGCGCGGGAAGGCGGTGATCTCGAGCGGGATCGCGACCGGACGCAGGATCGCGGCGATCTCCTCGGCGACGGCTTCCTTGAGCTCAACCTGCGAGATCTCCAGCCCGAAACGCTTCTCACGCAGCTTCTCGCGGATCCGCGCCGCCGCCGAGGGGCCGAGATCGGTCATGATGAGCGCATCCTCGACCTGGTCGAGCGTCGCATCGTCGAGCCGCGCGGTGCCGACCGCCTCGGTGAGGTTTTCCGCCAGCCGCTGCTGCGTCTTGCGGAAACCGCCGAACAGCCGTTCGCTCCAGCTCGTCTCGCTCATGTCAGCAGGCCGTCCTTGATGGTCTTGGGGGTTATGGCGACAATCGCGCCCGCGGGCGTGCCTGCGGGCAGCGCCACGCGGGCGAAGCCGGGCGTGTAGCCGGTCCCGTCGCGCTCCGCGAGGACCGGGGCCGCCTTATCGACCAGCGTCGCCAGCCACTCGGCGCGCGCCTTCGCCACCGCGTCGCGCAATTCGGCGGAGCGCTGCTTGATCAGCGGCCGCTCCAGCTGCGGCATCCGCGCGGCGGGGGTGCCGGGGCGGGGCGAATAGGGGAAGATATGGCCGTGGACGATCCGCAGCTCGCTGACGATCGCCAGATTGGCGGCGTGGTGCTCGGCGCTCTCGGTCGGGAAACCGGCGATCAGATCGGCGCCGACGGCAAGATCGGGGCGCCGTTCGCGCAGCTGCTCGACCAGAGCCACCGCATCGCCGCGCGAATGGCGGCGCTTCATCCGCTTGAGGATCAAATCGTGGCCATGCTGGAGCGAGAGATGGAGATGCGGCATCAAGCGATGCTCGCTGGCGAAGAGCTCGAACAGCAGCGGATCGATCTCGATCCCGTCGAGCGAGGACATCCGCAGCCGCTGCAAGCGCGGGAAGCGCTCGAGGATCGCCTGCACCAGCGTGCCCAGCGGCGGCCGGCCGGGCAGGTCCTGACCCCAGCTGGTGACATCGACCCCGGTCAGAACCACCTCGGCGGCGCCGCGGGCGCAATGCTGCTCGATCTCGGCGCAGACCTGATCGACGGTGAGCGAGCGGCTGGGTCCGCGTCCCTGCGGAATGACGCAGAAGGTGCAGGCGTGGTCGCAGCCGTTCTGAACCGCGATGAAGGCGCGGGTGTGAAGGCTCCTGACCGGGGCGGGGCGCGCGGGCACGTTCCAGGCGCGCGGGTCGAGCTTGGCGGAGTTGGCGATCAAGCCGTCGACTTCGGGCATCGCGGCGAGCTGGTCGCGCTCGATCTCGGCGGCGCAGCCGGTCACCAGCAGCCGCGCACCGGGATGCGCGCGGCGCGCCTTGCGGATCGCCTGCCGGGTCTGGCGCACGGCTTCCATGGTGACCGCGCAGCTGTTGATCACCACGAGATCGTCGGCGCCGCCCAGCATGGCGCGGATATCCTCGCTTTCGGACAGGTTGAGGCGGCAGCCGAGCGAAATCACTTCGGCGCTCACGCGTAGTCGTTCCATTCGAAGAAGCCGCGATAGGCTTGCGTAGCGGGGCCAGTCATGACGATGCTGGCCCCCGCGGCGGGGTTGCTGTCCGCCCATTCGATCGTCAGCGGACCGCCGGGAAGCACGACCGTGACGCGGTTATCGACCAGCCCGCGCCGCATCGCTACCACTGCGGTGGCGCAGGCACCGGTGCCGCAGGCGCGGGTCAGGCCGGCGCCGCGTTCCCACACCCGGAGGCGAATGCGGCTGCGGCTCTCGATGGTGGCGCAATTGACGTTGATCCGGTCGGGGAACAGCGGGTCGTGCTCGATCTCGGGTCCGATGCGATCCAGTTCCATGGCGTCGCAATCGTCGACGAAACACACCACATGCGGGTTGCCGACATTGACCGCGCCGGGGTTCTCCATCCCTTCCCAGCCTACCGGCATGGACAGCGTGTCCATCGGATAGGCGAGCGGGATCGCGTCCCAGTCGAAGCGCGGGTGGCCCATATCGACCCGCGCACCGCCGCCATCGGGTTCGACCGCGATGATGCCGCCGGCGGTCTCCACCCGCGCCGCGCTGCCGTGAAGCAGCGCCACCGCGCGCGCGGCATTGCCGCAGGCGCCCACTTCGCCGCCGTCGCTGTTGAAGATCCGCATGCGGAAATCGGCTTCGCTGCTGGGTTCGAGCAGCACCAGCTGGTCGCAGCCGATTCCCTCGCGCCTGTCCGCCAGCGCCGCGGCGGTGTGCGCGGTCATCGCGGGCAGGGGGGCGATGCGCGCATCGAGCACGACGAAATCATTGCCGAGGCCGTGCATCTTGATGAAGGGAACGCGCATGTCTGCGCGCATCTATGCCGCCGGGCGGCGAAATTCCACCCCGCGACGGATCAGACCGCGCGATTGCCGACGATCGGCCGGGGCAGTCGATCGTCCGTCCGGGTCTCGCTTCCCGAAAGCAGGCCGCTGTTGTGCAGCCGCGTCAGCACCTCGTCGGCGGGTTCGGGGCGGCCGTAATGATAGCCCTGTCCCTTGAGACCGCCCATCTTGCGCAGCATCTCGAGCACCACTTCGTTTTCGATCCCTTCCGCGGTGATCGGCATCTTGAGCCCGTTGCCCATTGAGATGATCGCATCGACGAGATTGGAGCCTTCCTCGCCGGTGTTGAGCTCGCGAATGAAGCTGCGATCGATCTTGATCCGGTCGAACGGGAGCGAACGCAACTGCGACAGGCTGGCATAGCCGGTGCCGAAATCGTCGAGACTGACCTTTACGCCCTGGTTTCGCAGGCTGGTGATCATGCTGCGCACCAGTCCGACATTGTCGTGCAGCGCGCTCTCGGTGATCTCGATGTCGAGCCGCGAGGGCGGGAAATTGTGCTGCAGCAGCAGCTTGAGCAGCTTTTGCGCAAACCATGGATCGCGCATCTGCACGGGGGAAATATTGACCGACAGGGTGAGCCTCGGGTTCCAGCGCTTGGCGTCCTCGAAGGCCTGCTGCATCAGCTTCTCGGACATTTCCGCGACCACGCCGATTTCCTCGGCGATGGGGATGAAGATGTCGGGACCGACTATCCCCATGTCGGGCGAAAGCCAGCGCGCCAGCATTTCGAACCCGACCAGCTCGCCGGTCTCGAGATCGATCTGCTGTTCGTAGAAGGGGACGAATTCGCCCTTGGCGATCCCCTTGCGGATGCCGCTTTCCAGCTCGTTACGGAAGCGCAATTCCTGTTCCATCGCCGGTTCGAACCAGAACAGGCGGTTCTTGCCCTGCTTCTTGGCCTGATACATCGCGATATCGGCCTTGTGGATCAGCCGGGTCGAGACCTCCGCATCCGCGGGCTCGACGAGATTGACGCTGCTGGCGATCCCCACCGACATGGTGATCTCGATGACGGTATCCTTGACCACGATCGGCTGCGCCACGCGCTCGATCAGCAGCGAGGCGAGATGCTCGATCTTGCCGGGCATGACCGGATCATAGACCACTGCAGCGGCGAATTCGTCGCCGCCGAGCCGCGCGAGCAGGGCGTCGGCGGGGAGGATGTCGCCCATCCGTTCCGAAGTTTCGGTCAGGACCGCATCGCCGGTGTTGTGGCCGTTGAGGTCGTTGACCTGTTTGAAATTGTCGAGATCGACCAGAATGACGGCCAGCGCCCTGCCTTGGCTTTCGGCTTCGGCGAGCAGTTCGGCCATGGCCGGGGCGATGCTGCGGCGGTTGTAACAGCCGGTGAGCGGGTCGATTTGCGCGAGCCGCCGCGCCTCCTCTTCCGAGCGGCGGCGCTCGCCCAGTTCCGTATTCATCGATTTGTAGCGGTTCCAGCCCAGCAGGATCAGCGCGATGTTGAGCAGCAGCGCGTTGGTCAGCAGGACATCGGGCTGTTCGGTCAGCCCGCGCCACGCGCTCACCAATTTCGGCATGACCGTTCCACCGGTGCCGATGAACAGGATGATCGCGGCGGCAGCGATTCCGAATGCGACGAAGTCCCTTTCCCGGCGAACGGAAGTTGAGAATTTCGCGCTCACTGCCTGGCGGAATGACGTTGATTCGGCGGTCAAGTTCTCGCCCCCTCTATGCTGAGCGACCGCGCAAGCTATGCCCGAAGAGGCTGAAGAACCGGTTAAGCGCGCCGTGCGGCGGCGCCGTGCGAGCAGGAAAGCTCCGGATTGGCGGTGGCGGAGCGGGACAGGATTGCCTATCCACGCGGCGACGAAATCCCGCGACACTCGCCCCCCAACACTTCCCCGTATACAAGGACCCTCCCGCCATGCTGCGCTACTGGCTGATGAAATCCGAACCGTTCAAATATGGCTGGGACGATCTCGAAGCCGAGGGTGAAGGCACCTGGGACGGGGTGCGCAACCACCAGGCCAAGAACAATCTCGCGGCGATGGCGGTGGGCGATCAGGCGTTCTTCTATCACTCGCGCGAAGGGCTCGAGATCGTCGGGATCTGCGAGGTGAGCGTGGCCGGCATCACCGATCCGACCGATCCCGAAGGCAAATGGGCCGCGGTCAAGGTCAAGCCCAAGACCAAGCTGCCGCATCCGGTGACGCTCAAGCAGATCAAGGCCGAGCCCAAGCTCGCCGAGTGCCAGCTGGTGCGCTATTCGCGGCTCTCGGTCGCCGAGATCCAGCCCGACGAATGGTCGGTGATCCTAGGCATGGCCGGGATCTGAGGCGGTTGCGTGCGCGCGGAGCCCGCTGACGCTCGCGCCGCTGGCGGCCAGCTGCTCGATGTCGATGCCGGCGTGGATCAGGCGCAGGCCTGAGCGTCCCTTCGCCGCGACCAGCGCATCCTTGAACTGCTGCGTGGTTTCGGCGCGTGCAGACCAGCCGCCGAAGGCCTGCGCCAGCGCAGCGAAATCGGGATTGATGAGCTCGGTGGCCGAGATCCGCGCGGGGAACTCGCGCTCCTGATGCATGCGGATGGTGCCATAGGCGCCGTTGTCGATGACGATCACGATCAGGTCGCAGCCATGCTGGACCGCGGTGGCCAGTTCCTGCCCGTTCATCAGGAAATCGCCATCGCCCGCCACTGCGACCACGGTGCGGTCGGGGAAGCGGCGCGAGGCGGCGACGGCGGCGGGGACGCCGTACCCCATCGCTCCTGCGGTGGGGGCGAGCTGGGTGGGAAAGCCCTCGTAGCGCCAGTAGCGGTGCCACCAGCCCGAGAAATTGCCCGCACCGTTGCAGATGATCGTGTCCGCGGGGAGGGTATCGCGCATGAACTGGACGCAGGCCCCCATGTCGAGCGCATGGTCGGTGGGGAGCGCAGTGGCCCATTCCTCCCATTCGGCATGCGCCTGCGCCCCGGCGTCGAAGTCGATCGGGGCCTCATCATCCCATAAAGCGGCGGATTCGGCGAATTCGGCCATGTCCGCGCAGATTGCGAGATCGGTCTGGTAGACCCGGGACAGTTCCTCGGGGTCGGGGTGGATGTGGACCAGCGTGCGCTCGGATCCAGCGAGCGCGGGAAGCGTGTAGCCATCGGTGGTCGCCTCGCCGAGGCGGGCGCCGACCGCGATCACGAGATCGGAATTCCGGACGCGCTCGACCAACTTCGGGTTGGGCCCATAGCCGAGATTGCCGGCATAGACCGCGCTCGAGGGGCTGATTGCGTCCTGGCGGCGGAAGGCGGTCGCGACGGGCAGGCCGAGCCGCTCGGCGAAGAGCTGGAAATGCTGCCGCGCTTTGGCGTTCCAGCCCGCGCCGCCAATGATGGCGATGGGTGAGGCGGCATCGGCGATCAGCGCCATCAGCGCCTGCATCGCATCGGGGCAGGGGGCCTGTGCGGGGCGCGCGACGAAGGGGCGCGGCACCGCCTCGACCGCGCGGCCCAGCATATCCTCGGGCAGCGCCAGCACCACCGGCCCCGGGCGCCCCGAGATGGCGGTGGCATAGGCGCGGGCGACATATTCGGGGATCCGCGCTTCGTCGTCGATCCGCGCCGCCCATTTGCAGATCGGCCCGAAGAAACCCGCGAAATCCATTTCCTGAAACCCCTCGCGGTCGCGCATCGAGGAGGCGACATCGCCGACGAAGAGGATCATCGGCTGCGAATCCTGCATCGCGACATGGACCCCGATGCTGGCGTTGGTCGCGCCCGGTCCGCGGGTGACGAAGCACACGCCCGGGCGTCCGGTCATGGTCCCGTCGGCGCAGGCCATGAAGGCGGCGCCGCCTTCCTGCCGGCAGGTCACCACATCGACCCGGGTCTCGCCGTGCAGTGCGTCGAGCACGGGCAGGAAGCTTTCGCCCGGTACGGTGAAAATGCGGTCGCAGCCCTGTTCGATCAGGCAATCGACCAGCAGGCGGGCGGCACCCGGCGTCGCGCCGGCGGGGAATGGGTCAGTCATCGGGCGGGATTAACCGGGCGGGAGGGCGCAGGCAATCGGCGAGCAACTCCCGGCGGGGCGCACCGCCGCCCGGTGCTGTGCCAGAACGGAGCAATTCGCATTTCTGGGGGAGCAATATGGTTACCAAATGGTTAACGCTGCATCATGAGAAGATCGCTTGTCCTCACCGATGAAACCGCGCGTCACCCCTTTCGCGCCAGCCTTACGCCGCATGTGCGCAAGCCCGAGGAGGGCGAAACGTCGCCGCAATCTTGGCGGCTGACCGCGAGCGACATCCGCGGGGTGGCGACAACCTATTTCGCCACTTTCGCCGCGACGCTCGCCTTTCTGGTCTAGACGACCGCCGCTCCCGCGAGCTCGATTCGGTAGAGCCGGCTCCCCAGCCAGGCCGAGATCAGGCACATCGCGGCGCTGAGCAGGACCTGTTCGATCACCGCCATGCCGAGAGCGGTCAGGCCCATCGCCAGCAGCGAGCCGCAAACCATTGCGAGAGAATTGACGATATTGTTCGCCGCGATTGTGCGCGAGGCGAGCTCCGGCGCGACCCTGGTCGTGAGGAAGGCGTAAAGCGGCACCACGAACATGCCTCCGGCGATCGCGATCCCGAGCAGGCTGAGCAGCAGCAACGCCGCCATCGGCTGAACCACGAATTCGCCCAGGCTCAAAAGGCCGCCCGAGGCATCGCCGGTCCAGTTTCGGGCGATCAGATAGAACCCGATCACGAACAGCCCCATCGCGATCACCGCTGCCGGCGCGTATCGCGCCGAAACCTCGTTCTTGAGCAGCGCGTTGATGCTGACCGAGCCGATCGCGATGCCGATCGAGAACATCACCAGGAACAGGCTGGCGACTTCCTTGCTCGCCATCAGCACGTTCTTGGCCAGCGGCGGGAACTGGATGAACAGCACCGCACCGATGGTCCAGAAGAAGCTGATCGCGAGGATCGCATACCAGACCTGGCGGTCGTGCATGCAGCCGGAAATCAGACGGATCGAGCTGCGCCAAACGTTACAGTCGATGGCTTCGACCTCGCCCATGGGCGGGGCAGGGGGGATCTGCCGGCTGACCAGATAGCCCACCACCGCAGTCGCCAATATGCCCGCAGCGGCGTATTCGACCGGGATGACCCCGGCCAGGATGGTGCCCGCAAGGATGGCGACATAGGTTCCGGCCTCGACCAGCCCGGTGCCCGCCAGGACCTCGCGCTTGCGCAGGTGCTGCGGCAGGATCGCGTATTTGATCGGACCGAGGAAGGTCGACTGCACACCGGCGAGGAAGAGCGCAAACAGCATCAGCGGAATCGCGAACGCATCCACCGCGATCCCGCGCCAGGCGAGAAACAGCCCGATGGCCCCGAGCGTCATGATCCCGAATTCGCACAATTTGACGATGCGGATGATCTTCGCCTTGTCGCGCATGTCCGCGAGCTGCCCGGCGATTGCTGAGAAGACGACGAAGGGGATGATGAACAGCGCCGAGGCGACGCCCGAGAACATCGATTCGTTCTCTTCGGAATTGTAGAGGCTGTAGACCACGAACAGCACCATCGCGGTCTTGTAGAGGTTGTCGTTGAAGGCGTTGAGCAATTGCGTGCAGAACAGCGGCAGGAAGCGCCGTCTGGTGAGCAATCTTGTCGTCGTGGTCATATCCGCGAGCATGTCCTTGGAAAGACAGTTTGCCCGCCCCTAGAGCACCCGCACCAAGCGACAAAGGAGAAACCAGCGCTTTTGCGCGCCCCGATCCCGCGCTAGGAGAGTGGCGATGCTGACGCTGCCCAACCTCCTGACGCTTTCGCGCATCGTCGCGGTTCCGCTGCTGGCCTTCCTGCTGTGGTGGCCTGACTGGCAGCTCGGCTATGCGCTGGCTTTCGCGCTCTACTGCCTGATGGGGATCACCGACTATTTCGATGGCTATCTGGCGCGGTCGAGCGGCGCGGTGAGCCGGCTGGGTATCTTCCTCGACCCGATCGCGGACAAGATCATGATCGCCGCAGTGATTCTGGTGCTGACCGCGCAAGGATGGCTGCGCGGGCCGCTGGTCGGCGATTTCCACGTCATCGCCGGGCTGATCATTCTGGTGCGCGAGATCGCGGTGTCGGGCCTGCGCGAATTCCTCGGCGGGCTGCAGGTCTCGATGCCGGTCAGCCGGCTGGCGAAATGGAAGACCACGTTCCAGATGGTCTCGCTGGGCGCGCTGATCCTGGCGGGCGCGCTGCCGGGCTGGAATTTCATCGCCTCGGAAACCGTGTTCAACGTGCCGCATACGGTGGGGATCTGGACGCTGTGGGCTGCCGCGATCCTGACGCTGATTACCGGCTGGGACTATCTGCGGGTCGGCCTCAGACACATGGATTGAACGGAGGGTCGGTTGTGGCCGATGGACGGCCCTGGATTGCCGCGTCGCTGCGCTCCTCGCAATGACGCCGATTGGAGGCGAGACAATCCACGATCCGGCCTCCCGGCATGTTTCGCTCAGCCGGCGCGCAATTCCCCGGCGAGCAGTTCGAAATCGCTGCGCCGCGGCGAGTTCTTGCGCCAGATCAGCGCGATTTCCCGCTTGGCATTGACCTCCTCGAGCGGGCGGGCGACGACTCTGGTGCCTTCCAGGATGCCGGCATCGATCGCCATCTGCGGCAGCATCGTGACGCCAAGCCCGTTGTCGACCATCTGCACCAGCGTGTGCAGGCTGGTGGCGATCATCGTCGCCGAACCGCGCAGGCCGGGGCGGTCGCAGGCTGCCAGTGCATGGTCGCGCAGGCAGTGCCCGTCTTCGAGCAGCAGCAGCCGCCCCTCCTCGAGCATGCTCGTCGGGATCTCGGCGGGCGGGTCGCGCGGGTCGTCGTGCGGCAATGCCACATACAGCAAATCGTCGGCGATATGCGCCATCTCGACCTCGCCGGTGGCGAAGGGCAGCGCCAGCAGCGCGCAATCGGCGCGGCCATGCTGGAGCGATTCAACCGCGTCGGCGCTGGTTTCCTCGCGCAGCATCAGTTTCAGATCGGGGCGTTCGCGCCGCAGCCGCGGCAGGATGCGCGGCAGCATGAAAGGCGCGATGGTGGGGATCACGCTCATCCGCAGCTGGCCCGCGAGCGGCTTGCCCGCAGCCTTGACCAGATCGGACAGCTCCTCCGCCTCGCGCAGGATGCGATGCGCCTTCTCGGTTACTTCCTGGCCCAGCGCGGTGAACCGCACCACGCGGCGGCTGCGCTCGACCAGCGTCACGCCCAGCAGCGATTCCAGTTCGCGTATTCCGGCGCTGAGCGTGGATTGCGAGACGAAGCTGGCTTCCGCAGCGCGCCCGAAATGCCCATGTTCATACAGCGCAACCAGATATTGCAGCTGCTTGATGGTGGGCAGATAGGTGCTCATCCGGCCGGCTGCCTGGCGTCGAGCTCGTCGGCCCCATCGCCATCCTGGTCGTCGAACTCCTCGAAGGCGTCGTCGTCGTCCGAAAAATCGTCCGCGTCGAATCCGTCGGAGTCTTCCTGCGCGGATTTCTCCATATGCGTCATGTGCAGCTTGCCGCGCTTGACCGCGAAGGCGGTGCGGCCCTCGACCAGTTCCAGCGCGTCCTTGCCGAAAACCTCGTAGCGCCAGCCCTTGAGGATCGGCAGGTCGCGCACGCCTGCGGCCAGCGCTTCCATTTCCTCGGTGCGGGTGAGCAGCCGCGAGGCGACGTCGATCTCGCGGGCGCGGATCTTGAGCAGCAGCTTGAGCAGGTCGGCGACCAGCGCGCCTTCCTTGCCCAGCGGCGCGCCGCGCTTCATCTTCTCGGGCAGTTCTTCCTTGGCGAGCGGCTCGGCCTTCTCGAGCACCTTCATCATCCGCTTGCCGATGTCGTTGTCGCGCCAGGCGTTGGACAGGCCGCGAACCTTGGCGAGATCGGCCTGGCTCTTGGGCGGATGACCGGCGATGTCGGACAGCGTCTCGTCGCGCACGATCCGGCCGCGTGGGATGTTCTTGTGCTGCGCCTCGCTCTCGCGCCAGGCGGCGAGCGCCTTCAGGCGGCCGAGCACCGCGGGGTTGCGGCCCTGCTGGCGTATGCGCTTCCACGCTTCGCCCGGCTCGTTGACGTAATTCGCCGGGTCGGAAAGCTTGTCCATCTCGGCATCGAGCCAGCCGCCGCGCCCGGTCTTGATCAGCTTCTTGAGCATGCGGGGGAAGATGGTCGAGAGATGCGTCACATCGCCGATGGCGTATTCGATCTGGCGGTCGGTCAGCGGGCGGCGGCTCCAGTCGGTGAAGCGCGCGCCCTTGTCGACCGTGAAGCCCAGCCAGCTCTCGACCAGATTGGCATAGCCGATCTGTTCGGACTGGCTGATCGCCATGCTCGCAATCTGCGTGTCGAAGATGGGATGCGGGGTCTTGCCGGTGAAATTGTGGACGATTTCGACGTCCTGCCCGCCGGCGTGGAAGACCTTGAGCACGTCCTCATTGTCGCACATCAGATCCCAAAGCGGCTTGAGATCGATCCCTTCGGCGAGCGGGTCGATCGCCGCCGCTTCTTCCTGATTGGCGATCTGCACCAGGCACAGCTCTGGCCAATAGGTGTTCTCGCGCATGAATTCGGTGTCGACGGTGACGAAATCGCTCTTCGCCAAACGCTCGCACAATTCGGCCAGCGCGTCGGTGGTGGTAATCAGTTCGTGGATTTTCATCGTTCTTTTCTTCTCTGTGGGCGGAGTACCGCCCCCGGCCGACCGCTCGCCTTGACAAAGCTGGGGTCATGCCCTGTTAGCGCGCGCGTTTCCTGCTAAGGAGCGCGCCACGCCCAATCGATGGACGCCCCTAGCGCCATACATCCCAAATGTGAAAGACTTCCAGATGCACGCCTATCGTACCCACACCTGCGCCGCGCTCACCAAGGAGCAGGTCGGCGACACCGTGCGCCTGTCGGGCTGGGTCCACAAGAAGCGCGATCACGGCGGCGTGTTGTTCGTCGATTTGCGCGATCATTACGGGATGACGCAGATCGTCGCCGACGAGGACAGCGAGGCGCTGGCGCTGCTCGACGGGCTCAAGCTGGAATCGGTGGTCACCATCGACGGCACGGTCAAGGCGCGCAGCGAGGGAACGGTCAACGCCAACCTTCCGACCGGGGCGATTGAGGTTTATGCCCGTTCGGCGACGGTCCAGAGCCGCGCCGGCGAACTGCCGCTGCCGGTCGCGGGCGAGCAGGAATATCCCGAGGACATCCGCCTCAAATACCGCTTCATCGATCTGCGCCGCGAGCGGGTCCATGCCAACATCATGCTCCGCAACCGGGTCATCACCAGCCTGCGCGGGCGGATGATCGATCAGGGCTTCTCCGAATTCCAGACCCCGATCCTGGGCGCCTCGAGCCCCGAGGGTGCGCGCGACTATCTGGTTCCCAGCCGCCTTCACCCCGGGCGCTTCTACGCGCTCCCGCAGGCGCCGCAGATGTTCAAGCAGCTGCTGATGGTCTCGGGCTTCGACCGCTATTTCCAGATCGCGCCCTGCTTCCGCGACGAGGATCTGCGCGCCGACCGCGCGCCCGAATTCTACCAGCTCGATTTCGAGATGAGCTTCGTCACGCAGGAAGACGTTTTCCAGACCATCGAACCGGTGCTGGCGGGCGTGTTCGAGGAATTCTCGGGCGGGAAGAGCGTGACGCCCGCGGGCGAATTCCCGCGCATCCCTTATGCCGAAGCGCTGCTCAAATATGGTTCGGACAAGCCCGATCTGCGCAACCCGCTGATCATCTCCGACGTCACCGATCATTTCCACTCGTCCGGCTTCGGCCTGTTCGAAAAGATCGTCGGCGGCGGCGGGCGCGTCCGGGTGATCCCGGCGCCCGCAACGCAGGACAAGAGTCGCAAGTTCTTCGACGACATGAACGAGTGGGCGCGGCGCGAGGGCTTCGCCGGGCTTGGCTATGTCACCCGCAAGGGCGGCGAGTTCGGCGGCCCGATCGCCAAGAACCACGGCACCGAAGGCATGCAGAAGCTCTACGAGGAACTCGGGCTGGGCGAGAATGACGGGCTGTTCTTCGCCGCCGGCAAGGAAAAGGACGCCGCCAAGCTTGCGGGTGCCGCGCGCACGCGCGTCGCCGAGGAGCTCGGGCTGATCGAGGAGAATTGCTTCAAATTCTGCTGGATCGTCGATTTCCCGATGTTCGAATACGACGAGGAGCTGAAGCGAGTCGATTTCAGCCACAACCCCTTCTCGATGCCGCAGGGCGAGATGGAGGCGCTGGAAAGCCAGGACCCGCTCGATATCCTCGCCTGGCAATACGACATCGTCTGCAACGGCTACGAATTGAGCTCGGGCGCGATTCGGAACCACCGCCCCGAGATCATGTACAAGGCGTTCGAGATCGCCGGTTACTCGCAGGCTCAGGTAGATGCCAATTTCTCGGGTATGATCGAGGCGTTCAAGCTGGGCGCGCCGCCGCATGGCGGTTCGGCCCCGGGGATCGACCGGATCGTGATGCTGCTCGCCGACGAGCCCAACATCCGCGAGGTGATCGCCTTCCCGATGAACCAGCGCGCGCAGGATCTGATGATGGGCGCCCCCTCGGTGGTCAGCGCCAAGCAGTTGCGCGAGCTCAGCATCCGCACCGTCGAGGCGCCGCAAGCGGACGAGGCGAAGAAGGTGCGCACCGACAATATCGGCGACTGAGCGCGAGGGAGAGCGCCCGCAGCCGTTACGGCAGCCTTGGGCGGATCGGCCACGCCACCCTCTTGCGCTCCCCCGCCGCCTTCATTAGGGCCACAGACAATTCGGTAACCCCAACTCAAGAGAGAATATTATGAGCGATACGGCCGACCGCGTGCAGAAGATTGTCGTCGAGCATCTCGGAGTCGAGGCCGACAAGGTCACCCAGGAAGCCAGCTTCATCGACGATCTGGGCGCGGACAGCCTCGACATCGTCGAACTGGTGATGGCGTTCGAGGAAGAATTCGGCGTGGAAATCCCCGACGATGCGGCCGAGAAGATCGCCACCGTCGGTGATGCCACCAAGTACATCGAAGAGCACAAGGGCTGATCGGGCACACCTGCTCAACCCGCCGCCGCTGAGCGCGCGGGACCGGACAGGCCCGACCCGGTAGCGGGCCGGGCCTGTTGCATTTTGCGGAGAGACACATGCGTCGAGTGGTCGTTACGGGACTTGGTCTGGTCACCCCCCTGGGGAGCAATGTCGAGACGGTCTGGAAAAACCTTATCGCGGGCGAGAGCGGCGCCGGGCCGATCACCCATTTCGACGCCTCGGACTACAAGTGCCAGATCGCCTGCGAGGTGAAGCCCAAGGACCATCCCTGGGGCTTCGATCCCGATCGCCGCGTCGATCCCAAAATCCAGCGCCAGGTCGATCCCTTCATCATCTTCGGCATCGACGCCGCAGGGCAGGCGCTGGAAGACGCCGGGCTCACCGACATGTCGGAAGAAGAGAAGATGCGCACCGGCTGCTCGATCGGCTCGGGGATCGGCGGGCTGCCCGGGATCGAGAAGGAATCGATCAATCTGCACGAGCGCGGCCCGGGCCGCGTGAGCCCGCATTTCGTCCACGGCCGGCTGATCAACCTCATCACCGGCCAGGTGCAGATCAAATACGGCTTCATGGGCCCCAACCATTCGGTGGTCACCGCCTGTTCGACCGGCGCGCACTCGATCGGCGATGCGGCGCGGATGATCGCCGCCGACGATGCCGACGTGATGCTGGCGGGCGGGGCGGAAGGCACCATCAATCCGCTCGGCATCGCCGGTTTCGCGCAGGCGCGCGCGCTCAACATGAGCATGAACGATCGCCCGACCGAGGCCAGCCGCCCCTACGATCGCGACCGCGACGGTTTCGTCATGGGCGAGGGCGCGGGCGTGGTCGTGCTCGAGGAATACGAGCGCGCCAAGGCGCGCGGCGCGAAGATCTACGGAGAGGTGACCGGCTACGGGCTTTCGGGCGACGCCTATCACGTCACCGCGCCGCATCCCGAGGGCAAGGGCGCCGAACTGGCGATGCGGATGGCGCTCAAGAAGGCCGGGCTCGCGACGAGCGATATCGACTACATCAACGCCCACGGCACCTCGACCATGGCCGACACGATCGAGCTGGCCGCCGCGATGCGGGTGTTCGGCAAGGATCTGGGCGGCGCCTCGATGTCGAGCACCAAATCGGCGATCGGCCATCTGCTCGGCGGCGCGGGCGCGGTCGAGGCGATCTTCTGCCTGCTCGCGATCCGCGATCAGGTGGTCCCGCCCACGCTCAACCTCCACAACCCGGACGAGGGCACCGAGGGCGTCGATCTGGTGCCGCTGGTGGCGAGAAAGCGCGAAGTGCGCGCGGTGCTCAACAACAGCTTCGGATTCGGCGGCACCAATGCCAGCCTGATCATGCAGAAGGTCGACTGACATGAAACGCATCGGCTGCATCGCCGCGGCCGTGCTTGCTCTCCTCGTCGCGGTGATCGCGATCTGGTTTGCGAGCGGCTGGTATTCCAGCGCCGAACTCGAAGAGGATACCGCCTTCATCGTCCCCTCGGGGGCGACGCTGACCTCGGTGGCGCGCCAGATGGAAGAAGACGGCGCGATCGCGTCGGCCGACTCCTTCCTGCTGCGCGCCAAGATCCTCGGGTCCTCCGACCCCATCCAGGCGGGCGAATTCCTGCTGCCCGCCAGCGCCAGCCAGGCGAGGCTGCTCGACATCCTCCAGCATTCGCAGCCGATCCGGCGGATGATCACCATCCCCGAGGGCACGCCCTCGATCATCGTCCACGAACGGCTGATGGCGGAGCCGCTGCTCACCGGCGAGATTCCCGTCCCGGTCGAGGGTTCGGTGCTGCCCGACAGCTATGATTTCGAACGCGGCGAAGAGCGCGCGGCGGTGCTCGCGCGGATGCAGGCGGCGATGCAGAACTATCTCGCCGAGGCCTGGCCGCGCCGCAAACCCGGGATCGCGGTGGACGATATTGCCGAGGCGGTGACGCTCGCCTCGATCGTCGAGAAGGAAACCGGGGTGGCGCGCGAGCGGCGAATGGTCGCCGGGCTCTATTCCAACCGGATCAGGGACGGGATGATGCTTCAGGCCGACCCGACGATCATCTATCCGATCACCCGCGGCAAGCCGCTCGGCCGGCGAATCCGCCAGTCGGAAATCGCCGACATCAACGACTACAACACCTATTCGATGACCGGGCTGCCCAAGGGGCCGATCACCAATCCCGGACGCGAGGCGATCGCCGCGGTGCTCGATCCCGAGACGACAGATGCGCGCTACATGGTCGCCGACGGCAGCGGCGGGCACGCCTTCGCCGAGACGCTGGCGGAGCACAATCGCAACGTCGAGAAATGGTTCGCGCTGCGGCGTCAGCGCGGGGAAATGTAGCACCGGCGGTGTCGGACGGCGCGCTCATCCTGACGGCGGAACTGCCGCCCGAGCTGCATCGCTGGGCGACCGATCTGCGCACCGCGCACTTCCCGCCCGAGCGCAATCATCTCGAAGCGCATGTCACGCTGTTCCATGCGATCCCGCCGCAATGCGAGGACGAACTGCGCCGGCTGCTGGCGCGCGAGGCGGGAAGCATCTCACCGATCCGCGCCCGGCTCGAAGGCCTGATGCCGCTGGGGAGCGGCACCGCGCTCAAGCTGTCGAGCCACGACATCCTCGATCTGCGCGACGCCATCGCCGAGCATTTCCACGGGCTGCTCACGGCGCAGGACCAGCACCGCCCGCGGCTGCACGTCACGATCCAGAACAAGGTCGCGCCCAAGGAAGCCAAGGCCCTGCAGGCGCAGCTGGCGGGCACGATCGAGCCGCGCGATTTCGCCTTCCCGGGGCTGGCTCTGTACCGCTACCGCGGCGGCCCCTGGGACTTCGTGCGCCGCTTCGCCTTTCGCGGTTGACCGCACCGCGGCCCGGCCCTAAATGCCGCGCCTGTTCCCGCGCTGGCGGGAAGCTGCCGCAAGGGTTTCAGCCCCGCGCAGTGCCCATGGGGCGGAGTAGCTCAGCTGGTTAGAGCAGCGGAATCATAATCCGCGTGTCGGGGGTTCGAGTCCCTCCTCCGCTACCATTCAAGTCATTTATCACCTTGTTTTCGAGGGATAATATGACTCTCTCGGCAAGTCGAAACCACATTCGGCCCCACATATATTATCGGATTTGGTGGTCTATCTTGGCCGCTCTTGGCACAATCACCCGGTTGTGCAACAGGGCGCCTTCTACTTAGTCTGAAACCCCGCAAAATGATTCGTGGCAGAAGTCCGTCCTAACTGGCAGCAATTTATCTGTTCAATCCGTTCGAGGAAGACGGCAGTCGACGGTCGCAAAGTCTGGAATTGGGCCGATTGCTGACGGACCGCTTTTCGCTAAGCTCGGTGTAAAGCTGCCCTAGAAACACAATCAGATGGAAGCAGGACGAAAAACTCGCCGAGCCCGACCGGACGAAGGGATCAGGCTCGGCTAGGAACGATGGACGCCGTTAGTCCATGCCGGCGAGGGCTTCGAGCAGCTTTTCCGCTGCCCGCTCGCTCGAGGGCGGATTCTGGCCGGTGATCAGCAAACCGTCTTTGACAACGTGGACTTCGAAGGCGCTTGCCTTCGTAAATTCACCGCCCTGTTCCTTCAACACGTCTTCGAGCAGGAAGGGCACTACATCGGTCAGGCCGACTGCGTCTTCCTCCTCGTTGGTGAAGCCGGTCACCCTGCGGTCTTTCACCACGGGTTTTCCGTCAGCGGTGGTCACGTTCTTGAGCAAGGCCGGGGCGTGGCACACGAGCGCGACGGGCTTGCCCGATGCAAATGCGCCTTCGATGATGGCCTTGGACTCCGGACTTTCGGCCAGATCCCACAAGGGACAGTGGCCACCCGGATAGAATACACCGTCGAACTTCGCGACGTCGATTTCGGCAAGCTTTTCGGTGGTCGCGAGCTGTGCCTGCGCGTCTTTGTCTTGCTTGAACCGCCTGGTTGCGTCGGTCTGCGCGTCGGGCTCGTCGGACTTCGGATCGAGCGGCGGCTGTCCGCCCGCAGGGCTCGCCAGCGTGATATCGTGGCCGGCGTCCTTGAGCACATAAAAGGGCGCGGCGAATTCTTCGAGCCAGAAGCCGGTCTTTTTCCCGGTGTCTCCCAATTCGTCGTGGCTGGTGAGAACCATGAGGATTTACACGCGGCAAGTCCTTCTCTCGTGGATGAAGATTGCGGCGTCCTTCGACGAGGCTTCGCCAACCCAACAAGCGGGGTCCACTTCGGTTTCAAGGAACGGGGTTCGGCGCCTCGGAACCGTTCGCGGATCGAACTTCATGCAAGATTAAAGGGCCGCTCTGCGTGGAGGAGGCGACCGACCGCGTCAGCTTATTCAACAGCCATTGAATACTTTCCAGCTTGGCCTTATGTTGCGCTGCACAAGGAACGAGCAATGACCGAACGACGCGGGCGTGGGCGCCCCATCGAGACAGCCACGGATACGAGCGCGGCGATCGCCAGCGCCGCGCTGCAACGCTTTGCCGCGCAGGGGTTCGAAGCGACATCGCTGCGCGAGATCGCTGGCGACGCCGGAGTGGACGTGGCTCTGATTTCCTATCGTTTCGGCGGCAAGCACGGCCTGTGGAAAGCCATCGTCACGCAGGCGGCGAATGACCTGCGCGACTCCCTGGAGAGCGGTCTGAAAAACATGGAAACCAGCAGCGCGCATGATCGCCTGGGACATTCGACCCGCACTTTCCTCGCCTATCTCCTCGATCGCCCGGAGGTCCCGCGTTTGTTGTTGCGCGACGTTACGATCAATAGCGATCGTTCGCAGTGGCTGCTCGAGACGCTCTCGCTGCCGCTCCACCGCCACTTCATCGAACTTGCTCGCGCGGCAGCGCGCGAGCGCTCGGACGAACCCGCGCATCTCCAGTTCCGTGTAGCGAACTTCATCTACTCCGCCGCCAGCACGGTCGCCCGGCGAGAACGCCTCGGCAAGCTCGTCGATGGAATCGAGGACGACGCGGCCTTCGCTGCGGCGCTCGAAACCACGCTGGTCGAGGGATCGCTCGCGCTATGACAGAAAGCGCGCACCTGATCGACAAATCGGACGGCTACCGCTTCAAGCCACACGAGATGCCGATCCTCCCCGGCTCCCCGGCCAACCCGGATCACCCTCCGGCGCGGCGTGCGGCCTATCTGGCGATCGGCGTATTCATGGGGCTGGTAGGCGGAGCGCAGAACGGCTTCCTCATCGCCAACTCGCCAGCTTTGCAGGCCGAATTCGCGCTGACGCCAGTGGAGACCGGCTGGCTGACAGTGGCCTTCTATTCCACCTATGCCACGATGAGCATGCTGCTCTTCCGCGTGCGGCAGGAGTTCGGCATACAGCCCTTCGTGCGCTGGGCCATGGGGGGGCTCGTCGTGGCCAACTTCGCGCAGTTGATCGGGCCCGGCTATTACCCGGAACTCGCCGCGCGCGCGGTGGCAGGGATCACGGCCAGCGGGTTGTCCGCGCTCGCCATCTACTACCTCATGCAGGGCCTGCCATCGGCCTTGCGGGTCGGGGGTCTGGTAATTTCGCTGGGACTCACACAGGTGGCGTTTCCGCTCACCCGCGCGCTCTCGCCCACGCTGATGGTGGATGGCGACATTACCCATGTGTTCCAGTTCCAGTTCGCACTCTCGCTGCTGGGCTTCGGCATGGTCTATCTGCTGCGCCTGCCGCCGGGCATCCGCAAGCCGACCTTCGAGAGGCTGGATATTCCGAGCATTGCGCTGTTCATCACCGGCGTCGCAGCACTGTGCGCTTTCCTGATCCAGGGCCGCATCCAGTGGTGGGACACGCCGTGGCTCGGATATGCGCTTGTTGTCGCCATCCTCGGACTGGGGGGGTGCTTCCTCATCGAAGCCAACCGCAAGAGCCCGATGCTCGACCTGAGCTGGCTTTCGAGTCGCTCGATCCTTGCCCTTGCGCTGATCGGTGCGACCGTGCGGATACTTGTCGCCGAACAGGGTTTCGGGGCCAGCGGCATGTTCGCCGCGCTAGGCTACGGGAACGAGCAACTGACCGGCTATTTCTGGATTCTCGCCGGGGCGACCCTTGCCGGAATGGCCCTGTCGGTCGTGCGGCTCGATCCCAAGGACCTCACTCGTCCGGTACTCTTCGCGATCCTCGTGATCGGCATTGCCGCGTTCGCGGACACCCGGACCGGGGTGATGACGCGACCGCAGGACCTTAACCTGACGCAAGCCGCCATCGCCTTTGGTGCGGTTTTTGCCATGGGACCGATCTTGATGGAAGGTATGCTGCGCGCGCTTGCGGCGGGGCAGAGCTATGTGATCAGCTTCATCGCGGTCTTCTCGCTTTCGCAATCGGTGGGCGGTCTTGCGGGCATCTCGCTGCTGTCTGTTTTCCACACCGTGCGCCTGAAGACGCACGTTATCGATGCCGGGAGCACGCTGACACTCGCCAACCAGCAGCTCGGACAGGCACTGAACAATGCTGCAGAGCGCGTTGCGCCGCTCCAGTCCGATCCTGCGCTGCAACAGCAAGCCGCAGCCTCCAGCATCTCGCAGGAGGTTGGCCGAGAAGCCGCAGTGCTCGCCTTCAACGACGTTTTCTTCCTCATCGGCACCTTGTCGACGGCAACCTTCGCCGTCGTCTTCGTGCCGTGGCTCATCAACAAGATTCGCGGGCGAAACCCGCTTGCCAAGGAACTGGCCTTCATGGAGGCCATGCTCGCAAGGACCAAGCAATGACAGATCCGACCCCAGCTGAAGCCGAAACCGAGACCCTTCCGGACGAAACACCTACTACCAACCGCGAGACGGGTTGGTCGCCCAATCCCTCGCGTCGCCGGATCGGTGCTGCGGTGGCAGTTATCCTCCTCGGCGTGCTCGCCGCGCTATTCGCCTGGGGCCTTCCGCCCTTTGTCAGCGGCGACGAGACGACCAACAACGCTTATGTCCGGGGCCGCACGACGGTCGTCAGCCCCCAGGTCGGCGGCTATTTGGTCGAAGTGCCGGTGGAGGATTTTCAGCGGGTGGAGGAGGGCGATCTGCTCGCTCGCATCGACGACGCGCCCTTCCAGGCAAAAGTCAAGCAGGGCGCGGCCAGCACCGCAGCCCAGCAGGCCACACTTGCGAACAGCGCGCAGAGCCTGCGCTCCGCTCAGGCACAGCTCGAACTGCAGGATGCTGCCGTGGCGGCGGCGCGCGCAGGGTTGCAGAAGTCACAGGCGGACATGAACCGCATTGCCGGACTGGTCGATGAAGGCTCGGTATCGCTGCGGGAACGCGACCAGACCCGAGCGGCGCTGCAACAGGCGCAGGCCGGGGTCAGGCAGGCGCAGGCTCAGCGCGCCATTGCAGCGGAAAACATCCGTTCGGTCACTGTCGGGCGTGGTGCGCTGGAGGCGCAGGTCGCAGGAGCGCAAGCGACCAAGAGCCTGGCCGAATTCGAATTATCACGCAGCGAAATCCGCGCTCCGCGTGCTGGACGGCTGAGCGAAGTCACCGCGCGCATTGGCCAGCTGGTCAGCGCCGGGACCCAGCTCATGTATATCGTGCCCGACGATCTGTGGGTGGTCGCCAATTTCAAGGAAACGCAGACCGCGAAAATGGCGGTCGGCCAGAGCGCCACGCTGGAAATCGACGCGCTCGGCGGTGTCGAACTCAGGGGCCGCGTGCAGAGCATTGCGCCTGCCGCCAGCAGCGAGTTCAGCCTGGTCAAACCCGACACCGGCGCGGGCAATTTCGTCAAGGTTCCGCAACGCATCGCCGTTCGCATCGTGCTCGACAAGGGGCAGGAAGCGGCCAAGCGGCTCGGCCCGGGCATGTCCGTCGTCGCCACCGTTCATACCGAGGATTGATCGTGATGCGCAAATCGCTCGCCATGCTGACCACATCTGCCCTGGCTCTCTCCGCCTGCGCGCCCACGCTGCAGGAGGCTCCGCTCGATGCCGCAGCTTCCACGCCGACCGAATGGCGCACCAGCCTAAAGGTTACCGCCCCGGCCGAACTGGACTGGTGGAACGCTTTCGGCGACCCGCAGCTGTCGCAGCTCGTCGAACAGGCGCGGCTCAACAATCCCGACGTCCAGATTGCCGCTTCCCGGGTCGAGGAAGCGCGTGCGACAGAAATGGGCTCGCGCGGCTACCTGCTTCCCTCGGTCGGTGTCGGCGTGGAAGGCGGCGTTCAGCGCGAGGTCTCTCCTTTCGGCCAGTCCCGGACCACCGTCGCGGCGCAGCCCACTTTCCGAGCCTCATACGAGGTCGATCTGTTCGGCAAGAACGCCGCGCGCTTGGATGCAGCACAGGCAGTCGTTGCGGCGAGTGCTGCGGACGAAGAGGCTGCGCGCCTTTCGGTGAGCGCGGCGACCGCCAGCGGCTACATCACCCTGCTGGCGCTCGACAAGCGGCTGCAAGTGCTCGAAGCGACACTAGATGCGCGCGGCCAGGCTCTGAAATTCGCCCGCGACCGGTCCGAGGTCGGTTATACTTCACAGCTCGAACGGCGGCAGGCAGAAGCAGAATATCAGGCCGCCGCGCAGCTTATCCCGCAATTGAAGGCGCAAATTTCGCGGCAGGAAAATGCCCTTTCGATCCTGACTATTGCCCGGCGCTATCGAGCGAGGAGGGACGCTGGAGGGGCTGCGCCTGCCCTCTGCCCCGGCGACCTTGCCTTCCGAGCTGCTTCGGCGCCGTCCCGATGTTGCGGCTGCGGAATACCGCATCGCCGCAGCCGACGCGAAAATGCGTGTGGCCCGAGCCGATTTCATGCCCTCGATCAATCTCGGGGCGACTAGCGGACTTGTTCTCTCAGACCTCTTGGCCGATCCGATAAGTATCTGGTCGTTGGGAGCCAGCATCCTTGCGCCGATCTTCCAAGGCGGAAAGCTTCAGGCCCAGCTCGACGTTGCGACAGCGCAGCGCGACCAGGCTGCCTGGGCCTATCGCTCGACCGTCCTCACTGCCTTCCGTGAGGTGGAAGATCGCATGGCGTCGCTCGCCAATCTGGAGCAGCAGGAGGTGGCGCTGGAAGCACAGCAGGCGGCCGTGGCCGATGCGCTGCGCCATGCGCGCAACCGCTACCTTGCCGGGTACACGCCTTACATCGAGCAGATCGATGCACAGCGCGCTTTGCTGGGTGTGGAGTTGTCCCTGGTTCAGGTGAGAGCCGATGAGTTGACAACACTTGTAGGACTTTACCAAACGGTCGGCGGAGCTCCCCGCTGAGCGCGGTGGCGTCTCGGACCGGTGCAATCACCGAAACCAGCTCGAGAGGTTCGCAATCAGCAACGAAAGCCTTTCGAGACAAGGCATCCCGCAGCCAAAACCGGGATCTCGCCGTTCCATGTCCGCTTCCAGGCAATCGGCGGAGTCTCTCCAATGTCTGAAATTTGGGCGCAAAGCTGTCGTTGTCGTGGGTCCGTAGTCAGGGCCCGCGTTGACTACTGATATGTCTGAGCTGGAGGCAAAAGGTGACGAGCACGACATAGCCAGAGCAGGCGCGCCATTTGCAGCACTATACTAAGGCGGGGCATCGTTGCGGGTAAGAGGTCAAATTCGCCTTCGGGTAATCATTGTAGTTCGATTGATTACGTGTTGGTTGCGAATCCAACTTCTCCGCCACTGCCCTGTTCAGGCCTATCCCGTCCCCAGGGTCTCAAACAGCCTTAGTCGGTGAAGTTGCGAGATCCCTCCACGAAGTGGCCCGCGAGTGGCGTGCTCTTTAGATCAATCGCTGGCAGTGCCTGCCCATGATGTGATCAACGGCCTCTAGTGAGCAGCCTTCTGCCCATCCGTCAACGTGGGCGGACGACGCTGGGGTTCAGTCTTGCGTCAAACATCTTCGTCGACTTGATCGAAGCTGCGATTTGGCCGATGTCTTTGAAGGTGGCGGAGGAGTTCTGACCAGGTTTGATTTCGTGAACACCAGTGATCGCACCACTTGAAACCCACCATCCTGACACGGGCGTGATCCCGCGCTGGGCGAAATTTTCAAGCAGGAAGCAGACCGCGCCGAATGGGCCATCCAGCATCGTAGCCGTGGTAGCGCGCCCCACTTCGGCATTGTCGATCGAGAGCGTCACTTCAATCTCGTCGAGCCGCTCCCAGTGCTCGCGGGGCACAGTCCTGCCAAGCAGAATACCCGCGTTGTTACCATGGTCGGAGACGGTCACGCAGGGACCATCCGCGTTGATCCGGGCATAGGGGGACGATGCGATCTCGAGACCGATGCGCACCTCGTCCACCCAAGAGACGGCTTCGGCCGGTGTGGTAGGTAGGGGGGCATCGCCGATAGCCAGGCGCAGCATGAACTCCGCTTCTACGGCAGCGAAGCCGCCAGCGAAGATCGGGAAATCGATGCCGTCGCTCTCATGTCGGACAGTATCCGCGAAAACGGGCCCCGCCAGTCGGTTGGCCGCAAGTTCCTCGCTGCGCGGGGGACTGATCTTGCCGACCTTCCACCCGCCGACGGGGCGCTTCCAAATCGTCAGCGCACGATCCTGGATGGCGTAGGCGCTCGCCAAGTCTCTTGGAGGGGTTCCGGGATATTCGCCAAGCGGGTTCCCCGATTGCCGCGCTTCCACGAAGGCCCTTGCGATCTGGTCTGTCGCGCTACTCATCCCGCTCGCCGCCCTCTGTCCGTTTCCATTTGACTAGCGATTTGACTGAAAAGGACACCGGTGTCAAAAAAAGTTTCAGCTGGGGCGTTCTTGGGGTTGAGCGGCTGGCGCCGAATAATTTCGCAAATCCGTTCGACTGGTCTACTCTTTCCCCCGCAACAATTGCTGAACATGGACGAAGATGCCCGAGACGACGCAGAAACCGACCATCAATGACGTGGCACGTGTCGCGGGCGTTTCGAAGAAAACCGTCAGCAGGGTCATCAACCAGTCCCCTCTGCTGAAGCAGGCAACGCGCACGAAAGTCGAGAATGTCATCCTTCAACTGGGATACAGGCCAAATCCGCAGGCGCGCGCATTGGCGATGGGACGCAACTTCCTGCTGGGACTGCTCCACGACAACCCCAATGCGCAGACCGTGTTGAACTTCCAGGTCGGCGTCCTTGACGCAATTCGCGATACGGAGTTCGCCTTGGTAGTCAGACCGGTCGATCGCCGTTCCCCCGATATGCTCAAGGACATTCGCTCCTTTCTCGAGTTGCAAAGGCTCTATGGCGTGCTGCTCTTGCCGCCCATTTCAGAAAACGATGATCTCGCGCAGCTGTGCCGTGACATGGGGTGCGGTTATGTTCGTATGGGCTCGGCGAAGCTCGATCATGCCGAGCATCTGGTGCAGTCGAACGACTCCGAATCGGTCGAAAGTGTGATCGATTACCTGGTGGAGCAGGGGCACCGCCGGATCGCCATCATTCAGGGTCCGGAAGGCTTTCGATCGGCGAAGGAGCGCTTCGAGGGCTTCGTCGCCGCGATGTCTCGCCATGGTCTCGCCGTGCCCGACGACGCGATCGCCCGGGGCACTTATCGCTTCGACTCCGGGCTTGAAGCTGCCAACGCCTTGCTCGGGGGAGATCGCCGCCCCACCGCCATCTTCGCCAGCAATGACGAGATGGCCGCTGGCGCCTTCCACGCAGCCCGGTCGCGGAATATCGAGGTTCCGAGAGACCTATCCATCGTCGGCTTCGACGATTCGCCCATTGCAGCCCACATCTGGCCGCCCATGAGCACGGTCGGATGGCCCATCCGCCAGATGGCGAAAGCGGCCGCGCTGAAGCTGATTGCTCCCGGCGATCCAGGCGCGCAGCAATCCTGTTTTCCCGCCGAACTGGTGCGCCGAGCTTCGGTCGCATCCCCGCCGAAAGATTGACTCGACTCGGTTGAAATTTCGGGAAATGTATGGATAACGGTAATTGACACCGGTTTCCGTCGCGCCGAATGGTCACGAATAGCTGTGGCTCAGGTAAGCGATCGGCGCCCCATTAAACGAGGAATTCCCATGAAAATTGCCCTGATCAGCGAAAACAGCCAAGCGGCGAAGAACAGCGTGATTCACGAGGCGCTGACCTCGGTTGCCGAACCGCTTGGGCACGAGGTCCACAATTACGGCATGTACACCGCCGAGGACGAAGCTCAGCTTACCTATGTCATGAACGGCCTGCTCACGGGCATCCTGCTCAATTCCAAGGCGGCCGATTTCGTGGTCACCGGCTGCGGCACGGGGATGGGTTCGATGCTGGCGTGTAATTCCATGCCGGGCGTGTTCTGCGGCCTAGTGATCGACCCGACCGACGCGTTTCTGTTCAGCCAGATCAACGCGGGCAATGCGATCTCGATGCCCTATGCAAAGGGCTTCGGCTGGGCGGCCGAACTCAATCTGGAGGATTGCTACCGTAAGCTGTTCGAAGGCACTCCTGGTGAAGGTTACCCGAAGGAACGTGCCGCGATCATGGCGAAGAACCGCGGCATCCTGGGCGAGCTGAAGCAGGTGACCTGTCACGACATGATGACTGTGCTCAAGGGCGTCGACCAGGACCTGCTGCGTTCCGCGATCGCGGGCGAGAAGTTCAAGGACATGTTCTACCCCAATTCGCAGGATGATCAGATCAGCGACTATTTGCGCAGCCTGTAAGGCGCGCAGCCGGGGAGGAAGACAGGCATGGTAAACGATCTCTTCGACCTCACCGGGCGCGTCGCGCTGGTGACGGGCGCCAATACGGGCATCGGGCAGGGCATCGCGGTCGCGCTGGCCAGGGCCGGCGCGGACGTGGCGCTCGTCGCGCGCCGGGATCCGGGCGAAACGTGCGAGATGGTGGAGGCCGAGGGGCGCCGCGCCCATGTGGTGATGGCGGACCTTTCCTCGATCGAGCCGTGCCAGCGCATCGTCGACGATACCGTGGAGGCGCTGGGGCGGCTCGACATTCTCGTGAATAATGCCGGGATCATCCGGCGCGAGGATGCGCTCGATTTCTCCGAAGAGGATTGGGACGCGGTGATGAACGTGAACCTCAAGGTCCTGTTCTTCCTCAGCCAAGCCGCCGCAAGGCACATGACGGGCTGGGCGAGCCAGACCGGAGAGCGCGGCAAGATCGTCAACATCGCCAGCATGCTGACCTTCCAGGGCGGCATCCGCGTCCCCAGCTACACCGCCAGCAAGAGCGGGGTGGGCGGCCTCACCAAGCTGATGGCGAACGAGTGGGCACCCAAGGGCATCAACGTGAACGCCATTGCGCCGGGCTATATCGCCACCAACAATACCGCGGCCTTGCAAGCGGACGAGAATCGCAACCGCCAGATAATAGAGCGTATTCCCGAGGGCCGCTGGGGCGATCCTGCGGATATCGGCGGGGCAGCGGTGTTCCTGGCGAGCGGCGCGGCGGATTACTTGCAGGGCCACATCCTGGCAGTGGATGGCGGGTGGCTCGCCCGATGAGTGAGGCGGCGGGAGCAGGGCCCGTCGTTTGTTTCGGCGAGCTGCTGCTTCGTCTTTCGCCGCAACCCGGCACGCAATTGTCGCGCGCCGACGACCTTGCGCTGGCGGTCGGAGGGGCGGAGGCGAACGTGGCGGTCGCGCTTGCCAGCCTCGGCGTTGCGACCCGGATGCTAAGCGTCATTCCCGACAATCCGCTCGGCCTGCGCGCGCTTGCCGCGTTAGGCGAGGCGGGGGTCGATCGCCGCCACGTCAAGGTCGGGCCGGGGCGGATGGGGATGTACTTCTTCGAGCCTTCCTCGGGGCCGATCTCGGGCCGCGTCACCTACGACCGGGCAGCCAGCGCGTTTGTGCAGGCTGCCCCCGAGGCGCTCGATTTCGCCGCGGCGATCGAGGGCGCATCGCTGCTCCATCTTTCGGGCATCACGCCCGCGCTGGGAGAAGCGGGGGTCGCGCTGGCACAGGCGGCTATTGGGGCGGCGCGCGAAGCTGGCGTGCCGATCTGTTTCGACGGCAATTACCGCACAAATCTGTGGGACGCCTGGGATGGCGACCCCCGGTCGATCCTGACCGAGCTGGTGGAAGCGGCAAGCATCCTGATCGGCAATCATCGCGACATCTCGCTCCTGCTCGGCAAGACCTTCAGCGGTGACGGCGGCGACCGGCGGCGCGAAGCTGCCGAAGCGGCGTTCACCCGTTTTCCCAATTTGCAGATCGTCGCCTCGACCGCGCGGCACGTCGAAAGCGCCACCGTCAACGGGGTCGCTGCGCGCGTCGACCTGCGCGAAAGCCACTGGCAGACCGACGAGCTCCGCATCGCGCCCATCGTCGATCGCATCGGCACGGGCGACGCCTTTGCCGCAGGCGTGCTGCTGCGCTGGCGCGAAGGCGGCTCGGCGCAGGACATGGCCAAAACGGGGCTCGCCTTGGCGGCCATGAAGCACGGAATTCCGGGCGATTCCATCGCGGTCACGCGCGAAGACCTCGACCATTTCGAGCCTGCGGGCAATGATGTCCGGCGCTGAGGGGGTCACCCGGCGCGGGGTGCTCGGCGGCGGGCTTGCGGGCTCGGCGCTGTTGGCTACGCCCGCCTTCGCCGCTCGTCGAGACCCGCAGGTGCTCAACTTTCGTGGCTTCGTGGATCGCGGTACGCCAGCCTTCCTCGGCATTCGCTACGCCAGCGCCGAGCGCTTTGCCGCGCCGGTGCGCGAGCCGCTGCCGCAAGATCCCGTTTCCGCAACGGCGTTCGGCCCGCTGGCACCGCAGCGTGGCCAGCCGGTAGAGGCGGTCAGCGAGGACTGCCACTTTCTCAATATCTGGTCGAGCGATCCGCGCTCCGACGCCCGCAAGCCGGTGATGGTCTACTTCCATGGCGGGGCTTACAATGGCGGTTCGGTCACTGATCCCGTCACGCACGGGCCGCACCTCGCCGCGCAGGGCGACGTGGTGGTGGTCACCGTCAACCACCGGCTCAACGTCTTCGGCTTCGGCTGGCTGCAGCCTTTGGGCGAGCGGTTTCGCAACACCGGCAATCTCGGCCAGCTCGACCTGATCTGCGCGCTCGAATGGGTGCGCGACAATATCGCGGCCTTCGGGGGCGATCCGGCGCGCGTGATGGTGTTCGGCCAGTCGGGCGGCGGGGCCAAGATCGCGACGCTGATGGCGATGCCCGCCGCCGACGGCCTGTTCCACTCGGCCGCGACGATGAGCGGCCAGCAGGTGACCGCGCAGGGGCCGGGCAATGCATGGCAGCGGATGCAGGCGTTCATGGCTGCGACGGGCGTCGCCGCGGGCGACGTGCAGGCCCTGCTAGACATGCCGGTGGCGCGGATGGTCGAGGGACTGTCCGCGATTGATCCGGTGCTGGGCGGCAGCCTCTATTTCGGGCCGGTGCTCGACATGGTGCACCTCCACCGCCATCCGTTCTGGCCGGACGCTGCGCCGCAATCGCTCTCCATTCCCATGATCCTCGGCAACACGACCGACGAGACGCGCGCCTTCATCGCGCCCGACGGACCGGTCGTCGGCGGTCTGGACTGGTCGAACATCGCGCAGCGGCTCGCGCCGCAGATCAAGATCGACCTGCGACCCGACTGGGTGGTGGCGCAATATCGCCAGCATTTTCCCGAATGGAGCGCGCGCGAAGTGTTCTATGCCGCGACCACCGACGGGCGCAGCTGGCCGGGGCAATTCATCGAAGCGGACGAGCGCGCACGCGCAGGAGCGCGGGCGACTTGGGTGTATCAGCTCGACCGCGAATCCCCGCTCGATCCGGACCGCGGGGCTGCGCATACCGACGACCTGCCATACCTTTTCGGCACGCTCGACGCGCCAGGCAGCTACTCGGGCAGCGGACAGCGCGCGCGCGAGATCTCGGAGGCGATGATCCGCGCATTTGCCGGACTGGCGCGCAACGGCAGGCCGGGCTTGCCCGCGTGGCAGAACTATACGCTGCGCGAACGCGAGACGCTGATGATCGCGGAAGACCGGATTGGGATGCAATCCGATCCGCGCGGTTGGCAGCGCGCAATGTGGTCCACCGCCCCCTATATCCAGCCGGGAATCTGAAATGAAACGTTCTGTGCTTACGCTTGCTGCCAGCATCGCCGCGACTTGCGCAGCTCCCGCGCATGCCCAGTCCGGTCCTTCCGCATCGGTCACCGCGACCGAGACCAGCGCGGTCGAGGGCATCAACAAGATCGTCCTCGTCGGCGATTCGACCACCGCGACTGGCAACGGCTGGGGCTCGATGTTCTGCGCGCATCACACCACGCACCCGACCGCATGCCTCAACCTTGCCCGGAACGGCCGGAGCAGCGGCTCTTTTCGGGCCGAGGGCCTGTGGGACGTGGCGCTGGGCGAGATGCAGGTAGAGGGCTACGGCCAGATCTTCGTGCTGATCGGCTTCGGCCATAACGACCAACCGGGCAAGCCGGGCCGCTCGACCGATCTCGAGAGCGAATTCCCCGCGAACATGCGCCGCTACGTCGAGGAAGCGCGCGCCGCCGGAGCGGTGCCGATCCTGTTTACGCCGCTTACCCGTCGGCTGTTCGAAGACGGCGAGGTTGCGCGCGATCTGGACCCCTGGGCCGAGGCCGTGCGGACCGTCGCCCGCGAAACCGGAACGCCGCTGATCGACCTCAACGCGCGCAGCCGCGACGTGGTGCAGGCGCTGGGTCCCTCGGTGCAGAATATGCTGGCCGAGCAGCCCGCGAGTGCCGAAGTGTCCGCGGCTGCCGCCATCGACGGCGTGACCTTGCCCTCCGAAACCGGACGACCTCCGCTGGTTCGCTCACCCGACGATCTGCGTATCGCGCGGATGAATTCGCGGTTCGATTACACGCATCTGGGCGAATTCGGCGGCAAGCTTTTCGCGGCCATGATGGCGGCGGAAGTCGTCCGCTCCGTGCCCGAGATCAGGTCGCTGATCCGCCCTTAGCGGCTCGGTCGGTCGACCGGGTAGGCGATAATGATCGAGAGCGGTTCCTCGCCCGTCTGGCGGATGCCGACCACTGCGCCTTCGTAAAGGTACGCCGCCATTCCGAGGGTCAACTGGGCCTCCACTCCGTCGGAGATGACCACGCCGCGGCCCGCCGTGACATAATAGACTTCGTCATGCGAAATCGGGTGCTCGCCCACGGCGGCGCCGGGGTCGAGGATGCGGCGACGGAACTCCATCCGCCGGGGCTGAGGCGCTGCATCGCTGATGCGGTAGGCGGTGGACATGCCGATCGCCCCGTGCGGCGGTGCTTCGCGCACCACCACGTCGGCCTCGGACACAACGACCATCGGCGGCACTGCGCGGACCGGCGCGGCCCGCGGCGACGTGCAGCCGGGGGCGGCGAGAAGCGCGAGAGCGAGCGCCGGCGCGAGGGCGGGCCTCACTGCGCAGTCTGACGCATGGCCCGGTCCCGCGGCGAGAGATGCTCCTGCGCGCCTGCCTGCTGGCCCGGCCAGATGCCGGATTTCGGGGTCATGGTCGCCAGATTCCAGTCCGCTTCGCGAAACGGTGCACTGGTCGCTTCGAAGGTCGGATAACCGCCTACCTCGGATTCGGAATCGATGATGCCCCCGCGCCCCTCGGCGATGAAGAACAGCACGCGGGTTTCCATTTCGCTGCGATCCCAGGGCCGGGCTCCCGATGTGGCGAGCAGGATGGTCTCGACATCCTCTGTCGGAAGGATTTCGAAGCCGGAGAGATCGTGCAGCGGCTCGGGCTTCATGACGATCTCTGCCCTCGTGACCCCGTAGCGGCCGAACATCGGCAGGTCGTCGCCGTATTTGTCCACCGCGACGTTATCGCGGCCGTAATAGAGCAGGTCGCCGACGCCGCCGATCATCAGGAAGGGCAGGTTCTCGTCGGTGCTATTGCCGCCGCGCATCACATTGCCGACCGCCGTCAGTTCGCCATCGACAGGTGCATGACCCGCCCACTCGAGGTCCATCAAGTTGTAGTGCACCGCGCGAAGCTGCGGATCGTAGATCAGGTTATTGACCATCACCGCCGAAGCGCCGCCTTTCAGGAGGGGGGAGCGTTCGACGTTATGGGCCCAGATGTTGCGTTCGAACACGATCCCGGTCGCATTGTCGTGGATCAGCGAGCCCTTGGAATGCTCGCCTTTGGGATGCGTCGAATCGGCGAGGCCCTCGGCTGCAAGGTTGGAGCGAAACACGATGTTGCGGCTGGTGCCTCCGCGCCATTCCTCCACCGTGTCGCCGGTGAAACGCGGGCCCGAGGCGGACATGTTCTCGTCGACGCCCCAGAAGAAGCTGTTGTTCTCGATCAGCAGGTTGTGTGCCGTCCGGGTGGAGAAGGCGTCGGCCTCCCACCCGTGCAGCTTGGGCAGTCCGTCGCTGCCGACGACTACGCGCAGATGCTGGATGATGACGTCGTTGGTGTTCACGTCGATCCCGCCGCGCATGATCGTGATGCCGGGCGAGGGCGCGGTCTGACCGGCGATCGTGAGATGAGGTTCGTTGACCGCAAGCGAGGACAGTTCGAGGTCGATCGTACCGCCCACTTCGAACACCACGATCCGCGGCCCCTTCGCATCCAGCGCTTCGGCAAGGCTCCCGGGCCCATCCTTTTCGAGCGTGGTAACGCGAATGATCCGTCCACCTTGCCCGCCCGTCGTCGGGTCTGAAAGCTGGGCGAGAGCCGGACTTGCGACCAGCGCAATAAGCAGCAGAATAAGGCAGTGTCGGAATGCTATCATCGTCATTATCCCTTCCCGGAATTGTAACCTTGACAGCAAGGTCTCGAACGGGCAACAATTAATGACACCGGTTACCAAAAAGCCGGATCACATTGGGAGCCGATGCTGGAAAAGGTTGAGCCGCTAAGCGGCCGCCCTTCAATGACACCGGTAGTAATGAAGGGGAGTATCCGAAGATGCGTACCGTTTCCTATCGTACCAAGGCAGTCTTGCTGGCTGGCGCGGCTCTGACATTCCCCGCAGCGGCGTTCGCTCAGGAAGCGGCTACGGTGCCGCCGGACGAGGTGGCTGATGAAGCTGTGGAGGAAGCCGTCGGCCCCGAAGGCAATCTGATCATCGTTTCGGGGTTTCGCGAGTCGCTGGCTGCCGCCATCGAGACCAAGCGCGAAGCAATCGGACAGGTCGATGTGATCGTGGCCGAAGACATCGGCAAGTTCCCCGATACCAATCTCGCCGAATCGCTACAGCGCATCCCCGGCGTTGCGATCGAGCGCGACGCGGGCGAGGGTCGTCAGATCACCGTGCGCGGCCTCGGAGCACAGTTCACGCGCGTCCGCGTCAACGGGATGGAGACCATTGCAACCTCCGTCGATGGCGCTTCTTCCAACCGCGATCGCGCGTTCGATTTCAATGTCTTTGCTTCCGAATTGTTCAATTCCATCGTGGTGCACAAGACCGCTTCGGCCTCGCTCGACGAGGGCTCTCTGGGCGCCGTGATCGACTTGAACACCGGCAATCCTCTGGCCTTCGGTGCCGGCCTGAAGCTGGTTGGCTCGGCGCAAGCCCGGTACAATGATCTTAACGACGATATTTCTCCGCGTCTCGCCGGGTTGGTCGCGTGGAACAATGCCGACGAAACTTTCGGTGTTTCCGCCTCCGCGGCCTGGTCCAAGTACGAGACGCCAGAACTGGGCAACAACACGGTCCGATGGGCCCAAGCCGAATTTCGCTCCGTTGATAGGGTCAATTGCGCAGCCAGCCCCGCCGATGCCGGATGTGCCGAAGTGGCCGATGCATTCCACCCACGCATCCCGCGTTATGGCCTCGTCAATCACGAACGCGAGCGTCTGGGCGCGACCGCTGCAATCCAGTTCCGGCCGACTGAAACCACGAACATCGAGATCACCGGACTCTATTCGAACTTCAAGGAAGATCGCGACGAATATTGGGGCGAAGTTCTGCTGCGTTCCAATGAGGACGACATCGATCTGACAAACTACGTCATCGACGGCGACAACAACCTCATCAGCGCCGACCTCAACAACGCCTGGATTCGCAACGAGCGGTATCACCGCGAAAGCGAAACCGATTTCTACCAGATCTCCGGTGTCCTGGAGCAGCGGTTCGGCGATTTCACGCTGAACCTCCTGGGCGGCCTGTCCGAATCCGACGCGAGCATCCCGGTCGAAACCACGGTCATCTTTGACGATCGCGACGGTGTGTACAGCTACGACTACACCAACATGAGCAACCCGCTGCTCGTGTTCGGCACCGACGTGACCAATCCGGCCAACTTCCAGCTCGCCGAATTCCGCGACCGGCCTTCCAGCACGATCAATAAGTTCAAGACCATCGCTCTCGACCTCGTTTACGAGCCGGTCGAAGGGCTCTCGATCCAGGCGGGTCCATTCTACCGGGAGTTCGACTACTTCACGACCACTGCGAGGCGCGACGGTCTGTATTGTTCGGCCTTCACCTGCGCCCCCGGCACCTATGGCGCTCCGGTAACTGGCGACCTGGCGGAACTCTTCACGCTCGGGAATGCCGGGCAGCCTGATGGTAATACCAATCAGTGGGTGGTTCCCAATCTTGCCGCCACGACTGATTTCCTCGATCTTTACAGCCGTGCTGCAGTGGTGTCGCAGGGCGACGAACGGAGCGTCGAGGAAAAGGTCAAAGGCGCCTACTTCCAAACGACCTTCGATCTCGACACCGCGATGCGGGTTACCGGCAATTTCGGCGTTCGCTACGCTCGTACGGATCAGTCGTCTCAGGGCTTCAACAGCGGCCAGTTCGTCACCATCGAGAGGAGCTACGACGATTTCCTGCCGGCGGTGAACATCAACCTGTTCCCGGCCGACAATTTCATCGTTCGCGGTGCTGTCGCACGGGTTATTACCCGTCCCTCGCTGGGCAGTTTGACCCCCGGCGGTTCGGTGGACCAATTCAACTTCCGCATCACCAGCGGAAACCCGTTCATCGAACCCTACCGTGCCTGGAACTACGACCTCTCGCTCGAATGGTATTTCGCGCCTGGGGCCATTCTGTCGCTGGCCGGATTCATCAAGGACATCGAGAGCTTCCCGGTAAGCAATTCCATCGAAATCACCTATGCGGCGAGCGGACTTCCCACCTCGCTCCTGACCGCCGGTACTCCCGTCTATGATGCGATCGTAAACGGCAGCGATCCGAACCGTCTGTTCGAGTTCCGGACCACCACCAACGGCGAGGGCGCCACCATCAAGGGTCTCGAGCTGGGTGCCAACCTGCCGTTTTCCGCCTTCACGGGTGGTCCGCTCGCCGACTTCGGTGTGCTCGGGAACGTGACCATCGTCGACAGCAGCCAGGACCGGGAGTTCCAAGGGAGCATCATCGAAACCACCTTCCCCGGTGTCTCAAAATACTCCGCGAACGGAACGGTCTATTACGATAACGGTCGACTTTCCGTCCGGGTCTCCGGTGCTTATCGCAGTGATTACAACACCGGCGCCAGCGGCACCGGCAACTTCCTCGAAGGGTTCGAATCCTCGTTCAATCTCGATGCGGCCATTCGCTACAAGCTTACCGATCAGATCGAGCTGACGCTGGATGGCAACAATTTGACCGACGATTACCGCTATCGCTGGACGGACAACGCCGCGCGCCGGAACTATGAAAACAACCACTTCGGTCGCATCCTCATGGCGGGCGTGCGGTTCGAACTGTAATCCGAAGGATCGAGCGAAGTTATGGCCTGCGCATGAGAAGTGATCGAAGATCGCTGCTTGTCGCTAGCCTGGCGCTGTCTGCGAGCGGGGTCCTCTCCCCCCGCGCCCGGGCAGCGCCGCCTTCGGCGGCCGATCCGCTGCCGAGCGACAACGTAGATCCGATCGAAACGATCGACCTCTGGCCCGGCGGAGCGCCGGGAGCCCCGGTTGCGCCCCCACAAGAGGAGATGATCGAGCGATCGGAAGATCCATCCTATAGCGATCGCGCGGTGAAAGGGATCAGCAACCCCCGTTTGACGGTCTTTCGCCCGGCACGGCCCAATGGGGCGGCGGTTCTGCTAATGCCCGGCGGCGGTTACAATCACGTGGTGGTCGACAAGGAAGGCTACGAGATGGGCCGCTGGCTTTCCGCCAAGGGCATCACCGCTTTCGTGCTCTTCTACCGCTTGCCCTACGACGGATGGTCTGCGGGGCCGGATGTGGCTTTGTCCGATGCCCAGCGCGCGATGCGCTTGATCCGGCACCGCGCCGCCGAGTTTGACCTGCAACCCGACCGCGTAGCCGCGATGGGCTTTTCGGCAGGCGGGCACTTGTGCGCCGATCTCGCGACGCGCTTCGATGTGCGCACCTATGCACCGGTCGATGCCGCCGACGGCCTGTCCGCGCGGCCGCATTGCGCAGCACCGATCTATCCCGTCATCAGCATGGAACCGGGCGTTGCCCATCCCGGATCGCGGACGCGGCTGCTGGGCGAACAGCCCACCGCCGAGGCCGAGATCGCGCATTCGCCCCACCGCAACGTCCCCGCGGACGCTCCGCCGATGTTCTTGCTGCATGCCGAGGACGACGATGCGGTGCCGGTCGAGAACGCGCTGCTGTTTCGCGCCGCGCTCAAGGAGCACGGCATCCCGGTCGAAACCCATCTGTTCGAAACCGGTGGCCATGGCTTCGGCCTGCGCCGGGCAGCGGACAAGCCGGTCGAGGTCTGGCCCGGACTCTGGCTTGAATGGGCCCGCGCAAAGGGATTGGTATGACCGTTCGCCGCCGCGATATCCTGACCGGCACGGGCGCGCTGGGTCTCGCAGCGCTTGCTCCTGTGTCGCTGCGCGCCGCTCAGGAGCGGGTCGAACCCGCGCGCGCGCGGACCTACCTCCGCGGCTTCGACAACCAGCGGATTCCCGATCAGGGCGATGGCACCTTCCTCAATCCGGTCGTCTCGGGCGACCGGCCCGATCCGGCGATCCTGAAGGACGGGGAGGACTATTACATGACCTTCTCCACCTTCGATGCCTATCCGGGCCTGACCATCTGGCATTCGCGCGATCTGGTGAACTGGCAGCCGCTGGACGCCGCGTTGACCAAGAATATCGGCGCGGTATGGGCTCCCAGCCTGCACAAGGACAAGGGCCGCTACCTCCTCTACATCCCGGTCAAGGCGCAGCCGAAGAACGACATCTTCGTCGCCTGGACGGACGATATCCGCGGGCCCTGGAGCGATCCGATTTCGCTCGGCCTGCCGAGCCATATCGATCCCTGCCATGCGGTGGCGGAAGACGACAGCCGATGGCTGTTCCTGTCGGGCGGCGACCGGGTGCGGCTGGCGGACGACAACCTCTCGGTCGTGGGCGAGGTGGAGCATGTCTACGATCCGTGGCGCTACCCGTCCGACTGGATCGTCGAAGGTTTCTCGCCCGAGGGGCCGAAGATCCACCTCGTGAACGGCTGGTACTACATGATCACGGCGGTCGGCGGCACGGCGGGCCCGCCTACCGGGCACATGGTCATCGCTGCAAGATCGCGTTCGCTGCACGGGCCTTGGGAGCATCACCCCGGCAACCCGCTGGTGCGCACGACCAGCGTCGACGAGGCCTGGTGGTCGCGCGGCCATGCCTCGCTGGTCGAAGCTCCGGACGGAAGCTGGTGGTCGTTCTACCATGGCTACGAGAACGGCTACTGGACGCTTGGCCGGCAGTGCCTGCTCGATCCGGTCGAGTTCACGCCGGACGGGTGGTTTCGCATGATCGGCGGCGATCTGTCGCAGCCGATGACCAAGCCGAAAGGCGGCACGGCGGGGCCCCACGGGATGCCGCTCTCGGAAGACTTCTCGGCCCCTCTGGCGCTGGGCAGCAAGTGGGCGTTCTTCAAGCCCGCAGACAATGAAGCTCGGCGCATCAAAAGTGGCGGCGACGTACTCGAACTGGCGGGCAAGGGGGAAGCGCCGTCGAGCGGCTCGCCCTTGCTGCTGACCGCAGGCGACCGATCCTACCGGTTCGAATGCGACATCGAGATCGCACCGGGCGGACGCGCCGGGCTGATCCTGTTCTACGACGACAAGCTCTATTGCGGGCTCGGCTTCGACGAGAGCCACTTCGTGACGCATCAATATGGCCGGGAACGCGCGCGGCCTGCCAATCCGCATGGCGGGCGGATGCGGATGCGCGTGACCAATCGGCGTCATATCGTCACCTACGACACCAGCGGCGACGGCGGGCGGACCTGGCAGCGCTTCGATCGTGGGATGGAAGTGTCGGGATATCACCACAACGTGCGCGGCGACTTCCTGATGTTGCGGCCCGGGCTCTATGCAGCGGGTCCCGGATCGGCGAAGTTCCGCGACTTCAGTTTCACCGCGCTTGAGACGTAGGGATGAGGAACGGGTCGCTTCATGAACTCGGTTAGATCGAAACTGCCGGTCTCGCGGCGGTCGTTCATCGCGGGCGGGGCGGCGCTTGCGACCGTCCTGAGCTTGCCCGCCTGCAAGCCGATGATGTCCGGCGTGCTAACCGGAGCCGACGCTCATCCGGGCGATTACCCGACCGTGCGCGCGGTCGAATTCATGGGCGACTACCTCTCGCAGCGCACCGGCGGCCGATTGGACATCAAGGTGTTCGCGGGCGGCCAGTTGGGCAGCGAGACCGACACGCTGGAAATCGCCAGCTTCGGCGGGATCGATTTCACCCGCGTCAATTTCGCTCCGCTCAATTCGATGGAGCCGATGACGATTCCCTTTTCGCTGCCCTTCGTGTTCAACTCGGTCGAGCACATGCGCCGCGTGGTCGACAGCGAGGTCGGCGACGTGGTGCTGGCTTCCATGGAGCCGCACGACCTGATCGGCTTGGCGATTTACGATTCCGGGGCCCGCAGCTTCTACAATGTGCAGCGGCCGATCACCTCGCCGCAGGACATGAAGGGGCTGAAGATCCGGGTGCCGGCTTCGGACCTCTACATCGCCATGGTCAACGCGCTGGGCGCCAATGCCGTGCCGATTCCGTTCGGCGAAATTTACCAGTCACTGGCGCAGGGCGTGATCGACGGGGCTGAGAACAACTGGCCGACCTTCGTGGGCGAACGGCATTACGAGGTGGCAAACTTCCTCAGCCTGACCCAGCACCTGCTCACGCCCGAGATGCTGGTGATGAGCAAGTCGAGCTTCGAAAAGCTGTCGCCCGAAGACCGGCAACTGGTTCGCGAGGCGGCCAAGGCATCCGTTGTGGTGATGCGCCGGTTCTGGGATGCGCGCGTAGAGGAGGCGAGGCAGGCAGTCGCGGCGTCCGAGGTGGCGGTCAACGTTGTCGACAATGCCCCCTTCGCGGCGCTGATGCGCCCGATCTGGGACGAATTCATCACCACCCCCGCGCAGCAGGCGGTGGTCCAACAGATATTGGCAATGGGAGAGGGCGGATGATGGCCGCGAGGGTTTCCCGCTGGCTGATCGGCTTCGGTTCGATCGGCCTGATCGCCATGACGGCAATCATCGGCTGGCAGGTGTTCGGCCGGTTCGTGCTCGATTCCAGCCCTTCGTGGACCGAGCAGGCATCGCTGATCCTGATGATCTGGTACGTCATGTTCGCCGCAGCCGCCGGTGTCTATGAGGGCTTCCACATCCGCATCGCGCTGATCGAGGAAAAGCTGGGCGAACGGGCGCGGCCGCTGCTGCGCGTGGTCGCAGGGGTGATCGTGCTGATCGGGATCGTGCTGCTGGTCTATGGCGCACAGCTATGCTGGGCGGTGCGCGGCAATGTGGTGCCCTCGCTGGGCGTCAGCCGCTCGGTCGCCTATATCCCGCTGCCGGTTTCGGGCCTTCTGATGGCGCTGTTCGCGCTGCCCCAGTTGCTGACCGGTCGCCACCCTCAGCCCGCCGAAGACGAAGCGAGGGCCGCCTGATGGAACTGCTGGTCCTGTTCGGCGTGTTGTTCCTATTGCTCGTCATCGGCGTGCCGGTCGCCTTTTCGCTGCTCGCCGCATCGCTCGCCTGCTTCGTGGCGATGGGCATTCCGCCGATCGTGGCGGTGCAGCGGGTCGCAGCGGGGATCAGTGTGTTCACCCTGATGGCCATCCCCTTCTTTATTTTCGCGGGCGACCTGATGTACCGCGCCGGGATTGCGGACCGGCTGGTTCGCGTCGCCGACGCGGCGATCGGGCGCGTGACCGGTGGGCTCGGGATCGTAAACGTCGGGGCATCGATGATGTTCGGCGCGGTTTCGGGCTCGGCCATCGCCAGCGCATCGGCCATCGGATCGAGCATGGTCCCCCTCATGAAGGACAAGGGCTATCCCGCCGATTATTCGGTCAATGTGACGGTCACCGCCGCGATCGTCGGGCTGCTGATCCCGCCTTCGCACAACATGATCATCTATTCCGCCGCATCGGGCATCGGGGTCTCGATCGGCGACCTGTTCCTGGCGGGCGTCGTCCCCGGACTGCTGACCGGCTTCCTGCTGATGCTCGTGGCCTGGCTGGTGGCCAAGCGACGCAATCTTCCTACCGGGCGCTTCCCGGGGTGGCGCGAATTCGCGCGGGCCGCCGCCTTTGCCATTCCCGGCCTGATGACCGCTGTCATCATCATGGGCGGCATTCTCAGCGGTTTCTTCACGCCCACCGAAAGCTCTGCGGTGGCGGTGATCTACACCATCCTGATTGGCACGCTGGTCTATCGCAGCCTCGGCTGGAAAGGCACGTGGGAAGCCGCCGCGAAGTCGGTGCGCACGGCGGCCATGGTGCTGTTCATCATCGCTGCCGCCACCGCCTTCGGCTTCGCGCTCGCCTTGCTGGAAGTGCCCGCCGCGCTGGCCGCGCTAATCGGGGTGATGACTGACAACCCGATCATGACGCTGCTGATCATCAACCTGATGCTGCTGGCGCTGGGCACCTTCATGGACATGGCACCGCTGATCGTGATCACCACGCCGATCTTTTTGCCAGTGGCGATGGGCGTGGGCGTGGACCCGGTCCATTTCGGCATCATCATGATGCTCAATCTGGGGATCGGGCTGGTCACGCCGCCGGTGGGATCGGTGCTGTTCGTCGGTTCCGCCGTGGGGAAGATCCCGGTCACCTCGCTGGTGAAGACGATCTGGCCCTTCTACCTCACGCTGCTCGGCGCGCTGGTCCTGACGACCTACATCCCGGCATTGTCGCTCTGGCTGCCCAGCCTGTGGAAGTGACGGGTCAGAGCGTCACGCCACGTTTCCAGATCGAGATCACGCGCTGCCCGGCACATTCGGCGCGCGTGCTTTCCCCGCTGGCGACCGAAAGCAGATAGCGCGAGAAGTCCTCGACGATCGCGTCGGCTCCTTCGCCGAGCATGCGCCCTGCGTCGAAATCGATCCATCCGGCCTTGTCGCGCGCGAGCCGCGAGTTGGACGAGACCTTTACCGTCGGCACCGGGAAGCCGAGCGGCGTTCCGCGACCGGTCGTGAACAGGATCAGCGTTGCCCCGGCGGCGGCAAGCGCGGTGGAGGACACCGCGTCGTTGCCCGGTGCTTCGAGCAGGGTAAGACCGGGCAGGGCGGCCTGTTCGCCATAATCGATCACATCAACCAATGGGAGCCGGCCTCCTTTCTGCACTGCGCCGAGCGATTTTTCCTCAAGAGTGGTGATGCCACCCGCGATATTGCCGGGCGAGGGATTCTTCGAAACCGGTTGCCCCTGATCGAGGAAATAGCGTTTGAACCGGTTGAGCAGTGTGACCGCCTCGCGGTGCACCGCGCTCGACGTGGCACGCGCGAACAGCGTGTTCTCCGCGCCGAAGATTTCGGGGATTTCGGTCAGGATCAGCCGCCCGCCGCTGGCCCCCAAGTGGTCGCTGAAGCGGCCCAGCAGGGGATTGGCGGTTAGTCCGGAAAGCGAATCGGACCCGCCGCATTTAAGCCCCACCGCCAGCGCGCTCGCCGGCGCCTCGATGCGCGCAGCATCGCCTACTTCCTCGGCCAGTTCGGCGATCAATGCGAGCAGGCGCTCCCGCTCGTCTCCCGGATCCTGCGCGCGCATCACCCGCAGCTTGGACCGGCTGCGTTGCGGCACGCATTCGATCAGCGCGTCCAGCTGGTTGCTCTCGCAGCCCAGGCCCACCAGCACGACGCCACCCGCGTTGGGATTGTCGCACAAGGCGGCCAGCACCGCGCGTGTTCCGGCCAGATCGTCGCCAAGTTGCGAGCAGCCATGCGGATGGCCGAAGCCGACCACGCCATCCACCTTGCCCGCATGGAGCGCATCGGCCTCGCGCGCGACCATCTCGACCAGCGGCGCGACGCAGCCGACCGTAGGCAGGAGCCAGATCTCGTTGCGCGTGGCCAGCCGGCCGTCGGGTCGTGGATACCCTTGCCAACTGCCGAGCGATGCAGCCTCCGCGTGTGAAGTTGCTGGCCGGAAGGCTCCATATTCGAGCTCGCCCGCGAGAGCGGTCTTCAGATTGTGCGAATGGACGTGACAGCCCGCCTCGATCGCTTTTGACGCGAGTCCAATCGGCTCGCCGTAGCGGATGACGGCTTCACCGGCCGCGTGGTCGCGAAGCGCGAACTTGTGACCGGCGGGAATCGCTTCGCGCAAGCGGTAGGCGGTGCCGGTCACCACGACTTCATCGCCGACAGCAAGTTCTTGGATAGCGACTGCGACCGTGTCGTCGATATGCGACTGCCATGCGGAGGGCGTGCCAACCGAGGTCTCTTTGCCTGTCATGTGCAGCATTGCCTCCCTGAGGGTACGGGGTTGATTTGCCGATCGAAGCCAAGCAGAACGTGTACTGACACCGGTTACCATACGGCCTTGGTCGCGGCAATCGCGGGGCAGGTGGGAACTGCGCGAGGGAGAGAAACGATGAGTGTTCCGCTGATCCTGCAGGAAGACCGCCTGCTGCCTGCCGAGCCGGGTGTTCGCGCAATCGCCAGAGCGCTCTACGCCGAAGTGGCGGACCTGCCGATCGTCAGCCCGCATGGCCACACGGACCCCGCTTGGTTCGCGACCAACGCGCCGTTCGGCAACGCAAGCGAACTTCTGCTGCAGCCCGACCACTACTTGTTCCGCATGCTCTATTCGCAAGGGATCGCGCTCGAACGCCTCGGCATCGGCGACCAAAAAGCCGATCCGCGCGAGGCATGGCGGCTGCTAGCGGAGAACTATCACCTGTTCCGGGCGACGCCATCGCGCATGTGGCTCGACTGGGTCTTCGCCAAGGCGTTCGGGATCGACGTGCGCCTCGATAGCAAGACCGCTGATTTCTACTACGACACGATCACCGAGGCCCTGCAACGAGACGAATTCAGGCCGCGCGCGCTGTTCGAGCGCTACGATATCGAGGTGCTGGCAACGACCGAAAGCCCGTTGGACACGCTTGAGCATCACCAGGCGATCAGGGACAGTGGCTGGGGCGGGGGCGTGATCACGGCATATAGGCCCGATCCGGTCGTCGACCCGGAGTTCGAGGGCTTTGAGCAGAACCTGCGGCGGTTCGCTGAGTTGACCCGAGAAGACACGCACGACTGGCAGGGCTATCTGGCCGCGCATCGCCAACGGCGCGCATTCTTCAAGCAGATGGGCGCGACCTCCACCGATCACGGCCACCCGACCGCCGTCACCGCGAACTTGACGCCCACGGCTGCACAAGCGCTGTTCGACATTGTGAAAAATGGGACCGGCTCGGCCGAGGACGCGGAGCTGTTCCGCGGTCAGATGCTAACCGAGATGGCGGCGATGAGCCTCGATGACGGGCTTGTCATGCAAATCCACCCGGGCAGTTTCCGGAACCACAATCGCCAGCTTTTCGCGCAATTCGGGCGCGACAAGGGCGCCGACATCCCAACTCGCACCGATTACGTTCATGCGCTGCGGCCGCTACTGGACCGGTTCGGCAACGAGGCGGACCTGTCGATCATCCTCTTCACGCTGGACGAGAGCAGCTATGCCCGCGAACTCGCTCCGCTGGCGGGCCATTATCCGTGCCTCAAGCTGGGTCCGGCCTGGTGGTTCCACGACAGCCCCGAAGGGATGCGCCGCTTTCGTTCGATGACCACCGAGACCGCTGGCTTCTACAACACGGTCGGCTTCAACGACGACACCCGTGCGTTTCTGTCGATCCCGGCCCGCCACGATGTCGCCCGGCGCGTGGATTGCGGCTTCCTGGCGCAGCTGGTCGCCGAACACCGGCTGGAAGACTGGGAGGCGGCCGATCTTGCGCGCGAACTCGCCTACGGTCTGGTCAAGCGGGCTTACCGCTTGTGAGGCTCGCGGAGGGCACTTGCGATCAGCTGTCGCCGGAAATCGCACGCTTCGCCTACGACCGGGAGGCGCAGCGCTTCGGGATCGTGCATTTCGGAATCGGCGTGTTCCACCGCGCGCATCAGGCTTGGTACACAGACCTGGCGATGGATGCCGGGGATGCGGATTGGATGATCGCGGGCGTATCCCTGCGCTCCGACGCGGTGGCGCAGCAGCTCAACCCGCAAGATGGGCTCTACACTCTCACCGCACGCTCCGGCGCGCGGCAGGAAACGCGATTGATCGGTGCCGTAAGGGAGGTGCTGTTCGCGCCCGATGACAGTCAGGCGATCATCGATCGGATCACTTCGCCCGACTGCCGCATCGTCAGCTTCACGGTGACCGAAAAGGGCTATGCCCGCGCGGAGGACGGCTCGCTCGACCTCGCCGCAGCCAGCGCCAGCTTCTATCCGCATCTCACGCAAGGGCTGCGGCTGCGCATGAAACGCGGACTGCCCGGCGTCACCTTGCTGTCGTGCGACAATATCGCCGCCAACGGACGCGTGTTGGCAGCGCTGATGGTCGACTGGATCGAGGCCGAATGCCCGGAGCTGCTGGACTGGTTCCGCCGCAGCTGCACCGTACCATCGACCATGATCGACCGAATCGTCCCGCGCACCACGCAAGACGATCTAGCGGCGCTGGAACTGCGGCTCGGAATGGAGGATCTCGGCGCGGTCTTCGCCGAGCAGTTCAGCCAATGGGTGATCGAGGACGATTTCGCCAAGGGAAGACCACGTTGGGAGGTCGCAGGGGCACAGCTGGTTGAAGATGTGGCTCCCTACGAGACGGCAAAGCTGCGCATGCTCAACGGCGGACATTCGTACCTCGCTTATGCGGGGCTTCGCGCAGGCCACGAATTCGTGCACGAGGCCATCGCCGATCCGGCGCTGCGCAAGTCGACGGAAGAGCTGATGCAACAAGCGGCCAGCACTGTCGCCGCGCCAGTCGACCTAGACCTTGCGGCTTACGCGGGCGAGCTTGTGGACCGTTTCGCAGACCGCGCCTTGCGTCACCGCCTGAGCCAGATTGCCATGGACGGAACACAAAAGCTGCCGCAGCGCTGGCTGGACACGGCGCGGCATCTCCAGCGGGCGGGAACGCCGGCTATCTTCCTGCCTGAGGCGCTAGATGCCTGGATTTGGCACCTGTCTGACGGGAGGTTCGTGGACGACCCGGCGGGCGAAGAACTCTCCGCACTGGCGCGCTCGGGGAAGCGCGCGGTGATTCAAAGATGCTTCTATGGCCGTTCCGAAATGTCGGCGCTTTGGCAGGGCTATACGGAATTGGTGCCGCTGTTGCGTCAGGAAGCCCCACCCTGCTGAGCGAAGAGCTGACGAAGCAATCGTTCCTCTTGGTTATGGGGCAGGGGTTTAGCCTCGCTATCAGCTCTCCCGAGGCGGCTTCAGAAATCCCAGCTTCAGAAAACCTTATCGGCAATGCGCGGTATGGTCGGGGTGCTTGGTTAGAGAGTGCGACAATATCGCAACATTTTACAAGGCGTTGGGGAGGCGGCTCGAAGCACTCCCTCGCGCTCTCGCGATGAACGCCGCGGTCGAAGCCAGACGGGCTGGGGAAGCGGGCCGGGGCGCTGCGGTTGTGGCGGACCTCGTCTTGGCCCTCGCAATGCGCGCTGAGAAGAAGTGCAGCGTGCTTGCGAGCGGCTGACTTTGACACAGGCAGGTATCACCGGAGTATGGATTGATCGAAGTCCGCGAGTGGGAGGAGCTTACCCCGCTCCCTCGCGCCCCCTTATACATCAAGGGAGTCTCAAACCTGCGCGGTACCGTTACCCCGGTCATTGGTCTGGCCGAACGCCTGGGTTGGGAGCCGAGCGTGCCACACGCTCGCTCATGCACTCTGGTGGTCAGCATCGGCGGGAAGCAAGTCTGCTTCCTTGTGGACGAGGTGGGCGGCATCGTTACGATCAGCGACAGCGAAATTCAGCCTGCACCGGAACTCGACATCGATGAAGCCGGTGTCATCGCCGGGTTTGTTCGGATTCCCGCAGGGATGCAGGAGAAGGGCGCGCCTAACGAAGGCGTAGTGGTGTTGCTGCTCGATCTTAAGGCGCTGAGCGTCACCCGAGAGATGGACCTGGTTGCGTAACCCAAGCGACACTGTTTTGGTAACTTTGCCGCTCCGGCGCCTTGCCCGAATGGCCGCTTTGCCACTTCCGGAAATTCGACAACTGGGCCGTCTGCTGAATTTCAGCTCTTGGGGATCGACCCGCAGAAACCGGACTCTGTCGGTTGACTTAGTGAATGTCCGCAATGGCGTTCGGACAGACAGAAGATGCCAGGCAGGTGACGACCCATAAGCGGAAGTTAGGCGGTTCGTTAGGAAACGCAGGTATCCTGCCGTCCATGAGGTTCGGGAATTGTCGTTTTTGGCATCGCGCGGGGCTGGGTTTAGCTTGCCTGATCTTGGCCGCGTGCACTTCCGGAGATGGACCACCCGACTATCACTACCGTCTGACGGTCGAGGTCAACACGCCCGAGGGGCTAAAGACCGGATCGAGCGTGATCCAGGTTCGCCAGCGGATGGTGCGTTCCAGCTCCGCACCGTCGCAAAGTGGTGTGAGCCGGAGTGTCTGGGGAGAAGCCGTTGCGGTGGATTTGCCGGGGGGGGCAAACACTGTTCGCGCTGCTGCGCTCAGTCCATTCTGTCGACTGGGCGGCCAACGTCATGCAAACGCTTGCGCCAAATACGAACGACGAGACTTTCGAGCAGGAACTCGACAATATGCTGGCGCTGAAGGGCGAGATCGTCGTACCGCGCATGTTTCCGCCGGTCGGTCATCTTCCAGAACGCACCGCTTATCCGATGTTTGTGACCTTTGGTGATCTGTCGGAGCCGACCAGCGTGAGGCAGGTCGATCCCGACGATCTGGGGGGCACCTTCGGCGAGGGATACAGCTTGAAGCGGATCACCGTTGAGATCACCGATGATCCGCTCATTTTTGGAATTGAAGAGCGGCTAACCTGGCTTACCGATCCCACGGTTATGGAGAACCCCGGTTGGGGTCGCTTGCCGCTGGAAGTTCGGGAACTCCTAATTGGCATGCGTAACGGTGAAGTGGGGAGCGAGAAATGACCCACGGCTTTTTCCTAGCGGCAGCTTTCCACCCAATATCGGTCGTAGCGCCGTAACCGGCGAGAACCGAAAGCGGATCGTCTGTTTCCTGCATTTCGGTGCCGAAAGCCGCCTGCCGGGAAACGACCCATGTGTGGACGGCCCTCCGTTGGCAAGGTGCAAGAT
>CAXBFN010000002.1:0-383706 GCA_963975275.1 uncultured Erythrobacter sp. | reverse complement strand
TGTGGCGCTCGCCACCGCCGTCGCCTTCTGGCTGTGAATGAGTCTGGACCCTAGTCGGCAAAGCCATAGCGGAACGGCGTGAGGAGGTAGTGCTGGCGACCAAGTTCGCCAACGTGCGCGGCGAGAATGGCGAATTTCTCGGTATTCGCGGAGACGCGGACTACGTGCGCCAGTCTTGCGATGCCTCGTTGAAGCGCCTCGGAGTCGACTATATCGACCTATATTATCAGCACCGCGTCGATCCGAACACACCGATCGAGGATACGGTGGGCGCGATGGCCGAACTGGTCAAAGGCGGGGAAAGTCCGATATCTGGGCCTATCCGAGGCCGCACCCGACAAAATTCGCCGCGCGCATGCGGTTTACCCGATTTCGGAACTTCAGACCGAATATTCGCTCTGGAGTCGCGACCCGGAAGATGAGATTTTACCCACAATACGTGAACTCGGCATCGGTTTTGTTCCTTACAGCCCGCTGGGGCGAGGTTTCTTTACCGGACAGATTCGCCGTATCGAGGACCTGGACGAGGATGACTACCGCCGCACCGGGCCGCGCTTCCAGGGGGAAAACTTCCAGAAGAACCTCGATCTTGTGTTTGAGGTGGAGGCAATGGCCCGTGAGAAGGGCTGCACTCCCGCCCAGTTGGCACTCGCGTGGCTTCTGGCACAGGGCCAGGACATCGTGCCGATTCCCGGGACAAGGAAGCGTACGCGGCTCGAGGAAAATGTGAAAGCGATGGACGTCCGGATCACGACCGATGATCGCTCGCGGATTGACAGGATCTTCCCTCCCGAAGCGGCCGCGGGCACTCGCCATGCGGCGCTCCAGATGCAGGCGTTGAACGGCTGAGCCGCATTCGACGGTGGCCGATTGACCTCGGACGGAGGGGTGCTTCTGCTGGCGCGGGCCGAACGCGCGATGGGAATTTGTCAGCGGCTTGCTGACTGCATTGCCGACCGGCGCGACTCTGGCCGAGTGCGCATCGCTTGGAGCCGCTTCGCGATCCCGTAGCAGTTCGTGCATCCGGCGCTAATGATCGAGCATCCGGCGACTGAATTCCAAGTGGCGTCCGTCCATTCAATCTGCGTTTCAGCCATGCCGGTTTCGCTGCATCGTCCCGGCGTGGATTCGTGCGCTGATCACCTGTCGCGCGGCTCTTACGTCGATTGGAACATGATGGGAATCAACAGAATAGAGCGGTTTCCACACGATCTGACTCGACGGGGATTGAACGAACCCGCTGACGCGGGAGAGACGTGAGTATTGGTCGGAATGGCCTCCTGATGAGTTGGTTTGGTTGCTTGGACCAACCCTCAACCAGGAGACCACCCCATGGCTGATACCACAACAGCGGTGAGTCCGCTGCGCCGCCGTATGATCGACGACATGATGTTGCGCAACTTGTCGCCCGCCACCCAGCGTTCCTACCTTCACGCCGTCACGAAGTTCAGTCGCCATTTCGGACGCTCACCGGATCGGGTTGGGCTGGAGGATGTCCGGGCATTTCAGGTCTATCTCGTGTCGCAGGGGATTTCCTGGCCATCGCTGAACCAGACCGTGTGCGCATTGCGCTTTTTCTATGGCGTGACGTTAAACCGGGGCGAGACACCTGAGCGGATCGCCTATGCGCGCACGCCTCGCAAGCTGCCGGCGATCTTGAGCCCTGACGAGGTGGTACGCTTTCTTGAAGCGGTGCCGTCCTTGAAGTCGCGTGCCGCGCTGACCACTGCCTATGCCGCGGGACTGCGCGTATCGGAGGCGGTGAGCCTGAAGGTCGGCGATATCGACAGCAACCGGATGCTGCTGCAGGTTCGCCACGGCAAGGGCGCCAGGGATCGCACGGTTATGCTCTCGGCCCAGTTGCTCGATATCCTGAGGACGTATTAGCGCCTGACGCGCCCGACTGGCTGGTTATTTCCCCGCCGGGGCGAGAGGCCGATCAACGTGACTGTGCTCCATTCGGCTTGCCGGTCAGCCACCAAGGCGGCTGGATTGACCAAGAAGGTCAGCGTGCACACGCTGCGCCACAGCTTCGCCACCCATCTGCTCGAGAGCGGCGTCGATATCCGCATCATCCAGGTGCTGTTAGGGCACAACAGTCTCTCGACGACTGCGCGCTACACCCAGGTTGCCACGACTACGATCGCTGCAGCGCAGGCCCGTTTGATCGTTTGACCCCTGAGGTGGTGCCGCCCGCCTGAGCCGCGATCATGCGTTCCGATCTGGAAGTGGCGGATATTTTCCGCCTCCATGGCCATGCCTATGCGCAAGCCCATGACGGCCATCTTGGCCGCATCGAGCGGCGCGTCATGTCGGCGATCGAGCTGTGCCGAACCGCTGCGCTTGGGGGTCATGTCGAGACCTGCGAGGACTGCGCGCATGTTCGCGTCGCTTACAACTCTTGCCTTATGGGCATTTCCAGTAATGGGGAGTTGGTATGCCAGCCAGGCCATTTTTCCGTGAATTGCCGCGCATTTTGTCTACATAACAGCGCACTCCTGTGCCTCCGTCGGCGCGGCAATTGATGGCCGCGCACAAACGGAGACGATCATGTTGGAGACCTACTTTTCTGCGCCGAAGATGCTGGAACTTCTGCGCAGCGGGCCGTGCGGGCCATACCTCGATGGCTTCGCCACTGCACTCGAACGGCAGGGCTACGCCGCCGAGACGGCCGTGCGTTATCTGCGGGCGGCAGCTCATATCGGCCATGTAACGGCTGAGCGCGATGCAAGCGTCAGCGACATCGATTTGGAGGCGTTCGAACAGCATCTGCGAACGTGCCGATGCCCGCGCGCCAAGGGAGGGCGGCGCAATCACCACACCGTTTACGGCGCAAGGCTTTTCCGTCGTCACCTCGAAGAAATAAGCGTGTGCAAACCCGCAGCCGCGGCGATCCGGTCTGTCGAACCGCCGTTGGTTGCAGGCTTTAGAACCTGGCTAAGCAAACATCGCGGGGCATCCGATGCGACGATAGGGCTCTACGCGCGCGATGCAGTCAGTATCATGGCAGAACTCGAAACGGACCCGATGTGAGTCCCGCCGATATCCGCGGCTACGTCATGAAGCGCGCGAGCATATGCGGGCGCGGCACCATCGAGAAGATGACCACGAGCCTACGGGCATTTTTGCGCTACCTTGCCGTTCAAGGGCACTGCCGGGCCGGTCTCGACTATGCCGTTCCGGCCTACGCCCATTGGCAGCTTGCCGAGATGCCGCGATATCTCTCGGGCGAACAGCTCAGCCGGTTGATCGCTGCCTGCGATGGTGACGCCAGCGCGCGTCGGCGCGATCGCGCCATCGTACTCCTGTTGGCTCGCCTCGGCCTGCGGGCCGGCGACGTGGCGCAGCTCCGTCTCATCGATATCGAGTGGCAGGCGGGTTCGCTGCGGGTGACGGGCAAGTCGCGCCATGAGGTTCGCTTGCCGCTGCCCCAGGAGGTCGGGGATGCGATCGCGGCCTATCTTGAATACCGACCGTCGTGCTGTCGAAGCGATCGCGTGTTCCTGAGCACGATCGCGCCGAGCCGTCCGTTCCTGAACGGTGACGGCGTCTCGTCGGTGGTCAGGCGTATTATGAAGCGGGCTGGCGTCGTGACGCCCATCAAGGGTGCGCACGCCCTGCGGCACACCGCAGCGACCGAGATGCTGCGCCATTGGGTACCACTCGACAAGATCGGCTTGGTCGTCCGGCATAGGGGCATCGACACGACGGCCCACTACGCCAAAGCCGATGTCACTCTTCTGAAGCAGGTGGCGCAGCCTTGGCCGGAGGCACTCTGATGCTGGAAACCATCGAGACCTATCTCGCACTGCGCCGCGCCACTGGCTTTGCGATGTCGAATGCCGAGCACCTGCTCAAGAGCTTTGGCGCCTGGGCGGCCGAGCGCGGGCACGCGTATGTCCACACGCAAACAGCCATCGACTGGGCCGCGCTCGGACCGTCCATTGCGCAACGCGATGCTCGACTGAAGACCGTTTGCCGCTTCGCGCGCCATATCCGCATCGAAGACCTTCGGCACGAGCTGCCCCCGGCCAATCACTTCGGCGCCCGCAAACGGCGTCGACCGCCGCACATTTACTCGGGCACAGAGATTGGTCGCCTGATCGAAGCTGCCGGCCGACTGCGACCTCAAGGATGCCTGCGCTCGCTGACGTACGCGACCTTGATCGCTCTGCTCGCGGCTACGGGGCTGCGCATCTCCGAAGCACTCAAGCTCACGTTCACGGATGTAACTAGCGACGGTCTGCTGATCCGCGAGACCAAGTTCCGCAAGACCCGTCTCGTGCCATTGCATGAGACGGCGGCGGCAGGCTTGCAAGGTTACCTGGATCGTCGCGGACCCGGCTCGGGAGATGATCCCGTGTTCGCCAACATGCATGGCCGGCCACTGCGCTACATTGCAGTCAAAGAAACCTTCGACAGGCTGGTAGGCAAAGTTGGCATCCGGTCAACGTCGGGGTTGCGTCCTCGGCTGCACGATCTGCGGCACACCTTCACGATGCGGGCGCTACAAGGCAGTCCGTCGAGCCGAACCGGATGCGGTGCGCATATGGTCGCGCTCGCGACGTATATGGGAGACGTCAACATCTACTCCACCTACTGGTGCCTGGAAGCAGCCGCTGACCTTGTGCGCGACATAGCCGCGTCGGGAGAAGCGTTCTTGTCAGAGGGAGCGCAAGCATGACGCCGATCGCTCCCCTCATCGAAACGTTCATGCGCGAAACACTTGTCCATCAGCGGGGCGCCAGCCGCCACACGTGCGATTCCTATGCCCAGAGCTTCCAACTACTGTTCGAGTTCGCCGCTGCAAGGCTCAAGAGTAAACCATCCAAGCTGATGTTGGAGCAGATCGACTCCGGATTGGTCAGCGCCTTCCTCGAGCATCTCGAGGATAAGCGCAAGAATGCCGCCGTGACGCGAAATGTTCGTCTGGCAGCCACCAAGTCGTTCTTCCGCTTCCTCGAATACCGGCAACCGGCAGCGCTCGATCAAGTTCGCCGCGTGCTGGCGATTCCGTTCAAGAAGACGGACACGCGTCTCGTTCCCTGTCTGCTGCGCGAAGAGCTGCAAGCGCTGCTCAATGCTCCGGATCCGACTACGCGCGACGGCATCCGCGACCGAGCCATGCTGCATGTGGCCGTGTGTGCAGGATTGCGCGTCTCGGAACTGACAAGTCTGAAGGTCGACGATATCGACATATCGTCGATGAGCATACGCGTTGTTGGTAAGGGCAGGCGGGAACGAGTGCTGCCGCTGTGGAAGCCGGCGGCCACCGCACTGCGCACCTGGCTCGCCATTCGCGGAAAGGTGGCGACACCCGAAGTGTTCATTAGCGCCCGTGGTGAACCTCTGAGCCGATGGGGCTTTGCCTATCTGCTCAAGCAGCACGCCGCGGTGGCGGCTCACCAACAGCAAGGTCTCGCCAAAAAGCGCGTCTCGCCTCATGTACTCAGGCACACCTGCGCGATGATCATCCTGCAGGCGACACAAGACATCCGGAAAGTATCGCTATGGCTCGGCCATGCTACATTGACGACCACCGAGGTCTATACGCGCGGCGATCCGACCGAAAAGCTCGAAGCCATGGAAGCGATTGTGCCACCGCATCTGCGGCGCGGAACGTTCCAACCGATCGACAAGCTGATGGCATTGCTAAAGAGCACTTCGTAATGGTGAGTTGAGCAGGCGGCGAAATGTGTGAAAGAGCCACCAGATCGCCGCCAACTCCCCATTACCGGAAATGCCCATAAGGCAAAAGTTGTAGGCGATCCGCCAATGGCCGCAGTCGGTGCAGGCCTCGACGTGCCCGCCAAGGGCAGCGGTGCGGCAATGCTCGATCGCCGACATGACCTTCAGCTGATGCAAGCTCAGATGTCCCGCGTGGGCGGTCCGGTACGCAGGGCCGGCAGCGCGGAAAACGTCGGCGACCTCGTGGCCGGTGCGCACCGGCTCAACCGGGAGGCGCCTCCGGTTCGGGTAGGAACAGGCCAAGCTTGTCGAGCGGGCTGGTCACCGCACGCACCGTGCGCGTTGCCACTCTCGTGTAGAACGCGGTGTTCTCCAGCTTGGCATGGCCGAGCAGCGCCTGGATGATGCGGATATCGATGCCGTCCTCGAGCAGGTGCGTTGCGAAGCTGTGTCGCAGCGTGTGCGGGCTGACGCGCTTGGCGATTCCGGTCGACTGGGCGGCTTCGGCCACGACACGGTGGAGCTGCTTGGTTGAGATCGGCTTCAGCGCGTGCTGGCCGGGGAACAGCCAACCATCGGAGTGCATCACGCCCTGTTCGTGGCCCAGTCTCCACCACTGACGCAGGAGCTTCAGCAGGTCCGCCGGGAGCATCGCGTTGCGGTACTGCCCGCCTTTGCCGCGCTCGACCCTCAGCAGCATCCGCTCGCTGTCGATATCGCGCACCTTGAGCATCGAGACCTCGGCGACGCGTAGGCCCGCACCATAGGCGACCGACAGCGCAGCCTGTTGCTTCAGGCAGGTGGTCGCGTTCAGCAGGCGCGTCACCTCGTCGCGGCTCAGCACCACCGGCAGCTTGCGGATCTGCTTCATGCGCACCAGACGGCGGGCGAGGTCGGGCCCGTCAAGTGTGTGGGTAAAGAAGAAGCGTAGCGCCGCGATGATGCTGTTCATGGTGGGTACCGGCATCCCGACTTTGCGCTGCTCGACCTGGAAGCGGCGCAGATCTTCGGCGGTTGCGGTATCGGGGGGTGTCCGAGAAAAGTGGCGAACCGCCCGACATCGCGCACATAATTGCGCTGCGTCTCGCGGCTGAAGTGCCGCATGTTCATGTCGTCGATCAGGCGCTGGCGCAGCGGGCTGAGGGGCGCGGCGGGGGCAACAGGAATAAGCTCGTTCATCGTTCGACTCCTTGGTTGAAGGAGCCGAAATGCTCTGCCAATGTGCGACTTTGCTCAATCCATGCGCGGCGCTCGCTGTTTACCTTCGCCTCACCGGCAGCTCCCATCCGCGAAGCGGTTCGTGCGTCGGCCCATTAGCTGACCTCGGTATTGCTTCACGGAGCGTCCACTCGCGCGGCGCACGCTATATGATGGACGGCCGGGTCTTGGGTCACGGTTAGTGAGGCGGGAATACTTCGGATCGGCCCGTCCTGCGGATCGGAGCGTGATTTTCCTTTTCCGATTTCGCACATCCACGCGATTGGCGTGCCCGCGTTACTCATTCTCGTCAACTCATCCTACAAGGTATCATCGACCTTAGGGAGAAGAAGAATGTCCGGAGAGAACGAAGAGAAACCGAAGCGGCCGCAACGCCGTAGGCAGACGGCGGGCGAGAAGGAAGCGATTAGGCTCAAAGCCTTGCGTGAAAAATTCGGAGGCAGCGCGATCGACCCCGACGAGCCAGTTCTTTCGCCAGGTTTTCCGTATCGCGCCATTGCCTACGCATTCAAAGATGCGCAACAAATCCATGCCAAGCCGACCAAGCGGTTCAATCCGAAGGCGATAGCCGAACGAGTCGCAGCGGCCTGTTCTCTTACCGACGAGCAGAAAGAGGAACTCCAACGCTGGCTGCAGTGGGTGAAAGACCGCCGGTATATCACGCGCGATGGCTATCAGTCTCCGGTGCTGCAATGGCTCTTGAGCAAACCGACGATGAATTCCAGTTGGCCGGGCGATGCTGACGGCGGCTGGAGCGCGCGGGTTGATGATGAGTACGGTCGACGCCTAGCGGCGAAGCGCGATAAACCGGACATTAAACGAGGGGCCGAGAATGCGGCGGTGGCCTCGCCTCCCGATCATGCGACCGACTTTGTGCGATTAGACGCTCATGGAACTGGGGCGACCCAGAACTACCGGGCTGATGCAGAGTCTGCCCCAGAGCTGACGCGGCGGTCCTTTCATTCCGAGCAACCGTCCAGCTCCCATAAGGCGCAGGCCGAACCTACGGACGCCCTTCGGCGCCCTGCATTTCCCTCCAGCGCGTTTCGCAAAGGCGAAACGCTTGCGAACAACTTTTTCGGAGCCCTGAGGGACGCGCCCGACGCCGAGCTCGTCGCTAGGGCAACAGATCTGTCCAACGATGCAGATGCAACGCGCGAGGCCATGGCGCGCAGCGCCGATGTCGCGCGTTGCATCAAACTTGTCTTCGACCAAATCGGGCTCCCGCTGCCGGAGGCAAATCCGTGAAACGGGGCCAGTTTTTTCTACAGGATGGGTGTGGGTGCCCCACACGTTTCGCCATCGTGTCGCTGAAGCTCCGTGACGGCGTTTCTTATGACGCCCGCGCAACGGGCGAAGGGAGGTTTGGCCATGGCCGTTAGGAAGGTTCCAGCCCCATCAAAGAATCCCGTAAAGCGTCCCTATATCAAGTTTTACGTAACCGCCGAGCAGAAAGCGCAGATCCAGCGAGAGGTGCCCGACAAAGGGGTCGGACAGTATTGCCGGGATCGGATTTTCTATCCTTCGGGCTTGCGCGACGTAGCGATCGATGTCGGCGCGAGACTGCTGGCAATGGCGGCGCGTGAGAAGTGTTTCGGCGACGCGCTTGCCGCGCTTGAAATGCGGCTGGACGATGATTTGGCGCGCGCACAAGACATCCATGACGATGACCCGGAGCACGCGCTTCTAGGCTTGCTCGCGAGGCAGCGGCATGGGGAACTGGTTGAACTAATCGAGGACGCCAGAACGACCATTAGCGCCTTGCTGGATGAGGCGTGCAAGCTGCGCGGCCTGCTCGCGCAGCGGCAGGAACAGTCCCGCTTGGTTCCGATGGTCGAGAAGCGGGAGAGCCGCTGATGGTTATCAATATTTGGCGATACGATAGCGGACTCAATGGCGTTGCCAGCCCGAAGCTGAAGCAGGACCTCGCTTTCTCGACGTCACTCTCGCGAGCGCGATACATCTTCGACATCCAGTTGAGCGCCGAGGACATTGCGGTGATGGGGAAGGTCAAACCGGTCGGCGACTATGTGAACACAGACAGCGCCGAGGGGCACCGGATAGAAGGACGGCACGCCTACAACCTTGTCTCCGAGGATCCGGAAGGCCAGTCGCAGGAGATCGCAATCTACGGCGCGCGCGCCGGCCTGAAACGCTTCTGGCATATAGCCGTCAGCAGCCGCGAGGGCGAGCATCTGACGCCAGAGCAACTCGAACATGTCCGTTTGGTCGTTTGCCGCGTCATGGGCGTCGAGGACTGCCCTTCAGTATGGGCCGACCATCGCGACACCGACAACGATCACATGCATGGCTTGGTGGTCAGCTTCCTGGCGGGAGAAGACCGGCCGGTCACGTTCGGTCAGGACTGGTGGAAAGAAGCCGGTCAGATCGCCATGGCGATCATCGAGCGCGACTTGGGTCTCGAGCCCGAACCCAATCGCCGGTTCGTTGCGGATCGAACCGGGGTGTATCACACCTTTTCGGACATCAAGGTTGCGGACGAGAACGGCAAGATTCTCGGTCGTTCCGAGATCGTTGCCGCCCAGAAAGCCCACAAGGCTTGGAAGCGGGACAATTACGCTGCGCATATGGAGCAGTCCGGCGAGGAGTGGGAGATGGAACGGGCCGTCCAAGTCCTGGCCACGCCTCGCATCATGAAGTCGGATACCGCAGAGCAGATGCATGAAAGCCTCGCGCGGGTCGGGCTGAAATACGTTTCTGGCCAAAGCGGTGCGCGGATTGTTGCCAACGACTATCTTCCTGAAGCGGGGCAGCACGCACAAGGGCAGTCCATCGCGGCAGGCAAGGCCTACAGCAACGCAACGCTAAAAAAATTGGGCAACCGTCTAGAAGGCGGATACCTGCCCGCCGCTCCCGGTCTCGCGGTTCGCAAATTCGTGATGCCGCGGTTCGAGAAGCTGACCAATGAGGAGCGTGATCGCTTCGCCGATCGACGAGCAGAGATCGAGGAGTGCAAGGAACTCGCCGACCATCTCGAAAAACACAACGCACATTTCTATCGCAGGATGAGGGACGTCGAGAAGGGCAATAACGTCAACGAGCGGCGGGCTCAGCGCCGCCGGTCTCATGAAAGGGAAGTGGCCAAGGTCAAGATGCTGGAGAAATCCGTGTCGAAGCCCTTCAGGGATTCTCGCGTCTTCCCCGAAGAGACAGGAGATACGCTGGCACTTCTCTGGGGGCCGCCTGCCGGTAAATCTTCGCCGAGCAAAACGCTGCGGGAAGATGAGGAGCGGCGCGAACTTGAAGATCGCTACCGGATCGAAGCGACCGAGGAGGCCCGGAAGTTCTGGTATGGCGAAGAGCTCGCCTTTGTCGAGCGGCTGCGGACGATCGAGATCGTGTCGCAAAAGCGCAGGGCGCGGATCGACGCGCTCAAGCTCGCTAGGCATCGCTTCATGCGCCTGCGGTTCGCTTCGACGCAGAAAATCCGAAAGGGACTCGCAAGGATTGCAGCCGAACTAAAGATTGCGCTCGAGAAAGGACCGTTGAAGAAACTCGCCAAGGCGCATTTCCGATCGGCCTGCGCAGGTTCGGCCCGTAGCATTGTCGCATCAAGTCGCGCTTATCACGACACCTACGGCGATCGAAAAGGGAACCGGTCGAGCGTCCACGGCGAACGCCACTGGCGCGGCGAGCGCATGCGCGCCTTTGTTGAACCCGGTCATCCGTTGCACACTGGCAAACTCCTCACGGACTATGTTCTAGACGTGCAAAATTCCAGTCTGGGCGCGAATGCGGCCGACCCAACGCTCGAAACACGGCGTATGCTTGCCAATGAAATCGACCACGACAAGCTCTGGTTGGCGCCATCGCGTTATCGTGCGTCCCACGAAGGGCTTCACTGGCGTTTCCTCGACGATCGCGTTCTGGTCGAGGCTTTCGGGGACAAGCCCCATCGGCTTCTTGACCCTGCTGTCCAGCGGGATCTTGCGGCGATAGAGGCGATCCAGATCGAGCGCCGGCGATGGATCGCAGCCGCAATCGTCGCTGGAGCCGCTTCGATCGAGGAGGGCGAACTCAAGGTTTTGGGAAGCAACGCTTCATGGGCAGCAGCCTTTTGGGAAGCTCAGCGGTCCGATCCGACATTCCTGCGCCTGATCGCCGTTGCACGGGCGAGGCCGGACAGGTTTGCGTATAACGAGAACGCGCGACCTGGAGAGCTGAGCCGAATTCACGCGCTTTGGAACAAGGACCCACAACTTGCCAAGGCCATTGGGCGTCAGATGCACGCCTACGAGCGGGCCAATACCGCCATCGCCATAGGTAATCGATCGCCCGTGAATCCCGCGATTATGCCGTCGAAAAATGCCGTTCCCGAGTTGGCATCGGATATGGCTTCCCGCACGGCGACCTCGACCCCCCGTCCGGCTGCCAGGAAAGATCGGAGTCTCCGGGAACAATCGCGACGACCTGGTCCTCCCCGTCCAAACGGTTTCGAACGATGACCGCGATCATCCTCCTCATCCTCGGGATCCGGCTCGCCGTAGCATACGAAGATCGTAATCGCGCGGTCGTCGTGCGTACTCGCTTCGCTTCCTATCAGTACCGGCTTTTGCCCGTCCTTCCGACATCGCATCATCGACAATGCCCAATTCGCTGCCTTCGCTGCAGAGCAAGCATTCGAGCGAGTGAGAAAACCGCCGATCTTTCCCGATAAGTGCCGGCCGCGATGAGCATCCGGCTGACGAAGGATATCAACCGGCGAACCCAGCGACATTCGCTGCTTTCGCTGGAGCTGACAGGAAAGATACGAAATCATGCTCAAGAAGGAAGATTGGAAGACCCAGCCCGTTGTTGATGCGATCGCCAATCGGTTGTTGAGAGAGGCCGGAGGCGATCTCCACCAGGTGCATGGGAACGCCGTTGCCACCGCGCTCGGTATGCCAAAAGGCAATCAGTCGATCTACGCCAAGGTAAACGACTGGAAGAAGCGCATGGAGGCGCAGGGCATTCAGCACGTTCGGCGAGCGCCCGCTGGCCTGCGAGAAGAACTCGAAGAGCGGTTGCGCGCCGGTGTCGAGGACATGGTTCGTGTCGCGCTGGAGCTCACCGGGAAGACTATCGACGGGGAGCGTCAGCGCAGCGATCAGACTGAGACCGCGCTGTGCGAGAAGATCGCTCTCCTTGAAGGCGAGCTCGACCACGAACGCGAGGCTCGCGTGCAGGCGGGCGGTAAGGCCGAGACGATGGCGCAGGACCTTGTAGAACTCGCCCGAAAGGCGGCGGCCGAAAAGGCGCGCGCGGATCTCGCCGAAGCACGGCTCGACGAAATCCGCATTCAGCACGATGCCCTGCTCGGCAGGTTGGGCATGGCGTCCGTTCGAAGCGAGCGCGCGCAGGGGACGCACGCATGCAAGGAGGATGAAGAGTGCTCCATCGACATGTCGCGATACGACTACGAAGAGTAGCACGTCCTCGTGAACGGTATTCAGCGGGGCGGCCGAGAGGCCGCCCCTTTTTTATATCCGCAACAGGAAAACATGACCGCCAGCGCGGCGTCATGCGAACGATGAAAAGACTGGAGTGGAGGCCTGTCGGGTGAACCGGCAGGGTGAAGGGAAAATGAGTGTAAACGCTCAAGCTCCCGCCTCGCCGGTTCGGCAACGAACCGAAAGGCATAAATATGAATACCGATCATCTGAACCCAGACCACGACGCTACCGCACGGCATCTCGAAAACGACGAGAATTTTCGAGTCCTGCGTGCGGTGCCAAAACCTTTCAGCGACATGCCTGGCAATGGCGCTCCGCCGGATGGGAAATGCGTCTGCATAATCGACCTGGAAACTACGGGTCTCGACCCTGATCGAGACAAGATCATCGAACTCGCTCTGATGATGGTTTTCGTGAACGACGACGGTGAGGTTGTTGGCCACTTCGGGCCGCTCTCCTGGAAGGAAGATCCGGGCGTCCCGCTGGACCCCGAAATCACGATGCTAACCGGCCTCGCCAATCAGCATCTTACCGGCCACGAAATTCCCGACGCGATGGTTGCGGGAATGCTCGACCGTGCTGACCTGGTGGTCGCTCACAATTGCCAATTCGAAGTAGCGTGGTTGGAGCGGCGCTACCCTTCGATCGCCGCCAAGCCGTGGGCATGTTCCATGCGCGATATCCCGTGGCTCAAACTTGGCCTTGATGGACGTGCGCAGACCGCCTTGTTGATGCAGCATGGTTGGTTCTCCGGCGCGCACCGGGCCGCGGAGGATGTGTGGTCGCTATTCTGGCTCCTGCGCGAGAGCCGCACCGGCCGGCTGAAGGGGCCGTCGCGCACTCATCTCCAGCGCCTGCTTGAAGCCGCCGACCGTACAACGATCATGGTCGAGGCGAGGGGGGCTCCGTTCAGCGCCAAGGATCGCCTCAAAGGCCGAGGATATCACTGGCATCAAGGTCCCCCGAAATTCTGGGCGAAAGAGCTTGATCCGCTTGCGGTCGAACACGAGCAGACCTGGTTCCAGATCGAAGGCATTCCGGCGCCCGTTTTGCGCACAGTAAGCGCTTGCGAGCGGCACCGCTGATACTCAGTGGTCCGACGTTTATTTCCCTCCCAACAATCCACTCCGAGGCCCGCCCCGTTGGCGGGGCTTTGCGTAGGCAGAGGTATTATAATCATGATTATGAAAGACGAAGCAATCGCCGAGCTCGAGCGCGAGGCTTATTTGTTTGCCACCCGCAAGCGTGAGGGCCAAGTCCGACAGCCGCTCACCTTGTTCGTTTTCGATGTCGAGTTCTCCTGGGACCGCAATGCGCATGCAGGGTATGTCGGCGCCGAGGGATCGTCGAACGAAAAGGGGGATCCGCGTTGGCCCTTCGACCGGATCGCCGCAGCGTCTTGGCTCACACTGGAGTTCAGGCCGAACTCGGACTTGCCTGAGATCACGAAGCCCACCGTTCTCACCTGCGACGCCCTTGATGAGCGAACCATCGTCTCTCGTCTGTTTGACGCGCTCGGAACCGAGCCGGATGCCATCGTGACCACATGGGGCGGAGAGGCACGGGATTTTGCTGTCCTGCGTTCCGCGGCGGCACGGTACGGACTGGTACTCCCGCCTCAGCTGCGCGAGGTTTCGCCTTTCACGCCGCTTCGCCTCGACCTGCGTGCGGCAACCGGGGTTGAGGCTGCCCGGGTTCACCTTCCCGAATACTGCGCAGGCGCGGGTATCCCGTCCAAGCCTAGTCCGAGCAAATCGATCGGGAAACTCGTCGAGGCAGAATGCTGGGACCTGGTTGCTGATCAGGTACTGGCGGATGTGCTCGCAACCTCGGTGGTCGCGATCCGTCATCTCGCGGCTCATGGGAGAGTTACCTGCGACCAGCCGACAGCCATCATGTTGCTCGCTGAAGAAGCTCTGCGCGCTCTGCCTAAAAGCACTTTCATAACGAACTCTTTCAAGCCTTGGGCGCGTGCAAAACACAGTGCCGCCCGCTTGCGCGGGGCCGTCTATCGTTTGCCGGAAGCAGCATAACTCCGGCGAGTTTTTTTCGAGCGGAAGAAGAGGAGGAAAATATGACCTAACCGCGACATGATAAGCGGCCCTGGCACGGGCCGCCATCTTACACCTGAAGTGCCGACCGACCCTGCAAATTTGCAGGTCATCCAGACAGCCGCTTGTCCGCCCGGACAGCGGCTTTTTTCATATCTGAAGGAATTACGATCGTGACCAAGAAGAAATCCTCGACCCGCTCCATTGCACGCACCGGACACAAAGCCGTTGCTGTACCCAAGCAGTTGACCATCGGCGATACCGAGATCCGTCCCGAGCAGTTTTACCTCATTCCCGAGCGTCATCCCGCCGGTCCGGGACCCTGGGGCGAGGAGCCGGACAAGCTCGCCTGGACGGATCCGGCGACCGGTCTTGCCTGCATAATCTTGCGGCAGGGCGATGGCACGCTGAGTGGCTATGCGTCGGTCGACCCGGGACATCCGTTGTGGGGCTTCACCTACGACGCTGTGCCAAGTGCAATCGGCAAGGCCCCCCACCGAGGGATCGACTATGCCGAGCTGTGTTCGAACGACGGGCCGGAGAGGGTCCGAGTGTGTCACTCAAGGCCGGTCCAGATGCATCGTAGTGCTCCGCAAGGTGCGGACCGCGCCGGCCATGATGACAAATGGTGGTTTGGGTTTTCCACCTCGATGCCTGGCGATCACGTTCCCAAAGGCAGCAAGCCGCGCCTCCACCGAGAGGAAGGCGAGGTCTATCGCGATCTGGGTTACGTGTTCGAACAGACCCGCGAACTCGCCGCAGGGCTCAGCTCCGTTGCAGGCGGCGACGGCGGCGAGGCCGGTGCGCCGCTGCAGCTCGGTTCCCCCACGACCAAGAACGACTTGGGTTAAGGAGTATCGAGATGGAAAATATTCCCTACGAAGCGATCCGCAATCCCAACCTGCCGTGGGGCTATTGGCTGCAGGCTGAAGAGAATGGGTATCCGCTCTTGCGCGATGAGCACGGCAACCCGTGGGACAGCGTGCGCGACTGTCTGTGGCGCGGTCGTCTGCGGATGGCCGATAGCAGCCGCTGGGATGTGGAGGATCAGCTCGAATTTCTGCTCGCGCTGCTCGCTGCAATCGACCGGCGGGTCGTCCACATCGAAGAGAAGACTATCGATCTGTTCCAGGGGGCGTGGGCACTCCATACCCACTACAGCCTCTGGCTCGATGGTGCAGGGCTTACCGATGGCGGCCTCACCGGTTCGCTCACCCTGGAGGGCAGGGCAATCCTGGTCATGCTTGCCTCGACGAGGTCGGTCGAATGCGCGCCTGTACCGATCGGTCTGCCTGTGCTGGCTCCTCGGGTTGGCCTCGATCGTGGTGAAACCCGGGAAGAGCGCGAACGCGTGCTGGCAAGCCAGGAAGCCTTCGCCCATGACCTGCCGTTCCGGTTTGTCCGCGCTAGCATCATGCGCAAGCCCGGCATCAAGCTGACCGGTATTGAGATTGGTGACAATATCCCGCTCACCCGCGTGCTTTGGTCGATGAGCTTCCCGGACGATCATGCCCGTGATCGCCTGTTCGTATGGCTCTCGCATCGGCTCGACAGGTGGCAGGAGTGGGGCGCTCTCGTAGGCCGCGAAGGCGCCCAAGCCTTGAGCGATCACCTGCTGCAGCTTGCCTTTGCTGACCTGCCCGCGCTCGCGGGTTAGGTTCGAGCTTTCCGTACAGTGCCACAGAACGAGGGCGGGCGGCGTCCTAGGCCGCCCGCTCCCTACGGAGATACGAAATGCAACGATCCAATCGACACCGGCCCCCTGAGCGCATGATTGCGCTTGCCATCCAGCCGGCGCCTGCGGCCTCAGACCCGCGAGCGCCGTTCGGCTTTGGAGCCTTCATCATCACGGCGCGTGGTCGAAACGAAGCGAGTTTTGAATGCCACATGCATGGTTATGGAGCAGGCTATCCACCGCACGCCATGTGCGAACGGCTGCAGGGTCTGTTCACGCCCGAAACGCTCGCGCTCATCTATCACCAAGCGGAGGATTTTGGCAGTCAGGCGAGGAGGAGCCGAGATCCTTCCCGCGCCGAAATAATGAAAAGCATCCCTCGATCGGGACTTCGCACGGCCCAGCTTGCAGCAATTCCGCATCACATCCTTAAGCACGCAGGCGGTGTCGGCGGGCTGCAACTTTCGAGCCGATATTCGACGCCGCTCGGTCGGCTTGGCTATCTAGGAGCCGAAGCGCAGGCGGTTTGGGTATACTGGCTGTTTCGACGCTGTACGCCGTCTGTGCGCCGACAGCTGCTCTCGAGCTACCAGGCATGGCAAGTGATCGAGAATGCCAGGCGTAAAGTGATCGCATGACGCTGCCCGGGAAGGATCGATGACCGTCCTTTTTCGCATTAGCATCCGTCAGTGCGAAAGGCGCCAACACTCACCATTTCCCTAAATGGAGCCGCACCAGCGGCGCGCTTTTGAGGGACCTCTTCGCATTCGCGAACCCGGCCCAGGGAAGGCCCCGCCTGGCTGGCGGGCCTTCGCCGCGTGACCCCGGGCAGGGCGCGCGGCCACGGCGCAATAGCGACGGACCTGAAATCTTCGGAACGACGACGATTTTGATAATCGTCAGTGAAAGGAAAAAGCTTCCAGACGCCGGCGGCGCAAAAAGAGGAAATCCAAAATGAATTTCGAACACGCAAACGGCCTTTGCATTTCGCAGCCGAGGATCGAATCCGAAGATGTGAAAGGAAAAGCCCGATATCGAACTCGTCGGGCGCATCCGCCGTAGGCGGATGCCGGTTCAGGGGGACGCGATCAGTTTTGTTCGCGTCCCTCTGAACCGGCTAAGTCAAACCGGGCAAAGCCACGGTTTTTTGCCCCACCTTAACGAATTCTCAACTTCTGGAGGTTTATGGCGAAGCCACGGGGCCGGGCCCGGCCTCCGATTTTCCCTTCTACCTCCTAATTCCAACTTCCTGCTACAAGTCGGGATCTCGCGCTAGCGCGAGAAAAAGGGGCGACCGCAGTCGCCCCTCGGTTGCGCTTATTCTCCGTTCATCATTCGATCGAGCGTCTTCATATCGAACACGATGAAGGCCTCGCCAAACGAGCTGATTACGGGAAAGGTGGGCCCAGCCTGCTCTAGGCGCTTCTGGATGCAGGTAATTGCGAGGCCGAAGCCTGCCTCGGCAGGTGGTGCCTCGCGATCGCGCACCGCGAAGTACCCGCTCGCTTTCATCCAAATCTCGCTGCCTCCGTTTGCACCATCGAAGACGAGGCGGGCCTGAGATTGATCATCTCGCTTCCACATCTTCCCGTTGGTGATAACGGCCGTGGTTGAGACACCGTCGGTCGAGAAGTAACTGAACTCGATATCGCCGGCCGCCAACGCGTCGAATGGTTGGGTTTCGTCCATTGCGACATAGAGAATATCCCAATCTTTGCGGCACGCTAGGATGGCGAGTTCTTGTACGTCAGTTGGGGACAGTCGCCCGCCTCCCAGCAGGAGTGCTTGCGGCTTGTTCCCATTCTTCGTAGCGCGGGCTCCGAGTTCTGCTTCGATAGCACACAGGACTGTGTTTACGCGGTTCTGGTCGATGTTGATGAAGTTCAAGCTTTTCATATCTTTATCCTTTCAGCGCGGCGTTGCCGCGTCGGTTACTGTTCGGACCCGCGAAGCTGGGTTTTTCCTCCCTCTTCAAGATCCGACCCTTCCCGCTCTTCTGAAAGGAGTCTCGCTTCCGTCACCGGCGCAACCAGAGCTTTACGATTTCAAATGTCAGCGATGACGTGGATGCCGATGTTCTTGGGCGCGTTACCAAGACTGTCCTCGAATGGCACAGTTACTCATTTCGATTTCGGATTTGTGCTTCGATTATCCTAATAGTCGCATATCCACTTCCAGGAACAAACTCGGCGAAAAGATGATAGTTCAACCCGTTGTGCGCCGCAGAGCCAAGGCCTCAAGAGGCATAACCGTGGCATCAGCACGGACCCTTCACCATGCGTGCCGGTTCGCACTCCCAGTTGGTGGTAAGCAATCGAGGCGGGGCTGCCCAAAAGCAAATGTCAATGCTCCCGTCGGTCTCAATCTGTCTGTTACGATTCAGTGGAACATGACAAAAACCAAGCATGATAACTTCGCTGCTCTTAGAAACCAACGCTTCTGCCGTTGGCTGCGCACGCGCTGCAAGCAGTTGGGCATCTCAGTCTCTCCGTATTATGTTTACGCCAGAGAGAAGAACCATGTTCACTGGTTAGTTCATGTACCTGAGATGCTGATCGAGGAATTCACCGATCTCGTCCCTCGTTGGGTGACCAGCCTCGAGCGCAAAGGAACCGGGGCTCGCAAACGTGCCGAAAACCATGAACCGGCTCCTCAGGGCGCAGTCTTAGTACAGCCAACAGGTAATAGTGTCGCTGCGCGTAAATATCTCCTCAAAGGTATTCGCCCGAAAGACGCGTTTCGTTTCGGTATCAAGAAGCCCAAACCGCAAGGTAGGGTCTTCGGCCGCCGTACAGGGGTCAGTCGCATTCTCGGCAAGGCGGCACGGGACCGAGCAGGCTATCGAGCGCAGTGGCCGGTCTGGATGGATAATAACGGTCGCGTAATTGATCCGGCTCAGACCAAAATACTTCAAGTGAAACAAAGTTCGACCAGCGTTCGGCGGCCTCATCGACCGGCTGGCGGTGGCGTCTAAAATGGCAAAATCTAAAGCCCTCCTCATCTGCCCGGGGAGAGAATGACGCTGCGTCGCGCAATTGCGCAGATTGTCGTCTGCAATAGCAAGCGACTTTTAGATTAGCTCTTCAAACCTCTCCACGCCGCGCTCACATAGCCGAGTTCGAGCCTGCGGCTGGCGAACTTGTGTGCCCTGGTCGAAAAATGCCTCGATATGGCAAGTTCTAGGCCGGTTGCGGACTGGCCACTTTCCGTTCGCAAAGGGCAAAAGCTGCCCTTCAGTGCGTGTCACAACCACTCGGCTGTGACACGTCTGTCCATCACGTCCGCAGCCGGATAGAACACCTTCATACTGGGATCGAACAGCTCATGATCGTGGGGCTGTGCATGCCCACCGGCTTGGTTCTCTTGCCCATGCCGGCGGGCTCGCACCTTAGGCTAAGCGGGTAAACACCCATCGGCCTTCCACCTTCCACGACTTGGCGGCTCCGCGACGTACCAGTCGATTAGCCGCGCGGTTCACGTCCCAGATCAGCTCGTCGATGGCGTCGGCGAGCTGAGCCGCATCTCGGGGCTTCTCGACATCCATGGCACCGAAGACGAACTGCTCGATTGCCTCGTCGTAGTCTGGCTCGAGATTATCCCGCTCAAAACGACCGCACCACAGAATATGGCCACGCCAAACGATGAAGTGGCTCCCGCAGCCGCCCTCCCGCCACACCGAGGGGAAGAGGGTCAGACCGCCGCGGCGCATGTCGAAGCGCCATGCCTTCCCCGCGCGCCCGTCCAGATTTACGACGAGCGTCTCGCCGCAACCGTCGGGACATGCCATCACGATCGCCCGCGGCCTGCCTCGGAGGATCAGGGATGCGTCACCCGGCTGGCCAAGGTTCGCCTCAGCCTGGTCCCGGTATTCGACGTCGCCGACCATGCGCACCTTCCGCGCCGGCGGGCTCATCGCCAGCGTCCCCCGCTCGCGTCCGGTCGGACCGGTAGGCTCCACGTGGCGCCCTTCGCCAGCGCGCCCGCGTGGGAGCACACGACGCAGTCTGGCTGCAGCGCTACGGCCATCTCCCGGACCCTCCCGCGGGTGCCGTCGTAAGTCTGGTGTCGCGGCTTGACGGGTACTGGCGTCACCGCGCCGAGGACCATCGTCATCGCGAGCGAGCTCACCGTCGAGTTGATGGAGAGGACAGCGGGCTGCGGCTCCCGCACGCCATGGACGTACGGGTCGGCCGCGCGCTGATCCGGCGTCTGCATCTCGCGACGGATCGCATCCGCGTCGAGTGTGCCGCAGCAGGTCAGGCACGGGAGACAAGGCGAGAGCATCTGCACCCGCCCGGTGACGTGGCTCACCCCCCCCCCGTTCACGACCGTGATGCTGACGCCCATGTCAATTACGGGCACCAGGTGCTGGTAGGCGGCCTGGTTCACCACGGCGCGGCTGGCGTGCGAGTCCGTGCACAGGAGGATGAAGTCGAACGTCGCCAAGAGGGCGGCGACATGCTCGTCCACGATGTCCGCTTGCATCGGGATCACCGTGGCGGTCGGATTGATGGCGCGGATCATGCGCGAGGCGACCTCCACCTTGGGCCGGCCCACGTCCGAGGGGATCGAGCCCACGAGGCGGTTGAGGTTCGTCTCCTCCACAATATCGGGATCGATGACGGTGATCCACGAGACACCGAGGTGGGCGAGCTGCTGGCATTGGAGTGATCCGGTGCCGCCGGCGCCGATCACCGCGAAGCGGAGCCGGCGGAGCAGGCGCTGCCCCGGTTCGCCGAAGGCGCGGACCAGGCGGTCGTCACGACCGTGGGCGGCCCCGCCCGCGACCGGCGAGTGGAGAACGAGCTTTTCGCCCACCTCCCACACGGGCACCTCCTCGTCGTTGCCGAGAATGCGGGCGCGCGCGCCCTCCGGGCCGATCACCAGTGCGACGTGGGACACCGGGGCGCCGCGCCTGTGGAGATAGGACGCGAGTTCGGCCTCCCCGTCATCGTCGGTCGCGGAGAAGTGCGGGTTGCCGCGGCTACCGGGATGGGTGTGGATCGCCACGACCGCCATGCCGGTAATCCGGCTGCGATTGGCCACGTCGATCAGGAACCCGGGCTTGAGAACGGCCGAGACGCAGTCTCGGCGTTCGTAGGCGTAGTCCGGCACGGGAGCGGCGTCGGCGACGACCCAGGAACCGCTCGCGGGATCGTGGTGGGCGTAGCCGATGGCGCAGCTCTCGAGACCGTCGGCGTCGAGCAGGCCCGACGCCAGCGCCGAATAGGTCGGCGCCGCGAAGCGCAGGCCGCTCATCGGACCTGTCTCAGGCGGTCGATCACCACGTTCATCCACGTTGCTAGGGTGTCGCGGTTCGGGTTCCAGGCGCTCGCGAGGTGCCACGAGAACCACATGCCCTGCTCCAGGGCTTCGGGGATGACGTTCAGCGCCGCGTTCTGCGGCGTCGCTCCGGTGGCGAGGGCGAGGTCGGCATCCGCCCAGAAGCAGTCGAGCTGCGCGAAAGGGTAGCCGGGCGGGACGAGGAAGCGGATGGTGGTCGAGGCCCTCGACCACCCCTCCGGCAGGCGCACCCCGGGCACGGTGACGAGCGTGGTGCCGCTCGCCATCGTGTTGGCGTGCGCTTCGCCGAAGCGCTCCCGCAGCTGCTCTAACTGCATGCTGAGGATGCCCGACATCAGCCGAAGTTCGCCTTGGGGACCGACGAGAAGCGGCGAACCCCGTGCTTGGGGTCGAGGCTGACCGTCTCGTCGTCGCCGATGATCCGATCGGGATCGTCGCCCGTGCCTTCGAGGGAGAGGTCGTGGGTCTGATCCCAGTCGGGCACCATCGTCTTGATCTGCGCTCCGGTGAGCTTCTTCTTGTCGGTCTCGTAGGGCTTGCCGTTGACGAAGAACGTGTAGGTGACCTTGTTCGGAGCGGTGATGAACTTCTCGACGCCGTCGGCGGCGAGGTCGACCTCGGTGCCCGGCTCGATCAGCTTGTCCTTGCCGCCGCGCACCTCGAGGAATACGGCCTCGTCGTCACCGATGCCGGCGAGCGAGCGGAGCACCGCCTCCGGGATGGAGGGACAGCCCCAGACGATGCGGCTGTCGTTGAGCTTCACGCGGTAGAGCGGGTCAGTGCTGAAGGCGACGAACCGGTGGGCGGCGCGATGGCGAAGGTCCACCTCTTCGTCGGCGCGGACGTCCTCGAAGTCGCCTTCGGAGGTGATGACGAAGAGCGAGTGGCCGTCAACGTCCTTGATGCCGCCCGCCTTCAGGATCTGGCGGCCGAGGGGGACGGGATCGTCGAGGACGATCGGCTGGTAGGTCAGGTCGTCGAGCGCAAAGGAAACGCGGTAAGGCCCGGGACGCAGCGCGCGGCCCTCCTGAACGGCGGCCTCGACGTCGTCGATGTCGAGATGGTCGATGATGGACATGGTGTTGTTTTTCCTCTTCGGACCTCGGCGGATCTGCGTCGGTCACGAAGGGTCAATCCCGGCAGGCCAGGCCAACCGGTAATTCCGGTCAGAGATTTTTTTGCAGGTTCCCGTCGGCCAGGGGGCCGCAGGTGAAGAAGGCGGGGCAAAACGGGCAGGTGCGGTCGGAGCGCTCGGGTTCGAACCGGCCCGAAGCGATCGACGCCAGCGTTTCCGTCAGCTTGCCCAGGTTCCTGCCCAGCGCCTTGCGGTCGAGGGCGAGCGCGATGGTCGGCTCGTCGTCGCCGAGGTGGATGATCTCCACGACGCAGCCGGGCAGCGACGCGGCGGCGGCCATCTCGAAGGCCGCGTCGGCGAGCGCCTTGCCGGTGGAGGAAGACCTGTGCCCCGTCCTGACGACGCGGGCCACGTGTCGGCCCGCGTCGGTGACGACGTCGTCGGCGACCGCGGTCACCTCGTCGGTCCCGATCGACACCACCAGCGGCCCCGTGTCGGCGCGGGCCCCTCCCGCGCGGATCGTCACGAAGCGCCGGAGGAGGAGCGTGGCGACTTCCCGATGGAGGCGATACTCCTCAGTGGCGAGGGGACCCTCTGACCAGCGCAGTTCGAGCAGCGCCTCCATGTCGGCCATCGAGGATGCGGAGGGATCGGTGGCGGCGAGTTCCTTAACCACGCCCCGCACCAAGTCGTGCATCCTCGTCATCGTGGTCGGCGTGCGCCGCCCGCCCACGCCGAGGACGTGCGTGTAGAGGAAGCGGCGGGGGCAGCGGGAGTAGAGGTCCAGCTGCGCGGTGGTGATGCGCACGGGCGGCCCTATGCGGATCGGAAGTGGCAGGGTCTCGCGATCGGCTTCACGTCCCGCATACGCGATCGCCGGGCGTGCGTTTGCCACGCCCAGCCGGGCGATGAAGGGGGAGGCGTCGCGCCGTGCCCCCGTCGCCGTCCTGGTGGCCGAATACAGCAGCAGCCGATCGCGCGCGCGGGATGCGGCGACGTAGAGCAGGCATTCTTGCTCAAGCGCGTGGTCGGCAGCGGCGAGGGCGACGGTGCCGCCCTGTCCTCCCTCGATCATCCCGTCCGGGACCGGGCAGGCGGGCTTGCGCGCGGTGCTCGGCATCGCGTTCCTGTTTAGGCCCATGACGTGCACCGCGGGGAACTCGAGACCCTTGCTGCCGTGGATCGTCATCAGTCGCACGGCGTCGATGCCCTGCGCCGCCGCCGGGAGCTGACGGAGGTCCCGCTCGTCGGCGAGCTGGACGAGGCGCCTGATCCCGTCGAGCGTGCGCTGGATCGGGAGGCCGGGCCCAGATCGCTCTGTGCGCAGGAAGCCCATCAGCTGCCAGATCGCCACGCCCATGGCGCGGCTCGACACGTCATCCGCCGAGGCGAGCAGCGCGGCCGTCCGCGTCCGGTCTAGCAGGAGTTGGGCGAGCACCGTCCAGGGCCTCGCGTCGATGCCGAAGCCGGCCAGCATCCCGGCGGCCCGATCAAGCGCGTCGGCGTCGTTCTTCCCCAGCTGTGGCGCCCTGGTCGTCGCGGACGCCCACGCCATCGGCCCCGCGTCGGTGGCGCGCAGGTGCTCGACGACGGCCGAAGCGCCGGCGAGGCTCAGCCCCGTCGCGAGCCTTTCGAGCGACGGTTTCCGGACGAGACCCATCGCGCGTCGGTCAACCAGCAGAGAGAGGGCGGACAGGAGATCCTTCACCTCGGGGCGCTCGAACAGGTTGCCGAGGTAGAGCACGGGGATGCCGCGCCGCTCCAGCTCGCGGCCGACGCGGGTGAGTCGATCGTTCCCCGGGCAGAGCACCGCCTGGTCGCGGAACGGCACCTGCGGTGCGACTCGCAGGATCTCGTCGGCGAGCGCGTCGGCCTCATCGTCGTTGTCACCGAAGGTGACGTGCTCGGGCGCGATCCCGATGGACGCGCGGAAGGCGTCGAGCGATGCGTCGCCGGTGCCTGCCTGCATGCTCTCGCCGAACCTGGAGAACGCGCCGACGATCTCGGGCGTCGAGCGGTAGTTGACGCGAAGCCGGCCACCCGATGCGCCCGGAAAGTCGTTCGTCGCGAACCGGGACATGTTGAAGGACGAGGCACCCCTGAATCGGTAGATCGCCTGCCGCGCGTCTCCCACGGCCCAGAGGTTCCTGCCGGCGTCGGTGAGCTTCTGGAGGAGCCGCACGCTGCTGCGGTTCACGTCCTGATACTCGTCGACGAGGATGTGCGAATAGGTGGCGCGAAGTGCGGCCGCCGCCTGCGGATCGTCGTCGAGCAGCTTGACCGGCAGTGCCACGAGGTCGCCGAAGTCCACGGCGCAGGCCGCTTGCTTCAGCTCCTCGTATCTCCTGTAGACGAGCGCGACCTCGGCGCATCGCTCCCCCGCCTTGCGGGCGTCGGCGTCGACGGCGTTGTCCACCATCTGCTGAGCGAGGGCGGCGAAGCGCTCGGCGTCGGCGACCTCGTCCTTCGCCCGCAACATCGCGCCGAGCATGTCCTTGAGCGGGCGCGCCGGATCCATGAAATCGCGGTGGTGCTGAAGATTCAGGGCGAGGTATTCGCGCTCCATGATGGCGATCGCCTCGCTGCGATCCATCATACGGGGCTCCTTGGCGAACCCTAGTTGGCGATGGTGCCGCCGCACGATGTCCAGCCCGAACGCGTGGAAGGTGCCGATCCACATCGCCGGTGCGGCGTCGGGGCGAAGCACCGCGATCCGGTCCGAGAGCTCGCCGGCGGCCTTGTTCGAGAAGGTGAGCACTAGGATGGAGCGCGGATCGACACCGCCGTCGACCAGCTCGGCGACGCGCCCGACGAGCGTTTGCGTCTTGCCGGTCCCGGGTCCAGCCTCAAGTAGGTAGGGGGCGCCGCGATGTAGGGCGGCTTCGGCCTGTTCCGGGTTGAGGGGCTTGGGGGGGGACGCCGGCTGCTGTGGCGGGGCGGCTTCGATCTCGGGGAGCAGCAGGACGTCGAGGAGTTGCATCGCGACGACGTCGAAGGGGGCGCCGAGCCGGTCGGCTATCTGGCTCGCGGTCATGCCGCCAAGATGCAGGGATCGCGCGCGTGCGCGGGGAAGGATCAGCTCGCGACCGAAGAGATCCATCTGAACCTCGCGGCGCTGCCGCCGGCTGTAGTCGACGACCCGGTCCTCCCCAACCGGCGCCGCCTCGGCCGGACGGGCGGGATCGACCTCTAGGGCGATGTGCTCCGCGCGGTCGTCGCCCAGCGTGGCGTGCCCAAGCTCGTGACCGATCAGGAACGCCCTTGCAAAAGCGTCGCCCGCGTCCTCGTGGCGGATCGCCCGGTCGCTCGGATCGAAATGCGCGCGGCCGCCGGCCAAGATGGGGCTTCCCGCCTCGACTGGCTCGACATCGAGACCTCTGTCGGTGGCAACGGCCGTGACGATGTCGATCGGATTCCAAGGGTCCGCGCCACCCGCGACAGCCGTATCGTGCAAGGCAGCGGCGCGCTGCCGCGCGAGTTCGACGGCGTCCACCGCTCAGTCCCGCGGGTTCAGCAGCTGCCTGCGCCTGTCCTCCGGCACCCTGCACTGCTCGAGCAGTGCCTCGAAGGTCACCTTGCCCCCGTCCGCGCTCGGCGCGTGGCCGGACTTGTAGCTGAGGCTCGGGGTCAGCCTCGGCGGACCCGCTAGGAAGGCGCTGAGCTCGTCGACCCCGGTGCGAAGGCCGCGCGCCAGGTCCGCGAGGAAGCCGGCCGGGACGGTGGCGATGTCCACTGTCCGGGAGCGGAAGCCTTGGATGACGCTACTGGGGACGTTGAGCGAGCGCCTGAGGGTGACGAGTTCGTCGGAGGCGACCGCGGCGAACGGATCGGCTGCCTGCGCCGCCGCGCGTGCCGGCGCCGCGGCATGAAAATCCGCCAGTGACGCCTCGACCCAGGCCTCGTCTACGGGCGCCGAGATGTCTGCGGTCGCGCGCTGGAGCCGCAACTCCATCGACAGGTCGATGAGGTCCTCGGCGAGTTCGGGGTGGAGGCGCAGGTATCGTTCCAGCGTGCCCCGGTCGTGCTCCGGTTCGACGGCGAAGGCCATCAGGATTTCCTCGGCGTCATGGTGGGGCTGATCAGTCATTCCGGCTTCCGATCCCGAGTTGCGCCCGTACGGTTGCGATGGCGGCGTCGCGTCTGTTGCGGACGGTCTTCTCCGACTTCACGCCAAGGACCTTGCGTATCGTGAGGACATCGTCGTCTATCGAATCGATGGGCATGTCTTGGAGGAGCATCTCGATTACTCTGCGTTGCTTGTCTGGTAGCGTTCTGATCGCCTTTGCGACCTTGAACCGGTAATTTGGGTCGTCGGAAAGCAACTCCTGTTGGACGTCGAGGCTGCCGACCGCCTTCTCCACCGCGATAGATGGATCGCCGCTCTCCTCGTCGTCGATGGCGTCCCTCCTCGCCATCTGCCGTAGCGCCCGGCCCATGGAGGTCTTGCGCAACGCCGCGACCGCGCCCGAGAACATGACTTCGAAGTAGTCGAGCGCGGATCCAGGAGCCGCACGATCTTCCATCAGCCTGACCCTGAAGATGTCGCGCACGCGATCCCGTGCGTCCGCCCCGTCGACATTCTCAGGACCGCCGGCCCGCTCGCCCTCGATGCGGGGGAGGGCGGACGCCAAACGTCGCATGAGTTCTCGGTATAGTTCATTGAAGTACCGCTCTTCGTTGTCGTTCCGAGTGGCACGGATCAAGTAAACAATGCACTCTGATTGCACGTGGTTCGGTGAGGTCGGGTCTCGTACCTTCAGCCTTTCGAGGATCTCCTCGCGAGACAGGTAGACCAGCGATGTCAGCGCGACCTCAACCTCCCCACGTCGAGCGTAGGGAGTGCCATCCCGTTTCCTCTTGGTGAGCCTTTCTACCTTCCGTGTCTGCAAGATCATCCTCTGAGGTTTTCGCCCGTTCGGCGTTCTACTTTTCCAAATACCCGAAAGGAAGGCCGGACTGGCCGACTACTCCCACTCAGACCTCTGTCGAGCCAATTCATAGAGCGAGGCGGGTCCTGGACCAAGTGCCATTGTCCGGGAGGCGGGAGTTCGAAACCATTGATAGAGCATCGGTTCATTGGCTCTTGGTGTCACAAGCCAGGTTCAGAATGTCCGCTAACGGGAGTCACGACCAGACGGTCCTATGACCGGGATTAGGGCGCTTTGCCGAAGGGCTGCTTTGCCAATTCCGAAAATTCGGCAACTGGCTGATTGCTGCCCATACGTTTTCGTCTGGTGGGCGCATTAAGTCGTCATATCGCTGTTTTTCTGGGCAAAAAGACGGGCTAGAGCGCTATCCAAGGCATGGGAAATTGTCTCGAATTAGCGGGTGCACTAGCTTGACGGCCCACTGACACTCCGCCCCGTCTACGAACCCGTCCACGACAGCCTCTTTGCAATCGATGAATCGTGCATGCGTCCGTCAGAAGAGCTTCGAATTTTGGCTTCGCTTGGCTATAGCGCCGCTTCAAACGAGAAGGGTTTACATGCGTAGGATTATTTTCGCAGCTGCCGTCGCTGGCACCGCTCTGACGCTCACCGCCTGTTCGAAAGGCGCAGAAGAAACCTCCGAGACGACGTCGCAAGATACGCTCGCCGATGCCGGATTGGTTTCGGACGAGAGCGCTGGGGCAGTCGCTACCGATGCCGGTGCGGTGCTCGATGCGAACGCGGCGACTGCCGAGCAGTTGGCGGTTTTGGACGGGGTTTCTCCCGGGCTGGCTCAAGCCATCATCACCGGGCAGCCCTACCGCAGCGTGGCGGACCTGAACCGGACGCTGCTCGCGACCTTGGACGCGGAAGGAGCAGCCATGGTTCGCACGCGCGTGTTCGTGCCGGTCAACCTGAACACCGCCACTCGCGAAGAGATCGAGCTCATCCCCGGCATGACCGACCGGATGGTCGGCGAATTCCTCGAATACCGCCCCTATGAGGACATGGCCGAGTTCGACCGGGAAATCAGCAAATACGTCGATGAGGAAGAGGTCGCGCGCTTTCGCACCTACGTCACTCTTTGACGTCGCGGCCAGATCCTGACGAGTTCGATCGCCACCAGAACTGCAATGTGGATATAGGCTGCGGTCGGATCGTAGGCCGCAAGGACCCAATGCAGGAAGGTCAGCACCGCCGCCGGATAGACCAGCCGGTGCAGGCGTTTCCATGAGCGCTTGAGCGCGCGGATCGCAAGGTCGTTGGACGTCGTCGCGAGCGGTACGAAAACCGTCAGCGCGAGCCATCCCGCCAGAATATCCAGGGCGCGCAGATCCGCGAGGATTGCGGCCAGATCGGCCTTGGTGCCCAGATAGATGAGCGTGTGCCCTAGCGCGTAAGTGAAACTGGCCACGCCGAGATCTCGCCTGTGCCGCATCAGCGAGGCCGACCATCGCTGCCGAGGGAACAGGCGACGGATGGGGGTGACGGCAAGCGTCGCAATCAGCAGCCACGCCGCCCAGTCCCCGCTGTCGCGGATGGCGTGGCCGTAACCGTACACCTCGGGAGACGCGGTCCAGCGATAAAGCATCCAGCTGCCCGGCCCAGCGAGCAACAGCCAGAACCGGGCCCGCGATGCGGCGATTGTCTTCATGGATCCCGGACTAGCCCCTACCGGCGCGCAGAGGCAAATCGAATACAGACTTCCACCGGCATCTGCGAATGGCGCCTGCAGATGGCGCCGTATGGCCCGACGAGGTGTGCGCCCCGTCAGGCCATACGAGCTATGCCGATATCTTCGTCCTCAAAGCTCCACCCGCACGCCAAACCGGGCGCTGAAGGGTTCGGCGGGCTGGATATTGTTGTTGCCGTGCGCGCTGGGAAAATAGCTTTCGTCCAGCAGGTTCTCGATATTCACCTGAAGGCTGATGCGCTCGCTGACGGTAAAATAGGCCGCCGCATCGACGCGCCAATAGCCCGGCAGCTCGACGGTGTTCGAAAAGCTGGCGAACTGATCGCTCTGATGGATGACGCCAACGCCGAAGCCGAACTGCTCCGTGACGTCGAACCGGTTCCAGGCGGTAATCTGATGACGCGGCAGCTGCTGCAGTCTCGCACCCGCTGCCCCGAAATCCGAAGCCGTGCGCAGTTCGCCATCGAGATAGGTGTATCCCAGATTGGCTTGCCAGAAATCGGTGATCGAGCCGACCGCACCGATTTCGAACCCTTCGACCCGGCTTTCGCCGGTCTGGACCACCAGCCCCGTGTTGTCGGGATCGGGCGCGGTGGTGTTAGTGCGGTCGAGCCGGAAGGCGGCCGCGGTCACCAGCACCTTCTCCAACGGCGCCCATTTGACGCCCACTTCGTAATTGGTGAACTTCTCCGGTTCGAAGCGTTCGTCGCCGGGGGAAATCAGCAGAAACTGATCGCCCGCCTGTGGAAGGAAGCTTTCCGTGTAGCTGGCATAGAGCGACAGCCGCTCGACGGGCTTGACGATGATTCCCGCGCGCGGGCTGACGCGTTCGTCCACCCGGTCGCCGGGTGCACTCGAGATCAGATTGACCGTGTCGAGGTCGAACCGGTCCCAGCGCAGCCCGGCCACCAGCTCGAGATGATCGCCGATCTCCAGCTGCTCCTGCAAATAGAAGGACACGGTATCCAGCTTGCTTTCGCGCGAGCGCGACACTGGGGAGAGCGTGAATGCGGGGACCACGATTCTCTCGGCGAGCGGAGTGGTGATCCTTTGCGCGCCATTGTCGTCGAAGACGACCACGCGGCGCGAGTTCTGCGTATCCTGGCGGCTGGCTTCGATCCCCAGCAACAGCGTCGAGGCGAACCCCTCGCCGTCCGCTTCCCAGACCAGATTGGCTTGGCCGATCAGGTTCTCGCGCGTCGTCGCATCCTGATAGCCTTCGAGCGTCACCATTGAAGCCTTCACTCCAGTGGGCAGGATATTGGCGTAGATCTTGTCGTAATCGCCATATTGGACGGTCGCATTCGCGTTGAGGCCGGGGGCGAATTCGTGATCGAGACGCACCCGTCCGATATGCACCTCCGCCTGCGACCGGTTGAAATCGGGATCGCCGAAGAAGGTGTCGTCGAAGCCGCGTAGCGGACCGCCTTCGAACGAAGGGACGCCGCGATCCACCACGCGCCGATCGTCGTCGTAGGAATAGGTTGCCGTCAGCCGCGTGGCCGGGCCGAGACCGGCGGTAACAGTGGGCGAGTAGCCGATGAAGCGACCCTCGTAGAAGTCGCGATGGCTGTCGAACTCCTCATAGGTGCCGTTCAACCGCACCGCAATCGTATTGGAAAGCGGCTGGTTTACGTCCGACAGCAGGGCGAAGGCCCCAAACGTGTCGATCGACGCATTTGCAGCAGCGAAGCTGTCGCCGGTCTGTGCGAATTTCGACACGCGGTTGATCGCGCCGCCGCCGGCGCCGCGACCGAATATCAGCGCATTCGCGCCCTTGAGCACCTCGACCCGCTCGATATTGTAGAGCGGGCGATAATATTGCGCATCGTCCCTCAGCCCGTCGAGATAGAAATCGGCGGTGGTTTCCTGGCCGCGAATGAACACTTCGTCGCGGTGCCCCTCGCCTGTTTCCAGGCTGACGCCTGGTACGTATCGCAAGGCTTCGTTCAACTGGCGGATCGATTGATCCTCGAGCTGATCCTCGGTGATGAAACTGATGCCTTGGGGCACATCGATCAGCGGGGTAGGGGTCTTGGTCGCGGTGGAACCGTCATCGATGCCATAGCCGCCGCGTTCGCCGTTCACGACGATTTCGCTTGGGAGATAGTCGCGCTCCGGCTGCCCGTCGGCAGCTTCATTGGCGAGCGCCGCGGCAGGCAGGGCAGCGGATGTCAGGAGGCAGGGCGAGGCGGAACGCGCGATTGTACATGAGTTTTTTGCTTTCTTGCGAATCGTTCTTAATTGCCGCCGCGGCTAATGCGACTGGCTCGCACTTGCAACTGGAAAGCTCACCGATGGCAATCAAGTAGCCAAATCTGCGCTTGTGGGTCGTCCGACGCCCTGGCGGTTCCACCTAACCGCAAATGATGTCCGCTTTCAGGAGATCTGAGGCGGAGCTTCAATGACCAGGATTGGGGCGCAAAGCTTTCGTTGTCGGGGGCCCGCAGTCAGAGCCCGCGTCGACTACTGACATCGCTGAGGTGGGAGCGCTACGCCGACCAGCCCGCCATAATCGGCGGATGTGCCTTGTTAAAAGCATTTAAGAGGTCGGGGTATCGATGGGGGTAAGGAATCAGATTCTTATTTTGGTAACCATTGTAATTCAATTGCTTACCCGTTCATCGCGAATCCCTCCGTCTCCGCCACTTCCTTGTTTCGACGGTCAGCCGCGAGTCAAACCGATGCTTTGCTCGGTTCATGTGGCGATTCGCTTCCCCACTGTACATGCCAATCGGTCGATGTTCGGTTGGATTCCCCCACCGTAGCGCAGGCAAGAGCCTAGCGCCTGTTCGGCGCCGCAAGAGTGTTGGGTTTCGCATAATGGTCGAGCCATTTGCGCGAAGGAGGCGGTAAGGGCCGGCTCTCCTTCGTTCGGGCGGGGGTGAACGCATACACGGGCGCGGCGCTGCGCAATTGTTCGAGCCAGATCACGCCGTCGAAGCTCCCGCTGTTGCCGCGCGTGGTGACGAGGTCCCGATCTCCGTCGCCGTCCATGTCGCGCGCGATGAAGGCATGGTACATGCGGTGCATCCGCCGGGGGGATGCCGTGGCGGAGAGCCGGAAGACCGTTTGGCGCGCGAGGGTCGCCGCAGTTTTCGATGACGCCGACCACCAGATCGAGGCGCCCGTCGCCGTCCATATCCGCGCAATCCGACTGGAAGGCGGTCGAGCTTCTCGACAAAGCGGAGAGGGCATGTTCCTCGGTCGAGCACAGGTTGTGGTTCAGACCTGGCAGCACCGACGGCGGCAATGGCGAGGCTGGAAGGGCCAGCCACCGCGGTTCGTCGAACGAACGAACGGCCACGTCAGGCCGCCTCACCTCACGCTTGCGCCAGTTGCAACGCCGGAGGAGGGGCCATGTCGAAAAGCTGTTCGCTCAGCGAAGCCATTTCCCTGTCGAAAAATCGCGAGAACCGCTCATCCTGTGCGAAGTGGACCCATCTTCTGCCGGTCGCCATAGCCGCAGCATTGCCGTCGAATTCGGTACCGTCGAAGGAGCTTCCCCCGCCGCAAACCGGAACGCGGTCAACCGCTTCGTCCGAGAAACGCAAGCCGAGCTCTTGCGCAATGCGCTCGCGATATGAGCGGTCGTCTTTCCAGGCATTGTAGAGCACGACGAGCTTGTTCGCGGGAAGGTACCGCGTGGCACCGAGCGCCTCGCGGGCGTGCTGCTTCCAAATACCGCGGGCGATATCCGGCGGAAGGCCGCAGCCCATCTTGCGCCGGCTGGCGAACAGATTGAACGGATCGCGCAGCACCAGCATCGCGACCTTGCGCCGCGAACCGCCGAGCCACGTATCGTGGTGCTCGCGCAGCTCGTTGCTGAACACATGGGAAATCCAGCTGTCCTCGTAAGTGTGCATGAGCAGGTCCCGGTCGTGGTGCTGGCCGTGTCTGGCTGCTTCGAAGTCGAACGGGCGGTCGGCGCGCCAACCGTTTCCTTCGCTCAAGGGGCGGCACGACAGGAATGGATTTGTCCCGCCCTCGGCGCAATTGAGCAGCAGCCGCGAGCCCTCCGCCTGCGCATAGATCCAGTCGGCGATCGCGTGATTGCCGCTGCGAGACATTCCCAGCATCTGAATTTCCAGAGCGTTCAAATCTGTCCTCCGCTTCCGGTTTGGTGGCCAAGGCCTGGCGGCGATGTCGATCAGTCCATCTGGTTGGCCGCATAAATGCCGTCGATCAGTGCGGCCACATCGACGAGACGCAGCGCCCGCGCATCGAAGGAGGGATCGCCTGCCAGTTGTTGCGACCAGGCAATGGCTGCGCGGCCGCCCCACGCGTCGGGAGGCGAGACGAGGCGTTCGCTGGATGTGCCGCGATAATGCAGCAGTTCGAAATCGTAGAAGCTGCCGCCGACATTGCGAAGACTTGCACCGCCCTCGGTTCCATAAAAGGTGGCTTCGATCCGGGCGTCCTGCCCGGCATGCAAACGTCACGAGCAGGCCATATTGACCCGCAGGTCGGTTGCGAGATCGAAAGAGGCGACCGCGTAGTCCTCGACCCCCTGCCCGCCTCGCGCGAGCGGCTTGCCCCTGGCGAAGAGGCGCGACGAGACATTCCCAACGTGGGGGAAATCGGTGAGCCAAAGAGCAAGGTCGGCCAGATGGACCCCGAGATCCATCACGCAGCCTCCGCCCGAACGCGAGCGGTCGTAGAACCAGGGTTTGTCGGGACCGTAGGCGTTATGAAACACCAGATCGGCAGCAAAGATGGTCCCCAGTTCCCCCGACCTCATGAGATCGGCCAGAGTGGCGGCGGCGGCTGTAAGACGATAGGAAAAATCGGCCCCGAGCAAGCGGTTGGCGCGCTGTGCCGCCTCAACCACGCGGCTCGCTTCGTGCGCATTGCGGCCGAGCGGCTTCTGGCAGAACACGGCAAGGCCGCGATCGAGCGCGGCAATCGACTGTTCGGCGTGGAGAGCGCTGGGCGTGGCGATGACCAGCCCGTCGAGCTCTGCCTCCAGCAAGCTTTCGAGCGAAGGCAGAATTGTCGCACCTGGCGCGTCGGCCTGCGCTTCTTGCGCACACTCGTGCGATGCATCGACTATGGCGGCAACTTCCGCTGCGCCGCTTTCGGCGATGGCATTCATCCGGTGCCGGCCGATCCAGCCCGTGCCGAGAAATCCGATCCTGGGCTTCGTCATGCCAGATCGACCAGCGCCTTGACGAACCCCTCTGGCTTGTCGCGCGTAGCCTCCAGGGCCTCGTCGAGCTGCTCCAGCCGGTAGCGGTGGGTGTACAGCAGGGCGGGATCGAGCCGACCGCTGGCCACCGCTTCAACCGCCTCCCTCACGCCCTGCATTTGTACGGCAGGATCGCGCTCATGCGCGTTGATCACGTCGATACCCTTCCAGTTCCAAGCCTGCATGTTGATCTGGCGCGGGCCATCCTGGTGGTATCCTGCAACAACGAGCCTCCCGCCCGTTCCGACGAGCTCGCCCGCCAGATCGAGGGGCCACTGCTTGCCGACGCATTCGATCACGCGCGGGCACATCCGGCCATCGGTCAGTTCCGTCACCCGCTCGATTATCGTCTCATGAGAGTGCATCGCGATCGTCTCGTCCGCACCGTAATGGCGCGCAAGGCCGAGCGATTCCTCCCGCCGGGAAATCGCGATCACCCTCGCTCCCGCTGCGCTTGCGAGCCGGGTAAGCACCGCTCCCAGAAAGCCGATGCCAATGATCGCCACATCCTGGCCGGCCTCGATGCGGCTGCGGCGGAAGATGTTGAAGGCACACCCCAGCGGTTCGCCGGGGAAGGGTTGCCCGTCGAGTTCGTCCGGCAGCTTCACCACCATTTCGGCGGGGGCGACATCGCTCTCGGCATAGGCGCGGTAGCTCAGAGCGGCCACGCGATCGCCCACCGCCAGCCCGGATACGCCGGAGCCGACCGCCTCGACCGTGCCCCAGCCCTCATGGCCGAGATCGCCCGGCGGCGTGGGGAACTGCATCCAGTCCGGTCCCTCCCACGGCGTGATGTTGGAGGCGCATACGCCGCAGCCTTCGAGCCGGATGCGCACCTCGCCCTCCCCGGGCTGCGGCAAGGTGACTTGCTGGACGACCGATCGCTTCGCGCCGCTCAACACGGCTGCTTTCATTGACTGGGTCATCGATCAATCGGCGCTGATGAAGGATTCGAGCGCGCCCCATGCTTCGTCGTCGGTGACTTGCCGCGGGGGGTGTTTGCAAAAGTAGGAAGCGGCCGAGTCGATCGGCCCGCCGAGTCCCCGGTCGCGCGCGAGCTTCGCGCAGCGGATCATGTCGATTGCGACGCCCGCCGAATTCGGCGAATCCTCCACCGACAGACGCAGTTCGAGGTTCATCGGCACGCCGCCGAACAGTTCACCCTCCATCCGCAGGAAGCACACCTTGTTGTCGTTCTGCCAGGCGACATAGTCGGACGGGCCGATGTGGATGTTCTCGTCCTCCAGCCGCGAAGCCGCGACCGACTGCACCGCTTCGGTCTTGGAAATCTTCTTCGCCGCCAGGCGCTTGCGCTCGAGCATATTCAGGAAATCGGTGTTGCCTCCCGTATTGAGCTGATACGTTCGCTCCAGCTTCACCCCTCTTTTGCGAAACAGGTCGGTCAGCACCCGGTGAACTATGGTGGCGCCCAATTGCGCCTTGATATCGTCGCCGATGATCGGCACGCCGCGCTCGCGGAAGCGCTCGGCCCAGACCGGGTCGCTGGCGATGAACACGGGGATGTTGTTCACGAAGGAGACGCCCGCCTCCAACGCGCATTCAGCGTAGAATTCGGTGGCCTCCTGCGATCCGACCGGAAGGTAGTTCATGAGCACGTCGGCCCCGGTTTCGCGCAATACCGACACCACATCTTCCTTGTCGGGCTGGGCCTCCTCGGCGGGGCAAAAGGTGCGATCGCTGGGGTAGGCATGCATGTGCTCGGCCACGCCGTCGAGAATGCGGCCCATCCTCACGACGGCACCGGTTTCTTCGACGTCCTCGCAGAATTGCGTCGTGCAATTGGGCTTGGCAAAGATGGCCTGGGCGACATCGAACCCCACCTTGCGTCGGTCCACATCCCATGCCGCCACCATGCGGATATCGCCGGGCCGATACCCGCCGAGATCGAAATGCATCAGGCCGCTGATGTCGTTCGCGCCGCTGCGGTAGTGCGAAAGGCCCTGAACCAGCGAGCTCGCACAATTGCCCACTCCAACCAGGGCCACCTTGATCTCGCGCGGTTCGGGATTCAGCATGTCAGACTCCAACGGTTTTGCGTTGCTCGGGCGAAGGCGGGGTCACCGATCCGGCGGGCGCGTAACGCTCGACCATTTCGGTGCAGAACTCGGCGAATTGGCGCGGGTCCTTGGCGCAACTCGTGTGGTGCGCTTCGACGCCGAGATGTTCGGGTGTGAAGCAGAATGTCACCAGCACCTCGAAATCGGCCAGTGCCTCCATCTGCCGGTCGAACCAGTCAAGCGCCCCGTCGCGGAAGCTGTCCGCCCAGGACAGGCCGGTCCGCAGCTTGCGCACCCCCATGCTCTTCATGCATTCGACCGCATCCTCGAGCCGCGGGTCCTCGAAATGGAACCACTGCATCAGCCCCATCCGGTCGGCGTGGCGCGCGTAATGCTCGAGCGCGGGCTTAGGGGAGCCATCCTCGCGGATGAGGCCCATATAGAAATGGCGATAGTAGCTGGATCCCTCGGCCTCGCGATGGCGCGTTTCCGCTCCCCAGCTCTGCGGCAGATCGAACAGCGAGTACCAGTATACCTGAGGTACGCGGTCTATCAGCAGTTCGGCGGTCTTCTTGAGACCGAAGATCTGCACCTCTTCTGCACCGAAGCTGCCGACCCCGACCTCTGTGGCCCAGATCGGTTTATCGGGCACCACCCGCTCGATTTCGGCGATCTGGTCGGGCCAGGCATGGATCGGCCAAAGGTTCCAGTCGAGCGGAAAACCATGGACCGCAACAACGTCGACGTGGTCGAGCGCACCGTGGGCGCGAATTTTTTCCACCCAGTGCGGGTCGATCGGCGACATCCCGCCGAGCACCCGCGTAAGCTGGGGATTGACCTTTGCGATGGCTTCGCCGGTCCGGATTACCGTGTCGGCATAGATCGACCAGTCCGGATCCAGCTCGAGGTTCCAGTGCGATTTGTTGTTCGGTTCGTTCCAGATCATGACCGCTTCGATCATTTGCGCTCCTCCCGCGCTGGATACACGGCGGCTGAACCGTATTCCGAGTAGGGGACCGGGGCGATCCGGCAGACATAGACCTCCGGTTCCGGATGCGCTTCGATCGCGAAACCAGCGGCGCGAAGCATGGCGAGGCTGCAGGCAGCGTTGGGCGTCCACCAATTGGTCCAGTCATGAGCGAACTCACGCTCGATGAAGTGCAACCGGGGGTAGGCGGGATTGTCGAAATAGTCGGGAGGCTGGTTGGTCCCGGCCTTGTGAAACGGATGGTCCTCGGGGACCTGCAGCACCGCGTCGGTGCCCTGCTGCATCGTCTGGAACAGCATCCGGTCCCCGGCCACATGCTCCCGAATGAGATCGAGCGCGAGCAGTGGGTGCCGAAGGTGGTAGAAGACCCCCATGAAGATGACGAGGTCGAACTTCTCACCAAGCTCGGCCACGTCGTAGACATCGAGCTTCGCGAATTCGATGTCGGAATAGCCCAGCACCTTGGTCGCCAGGCGGGCCTGCTCGAGATAGCGCTCGTCGCTGTCGATGCCTAGGACGCGGCCGGCGCCGCGCTTCTTCATCTCGATCGAGTAGAACCCTGCATTGCAGCCGATATCGAGCACCGACTTGCCCGCTAGGTCTTCGGGCAAAGCGTCCGCAAACCGGCTGTATTTGAAGGCTGGATAGTCGCCCAAGAAGTGATCGGGAGCGGTTTCGATACCGTGCCCGAGGTCGATATTCTGGAACCAGGGCGCCAGCTCCTCGACCTGCTCGCGCAACTCTTCCTTCGGTTCGATGTGCCGCTGCGCCTCAGCCATGCTGGCCTGGCTTCTCATTGAGGGAGAGCAGGCGAGCGCCCCATTCACCGATCTCGATCCGGCTGACGGCGGCTGGTTCGACCTCGAACTGCAGAATGCGGTGGAGCGCAAGGCCAAGCACCCCTGCAACGGCTGCACGAATGACGTCGCAGTGGGTGACCATGGCGACGACTTTCCCGGCTGCGCCGCGTGCGACGAGTTGGAGATGATCCAGCACCCGCTGCTGCACTTCCGCCATGATTTCGCCGCCCGGGGTCGCAGCATCGCCGCGCCGTTCGTTCCACTCCCTCCAACCGGGATCTTCTTCAAGCTGGTCGAACCGCCTGCCCGTCCAGCTCCCGAAATCGATCTCGTCGAGCGCGTCGACAACAGCAGGTACGAGATCCCGGCCCTCGCCGATTTCCGCGGCGGTTTCGCGCGCCCGCTGGACTGGACTCGTTTGAAGCTCGTCCAGTCGCTCTTTGCGCAACACCGAGGCGAGACTGCGTGCTTGTGCGACCCCCGCAGGAGACAGCGGCACGTCCGTTCTTCGGCCAGAGAGAACGAGCCCCAGATCCGAGTGCGCGGCATGGCGGATTAGCATGATATTTGCGGTCATTGTGCTCCACGAAGCTGCTCGAGGAAAGTAGAAGCAAGTAACCATAAACAGCACTGCGTAACGTATTGTTCCCATAAGGAGGCCTGAAATTTCTCTGGAACTCTGAAGAAGATGCTCTGTTTAGCTGATATGACAGCAATATCCCGACTTCAGCGCAACACGGATACGATATATAATTTGTTTATTAATTTTGTTACTTTGGCCGTGGAATGATTAACCTAGGTTTAGTTCCGCGCACTACAGGATTGAGGAGTGGCCATTGTCTGAAAGAGTTTTGATAACCGGGGGCGCGGGGTTCATTGGCCGCCATCTTTGCCGGGAGCTGATTGCGCGCGGAGCCGAAGTACGGGTCCTGGATGCGCTGATCGAACAGGTACATCCCGGCGGGGAAGCGCCCGAAAGCCTGCCGGCCGAAGTCGAGTTGCTCAAGGCGGACGTTCGCGACGGCGACGCCGTCGCCCAGGCTCTGCAGGGCGTGGACAGCGTGGTTCACCTCGCCGCCGAGGTGGGCGTGGGTCAGTCGATGTACGAGGTCGAACGCTACACCTCCACCAACGATACCGGAACCGCGGTTCTCTTCGAGCGCCTGATCGACCGCCCCGTGCGCCGGGTGGTCACTGCCTCGTCGATGAGCATCTACGGCGAAGGCCTCTATCGCAACGCAGACGGAGAGTTGATCGAGGATGCGCAGCGCGGCCGTTTGCGCGACGGCCAGGAATCCTGGGAGTTGCTCGACGACGCCGGCAGGCCGCTGGCGCCGGTGCCCACCCCGGAATGGAAGCGCCCCAACCTCTCCTCGGTATATGCGCTCAACAAGTATGTTCAGGAACGCATGACCCATATCATGGGCAGCCCCTACGGCATCGAAACTGCGTGCCTGCGCCTGTTCAACGTTTACGGCCCCGGCCAGGCTCTCTCCAACCCCTATACCGGCGTCTTGGCAATCTTCGCCGCGCGCCTGCTCAACGCTCAGGCCCCGATGATCTTCGAGGACGGGGAGCAGCGCCGGGACTTCGTCCATGTCAGCGATGTCGCCAGAGCCTTTGCGGACGCCCTCGCCGATCCTGCGGCAGCGGGCGGAACCTTCAACATCGGCTCCGGGATCGATCGATCGGTCAATGAGGTGGCCCGCAGCCTGGCGCAATCCATGGGGCGCGGCGAGATCGAGCCGGAGATCATCGGCAAGGCCCGCACGGGCGATATCCGCCATTGCTATTGCGATGTGACGCTGGCGCGAAATGTCCTGGGATTCGAGGCGCGGCAGGACTTCTCCGAAGGCCTGACCGACCTCGCCGAGTGGCTTTCCAGCCAGACCGCCGAGGATCGCGGGGAGCGAGCGCGCGGCGAATTGGAAGCGCGCGGGTTAGTGGCATGAGGATTGGCGAAGGCACGACCATCCTGATCACTGGCGGGGCCGGCTTCATCGGCTCCAATCTGGCCTCCCGGCTGCTGGAACGCGGGTGCCGCGTACGCATACTGGATTCGCTTGTGCGCCCCGGAGTCGAGCGGAATCTGGAGTGGCTGAGCCAAGCTCATGGCGACCGCGTGGAGCCCGTGATTGCCGATCTGCGGGAGAGCGGCGTGTTTGCCCGCGCCGTGCAGGGCATCGACGCAGCATATCATTTCGCAGCCCAAGTCGCGGTGACGACCAGTCTGGCCGATCCGCGCGCTGACTTCGACATCAATCTGGCCGGCACCTTCGGCCTGCTCGAGGCCATGCGTCGCGACCGTCCGGGCGTGCCGATGGTCTTCGCATCCACCAACAAGGTCTATGGCGACCTCTCCGACGTGGGGGTGCAACCCGGAGCCGGCGGCTACATTCCGGCCAACGCCCAACTGGCCCAATACGGCGTCCCCGAAAGCCGCCCGCTCGATTTTCACACGCCCTATGGCTGTTCCAAGGGAGCCGCCGATCAGTATGTGCTCGACTACGCCCGCAGCTATTCACTGCCCGCCGCCGTCTTCCGCATGAGTTGCATCTACGGCGAACGTCAGATGGGAACCGAAGATCAGGGCTGGGTGGCTCACTTCCTCATTCGTGCGCTCGCCGGTGAGCCGATCACGCTGTACGGGGATGGCGAGCAGGTTCGCGACATCTGCGACGTGGCCGACACCTGCGATGCATATATTGCAGCTCTGCAGAATATCGGGAAAATCTCCGGCCGCGCCCTCAATTGGGGAGGGGGGCCCGAAAACGCGGTCAGCCTGCTCACCCTGATCGACCAGATCGGCGTGATGACCGGCCGGATGCCGCGGATCGAGTTCGCCGACTGGCGCGCCGGCGACCAACGCTGGTTCGTCGCCGATACGCGCGCCGCAGATCGGGAACTTGGGTTGCGGCGGCGCAAACCCTGGCGCGAAGGCCTCCGCGATCTCGTCGCATGGCTGTCCGAGAGCAGGGGCCTTCCCCTGAACCCGGAGGCGCGTTCCACGGTGCAGGTCTCATGACGGCAATGCCCGCGCTACAAATCCTCATGACGACCGACACGGTTGGAGGCGTCTGGCAATATTCGACCGATCTCACCCGCGAGTTGATCGAAGCTGGCCATGCAGTGACGCTTGCAGTCCTGGGCCCGTCGCCCAGCGAGACGCAGCGCAGCGGCGCGGACCAGATCGGCCATTTGCGACTGGTCGATACCGGCCTGCCTCTGGACTGGATGTGCGACGATCCCGCTCCCGTGGAGCGAGCGGCTCGCGAAATCTCTCGGCTCGCCAGCGAGTGCGGCGCCGACATCATCCACTGCAACATGCCCGCGCTTGCTGGCGGGGCGGACTTCCCCGTTCCGCTTCTGGCCGTGACGCACGGCTGCACCGCCACCTGGTGGCAGGCCGCCAGGGACTGTCCGCTGATCCCCGCATATCGCTGGCACCGGGACATGGTCCGCCAGGGCCTGGCTGCCGCCGATGCCGTCGTCTCCCCCAGCTCCAGCTATGCCGAGACTGTTCAGGCGACCTATCGTCTGCCGCACCGGCCAAAGGTCGTCCACAATGGCCGGCCTCCTGCGCCCGGCACCGCTTCGGGCAAGCAACCGATCGACGCAGCGCTGACGGTGGGGCGCATGTGGGACCCTGTTAAGAACGGCGCCCTGCTGGACAGGGTAGCAGCCACTATCGCCCTCCCCTTCCTGGCCGCCGGATCCTTGCGCGGGCCGCACGGGGAAGAGGCGGTCTTCTCCCATCTCCAGGCGCTCGGCCATGTGCCGGATGAAGAGATCGGCGAACTGCTTGCGCTGCAGCCGATTTTCGTTTCGGCGGCGCGGTTCGAGCCGTTCGGGCTGGCGGTCCTTGAAGCGGCGTCCGCCGGCTGCGCACTGATCCTGGCGGATATTCCCACGTTTCGAGAGCTGTGGGACGGCGCCGCGCTGTTCGTCGATCCCGGCGATGCCGACGGATTCGCGCGCGCGATCGAAAGGCTGCACACCGAGCCCGGCCTGCGCCAGCAACTGGGCGAGACAGCCAGGCTGCGGTCGACGCGTTACACGCCAGCCGCGATGGCGAACGCGGTTGCATCGATATACCGCGCGCTGCTGGCCGAGCGGATGGCGGCGGCATGAAAATCGCCTATTTTACCCACTCGCTGACGTCGTGCTGGAATCATGGCAATGCGCATTTCCTGCGCGGCGTTCTCGACGAGCTGATCGCACGCGGCCACGATGCGCGCGCCTTCGAGCCGGAGGGAGCCTGGAGCCGCGCCAACCTGCTCGAGGATCACGGCGTAGCGGGTCTTGCCGCCTTCGAGGGAGCCTATCCCCGCCTGTCGCCGCAGCTCTACCACGCCGATGCCGATCTCGCGGGGCTTGTCGAGCACGCCGAACTCGTCATCGTCCACGAGTGGAACGAGCCCGAGCTGATCGCGCGTCTCGGTACAATCCGCAAGCGCGGCGCGCCATTCCGCCTGCTGTTCCACGACACCCACCACCGCGCAGTCAGCGCTCCGGAGGAAATGCGCGCCTACGATCTGTCCGGCTACGACGGGGTGCTCGCCTTTGGCGAAACACTGGCCGAGGTCTATCGCGGCTGGGGCTGGGGCGATGACGTACATGTCTGGCACGAGGCCGCCGACCTGCGCCGCTTTCACCCCCCGGCGCAGGAAGGCCACCGCGAAGGTCTCGTGTGGATCGGCAATTGGGGCGATGGCGAACGCTCGGCCGAGCTCGAGGAATTCCTTCTACGTCCGGCACAGACAGTCGGCTTGCCGCTCGACATCTACGGCGTTCGCTATCCCGGCCCGGCGCTGGAAACGCTCGCCCGGTTCGGCGCCCGCTACCATGGCTGGGCGCCCAATGCCCGCGCGCCCGAGATATTCTCACGCCACATGGCGACGGTGCATGTGCCACGCCGCTTCTACGCCGATCGGCTCCCTGGCATCCCCACGATCCGCGTGTTCGAAGCGCTCGCCTGCGGCATCCCCCTGCTGTGCGCACCGTGGGACGATGCCGAGGGGCTGTTCCGGCCGGGAACCGACTATCTGATCGCACGTGACGGTGCGCAGATGAGCGCCCATCTCGAAGCGCTCTCCCTCGACCCCGCCATGCGCGCCGATCTGGCGGCGAACGGCTTCGAGACCATCCGCACGCGTCATACCTGCGCCCACCGGGTCGATGAATTGCTGGCGCTGCTCGATCGCCCGGCGATCGCCCCTCGCTGACCAAGGAGACCGCATGAAAATCGCCTTTTACGGATCGAGCCTGCTGTCTTCATACTGGAACGGTGCGGCGACCTACTACCGCGGCATCCTGCGTGCCCTTGCAGAGCGCGGATACGAGATCACCTTCTTCGAGCCCGACGCCTTCGACCGCCAAGAGCATCGCGATATCAACCCGCCTGCCTGGGCGCGATCGGTGGTCTATCCTGCTACGCCGGATGGGCTTGCCCGGGTACTTGCCGAGGCCGGCGGGGCCGACGTGGTGGTCAAGGCCAACGGCGTCGGCGTGTTCGATCGTGAATTGCTCGAAGGCGTCCTGCACGAGGCCCGGCCCGATGCGCTTGTGATCTACTGGGACGTCGATGCCGCGGCAACGCTCGACGAGATGCGCCGGCAGCCCGATCACCCGGTGCGGCAGGCATTGCCGCAGCTCGATCTCGTCTTCACCTATGGCGGCGGCCCGCAGGTGGTCGAAGCCTATCGCGAATTCGGTGCGCGCGAATGCGTGCCGATCTACAATGCGCTGGACGTCTCCACACATCATCCGGTGCCGCCCGATCCGCGCTTTGCAAGCAACCTTGCCTTTCTCGCCAACCGGCTGCCCGACCGCGAGAAGCGGGTGGAGGAATTCTTCCTCCGCGCAGCAGCCGCACTGCCGGAAAAGAAATTCCTGATCGGCGGCAATGGCTGGGCAGACAAGGCGATGCCGGAAAACGTCGCGGCGATCGGCCATGTCGGCACCGGCTCCCACAATGCCTTCAACTGCACGCCGCGCGCGGTGCTCAACGTGGCGCGCGATTCGATGGCCGCGATCGGTTTCTCACCCGCCACCCGCGTCTTCGAAGCCGCGGGTGCCGGAGCCTGCCTGATTACCGATTCCTGGGAAGGGATAGAGATGTTCCTGACGCCAGATGAAGAGGTGCTTGTCGCACGCGACGGGAAAGACGTGGCCGAACATCTCAAGGGACTGACGCAGGAGCGGGCCGGCGCGATCGGCCGCAACGCCATGGCGCGCGTTCGCGCGGAACACACCTACGAATTGCGCGCAGCGGAGGTCGACGGCGTGTTGAAACGCCTGCGGGAAACCCGGCGCGAGGTGGTGGCATGAAGCTCGTCGTCCTCGGCCTCAGCCTTTCCTCCTCTTGGGGAAATGGCCACGCAACGACCTTTCGTGCGCTCCTGTCGGCATTCGCCGCGCGCGGACACGAAGTGCTTTTCCTCGAGCGCGACGTGCCCTGGTATGCCGATCATCGCGATCTGCCCGATCCCGATTTCTGCCGGCTCGAATACTATGCCAGCCCGCACGGACTGGCTGCCTGGCGCGAGGAGATCGCGCGGGCCGATGCCGTGATGGTGGGTTCCTACGTGCCCGAGGGCATTGCCGTCGGCGCCTTCGTGCAGAAGCATGCACAAGGCACGACCTGCTACTATGACATCGATACGCCGGTGACTCTCGCGCGCCTTGAACGCAGCGATTGCGACTACCTCTCGCGCGAGTTGATCCCCGGCTACGATACCTATTTCTCGTTCTCCGGCGGTCCGTCGCTGGAAAGGCTGGAGCAGGAATTCAGTTCGCCGAGGGCCCGCGCCCTCTACTGCTCGGTCGACGTCTCCCGCTATCGCCCGCTCGACGTCCCGGTGCGTTGGGACCTCACCTATCTCGGGACCTACAGTCCGGACCGGCAGCCGACCCTGGACCGCCTGTTGCTCGAGCCAGCTCGCCGCCGCCCGGACTTGCGCTTCGCCGTGGCCGGTCCGCAATATCCCGAGGGGATAGACTGGCCGGACAATGTCGAGCGCATAGAGCACCTGCCTCCGGCCCGGCATGCGGAATTCTACTGCGCTTCGCGTTTTGCGCTGAATGTCACCCGGGCCGACATGATCGCCGCCGGCTGGTCGCCGTCCGTGCGGATCTTCGAGGCAGCGGCCTGCGCCACGCCGATCATCTCTGACCGGTGGTCCGGAATCGAGACGATCCTGCGCCCACCAAGCGAGATCATCCTGGCGGACAGCGCCTCGGAGGTGATTGCCGCACTGGATTTGTCCGCCGCACAAATCGGCGAGGCCGCCCGCGCCGCCGTGCTGGAGGACCACAGTTCCACACGCCGTGCCGAGCAATTGGAAGCCGATCTCCTCTTCCAGATCGAAAAGTCCACGGTGCGGAAAACTTGTCACAGCGGAGAACTTGTATGACGAACGAACCGAACGGCTGGACGCTGGTTGCAGGCGGAGCGGGATTTATCGGCTCCCATCTTTGCATGAAACTGCTCGAAGCCGGAGAGAGGGTGTTGTGCCTCGACAACCTGCAGACTTCGCGGCCATCGAACCTCGAAATGCTGAAGAAGCTGGAGGGCTTCAGGTTCGTCCTCGGTGATGTGTCGCAGCCGCTCCCGGTCGAAGTGATGCGCGAGGCGAGATCGATCAGGCGCATCTACAATCTCGCCTGCGCCGCTTCTCCGCCCCTTTACCAGTTGGATCCCGAGCATACGATGCTGACGAATGTCCTTGGAACCGATCGCCTGCTGCGATTGGCGGAGCAGGCGGGCGCGCGCTTCCTCCTCGCCTCGACAAGCGAGGTCTATGGCGACCCGGACATTCATCCGCAGCCCGAGCACTATCGCGGCAATGTCAGCTGCACCGGACCGCGCGCCTGTTACGACGAGGGCAAGCGGTCTGCCGAAACGCTGGCATTCGATTTCGCCCGCTCGCAGCGCGCAGAGGTTCGCGTGGCCCGAATATTCAACACCTACGGCCCGCACATGCGGATGGATGACGGCCGGGTCATTTCCAACTTCATCTGTCAGGCGCTCTCCGGCGAGCGGCTGACGATCTATGGCGACGGAAAGCAGACCCGAAGTTTCTGCTATGTCGAGGATACCGTCGCCGGCCTGATGCGGTTGATGGAGGCCGAAATGCCGGAACTCGTTCCGGTCAACATCGGCAATCCGCACGAACTCACGATCGCCGAACTGATCGATTCGCTGGCCGAGATCGCAGGAGCGCCGCTGTCGCCGACTCGCCATCCGCTTCCCAAGGACGACCCGCAACGCCGTCGCCCGGATATCAGCCTGGCACGCGATCTGCTGGATTGGCAGCCCGTCACTCCGCTTTCGGTCGGCCTTCGCAGGACCTTCGACTGGTTCGCGGCAGAGCTGGAAGCGACGGAAAGCAAAGGGGATACATATGAGATTGACGCATCGCCAGGCCTGAAAGCGTTTGTCCCCGTTCCGGCGACAGCATGAATGCAATCCAGAAGAACGGAGACGATGATGGAGAAGTACGACAGGCCAATCGCCTGAAGCATCCGGCCGACAAGGCGATGGGCCCGAGCGCGCCAGAAAGTACCGATGGCCCGGCGGTTGAAGAGCCGCTCGAGCAGGAACGACTATGCGGTGTTCCGAGCTCGCCTCAAGCGGAGCGGATGCGGTTTCTGCCTTCGGCCTTGGCGCGGTAGAGCGCTGCGTCGGCGCGGTGGATCGCGGCGATGCTGTCGGCATGGTCGCCAGTCGCGATGGCCACGCCCCCGGAGAAGGTGATCTGGCCCATCGGCTCGTCGTTCTCGCGCAGCTTGAATTCGCGTTTGGCGAGATCGGCGCGGGCCTTGTCGAGCAGCGCAAGCCCGGCTGCCGGGTCGCCGCCCTCCATCACGACCAGGAACTCCTCGCCCCCCCAGCGGCCGACGAAATGCGGGGCGCAGGCATTCGCGAGTGACGATGCGACCTGCTTGAGGACCCGGTCTCCCACCCCGTGGCCATAGCGATCGTTGACGCTCTTGAAGAAGTCGATGTCGCACAATCCGACCAGACGCGTGCTTCCCTTGTTCGCGAGGCGCTGAAGATGGCGCTCGATGGCGCGGCGGTTGCCCAGCCCGGTGAGCTGATCGCGTTGGGCATCGTCGCGCGCGGTTTCCAGCTCCTGGCGCAAGGCGGCGACTTCGCTCGCCGTGGCGTTGAGATCGATTTCGGTGGATCTGGACTGCTCGATCATCCGGGCGACGATCTGAACGGTGCGCGCTTCCTCTGCGCCGATGCTTCCCGCCTCGGCGCTCAATTCGCGCGCGAAGGCACCCGTTGCCGCTGCAGCCGAGGACGCCGCCTCACCGAGTTTGATCGCCTGATGCCGCAGCGCATCCTGCTGCGCCCGATCCGGCCTCGCCCTCGCCCGCACCGCGCCGCTCAGGTGAAGCCGGATGATCTCGTCGGCGTCGTTCTGGCGAAGACGAAACCCGTCGGCAGTGAACGCCTTGACCATCTGGCCGATCGGCGATTCGGGATCGGTCAGCGCAATATAGGCGAGCGTATAGTTCTCCGGAACCGGCGGAAGGTGCTGGTCGACAAGAAAAGCAAGCGCATCGCTGCCCCGTGTGTGGTCGATTTTCGACATTCGTCCCCCATACCCGGCCTGCCAGCGGCAGGGCTAGTCCGACCCCGCCGCTTCCGGAACCACGCGAATCTGGACCGGCTCGCTGCTGACGATGCCCCATTCCGGAATGCCCGGGGCGGCACCGGCTTCTGCCACGGATGCCGCTGAACTGGCGTCCTGTGCCCCAGCAGCCGGTACGCCCGCCGCGAGCGACAAGGCGATTGCGATAGCGAAGCCCGAAGCTGCGGCAGCCGATTTGCGTGACATGCGACCCATGCGATTTCCCCCTGTACGGCCGAAGGCATCTTCGGCCCCACGACGCACCTTCTGCGCGGCGCTTCTCCACGGCCCTTCATGTCGGGTGACGCCGGCGAGATCAACAGCAAGCGCGAAAACCGCCCTTCCCGGCGCGCACTTTCGCAAGTCAAACCTTGCAGAAAGCGGAGAAGCCGCCTATCCAAAATGGGATGTTGTAACATTATGCCCCGGAGAATTCGTTTTGAAGAAATTTGCGCTGCTGGCGACCACTGTCCTTGCCAGCCCGGTACTTGCCCAGTCTGCCCCCGAGACAACTCGCGACCCGGTCCATGGCGATGAGGATCGTGTGATCATCGTCACTGCCGACTTCATCGACGAGCTCGACATCCTGGCCGGCACATCCGTGGTCACCGGCGACGATCTGCTGCGCGATCTCGAGCCGCAGATCGGGGACATTCTCGCCGACCAGCCGGGCGTCTCCGCGACCTCCTTCAGCCCCGGCGCCTCGCGTCCGGTGCTTCGCGGGCTTCAGGGCGAGCGGGTCCGGGTGCTGACCGACGGGATCGGCACGCTCGACGTCTCCAACACCTCGGTCGATCACGCGGTCACGATCGATCCGCTGGTCACCGAGCGGATCGAGATCTTCCGCGGGCCCGCCGCACTGCTGTTCGGCAGCCAGGCGATCGGCGGCGCGGTCAATGCGCTCGACCGGCGCATCCCACGCGCAGTGCCCGAGAACGGCTATCACATCGATGCGATCGGCTCCTATTCCTCGGCCTATGACGGCACCAGCGGCAGCGCCGCAGCCGATGTCGCGCTGGGCGACCAGTTCGTCGTCCATGTCGACGGTAGCTATCGCAAGACCGACGACGTCGAGGTCGGCGGCTATGTCCTCTCGCCGCTGCTTCGCGCCGAGCAACTGGCGGTCGCCGAGGAGGAATTCGAGGAAGGCCATCTCGAAGAGGCCGAGGAAGCGCAGGAATTCGCCGATCTGCGCGGCGTGCTGCCCAACAGCGCGACCGAGACCTACACGCTGGGTGCCGGCTTCGCGCTGATCAACGAAGGCGGCAGCCTGGGCGCCTCGGTGAGCTATTTCGACAGTCGTTACGGTGTTCCGGCGCGGCCCGGTGCCGAGCATGCGCATGGCGAAGAGGGCGAGGAGGAGCACGACGAGGAGGAGGAAGGCCACGAAGAACATGGCGAAGCTCCGGTGTCGATCGATCTCAAGCAGTATCGCGCCGATCTGCGCGGCGAGGTCTTCACCGAGGGCTTCCTCGAGAAGATCAAGTTCCGCGCCGGCTTCTCCGACTATCAGCACACCGAATTCGAAGGCGACGAGGTCGGCACGGTGTTCGAGACGCAAGGGTTCGAAACCCGCCTCGAACTGGTCCAGGCCGAGCGCAACGGATGGCGCGGCGTAACCGGCTTCCAGGCTTCGACCCGTGACTTCTCCGCGGTCGGCGCCGAAGCCTTCGTACCGCCCAATGTCACCGACCAGTACGGCGTTTTCACGCTGCAGGAATTCGACCTCGGCCTGTTCGGCGTGGAACTGTCGGGCCGCTACGAGCGCACCGACGTGAGTTCCGACAGCGTGGCGATCGGGCTCGAGGACGATGCGGTGATCACCGCCGTCGATCGCAGCTTCAACGCCTTCTCGATCGCGGGCGGGGTCAATTACGAGATCGCTCCCGATGTGAAGCTGGGGCTCAACCTGAGCCGCGTGGAACGTGCGCCCTCGGCCGAGGAACTGTTCTCCAACGGTCCGCATATCGCGACCCAGGCCTTCGAAATCGGCAATCCGGCACTCGGCAAGGAGAGCAGCCTCGGGGTCGAAGCCTATCTGCGCGGCTCGACCGGCGCGGCGCGTTTCCAGCTGGCGGCCTATTACAGCCGGTTCGACGATTTCATCTACGAGATAGACACCGGGCTCGAAGCCGATGGTCTGCCGCTGTTCCAGTTCCTGCAATCCGATGCCGACTATTACGGCGTCGAAGCTCAGGCGGCCTACGATCTGATCGACCGCGACGGGCTGACGGTAACGGTGGACGGTGTGGCCGATTACACCAGGGCGGAAATCGAGGACGACGGCCCCGCGCCGCGCATCCCCGCGCTGCGGGTGCTGGGCGGTGTCGAAGCCAGCCAGGACGCCTTCGGCGCCCGGGTGGAAGCCGAATGGGTCGCCGATCAGGATCGGACCGCATCCTTCGAAATGCCGACCGACGGCTACACCATGGTCAACGCCTCGGTGTCATGGAAGCCTTTCGGCGGCCGCAACGAGACGATGCTGATCCTCTCGGGCGACAATCTGTTCGACGTCGACGCACGCCGCCACGCGAGCTTCACCAAGGACTTCGTGCCGCTTGCGGGACGCAACATCAAACTGTCCGCACGGCTGAGCTTCTAGGCTGCGGCGCCCCGTCACTGCCTTCCGCACGGCGCGGAGGCGGTGGCGGGGCCGCGCTTGTCCGGGCGCCCGCTCACTTCGTATTAAGACCGCGGTGGTAGATGGTCTGTCGAATCAGGTCGCAAACCGATTGGACGATGCCCGCATCGCACAGCCAATGTCCGAACCAACCAACGACACAGAAGCGCACGAAGCGCCGAATCAGCGCCGCGAGCCGCGCCACGACGTGCAGGTCGCCGGACGCTACCGCTCGCGCGTGGGCGCTTCGCGCGACATCTGGATCAAGGATATCTCGGAGACCGGCTGCCGCTTCTTCGACAGGTTCTCGGTCCTGCCGGTCGACAGCAACATCACCTTTCGCGTCGGCACGATCGGCCCGATCCCGGCGCGGGTGCGGTGGCGCGAGAAAAGCGTGATCGGGATCCAGTTCGAGACCCCGCTCCACCCCAGCGTGCTCGAACATATCGTCCGGACGATGGACGAACCCGGTGCGGGCGAATGACCCCGCCCGGGGGCTCTCAGAACCCGTAGCGCAGCCCCGCCCACAGCGTGCGCGGCGTGCCCAGATCGATATCGCCGTCCGAATTGCGCGTGACGATCCGCTCGTCGAGCAGGTTTTCGCCGCGCAGCACCAGCGCGAAGCCGCCCGCCAGCGGCGCTTGCAGATAGGCACCCAGCGTGGTCGCGGGGGGGAGGCGATCGGTCTCGACATCGCTCTCGAACTGCGCGCCGACATGGCGCAGCGTTGCCGAGACGAGCCAGTCCGAGGCCGGTTCGTAGGCCAGCGACGCCGCGGCGGCCCAGCGCGGGGTCTGCGAAGGACGGTTGCCATCGAGCGCGAGTGTCGCCCCGCTGCCGGCCACCTCGGCATCGGTGTAAGTCAGCGTGCCATCCAAGCGCAGATCGCCGCTCTCGACCCGCAGTCCCGCCTCGATCCCGCGCGCCTCGATCGCGGGCAGGTTCTGCCGCTGGCGCAGATCGGGGCCGATGGTGACATTGGCGATCGCGCCCTTTACCCGGTTGTCGAACGCCGTCAGCGCAAGCTCGACACCCGCGAGGGGGGACCAGTCGATGCCTGCCTCGTAGCCCACCAGCCGCTCGTTCTCGAGCCCCGCGTTGGCCTGTGTCACAACCGGGAAGACCACGAAGGGGCGCAGCAGCTCATTGAGCGTCGGGAGGCGCAGGCCGCGATAGGCGGCTGCGCGCAGACGCAATTGCTCGTCGAGCGCGTAGGTCGCGCCGGCGCGCCACGACAGCGTCCAGTCCGAGCGCTCCGGGGTCAGCTCCTGGGTAACCAGCGCACGGTCGGCATCGCGGGCGATGTAGAAGCCCTCGCCGATCCGGGTGCGGTCGAGCCGCAGCCCCCCGGTCAGCACCAGCGGTCCTCTGGTCCAGTCGTTCTCGGCGAAGAGGCCGATGTCGCTGGTGGCGCCGCCGGCTCGCCGGGTTTCGGTGAGCGCGCCGGTGAAGGCACTGTAGGCGTCCTCCTGCAATTCGCCCTCGGCGCGGCGGTAGTCGAGCCCTAAGCGCAGTACGTTGTCGCTGCCAACCGGAGGGCGCAGTTCGAGCTTGCCGCCGATCCCGGTGGTGGGGGTGTTGCGCTGATCGAGGACGCGGGTGAAGCGGGAGGAGCTGATGACAAGATTGGTAAAATTGCGCGTGTGAACATAGGCGAGGGCATCGATGGCCCAGGCGCCGCGGCCGACCAGGCGCAGGCTTGCGTCGGCGCCGCTGGCGCTGCTGTCGGCGCCCTCGAAGCGCAGCGTGCGCTGGTCGTCGAACACCAGCCCGGCCGCCTGCAGCTCGAGCGTCTCGCTCAGCGGCGCGACACCGCGCAAGGCCAGCGACCAGCTCTCGTAGCCGGCGCGCGCGGAGGCGGGGACGCGCTGGTCCTCGGGCGTGGTGAAGAAGCCCGGCCCGCGGTCCCAGCGCGCCGCAGCGGTGACGAAGCCCGCGCCCAGCTCCTGCGCCAGCAGCGCGGAGGCCTCGGTCCCGCCGCGGTCGTTGACCAGCGCGGTGGCGCCCAGCGGCGGCAGCGTCGCCGGCCCCGCGCTTTCAAGCTCGATCGTCCCCGCCAGCGCGCCCGCGCCGAAGGGCCCCGCCCCGCCGCCGCGCGTCACCCGGATGCTTTCCAGCCGTTCGGGCGCCAGCGCGGTGAAGGGGACATAGCCGAAGAAGGGATCGGTGACCGGCACCCCATCGAGCAGCACCAGCGCGCGGCTGGTGGCGTTGCCGCCGAGCGCGCGCAGCGTCACGCCTTGCGCGCTGGGGTTCGAGGAGCGGCTGTCCGAGCGGCGGAACTGCTGGAACCCCGCGACCGCGCCGAGCACCTCCTCGATCCGCCCCGAGGGCGCGGAGACGATCTGCTCGCGCGAAATCTCGCGGCTGGCATAGGCAGTGACCGAGGGCGTGTCGGGCAGGCCCTCGCCGGTGACCACGATCAGTGGCGCGGTCTCCGGGGCGGTCCCCGGCTCCGCCCGCGTTTCTTCCGCCTCCGCCGACTGCGCGAAGGCGGGTCCGGCAAGACCCATGGAGGCGAGACAAAGCGCGGAAGCGGCGAGAAAATGGGCTTTCATGCCCCGCCGCTAGCGCAGACGGGTTGCATTGCGCAACGGGGCTGGCGCCGCGGCGAGCAGTGAGTTACCTTCGCTCCCGGGATTAGGAGAGCAAAGATGACCGAACAGGCCAGCCATTTCGACGTGCTGATCGTGGGAGCGGGGATTTCCGGGATCGGCATGGCCGCGCATATGACCAAAAAGTCGCCGCATGTCAGCTATGCGATCCTCGAGCGGCGCGACAATCTGGGCGGCACCTGGGACCTGTTCCGCTATCCCGGGATCCGCTCGGACAGCGACATGCACACGCTGGGCTTCGATTTCGAACCCTGGAAGCACGAGAAATCGATCGCCGATGCGCCCGCGATCCTCGACTATCTCCACCGCATCGTGGACGAGCGCGGCATCCGCCCGCACATCAGGCTGGGCCACAAGGTGATCGCCGCCGATTTCGACAGCGCCACCGCGCGCTGGACGGTGCAGATCGAAACCGCTGAGGGCGAACACAAAAGGCTCACGGCCAATTTCCTCTACCTCGGCTCGGGCTATTACGATTACGACGAGCCCTACGACCCAGGCTTCGATCTCGGCGCGTTCGAGGGCCAGGTGATCCACCCGCAATTCTGGCCCGACGATCTCGACTATGCCGGCAAGCAGGTGGTGGTGATCGGCTCGGGCGCGACCGCAGTAACGATCACCCCTTCGATGGCCGGCAAGGCCGCCAAGGTCACCATGCTCCAGCGCACCCCGACCTGGATGTTCTCGCGCCCGGCCAAGGACCGGCTGGCGAACCTGCTGCGCAAGTTCCTCCCCGAGGAGATGGCCTACCGGCTGACCCGCTGGAAGAACATCACAATGCAGGACATCGGCTTCAAGCGCGCGCGCACCAAGCCCGAGAAGGTGAAGGAGTTCCTCTACAAGAAGATCGAGAAGGCGCTGGGCGACAAGTTCGACCGCGCCACCTTCACCCCGCCCTACGATCCGTGGGACCAGCGGCTGTGCCTGGTGCCCGACGACGATCTGTTCAATGCGATCAAGAGCGGCAAGGCCGAGATCGTCACCGGGCAGATCAAGGCGTTCGAGCAGGGCGGCGTGCGGCTGGCAGACGACCGCTTCCTGCCCGCCGATATCGTTGTCACCGCGACCGGGCTCAAGCTGGCGGTGGCGGGCAAGATCGCGGTCTCGGTCGATGGCGAGAGCGTCGATTTCGCGAACCGCTTCTACTACAAGGGGGTGATGTTCTCGAACCTGCCCAATCTCGCGGTGGTGTTCGGCTATCTCAACGCCAGCTGGACGCTGCGCGCGGATCTCAACTCCGATTATATCTGCCGCGTGCTCAATGCGATGAAGGCCAAGGGCGCCGATATCGCGGTGCCGGTGCTGGCCGAGGATCATGCGCTGGTCGAGGACGACATCTTCGATTTCTCCAGCGGCTATATCCAGCGTGCCAAGCAGATCATGCCGAAGAACGCAGTCGCCTATCCCTGGCGGCTCAACCAGGAATATGTCGTCGACCGCAAGCGGATGGCGAGCGATCCGATCGAGGACGGCGTGCTCGCCCTGCGCCGCGCCGACGCCGATGCGGCACACAGGGAGGAACGGCTCGAAGCGGCGGAGTAGCGGCCGAGTCCCTACGACACTGCAGTGTAGGCACAAGGCGACCCAAGATCCGTTCTGTGAGGCGATTACGCGTCTATGATGCCGCCCATAGACTTTCCGCCAGATATCAGGAACAGAACGACCTCGACAAATTAAGGCGGTTTATCTCGTTCAATGTCTGACAGCGATGAAGGTGGCCGCAATAAGGCGTTGAATGAAGGCTTAGGCGTCGGATTGGCAATTTTACTGTCGTGCGTGCTCGTCGGATATCTTGCTTATCTCCATGGTTATCAAAGTGAGGCTCGAGATAACCGGTCCTACGAGTATACGCAGGTCGCGAAACGCAATTCGCTTATTGCCTGTAAAGATGCTGAAGTGGGTGCCTTCGCGGATTGTATTTACGACGAGATGAGTTCCGCTCGTGAGCAAGCCCAAAGCGATCAGGATCTGGATGCCCAGCAGTGGATGGCGCGATGGGCGGCGATTCTTACTATAATTTCCGCACTTACTACGCTTATCTCTTGGATTGCCCTTCGTTACTTGAGAGATACCTTTTTAAAAACGGCCGAAATGGCGCGGGAAGCGCGTGACGCTACTGCTGCCATGGTTCGGCAGAATGTCCTAACTGAACAAGCTCAGAGACCATGGCTATCTGTTGAGATCGCCAGCATGGGACCATTAGCCGTGAAGGGTGGCAATACTTGGCTTTCGTACTCACTAAAGGTTCGGAATACTGGCCAAAGTCCCGCAATCTATGTCGTCCCTAATGCATGCTTAGAAAGGCAAAGGGAGGGCCGCATTGACTTTGAAGAGTTCATCGCGCCATCCAACGAAACTCTTAGGTACCAATCCTTGGCGTTGGCTCCTGGCCAAAGTTTGCTCATAAACCATGAAAGTAAACTTGATCTTTCGGGCTATACCGAAAGAGGTTTTACGCAGAACGGCGGGTGGCCATCTTATCTGCTTGGATTGGTATATCAACAGACGGACGCTCCAATATGGAGATATACGATTATGGAAGTTACCGCTCATCCCGAGAAAATGTGGGCTGCCAGCAAAGGCACGATGACGGACTTTTCCGTTTCCAAAACCTTCATGCGTTGAGGATCCCGTCCGCCCCGAAGAATTAAGTAGTTTCGGATGCATGCTGCGACACCCTCGCCGCACAGTAGCCAGCGGCTTTGCTCCGGGCTAAGCCAGTCGGCATGAACGAACGCATCTGGACCGCCGGTCTCGTCGTCATCGGGGACGAGATTCTTTCCGGCCGCACCCACGACAAGAACATCGCGCAGGTCGCCAGCTGGCTTCAGGTGCAGGGCATCCGCCTGTCCGAAGTGCGCGTGGTGCCCGATGTCACGGCGCGGATCGTGGCAGCGGTGAACGCCTTGCGCAGCGAAAACGACTATCTGTTCACCACCGGCGGGATCGGCCCGACGCATGACGACATCACCGTCGATGCGGTGGCCGAAGCGCTGGGCGTCGAGGTGATCGTCCACCCCGAGGCGCGCGCGCTGCTGACCCGCTATTATGCCGACAAGCCCGGCGGGCTGACCGAGGCGCGGCTGCGGATGGCGCGGGTTCCCGAAGGTGCCGAGCTGATCCCCAACCGAATGTCGGGCGCACCCGGCATCAAGCTGGGCAATATCCATCTGATGGCGGGGGTGCCGCATATCACCGCCGGGATGCTCGACGCGCTCACCGGGACGCTCGAGGGCGGCGCGGTGCTGATCACCGAGACGATCGGCTGCTGGACCGCCGAGAGCGAGGTGGCCGAAGTGCTGCGCGAGGTCGAGCAGGCGCATTCCGCCTGCCAGATCGGCAGCTATCCCTTCTTTCGCGAAGGCCGGGTCGGCGCCAATTTCGTGGTCCGCTCGACCGATGCCGATCAATTGGCGAGCTGCGTCGACAGCCTGTGCGACGGGCTCGCCACCGCGGGCTACGATTTCACCCCCGGCGGGATCTAAACACCGGGCGGGTGGCATCGAGGCTTTGCGGGGAACCCAAAGCCGGTTAGCTTGGCGGCGAAGAGGGGACGTGGCGCGTGGAATGGCTGGTCATCATCGCGCTGTGCGGCGCCGCGGCCGTTCTCTGGCATCGCCTCTCCCGCGCCGAACGCGCTCTGGCCATGCTCGCGCAGCAGCAGGAGCGGATCGACGCCGCGCTGACTAGGCTGACGGGCGACGGCGCGGGCGACCGATCGGGTCCTGCGCATTCCCCTGCCCAAAACCCGGCTCCCGAAACCGACGCACGAGCGGCCCGCAGTCCATGGGTCTCGGTCCCCAGCGTCGCGCTGGTGCGATCCGATGAAGACTCCGCCGCGCAGACCGATACCGCACCGGTCCCCGAGCTGCCGCTATCCGGGCCGTCTCTATCCGAGCCTGGGCCTGGCGACGTCCAGGGGCAGGACGAACCCGAAGCATCGCCGCCTCACTGGCGCGAGAAATTCGACTTCGAGGACATCTTCGGGCGCCGTCTGCCGATCTGGGGCGGCGGGGTGGCGCTGGCGGTCGCGGGCGTGTTCGCGGTGCGCTATTCGATCGAAGCGGGTCTGCTGACGCCCTCGGTGCGGGTCGGGCTGGCGTTCGCGTTCGGCCTGCTGCTGCTGGCGGGTGCCGAACTCGCCTATCGCTTCGAGCGCCGGGTCGCGGATCCGCGCGTGCGCCAGGCGCTGGCGGGCGCCGGGCTGGCGACGCTCTATGCCGGCTTCTACCTCGCGGGCAGCCAGTACGGGTTGATGGGCCAGACGCTCGCCTTCCTCGGGCTGGCGCTGGTGACCGCGGGGGCGATCGCGCTGTCGTTCCGTTTCGGCCTGCCCAGCGCGGTGCTGGGGCTGGTCGGCGGGTTCGCCGCGCCCGCGCTGGTCGGCGGCGAGGAAGCCAATCTGCCGCTGCTGGCGCTCTATCTCGGACTGGTCACCGCCGGGCTGACGTTCTCGGGGCGCAGCCAGCAGCGGCCGTGGATGGGGATGACCGCGCTGGTCGGCGGGCTCGGCTGGGGCGCGCTGCTGCTGATCGCGGGCGATCCAGGCTTCGCCGATATCCTCGCGCTGGGGCTCTACTTCGTCGTGCTGGGCGCGGTGCTGCCCGCGCTGGCGGGGGCGACGCGTTTCGGGCGGATGCTGCGGCTGGGCTCGGCCGGGCTCGCCAGTCTCCAGCTTGCGGTGCTGGTCGCGCAGGGCGGTCATGCGCCGCTCGCCTGGGGCTTCTACCTGCTGCTGGGCGGCACGCTGGCGGGGTTCGGCTGGCGGCGGCCCGAATTGCGCGAAGCCAATGGCGTGGCCGCGGCGGTGGGTATCCTGCTGCTCGCGCAATGGAGCGCGCCCGATCCCGCGCTTTTCGCGGTGGTGGGCGCCGGGCTGGCGCTGGTCTTCGCCGCGGTGCCGCTGGCGCTGGCGCTGGCGCTGCGCGGTCAGGCGCGAAGTTTCGACCTGTGGCAGATCGCCGGGGTCGCCCCCGCGCTGGCGCTGGTGGCCTATGGCAAGTTCGGCCAGTTCGACGCCGATCCGGTCGAGCCGTGGCTGGCGCTGGCCTGCGCGCTGCTCGCGGGCTTTCCGCTGGCTGCGGCGGCGCGAATCGACCGCACGGCGGTGCCCAGCGATTTTGCGCGGCTGCTCGGGTCGGGCCTTGCGCTGGTCTATGGTGCGCTGCTCCTGCTGACGCCGGGCTGGAGCGCGCCGCTGCTGGCGCTGCCGGTGCTGGCCTTCCCGGTGTGGTTGCTGCGCCGCGAGCCTCACGAGGCGCTGGCAAAACTGCTGTGGACGGGCGCGGCGCTGCTGGTGCTGGTGCTGATCGGAACGCCGCATTTCCTGCCCGAGGCGATCCATCTGGCTGGCGGCGGCGATGTCTCCCCGCCGCTGCGAGGAGTGCTGCGCTGGGCCGCCGCCGCCGCGCCCTTCGTCGCGCTGGCGCTGCTCGAACGGCGCGATGCCTGGCGGCGCGGGGCCGAGGCGCTCGCCGCGATCCTGATCTATGGCGCGCTGGCGCAAGTGCTCCCCGCGATTACGCTGGCGTGGTGCGCCGCGGCGCTCGCCATCGCGCTGGCTTGGCTGGCTCCCGCCCGCGTGCTCGCGCGGCTGACGCTGATCGCGGTCGCCTTGCTGTGGACGCTCGACCCGCTGGGCGAATGGCTCAGCGCGGGCGCGCGGGCGCTGGTGGGCGATCCATTCTTTGTCGGCGATGCGCCGGGCTGGCGCGATGCGCTGGCCTATCTGCTGCCCGCGGCTGCAGCGCTGGCGGCGGTGCGGCTGCGTGCGCCGGTGCTGCCGGGCTCCCGCTGGCGCGCGGAATGGCTGGCGGCCGGATTGCTGCTGGTCGTCGCGCACACGCTCTACAAGCAGGTCTTCGCGATCGACGGTCTGACCCGCTTCATCGCGCTCGGCATGGCGGAGCGCACCGTGTGGCAGATCGCGCTGCTGGGCGCAGCGGGGATCGCGGCGGCGGGGATCCCGCGACTGGGGGCGAGCCTCGCACTGGCGCGCGGCTTCGCCCTCGCCGCGCTGGCGCATTTCGCCCTCTTCACGCTGGTCTGGCACAACCCGCTGTTCGCGCGGCAGGCGGTGGGCGCGCTGCCGCTGGCGAACTGGCTGACCGCCGGTTTCGGCGCGGGGATCGCGGCGGCGTGGCTGGCGCGGCGCTGGTCGAGCGAGCGGCTGCGCCCGTGGTACGACGGCGCGATCATGGCGCTCGCCAGCGTCGGCGCGGTGGCGCTGCTGCGGCAGGCCTATGCGGGTTCGCTACCCGCAGCAGTGCCGCTGGGCGAGACCGAGGACCTGCTGCGTTCGCTGGTGGGGATCGTGCTGGCGCTGGGCTTCCTGCTGCTGGGCAGCCGGCTGGGGCAGCGCAGCTGGCGGATCGGGTCGCTGGTGCTGATGCTCGCCGCGGTGGTCAAGGTCTTCGCGGTAGATGCCGCGGGGCTCGGCGGACTGCTCCGCATCGCCTCCTTCGCCGCGCTCGGGCTCAGCCTGATCGCGCTGGGCTGGTTCTACACCAGGCAATTGTCCGCGCGGCCCGCGGCCGGGGAGTAATTCCCCTCTTAACCAAATAGTGCTAGCAACCGAAGCCGGGATGCTGGCTTATATTACCATAGACACCGAATATTCGTCCGGAATGGCGCGCGATCTGGGGCCCGGTTGCCGGGCGGAGAATTTCGCCTGCGCGATCTCGGGCCAGACCGAGGCGGGCGAATACGGACTGGGCTACAAGCTCGACATGTTCAATCATCATGGCCACCGCGGGGTGTGTTTCGTCGATCCGATGCCCGCGCTGCTGTGGGGCGTGGCCGCGATCGAGGACGTGGTCGGGCCGATCCTCGCGCGCGGGCACGACGTGCAATTGCATCTCCACACCGAATGGCTCGAACTGGCGGGCGGCGGGCATCCGCTGCGCCGCGAGCTGGGCGGCGCGACGGGGCGCAACATCAAGGATTTCTCCTTCGAGCAGCAATGCGCGCTGATCGACTGGGCGCGCGAGAGCGCGGGCGCGGCGCCGCCGGTGGCGTTCCGCGCGGGCAATTACGGCGCCAGCGACACCACGCTCCAGGCGCTCGCCCACTGCGGGATCGGCTACGATACCAGCCACACGCCGGGGATCGCCGAGGGCGACTGCGCGATCGCGCTGGGACCCGAGGACCGCGTGCCGCTGCGCCATCAGGGCGTGACCGAAGTGCCGATCGGCTGCATCGCCACGGTGGGCGGAGGCTTGCGCCATGCGCAGATCACCGCGCTTTCGGCGCGCGAGATGGTGCGGGCGCTGCGCCATGCGCGCGATGCGGGCAAGCCGTGCTTCACGATGGTCTCGCACAGTTTCGAGTTGGTCAATCGCCGGCGCGGCAAGGTCAACCGGATCGTGCGCAGCCGGTTCGAGCGGCTGTGCGGCGCGATAGCGCGGATGAAGGGCGTGCGCACCGGGACCTATGCCGCGGATCCGCCTCCGGTGGTGTTGCTCGATCCCGCGGAGACGCTCGCCCCGGCCGATCCGGTGGCGGAAACGCTGCGGATCGCCGAGCAGCTGGCCTCCAACACGCTCTACGGCTGATCCGCGCACAGCTATAGTCAACTAGAGATCGACGTCCTTCTGCGGCCGATCCTCGATATCGTGGCGCAGATCGCGCGCGCCGCGTTCGGCCTCGATCTCGTTGCTGCGGCTGGCGCGGCGGTTGCGCTGCCAGGCCCAGATCATCGCGGCAAGCAGCAGGATCGGGCCGATGACGGTGGCGGCGGCGAGTACGGGTTCCATGGTGTGTCCTTCCTGGTTTCACCCCATCAACGGCCGAAGCCCGCAATTTTTCCGCAAACCTCCCGCGCACGGCAAAAGGGCCGGAGGTTTCCCCCCGGCCCCTTGCTGTATCGTTGGCTCCCCGGCGCGAACCGAGAGCGCGGCTCCTGAAATCAGGCGCCTTCGACTTCGGCCAGATCGACCTTGAGGCCGGGACCCATGGTCGAGGTGAGCGAGATCTTGCGGACATATTTGCCCTTCGAGCCGGTCGGCTTGGCCTTGACGATGGCCTGCGTCATGGCCTCGAAATTGGCCTTGAGCGCGGCGTCGTCGAAGCTGAGCTTGCCGATGCCCGAATGGATGATGCCCTGCTTCTCGACGCGGAACTCGATCTGGCCGCCCTTGGCGTCCTTCACGGCCTGTTCCACGTTCGGCGTGACCGTGCCCAGCTTGGGGTTGGGCATCAGGCCCTTGGGGCCGAGCAGCTTGCCGAGCCGGCCGACCACACCCATCATGTCGGGGGTGGCGATGACGCGGTCGTAGTCGAGATTGCCGTTCTGCATGTCTTCCATGAGATCCTCGGCACCGACCTTGTCGGCTCCGGCGGCGGTCGCCTTGTCGGCATTGTCGCCGCGCGCGAACACCGCGACGCGGACGTCCTTGCCGGTGCCCGAGGGCAGCGAGACCATGCCGCGGACCATCTGGTCGGCGTGGCGCGGATCGACACCGAGGTTCATCGCGACCTCGACGGTCTCGTCGAACTTCTTCGAGCCGTATTCGCGCAAGGTCGCAAGCGCCTCGTCGAACTTGTACAGCTTCTCGTTGTCGAGCTCGGCGAGCGTCTTCTGGCGTTTCGTCAGCTTTACCATGATCAGCCCTCCACCACTTCGAGGCCCATCGAACGGGCGCTGCCGCTGATGATCTTGATGGCCTGGTCGATATCGTTCGCGTTGAGGTCGGCCATCTTCATCTCGGCCACTTCCTTGACCTGGCTCATCTTGATGGTCCCGGCGGCGACCTTGCCCGGCTCCTTGGAACCCGACTTGAGCTTGGCGGCCTTCTTCAGCAGGAAGCTGGCGGGCGGGGTCTTGGTGACGAAGGTGAAGCTGCGATCCGCATAGACCGTGATCTTGGTCGGGATCGGGGCGTTCTTCTCGAGCTCCTGCGTGGCCGCGTTGAAGGCCTTGCAGAATTCCATGATGTTGACGCCGCGCTGACCCAGCGCGGGGCCGATCGGCGGACTGGGATTGGCGGCGCCGGCGGGCACCTGCAGGTTGATGTAACCTGTAATCTTCTTGGCCATTGTGGCCTCCTGTTCTCACTGTCGCCCGAGTCGCTAGACTGCGGGCTCATGGTAAGCGGTTGAGCGATCCGGCTGACCGGACCTCCCGCGGATTCCCGAACTGTTGCTTGGGAGGCGCGCCGATAGCGGGGAACGGGGGGATTTGCAAGGGTGCGGGGACGACGAGCATCGCTTAAGCAACCGCTCGGAAAGCTAGCAAAATGGCAAAAGCCTACCGACCGGTGATTTGCGGGGTTGTGACTGTCTCGATCGCAAGCTGAGCAACGGAGGGAGCCAAATCGCCAATTTTGACCTTTCGCCCGAGATAGCCTGCGAACTTGCCGCCATCTAGATATTCGTCTTGGAGCCACTCACGGTATGCGCCCAACGCCGGTAATGGGTAGCACCATGACTCTTGGGGGTTGGATTTCGCCTGCGGATGATCGTCGGGGTAGCGGTGCGGATATTTTCGCCGCTCGCCATGCTCCGCCGCGAGTTCATTATCCTCCCAGTGCTTTCCCCAGTGCTGCCCGATGGAAATATCTACAACGGTTTTTTCGCCGATCTCGGCGCCCGCGAGTATCAACTCATATATGATCGTATGCGCCTCGTTGAAGACGTGGAAAAAGCCCTTTGGAGCTGATTGGTGATTCAATCCTATTCGGTCGTGCCACTTCTTAAACCGATCGGCTCCGCTCGGGTCGTACCCGACGCGGCTGTAGATCATGTCGCGCAGTTTGGATCCGGCTAAGGTGCGGAAATTCTGCCGGGCTTGCTCTTGGACGTTCGCGCCAGCATCGAATGCGTAATATTCTAGTACCGAAAGAGAGACCTCGGCGGGATAGCAGAAATGTTGGCGGCCGCCGTGCGATATCTCTATATGGGCTTGGTCGGCGGAGAAACCTGCCTCTTCAAGAATTGCCTTAATCTTCCGAATACGTGGCTTCACTTCTGCATCGTTCCACTGCGCACTTATAGTTCCGATGTGAGCGTTTTCCACTCCGCAGAGTACCGCAAGCCCGCGTTGATTGAGATACGGTGTCCCATTGGACAATACGCCCATACCAATTTCGCCGAAGTCTCCTGCTTTCTCAATTCCGAGGGCCAGACTGCCCTGCTCGGGACTGATTTCCTTTTGACTCGATTTAGTAGCAAGCACATTGATTTTTAACGGCTTTCTACCGATTTCCTTTTTGCCATCAACCACGATACTATCCCCGCGAAGCTGTACGATGAATAAGAGTTGCAGTCGGTACGGCTAGAGTCGAGTGCGGCTGGGGCTTTATCCCGCTTTCCTGCCCCCCGCCAATTCGCCTAACGTGTCTGCTTTGATCTGAGAGGAAAGCATTTGGATCGCGAAATTATCGAGATCATCATGTTCTTGGTGGCCATAGTCAGCGCAGTAAGCTTGCTCGCTATCGCTCTGGAGCTCGGAAAGATCGCCAAGGAATTGAAGCGGCGTAATGACTGGGAGGTTTAGGCGTGTGCACCAAGCCAATCACCTAAACCATCATCCCACACGGTTTCATTAGGTAATCCCCCCAACCTGTGCCATAAGGCTCGGGCAGAAGTCGAAAGTTGCGACACTCCGAAGTTGACGACCGCCGCATGCTCGCAAGAGCCCCGGCGTAAACCAGGCGACGATTCCCTTTCATCTGACGACCAGACGCACGGCCCGATCGGCACTTCCGCCGCCCGGGCAAATCAAGGTTTCTGAAAGGAATCACCCATGGCCAAATCCGGCACCGTCAAATTCTTCAACGCCGACAAGGGCTACGGTTTCATCCAGCCCGACGACGGCTCCGCCGACAGCTTCGTTCACATCTCGGCCGTCCAGGCTGCCGGCATGCAGACGCTCGACAAAGAGCAGCGTCTGAACTTCGACGTCGAGCAGGGCCGTAACGGCAAGGAAAGCGCCGTAAACCTCTCGCCCGCCGATTGATTTGCGACACCGCCTGCGCGCCGCATCCGCTTTTGCGGGTGCGGCGCGCGGCATATTTGCGGACCGTCCAGCCTAGCTGACGTCCGACACCCGCCGCCCCCCTTCCAGCCCCCTTGTTAGCCGGAGCCCGACGCGATGAGCCAGACCTTCGAATTCTATCACGCCCGCGCCGAGGAATCCGCCACCGAAGCCGAAGCCGCGCAGCTGGATAATGTCCGCGACCGCGCGCTGCGCTCCGAAGCCACGTGGCGCGGCCTCGCCGAACAGGCGCGCAAGGTCGCCGAAGACCGGGTCAAGGCCGAGCACGAACGCTCCGTCAAACGCGCCGCCGAAGCGGAAGCGGTCGAGGAACGCGCTGCAGAGGCGCGCGATCTTGAAACCGCGCTCGAGAACCAGACCGCGCACTAAGCGCTCGGCGAGGCTTTCCGGGATGACCCGGACCCGCCCCCACCTGTTGCGCCCTTCGGCCCGCCGCGCCTCCCCGCGCCGCGCTCTCGCCACCTTCTGGTCGACCAATAGGTAGAATACCCTACTATCGCGGCATTTCGCGATCGTCTAACTGCGCAGCAGTTCGAACAAAGACACGTTTGAACAACGACACGATCGGCGCCCGCCGGGCCGCCGGCACGGGAGCGACCACACGCTTCCCGAGGGGACGCGAATGACCGGGTTTTCCGATATCTGGCAATATATGCCGCATGGCATGTGCCTGCTGTGGCAGCCCTGGCTGGTGGTGCTGTGGGCCGGGTCCGACCTGCTGATCTTCCTCTCCTATTTCGCGATTCCCATCGCGCTGCTCACCGTCCTCAGGCGCCGCAAGGACGTGCCGCACCGCGGGCTGGTGCTGCTGTTCGCGTCCTTCATCCTGCTGTGCGGGATCACCCACGCGCTCTCGATCGTGACGCTGTGGATCCCGATCTATCCGCAGCTGGGGGTGATCAAGCTGGCCACCGGCGTGGTCTCCTGCATCACCGCGGTGGTGCTGTTCCGGCTGATCCCGGCGCTGGCCGCGCTGCCCTCGCCCGCCGACATGGCCGAGGCCAACGAGCGGCTGCGCGGCGAGGTCGAGGCGCACAAGGCCACGCTCGCCTCGCTCGAGGCCACGCTCGCCTCGCTCGAGACGACGGTCGAGGCGCGCACCGCCGAACTCAGCCGGGTCAACGCCACGCTGGCGGTGCAGGCGCGCGAGGCCGTCCACCGCAGCGGCAATCTGCTCGCGGTGGTCACCTCGATCGCGCAGCAAAGCGCGCGGTCGGCGCAGAACAAGGAGGAGTTCCTCGAGGCGCTGCTGGGCCGCATCGTGGCGCTGGCCGATGCCACCCGCACGGTGATGGAGGCGGGCGAGCGGTCGTCAAGCGATGTCGAGACGGTGGTGCGCACCCAGCTCGAGAAGCTGCTCCCCAATATCCGCGAGCGCGTGACCATCGCCGGCCCCGCGGTGGCGATCGGCTCCGAAGCGGCGCAGCAATTGAGCCTGGCGCTGCACGAGCTGGCGACCAATGCGCAGAAATACAGCCTCGGCCTGGTGGACGAAGCCAGCGTGGATATTTCCTGGTCGGTGGTGGAGCCGGTGCCGGCCGGGCATGGCCACGGCGCCCATGCCGCGGCAGGCAGCTTCCAGCTGACCTGGCAGGAACGCGGCGCCAGTTCCACCAGCGATGCGGCCTCGCAGGTGCGCGGCTTCGGGACCAAGCTGCTGACGCGGGTGATCCCGACCATGCTGCGCGGCAGCGCGCAGCGCGAGTTCACCGCAGAAGGGCTGTTCTACCGGCTCGAGGCGCCGCTGACCGCGATCCGCCCCGACCCCGCACAGAGCGGCGATACGGGCAACGCGGCCGAGATCGTCGACCGCACTTTCGGATTGTAGGGCCGGATTGTAGGACTGCCGGATGCGGCGAGGGAGCAGGCCGGCCGGCGTGGCCGGCCGCTCCGTCGCCGGGATGCTTACTTGCTCAGTTCGACCTGCTCGAAATCGAGCTCCACCGGAGTGGCGCGGCCGAAGATCGAGACGCCGACCTTGACCTTCTGCTTGTCGAAATCGAGTTCCTCGACCAGCCCGTTGAAGCTGGCGAAGGGGCCGTCGAGCACCTTGACCTGGTCGCCGATCTCGTAATCGACCGAGATCTGCTGCTTGGGCGCGGACTTGGCTTCTTCCACCCCGCCGAAATAGCGCGCCGCCTCTTTTTCGGAGATCGGCTGCGGCTTGTTGTCATTGCCGAGGAAGCCGGTGACCTTGGGGGTGTTCTTGACGAGGTGATAGACGTCGTCGGTCATCTGCAGCTTGGCGAGCACATAGCCGGGCATGAACTTGCGCTCGGTCTGGACCTTCTTGCCGCGCTTGACCTCGGTGATCGTCTCGGTGGGGACCTGGACGTCCTCCACCCCGTCGGACAGGCCGAGCCGTTCCGCTTCCGAAAGGATCGAATCGCGAACCTTGTTCTCGAAGCCCGAATAAGCGTGGATGATGTACCAGCGTGCCATGGATTACCTTGTCGAAGAGTGACCTGTCGCGTGCCGGAGCGGCGATGGAGGGAAAAGGGCGCTCAGCCCAGCGTCAGCAGCCAGGCGACCACGGCGCCGAAAACGGAATCGACCCCGAGGAAGAAGAGCGAGAGGACGATCACCATGATGAACACGAAGATCGCCGTGCGCACGGTCTCTTCGCGCGTCGGCCACACGACCTTGCTGGTTTCCGCGCGAACCTGGTTCACGAATTCTGCCGGCGATGTCTTCTTGGTCTTCTCGGCCATCCGGGACGCCCTCATCTGCAATCGAAACTGTTCGTCTTCCGGGATGGGGGGAGCGCCGCCCCGTTTCAAGTCGGGAGGGGCTGAACCGTGCCATCGATGTCGGAAGACGTCTGGCATCTAGGGCCATGCGCCGGCGATTGCAAGCGCGCCGCAGCGCGCCGCGGGAAAGCGCGAGTTTGGGGGTGGTTTTTACGCCGACGCGGCGATAGCGTGCCGCGCTTCGAACAAGGGCCCGGGAGCAGGGGGCCGAACATGGGGGTGCCTTGATGGCCGCAAGCGATACCGGGTCGTTCTCTTTGATCGACCGCGTCACCAATATTTCCGACTTCATCTGGGGCGGCACCTGGAACGGGGTCGAGGTCATCCCCTTCCCGCCGATGACGCTGGTCCTGCTCGGGATCGGGCTGTGGATCATGATCGGCCTGCGGTTCTACCCGATCGTCAAGCTGGGCAGCGCCTTCGCGGGGCTGTTCCGCGGCCGCAAGAGCGCGGGTGCGGGCGAGATCTCGCCCTTCGCCGCGCTCTCGACCGCGCTTTCGGGCCAGGTCGGCACCGGCAATCTCGCGGGCGTCGCCACTGCGATCGCGCTGGGCGGACCGGGGGCGATCTTCTGGATGTGGGTGACCGCGATCTTCGGCATGGCGCTGGGCTTTGCGGAAGGCGCGCTGGCGATCCGCTACCGCGAGAAGACCTCCGACGGGGTCTACCGCGGCGGGCCGATGACCTACATCATGATGGGGCTGGGGCCGAAATGGACCTGGCTCGCGATCCTGTTCTGCCTCGGCACGCTGTTCAGCGCGCTGGTGACGGGCAATTCGATCCAGGCCAACGAGGTCGCCAGCGGGCTCAACGAGCTGTTCGGCTGGGAGCGCTGGCTGGGCGGACTGGTGATCGCCATTGCGGTGTTCGTGGTCATCATCGGCGGGATCAAGTCGATCGGCAAGGTTGCCGAAAGCGTCGTGCCCTTCATGGCTGCAGCCTATATCGTGATGGCGGTGATCGCGCTGATCCTCAATTTCGGCGATCTGCCGGAGACCTTCGGGCGGATCTTCTACGGGGCCTTCAATTTCCAGAGCGCCAGCGGCGGCTTTGCCGGGGCGATGATCATCATCGCCATCCGCGCAGGCGTGGCGCGCGGGCTGTTCTCCAACGAGAGCGGCCAGGGTTCCACCCCGATCGCGCACGCGGTGGCGCAGACCGACGATCCCGAGCAGCAGGGCCGCATGGCGATGCTGGGCACCTTCATCGACACGATGGTGATCTGCACCATGACCGCGCTGGTCATCCTGACGGTGCAGGGCGACTTCACCTATCAGGGCCAGGGGGTCGCGCATGTCTGGCAATCCGATCTGGGGACCACCGCGCAGTCGGGCTTCGTCACCACCTCGGGCGCCTTCGCCGCGGCCTTCCCCTTCGAGATCGCCTCGATCCCGCTGGGCACGCTGATCGCCTCGGTGGCGCTCATCCTGTTCGTCTTCACCACCCTCCTGACCTGGAGCTATTACGGCGAGCGGGCGATCACCTTTCTCTACGACCGCGTACCCGGCTCGACCCGCCGCGGCGAGAAGATGCTCCACATCGGCTGGCGGGTGATCTGGTGCATCGCGATCTACATCGGCGCGACCCAGCCCTCGCAGCTGGTCTGGCGGCTGGGCGACATCTCCAACGCGGCGATGGCGCTGCCCAACCTGCTGGCGCTGGCGTTGCTCTCGGGCGTGGTGTTCAAGCTCTCGCGCGGCGACCGCACCGCGGGCAAGGACTTCCACAAGGACACGCCGGAAGAACCCGAGGAATACTGACCCCCGCACCGCGCGCGGGCGCATAGAAAAAGGGGCCGGAAGCACTGCGCTTCCGGCCCCTTTTGCATGGGCAAACCGATGTCGTGCTCAGCGCGCGCCGAACAGCCGCTCGAGGAAGCCGGGCGGATGCATCGGCTGGATCCGGCCATGGGTCTGGCGCCGCACGCTGGTGTCCCCGGTGCCCTTGGGCACGGTCCAGCGATCGGGGCTGCTGCTGCGGAAGGACAATCTCGACATGGGTGCTTCCTCTTCAAACCTATTACTGCGGCCCGGCCTCTCTCAACCGGCGAATCGCAGCCGGGTTCCCCGTGCCACTGCACGCACGATCCGAGGCCGCCGCGGCAACGGCGCAGGGAATCACGAGAGACGAATCACGCGGTGCAGGCGCCAGGCGGAATCGGGAGAGGGTCGGGAGGAAATGGCAGGGGTGTGCGGACTCGAACCGCAGGCCCTCGGTTTTGGAGACCGATGCTCTACCAACTGAGCTACACCCCTGCAGCCGGTCGCGGCCCGTAACCCTAGCGGCGCGCGAAGGCAAGGCAATGGTTTTGCGGGCGCGCTTTTGGGCGGGCTTTTCGAAGCGTCCCTGCTAGGGAGCCTCGATGCAGGCGCCGCCGCCCGATCCCGCCAACGTGCCGGAGCCGATCCCGGCCGAATTGCTGCTGCGCGCCTACCGCGCCGGGGTGTTCCCGATGGCGGATCACCGCGAGGACGACGAGGTTTTCTGGGTCGAGCCGCGCGAGCGCGCGGTGATCCCGCTGGACGGCTTCCATGCCTCGAAGAGCCTGCGCAAGCTGATCCGCCGCGAGCATTTCGCGGTCACGGTCGATGGCGATTTCGACGCGGTGATCGATGCCTGCGCCCAGCCGCGCGAGGAGCATGCCGAAAGCTGGATCAGCCTGCGCATCGAAGCGAGCTACCGCGCGCTGCACCGCGCCGGCCACGCCCATTCGGTCGAATGCCGGCTGGATGGCGAGCTGGTCGGCGGGCTCTACGGGGTGGCCTTCGACCGGGTGTTCTGCGGCGAAAGCATGTTCAGCCGCGCGGACAACGCCAGCAAGGTGGCGCTCGCCTGGCTGGTCGCCTGCATGAAGGCGGCGGGCTACCGGCTGCTCGACTGCCAGTTCATGACCGGCCATCTCGCTTCGCTGGGCGCGGTGGCCATGCCGCAGGCGCGCTATCTGGAACTGGTTGCCGGGGCGCGCGGGGCGCCCGAGCGGACGCTGCCCGAAGCCTGGCGGTCCTTCGTTCAGCCTGCGGGCGCGGGTTCGGCTTCGGCTTCGGACTCCCCGGCCTCGCCCGGGAATTCCATCGTGCAATCCTTGACCCAGACATCGTAGATCGGGTGTTCGACCACGTTGACGCTGGGCGCGTTCTCGAACAGCCAGCCCGAGAATATCCGGCGGAAATTGTCCTGCGAGCCGCGTTCGAGCACCAGCACCTGGACGAAGGCACCGACCTCCTGCGGCAATTCCCACGGCGCGGTGCGCTCGCAGGTCTGAAGCCGCACGATCACATCGCCGACGCGGCGCGCTTCGCCGGGCGACATTTCCAGGTCCTGCGACAGATTGTTGCGCTTGTTGAGCAGCCCTATCGTAGCCACCCGCTCGGCCAGAGGGGTACCGAGCTGCGCTTCGTCGGCGGCATCGGACGGAGGCGTGGCGGAATCGCGCAAACCTTCGGGAATAGTGGTGGCGACCGGATCGGGCTCGGGCGGTTCCTCGGTGCAGCCCGCCAGCAGCAGGGCCGGCCCGAGCAGCACCGGAAGCAGCGCGGATAGGCGCGTCATGCGATCAGGCGTCCGGCGACCAGGCTTCGTAATCGCCAGTCGCGCGCGCCCGCTTGCCGCCGCGCTCCAGCGCGCCCGCCGGGCGATAGGCCGCGGCGGTGCCGGTGGCGTTGGGCGAATATTCGGTTTCCCAGATCTTGGGCGGCGGGAGATGGCTCTCGGGCACATCGTCGAACGAGCCGTGGAGCCAGCCGTGCCATTCGCTGGGCACGCGGCTGGCGTCGTTGGCGCCATTGTAGATCACCCAGCGCCGCTCGCGGCCATCGCCGTGCTTGTGCTTGCCGCGGTAATAGACATTGCCCTGCCCGTCGGTGCCCACTTTCATGCCCTTGCGCGCAGTGTGCAGCGAGGTGCCGATGGTGGCGCCGTTCCACCAGGTGAAGATTTTCGCGAGGATGCCCATGGGCCGCGCGGTTAGCCGATTTGACCGGAGTCGCCAAGCATATCGTCGCCAGGCATATCTGCGATCACCACTCGACCAGATCGCCCTGCTCGATACCGAGTTCCTCGGCGCGGCCGCCGCGCAGTTCGAGCACCCCGCTGGTGATCCCGGTCGAATAGAGCGAATCGAGTGAATAGGGCGTGGTCATCGCGTGAATGTTGAGAATGCGGCCGTCCTCGCCGATGTAGATGATGTCGAGCGGCAGCGGGGTGTTCTTCATCCAGAAGCCGCGCACCTCGGGCGGATCGGAGGGGAAGATCATCCCTTCCTGATCGCCCAGCTCGGTGCGGAACATCAGCCCGCGCTGCTGCGCTTCGGGCGATGCCGCCAGCTCGACTTCGAAGCGATGGACGCTGGCGCCGCTGGTCACCGTGAGCGGAATCACCTGAAGCCCCGAGACCGGGTGGACGCTCGCGGTGGGTGCGGCGCTCGGCGTCGCTTCGGCCGAGGGCTGCGGCGAACAGGCGGCGAGCAGGCCCAACAGGAGCGGGGCGACGATGATTTTCATGATTGGGAATCCTCCCGGGCCTCTGCGACCCATTGCACGAGCTCGTCCGGGGTGGCTGCGTCGAGCACCCGGCGGGCATGGTCGAAATCATGGCCCGCGCGGACCATCGCCGCAAGCTGCTTTTCGCGCTGGCGGTGCGCTTCTTCGCCCGCCAGCGCCTTGTGCAGACCGAACGGGCCGAAGCGCCGCTTGCGCGCCAGCGCCAGCGCCGCAGCGCGCCGCTCGGCCTCCTCGGGAGCGACATCCGCGCGCACTTCCTCGGCGATGCCGGCCTGCATCAATTGCTGCGACACCCGCCGCGCGCCGTATCCGCGCCGCAGCAGATCGGCGCTGCGCATCCGCGCATAGCCGGCATCGTCGACATAGCCATGCGCGGCGAACCGTTCGATCAGCGCCTCGAGATCGGGTGGCGGCGGCGCGTCCTCGTCCCCGCCTTCCATCTCGTCGCCGACCCAGCCGCGCTCGCGCAGCTTGCGCTGGAGATAGGTCCGCAGCTTGCCCGCGGTGGTCGCGAAGCGCGCGACGTAGGCCAGCGCCAGCTCCTCCAGCCGCGCAGGATCGAGCGGTCTGGGCGAGCGCCGCTTGGTCTTCTGGGGACGATCGGCATGGTCCATTTGCCATAATGGTGCCACACTCGTTATCGAATGGGAAAGTTTATCGCGGCGCGCCGAACGACGCCGCGTTGCCGGGGGTTCACGAGGGATGCCGCAAGGCCCTGACTTTTCACGGATATCATAGTGCTTATGAGTGACGACGCATTGACGCCGACGCCGAACACCTGCGACCTGCCGCGCCGCCGGTCGGACTTCGCCACCTTCAATGAGGCGATCGACTACGCTGCGCGCAGCAAAAAGGGCCTCAATTTTCACGATATGCGCGGGACGCTGATCCACGCCTATCCCTTCTCCGAAATGCGCGCGGATGCGCTCGAGGCGGCACGCCGGTTGGTGGCGATGGGGATCGGCAAGGACGACCGCGTCGCGCTGATCGCGGAGACGGGACCCGAATTCGCCGCGCTGTTCTGCGGCTGCGTCTACGCCGGGGCCTGGCCGGTACCGCTGCCGCTGCCGACCACCTTCGGGGGCAAGGAAAGCTATATCGACCAGCTCGCGGTGCAGCTGGAGAGCAGCGATCCCACGATCCTGCTCTACCCCGGCGAGATCGGCGCGATGGCCAAGGCCGGCGCCGACCGGCAGGGCTGCCTGGGCGAAAGCTGGGACGAATTCGCCGCCCGCCCGGCGCCCGAATGCGACCTGCCCGAAGCGCAGCCCGACGACATCTGCTATCTGCAATATTCCTCCGGCTCGACGCGCTTCCCCACCGGCGTGGCGGTGACGCACCGCGCGCTGCTGCACAATCTGCGCGGCCATGCGACCTCGATGCAGGCCCAGGGCAGCGACCGGGTGGTCAGCTGGCTACCCTGGTATCACGACATGGGTCTGGTCGGCTGCTTCCTGTCGCTGATCTCCAACCAGATGTCGGTCGATTATCTCAAGACCGAGCATTTCGCGCGGCGCCCGCTCGCCTGGCTCGATCTGATCAGTCGCAATCCGGGTACCACGCTCAGCTATTCGCCCACCTTCGGCTACGACATCTGCGCGCGGCGCATTTCGAGCCAGAGCCCGGTCGAGGAGCGCTTCGACCTGTCGCGCTGGCGGATCGCGGGCAATGGCGCGGACATGATCCGCCCCGATGTGATGCAGAGCTTCGTCAACGCCTTCGCCAAGGCCGGGTTCAAGGCCTCCGCCTTCACCCCAAGCTATGGGCTCGCCGAATCCACGCTGGCGGTGACGGTGATGCCGCCGGGCGAAGGGATTCGCGTCGAGCTGGTCGAGGAAGAGCGGCTCTCGGGCCGCCCGCGCGATATCCGCCGACCCGCGCGCTACCGCGCCATCGTCAATTGCGGCAAGCCGATCGCCGGGATGGAGGTCGAGATCCGCGGCGAGGACGATTTGCCGCGCACCGACCACCAGATCGGCAAGGTCTGGTGCCGCGGCGAAAGCGTGATGCATTCCTATTTCCGCAATCCCGAAGCGACCCAGGAATGCCTCGTCCCAAGCGATGATGGCAAGGGCGCCTGGCTCGACACCGGCGACATGGGCTATATGGCCGATGGCTATCTGTTCATCGTCGGGCGGGCGAAGGACATGATCATCATCAACGGCAAGAACCACTGGCCGCAGGACATCGAATGGGCGGTGGAGCAATTGCCCGGCTTCAACCACGGCGACATCGCCGCCTTCGCCGTCGAGACCGACAATGGCGAGGAAACCGCGGCGGTGCTGGTCCATTGCCGGATCTCCGACCCCGAGGAGCGGATCAAGCTGCGCGACCAGATCGCCGACAAGGTTCGCGGCGTCACCGGCATGAACTGCGTCGTCGAACTGGTCCCGCCGCGCACGCTGCCGCGCACCAGCTCGGGCAAGCTCAGCCGCGCCAAGGCCAAGAAGCTCTACCTCGCGGGCGAGATCCAGCCGCTCGAGCTCGCCGCCTGAGCGCGCTTGCCCGTTACTCCCCGGCGTCGGTGGCCCAGCGCGCCTGCATGACCGGCCCGCCGACCACCAATTGCGGCTCGACCCCCGCTTCGGCGAGGATCTCGGCGGCGATCTCGCGGGTTTCCGGGCTGCCGCCATCGAGCGCCAGCGGCAATCCCAGCCGCTGCGCCGCCCAGGCGACCAGCTCGAGGTTCGCGAGGCCATCGGGAGTGAGCTCGCCCTCGGCGAAGGGGATCGTCGGGAGCGGGATCGGAGGCGGGATGAGTTCCACCCTCCACTCCGGATAGTCCTCCGCAACCCGCTGCTCGATCGAGCGGTAGGTGGCCAGCCCGGCGGCTTCGAGCCTTCCGGCGCGGACGACGGCGCGCCGGTTCTCCCGGTCGACGACCACCGAACGGTCATCCGCACCGGCAAGCAGCGCAAGGCTTTTTCCCAGTTCGCGCGCCGCCACCACATCGTCGCGTCTCTCGCGCGCCCGGGCAGCCGCGATTTCCGCGGTTTCCGCCTCGAGCTCGGTTCCCACGAGGAACTGCGTCAGATCGAGCAGGACCGGCTTGCCCAGCAGCACCGAAAGCGATTCCTCGCTCTGGCGTTCGGCGACGCTGCTCGTCTCGGGCGTCAGCACGGTCGCCTCCACCGTGATGGGGTCGGAATCGAGGTCGAAATCGATCTGCGAGATACGGACATCGGACTCGAAGCTTGCGACCAGCGTCGCGCGGATCTGCCGCGCTGCATTGGTTTCCCACACGATCTGCCGCAGCGAGAAGAACAGCGGAGTGGCCAGCGCGACGAAGATCACCACGATCATCACCGTCTGCCAATTGGTCTGGCGTTCCGAGAGCGTGTGGCTGAAGCCGTAGAGCCGCGCCATCAGCGTGGCCACCAGCGCGATGGTCATCAGATTGGTGACGTAGAGCAGGCTGGCGCCCCAGAAGACGGTCCAGTTCGCCGTCGCCAGTCCGAAACCGACCGCTGCGAGCGGCGGCATCAGCGCGGTCGCGATGGCGACGCCGACGATGGTGCCCTCGCGCCCGCGGATCATGGCATAGGACCCAGCGAGCGCCGAAAAAACCGCCACCCCGAGATCGAACAGATTGGGCTGGGTCCGCGAGGCGATCTCGGGAGTGATGGTCTGCAGCGGCGAGACGAACACGATCAGCGCGGTCAGGCCGATCCCCAGCGCGGTCCCCGCGACCAATGCGCGGACCGAACCCGCCAGCCAGCCGTAGTCGCCGATGGCGAGAGCGAAGCCCGCGCCGATGATCGGGCCGATCAGCGGAGCGATGAGCATGGCGCCGATCACCACCGCCGGCGAGGACAGCAGCATGCCCAGAATGGCGATGCCCGCCGACATGGCGAGCATGAACAGGAAGCGCGGCGAGGTGTAGGCTTCCTCGCGCCGCGCGGCGATCACCGCGGTTTGATCCACGGTCTCGACCACCTGGATACGCCACCAGCGCCGGAACACCTCGAGCGAATAGGCCAGCGAGACGCCGAAATCCTCGTTTTCGTCGAAGCGGTGAGCGGCGCGCGAGCTGCCGTCGGATTTGGTCCCCGACCCCATCTGATCGGGCTTGTCGTCAGCGCCTTTCGCTGCCGCCTGACCTGTCGTCGCTTCGCCTGTCACTGTGCTCCCCTGCGCATCCGGCTGCCAGCCCTTGCCTTAAGCGGCGCGTGGGGCAAGAGAAAGCAAACTCGCGCGAGGCAGGAACGACCCGGGCGCAAGCCGTTCTATTTGCATAACACACTGCGCGATGCCATATTGTCGCGAACAGGAACGAGGGACACCAGATGACCGACGAGTTGAAATCCCAACCCGCCCCACAGGCCGCCCCGCAAGCAGCAGGGCAGGCAGCGACGGCGACCGCGCCCGAACCCGCATTCGACCTCACCCCGCCCGATCCCGTCCCGCGTGTTGCGGCGGAGAAGGCTGCGGGCCTCGTGCCGGTCTCCGAGGAGAACAAGAGCAAGCTGCAGGCCAAGGTCGACGGCTTCGTCGACGATCTGGTCTCGGTCGATGCCAATTCGCCCGAATTCGGCAAGAAGGTCGATCAGCTCACCAACATGGGCCGCAAGGAAATCGCGGCCGCGGCGGGAATGTCCAACCGCTTCCTCGATCGCCCGGTCCGCGCGATGGACAAGGACGAGGGCGTGGGCACCGATCTCGCCGAATTGCGCCGCGTGGTCGAGGATCTCGATCCCGGCAAGCGCGGCAAGCTGACCGGCACGCGCAAGATCCTCGGGATCATCCCCTTCGGCAACAAGCTCAACAACTACTTCCGCAGCTATCAGAGCGCGCAGACGCACATCCAGTCGATCCTCACCAATCTCGCCAGCGGCAAGGACGAGCTGCTGATGGACAATGCGGCGATCGACGTCGAGCGCCAGAAGCTGTGGGAGGCGATGGGCAATCTGGAGCAGATGATCCACATCTCCAAGACGCTCGACACCAGGCTGGAGGAAAAGGCCGCCGAGCTCGACGCGACCGACCCGGCCAAAGCCAAGGCGATCCGCGAGACTGCGCTGTTCTATGTCCGCCAGCGCACGCAGGACCTGCTCACCCAGATGGCGGTCAGCGTGCAAGGCTATCTCGCGCTCGATCTGGTCAAGAAGAACAACGTCGAACTGGTCAAGGGCGTGGACCGCGCCAGCACCACCACCGTGGGCGCGCTGCGCACCGCGGTGACCGTGGCCGAGGCGATGACCAACCAGCGGCTGGTGCTGGGCCAGATCACTGCGCTCAACCAGACCACCGCGGGGATCATCGATTCCACCAGCGCCATGCTGCGCGACCAGACCGGCAAGATCCACGAACAGGCCGCGGCCAGCACCATCCCGCTCGAGACGCTCCAGCGCGCTTTCCAGAACATCTACGACACGATGGACGAGGTCGACCAGTTCAAGCTGCGCGCGCTCGATTCGATGAAGCAGACGGTCAACGTCCTGTCCGACGAGATGGAAAAGTCGAAGGGCTATATCGCCCGCGCCGAGGGCCAGGCACAGGCGCAGAGACAGGTTTCGGAATCGAGCCTGCTGAGCATCGAAGATTGAGGGTGGTATTGAGCGAGGGAGAGACGGTTTGGGCGATCTGACCCACAACAGCGACCGGTTGATCGAGGAAGGCCGGGCCCTGCGCGACGACAACCGCTCGGGCGGGCGCCACCGGCGCGCGGTCTCGATCGGCAAAGGCTCGGCGGCGGCCAAGCAGAAGCACTGGATCGCCAAGATCCGCAATATCGTGATCGCGCTGTTCGCGATCTGGGTGGCGGCAGGCGTGCTCGGGATGGTGCTCGACGGGATCGGCTTTGCCGGGGTGATGGCGCTGCTGCTCGCCAGCGTGGTCGCGGTCGCGGTGCTGGGCAATTTCCCTAAGCTGAGAACGCCCCAGCGCGCGGACATCAACAAGGGCGATGTGCAGCAGATGGTCAGCCGTACCGAATTGTGGCTCGAGGCTCAGCGCCCCGCGCTTCCGCCGCCCGCGGTGACGCTGGTCGACCAGATCGGCGTCCAACTCGACGGGCTCGGGCTGCAGCTCGACGGGCTCGACCAGCAGCACCCCAAGGCCCGCGAGATCCGCGCGCTGGTCGGCGAGCAATTGCCCGAGATGATCGACAGCTATCGCCGCATCCCCGCGCAATTGCGCCGCGAGACCCGGATGGGCGGGACCCCGGACGAGCAGCTGACCGACAGCCTGGGCAAGATCAGCGGCGAGATCGATTCGATCACTCGCCAGCTGGCCGAGGGCTCGCTCGACGATCTAGCGATCAGGCACCGCTTTCTCGACTACAAGTTCGGCGAAGGCACCGCGCCCGCCCCCGAACTGGAGCACAAACCCGACCTCACGACCAAACCGACCGGAGCCAATTGATGCGCGTTCCCATCGCCCACGACCTCCCGCGCGAGGAAGTGCGCCGCCGCCTGCGCGAACGCAGCCCCGAGATCGCCAGCTTCGTCCCCGGCGGGATCGCGGACGTCACCACCGCCTGGCCCGACGAGGACCATATGACGCTGGCCGTGCGCGCTATGGGTCAGGGGATCGACGGGCAGGTCATCATCGAGGACCACCAGGTGGTGTTCGAGGTCAATCTGCCGCTTGCGCTGTCCTTCGTCGAACCGATGGTGGCGGGCGCGATTCGCGACAAGGGCCAGAAACTGCTCGCCAAGAAATAGCCGCGCGCCGGTTCTGCGAGGGCAGCACCAAATTTATCGGAACCGATCGGGACCCTAGGCGCTCTAACCCGTTGCACGCCGCAGGCGTGCGATCTCGGGTCCCCCGGCATTGACGTCGTCCGGTTCCCCTGTTCTTGGGGAAGCACTGCCATGCTATCGAATCGCGAAACGAAACGCTCCGGCGACTCCACGCTTCGCCGTGTATTGAAGCGCGAGACGCGCGCTGCGCACGACCGGCTCGATTCGGCGATGGGCGACTGGCCGGTGGGCTCGATCGAGGGCTACGCGCTGTTCCTCCAGACCCAGTACCGCTCACGCGAACCGATCGAGCGCTGGATCGCCCAGACCCTTCCCGCCGACGAAGCGCCGCCCGCACAGGCGCCGCTGATCGCGCACGATCTTGCCGAACTCGGGGTTGCGCTGCCGGCGACCGATGATTTCGCGCTGCCCGAAACTGCCGACCCGATCGGCCTGGTCTGGGCGCTGGCGGGTTCATCGCTTGGCAACCGCGCCATGCTACACCACCGCAGGACGATCGGCGCGACCGGGCCGGAGCATTTCCTCTCCGACACCGCCATGACCGAATTCTTCACCCGGCTGCGCCCGCGGATCGAACGCCCCGCTTCCGACGAGCTCGCGAGCCGCGCCGTGGCCGGAGCGCAAGCCGTCTTCGCGGCCTTCATCGCCGCCCTGCCCGACCAGACCCGGAACGCCGATACATGAACGAACCACGCCGCCCCGTCGACCTGACCAATTGCGATCGCGAGCCGATTCACCAGCTCGGCATGATCCAGGATTTCGGCGCGCTGCTGGCGCTGACGGGCGACTGGATGGTGGCGCACCGTTCGGCCAATTTCGCCGAGCTTCTGGCGCTCGAGGCGCTGCCCGAGCCCGGCGACCCGGTCGGAACGCTGTTCGGCGCGAACGCCATCGCGCAGCTCTCCAAGGCGGTCTCGCTGCTGGTCGGGCCCGACGATGTCGAGCGGCTGTTCGATATCGATCTGACCGGCAATGGCCGGTCCTACGACTGCGCGCTGCACACCAGCGGCGGGCTGACCATCATCGAGATCGAGCCGCATTCGGGCGATCACATCGACCGCCAGCTGCGGCTGGTCCAGCCGATCCTGCGCCAGCTCGAGAAGGCCGGGGATTTGGCCGCCCTGTGCCAGACCGCTGCCGAGCAACTGCGCGGCCTGCTCGAATTCGACCGGGTGATGGTCTACCGCTTCCGCTCGGACGAGAGCGGCGAAGTCATCGCCGAATCGGTCGCCGAGGGCACCGACAGCTTTCTCGGGCTCAATTACCCGCGCACCGATATCCCGCAGCAGGCGCGCGAACTCTACATCCGCAACCGGTTCCGCATCATCAGCGACGTCCGCGCCGCGCCGGTTCCGATCGAGCCGGGTCTGGCCGAGGACGGCGAACCGATCGACCTATCGCTGAGCACGCTGCGCTCGGTCTCGCCGGTACATATCGAATATCTCACCAACATGGGCGTCGAGGCCTCGCTGTCGATCTCGATCGTGGTCGGCGGCCAATTGTGGGGGCTGTTCGCCTGCCATCACTACGCCCCGCGGGTGCTGCCCTACACCCTGCGCACCGGTGCCGAGCTGTTCTCCGAACTGTTCTCGCTCGCGGTCGAGCGCACGCTGGGTCGCCGGCAGACCGAGCTGGTCGCTCTGGGGCGCGAGCTGCACGACCGGCTGATGCGCGCCGTGGTGGGCGGGCAGTCGGTGATCGAGGCGCTCCCCACCCTGCGCCCGATCATCCAGCGCTCGCTGCCCCACAACGGCATCAGCGCCTATGTCGAGGGCGTCTATCAGGCGATCGGCTCGGCCCCTACCGAGGAGGAGTTCCACGCGCTCAGGCCGCAGCTCAACGCCGCCGCGCCGAGCACGGTGATCGCCAGCCAGCGATTGTCGGAGCGCTTCGACCAGGCACAGGCCTTTGCCGACCGCGCGGCGGGCGCGCTGATCATCCCGGTCTCGCGCAGTCCGCGCGACTATGTGGTGCTGTGGCGCAAGGAATTGCAGCAGACGGTCGAGTGGGCAGGCAATCCCGACAAACCGGCCGAGCCCGGTCCCGAGGGCGACCGGCTCTCGCCGCGGCGCAGCTTTGCCAGCTGGAAGCAGACCGTCAGCGGCCGCAGCGCCGCCTGGACCGAAGGCGAATTGCGGCTGGCCGAAAATCTGCGCGTCACGCTGATCGAGGTGATCCTGCGGCTGACCGACGAGGTCGCCGCCGAACGCGCCAAGGCGCAGCAGCAGCAGGAGCTGCTGATCGCCGAATTGAACCACCGGGTGCGCAACATCCTCAACCTGATCCGCGGGCTGATCAACCAGTCGCGCCACGACGCGGTGTCGATCGACGAATTCGCCGGTCTGGTCGGGGGGCGGATCAATGCTCTCGCCGCGGCGCATGACAACATCACCCGCCAGAACTGGTCACCCGCCTCGCTGCGCGAGCTGATCGAGACCGAGGCGGAAGCCTATGTCAGCGGCAAGATGGACCGCGTGCGGATCGCCGGCGACGACGCGATGGTCGCGCCCGAGGCCTACACGGTGCTGGCGCTGGTGATCCACGAGATGATGACCAATTCGGCCAAATACGGCTCGCTCTGCGACCGCAGCGGGTCGCTCGAGATCGAGGTAGATTGCGACGACAGCGGGATGACGCTCCACTGGCGCGAACGCGGCGGCCCGCCGGTCAAGCCGCCCGAACGCCGTGGTTTCGGCAGCACGATCATCGAGAAGTCGATCCCCTTCGAGCTCAACGGCCGCGCGCAGCTCGACTACCGGCTGAGCGGGGTCGAGGCGGAGTTCTGGGTGCCCGGGCGCTTCGTCACCTGCCGCGAGCCCGACGACCAGCCCGCCCAGGCCCGGGGCGCGGGCGCCAGGCTGCGCGACAAGGGCGGCGACACGCTCGCATCGGCGATCGGCTCGATGCTGCTGGTCGAGGACAGCATGATCATCGCGCTCGACACCGAGGAAAGCCTGCGCGAGCTCGGGGTCGAGACGGTGACCGTTCAGAGCTCGGTGGGTGCGGCGCTGGATGCGATCGACACTACCCGCTTCGATCTGGCGCTGTTGGATTACAATCTCGGCACCGAGTCGAGCGAGCAGGTCGCGCAGCGGCTCAAGGAGATGGGCGTGCCCTTCTGGCTTGCAACCGGATATGGCGAGATGGCCGAAAAGCTCGATGAAATGGGTGCTTCGGGGCTGCTGGTCAAACCCTATGGACGCGAGGAACTGGCGACGATGCTGACCGAGTTCGAGCGCCGCGACTAGACCGCGCCGACCACCAGGCAACGTTGGCTGGCGGTGAAATCCACTGCGGAAGGCGAGACTGCCACCGCGCTTTCGCCGGGCGCGATGACGGCCCCCGCGATCACCACCTCTCCCGCAAGCGGCAGAACCTGACAGGCGCCGCGAAAGCCCGCGCGCCATTCCGAACCCGGCATGCCGATCAGCTGGTCGACACGGAAATGGGGGCCCTCGACGAGACAGACATCCGTTTCCGGATCAATCCGGCGATGCAACGCGCCGCGATAAACCTCGCCCGAGGCCACCGCGAGCGCCTGGTCGAGATGCAGTTCGCGCGGACGACCGTAATCGAACAGGCGATAGGTGATGTCGGTGTTCTGCTGCACCTCGACCAGCGATATCCCGGCGCCGATCGCATGGACCGTGCCTGCGGGCAGATAGAAGAAATCGCCCGCTGCAGCCTCGTGCCAGATAAGCCGCTCTTCGATCGACCCGTCGAGCGCCGCTGCCCGCATTTCATCGCGGTTGATCGGCCGGTCGAACCCGATGGCCAGACGTGCGCCAGGCTCGGCATCGACCACCAGCCAGCATTCGTCCTTGCCCGGCACCCCTTTGCCAGCCTCGCCTGCGCGCGGATGGACCTGGACCGACAGCTTGGCGCTGGTGAAGAGGTATTTGACCAGGATGTCGGGCATCAGCGCGCCGGGCTCGAACCAGATTTCACCCACCGGCTCGCTCTCGACCCGGGCGAAGGGCGCGGGCAGCTGCGTCCGTCCCCAGACCTTCGCGACGCTGCGCGTGGCAAGCCGCGGTCCGGGCCTGTCGGCATCGCGGTTCATTTGCCGCTCGCTCCCGCCAGCCTACCGACCGCCTGCGCCCCGGCGCGCGTGGTCACCAGCACCTCGTCGCCATCGACCACGATCACCACATCCTCGAGCCCGATCGCCGAGACCCGCGGCCCGTCGCTCTCGACCAGCACATTGCGGCAATCGACCAGATCGGCGCGACCGGTGGCGGAATTGCCCGCAGCATCGCGCGCGCGCGCGGCCAGCACCGCATCCCAGCTGCCGATGTCGGACCAGCCCATGTCGGCGGAGACCACCGCGGCGCGGCTCGTGTTCTCCATCACCGCGTAATCGATCGATTCTCCGGCGATCGCGGCAAAGGGGGCGGGCGCCGGATGGCATTGCCAGCCCCGGTGTTCGGCTAGCGCCATTGCAGCGGCGACACCGGCCGCCAGCGCCGGGCGGTGGCGCGCGAGTTCCTCGAGATAGCGCCCGGCCTGCATGCAGAATATGCCGCCGTTCCAGACATGATCGCCGCTCGCCAGAAAGGCTTCGGCGGTGGCGCGGTCGGGCTTCTCGACGAAGTGGTCGACCCGGTGACCGCCCGCCAGCGGCTCACCGATCCGGATGTAGCCATAGCCGGTCGCAGGCTCGGTCGGAGCGATCCCGAAGGCGGTCAGCCAGCCTTCGCGGGCGAGATGCCCGGCGCGTTCGGTCCCGGCCAGAAACGCCGCTTCGTCGGCGATGTGGTGATCGCTGGGGCAGACCAGCATGATGTCGTCGGGTGCCAGCGCATGCGCCGCAAGCGCGATGGCGGGCGCGGTGTTGCGCGGTTCCGGTTCGACCAGCAGACGCGCGCCGGCACTCGTCTCCGCCTGCTCCTCGATTGCGGCGACATGCACCGCCCCCGCCACGATCAGCGGCGGCGCAAAGCGGGCCGGATCGCCCACCCGGTCGAGGCTGCGCTGGAACAGCGTCCGCCCGCCCAGCAGGTCGAGAAAGGGCTTGGGCCGCGCTGCCCGGCTGCGCGGCCAAAGCCGCGTGCCGCTGCCCCCGCACAGGATGACCGGATGAATTGCTGACATGCCCCGCCTCTAGCGCCCTTCCTGCGAACTGCGCCAGTGCCTAGCACCGGATGATAAAGCCCGCTTTAACGCGCGAACCAGTCCTGCCGCCAGCCATAGGTGGCGGGCACCGGATTGCCCTGTTCGTCGGTGGCCGGGCGGAAGACGAAGCGCTCGAGCGCCAATCGGCAGACGATCGCATCGGCTTCCGGGTCGGGGCTGGGCCGCACGATACGGCAATCGCGCGCGCGGCCATCGACGCCCACGGTCATCGCCACCGTCACCGAATTGCCGAAGCGCGCCTGCCGCCCGCCCTCGGGGATCGGGAAGTCCCGAGCCGCATTGATGTCGCCGGCGATCTTGACCGGCGGCCGGCTGGCCACGATCCCGCCGCGGCCCTGCCCGCCTCGCCCGCTGCCCGTGCCCTGGCCGCTGCCCGCCGCACCCGTGCCCTCGCCCGCCTGCTGCGCGCCCGAACTGGGTGCCGTGCCAGTGGAGGTCGCGCGCGGCATCGGGGTATCCTCGCGCAGGCGGATTTTGGGGATCGGCGCTGCGGCCGGCGCGGGCACGGCATCGCGGCCCGGATCGCCCTGCGCACCCTCGTCGGGCTCGGGTTCGGCCTCGGGCGGCGGCGGCGGGGGTGTTTCCTCGGGCGTGGTCACAGTGACCGAGAAGGCCGCGACCACGGAGTTTTCGACCCTCTGCACCGCGCCGGGGGCCAGCGCGCGGATCAGCCCGTAGAACAATGCCACATGGATCAGCGCGACGCCGGCGATCACCCAGCCGTTCGGACGACCCCGGGTCGCGCTGTAGCGGCTGTGTTCGGAGCTCATGGGAGGGAAACGACCGTGCGGCGCGGCGTGTTCCACGGCGCGCGATCGGCACCAAAAGGAAACGGCGGCCCCCGGGTGGGGACCGCCGTTTCTTTGTTCCGATCGAGAGGTACGGGTTCGATTAGAACTCGTAGCTGACGCCGAGCTGGACCCGCCACAGCGACGACGAGCTCTGGACCAGCGGATCGCGCGGACCGGTGAAGTTGGTGTACACGTAGCGACCCTGAGCATCGATGTCGGCACGAACGACGGCTTCCGTATAACCGTAGGTCTTCAGGACGTTGGCGTCCGAGTCGATCAGGTTGAGGAAGTTGTCGACGTCGACGAACAGCTTGAGGCGATCATTTCGAAGCCCGAATGCGCTGGCCGGGCCGGGGATGTCTTGGCTGAACCGCAGATCGAGATCGTAGAACCACGAGTTCTCACAGCTGTTGCGCTCGACCGTCTGACCGCGGAAGTCGTTCAGACACGGCGTGTTGGAAATATACTCATCGAGCGCTGCGACCGCACCGGCATTGCTGGTGGGGGCAAGGTTCGGATCGTTGATTCCCGTGGGCACATAGAGCAGCGAGTTGAAATCGCCGCTGGCGCTGTCGTTGAGAACGCTCGAGGGACCGTTGTCGAAGACGATCGAGTAGGGACGACCCGAGCGGGCGATGAAGATGAGCCCGAAGCTGGTGTCGTAATCCCCGAAGAACTGCTCCCGGAAGTTCACCGCCGCGGTGATGTTGTGCTTGCTCGAGAATTCGCTGCGCGCCGGAGTGACCAGTTGGCGATCCGCCGCCGCGACGACGTCGAACGACGAGGTCGCGGTCGAGCTGTTGCTGTAACGGTTGTTCTCCGCATCGGTATAGGCATAGCCGAAGTTGAAGAGGATATTGCCGCGCTCGCCGGTGAAGACGCCGCTGCCGATCTGCTTGCTGAGGATCACCGAGGCGATCTTGCTTTCGAAGCTCTCGCCATTGACCAGCTGGATCTCGTCATCGCGGCCGGTGTTGAAGCAGACCGGGTTGACGTTGGTGTAGACTGGCGGACGACCGCCCTGGTTGAGCAGGGTGGCGGTGCAACCGGCGATGCTGGGATCGATGGCGCGATAGATCGGACGACCGTCGACCGTGAATGCTCCGCCCGGACGGCGCGTGTCGGGAACCTGCGAGAGATCGACGAAGTCGACCGGGTTGTCGAACCGGCTGTAGATGAAGTCGGCAGTGAGGTTCCAGTCGCTCAGGAAACCGTTGCCCACGCCGAAATCGGTCGAGAAACCGAAATTGGCGCGCCATACGGTCGGCTGCTTGAAGTCGGGGCTGGTCGACTGCGTATCCGCACGTCCACCGGCCGACTGCGCCGCCGCGTTGGCAACCACGCAGCTTGGAATACCAGTGAAGGTACCTCCGGTGACGACGTCAGCCTGCGTACCCTCGGGGACGCAGTTCGCGACCCCGGTCTGGCCGAAGCCAACCGCGAAGCCGTTGTTCGAAAAGGCATTGGAGAAATACACCGCCGGATCGCCGCCGGTGAAGCGGCCGATGCCGCCCTTCACCTGGGTATTGGAGAAGAAGCCGTCGTTGTAGAGATCGTAGGTGAAGCCGAGACGCGGCAGGACCACCGGATCGATCTTGCCGAAGCCGATCGAATTGGTGAAGCCGTAGCGATCGAAGAAAGCGGGGTTTGCATCGGGAGCATCGCCCGAAAGCCATTCGACCCGCACGCCGCCGATCACGCTCAACTGGCTGCTGAGCTGCCAGTCGTCCTGGACATAACCCACCCAGGTGGTGCGCTTCCAGTTAGCCGCAGCGTCGTTGATGTCGCCGGTGGCGGTGAAATTGCCGTATGCACCCGCTCCTTCGCCGTTGGCGATCTGCTCGCCGCCCGGGAAGGTGTTCGTGCCGCCGGAAATGAGGCCCGCCGCAAAATCGTCCAGATTTGCGAAGGTCAGCGTACCGGTCGAATTCTGCGCGAACAGGTTGAAGACGTCGAGCTCGTTCCATTCCGCACCGATAGTGATCTGGTGTGCGTCCGCGTTGATACGGCCGAGCGCCTTGACCTGCGTGACGGTGGTCTTGAGATCGTTCGAGGCGCGCGAGAAACCGGGACCGGCGACCAGCGAGCCGAACAGTCCGCCGTTCTGGACGCCGACGACGATGCGCGGGATCGGATTGTCGCTCTGCGCCTCGCCGCCGCCGACGGGACCCTGGACATCCTGCACGATCGCACGGCTGGCGCGCAGCTCGGTGCTGAACATGTCGGACCAGGTCGAATAGAGACGCAGCGAGTAGTAATCGCTCTCGGTGCCTTCCTGTTCGAAGGAATTAAGGCCCGTGAAGATGTTCGAATTGTTCGAAAAATCGTCCGATTCGACGTTTTCTTCCTCAAGCCGCTGATAGGTCGCCTCGAGGCGATGATCATCGGTGATATAGGCATCGATCCGGCCGAAGTAGCGCTTGCTGCTCTCGGCCAGGTTGCGCGGCAGGCCGCCCGATTCAATTCCGTAAGTGTCGCCGAGGATCTGCGAGAACTGGTTGAACTGCTCCGTGGTGACGAAATTGACTTCGTTGGGGAAGCCCTCGCCGGCAGGGCCGAACTGAAAGCTGTCGCCGAGATCGGTCTCTTCATAGGCACCAAAGAAGAACAGACGATCGGGAATGATCGGACCGCCCAGCGTCGCTCCCCAACGCTTTTCCTTGTAGGGCGAAGCGGAGAAATCGACGCCGTCGGCTGTTTCACCCTGCAGGCTGTCGCTGGTGTAGGTGAAGAAGGCCGAGCCGTGGAAGTCGTTCTGGCCCGACTGGGTCACGACGTTGATGGCGCAGCCCGTGAACTGGCCGTATTGCACGTCGAAGGGCGCGAATTCGACCGAGGTCTCGCGGACCGCATCATAGGGAAGCGGGAGCGAGTTGCGGCTGGCGAATGGAGTGCCGTTCAGGCCGAACAGATCGGACTGGGAAATACCGTCGACGGTGAAGGCGTTGGTGCGATCGTTGCCGCCGAGGCAGGAGACGCGGTCTACCTCGTTCGAGCGGTCGAGGCTGACGCGCGGATCGATGCGGATGATGTCGCGGATGTCGCGCGAGATCGAGGGGAAGGCCTCGATCGTGGCTTCGCCGAACGACTGACCCGGGCCGACCGCGAGCCGCGAGACATTGGCGCGCGCACCGGTCACGACGATGGTGTTCTCGCTGCCGATGGCAGCGTTGGTCAGCTCGAAGACGAACTGGGTGTTGCCCTGCAGGGTCAGATAGACCTCGTTGACCGTCTGGCCTTCGAAGCCGGGAGCGGTCGCGGTGACGGTGTAGGGGCCGCCGGTGACGAGGCTGTCGACGCGGAACTGTCCGTCGCTGCCCGCGGTGAGTTCGCGGCTCTGCCCGGTGCGGGTGTCGGTGACGGTGACGGTCGCGCCGGGAAGCGGGTTGCCCGCTTCGTCCAGCACCGAACCTTCGACGCCGGTAACGATCTGCTGGGCGGCGGCCGGTGCGGCGATCATGCCGGTGGCTGCGGTGAGGCTGACAACCGATGCTGCTAGGAGGTACTTAATCTTCATCGAGCGGATCCCTTCGACTCGTGAACTGGGGGAACGAATTGCGCGTCCCGCCGTTAGCGGGCTCGCCGCCCCCAAGCGACTCTTATGTGACATGATAAAGACACGCCTCCACGGTTTATGCCGCAAGCGCGAAAAGCCATGAATTAAGTTGTTATTCCAATGGCTTGTATCTGTGTCCTGGAGGGCACACCGCAGGAACTTTCTGCGATGTTGCGCCAAAGACACACAGAGGCAGCCCCGAACCCGGGGTCAGGCGAGATTGATCTCGCGCAGCCGCTGCATCAGGAAATCATGGCTCGAGATCGGCTCGGGGTGATCCCCAGGCGCGGCGGGATCGATGCAGGAGGGCAGCGTCTCGATCACGTAATCCGGGCGGAAGTGCAGAAAGAAGGGCATCGAATAGCGCGCGCGGTAGGCGGCCTCGCCGGTCGGATTGACCACGCGGTGGGTGGTCGAGCGCAGTTTCCCGTTGGTCAGCCGGTCGAGCATGTCGCCGATATTGACCACCAGCGCGCCCTCGGGGGGATCGATCGCCAGCCATTCGCCGCCCGCGGTGAGCAGCTCGAGCCCGGCTTCTTCCGCGCCCAGCAGCAGGGTGATGGTGTTGATGTCGCCATGCGCCGCGGCGCGAATCGCGCCCTCGGCGCCCTCGCCCTCGAGCGGCGGGTAGCGCAGCAGCCGCATCACCGAATTGCCGTCCTCGACGGTGGGCGCGAAAAAGCCGCGCGGCAGGCCGAGATGGAGCGCGATCGCCTCGAGCACCCGCGCGCCGGCCTCCTCGAAGGCGGCGTAGAGTTCGGTGAAGGTTGCGCGGAAGCCATCAACTTCGCCGGGCCAGATGTTGGGCGCCATGAACTCGCTCAGTTCATGCCCCTCGGGCAGGTCGCGCCCGACATGCCAGAATTCCTTGAGATCCTGGACCTCGGCGCCCTTGGCCTTCTCGGTGCCGAAGGGGGTGTAGCCGCGCGCCCCGCCGCCGCCCGGGATATGATAGGCGCGCTTGGCCTCCTCGGGCAGCGCGAAGAAGGCCTTGGACATTGCTTCGGCGCGGTCGATCAGCGCCTGCGGGATGCCGTGATCGCGGATCACCGCGAAGCCGTATTCCTCGAAGCTCTGCCCCAGCTCCTCGGCCACTTCCTCGAGCGGGCGGGCGATCGAAACGCTGGCGATGTCGGACATGGCTTAAAACCCTATCAATACGGCAGGAACAGCCCCGCCAGCGCCGCGCTCATCAGATTGGCGAGCGAACCGGCGGCCAGCGCACGCAGGCCGAGCCGCGCAATAACGGGCCGCTGGTTGGGCGCAAGCCCCCCGGTGACCGCCATCTGGATCGCGATCGAGCTGAAATTGGCGAAACCGCACAAGGCGAAGATGACGATGGCGCGGCTGCGGTCGGAGATGGTGCCGACATCGAGCGCACCCAGTTCGATGAAGGCGACGAATTCGTTGAGCACGATCTTGGTGCCGAACAATCCGCCGGCGATCCCGGCATCCTCCCACGGGATGCCGATCAGGAACATCACCGGAGCGAACAGCGCGCCCAGCACCATCTGGAACGAGAGCGCGGGATAGCCGAACAGTCCGCCGGCCCAGCCGAGCAGGCCGTTGGCGAGTGCCACCAGCGCGACGAAGGCCAGCACCATCGCGCCGACCGCGACCGCCAGCTTGACCCCGGTCTGCGCGCCCTGCGCCGCCGCCTCGATGATGTTGGCGGGCTTGTGGCCTTCCTCGAAGGTCTCGGCGATTTCGACCTCATGCGCCTTGCCGCCTTCGACCAGCGCGGCGGGGCCGTCGGCGCTGATGCGGTTTTCGGGGAGGTCGAGCCGCCCCTCCGCCTCGGGCGAAGGCTCGTCCTCGTCGGGCATGATGATCTTGGCCATCAGGATCCCGCCAGGTGCCGACATGAAGGCGCCGGCCAGCAGGAAGGGGAGGTATTCGTTGCCCAGCAGCCCGGCGTAGGCCGCGAGGATCGTCCCCGCGACGCCCGCCATGCCGACGGTCATCAGCGTGAACAGCCGCGAGGGCGACAGCGCGGCGAGATAGGGGCGCACCACCAGCGGGCTTTCCGACTGGCCGACGAAGATATTGGCGGCGGCGCCGAGCGATTCGACCTTGGAAATGCCCGTCACCCAGCCGATCGCGCCGCCGACCCAGCGCACCACCCGCTGCATCACGCCGAGATGGTAGAGGATCGAGACCAGCGCGGCGAAGAAGATGATCACCGGCAGCGCGCCCAGCGCGAAGGTGTTGGCGAGCGGGTTGGTCTCGTTGGGCCCGAACAGGAATTGCGTGCCCTGATCGGCATAGGAGAGCAGCGCCGCCACCCCGTTGGACATGGCCTGGATCACCGCGCGCCCGCCGCTGGTGGCGAGCACCAGAAAGGCCATCAGCGCCTGCAGCGCGAAGGCTGCGGCGACCACCCGCAGCCGGATGCGGCGCTTGCCCACCGACAGCAGGAAGGCGATCGCGAGGATAACCACGATACCGATAAGACTGGCAACGATGGGCGGCATGCGGAGCCTTCCGGTAAGGGCAATTGCGGATGAAATCGCGCGCTGTCTTGCGTGCATGGCCCCATTAGTCAATTTCGAGCCTGCTTTAACCGACCGATCTTCCACCCATTCCGCGAACGGGACCCGACCAGATGACCCAAGCTGCCGATACGACCCGCATCGCCGGAGCAGGGTCGATCCCCCGATCGCTGTTCGTATTCGCTCTGCTCTATGGCGGAATGACCGTGCTGGCGGGCTTCCTCGCAGCCAAGCAGGTGCGCCTCTGGCCGACCGAGCTGGCCGTCGAGGCGGGGATCTTCGCCTTCCTGGTGCTTGTGGTCCTGTCGAGTGCGACGGCGCAGCTGCACGGGCCGAAAGTCGCGAACCGGCTGGTTATGTGGGGTTTCCTGCCGCTGGCGGTCTCGATCATGCTGATCCTGCTGGTGCTGCAACTGCCCGCCGATCCCGCGATGTGGCCCGAAGGGCTGGCCGCGTTCCAGCTGATCCACGCGACCACCCCGCGGATCATGGCGGCGGGCCCCGTCGCCTACGCCGTCTCGCTGCTGCTCAACATCTGGCTGTTTTCGCGCCTGCGCGGCACCGGCGGTTCCGGCGGCGGAGTCAGCCTCATGATCCGGGGTGCGATCGCCTCGGCGCTGAGCCAGGCGCTTGATTCGGTGATCTTCATCACGCTCGCATTCGGCGGCGAACGCGACATCGTGCCGCTGATCATCGGTCAGGCGATCGCCAAGGTCGTGCTCAGCATGGTGCTGGTGCCGTTCCTGATCGTGGGTGCTGTGGCGCTGGCGAAGCGGCTCGACCGCAGCGAAGGCTGACGGCGCCTAGGGCCGCTCGATGCCCTCGACCACGCGCTCGTCGAGCCGGTCGCCGTGGAGCACCGAGACGTCGCCGGTCGTCTCCAGCACCACCGCGCGGACCTTGCCCATCTCGAGCGCGTTGGATTCGCGCAGCTTGGCCAGAACGTCGCTCTTGGCCACGCGCGAAACCTCGAGCGCCTCTTCGATGAATTCGCCATCGTACATCAGAAACATCGGTCCGTTCTGGATGGCAGCCTCGATGCGATCGGAACTGCGCCGCAGCCTCGCCAGCAGGAACTGCAGGAAGATCAGCGCCGCCATCGCCAGCAGCGCCTGGAAGAAGCCGGTCCAGGCCGTCGACTGGACCAGCCCGGCGAGCAGGGACCCGGTCGCCAGGGTGATCACGAAGTCGAAATTGGTCATCTTCGACAGCGTGCGCAGCCCGACGATGCGGATCAGCACCACCACCCAGGCCACGCCGATGGTGGACAGCACCAGCGCTCGGCTCGCTATATCCAGTATGATGTCGTCGAAAAACATGGTCTCGCCCCCTCTTATGTTCGCCTGACAGCTTAATCCATGAGGCGTCAAAGCTATCCGCGCGTGTGCGCGATCAGGCCGAGCAACTCGCCCCGCCGAGCACGCAGAAGCGTGCGCAATGCGGGTGGTTGAGCGCGACCTCGCCGCCCGCCTCGGCGAGACTGTCGCCGAGATCGAAATCGGAGTGGTAGGGGATCAGCGTGCAGGCCGCGACGCGAGGGGTAGCCTCGCCCTTGCGGTGGACCACCATCCGGCTGGTCGCGCACATGACGTCGGCGGGCGATTTGCCGAGGATCGACCAGCACCCGGTGGTGATCTCGGCGATATCCGCGCTTGCATCCATCTCGGGAAACAGCACCAGCCGCGCGGGGTCCAGCGCATCGACCGCGATGCCTTCGCGCGCGAACAGTGCGCCGTAATGCGCGCGCGCCTCCTGCTCGTCCTCGCCCGGCACCAGCCGCCCCGCGACGGCGAGCGCAAAACCATTGTCCGAGAGCCAGCGCAGCCCCTGCATCGCCGGCCCCCAGCTGCGCAGACCGCGTTCGCCCTCGTGGACCGCCTGGGTATGGTGGTCGAGGCTGATCCGCAGCACCAGCTTGGCGCCGTATCGCGCGCGCAGGGCGAGCAGCGCCGCCTCGTGCCGCCGCATCGGCTTCATCGCGTTGGAGAGCACCAGGGCCTCGAACCCGCGCGCCAGTGTCTCCTTGAGCAGCGGCAGGAAGTCGGGGTTCATGAAGGGCTCGCCCCCGGTAAAGCCGATCTCGCGCGTACCCAGCGCTTCCGCCTCGTCGAGGAAGGGCAGCGCCGCCGCGCGGGTCAGATAGACCAGCGCATCGTTTGTCGGGCTGCTCTCGATATAGCAGCTCGCGCAGGCGAGATTGCACAGCGTGCCGGTGTTGAGCCACAGTGTCTCCAGGCGGGTCAGCGGCACGCTGGCGCGGGGTTCGCCCTGAGCGGTCCAGTTCGGATCGGCGAATTTCGCAACCGGCAGCGCGGGGGCCTCGACCCGGAAGGGCGAAGGGCCGCTGGGCGCGTTGCGGGTCGCGACCCGGCTCACGCCATCCGCCGCCGCAGCTTCGCCAGAGTAGTCGCCCATTTTTTGGGCCATTCGCCGAACACGGTCGGCTCCCAGGCGGCGAAGCTCGCGGCCTTGGAAATCTCGCTGCGCGTCGGATAGGCGATAACCGCCGAACCCAATGCAAAAGTGCTGCTCTTACCGGTGATCGACTGGCTGAAAGGCAGCAGCATTTCGCCCGCATGCTTGCCGACGATGCTCGCGCCCAGCACCTTCTTGCCCTTGAGCACCAGCTTGAGCTGGCCGGCGGTGTCGCCATCGGCGATCGCGCGCTCATTGTCGTCGAAGCGCTCGACCACCACGCTCACCGCGTCGCCATGCTTCGCGCGCGCCGCCTTCTCGGTCAGCCCGACCTGCGCCACTTCGGGGTCGGTATAGGTGCACCATGGCAGCGCCGACCAGTTCACCTTGGTGGGCAGGCCCAGCGTGATCTCGAGCGCGACGTTCGAGCCTTCGTAGCCCGAGACATGCGTCAGCCGCGGCCCGTCGCGGCAATCGCCGATGGCGTAGATATGCTTGAGCGAGGTGCGCCGCCGCTCGTCGACCACGATCCCTTTGGGGCCGATCTCGACCCCGATCTCCTCCAGCCCGAAGCCCTTCGCATTCGCCTCGCGCCCGGTCGCGATCAGCAGATGCGACCCCTCGATCGCCTCGCCGCCTGACACATGCAGCCGGATGCCCTCGCCCTGCGGCTCGACCTTGCTCGCCTTGCCCGCGACGAAGCGCACACCCTCGGCCTCCATCGCCTTGCGGACGATCGCGACATGGTCGGCATCGTCGCGCGCGAGCAGCTGCCCGGGCTCGACCAGCGTGACCGCGCTCCCCAGCCGGCGGAAGGCCTGCGCCATCTCCATCCCGATCGCGCCGCCGCCGACCACCACCAGATGCTCGGGCTGCTGCGTCAGATCGAACAGCGTCTCGTTGGTGAGATAGGGCACAGCGGCCAGACCATCGATCGGCGGGAGCGCGGGGCGCGAGCCGGTGGCGATCACGATCCGCGGCGCCGACAGCGTGCGCTTTCCGACCCTGACCGTGTGCTTGCCCGTCACTTTCGCCCAGTCGCGGAAGACCTCACAGCCCATCTCCTCGAAGCGGCTTTGCGAATCATGCGGGGCGATCTTCGCGATCGCGTCATGGATATGCGCATGGACCCCGCGCCAGTCGACCCGCGGCTTGGCCAGCAGGACCCCGTGGCGCAGGGGCGTGCGCGCTTCCTGCGCGCGGCGCGCGGCGGCGATCAGCGCCTTGGACGGCACGCAGCCGTCGTTGAGGCATTCGCCGCCCATTTCGCGCGCCTCGATCAGCGCGACATCGAGCCCGAACAGGGCGCAGCCGCCCGCCGCAGTAAGCCCCGCGGCGCCGCCGCCGATCACGATAACATCATGGGTGAAGTTCATGGCTTGCCCCCTAGCCGATTATGCTGACAAAGCGAGCCCGAAGCCCCCCTTCACGATGGCAGGACCCGCACGCCCGATGAATCTCCAGAACTCGCAGGATTACTACGGCAAGGTGCTCGCCAGCTCCGCCGATCTGAGGACCGACGCCTGCTGCACCGCCGAGGCGCCGCCGCCCGCGGTGCTCGCCGCGCTGCGCAACGTCCACGACGACGTCCGAGCGCGCTATTACGGCTGCGGTCTGGTCGCACCGCAGGCGATTGCGGGCTGCCATGTGCTCGATCTGGGCTCGGGCAGCGGGCAGGACGCCTATGTGCTCGCGCAGATGGTCGGCGAGGAAGGCTCGGTCACCGGGATCGACGCCACGCCCGAACAGCTCGCGGTCGCGCGCCGCCACGAGGACTGGCACCGCGAGCGTTTCGGCTATGCCAAACCCAACACCCGCTTCCTGGAGGGCGATATCGAGAAGCTGCTCGAGCGCGACCTGCCCGAGGGGCATTTCGATGTGATCGTCTCCAATTGCGTGATCAATCTGGTCGCCGACAAGCGCGCGGTGTTCGACGCCGCCTGGCGCCTGCTCAAGCCCGGCGGCGAGCTCTATTTCTCGGATGTCTATGCCGAGCGCCGCGTGCCCGCGGCTCTGCGCGACGACCCGGTGCTGCACGGCGAATGCCTGGCAGGTGCGCTCTACTGGGGCGATTTCGTCGCGCTGGCCAAGGTGGCGGGGTTCCGCGATCCGCGCCTGGTCACCAGCCGCCCGCTGGGGATCAAGGATCCCGCGCTGCAGGACAAGCTGGCCGGGATCGCCTTCCATTCGGCGACCTACCGGCTGTTCAAGCTCGAGGGGCTGGAGAGCCAGTGCGAGGATTACGGCCAGGCGGTCCGCTACCGTGGCACCGTCCCGGGCCAGGAGCGCGTGTTCGAACTCGACGGCCATCACCATATCGAGGCGGGGCGCATCTTTCCGATCTGCGGCAACAGCTGGATGATGCTCGCCGACACCCGCTTTGCCGAGCATTTCGACTTCATTGGCGATTTCGGGACCCATTACGGGGTCTTCCCCGATTGCGGGGTGGCGGTGCCCTTCGGCGCGACCGGCGGCGATCCCCAGCTCCCTGCCGCCTGCTGCTGAGCGCGCGGCGATGAAGATTCTCGTCACCGGCGCCGCCGGGCTGCTCGGCGGCGAGCTGTGCCGGCTGCTGGTGGCGCGCGGCCACAGCGTGACCGCGCTGGTCCACACCAATCGCGAAATCCGCGCCAACGATGGTTCGCCTGTGCCGGTTGCCGGGACGCTGTCGGGCGATGTCGCGCTGCCGCGTTTCGGCTGGGACGAGGGCCAGTTCGCGGAGGTCGCGGCGGCGCACGAGCTGCTGATCCATTGCGCCGCGACGGTGCGCTTCGATCTCGAGGAGGCCGACTACCGCGCCGTCAATGTCGAGGGCACCCGCCATGCGCTGGCATTGGCCGAGGCCGGCAGCATGGCCTATCTCCATATCGGCACCGCCTATGTCTGCGGCACCCGCGACGGCGTGGTGGGCGAGGACGATGCGCTGCCCGAGGGCGGTTTCGCCAATGGCTACGAGGCGAGCAAGGCGGCGGGCGAGCGGCTGGTGCGCGCGAGCGGATTGCGCTGGGCGGTGGCGCGGCCCTCGATCGTGCTGGGCGACAGCGCCAGCGGTGCGATCCGCCAGTTCGACACCACCTACGCGGCCTTCAAGCTGATCGCCGAGGGCCGCGTGCGCGCCATGCCCGCGACCCAGGGCGCGACGCTCGATTTCGTGCCGATCGACCATGTCGCGCAAGGGGTGGTCGCGATCGCCGAGCGGATGGAGCAGGCGGCGGGAGGCACCTATCACCTCGTCTCGGGCCAGCCCTTGCCGGTCGAGCGCTTCGCTGCCGCGATCGGCTCCTACCCGCACTTCCACCAGCCCGCGCTGGTGCCGCCCGAGAGCTTCGACCCCGCCGCGCTCGCCCCGCTCGAACGCCGGTTGTTCCGCCGCATCGCCGGGCTCTACGCGAGCTATTTCCAGCGCGACCCGCGCTTCGACGATTCCGGTTTCCAGGCGCTCACCGGCCATGCCTGCCCGCCCACGGGCGAAGCCTATATCCGGCACCTGATCGACCACTGCATCGCCGTGGGCTTCCTCCCGGCGGAGTAGTTGGCCCGTGCCCGCCCAAGCGCAATCGAAGCGCTCGCACCTTGCGCCGCTCGGTTGGCAATCGACCGGTAACCCTGCAGGGTGCCCGCGGGGAAGCTGTAGCGACGGGGCAAGCATATGTTTCAGGTGGATCGATCGGCCAATAGGCTCAAGCAGCTCGACAGAATCACGTTTTCCGAAGTCGGGCTGCGCGAAAGGGAGCATCTGCAGGAATGGCTCGCCACCACTCCCGACGCGCTGGGCCAGGCGATCGGTGAGGAATTACTGATAATCCAGAAGGAGTTCGACGGTTTCGACGGAACGCGCGAGCGATTGGACCTTCTGGCGCTGGACCGGAGCGGCCAGTTGGTCGTCATCGAAAACAAGCTCGACGATTCCGGCCGCGATGTCGTCTGGCAGGCGCTCAAATATGCCGCCTACTGCTCGAGCCTCAAGAAGGCCGAGATCATCACCATCTTCCAGCTCTATCTCGACCGGGGCATCGGCGGCGACGCTGCCTCGACGATCTGCGACTTCCTGCAGGAGGACGCTCTCGACGAGGTGGTGCTGAACGAGGGCAACGATCAACGGGTCGTTTTCATCGCCGCCAATTTCCGCCGGGAAGTGACCTCCACCGTCCTGTGGCTGCGCGAGCATCAGATTGACGCGCGCTGCGTGAAGGTGCTGCCTTACTGCTTTCAGGACGAGCTCTTCATCGATCTCCAGCAGGTCATCCCGACGCCGGAGGCAGCCGATTACATGATCCGGATGGCGGAAAAGGACACCGAGGAGAAGACGGCGAAGGGCGCGCAAAGGTGGAGCCACCAGATGCGTTATTCGTTCTGGGAAGAACTGCTCGAGACCTTTCGCCTAGCGGGGCTGGACCGCTGGCAAAACATTTCCCCCTCCCGCGACCACTGGCTGACTTCCAGCATTGGCGTTTCAGGATGCAGTCTGGTGCTGATCTTTCTGCGGCAGGAAATTCGCGTCGAACTGAACCTCGGTCGTCCCGACCAGCGGGAAAACAAATGGCTTTTCGACAAGCTGCGCGCCGAATGGGAGCGCGATCCCCAGCCCGGCACCGGCCTTGAATGGCGCCGCCTGCCCGAGAAAAAGGTCAGCATCGTTCAGTGCAAGAAGGCGGTTCAGGGTTACAGCAAGGAAAACTGGCCCGAGATGATCGAATGGCTGCGAGCGCACTACAGGCAGATGGATCGACTCTTTACCGGCCAAGTCAACGCATTGGCGGAGCAGCTGAAATCCGTCGACTGGTCCGAGGAGGTTTGATCGCAGCGGCTGTCGCCCTCTTCGAGAGCGCGCGAAATCCGCTTCAACGCACGTCCGGGTAATGCTTGGCCATGCGGCTGCGCAGGCCGAAGGCCCAGAGCATGCCGACCTTGAAATAGATCCAGTTGGCCTTGAGCGGCCCCCAGGCGGCGATGCGGCGGTCGGAGGTTTCGACGATGCGGGGGACCATCCGGATCCGCCCGAGCCGCGCGAATTTGACGCAGAGATCGGCCTCTTCCATCACCGCGTCGCCGGGGTTGCAGCCGCCCAGCGCGAGGAATTCGGCGCGGCGGAAAAACATCGCGTGGTCGCCGAACAGCAGCCGCACCCCCTGGAAGAACAAGTGCGGGCGGGTGAGCAGCGGCGCGTACCAGGTCTTGGCCCAATTGTGCGCGGTGGTGACCCAGCGGGTGCCCTGCGGCCCGCGGATCACCGGGGTGAAGCTCGCCAGCGCGACCTGCGGGTCGGCGAGCGCCTCCTCGATCACCGCGACCATATCGGCGGGCGGCAGCGTGTCGGCGTGGAGGACGCAGACCAGATCGCCGCGCGCGGCCGCGACCCCGCGATTGATCTGCAGTGCGCGGCCTCGCTCCGCCGCTAGCACCCGCCAGCCGGCGTCGCGCGCGATGGCGACCGTGGCGTCCATGCTGCCGCCATCGACCAGCAGAATTTCCGCCGGCTTCGGATCGAGCGCGGCCAGCCGCTCGACCAGCGCGGGCAGCGCCTGCTCCTCGTCCAGCGCGACCACCAGCAGCGTCACGCTCATGGCGCGAACCGCGGATGGCGCGCGAGATCGGCGGGCGTGTCGATATCGCCGAGCTCGGGCAGCATGGCGGGCGCGATCCGCTGCAGCGCGAGGCGGCGAAGCGTTTCGGGCAGCACCTGCTCGGTGCTCCATTCCATCTCGTGGAACAGGAAGGGCATGGGGCGCTTGATGCCGAGCAGATAATAGCCGCCGTCGCTGGCGGGGCCGACAACCGCGGGCGAACGCTCCAGCGCGGTGGCGGCGCGGCGCAGCATGGCGGCGTCGCAGTCGGGGCAGTCGCTGCCGATCAGGAGGGCTGGCGCGGGCACCCGCGCCATCCGCGCGCCGAGATCGCCCTCGCCCTGGTCCACCACCGCCAGATCGCCGCCGAGCCAGTCGTGAAAACGCGCGGGCTCGCCCCCGGTCACCCGCAGCTCTATCGGCAACCCGCTGACGCGCGCCTCGCGCAGCGTGTGCTCGAGCAGGCGGCGGTAGAGCGCGGCGGCGCCCTCGGCCCCCAAGGCGGGGATCAACCGCGTCTTCGCCCGCCCCGCTTCGGGCCAGCGCGCGAAGATCGTGAGCCGTACCGCGCTCATGAACGGATCGCGCTTGGTGGATTGCAGGGGGGTGCGGGGATCATCGCAGCGCGATTGCACAGGGCAGCCAAGTTGCAAAGGCCCTCCCGCGTCGGGAATTCAGCCGTTGAGCCAGAACCGGATCACCCAGGCCACCGCGCCCAGCACGCTGACGCTCGCCAGCCAGATCGCCGCCATCCAGCCCAGCCTGCGCCACAGAGAGCTTTCTTCCGGCCGTTCTTCCGGAGCCGCCATCAGTGGTAGCCCTCGTGGCCGACCTTGCCGCGGAACACCCAATAGGCCCAGGCGGTGTAGCCGATGATCAGCGGCATGGTGATCGCCACCCCGATTAGCATGAAGATCTGGCTGCGCTCGGGTGCGGCGGCGTCCCAGATTGTGATGTCGGGCGGCACGACATTGGGCCACATGGTCACCCCCAGCCCCGCCATGCCGAGCAGGAACAGCGCCAGCGACAGCCAGAACGGCTTGCTGTGCCGCTCGACGCTCAGCGCACGCAGAAGAGCGAGCGCGATGATGCCGGTCAGGATCGGGATCGGCGCGGCGTAATAGATTTCGGGCGCGCTCAGCCAGCGCGCGGCGTATTCGGGATTGAGCAGCAGATTGTAGAGCGAAACCGCGCCCATCAGGATGAACGTAGCCCATGCGGCGCGCTTGGCCAGCTTGCGGCTGTGCTCCTGGCTAGGCCCGTCGAGCTTCCACACCAGCCAGGCCGCGCCCAGCAAAGCATAGCCCGCCACCGTGCCGACCCCGGTGAGCAGCGTGTAGGGGGTCAGCCAGTCGAGCCAGCTGCCGGCATAGCCGCGATCGACGACCTCGATGCCCTGGAGCAATGCGCCCAAAGTCATCCCCTGCGCCATCGCGGCGACAATGCTGCCGCCGGTGAAGGCGGCGTCCCAATACCGACGGTGGCCCGGATCGCGCCAACGGGCTTCGAACGCCACTCCGCGAAACACCAGGCCCAGCAGCATGGCGATAATCAGCGGATAGGTGGCCGGAAGGATCACCGCATAGGCCAGCGGAAAGGCGGCGAACAAGCCGCCGCCGCCCAGCACCAGCCAGGTTTCGTTGCCATCCCACACCGGCGCGATCGAGTTCATCGCGCGGTCGCGCTCGAGGCCGACCTCGAAAGTGGGGAACAGGATGCCGATCCCGAGGTCGAAGCCGTCCATCACCACATAGGCGAAGACTGCGAAGGCGATAATAAAGGCCCAGACGGTGGTCAGGTCGACATTCACAGCCATCACTCGGCCTCCTCGCGGTTGCGCGGCAGCGTGTCGGCATGGCCGGGGTTCTGCGCCGGGCCGGGAGTGATGCCCGCGGTGCGGATCGGCCCGCTGTCGCCGCGCTTGACACCGGTTTCGCCGGTATGCGGGGAATGGCTCATCAGCCGCAGGATGTACCAGGTGCCCGCGCCGAAGACCGCGAAATAGACCAGCACGAAAGCCACCAGCGAAGCGCCGACCGCGGGGGCGTCGAGCGGGCTGGCGGCATCGGCGGTGCGCATCAGATTGTAGATCACATAGGGCTGGCGCCCGACCTCGGTGGTGATCCAACCGGCGATCACCGCAACGAAGCCGCTTGGTGCCATCACCAGCGCGGCGCGGTGCAGCGACTTCCAATCGTACAGTTTCTTACGGAAGCGCGCGAACAGGCTCCATATTCCCAGACCGAGCATGGCGAAGCCGATCGCGACCATGATCCGGAACGACCAGAACACGATCTCCACCGGCGGTTCCTCGTCGTCAGGGATGGTGTCGAGTCCGGCCAGCGGGGCGTTGAGATCGTGCTTGAGGATCAACGAGGAGAGCTTGGGTATCTCGATCGAATATTTGACCCGCTTCTCCTCGCTGTCGGGAATGCCCAACAGGATCAGCGGCGCGCCATCGGGGTGGCTGTCGTAATGCCCCTCCATCGCCATGACCTTCTGCGGCTGGTGCTCGAGCGTGTTGAGCCCGTGCAGATCGCCGGCGAAGATCTGCACCGGGGCGACGATTGCCGCCATCCACAGCGCCATCGAGAACATCTTGCGCGCGTGGAGATTGGTTCTGTCGCGCAGCAGGTGCCATGCGCCCACGCCGCCGACCACGAAGGCGGTGGTGAGATAGGTCGCGAGCAGCGTGTGCGCGAGCCGGTAGGGAAAGCTGGGGTTGAAGACGATCGCCCACCAACTGTCGCCGGGGAGGAACTGGCCGTTGGCGCCCATCTCGAAGCCGACCGGAGTCTGCATCCAGCTGTTCACCGAGAGGATCCAGAAGGCGGAGATGAAAGTGCCCACCGCCACCATCAGCGTAGCGGCGAAATGCAGCTTCTTGCCGACCTTGTTCATCCCGAACAGCATCACGCCCAGGAACCCCGCCTCGAGGAAGAAGGCGGTCAGCACCTCATAGGCCATCAGCGGGCCGATGACGGGTCCCGCGCGGTCGGAGAAGACCGACCAATTGGTCCCGAACTGGTAGCTCATCACGATGCCCGAGACGACGCCCATCGCGAAGGTGATCGCGAAGATCTTGAGCCAGAACTTGAACAGGTCGAGATAGATCGGCTTGCCGGTCTTGAGCCACAGGCCCTCGAGCACCGCCAGATAGCTCGCCAACCCGATCGAGAAGGACGGGAATATGAAATGGAAGCTCACCGTAAAGGCGAACTGGATGCGTGCCAGGAGCAGGGCGTCGAATTGGTCGAACATGACGATAGTATAAGCCTACGCCATTTTTCCCCGTAGCGGAAATGCCGCGGGCTGGGTTGCATAAAATGCAAGCGGACGCCGGGCAGAACAGGCCGCCTGCGAACAAGTGCAGACCCACCGAAGCCCTGCCCTCAACAGGTCAACAATTGCATTATTAACAATAGTTTGTTTCGTTAATTATTGTTCACTCGGGCAACCGATCCGCTCCTTCGTCGTTGGCTAGACATAATTCAGCCAAATCGGAGCATGCCTATGTCGGACGAACTCGAGCTATCCAAGGGTGGCGCGCCCCATCAGAAACCCCGCGGCGAGGACGATGTCCTGACCACCGCGCAGGGCGCACCGGTCGCCGACAACCAGAACTGGCTGAGCGCCGGTCAGCGCGGTCCGCAATTGCTCGAGGATCACATCGCCCGCGAGAAGATCTTCCACTTCGATCACGAGCGCATTCCCGAGCGTGTGGTCCATGCGCGCGGATACGGCATTCACGGCCATTTCGAACTGAAGAAGGCGATCCCCGAATATTCGCACGCCGCGATCTTCAACGAGGTCGGCGAGAAGACCCCGACCTTCACCCGCTTCTCCACCGTGGCGGGCAACAAGGGCTCGCCCGACCTGGCCCGCGACGTCCGCGGCTTCGCGACCAAATTCTACACCAAGCAGGGGAATTGGGATCTCGTCGGCAACAACATCCCGGTGTTCTTCATCCAGGACGCGATCAAGTTTCCCGATCTGATCCATGCCGCCAAGCCCGCGCCCGACCGCGGCTTTCCGCAGGCGCAGACCGCGCATGACAATTTCTGGGACTTCATCTCGCTCAGCCCGGAATCGATGAACATGGTCATGTGGATCATGTCCGACCGCACCATCCCGCGCAGCTTCCGCTTCATGGAAGGCTTCGGGGTCCACACCTTCCGCATGATCAACGCCAGGGGCGAGGCGAAATTCGTCAAGTTCCACTGGAAGCCCAAGCAGGGTCTGCAATCGGTGATCTGGAACGAGGCGCTCAAGATCAACGGGATGGATCCCGATTTCCATCGCCGCGACATGTGGGATTCGATCGAGGCGGGCGACTTCCCGCAATGGGACCTGGGCATCCAGGTGTTCGACGAGGAATTCGCCGAACGCTTCGAATTCGACGTGCTCGATGCGACCAAGATCATCCCCGAGGAACAGGTCCCGGTCGAGATCATCGGCACGCTCACGCTAGACGCCAATGTCGACAATTTCTTCGCCGAGACCGAACAGGTCGCCTTCTGCACCCAGAACATCGTCCCCGGCCTCGATTTCAGCGAGGACCCGCTGCTGCAGGGGCGCAATTTCTCCTATCTCGACACCCAGCTCAAGCGGCTGGGCGGGCCGAATTTCACGCATATCCCGATCAACGCGCCTAAGTGCCCGGTCCACAATTTCCAGCAGGACGGCCACATGGCGATGACCAATCCCAAGGGCCGGGCGAATTACGAGCCCAACAGCTGGTCGGGCGATATGGACAACAACCGCGAGCCGCGCGGCCCCCGCGCCAGCCCCGAGCATGGCTTCACCAGCTACGCCGCCCCGGTCGCGGGACCCAAGGTGCGCGTGCGCAGCGAGACCTTTGCTGACCACTACAGCCAGGCGCGCCAGTTCTACATCTCGCAGACCGAGATCGAGCAGACCCACATGGGCAATGCGCTGGTGTTCGAACTGTCCAAGGTCGAGCGAATGGATATCCGCCAGCGGATGGTCGGCCATCTGCGGCATATCGACGACGGCCTCGCCCAGACGGTCGCCGACGGCATCGGTCTGACCGAACTGCCGCCCAAGCCGACCCCCGCACGCAAGCCGGTCGATGATCTGCCCGAAAGCCCGGCGTTGTCGATCCTCAAGAACGGGCCCGACAATTTCAAGGGCCGCAAGCTGGGCATCTATATCGCCGAGGGCGGCGATGCGGGCGTGGTCAAGGCGCTCAAGGACGCTGCCACGGCTGCCGGAGCGATGGTCGAGATCATCGCCCCCCATGTCGCGGGTGCCAAGCTGTCCGACGGCAAGATAATGGCGGCCGACCAGAAGATCGATGGCGGTCCGTCGGTGGTCTACGACGCCGTGGCGCTGGTGATGGGCGAGAAAGCCGCCGAGAATTTCGGAATGGACAAGCCCAGCATCGATTTCGTCAACGACGCCTTAGCCCACGCCAAGTTCATCGCTTTTGTCCCGGAGGCGATGGCGCTGATCGAGGGCGCCGGGGTCGCCAAGCGGATGGACGACGGTTTCATCGAATTGTCGAAGCCCGACTCCGCCAAGGATTTCATCGCCCGCTGCGCCAAGCTGCGTTTCTGGGACCGCGAAGCGGTGAAGAAGGATTGAGGAGCTATCATGACGCATGACAAACCACTCGGCCTTGCCGGCACCGTCGCCGGGCTGGGCATCGCACTCGGCGGGGTCGCCTTCGGGGCGTTCCTGTCGCAGCGGCGCAAGGGCGGCGACGACGACGCGCCCTTCTACACCCGCAAGAGCCCCGACCGCGACCAGGCGGTGCTCGGTCGAACGGTGACGATCCGCAAGCCGCGCGCCGAACTCTATGCCTATTGGCGCGATTTCGACAATCTTCCGCGCTTCATGGAAAACGTCGAAACGATCCGCACCGAGGGCGACCACCGCGTCTGGGTCATCAAGGCTCCCGCGGGCCGGACTGTCGAGGTCAAGACCGAGATTTCCGAGGATGTTGAGGGCAAGCGGATCGCCTGGCGTTCGGTCGAGGGCTCGGACATCGCGACCAGCGGCAGCGTGGAATTCGCCGACGCCCCCGGGGAGCGCGGCACCCGCGTGTCGCTGGTAATGTCCTACGAGCCCCCCGCCGGAGAGCTCGGCCGCGCCGTCGCCAAGCTGTTCCAGCGCGAACCCGAGGTCCAGGCACGCCACGACCTCAAGCGCTTCAAGGGGCTGATGGAAACCGGCGAGATCGCCACCTCGGCCCACCGCAAGGACAACACCCGCGCTGCCAAGCAGCAGGAGAAGCAATCATGAGAGCCCTGACCTGGCACGGGACGCATGACGTCCGGGTCGACACCGTCGACGATCCCGAAATCATCAACTCGCGCGATGCGATCATCGAGGTCACCTCGACCGCGATCTGCGGCAGCGACCTTCACCTTTACGACGGGGTGATCCCCGGCGTGCTCCCCGGCGACGTGCTCGGCCATGAATTCATGGGCCGGGTCGTCGAGACCGGGAGCGACAGCACCCTGCAGAAGGGCCAGCGCGTCGTCGTCCCCTTCACCATCAGCTGCGGCGGCTGTTTCCACTGCCAGATCCAGCAATTCTCCGCCTGCGAGAACTCCAATCCGGCGGAAAAGCAGGACATGTCGGCCAAGCTCTACGGCCATTCGATGGCGGCGCTGTTCGGCTATTCGCACATGACCGGCGGCTATTCGGGCGGTCAGGCGGAATATGTCCGCGTGCCCTATTCCGACGTCGGCCCGATCGTGATTCCCGACCATCTCGACGACGACAAGGTGCTGTTCCTCTCCGACATCCTGCCCACCGGCTGGATGGCGGCGGAGAACGCCGAGATCCAGCCCGACGACACCGTCGCGGTCTGGGGCTGCGGCCCGGTCGGCCTGTTCGCGATCCAGTCGGCGATCGTGATGGGCGCGAGCAAGGTAATCGCGATCGACCATTATCCCAACCGGCTGGCGCTGGCCAAAAAGCTCGGCGCCGAGGTGATCGATTTCCGCAAGACCAACGTCCGCGAAGCGCTGATGGAAATGTCGGGCGGGATCGGGGTCGACGCGGTGATCGATGCGGTCGGCATGGAGAGCCACGGTTTCGCGATCGACAATATGGTCGATGTCGTGAAGCAGAAGGTCGGCATGGGCGCCGACCGCGCCAGCGCGCTCAAGCAGGCGATCCTCGCGGTGCGGCCCGGCGGGCGCGTGTCGATCCCCGGCGTCTATGGCGGGATGACCGACAAGTTTCCGCTCGGCGCGTTGATGGAGAAGGGTCTGCAGGTCCGCACCGGCCAGACCCATGTCCAGCGCTACACCAAGGATCTGCTCGAAAAGATCGAGGACGGCACGCTCGACACCACCTTCCTGATCTCGCACCGCCTCCCGCTCGAGGATGCGGCGCGCGGCTACGAGTGCTTCCGCACCGAGCAGGACAGCTGGACCAAGGTCGTGCTCAAGCCGGGCATGGAGATGGCGGCGGCCAGCTAGCCGCCGGGCACCCGCCCTAGCGGATCGCGAGCGAATCGAGCCGATAGCATTCCTCGCGCCGCGCTTTGGCGACATGCCAGGGCGCGGCGCCGAGGAACAGCTCGGCCGCGGTGTCGCCATCGACCGGCAGGTCGTTGGCTCCGGTCCAGTTGACCAGCAGGCACAACCCGCCGGCGCTCAGGCTTCGATGCGCGAGCCGCGAGACTTCGCGGATTTCCTCGGCGCCAAGGAAATAGAGCACTTCGGACAGGATCACCGCGTCGAATTCCCCATCTGGCCAATAGCTTGGCACCTCGGCGGCGACCAATTCGACACAGTCGAATCGATTTAGCCTTCTACTCGACAGTTCGAGCGCCTTTGTCGAAACATCCACCGCGACTATCGAATGCGCGCGCTCGACCAATCTCTCTGTCAGCGCCCCGCCCGCACAGCCCACTTCCAGCAGCCGCGCAAAGCGCCGCTTGCCCAGTGCGGCGAGCGCCGCCTCGCGCTTGCCGCGCTCGTAGGGGCTGGTGTCGATGTCCCATGGATCGGGATCGTCGGCGAATAGGCGATCGAACCGCGCCTGCCGCTCGCCGGGAGCCTCACCCACGGTGGAAGATATCCGGATGCGCGGCGAAATGCGCGAGCAGCGGTTCGGGCATGCGAAAGGCCTCCGGATCGGCGAGCAGCTCGGTGAATTGCGAGCGGTAGGCGGCGAGCGCGCACCGCTTGCGCTCTGCCAGCGCCGAAGCCTCGAACAGCCGCAGTTCGCTTTCGGGCAGCGCCCGTTCGCCGAAGCGGCCCCAGACGGGGGCACTCCAAAGCGCCGCGCCGCAATGCTCGGCCAGATCGCGCGCGATCGCATGCGCGGCGCGGTGGTCACAATGCGGGTCGAGCGGCGAGGTGGTCCAGATCGACTGCGGATTGTAGGACTGCGCGAAGCCCAGCAGCGCCTGCCAGCGCTCTCCCGAGAGCGCATCGCGGCGAGCGAGCCCGTCGCGCAGACCGAGCCGAAGCACCGCGATCGCCCGCGCCGGGCTCAGAACCGCCAGTGCCGCTTCCAGCTCTGCGCGGCGCAGGGCGACGATGTCGCCCGGGTGGCAGCCGGGATGCGAGCCTTCGCCATCGGTCACCAGCACGAGCCCGATATCGCGCCCCGCATCGGCAGCGGCGGCCAGCGCCTGGCCGCAGCCCAGCGTCTCGTCGTCGGGATGCGGCATCACCAACAGCAGACCGCCCGGCGGCGTCAGTTCATCCAGCTCGACCGTGGCCGCCCCTGCGGCGGCGCGCAGCACGCTGCCCTCCGCCGCGACCGGGACGCTCACAGATCCTCCGCGCGCAGCCCGAGCCCGGCCAGCGCGCGCGCGGCGCGCTGGCGCTTGGCGTCGGGTTGCGCCTGGCACAGGAACAGCCCGAGATCGCGGCGGATCCGCTCGATCGGCGTGCCTACCTCATGCGCCGCCATCCCGAGCCCGCGCTCGACCAGAGACAGCACCGCGCGGCAATTGTCCTCGGTCACCTGCCGCGCCAGCAGCGAGAGCGTGGCCGCTTGCGGCAAAGCATCGCGCGCCTCGACCGCCTCGGCGGCGCGCCACAGCCACAGCCGCATGGTCTCGAGCGCGGTGGCGCAGGCGGCGATCCGGTCGAGCTGGTGCGGGTCCTCGATCCGCCCGCGCTCGAGCAGCGCTTCGCGGAACAGCGCAACCAGCGCCTCGGCGCCGCCGCAATGCGCGGCGCAATAGCGCCACACGCCGCCCTCGAAATGCGGCTCGCGCGTGTAGTCTCCGCGTTCGCCCAGCACGGCATCCGCGGGCAGTTCGACCCCGGAAAAATCGTAGCGTCCCGACTGCGTCGCCCGCATCCCGGCGACGGCCCAGCCCGACGGGTCGCCGCGGGCCGGATCGCCGGCGGGGGCCAGCACCAGCAGCGGCCCCGTTTCGCCATTGATCGCCACCACCGCCTGCTGCACCAGCCCGAGCCCCGAGGCGAAGCGCTTGGCGCCCTCCAGCACGAGGTCCGCGCCGTTCCGCGACAGCGCGAGCGGATGGTCGGGTTCGTCCGCGCCCCAAACCCCGAGCAATTCGCCCGCGTGGACGCTTTGCGCGACCCGCGCCTGCGTCTCCTCGCCGCCATAGAGCATCACGAGCTTGACCGCGTTCATATGCCCCTCGAACAGACGCGCGACCGAGAGATTGGCGCGCCCCAGCCCGCGCAGAGCGGCAAAGGCTCCCGCCAAGCCCTCTTGCGCGCAGCCCCAGCCCTGGCCGCCGCGTTCGAGCGGCAGACAGGCGGCGAGCCATCCCGCCTCGTGCAGCGCCGCGATATCCGCAGCGAGATCCCCGCCCTGCCGGTCGCTCGCCGCCGCGCGCGCCGCGATCGCCGAGAACAGCGCGTCGTGTGGATCGGGGAAGGGGGCAGGCGCGCTCATGCCACGGCCCGGTGCGGCAGCAGCAGATCGATCTCGCGCCGCGCGCGTTCGAGCTCCGCCAGCAGCGCCCGGTGATGCAGCGGCGCGGCCCCGCGGCTCCATCGCTCGCGATAGAGCGCGAACAGCCGTGGGCGATCGGGTCCGGCTTCAAGCGCGTTCCACACCCCGGCAAGGTGGCGCAGGCCCCCGAGCGTCAGCAGCATGTCGTCGCATGGCGGATCCACCGCGAGAGCGCGCTGCCGCAGCGTCTCGCCGCAACCCTTTGCCGCGCGGCCCGCCTGCCGCGCCGAGGAGATCGTATCCTGGGCGGGCATCTGCACGACGGGCAGGCCGTGCTGGCGCATCAGCGCGCACAGCGCCCGCTCCTCGCCTGCAACGGGCGTGGGCAAGCCGCCGAGCGCCGCATAGGCCGCGGGCGCGATGCCCAGGCTAGCCCCCCAGGGGCGGATGTTGAGCGGGTTGGCGCCGGCGCCCGCCCAGATCCGCCACAGCGTCTCGGTCGCCGCGAAATATTCGTCCTCGGCCGCGCCGATCGCGCGGACATGGGCGGGGAGCAGGCGCAGCTCGGCCTCGTCGAAACCGATGCTGCCGCACACCAGCGCCGCGCCGCGCGCCAGTTCGGCGAGATTGTCCGCGATCCAGCCGGGCCCCACGCTCGTGTCGGCATCGGTGGTCAGCAGCGCCGCCGCGGGCGCGCAGGCGTGGGCGATATCGAGCGCCAGCCGCCGGGCATGCGGCGCGTTGCGCGCGGCGGGAGCGAAGCTCAGATCGAGGAGCAGGTGGGCCACGCCAGTGCCCGCGGCCCATCGCGCGATCAGGCGGCGCGAAGAATCCTGCGTATCGTTGACCACGAAGACGAACAGCCCGCGCCCCTCGACCCGAGTCGCCGCGCGCGACAGCGCCGCGAGCACGCCCGGCAAGCGCTCGGCCTCGTTGTTAACCGGAATGCCGACGGCGTAAGCAAAAGCACGGCCGTCGCCCGCCGCCCAGTCGAGCGACCGCAGCGCGCCGCCGAACGGCGCCGCCGCGACGCGCTCGCGCAGGCCGGACAGCGCCGCGAAGAACGCGCTGTCTGAACGGGGGATTGCCGGATCGAAAATTGTGCAGCTCGCGGCGGTCGCCATCGCATACTCCCAAGCGCGCGCCCGCTTGGCGGGCAAACCCGACCTCACGGCGGGCGGCCAATCTCCCTGCAGGACGCCGCACGCCCGGTTTCGTTCCCGATCGCCACGCGGTATGGGACTGATAAACTTCAGTTTTTGGAAGGGTGCGCGTGACGCTCAAGCGCCCCTGCACCCGGACATGCGCGGCTGGGGTCAAGGTGGTGAGCCCTGCTGGGTTCGAACCAGCGACCTACTGATTAAAAGTCAGTTGCTCTACCGACTGAGCTAAGGGCCCGCACGCATGCCTTGGCGGCCGGTGTGTCCGGCACGGGCGCGTCACCTAGGCAGCGGGCGGGGCCGGGTCAAGCGCGCATCGAGTTGCCTGAGGCTCGCGCCGGTCAGCGGATCGACCCAGTCGGGCGCCACCGCACTGGCCGGGCCGAGCACGAAACCGCGCTCGCGAAAGCGCGGGTGGGGGATGGCGAGATCGGGCGAAAGCCAGACGCCCCCGCTCCACAGCACGATATCGATATCGAGCGTGCGCGCGCGCCAGCGCTGGCCGGAGCGGCGGCGCGCGAAGGCGCGCTCGACTGCGGCGGCGAGCTCCAGCATCGCCGGCGGGTCGCGCCGGGTCTCGACCAGGATCGCGGCGTTGGCGTAGCGGCGCAGCGCGGGGCCAACGGGAGCGCTGTCGACGACCGGCGAGGATTCGAGCAGCTCGATATCCTGCTCCGCCAGCGCTGTCATCGCCGCTGCCAGCACTGCGCGCGGGGGTCCGACCCCCGCAACGCGCATGTTCGATCCCAGCGCGAGCAGATAGCGATGGCTCACCCCGGGGCGCGCGATCAGATGTCCTCGCAGATGCGGGTGTAGAGCTGCGGGCGGCGATCGCGGAAGAAGCCCATCCCGGCGCGGTGCGTCGCGGCGCGGTCGAGATCGAGCGTGGCGAGCAGCACACCGCTTTCTTCGGCGCCGTAGTCCGCGACCAGATCGCCCCATTCGTTGCAGATGAAGCTGTGGCCGTAGAAGCTCTGCGCGCGGTCTTCGGGTCCCTCGGGACCGATGCGGTTGGCCGAGGCGACCGGCATGCAGTTGGAGACCGCATGGCCGACCATGGCGCGGCGCCACATCCGGCTGGTGTCGAGCTCGGCATCATAGGGTTCCGAACCGATGGCCGTAGGGTAGAACAGCACCTCGGCGCCCTTGAGCGCCATCACCCGCGCGCATTCGGGATACCACTGGTCCCAGCAGATCCCGACCCCGATGGTGGCGCTGCCGCCGGTGCAGGGCACTTCCCAGACCTTGAAACCGTCGTTGCCGGGGCGGAAATAGTATTTTTCCTCGTAACCCGGCCCGTCGGGAATGTGGCTCTTGCGATAGGTCCCCATGATCGCGCCATCGGGGCCGATCATCGCCAGCGTGTTGTAATAGTGATGCCCGTCGCGCTCGAAGAAGCTGGTCGGGATCGCGACGCGGTGTTTCGCGGCGAGTTCCTGCATCGCGAGCACCGAGGGGTGCGATGCGGTCGGGCCGGCGCGGGCGAACAGCGCCTCGTCCTCCTCGCGGCAGAAATATTCCCCGGCGAAGAGCTCGGGCGGGAGGATCACCTGCGCGCCCTTGCCGGCCGCCTCCTCGACCAGAGCGGAGACGGCGGCGATGTTGCGCGCCTCGTCGGGGTCGGCGAGCGGCAATTGGAGGACGGCGATGGTGAGCGTGCGCATGCCGCCCGAATTAGGTTTCGCGAAGCGCGAAGTCCACCGCTAGCGTGCCTCAGCGCTTGCGGAACAGCAGCGTCATCCGGTCGCTCTCGCCGATGTTCTCGAGCTCGGGCTTCTTGCCGCTCCACGAGGGGGGCAATTGCCAGACGCCTCCGTCGTGATCGGCGGTATCGGCGGGATTGGCGTTGATCTCGCTGGTGTCGACCAGTTCGAAACCATGCGCCTCGACCAGCGCGATCACGTCGTCCTGGCGCAGATAGCCATTGGCGCCCAGCGTGTAGTCGCCGGGAGCGTCGGCCCTGGCGCGGTGCTGAACGATGCCCAGCATGCCGTCATCGGCGAGCAGATCGCGGATCCGCGTCAGCTCGGTGTAGATCACCCCCGAGCGCAGCAGATTGTGCATCTCGCGGAACACCAGCACGCGATCGGCGGTGCCTTTCATTTCCTCGGGAACATCCTGCGAAGCGTGGAGCGCGACCGGCGCGCCCGAGAGATTCCAGCCGGGCGATGCTTCGGCGAAACTGGCTGGAAGTCCCTCGAAATATTTGGCGAATCGCTCACCGTCCGCGGCGGCGGGGTCGGGGGTCAGCCCGACATAGCGGCCCTGCGGCCCGAGATAGGGGACCAGCACCCGCGTGTACCAGCCGCCCGCGGGCATGTAGTCGACCACCGTCATACCGGGTTCGACCTGGAAGAAGGCGAGCGTTTCGGCCGGATTGCGCCAGGTGTCGCGCGCTGTGTCCTCGGCGCGGTTGGGGCTGGCCAGCGCGGTCATCATCGCGTGCTGCGCCGGGCCGTGGGCGGCGTGTTCAGAAGCGCCGCTGCCATGCTGATGCTGGGCCATGGCGGGGGGGGCAAGAGCGGTGGAGGCGAGCGCAGCAGTGGCGCAGGCGGCAAGCAGGGTACGCATCGATTCTCTCCCGGGATTTCTCTGTCCGCAACCCTGCCCGCGCGGCCCGCCAATGACAAGCGGACCATGACAAGCGCGGATGACAAGCCGGGGCCGGCTTCCTATCTGGCAGGCAAAGGAGAATTCAATGGCTACTCAACAGGCGATCATGGCGGGCGGATGCTTCTGGTGCACCGAAGCGGTGATGAACGATGTCGTCGGCGTGTCCGAGGTCGAAAGCGGCTATATCGGCGGCGAGAAGCCCGATCCGACCTACAAGGAGGTCTGCAGCGGAACCACCGGCCACGCCGAGGCGGTGCGGGTGAGCTTCGATCCCGAGGTGATTTCGCTCGCCGACCTGCTCGACGTGTTCATGGGGACGCATGATCCCAGCCAGCTCAACCGCCAGGGCAACGATGTCGGCACGCAGTACCGCAGCGCAATCTTCCCGCTTGACGATGCGCAGCGCGAGGAAGCAGAGGCGGCGATCGCGCGCTGGAACGCGGAGAATTCGGGTACGGCGGCAACGACGATCGAAGGGCCGGCGCAGTGGTATCCCGCAGAAGACTACCATCAGGAATATTGGGACGGCGAAGGTCAGCGGAATCCCTATTGCCAGGCCACTATCCCCCCCAAGCTGCTGAAGCTGCGCAAGAGCTTTCAGTCGAAGGTCAAATCCGACTGAGCCTTCGGGGTCGGCCCGTCCGGACAGATGCGCAGGCCGCGAGCCACAAACTTAACCTTCATTGGTTTTGGTCCGGTTGCTCCGGACCGCCCGCTCTTCAGGACATGGCGGACGTTCGGTCTGTCGGCGATGTCGAATGAATAACGAGGTGGGAAATGGCCGAAATACCAGTCGAAAAGAAAAGCAGTCTCGCGTGGCTATGGATCTTGCTCGCGCTTATCCTGTTGGCGCTGATCCTCTGGTGGGCTCTCAGCCCGGAAGACGATGACAGCGATCTTGTCGAACCTGTGGTTGTCGAAGAGCAGGTTGCCGTGGAAGAGGAGCCGATGCTGCCCGCCGCCGGCGAAGCGACGCTTGCCGCGATCCTGGCAAACCCCGCGCAGTATGTCGGAAGCGAGTTTTCGGGCGAGGTCGCGGTCGGTGGCCCGCTGACGGACCGGGGCTTCTGGGTCGAGAGCGACGGCCAGCGCATGTTCGCGTTGATCGAAGACGGTCCGCGAGAGGTGCCGATGGATATCAATCCCGGCCAACGTCTGCAGATTTCCGCGGGCACGGTCACCAGCCCCACTTCGATCGGTGATCTTCCGGGCGACGAGCTCGACGCCGATACGCGCCGGATTGCCGAGGAGCAGGAAGTCTTCCTGGTCGTGGACGAGGACGATATGCAGATCATCGAGCGTCCCTGAACCGGCTCTGAAATATTGAAAACCGGACCGCCGGCGACACCGTCGCCGGCGGTCTTGTATTGGCGGCTAGGCCTTGCGCCAGCGGGCGATGAAGAAGCCATCGAGCCCGCCGAGTTCGGGCAGCATCCCGGGATCGGTCCGGAGCCAGCCCTCGCTCGTGGGCGAAAGGCCGGCGGGGAGTTCCTCGGCGGCGATGGGAGCGGGGGTCAGTTCGACCTTCGCCGCCTGCTGCTCCCCCTCTTCGCGCTCGAGCGAGCAAACCGCGTAGACCAGCGTCCCGCCCGGCTTGAGCCAGGTCGCGGCGCGGGCGAGCAGCGCGGCCTGCAGTTCGACCATCTCCTCGATCTGGCGCGAACCGATGCGGTGGAGCACGTCGGGGTGGCGGCGCGCGGTCCCGGTGCTGGTGCAGGGCGCATCGAGCAGAATGGCGTCGAAAGCGTGCCTGGGCTCCCAGCTCAACGCGTCGGCGCGGACGATGCCCGCCTTGAGCCCGGTGCGCTTGAGATTGTCGCGGAGCAGTTCGAGCCGCCGCTTGGAGATATCGAGCGCGGTCACCTGCCAGCCCGCCGCGGCGAGCTGGAGCGTCTTGCCGCCCGGCGCGGCGCAGAGATCGAGCGCGTGGCGCCCCTCTCCTGCATTGGCTCCGGGCCCGACCAGCCGCGCGGGCAGCGATGCGGCGAGATCCTGGACCCACCATTCGCCCTCGGCAAAACCGGGCAGCTTCTCGACGCTGGCGCCGCGCGGCAGCCGGAGCCGGCCCGGCATCAGACTGTCAGCGGCGAGCTGGTTGGCGAGATCGGCGGTGCGCGCGGGGTCGCGCAGAGACAGGTCGAGCGGCGGCGGATTGGCGAGACCCGCGGCAATCGGTTCGGCTCGCTCACCCCAGCGGGCCGCGACCGATGGGGGCAGGGTCGGCGCATGTGGCAAAAGCCCCTCCCCTTGAGGGGAGGGGTTGGGGAGGGGTGTACCCCCGTCCGCCGATGCCGGAGCCCCCACCCCCGGCCCCTCCCCCTCGGGCAGGGGGGATTGGCGTTTCGCCAGCGTCGAGAACACGCCATGCGCCAGCCGCCGCGGACCGCCCGCGAGCAGCGGCAGCCCGGTCGCCAGCACCGCATGCGGCGGGGTGTCGAGCCGCAGCCATTGCGCCAGCATCATCCGCAGCACCATCCGCACCTTGGCGTCGGGGGGCAGCTTGTCCTTGGTGGCGCTGTCGATCAGCGCGTCGAAATCGACCAGCCAGCGCAGCACCTCGCTGGCGATGGCGCGGGTCAGCGCCTTGTCCTCGAAGCGGCGCACGTCGCCGGTCGCCGAACCGAAGGCGATATCGAGCGTCTCGCCGCGCCGCAGCACGGCATCGAGCAGGCGCAGCGCGGCGCGACGCGCGGGGAAACCGGGGGGCATGGCCATGGCGGCTCCCCTACCCGCCCTTGAAACCGCGCGCCAGTCCGCGCATCTGTTGGTGATGGACAAACGCGCAACCAAGCGGCCCGACGGCTTCGAGAAACCCGCACACTGGACCAACGAGCCGGCGCCCGCGCCCAAACCGCCCGAAACGGAAGAAAAGCTCAGTCCGACGCGCTATGGCGACTGGGTCAAGGACGGCATCGCGATCGATTTCTGATCGCCGGATTGGGCGCGCTCGCTCTCAGAGCTTCTTGAGCGTGATCCTGAGGCCGTCCTTGGGCTGCGGGATCGGCCAGGCCTGCCAGTCGGGGTCGTAGCCCGGCTCGACCTCGATCCGGTAGCGGGTCAGCATCTGCGCCATCAGCAGTTTGATCTGCATATAGGCGAAGTGCAGCCCGAGGCACATATGCGCGCCCCCGCCGAAGGGGACCCAGGCGTATTTGTGCCGCGCCTTGACCAGCTCGGGGGTGAAGCGCTCGGGATCGAAACGCTCGGGGTCGGGCCAGTGCTCTTCCATGTGGTGGACCAGATGCGGGTTGATCCCGACCCGCGCGCCGGCGGGAATGGTGTATCCGCCATGCTCGAAACTGCGCAGTGCCCGCCTGGGGATCGAGGGCACCGGGGCGATCATCCGCAGCGATTCCTTGAACGCCATTTCGGTCAGCTCGGGCTTGCCGAGATCGTCATAGGCGAGATCGCGTCCCTCGCCGCCGGTGATCGCGGTCAGTTCGTCGCGGAGGCGATCCTGCCATTGCGGGTTCTTCGCGAGCAGATAGACCAGCGAGGTCGCGGAGGAGGTGATGGTGTCGTGCGCGGCCATCATCAGGAAGTTCATGTGGTCGACCACCGCCTCGACATCCATCAAGCTGCCGTCCTCGAACTCGGCGGTGGCGAACTGGCTGAACATGTCCTGCCCCCCACCTGTTTTGGCACCCTCGGCGCGGCGGCGCTGGGTTTCGCGGGTGAAATAGTCGACCAGGAAGGCGCGCCCGTCGACACCCTTCTTCATCTTGGTGAAGGGCAGCGGACGGCGCACCGGGGCGATCGAGGCCTGGACCATGTCGACGAAGGCCTGGTTGATCCTATTCGCCTCCTCGCCGAAGGGCAGGCCGATGAAGCTGTCGGCGGCGAGATCGAGCGTGAGCTGCTTGATTGCGGGGTAGAATTCCATCGGACCCGCGCCCCATTCCTCGACCCGCGCGGCGATCCCGCGGTTGAGGCTGTCGGCATAGTGCCGCATCGGACCGGGCTTGAAGGCGATCGACAGCGCGCGGCGATCCGCGCGATGATGGTCGAAATCGAGCAGCATCAGCCCGCCGGGGAACAGGCGGTGCAGAACCGGGCTCCAGCCCTGATCGCTGGAGAAGATCTTGCCGCGGTCGAACAGCATCAGCTCGTTGGCCTCGGGCCCGATCAGCGCGACATGCCAGCCGCCCATCGAGTTGACCTTGTAGACCGGGCCATAGGTCTCAAACATCCGCTTCGCGAAAGCGTGCGGATCGGAGAGCTGTGTGAAGGTGTGGCCGACCAGCGGATAGCCCTTCTCGCCCGGAATATGGTCGAGCGATCCGCCGGGCAGCTTGTCGCGCCAGTCCTTCGGGGTGAACTCGGCAGGCGGGTCGGACGCGAGGCTGGCCATAGGTTGCTCCTTGATACTTACCTGCGTGTAAGCAACCTCGCCAGCTAAAGCCACCCGGACAATTCGCGCCGCAGGATGGTCTCGAGCATATCGAGCCCCGCGGCGGAGGTGTTGAGGCAGGACAGCGCGGCAAACTGCTCGCCCCCGGCCTCGAGGAATTGCTCCCTGCCCTCCATCGCCAGCTCCTCGAGCGTCTCGAGGCAATCGGCGGAGAACCCCGGCGCGGCGATCGCGATCCGCTTGGTGCCCGCCTGCGCCTCTTCCTCGAGCGTGGTGTCGGTGGCGGGTTCGAGCCATTTGGCGCGGCCGAACCGCGACTGGAAACTGGTCCGCAGCCGGAGGCCGGGGCGGTTCAGCCTGGCTTCGAGCAGCCGCGCGGTCTTGCGGCAATGGCAGTGATACGGATCGCCGAGATGCAGCGTGCGCTCGGGCATGCCGTGGAAGCTGAGCAGCAGCAGTTCGGGTTCGAAGGCGAGCGCGTCGATCTGGCGCCCGATATCGAGCGCCAGCGCATCGATATAGGCGGGATCGTCGTGATAGGGCGGCAGCGTCCGCAGGCTCGGCTGCCAGCGCATCGCCTTGAGCGCATCGCTCGCCTTGTCGACCACGGTCGCGGTCGTCGCGCCCGAATATTGCGGGTAGAGCGGGGCCAGGAGCACGCGTTCGCAGCCCGCGGCCATCATCGCGTCGAGCCGGTCGGGAATCGACGGCGCGCCGTAGCGCATCGCCCAGTCGACCCGCACGTTTTCACCCATCCTGACCTGCATCGCCTCGGCCTGCCGCCGGGTGATCACCGCCAGCGGCGAGCCTTCCTCGGTCCAGACCTTGGAATAGGCCGCGGCGCTTTTCTTGGGGCGGGTGGTGAGGATCAGCCCGCGCAGGATTGGCTGCCAGAGCAGCGGCGGGATCTCGACCACGCGTCTGTCGGAGAGGAATTCGGCCAGATAGCGCTTCACCGATCCGGGATCGGGCGCTTCGGGCGTGCCGAGATTGACCAGCAGCACGCCGACCCCGCCCGAGCGGACGGGGGGGTGGTCGTGCGGCAAGGTCTGGGGCTGCCAGGTCATAATCCCTCCGATAGCAGCGGCAGGCGGCGAAAGCGCACTCCGGTTGCAGCGAACAGTGCATTGGCGATGGCAGGTGGCGCGACCGCCACACCCAGTTCGCCCGGATCGAACGGCTCGGCCTCGCTCTCGACCAGATCGAGCACGATTTCGGGTGCATCCACGAGCGTGGGCAGGCCCAGATCGCCGAGCCGCGCGCTGAGCGGACGGCCGCCGCGATAGGTCACGCTCGAACCCGTCGCCAGCGAGAGGCCGAACAGCAAGCCGCCCTCGATCTGCTGGCGGGCCACGTCGAGATTCACGATCCGGCCGATATCCGCCACTGCCGACAGCCGCGAGACGCGCACGCCGCCCTCGCCCATCTGCGCCTGCGCCACGCAGGCGATCGACCCGCTGGCCGCGCCGAAGTCCATCCGGATCAGCGCCAGCCCCTGCCGGCTCCCCTCGCCCCCGCCGTCCCATTCGCCCAGCTCGGTCGCGCGTTGCAGCACTTCGGCCGAGCGTTCGTCGTGCCCGAGCATCGTCATCCGGTAGAGATATGGATCGCGCATGGCTTCGCGCGCCAGTTCGTCGACGAAGCATTCGTTCGCAAAACCGGTGTAGACCGCCGAATTGCCGCGCAGCAAGCCCGTGGGCAGATCGAGCGTGACGGGCACATGATCGACCGCGATATTGGCGATGGCATAGGGCGGGACCGCGCCCTCGCAGGCGAGCGGATCGGGCTTGCCCGCGGCCCGTTCGATCGCTGCTTCGCGAGTGGCATTGCCGAACAGCCGCTCGCCGAATTCGCGCACCGTGGCGGGCATGGCCAGCCGCGCCCGCCAGGCGACCGGTGTGCGTTCCTCGCCCGGCGAAAGCCTGGCCGTGAGCACCAGCGCAACCGGCGTGCGCGGCGGCAAGGCCCTGAATTCCTCCGCTCGCGGCCAGGTCAGCTGGACCGGCCTGCCCACTTCCCGCGCGATCTGCGCGACCTCGATGGCGTGCTGCTTTTCCAGCCGGGCATCGAAGCTGCCGCCCGCGCCGAGTGGATAAAGCACCACGTCGCTTGCAGACAGGCCCACCGCTTTCGCTGCGGCTTCGCGCGTGGCTTCGGGCGCCTGCGAGGCGATCCACAGTTCCAGCCTGCCAGCGGCATAATGCGCGGTGGCGCTGGCGGTCTCGATCGCCGCGTGGACGGCGGGCGCGATATCGTAGCGTTGGACGAAATCGAGCCCGGTGAGGACGGCATCGGGATCTCCATGGCTCGCGATCCGCACGGCATCCCCGGTGCGGACACCCCGGTCCAGCGCCTCCTCGATCGCCTCGCTGTCGACCCCGCCCGGGCCGCCGAAGCGCAGCGCCATGCCGCCGAGTGCGCGTTCGGCGCGCCACCAGCTGTCCGCCACCGCCGCGATCCAGCGCTTCGACTTCACCAGCGCGACCAGCCCCATGCCTGCTGCTTCGGCCTCGTCGAAGCCGACCAGTTCGGGCAGGCCCACCGGCCCATGCCGGATCGAGGCATAGACCATGCCCGGCAGCCGGATGTCGGCAGCGAACAGATAGGTGCCATCGACCTTGGCGGGCAGGTCGAGCCGCGGGAACTCGCCCGGGCCTGGAATCCCGCCTGCCAGCGGCCGCTCGCCCGGAGGCTGGGGACGCAGCGGCGGCGGGTCGGGCGGGGTCATCAGTGCGGCCTCTTCGGCAAGCTCGCCGAAGCGCAGGCGTTTGTCGCCATGGAGGACAAAGCCGTCCTCGGCCTCGCATTCCTCCCAGCCGACGCCCCAGCGTTCGGCTGCGGCCATCGCGAGCATGGCGCGCGCCGCTGCGCCGGCCGCGCGGCAATCGGCCTCATAGGCGGCGAGGGTCGATCCCTCGGCGGTTGCGGCGAAATTCTCGGCGCGGGCAAAGCGCTCGGCAAGATAGCTGCCGGGGCCGTCTGCCAGAGCGGGCAGCACCGACCACAGCGGAGCCCATTTGGCGGCCAGCGGGACATTGGCCTGCGCGCCGCTGGGCGGCACCGTCGCGACCGCGATCTGCCGCCACGACGCGCCCATCTCCTGCGCCACGATCTGCGGCAGCACCGTGGTGACCCCTTGCCCCATCTCGAGCTGCGGCACCGCCACCGTCACCACCCCGTCGGCGGCGACGGTCAACCAGGCGCCGAACAGATGCTCGCCCGCGCCGGTCTGCAAGGCAGGCGCATAGCTGCGCGGCCAGGCCCACCACGCCACCAGCAGGCCCCCGCCCACCGCCGCCCCGGCAAGCAGCTGGCGGCGCGAAAGCGCAACCTCGTTCAGACGCTCTTCGATAGCCAAGCGGCGAGCTTTGCGGCGATGGCGCGGAACGGTTCGGCGACCGCGTCGTCCCCGGCCGCGGGGGGACGGCCGGCATCGCTGCCCTGGCGGATCGCGAGGTCGAGCGGGATGCGCCCGAGGAAGGGCAGTTCGAGGCGCTGTGCCGCGTCCTCCACCCCGCCCGCGCCGAAGGGATCGGAGATTTCACCGCAATGCGGGCAGGCATAGCCCGACATGTTCTCGACCAGCCCGATCACCGGCACCCCCGCCTGATCGAACAATTGCCCGGCACGCGCGGCATCGATCAGCGCGAGATCCTGCGGCGTGGAGACCAGCACGGCGCCGGCGGGCTTGAACTTCTGCAGCATGGTCAGCTGGACATCGCCGGTGCCCGGCGGCAGATCGACCAGCAGCAGTTCGGTGTCGCCCCAATGCGCGTCGATCAGCTGGCTGAGCGCATTGCCCACCATCGGCCCGCGCCAGGCAATCGCCTGACCCTGCTTGACCAGATGACCCATCGACAGCACCGGAACCCCGACCGGGCTGGCGACCGGGATCAGCTTGTTCTCGCGCGCTTCGGGGCGTGCGTCCTGATTGCCCAGGATCATGGGCTGCGAAGGGCCGTAGATATCGGCGTCGACCACGCCGACCTTGTGCCCCATGCGGTGGAGCGCGATCGCAAGATTGGCGGTGAGCGTGGATTTGCCCACCCCTCCCTTGCCCGAACCCACCGCGACGATCCGCCGCGCGCGGCGCTCGGCCGTGAGAATGACGCGAACATCGCCGACTTCGGCAAGCGCGCTGACCCCTTCGCGCACCGCCGCTTCCATCTGCTCGCGCTCGCGCGGATCGAGCCCGGCGACATCGAGCACCACCGTCGCGCGCCCGTCCTTCACCGTGGCAGAGGTCACGCGTTCGGCGATCGGGTCGGGGAGCGCAGCGGTTAATGCATTATCGGCCATGCGCTGCGCCGTGTAGCATCAAAAAGCGCGCGACAACCCCTGTTTTTCCCGCAGAACGACCCTATAGATAATGCATGCGAATATTGGACGGGTTTGGAAAACACATCGGGCTGGCTATGGCCGGCGGCCGCAACCCCTGGGGCAAAGGTCCCGGCAAGGGTTCCGGTGACGCCGGCAACGGCGGCGGCGAGGGCGGCGAGGGCGGCGACACTCCCCCGCAAGATCCCGGCGCCAAACCCAAGGGGCCCAAGAACCCGTGGCTGCCGCCCGGCGCCAGCGGGAGCGGCCCGCGCCGTTCGGCCAATATCGAGGATATCTTCAAGAACCGCGGCCCCGAAGGTCCGCGCCGCACCGGCGGGCCAGGCGGCCCCAATTTCCGCCTTCCGCAACGTCCCGGCGGCGGCAGTTGGCTGCCCCTCGCCATCATCGGCCTGGTCGCGGTGGTTGTGCTGGCAACCAGCGTCCACCTGGTCGAGGCGCAGGAAAAGGCCGTGGTCAAGACGCTCGGCAATTACACCCGCACGCTGGATTCCGGGCTCAACTTCACCGCGCCCTTCCCGATCGAGACCGTCGATATCGAGGACGTTCAGGGCGTCCGCGCCCTGCGGATCCCCGGTTCGAGCGAAAACGCCAAGCTCATCCTGACCGGCGACCAGAACCTCGTCGATCTGAGCTATATCGTGCGCTGGAACATCAAGAACCTGGAGAATTTCAAATTCTCGCTGGTCGAGCCGATCGAGACCGTGGGCGAAGTGGCCGAGGCCGCGATGCGCGCCGAAGTCGCCGAAAAGACGCTCGACGAGACCTTCTCGGGCCAGGGCCGCGCCGAAATCGAACAGGACGTGCGCCAGCGAATGCAGATCGCGCTCGACGCCTATAATTCGGGCATCCAGGTGCTGGGTGTCGAAATCGACAAGGCCGATCCGCCCGCCGAAGTGGTCGATTCGTTCCGCGACGTTTCGGTCGCCGAACAGAACGCCGACGCCTCGCGCAACCAGGCGCGCGGTTATGCCCAGCAGGTCCTCGCGCAGGCGCAGGGCGAGGCCGAGGCTTTCGACGAGGTCTACGAGGAATACCGCCTCGCTCCCGAAGTGACCCGCCGCCGCCTCTATTACGAAACCATGGAGCGGGTGCTGAGCCAGACTGATACCACCGTGGTCGAGAACGAAGGCGTCACCACCTATCTGCCGCTGCCCGAAGTGCGTCGCCGCAGCAACACGGCTGCGCCAGCCGCGACCGCACCGGCGCAGCCCGCCCAGCCGCAGGGAGAGAGCCAGTGACCATGAGCAATATCTGGGACAGGCATCGCAAATTGTTGATCGCGCTGGCCGTGCTGATCGTGCTGTTCTTCACCAGCGTCTATATCGTGCCCGAGGAAGAGCAGGCGGTGGTGATCCGCACCGGCGAGCCGATCGGCGTGGTCAATACGCCGGGCGGCGAAACCAACGCCGGGCTCTATTTCAAGGTGCCCTTCATCGATTCGGTTCGCCGGGTCGAAAAGCGGGTCCTCGATCTCGAGATGTCCGACGAGGAAGTGCTGTCGAACGACCAGCAGCGCCTGCTGGTCAATGCCTATGCGCGGTTCCGGATCTTCGATCCGGTGCGGATGGTCGAGCGCGCCGGTACCACCGAGGGCGTGCGCCTCGCGCTCGAACCGATCCTGAACTCGGTACTGCGCCAGGAACTCGGCCGCCGGACCTTCCAGAACATGCTGACCGCCGAACGCGGCACGGCGCTGGCGAATGTGCGCGCCAACCTCGACCGCCAGGCCCGGCAATACGGGGCCGAGGTGATCGACGTGAAGATCAAGCGTACCGACCTACCAGATGGCGCCCCGCTCAATTCGGCCTTCCGCAGGATGGAATCGGACCGCGAGCGCGAAGCGCGCACGATCCGGGCGCAGGGCGAACGCGACGCGCGCATCATCCGCGCCGAAGCGGATGCGGATTCGGCGCGGATCTATGCCGACAGCTTCGGCAAGGATCCCTCGTTCTACGATTTCTACCGCGCCATGCAGAGCTACGACACGACGTTTTCCGGTCAGAACGGCGGCGAAAACAGCATTATCCTGTCGCCCGACAATGAGTATCTGAGGCAGTTCCGCGGACAGCGTTGACCGTTCGTCGAGCGGAACCAACGGCGTTCAATGGCGGTTCAGCGGATAAGGGTTGAAACGAGCCGAGCCCCATAAAGGCGCTCGCCAGCACCGGATCACCGGTGCCGGCGCGCTTCATGCAAAGGAACGAGAGGACGTGAAACCAGTGCGATATGCCTATGGATTGACGAGTGTGTTGTTGGTCGGCGGTGCCGCCGTATCGCTTGCGACCGGCTACCCCGCGGGTGCCCAGGTCGCGCAGAACGACGATATGCAGATCTCGCGAGCCGTGCCCCGCGCGGGTGCGCCCGAGAGCTTTGCCGATCTGACCGCGCAACTGCAGCCGGCGGTGGTCAACATCTCGACCCGCCAGCGGGTCGAGGTACAGAGTTCCAACCCCTTCAGCGGCACGCCTTTCGAAGGCCTGTTCAACCGTCGCCGCGGTCAGCAGGAACAGGAACCGCAGTTCCGCGAGGGCCAGTCGCTCGGTTCGGGCTTCATCATCTCGGCCGATGGCTATGTCGTGACCAACAACCATGTGGTCAGCCCCTCGGGTCGGGCCACGGTGGAAGAGATCACCGTCACGATGCCCGATGGCACCGAATACGAAGCGGAACTGGTCGGCAACGACGTGGAATCCGATCTCGCGGTGCTCAAGATCGCGCGCACCGCCCCCTTCCCCTTCGTCCGTTTCGGCGATTCGAGCCAGGCCCGGCCCGGTGACTGGGTCGTCGCAATCGGCAACCCCTTCGGGCTGGGCGGCACCGTGACCAGCGGTATCGTTTCCGCGGTGCTGCGCAACACCGGCATGGGCGGCGCCTACGACCGCTACATCCAGACCGACGCCGCCATCAACCGCGGCAATTCGGGCGGTCCGCTGTTCGACATGCAGGGCAACGTCATCGGCATCAACAATGCGATCTTCTCGCCGACCGGAGGAAGCGTCGGCATCGGCTTTGCCATTCCCGCCGAAATCGCGGCCCCGATCGTCGAGCAATTGCGGCGGGGCGAGGCGATCGAACGCGGCTATCTCGGGATCAGCATCCAGCCGGTCACCGACGATCTGGCGGCTTCGCTCGGGATCGAGCGCAACCGCGGCGAAATCGTCCAGTCGGTCCAGCCAGGCGAAGGTGCCGAGCGTGCCGGGCTTCGCGCTGGCGACATCGTCATCAGCATCAATGGCGAGCCGGTGACACCCGAACAGTCGCTGTCCTTCCTGGTCGCCAATGTCGCGCCCGGCGAGACGATCCCGGTGGAGTACATCCGCAATGGCGAACGTGTCCGTGCGAATGTCACCGTCGGCAGCCGCCCGAGCGCGGAAGAGCTGGCGCGGCAGCAAATGTTCGATCCGGAAGCCGAAGAGGAAGAGATGCTCGAGAGCCCCGACGACGGGCTGATCGAGCAGCGTCTCGGCCTTCAGGTCGTGCCGCTCAACCCCCAGATCGCCAGCCAGCTCGGCGCGTCTGCGGGGACCACAGGCCTCGCGGTCGGTGCGGTCGATTCCAATTCGGATGCCGCGCGCAAGGGTCTCCAGCGCGGCGACATCATCCTCAGCGCGAATTATCGCGAAGTGAGCGATATTGCGGGGCTCGAAGCGGTGATCGCCCGCGCCGATGCCGAGGATCGCGATGCGGTGCTGCTGCGTGTGCAGCGGCGCGGACGCCCGCCGACCTACCTGCCCGTCCGTTTGCGCTGATCGCAGCGGGCCGCATCTCCCGCGGGGAGACTGCCGGTGAATCGAAAGGGGGAGTGCCACCGCGAGGTGGCGCTCCCCCTTTTCGTTGCGATTAATATTCGACCGGCGGCAGACCTTGCTGGCGGGGTGGGCGTTGCTGCTGCCGCGGCGGCGCGGGCGCGGGCAATTCCGAAGCCTCACCCGTCGCGCGGCGGAGGAAATCGTCGCTCGCCGCCGGCGGGGCTTCGGGGGCGGGATCGCGCAAACCCGGTTCGGCGCCCGGGCGGCGCGGCGGCTGGCCAGGCCGGTCCCCCTCGCCCGCACCCGGCGCGCCGCCCGGCTGGTCGGGATAGGGGAAGTAACCGTCGCCCTGATCCTGCGGACGGCCCGGCTCGATCAGATTGCCCTGTTCGTCGATGAAGTAATAATCGTCGGGATCCCCGAACATCTGCTCGTCGTCCGGTTCCAGCTGCCATTCGGGCAGTTCGAGATCGGTGTCGAATTCCTCGATCGGCCGCGCCCTGACCGCATAGCGCATATAGGCGGCGAAGGCTTCTGCCGGCGCGCGCCCGCCCTGCAGGCTGGCGACGCGGGCGTTGTCGTCGCGGCCCATCCACACGCCGGTGGTGATGCCGCTCGAAAAGCCGACGAAATAACCGTCCTTGTTGGAATTGGTGGTGCCGGTCTTGCCCGCCACCGGGCGCCCGATCTGCGCGGCGCGGCCGGTTCCGGTGTTGACCGCGGTCTGGAGCAGATCGGTGATCCCGGCGGCGACATGGTCGGGCACCAGTTGCACCTCGCGCGCGCGTTCGTGCTGGTAGAGCAGCTCGCCATCGCCGGTGGTCACCTTGAGAATGCCATAGGGCTCGACCGAGCGCCCGCTCGCCGACACCGCGGCGAAGGCGCGGGTCATGTCGATCAGCCGGACCTCGGAGGAACCCAGCACCATGGAGGGGAAGGTCGAGACCGGGGTGGTGATGCCGAAGCGCCGCGCCATGCTGGCGACGGTGCCGAAGCCGACCTCATTACCGAGCTGGGCGGCGACGGTGTTCTTCGAATAGGCAAAGGCGGTGCGCAGATCGATCGCACCCGCATAGCTGCCGCCCGAATTGCGCGGGCTCCAGCCGTCGATCGTCACCGGCCCGTCGACCACCCGGTCCTCGGGCGTGTAACCCGCCTCGAGAGCGGCGAGATAGACGAACAGCTTCCACGCCGAGCCCGGCTGGCGCATCGCGTCGGTGGCGCGGTTGTAATTGGTCTGGACGTAATCGGTCCCGCCGACCAGCGCGAGCACCGCTCCGTCGCGGTCGAGGCTGACCAGCGCGCCCTGCGCGCCTTCGGGGGTGTTGGCCTGGATCGACGCAGTGGCGGCGCGCTGCATGCCGGTGTCGAGCGTGGTCCACACCTCGATCGGCTCGAAGGTTTCAGGCAGCAGCAGGTCGAGCTGGGGAAGCGCCCAATCGGTGAAATAGCGCACCGAGTTCTGCCCGGTCTCTTCCTTGAGATTGACCGCCGACACGTCGACCGAAGCCTGACTGGCGCTGATCCGGCCCTGCTCGCGCATCAGCCGCAAGACCACGCTGGCGCGGTCGACCGCGGCGTTGACGTCGGCGGTGGGCGAATAGCGGCTGGGCGCCTTGACCAGCCCGGCGATGATCGCCGCCTCGGCGATGGAGAGGTCAGTGGCGGGATGGCTGAAGAATTTGCGCGAGGCCGAATCCACGCCGTAAGCGCCGCCGCCGAAATAGACCTTGTTGAGATAGAGCTCGAGGATCTGCTCCTTGGTGAACTTGGTCTCCAGCGCCACCGCCAGCACCGCCTCGCGCAGCTTGCGGTCGATGGTGCGGTTGGAGTTGAGGAAGACGTTGCGCGCCAGCTGCTGGGTGATCGTCGAAGTGGCCGCGACGCGGGTGTCGTCGGTGACCGCCACCCACAGCGCGCGCGCCAGACCGATCGGATCGACCCCGAAGTGCGAATGATAGCGCCGATCCTCGACCGAGATCATCGCATCCTTCATGACCTGCGGGATCTCCTCCGAACTCAGCCACTGGCCATAGCTGGGGCCGAGTTCGACGATCTCGCTGCCGTCTCGGGCGCGCACCACGATCGTCTGCCCGACCTGGGTCGCCTGGAGCTGGTAGAAGGACGGAAGCGAGCGCGCGGCGAAAGCCACCGCCAGCCCCACGAACAGCGCCCCAAGCAGCGCCAGCGCCAGACCCCACAGGATCAGCCGCCGCAGCCACAGCCGCCAGCCGCGGCGCCCGGGCCGTTCGCCGCCACCGCCGCTGCGCTTTGCAGCCGGGGCCTTGCCCGCGCTGCGACGGCTGCCCCGCTGGGTCATATCGTTCTGTTTGCGTCCCGCCAATTCACGTCACCCGATCACTGATCCGGGCGTTGCATAGGGCAGTTGTAACGATGCGTGAACGGCGAACCGCCGCACCCTCCCCCGGCGCTCGCGCAGCAGCTCAGGACGCGTCGTCCTCGGGCGCGAAATCGAGCGCCGCGCTGTTGATGCAATAGCGCAGGCCGGTCTCGCCGGGGCCGTCGGGAAAGACATGGCCCAGATGCCCGTCGCATTTCGAGCACAGCACCTCGGTGCGGACCATGCCCATGCTGACATCGCGGTGTTGCTCGACCACATCCTCGTCGGCCGGCGCGGTGAAGCTGGGCCAGCCCGACCCGCTGTCGTATTTGTGCGTGCTGTCGAACAGAAGCTGGCCGCAGGCGGCGCAGAGATATTCGCCCGCCTGCTTGTTCTTGTCGTATTTGCCGGTGAAGGCGCGTTCGGTGCCGCCTTCGCGCAGCACATGATACTGTTCGGGGGTCAGCTTCTCGCGCCATTGCGCATCGGGAATTGCGAGCTTGTCGGTCATAGGGGTCTCCTTTCCACCGGATATGGTGAGCAAGCCGGCAAGTTCCACTCAAACATCGACCAGCGCGTAATGCGACGGGGGCTGGATGCCCTCCATCTTCTCGCCCAGCAGCGGGCGGAAGCTCGGGCGGCTCTTGACCACCGAATACCAGCCGCGGGTCTGCTCGTGGCCCGACCAGTCGATCCCGCCGAGATAATCCGCCACCGAGAGCTGCGCCGCCGCGGCGAGATCGGCGAGGCTCATGGTCGAGCCGGCAATCCAGCTGCGGGTGTCGACCAGCCAGTCGATGTAGTCGAGATGGCCATGCGCCAGCTTCATCGCCTCGCGCAGCACCCGCCCGTCGGGGGGCTGGCGCAGCACCAGGCGCTTGTGGACCTTTTCGTGGAACAGCGGCGCGATCACGTCGCCGAAGAAATTCTCGTCCATCAGCGCGATCAGGCGGCGGATCTCGGCGCGGTAGATCGCGGTTCCGCCGAGCAGCGGACTGCGCTCGACCGTCTCGTCGAGATATTCGCAGATCGCGCGGCTGTCGCTGATCGCGAGATCGCGCGCCGGATCGTGCAGCACGGGAACGCGCCCCGCGGCATTGAGCGCGATCAGCTCGTCGCTGGCCTCCCAAGGTGCCTGGCGGACGAGTTCATAGGCGATGCTCTTCTCCCCCAGCACGAGGCGAACCTTGCGGCTGAAGGGACAGAGGGGGAATTGGTGCAATTGCCACATGGTGGGGAGCGTCCATGAAGCATGGGGCCGGCGAATGCCAGCCTTGCCGATGCAAGTTTACGCTGCGGATCAGCGCGTTGGCGGGCCGATTTCACGCGGGAGCGCGATCTCGAGCTGATCGGCCATGTCGCGCAGCGCCGGGACCAGTGCGGCAAGACTGCCCGAGAGGCCTGCCATGCGGTCCATCGCCTGCGGCAGGCGCTCCTGGATGGTGCGCAAAAGATCGTCGCTGCGCGGCGTCATCTGCCGCAGCGTCAGGTCGGGATCGACCCGTCTGGCGGGCTCGCCCGCCGCCTCGGCGAGCGGCTCGACCAGCGGTGCCAGCGGGATGTCGAGCACGATTTCGGTGAGGGCGGCGAGAGTGCCGGCAAGCTGCGCCTGGCGCGCGGGATCGGACAGGCTCTGCGCCATGCGGTCGAGCGCCTCGGCCTCCGCGGGAGAAGCGGAGACGCTGTCCTGCGCCATCGCGGGCATGGCAAGAACGGCGAGCGGGAAGGCCATCGTAGCCAGGATGATGCGGCGCATGCGAATCGTAACCTCGTCAGCGAAATGCGAAGCGCGTTTTGCTGCGTCGGCCCTGAACCGGCGCTGACAGCCCGCTAGAGACCCGAGGCCTCGAGCAGCATCAGGCAGGGCGGCATCGCGCGGTCGAGCGCGCCTTCCTCCTGCGCCAGCCGGCTCGCTTCCTGCGCCAGCAGCCGCGCCACGCCGTCGCGGTCCAGCGCGGTCTCGTCGATCAGCCGCGCGGCGGTCCGCACGAAGAACTCGCGCCCGCGCTGACCCAGCGCCGGATAGTTCAGCGCCTCGGCATCGCCCGCCGCCTGCGCCTGCGCGACCAGCGCGAAGGCAGCGGCGCAGCGCAGCCCGCTCTGCTGCTCGAGCGAGAGCGCCGGAGCTTGAGCTTGCGTCGGTGCTGGTGCGGATTGCAGCGCGAGCAGGAGCGTTGCTGAGAGAAGAGCTGTCATGCCCGCCGTGGTAGCCGCCGCAGCCTGAACCGCAAGCTACCGGCTTGCGAGCGCAGCGGGCCTCGCCTAGGCCTCGGCACGACCGAAGCCTTGGAGACCCCCCGTATGAAGACCCGCGCCGCCGTCGCTTTCGAAGCCAAGCAGCCGCTCGAAGTGGTCGAACTCGACCTCGAGGGACCCAAGGCGGGCGAGGTGTTGGTCGAAATCCAGGCCAGCGGGATCTGCCACACCGATGCCTACACGCTCGACGGGCTGGATTCCGAAGGGCTGTTCCCCTCGATCCTTGGCCACGAAGGCGCCGGGATCGTGCGCGAAATCGGGCCTGGGGTGACCAGCGTCAAGGAAGGCGATCACGTCATCCCGCTCTACACGCCGGAATGCCGCCAGTGCAAAATGTGCCTCTCGGGCAAGACCAATCTGTGCAGCGCGATCCGCGAGACGCAGGGCAAGGGGCTGATGCCCGACGGGACCAGCCGCTTTTCCTACAAGGGGCAGACGATCCATCATTACATGGGCTGCTCGACCTTCTCGAACTTCACCGTGCTGCCCGAGATCGCGGTCGCCAAGATCCGCGACGACGCGCCGTTCCACACTAGCTGCTATATCGGCTGCGGGGTCACCACCGGGGTCGGCGCTGTGATCAACACCGCCGATGTCCGCCCGGGCGATAATGTGGTGGTGTTCGGACTGGGCGGGATCGGGCTCAACGTCATTCAGGGCGCACGGATGGCGGGCGCCGACCGGATCGTCGGGGTCGACATCAACCCCGACAAGAAGCCCTATGGCGAGCACTTCGGGATGACCGATTTCGTCAACCCGAAGGAAGTCGACGATGTCGTCGCGCATCTGGTAGCCATGCTCGACGGCGGCGCGGATTACAGCTTCGACTGCACCGGCAACACCACCGTGATGCGTCAGGCGCTGGAATGCTGCCACAAGGGCTGGGGCACCAGCATCGTGATCGGCGTAGCGGAAGCGGGCAAGACCATCGAGACGCGCCCCTTCCAGCTCGTCACCGGGCGCAACTGGCGCGGCAGCGCCTTCGGCGGCGCGCGCGGCCGCACCGATGTGCCCAAGATCGTCGACTGGTACATGGACGGCAAGATCCAGATCGATCCGATGATCACCCATGTCCTCACACTCGACGAGATCAACAAGGGCTTCGATCTGATGCATGCGGGCGAAAGCATCCGCAGCGTCGTGGTCTTCGACTGATCCCGGCCCATTACCCGACGACACGACAACACAACAGGAGAGACCAGACCATGTTCAGCCACGTCATGCTCGGCGCCGACGATATCGACGCCTCGAAGACATTCTACGATGCCTGCTTTACCGCTCTGGGCGGTAAGGAAGGCCGGATGGATCCCAAGGGCCGCGTCCTCTACATGCACAATGGCGGAATCTTCCTGCTGTCCAAGCCGATCGATGGCGGCGCAGCCTGCGGCGCCAATGGCGGCACGATCGGCTTCGCGGTCGAGAGCGAGGAACAGGGCGATGCCTGGCACGCCGCGGGTCTCGCCCATGGCGGCACCGCGATCGAGGATCCGCCGGGCATCCGCGAGAGCGAGATCGGCAATATGTATCTGGCCTATCTGCGCGATCCGGCGGGCAACAAGATCTGCGTCATGAAGCGCCTAGGCTGATGACGCAGCGTAGCTACGACATGGAACTGGAAACGGTCTCCGAGGCCAAATCCTTCGGCGGGGTGCAGGGGGTCTATTCCCATGCCTCCGCCGAGACCGGTACCGACATGACCTTCGCGGTCTATCTTCCCCCGCAGGCCGAGAGCCTTGCGGAGGGGGAGACGCTCCCGGTGCTGTACTATCTGTCGGGGCTCACCTGCACCCACGCCAATGTCATGGAGAAGGGCGAATACCGCGCGGCCTGCGCCGAACACGGCATAATCTTCGTCGCTCCCGACACCTCGCCGCGCGGCGAGGATGTCCCCGATGCCGATGGCGAGTACGACTTCGGTCTCGGCGCGGGCTTCTACGTCGACGCGACGCAGGCGCTCTATGACGAGCACTACCGGATGCGCGCCTATGTCGAGCGCGAACTGCCCGCACTGATCGAAGCGAACTTCCCAGTGGACCCGGCGCGGCAATCGATCATGGGCCATTCGATGGGCGGCCACGGCGCGCTCACCGTGGGGCTGCGCAACCCCGACCGCTTCCGCTCGATCAGCGCCTTCAGTCCGATCGTCGCGCCGAGCCAGGTGCCCTGGGGCGAGAAGGCGCTGGGCCGCTATCTCGGCGAGGAGCGCGCGGCCTGGCGCGAATATGATTCGGTGGCGCTGATCGAGGACGGCGCGCGCGCCGGACATCTGCTGGTCGATCAGGGGATGGCCGACGATTTCCTCGTCGAACAGCTTCAGACCCATCGGCTGGCCGAGGCCTGCAAGGCGGCGGGGATGGAACCCGAGATCCGGCTGCAGGAGGGCTACGACCACTCCTATTTCTTCATCTCGACCTTCATGGCCGACCATATCCGCTGGCACGCGGAGCGGCTGAAGGCCTAGCGGGCCCCTATTCGAAGGCGCAGCGCGCGGCCGAGCCGGTCACCACCGCCATCGCCTCGGGATCGTTCCATTCGCGGACATGGGTGACCAGCCGTCCGACGGTCAGCCGGCTGTCCCGGTCGCGCACCGCATCGGCGAAGCGCGAAATCCGGCGGATCTGCGAGATCGAGAGCTCCTCGGCCCAGATGTCGGCCATGCAGGTGGCGATGCCGAGCGGCACGCCGGCTTCGGCCAGCCCGGCCTCGACCCGCTGCTCGGCCACGGTCGCGCAGGCCGAGGCGAGCGGGAGCAGCGCACAGCAGGCGATGAGGGCTCGGGTTGTGGGGCGCATCGAAAATTCCTTCATCGCTGGTGGATGATCGTCAACGCTGCGAGACCGCGATTGGTTCTCCGGCGCGAGGCGAACCCGCCGCACAAGCTTTCGAAGCCCGGCCTCGCGAACGGCCACGGTTGCGGTTTCCGAGTAGCACTGGAACTGCAGCGTGCACCAGCATCATCACATTTTCCTTGCATTCACCACCCCCGTGTCCATTCCCCGTTTTTGGGGTCGAAACAGGGGTAACGGAACGTGAACACACTGCTCAAAATGGCGGCGCCCGCCGTATTGCTTTTCGCCGCCGCGCCGGCCTATTCGGTCGGCATCCAGGACTTCGATCTGGTCAATGCGACCGGCTATACGATCTCGGAGGTCTATGTCGCGCCTTCGTCCAGCAACGAGTGGGAAGAGGATGTCATGGGCCTCGACATCCTCGAAGACGGCGATACGGTGACCATCGAATTCGCCCCGCGTCAGAAGGCCTGCAATTACGACATCAAGGTCGTCTGGGAAGACGGCGACGAAGCCTTCTGGCAGGGCTTCGACCTGTGCACCGTGTCGGAAGTCACGCTGCACTGGGACAATGGCCGAGCCTGGGCGGAATACGAATAGGGCGGCTGCGGACTCGGGTGATATTCGCCCGAGGCCTCGCAGAATTGCGAAGATCGTCATGAGGCCGTATCGATCGATCTGAATTGATCAAACTGGAGGCAGCCGATGTCGAAACTGGTGTGGGCCGTACCTTGCCTGATCCTCGCAGGCACGCCGCTGGGCGCCGAACCTCCGGCGCAAGTAGCTGTCAGTTCAACCGCAGAGGAGCCCCCGGCCGACGAGGCTGCTCAAGCGCCCGGGCAGATTATCATCGTCGAAGGCGAGGCCGAACGCCGCAAGGTAATAGTTGGCTCAAGAGTTCCGAAGCGACAGATCATTCAGGACGGACCGATCGCGACCAATACCGGGGTGGCAGGGCTCGTTCCAGGGTCGGGGATGGATCCCTTTGTCGGCAGGACGCGGACGCTGCGGACAAATAGCTGCGTCAGCTCGGGCGAATCCATCCGCAAACCCGCCGCCTGCCTGATCGTCCGCGCCGACGAGGCGCTGGCGGATGGCGATTCTGAACTCAGCGCCGGCCTGCTGCGCACGATCATCTCCGACGACAGCTCCAACAACCATGAGCGGCTGGCCGCAGCCCAGCGGCTCCACGCCATCGGCGATCAGCTCCGGGATGCCGATCTGCGCGAACAAGCGCTGGTCCAGATGCTCGCAACCGGATTGCTGGCCAACACCGACACGATTGCGGCGCATCGCAGCCTGGCCGCGATCGCGATCGCCAAAAGCGAACCCGAGCTCGCCATCGCCCGGCTTACCAGCCTGCTGCGCATTACTCCCGGGAGAGCACAGGACTGGGTCAATCTGGCAGTGCTGCAACGCGCCGCTGGCGAACCCGCAAGCCGCGCATCAATGCAGCGGGCGATCGAATTGCAGCGCGCCGCAGGCCGACCGGTCGCCCCCGGCTGGGAAAGCTTCGTCGATGATTGACGGCGCGGCCGTGCCTCAGCGCTTGCGCCCCAGATAGATCAGATTGAACGCCGGCTTGTCGCGATAGGGGGTTTCGAACTCGACCCGTGCGACGTGGACCTCGGTGAAGCATTGCCGCATCGCCTCGAGGAAAACCGGATCCTCGGCGTCGGTCGACCACAGCGCAAAAATGCCCGCGGGCGCGAGCCGGCTGCTCACCGCCTCGAGCGCCTCGATGCTGTAGAAATCGACCGTAGCCGGATCGATGAAATGGGTGGTCGAATGATCGATGTCGATCAGGATCGCATCGTGGAGGCGCTGGGGTTGGTCGGGGAAGAAACCTGCCGGCGACCGCGCGAGCTCGAAAAAGTCGCCCTGCACCAGCTCGCAGCGCGGATCGCCGGAGACGGCTTCGCCCAGCGGCAGCAGATGCTCGCGGTGCCATTCGATCACTTCGGGGATGAGTTCGACCACGGTGAGCGCGCCGACGCGCGGGTCGCGCAGCGCCGCCTCTGCGGTGTAGCCCAGACCCAGCCCCCCAATCACGACGTCGAGCCTTTCGCCATGCGCCAGCGGCAGGGCGAGGTCGGCCAGCGCGATTTCGCCCTCGACGAAGCGGCTCGACATCAGATAGCCGTCGTCGAGCTTGATCTCCCAGATGTCCTCGCCGTCCGCGCTCAACCGGCGGCGACGCAGCGACAGCTCCCCGATCGAAGTCTGGCGAAAGGCGATTTCCTCGAACAGCAGCATGGTGTGGCGGTAGATGGGAATTGTCCCTGCCGCCAGTTCCTTGCGGGTGAATTACCGGGACGCGAAATTGTCGATGGGCCTATGCTGGCCTGCATAGCGCGGCTAGGAGCTGGCGCGCATGCCGACCCGCCTTTTCCAATTCGCCTTCTGGGGGGCCGCCGTCTTTGCCGCGGTGATGGCCCTGCTTCCCCTGCCTCCGACATTGCCGGTCGCGATCGGAGACAAGGTGCAGCACATGGCCGCGTTCTTCACGCTGGCGGTGCTGGCGGCCGGGGCCTATCCGCGCATATCGCTGGTTCGTATCGGCATCGCGCTGTCGCTCTTCGGCGCGGCGATCGAGATCGCGCAGCTGGTCCCCATGCTCAACCGCACTGGCGATATCATGGATTGGCTTGCCGATATGGCGGCCGTCGCCGTGGCGCTGATCTTTGCAGGAATGTGGCGTCGGCGTTCGGACAACAGGGCCGACCACATATAGGGGGTCCCTGCCCCCTGGTTCATTTGCTCAGCGCCGACCGCTCACCTCGAACACCGCATATTCCGCCCGCCAATTGGCACCCCCCGGGCCCAGTTCGCGGGCATCGGTGAAGAACCAGCGACGTTCGATCGTCAGGCCCAATTCCTGCGTCAGTGCTTCGAAGTCATGCACCGTCACATGGTGGATGTTCTGCGTCGCGTACCAGCTCACCGGCAGGTGACGGGTCACCGGCATCCTTCCGTGGCGCAGCAGCGCCCAGCGCATCCGCCAATAGGCGAAATTGGGGAAGCTGACAAAGGCGCGGCGCCCGGCGCGGACCAGTTCGGACAGCATCAGGTCGGGGCGTTCGGCGGTCTGCAGCGTCTGGCTGAGGACCGCATAGTCGAAGCCACGGTCGGGATAGTCGACCAGATCGCGATCGGCATCGCCCTGCACCACGCTGAGGCCGCGCGCGACGCAGGTCTCGACCAGCGCGCCGTCGATCTCGATCCCGCGCACGTCGCAGCTCTTGCCCAGCAGCGCCGCCATCAGCGCGCCATCGCCGCAGCCGACATCGAGCACGCGAGTACCGGGTTCGATATGCGCGGCGATGACCGCGAGATCCGGGCGCAGGTCGGAGGATACGGAGGCGCTCATTCAAGAAACCCCTTCACCACCCGGTCGAGCGCGGGGACATCGAGCAGGAAGCTGTCGTGGCCGAAGGGGGCCGAAAGCTCGACGAAGCTCACCGGCGCGCCAGCGGCGTTGAGCGCGTGGACCACATGGCGGCTCTCGGCGGTGGGGTAGAGCCAGTCGCTGTCGAAGCTGACGAGGCAGAAGCGCGCTAGCGAGCCGGCGAATGCCTCGGCGAGCTTGCCGCCATGCTCCTCGGCGAGATCGAAATAATCCATCGCGCGGGTGATGTAGAGATAGCTGTTGGCATCGAAGCGCTTGGTGAAGCCGTTGCCCTGATAGCGCAGATAGCTCTCGACCTGGAAATCGGCGTCGAAGCCGAAGGTCTTCTCGGTCCGATCCTGCAGCCGGCGGCCGAATTTCTCGGTCAGCCCGTCTTCGGAGAGATAGGTGATATGCGCCGCCATCCGCGCTACCGCGAGGCCCGCGCCCGGCTTGTCATCGTGGCCGTAATAGTCGCCATCGCGCCAGTTGGGGTCGGCCATGATCGCCTGCCGTCCGACCTCGTGGAAGGCGATGTTCTGCGCCGAGTGCCGCGCGGTGGTGGCGATGGCGAGCACGCGCGCCGCGCGCTCGGGCCAGTTGGCGGCGAGGCTCAGGGCCTGCATCCCGCCCATCGAGCCGCCGACCACCGCGTGGAGCCGCTCGATCCCCAGCGCATCGAGCAGGCCGACCAGACCGCGCACCATGTCGCGGATGGTGATCACCGGGAACCGCATGGCATAGGGTTCGCCATCGGGCGCGATACTGGCGGGGCCGGTCGAGCCCATGCAGCTGCCGATCACATTGGCGCAGACGACGTGATAGCGGTCGGTGTCGATCGGTCGGCCCGGCCCGACCATCCGTTCCCACCAGCCCGGCTTGCCGGTGACCGGATGCGAGCTGGCGACGAACTGGTCGCCGGTCAGCGCGTGGCACAGCAGGATGGCGTTGGAACGGTCGGGCGCGAGCGCGCCATAGGTTTCGTAGGCGACGGTGACATCCGTCAGCACGCCGCCGCCATCGAGAGCGAGCGGCGCCTGCAGGGTCGAGGAGCGATAGGTTTCGGTCACCGGTCTCCCTTATCGCCCGGAGTCGCGCTTGTCGAAGGCCGCGATTTGCGTAAAGGCTCCCCGCCATGACGAGCGAAACCGGACCCACCGCAAAACCCTGGATTCAAGCGATCCACGCCTATGTTCCCGGCCGGGCGACCGGCGCGGACGGGCGGAAGTTGATCAAACTTTCGGCCAACGAGAACCCGCTCGGCTGCAGCCCGGCGGCGAGCGAGGCTCTGGCCGGGGTGAGCACCGGAGCGCGCTACCCGGATCCCGATGCGACCGAATTGCGCGCTGCGATCGGCGCAGTGCACGGCATAGACCCGGCGCGGATCGTCTGCGGCACCGGGTCGGACGAGCTGCTCAACCTCGCCGCGCAGGGCTATGCCGGTCCGGGCGACGAAGTGCTGTTTCCGCGCTACAGCTTCGCGGTCTACGACATCGCCGCGCGGCGCTGCGGCGCGGTCCCGGTCGAGGCCCCCGACCGCGACTATGGCACCGATGTCGATGCGCTGCTGGCCGCGGTGACGCCCGCCTCCCGCGTGGTCTTCGTCGCCAATCCCAACAACCCCACCGGCACCTGCCTGTCCGCCGCCGAGGTGGCGCGGCTGCACGCCGGCCTGCCGCGCGACGTGCTGTTCGTGCTCGACCAGGCCTATGGCGAGTATCTCGAGGCGGAGGAGGACGATGGCGGGCTGGCGCTGGCGGCGCGCCACGACAATGTGCTGGTCACAAGGACCTTCTCCAAGATTTACGGGCTGGCGGGCGAGCGGATCGGCTGGGCCACCGGTGCGCCGGGGCTGATCGCCACGCTCAACCGTATCCGCGGGCCGTTCAACGTCACCGTCAGCGGGCAGGTCGCCGCATGCGCCGCGCTCGGCGACCAGCAATTCGTCGAGCGCTCGCGCGGCCACAATTCCGCCGGGCTGGCGCGTTTCACCGAAGCCATCGAGACGCTCGGCAATCATGGCCTGCGCGCGGTGCCGAGCAAGGCCAATTTCCTGCTGGTGCTGTTCGAGGGCGCGCTGAGCGCCGAGCGCGCGCTCGCGGCGCTGGCCGAGGCCGGTTACGCGGTTCGCCACCTGCCTGGACAGGGACTTCCACAGGCTCTGCGGATCACGATCGGCAGCGACGAGGACATGGACCGAATCGCCGCGGTGCTGCGCCGCGAGGCCGAGGCCGCGGCCTAGGAATTGAGCGCGTTGATCGCGTCGAGCACGCGCGCCTCGACCTCCGCGCGGTCCAGCCCCGGCGGGATCGCTTCGCCGAAGCGGTAGGTGATCCGCCCAGGCTGCTTGAGGCCGCGGTGGTAGAGCGGTCCGCTGTCCACCGCGACCGGGATGACTGTCAGACCGAGCGCCTTGTAGAGTCCCGCGAAGCCGGCCTGCAGCCGGCGGCGCTCGCCATGCGGCACCCGCGTGCCTTCGGGAAAGATAACCAGCGGGCGACCGCTCGCCGCCATCCGCCTGGCTTCACGGATCATCCCGATCAGGGCGCGCGCGCCGGCACCGCGGGCGACCGGGATGAGGCCGTAGGCGCGGCCCGCCCTGCCCCAGCCGACGATCTTGAACAGCTCTTCCTTGGCGAAAACCGCGGGGACCGGAAACAGCCTGGGGGTGTCGATCGCCTCGAAGAAGCTCTCGTGCTTGACCGCGTAGAGCACCGGTTCGGTGGGCGGCTTGCCCTCGATCACCACCTCGCACCCCAGCAGATGGGTCACGCACCAGCGGTGCCAGGCGCTCCAGGCATGGACCAACCGGCGGAACAGCTCGCGGCTGAACGGCAGCGCCAGCAGCGTGCCGCTCGTCACCACGACCGAGCCGAGGTAGAATGCCAGATAGAAGGCGATGTTGCGCAGCAGCAGCATGATCAGTCGGGCATGCCCTGCGAGACGCTCGAGGCGAGCAACTTGTTGTATTCCAAAAACAATTGCTGAAGATCGGGGCTCGAAGGCGTCGCGTCCTCGTAGATCACGACGCTCTCGGGGATCGCACCGCGGATCTCACCCGAAGCGCGGCGCATATGCCAGTCGGTGGTCACCAGCCGCAGGCTCCCGATGTCGTTCTCGGCCACCCATTGCGCGACCTCGCCGGCGTTCGAGCGTGTGTCCACCGCCAGAAAACCCAGCGTCACGCAGCAATCCATCTCGCGGCCGGTGACCTCGAACTGATCGGCGAATTCCTGCGGCTTCACTTCGGGGTCGACGCCCGAGACGAACATCTGCCGTGCCTTGCCCGCGCGCACCACCTCGAGCCCGCGTGCGATCCGGCCCGAGCCGCCGGTGGGCACCACCACCGCATCGGTTTCGACATCGCCCAGCGGCTGCGGCAGCGTCACCGCGAAACCGACGAAGCCGAGAGCGTACAGAAGCAAGAGAAAGGCGGCAAAGCGCAGGATCACAACATTTTCCTCAGCGAAGCCAATACCGTCATCCGCGCGGTGAGCAAGGCGATTGCGACCGCGGCAAAGGGGACAAGCGCCATCAGCAGCCAGTCGAAGCCGCCCAGTCCGCCGCCCTGGACCAGCCCGGCATCGAGCGCCGCGAACTGCGCGCCAAGGACGGTGAGCGCGATACCGCCCAGCACCAGACCGGCCATTCCGCCCAGCGCCGCGTCGATCAGCACCGAGCGCTGGAATATCTGCGCGATCTGGCCATCGGTACCGCCGAGCAGGTGGACCACCTCGATGGTCGAACGGTTGGCGTTGAGCGCGTTGCGTGCGGCGAGCCACACCGCCGCGGCGCTGGTGAAGGCGAGCATCGCGATCAGCCCGATCGCCAGCCAGCGCAGCGCAGCGATGGCGCTGAACACCGGGCCGAGCCAGTCCGACTGCGCATCGATCCGCGCATCCGGGGCCACCTCGGCGAGTGCGGTGCGCAGGCCGTCGAGCGCGGCATCGCCCACCTCGCCATCGAGCCGGACGTCGAGCAAAGCGGGCAGCGGCACGGCTTCGCTGCGCACCCCGCCGCCGAGCCAGGGTTCGATCAGCGCCTCCAGCTCGGCCTGCGGCACGCGGCGCAGGGTGCCGACGCCGGAAAGATCGCGCAGCACCGCCACCGCGCGATCCGCCTGCGCGGTGCGCAGGACCGGATCGGCCTCGACGATCTGCACCGTCACGCCGCCCGCCAGATCGGCGCGCGCGCGGTCGACGAGATTGGTCAGCGCCAGCGCCCCCCCGGCGGCCAGCACCGTCAGCGCCACCATGATCGCGATCACCCACGGCATCGGACCACCCAGCCGCGCGCGCGGCAGGAGATGGGAGGCGCGGCGCCCCTTGAGCGGCGCGAGCCCGCGCTCGATCGCTCGCGCCATGACCGGCGGCCTGCTCATCGTCCGCCAGCCCCGGGTGGGTTTGGCGCAGCTGCAGGCATCGGATTGCGCGGCGGATAGCGCAGCGCCCCGGTGGGATCGGAGAGCTGGCCCTTGTCGAGCCGCATGATCAGCGAATCCGGGACCTTGCGCAGCAGATGGACGTCGTGGGTCGCCACCACCACCGTGGTCCCGAGCCGGTTGAGCGCCTCGAACAGCCGGATCAGCTTGAGCGCCATTTCGGGATCGACGTTGCCCGTCGGTTCGTCGGCGACCAGCAGGTCGGGGCGGGCGATCACCGCGCGCGCGATGGCGACGCGCTGCTGTTCGCCGCCCGAAAGAGTCGCCGGGCGGGCGTCGGCGCGGTTCCCCAGCCCGACCCAGTCGAGCATGTCCGCCACCGGCTTGTGCACATCAGCCTCGCGCACCCCCGACACCCGCAAGGGGAGCGCGATGTTGTCGAAGGCCGAGAGATGCTCGACCAGCCGGAAATCCTGGAACACGACCCCCAGCCGCCGCCGGAACGAAGGCAGCTTCTCGCGCGGCTGGGTGATGACGTCGCGCCCGAACATCCGGATCGCGCCGCGCGAGGGGCGCTGCGCGAGGTAGAGCAGGCGCAGCAGCGAGGTCTTGCCCGCCCCGCTCGCCCCGGTGAGAAAATAGAACCGTCCGGGATAAAGGCTGAAGGCAATATTGCTCAGCACCTCCTTGTCGGTGCCGTAGCGCAGGCCGACGTTGTCGAAGCGGACGATTTCCTCTTCGGATCGGCTCACGCGCCGGTTCCAGCGAAATAGCGCCCCAACGCCGCAGAATTGCCGGAAATGCCCATCTGGCCTCGGATATAGCCCGGCGCCGATGTGGAAAAAAGCCCACAGCTCCGATTGCCGACAGCTGTCGCACTTGTTGCGATTCGTGCACCGGCCTAAGACCGGGTGCAATGATCATCGCCTGCCCTGCCTGTTCCACCCGTTATGTCGTGCCCGATAGCGCGATCGGCGTGGATGGTCGCACGGTCCGCTGCGCCAAATGCAAGCACAGCTGGTATCAGGATGGGCCCCCGGTCGAACGGCCCGCCGAAGCCACCGGGGCATTCGCCCCTGCCTCGGCGCCTCCTGCAGCCCAGCCGCGCTCACATCCCGGTGAAGACGCGCCGGTCGATGCCGCGCCCGCACCGTCGCCACCACCACCGCCTCGTCCAAGCCCGCCGCGTGAGGCGCCTGCCGAGCGACCGCGGGTCTATGACGATCTGCAGGCCGCCCGCGACCCGGTCGACGATCCCGCCAGCGGGCCGAGCTTCGACGAGGGCGATCCGCCCTATGACGAATTGCGCGCGAACCGGCGCTCTGCCCCGGTGTTCGACGAGGGAGCTTCGCAATTCGATTCCGAGCCGCCCTTCAAGCCGCGCCGAAATTACGTGAAGCTGTGGACTTGGGCTGCGGGCATTTTCGCGGCATTGGCGCTCGGGGCGGTGGCTGCAGTGAGCTATTTCGGCGCGCCCGACTGGTTCCCCGTCGCCAAGCCGCTCTACGGCGTCGGTGCACCCGATCTGCAGATCGAATTTCCCGAAGCCGAGCAGGAGCGGCGTACGCTCGCCAATGGCACCGAATATTTCGGTGCGCGGATCATCGTCACCAACACCGCACGCGAAACCCGCGCGGTGCCGCCGATCCTGATCGTGCTGCGCGATGCCCGCGACCGGATCGTCTACAGCTGGGAAATCATGCCGCCGCAGGACAGTCTGGCACCGGGCGAATCGATGACCATCAACGAGGCGACCACCGACGTACCGAAACCAGCGGTATACGCCGATATCGGCTGGGCTCCGCGCTAGGCGAAGCGTCTTGCGTTCCGCGCGCAACGCCGGTTTGCAGCGGCCGCCGCCAAAACGCTTGCGGCCCTCAAAACCCCCTGCTAGGGGCGCGCTCCTACCAACGCGGGGGCCAAAATGGGCTCCTTCGATCATGTGCGGTCGTGGCGGAACTGGTAGACGCGCAACGTTGAGGTCGTTGTGGCCGCAAGGCCGTGGAAGTTCGAGTCTTCTCGACCGCACCAATCATTCATCACCATAGCCGATTTACGCCTCCGGGCGACCGTGTCGCCGCGGCAATGGCTTGCGCTGCGCGGGCAGACGTCTAGCGACGCGGGATGGACTTCGATGACCTCCTGCGCCGCTATTTCGCCACCCCGGCGATTGCCGACATCCAGCCGGGCGCGCTGGAGGCGGGGATCGAGCGGATGCAGGTGGATTTCGGGCTCGAGCAGGATCGCGGCAAGCGTTTCGCGCTGTGGTCGCTGCTCCATCTGCTCGGCGCCGCGCCCGAGCTCGAGGCCTCGTTCGAGAAGGAAGCCGATCGCGAGGCGGCGCGCAATCTGATGGACATGCTCGCGGCATCGGAATCATTCGATGGCTGACACCAGGCGTTTGTCGAATTTCGACATCGACATATTCCTGCGCGATTACTGGCAGCAACGCCCGCTGCTGATCCGCAACCCGTGGAATGTTTGGCACAATCCGCTCGAACCCAACGAGCTGGCGGGTCTGGCCTGCGAAGGCGAGGTCGAATCGCGACTTGTCGTGAAAAGCGGCGATAGCTGGAATCTCGAACATGGACCGCTGCCCGCCGAGCGTTTCGGCGAGCTGGGGGCGGAGCCCTGGACGTTGCTGGTGCAGGCCGTCGATCACCATGTCCCCGAGGTCGCCGCGCTGCTCGAGAGCTTCCGCTTCATCCCCAACTGGCGGGTGGACGATGTGATGGTGAGCTATGCCGAGGACGGCGGCGGGGTGGGGCCGCATTTCGACAATTACGATGTTTTTCTGGTGCAGGGTCTGGGGCGGCGGCGCTGGCGGATCGGCGCAGCCTGCAACGATGCGACCGAGCTGCTGCCGCACCCCGATCTGCGGCTGCTGGCGGATTTCGAACCCACCGGGGAATGGATGCTCGAACCCGGCGACATGCTCTACATCCCGCCCGGGATCGCGCATGACGGGGTGGCGGTCGGCGGCGACTGCATGACCTATTCGATCGGCTTTCGCGCGCCCTCGCGCGGCGAGCTGGTCGCGGGCTGGGCGCAGAGCGTGATCGGCGAACTGGCGGAGGACGACCGCTACCGCGATCCGGCGCTCCCCCGGCAGGAGAACCCCGGGGAAATCACCGCCGGGGCGCTGGCCGATCTGCACGCGATGGTCGCCGAGAAGCTGCAGGATCGCGGCGCTTTCGCGCGCTGGTTCGGCCAGCATGCGACCGCGCCCAAGAATCCCGAGATCGACTGGCAGCCCGAGCATCCGCCGGTCCGCGAGGAGGTGGAGCAGCTGCTGGCGCAGGGCGCCGCGCTGCTGCGCAACCCGGCCGCGCGTTTTTCCTTCATCCGCCAGGGGCCGGGCGCGGTATCGCTGTTCGTCGACGGCGAAGCCTTCGAATGCGAAGGGGCGAGTGCCGCTTTCGCGGAGCGTCTCTGTGCGGCCGACCGCCTGGCAACCGATGCGGCGCTGACCGGATCGGCGGAGGCGACCGAACTGATCCTCGAGCTGCTCGAAATGGGAAGCGTGGCCTTCGACGAGGAATAGGCCGTCAGATCGTGAGCTCGCGCCATTCGCCGGGTGCCAGACCTGCCAGGCTCCAATCTCCGATCGACCAGCGCACCAGCCGCAGCGTGGGATGTCCGATCGCCGCGGTCATCCGGCGGACCTGCCGGTTGCGGCCCTCGCGGATGGTCACGCTGATCCAGCTGTCGGGGATGCTCTTGCGCACCCGGATCGGGGGATCGCGCGGCCAGAGCCCGGGCTCGGCGATGCGCTCGACCTGCGCCGGGAGGGTCGGCCCGTCCTTCAGGCGCACCCCCTTCCGCAGCGCTTCGAGGCTCGGCTCGTCCGGCTCGTCCTCGACCTGGACGAGATAGGTCTTCGCGGTCTTGAAGCGCGGGTCGGCGATCCGCGCCTGCAGCCTGCCGTCGTCGCACAGCAGCAGCAGGCCCTCGCTGTCGCGGTCGAGCCGCCCGGCAGGATAGACCCCCGGGATCTTGATAAAATCGGACAGCGTCTGCCGCGCCGTTTCGGTCCCCCGATCGGTGAATTGCGACAGCACCCCGTGGGGCTTGTTGAATGCGATCAGCCGCGCCATGCCGTTTCCCTCATCCCCGGCGCGATCCCATCCTGCGCAGCACGGCGCAAGGTGCCGCCGGCAAAAAGCCCGGTGAGGCCGATGCCGGACCTGTACAATCCCATCGCCGCTCCCGATGCTAAACGCGCCGTTTACCCGCCGGGGTTATAGGGTGGTTATGGGGTGGTTATGGTGTCTAAAGATCCCTTCAGGGTCGCAGCTGAAACTCGAGGTCAAGAGCGGAACCGATGAATCAATTTGCCGCACGGCGGGACTTCGCGATCGGACTGGCCCATCCCGACAACGACGGTCCTCATCCGATGGATCTGTACGATCAGGCCGCCTCGCTGGTCCCGATGGGTGCCTGGTCGTGCGATCTCGCCAGCGAACGGCTCACCTGGACCAACGGGGTATTCGACATTTTCGGCCTGTCGGCCGATCGCGCCCCCGAACGCCGCGAAACCGTCGAACTCTTCGACGAGGAATCGCGCGAACGGCTCGATCGCAAGCGGACGAAGGCGATCGAATCCTGCTCGGGCTTCACGCTCGATGCCGGCATCGTCCGCCCCGACGGCGCCAAACGCTGGATTCGCATCACCGCGTCGACCCGCGGCTCCCATGGCCGCGTCGACACCCTGTTCGGCATGAAGCAGGACATCACCGAGGACCGCCTGCGGTGGGAGGCCCTGCGCGCGCAGGCGGAATGCGATCCGCTGACCGGTGTCGCCAACCGCGTGCGCTTCCAGCGCTTTCTGGACCGGACCGAAGCCGAGGCGCCGGGCGGCTGTCTCGGCACATTGATCCTGTTCGACATCGACAATTTCAAACGCCTCAACGACCAGTGGGGCCACGCCGCGGGGGATGCCTGCCTCGTGGCTTTCGGACAGCGGCTGCGGCAGGCCTTCCCCCAGGCGGGGCTGGTCTCGCGCATCGGCGGCGACGAATTTGCCGTGCTGCTGCCGCAATCCGAATCGCCCACCAAAACGGAAGCGGCCGTGCAGGCCTTGATGGGCACTCTCCTGCGACCCGTCGCCTGGAACGGAGAGTTTCTGCCGCTCAACGTGTCGGTCGGCATTGCCGTGACCGGCGCCGAGACCGAGCCCGATCCGCAGCAATTGTATGTGACGGCGGATGAAGCGCTCTACAATGCCAAGGCGACGGGTTCGACGGTGCTTGCCAGGGCGCGAACCATCGGCAGGCCGGCGAGGCTTCGGGCGCTGCAGGGATAGCATCGCTGGCGGCTGGGCGCCGAACGGGATCGGCCAGACGCCGCCTGTGGACTGCTGCGCCAAGGTCGATCAAATGCTATTGCGAGCTATTCTCATTGACGCGATAGGCTAGCGCATCTAGCTGCGCGGCTGTGACCCGCAGCACCATCCGAACCTGGTATCTGATCCACAAGTGGAGCAGCCTGATCTGCACGGCGTTCCTGCTGATGCTGTGCCTCACCGGTCTGCCGCTGATCTTCCACGACGAAATCGATGCCGCGATGGGCGGCGATGCCGAAAGCGCGCTGGCGGGAGCGCCTTCTGCCGAATCCGGCCTCCCGCTCGACACGATGCTAGCGACCGCGCTGGCCGAGCGCCCCGGCGAAGTGCCGCTGTTCATGGCCTTCAGCCAGGACAGTCCGCTGCTGACCGTCACCACCGGCCCCGCCCCCGATGCGCCGGGTTCGGAGATGACGCTGCTGTTTTTCGACCGCGCCACCGGAGCCTCGCTTGGCCCCGCACCCGGCAATCCGCTGATGGACTTCCTCCTCCAGCTCCACACCGACATGTTTCTGGGCCAGCCGGGCATGTGGGTGCTGGGCGCGATGGGCCTGCTGTTCGTGCTCGCGCTGGTCTCGGGCACCGTGCTCTACGCGCCCTTCATGCGGCGGCTGTCGTTCGGGACGGTGCGCAAGGCGCGCAGCGAGCGAGTCCGGCGGCTCGACCAGCACAATCTCTTCGGCGTGGTCGCGCTCGCCTGGATGGCGGTGATCGGGCTGACCGGGGCGATCAACGCCTTCGCCGATCCGCTGATCGAGGGCTGGCGCGATGGCGAGGTCGCGGCGATGACCGCCGCCTATGCCGATGAGGCGCCGCTTCCCCCTGCGCGCTACGGTTCGCTCGACGCGGCGATGGCCTCGGCGCAGGCGGCGCTGCCGGGCAAGAGCCCGCAATTCATCGGCTTTCCGGGCGGCGACTGGTCCTCGGGCCATCATTATGCGATCTTCTTTCAGGGCGACCGCCCGGTGACGCAGCATCTGCTGACCCCGGCGCTGGTCGACGCTGCCAGTGGCGAGCTGACCGATGCGCGCAGCATGCCCGCGCTCAACCAGGCGCTGATGATATCCAAGCCGCTGCATTTCGGCGATTACGGCGGGCTGCCGCTCAAGCTGGTGTGGACGCTGCTGACGCTGGCGACGATCTGGGTGTTGTGGACCGGGCTGCTGCTGTGGTTCCGGCGCGGCCCCGGCGCGATCGAGCGCCGGATCGAGGAAATCCGCACCGGCGCGCGTTCGAGGCTGACCGCATGAGCCGCATCAGCCGCCAGACCACTGCGCGCATCTTCCTTTGGCCGCTGGCGCTGGGCGTCGCCTCGCTCGCCGGACTGATCCTCGGCCTCACCGGCGATGGCTGGCGCGACATCGCCGCCTGGCTGCTGCTCGGTCTCTGCCCGCTCGTCATCCTCGGCGCATTGCTGCGCCGCCCATCCGGTTCTCTCACCTCCCTTCGCTAGAAAGCATTTGATCATGTCCCCCCTCCCGCGCGTTTCCGCCCTCGCCATCGCCACCACGCTTGCCGTCATCGCCTCGCCGGCATGGGCGCAGCAGGCGGAGGAAATCGTCGTCACCGCGCAGGCCGAGAACGCCACCGAAGTGGTCAATGGCGGCGACGCCGGCGTGCTCGGCAACAAGCCCGCCGAGGACCTGCCCTTCTCGATCCGCAGCTTCGACGAATCGCTGATTCTCAACCAGCAACCGCTGACGCTGGGCGATGTGCTCGAGAACGATCCGACGATCCGCGCCACCTATGCCTTCGGCAATGCGGCCGAGCTGTTCGTCATCCGCGGCTTTACGCTGGCGGGCGACGATCTGGGGCTGAACGGCCTTTACGGCATCGCCCCGCGGCAGATCGTCGCGCCCGAGCTTTACGAAAGCGTCCAGGTGCTCAACGGCGCCAGCGCCTTCCTCAACGGCGCGGCCCCCGGCGGCTCGGGCCTCGGCGGTTCGGTCAATCTCAAGCTCAAGCGCGCGGGGTCCGGACCGCTAACGCGCGCCACGGTCGGCTACACCTCGGACGCGCATTTCGGCGGCAGCTTCGACGTTTCGCGCCGGTTCGGGACCAATGGCGAGTGGGGGCTGCGCGTCAACGGCGCCTATCGTGACGGCGAGGTCTCGGTCGACCGCGAGGACCGCCGCACGCAGGTGATCGGCGGCGCGCTCGATTACGACGGCGGCAATTTCCGCGCGGCGCTCGACCTCGCCTATCAGAACGTTCGGGTCGATCACCTGCGCCCCAAGGTGACGATCGGCGGATTGGGCGCGATCCCCGCGGTGCCCGAAGCCGACGCCAATTACGCGCAGGATTTCACCTTCACCGAATTGCGCGACGTGTTCGGGACGCTGAACCTGGAATGGGATGTGGCCGACAACGCCCTGCTCTATGCCCGGGCGGGCGCGAACGACAGCGCCGAAGAGGGCATTTACGGCGGCATCACCGTGACCGACGCCGTGACGGGGGCGGCGACCGGCAGCGCGAGCTACATTCCCTACGAGGCCAACAACGAAGCGCTCGAGGCGGGCATCCGCGTGAATCTGGGTGAGACCGTCACCCACGAGTTCAACTTCGGCGCGAACGTCAACTGGCAGACCTTCCGCACCGCCTATGATTTCCGTCAGGGCTATGCGACCAATCTCTACGACACGCCTCAAGTGGCGTTTCCGCCAGCCAATCCGGCGTCATGGAACCCCGGTGGGGACATCGACGATCCCTTCCCCATCGGGAAGAGCCGCCAGTGGAGCGCCTTCGCCTCCGATACGGTCGGACTGTGGGACGAGCGCATCCTCGTGACCGGCGGCATGCGCCTGCAGACGATCCGCACCGAAGGCTTCAGCTACGACGACGGCAGCCGCTCGACTTTCTACGAGGAGAATGCGGTGACCCCGGTGGTCGGCGTGGTGTTCAAGCCGCTGCCCTATGTGTCGCTCTACGCCAATCGGATCGAGGCGCTGCAGCCGGGACCGGTGGCATCGACCGATCCGATCGACAATCTCGTGAACCCGGGCGAACCCCTCGCCCCGCGCAAGTCGACGCAATACGAGGCGGGTGCGAAGCTGGCGCTCGGGAGCCTCCTCTACGCTGGCCTCGCGGTCTACCAGATCGAACGCCCTGGCGAGGGCGTAATCGTGGAGGACGATGGGGGGCGGCGGTTCGGCTATCTCGGCGAGCAGCGCAATCGCGGGATCGAGTTCACCGTCAATGGCGAGCCGGTCGAGGGCGTCCGGATCATTGCCGGTCTCGCGACGATCGACGCCGAGCTCGACAGCGGGGCCGAGGTCGCGGGCGTGCCCGGATTCACCGCCAACGCCAATCTCGAATGGGACCTGCCCTTCGCGCCCGGGCTGACGCTCACCGGCCGGATGACCCACACCGGCAAGCAGTGGACCGACACCGCCAACACGCTGCGGCTCGACGACTGGACCGTGTTCGACCTGGGCGCGCGCTACGTGCTCGCGGCGGGCGAGACCCCGGTCACGCTGCGGCTCACGGTCGATAACGTCGCCAACGAGCGCTATTGGGCTTCGAGCTTCGATCCGTTCAACGCTGCCCTGCTGCAGGGCTCGCCGCGCACGATCAAGGCCTCGATCTCGGCGGATTTCTGAATGGCACGAAGCGGGTCCCGCGTGGGCCCGCTTCGATTGTCATTCGCCGGCAAGACCTTATCTTGGCCGGGAACAACCGATGGAGAGACGATCGCGATGAACGACCAGCCCCTTGCAATGTCCTGCCCGGTCGATGGCGCCACGCTGGTGATGAGCGAGCGCTCGGGGATCGAGATCGACTATTGCCCGACCTGTCGCGGCGTCTGGCTCGATCGCGGCGAGCTCGACAAGATCATCGAGCGCAACTCGCAAGCCGCGGCGCCGCAGCAGCAAGCGGCCCCGCAGCCGCCGCAGGATCCGCGCGGCTACGGCCACGATCAGGCGCGCGGCTACGGCAACGCCGGCTATCGCCAGCCCAAGCGCAAGAAGTCCTTCCTCGAAGAGCTGTTCGACTGATCGCCAGCTTCCGCTAGCTTCGCTTGCGGCCGATCAGCAGTCCCTTGGTCCCGCCGCCCTCGAAAACGAAGTCGATATCCTGCCATCGGCGCCGCCAGCGGCGCGCGACCACGCGTTCGCCCGGCCGCGCAGCGTCGTCGAGCAGGATCGTGCCCGCAACGCTGAGACGGTCGAACAGCCGCTCGGCGATCCCGCGTGCATAGGGATGGACCGCCCATGGCGGCCCGTCGATGACCAGCAAGTCGATCTGGTTCGGGATTTCGCCGAGATCGTACCAGACCCCGGGCCAGGCCGGGTCGCGCAGCGTCAGCGGCGCATGATGGAACTGCGCCTGCAGCCCGTGTTCCTCCAGCCAGCCGCGCATCTGCTCGACGAAGGGTTCGTGCTGGTCGTAGCTGTGCAGCGTGCCCCCGCCATGGCCGGCAAGCGCCTTGGCGATGACCAGCGAGGTCGCGCCCGATCCCAGCTCGACCACGGTTTGCGGGCGAAGCGTCTCGATCTGATCGACGATCCGGTGGAGCAGATAGGTATCCGCCTTCCAGCTGCCCAGATGGGGAAGCGCATCGTGCGGGAGACCGACCCGGTCGAGCAGAGCCTGCTTCTGCGCCTGCGTGCCGCCATAGAGGCTCCTGAGCAGCCAGGGCCACTGGATCGCGGCAAACGCCAGCTGGAAGATCCGCTCTCGCAACCTTCGCGCATCTCCGCCGGGTGCGAAGGTTTCCTTGGCCATCAGGCCGGTCAGGTTCTTGGTGGTCAAGCTGGATTCCCGTCCTGCGCCCGCGCGCCGCAATTGCGAGCGCCGGGGCTTTGATCCAAGATCATGATCGATGATGTGAATATCGATCACCGCGCGACCTATAGGCGACGGGGCGTTACGGTACCGTGGCAGTCGGAGGCGTCCCGCCCAGCGCCTGCCATAGCAGCACCCGTGCGCGAAGAGCTCTGCCCGACGCTGCGGCAGCGCGTTCACCGCTGGCGTCGGCGGTGCGCCGGGCTTCGAGAACCGTGAGGAAATCCGACAGTCCGGCGCGAAAGCGGGTCTCCGCCAGCCGCGCTGCGCGGTCGACGCTGGCGCGCTCCTGCTGGGCGGCAGCGAGTTCGCGATCGGCGGCAGCGATCAGACCATAAGCCGTCTCGGCGTCGCCCAGCGCCGTGAACACCGCATCGCGATAGCTCGCGAAAGCCAGACGCTTGCCCGCCGCGGCAGCGTCGATATCAGCCTGGATGCGCCCGAAATCGAGCAGCGGCGCGAGCAGGCTCCCGCCTGCGGAGCCGACCACCGCATCCTCGTCGAACAGGTCGCCCAGATCGAAGGACAGCAGACCCAGCGTGGCGGAAAGGGTCAGCTGCGGGAACCGGCGCGCGGCCGCAGCCGCGAGTTCGGCATCTTCCGCCGCCAAGGTGGCCGCCGCAGCCAGCACGTCGGGCCGGTTGGTCAGCAAGCGGCTCGGGAGCGCCACTGGCGGCGCCGGCTCGCCCGGTTCCGTCACGGACGATGCCAGTACCTCCACCACGAGCTGTCCCTGCTGCCCGGTCAGCGCGACCAACCGCCCGACGATTCGCGCGCGCTCGCTCGCCAGCGCGGCGATCCGGCTGCGGCTCGCCGCTGCGGCGCCTTCTGCGCGCACCCGGTCGAAGCCCGGGGCGATGCCGGCGCGTTCGCGCACACCGGCCAACCGCATCAATTCCTCGGCCGCGGCGAGGTCCTGTTCGAGTGCGGTCTGCCGCGCGGCAAGCGTGCGCCAGTCGATCGTTGCGGCGGCAATTTCGGCCAGCAGAGCGTTGCGGACGGCCGCAGCGGCAAAACCCGCAGCGTCGAGCCGGGCTTGTGCCGCCTGTTCGCGGGCGCGCAAGCGCCCAAAGAGGTCCGTATCCCAGCTGGCGGTCACATTGGCACCATAGCGAAGCCGTTCGCTATCGACGGCAGCGCCCGCCGGAAGCGGGCCGCCGAACTGGTCGGGATTGCTCCGTACCCCCGTGACCGAAGCATCGCCGCCGATCGAGGCCAGCCGCTCCGCGCCGGCTCGGGCGACACCCGCACGAGCGATCTCGATGCGGGCCACGGCCTCGGCCAGCGTTGGAGCGTCGGTCAGCGCAAGCGCGGTGAGGCCCCTGAAGGCCGGATCCTCCGAAGGCAGCAGAGCGGCGAGCGATTCGCCGGTGGCGGCATCCGGCGCGAAGGCGAAGCGCTCGGGCAAAGCCGGGAGCGACGTGTCGATCTCGGGCGCGGGGCCGGCCACGCAGGCGCCCAAGGCCAGCGCCGATGCGAGGACGAGAAGCCGAGCGTTCATTTCGCCGCACGTCCCGCTTCGCCGCGCTGTCCCGCGGTTTCCCGCGCCGGAATGAAAGCATCGACCTGCTGGCCGACTCGGAACAGCCCCTCGGCAGCGGGCAGTTCGTAGATGATCTGCAGGACGCGGACGTCGACCCGCTCGGCGGCGCTGTTGGTCAGCGAACGCTTGGGCACCACGCGCGGTTCGGCGCGGACGAAGCGCGCCTTCACCTGCCGCTCCGCCGCGCCGCGCGGAGAAACGGTCGCCGGCTCGCCCAGCGCGACGCGCGGTGCCTGCTCCTCGTCGACATCGACGCGGATATGCAGCGGCCGGGTCTCGCCCATCTCGATAAAGGCCTGTGACCCGCCACCACCCTGGGTCGAGAGATATTCGCCCGGTCTGATGTTGACCGCGAGGATCTCGCCCGCGATCGGCGCACGGACGGTGGCGCGGCCCAGCTCGGTCTGCGCGCTGCCGACCTGCGCCTGCGCGCTGTCGAGCCTCGCCTGCGCCGCCGTGAGCCGCGCTTCGGCGAGTTGGCGGCGTTCGCGCGCGGCATTGGCCTCGCCCTCGGCGCGGATGACTTCGGCGCGGCTCACGGCGGCGGGATCCTCGACCTCGCGGTAGAGCCCGAGCTGGCGCCCGGCGGTGGCTTCGGCGCTGCGCGCTTCGGCGATCGCGGCGCGGGCTTCGGCGATGGCGGCACGCGCCTCGCCGACCGCAGCACCGGTCTCCGCGATCCGCGAGCGGAGCGCGCGGGTGTCGACGACGAACAGCGGCTGTCCCTTCGAGACATAGTCGCCGGGCTGTACGCGCAGATCGGTCACCAGACCCGAAAGCGCCGTGCCGACCTGGATGGTCTCGCTCGAAGGCTCGACCACCCCCGCACCCGCAACGCGGGGCGAACCGGCAAGCTCGCCGGTTGCGCGGGGCGGCTCGCGGGTCGGTTCCTCGAGCTGGCGGTCGGGCAGGCCGGAGCCGACAAAGATCGCCGCCCCGACCAGGGCGATCACCGCGACCACCGGCAGGCCCTGGCGCGAAAAGCTGAAATTCTCGGGGAGCAAAGCCATCAGTGGTCCTCCGGCATGGATGTGCCATCATGGGTGATCCGCCCGTCCTCGAGCACGAGGATGCGGTCGGCGAGATCGAAGACGCGGTTGTCGTGGGTGACGATGATGCAGGCGCGGTCCTCGGCCACCGCGACCTCGCGCAGCAGGTCCATGACGCGCCGGCCCGAACGCGCGTCGAGTGCGGCGGTGGGCTCGTCGCAGACCACCAGCCGCGGTTCGTGGACCAGCGCGCGGGCGATCGCGACCCGCTGCTGCTGTCCCCCGGAGAGCTGGTTGGGGAGCTTGTCGATCTGATCGCCGATAGCGAGCTTTTCCATCATCGCCACCGCGCGGTCGCGGGCCTCAAGCCGGTTCATGCCCTGCGCGATCAGCGGCACCGCCGCGTTCGAGGCGGCGTCGATCGAAGGGATGAGATTGTACTGCTGGAAGATGAAACCGATATTGTTGAGACGGAACTCGACCAGCTGGGTGTCGGTGAGATTGTAGATGTCGGTGCCGAACACCTCGACCTCGCCCAGCGTCGGCCAGAGGATGCCGCACATGATCGAGATCAGCGTCGTCTTGCCCGAGCCGCTCTCGCCGACCAGATACGTCAGCTCGCCCGCCTTCACATCGAGATCGATGCCGTGGAGCACGGTGATGCTCTGCTGACCCGCCTTGAAATCGCGGGTCACGCCGCGCGTGCTGATCGCCGCGCCGGTGGAGGGGGGGCCGCTCACCGGAACACCGAGGCGGGTTCGGTCTTGAGGACGTTGCGCAAGGCCAGCCAGCCGGTCAGCGCGAGGATCAGCGCGACCGCGGCGAGGCTGACCAGCGGCACCTGCCAGGGGATGTAGAACCCCTTGAAAGTGGGATTGCCAGAGAAGCCCCAGATGAAGCCCACGGTGCCCAGAACGCCCAGACCATAGCCGACCAGCCCGACCAGCGCCGCCTGGCTGGCGACCATGCCGCGGATCTTTGCATTGGTCACGCCGATCGCCTTCAGGGCGCCAAACTGCTTGATGTTGTCGCGGATGAACAGGCTGAAGGTCAGCCCGACGATCGCCACTCCGACGATGAAGCCGAGCATCACGGTGATCCCGAAATTGAGCGGGATGCCGGTGTTCTGGATGATGAAATCGACCCCGTCCTGCGCAAACTCGTCGCGGGTGCGGGCGCGGAGACCGGTGAGTTCGGTAATGCGGGCGGTCAGTTCGGCGGGTGCGACATCGTCGGATGCACCGACCAGCACAAAGCTCATCCGGTTGCGAGTGCCGGGGACGTAGTTCAGCGCGCGGCTGTATTTGGTGTAGAGCGTGACCTGGCTGGTGAAGCTGGGGATGGCATCGGCGATCCCGCGAATGACCGCGCGCTGATCGTTGAGTTCCAGTCGCTGGCCGATCGGGCTCTGGCCCGCTTCGAACATCCTGGTGGTCCCGACATCGTCGATGATGACGCTGTCGGGGCTCGACAGCACATCGGCGCTGCCCTGCGCCATCCGCTTGGGCAGGCCGATCAGCGTCGCATCGTCGACCCCGATCACGCTCACGCCCTCGAGATCGCCATCGCCGCTGCGCACCGAGGCATTGGCGCGCAGATGCGGAACCGCCCATTCGACCCCGGGGACGCTGCGCACCTTGTCGAGCGCGGTGGAGGGCATGGGGAAATTGACGTCGGTGGTGCGGCTGACCTCGTCCATCACCCAGATGTCGGCGGCGGGAACGTTGTAGACCCCGCTGGCGCCGCGCTCGACCAGATTGACGAAGATGGTCAGCTGTTGGGTGATCAGCAGCGTCGAGAAGGCGATCCCGAACACCAGTCCGTAGAATTTCTGCTTGTCGCCGGTCAGCATGCGGATCGCGATCCAGAGCATCGACCGATTTCCCCCGATGAGGCAAGGGCTTGCCGGATCGGCCAGCGCCCGCCATTACTGAACGACAGCGTTTAATTGAACGGAGCCGTTCACTTTGTCAAGCAGCAAGGATATCAAGCAGGGGCGACCAGCCGATCTCGCCAAGCGGCGGGCGATCCTGCAAACCGCCGGGCGCAGCTTTTTCGATGTCGGTTTCGCCGCCACCTCGATCGAGCAGGTTGCCGCCGAAGCCGGGGTCTCCAAGGTAACGGTCTACAATCACTTCGGCGACAAGCGCGGGCTCTTCACTGCCGCCGTGGAGGCCGAATGCGAACGATTGCGCGATCACTTCTCCATCGCGCCTGCCGAGGGCGCGGACCTGCGCGCCCGGCTGACCGCGATCGGCGAGGCGATGTCCGCCTTCCTCTCGCGCCCCGAGATGGTCCAGTTCGAGCGCCGGATTGCCGCCGAGACCGAACAGGAACCGGCGATCGGCGAGGCTTTCCTCGCCGCCGGACCGCACCGGATGAAGGCGGATTTCGCGGCGCTGCTCACGGCGATGAACGCCGCGGGGGAAGTCGAGATCGACGACCCCGATCTGGCCGCAGAGCAATTCGCGGCGATGTGCAAGGGCATGGGCGATCTCGACCGCCGCTTCGGCATGCCCAAGGACGAGCAGCGCGACCGCCAGCGGATCGACGGCGCGGTCGAGGTGTTCTGCCGGGCCTATGCAAGCGGCTGACCAAGCTTGACTATTATGTCCATTCCGGCGGCAACCTTGGCGGCCGCGAGCTTGCAACAAGGCCATGGGCCCACGCCGGCGCCGCGATAAGGCTCCATTCCCCAACCAGCGCCGTTTGCCCCGGCCGGACACCCCGCCCCATGGTATCTATGGGCGCGGGATCGGGGGCAGGTGGCATTCACCAGGGAGAGCTTCGGCGAGAGCCTGTTCGAAAGCGTCGGACGATCGGATCGCGATCTGCCGTCCACGCTCGCGGCGCTTGGCTGCGCGCTGGTGTCGCACGCCGGGCTGCGCTCGCTGGCGATGCACATCGACGATATCGGGCTGCTGACGGTCGAGCCCTCGCCGCTGGGGCCGGTGTCGGACTGGGATGCGCAGCGCCCCCGGGCCTCTCGGCCAGCCACAGAAGCGACGTCGCCGAGCGAACCCATTCACGCGATTGCCTACGCCGGTCGGTCCTTGGGCTGGATCCAGGTGCGCAGCGCAAGACCACGCGATAACGCCGGCCTCGAACCTGCCCTGCTCGATCGGTTCGCGCGCCAATGCGGGCGTCTCGCGATGCGCGAGCGGCTCGAGCCATGGTCGCTGGGGCGGCTGGGCCAGCCGCTGCGGCTGACCGGGCTAAGCGCCGCGATGCGCGAGCTCGACCGCTTCGTGGAGGCGGCGTCCGCGAGCCCGCTCCCGGTCCTGCTGCACGGCGAGTTCGGGACCGAGAAGCTCGCGGCGGCGGCGGCGATCCATTGCTGCGGGCGCCAGCCGGAGACACCCTTCGTCGCGGTCGATTGCAGCGATCCCGAAGGCAATCCCGACGATTGGCTTGGCCGGGCCAAGGGGGGAACGCTCTACCTTTCCGCGATCGACGCGCTTTCGCCGGCGCTGCAACAGGCCCTGCCCCGTCACCTCCCCTCGCGGCTGGCGCTCTGGCCGCATACCGCTATGCAGCGCGCTGCGCGCATCATCGCCTCGACCACGCTCGCGCTGCCGCGGCTCGTGGCCGAGGGGCGTTTCCCGCGCGAACTGGCGAGCGAGCTTTCGGTCCTCGAAACCACCGTGCCGCCGCTGCGCGAGCGCCCCGGCGATATCGCGGCGCTCGCCCGCGAGACGATCGCGCGGCTTGGTTTCGATGCGGACCGCAAGCTTTCGAACGATCTGATGGAGGCCTGCCTGGCTTACCGCTGGCCCGAGAATCTCGCCGAGTTCGAGCGCCTTCTGGGACGGCTGGCGACGATGACCGGCACCGCACCGATCGGCGCGGGCGATATCCGCCGCTACGCCCCCGAGATGGCGTGTGAAGCGCTGAGCACTTACTCGTCCGGTAGGGTCGGATCGCACGCCACCAATCCCACCGCGCTCGACCGATGGGCGCTGCGCGCTCTCGATCCCGAGGACGGTTTTGCGGAGCTCGACCCCTCGTTGGCCAAGGCCATGCGTCATCTTGGTTCTTGTTTCGAGGAGGCGATCGACCTCGCCGATCTCGCCGCGATCGGCGAGGTCGCGCCGCAGCGGATGAGCGAGCTGTTCCGCGCCGTCGTCGGGGTGTCGTTCAAGAAGCTGCTGCGCCAGATCCGCATTCTGGCCGCCTGCGAGCGGCTGGTGCAGCAGCCCGCGACCTCGATCACCCAGCTCGCCTTCCAGGTCGGCTTCGGCGATCTGAGCTATTTCGAGCGCAGCTTCCGCAGTGCGATCGGGGAAAGCCCACGCCAGTTCCGCCAGCGGCGATTCGGCGAGCAGGCCCGGCTGCCATCGCTTTTGTCCGACTCGGCCGAATGCTCGCCCGCACCTGCCCGGAGCTCCGCGGAAGCGGAGTAATCCTGCCGATCAGGCCGTGTTTGCCGGCCAATCCGGAGAAAAACCCGGCCCCGCTTCGTCCAAGTATTCCGCGCCGCCAACCCGCATTCTCCTTCCAGCTCGACTCGCTTGGCAGACGGGCGATGCGACCCAGATTGAAAGGGGATGAAATGGCTTTTCCAACTCATGTGAACGACCAGATTACCGACTCGGTCACCCAGGCCAACGTCAAGGTTCTGGGCGACGCGCCGGCGATCGCGATGGGCAACCTCTATCAGGCGACCGCGCAGTCGCTCGCCAATGCGGCGCACAATGCCACCAATGCGCAGCAGCAGAGCTACGTCTCCTCGCAGGCGGCGACGACCATGGGGGTCGCCACGCTCTACTCGCTCGACACCGCCTCGACCGGGGTCGCGACCGAGGACATCTTCAAGGCCGGGCAGGCGCGCTCGGGCAGCCTGCTCTGATCCCAATTAACCCCGCCGGACGAACGCTCGGCGCGGACTCTCCCGTTTCCCCTCGATAAAGGAGCCAGACCATGGCCTTTCCGACATTCGTGAACGACCAGATCACCGATTCCGTCACCCAGGCCAACGTCAAGGTCCTGGGCGATGCCCCCGCGATCGCGATGGGCAATCTCTACCAGGCGACCGCGCAGGCGCTGAGCAACGCCGCGCACAATTCCACCAATGCAGCGCAGCAGAGCTACGTCACCTCGCAGGCGGCCACCACCATGGGAGTCGCCACGCTCTACGCGCTCGACACCGCTTCGACCGGCGTCGCCACCGAGGACATTCTCAAATCGGGCCTGACCTGAGGACGGCGCCCGAAATGCGGGCCGCGGCCCGTCGCGTGACAAGGCCTAGCTAGACCATGGCGAACCCTACCTCCGTCAACAGCCAGATCACGGATGCCGTGACCCAGGCCAATGTCGAGGCTTTGGGAGCCGCTCCCGCGGTCGCCATGGGCAATCTCTATCAGGCAACCTCGCAGGCTCTGGCGAACGCCGCACACAATGCGACCGTCGCGCAGCAGCAGATGAATGTGGCGGCGCAGGCCGCGACCACCGCCGGGGTGGCGCTGCTCTACGCGATCCAGACCGGCAAGAAGTGAGCCCGGGCGCAATCCCGCCCCCGCGATCGATACGAAGCCCAGTGTGAACCCGCGGCCCCGCATCGGCGTGCGCCGCACAGCAAAGGAAGCAGACAATGGCATTTCCCAGCCACGTGAACAGCCAGGTCACCGATTCGATCACCGAGGTCAACACGCTGGTGCTCGGCGATTCCCCGTCGATGGCCACCGGCAACATGTTCATCGCCACCAGCCAGGCGCTGGCCAACACCGCGCACAACGCGACCAACCAGCAGAACCAGGGTTTCATGACCTTCCAGGCGGCGACCTCGCAAGGTGTGTCGACGCTCTATTCGCTCGATATCGCCTCGACCGGAACCGCGACCGCCGAGGTCTACCGGCGCGGGCTGCTCTAGCTGGTAGAAACGCGGGCGCCGCCGAGCCCGGTCGATGGCCGCGCTGAAGGGCCTTGCACCGGTCACGGCGCTGACCATCGGCGAGGCGCCCTCGGCGGCGATGGCGATGACCTATCTGGCGATGGCCAACAGCATCGGTCACGCCATGGACAACGCCGTCGCCGCTCAGCAGCGCGGCCAGTTGATGGCCGAGGCGGCGACTTTCCAGGTGCTGGCAATGGTTCTCAAAAGCGGAGCGTAAGTGATGCCCGAACACTATGTGAACGATCAGATCGTCGAATCGGTCGCGGACGTGGTCACGCTGAACATCGGCGAGGCCCCCTCGCAATCCTCGGCCATGCTCGATGTCGTGATGGCAGAGACGATCGGCATGAGCATGTACAATGCGGTGAGCCGCCAGCAGTCCTCGAGCACGGTGAGTTCGGCGGCGGTCACCGCGGCCTGCGCCAAGATGTTGCAGACACCGTTCCCGATCATCCATCTCCGGCCGCCCGTCCCCCCGCCCGACCACGGCGTCGAGCCGCTCCCCCATGACGAGAGCATCGCCAGTGTCGATGCCCGCGCCACCATGGCGATCGACGAACTCACCGGGATCGCGCGGGCGAGCGACGCCGCAGCGGCGACCGCGACGCTCGAGGCGCTCGCCGACCATATCGGCGACGCGATCAAGTCGCTGCAGGGGGGCAACCCGCCGGCGCCTTCGCCGCCCAGTCCGCCCCCGCCTTCGCCTCCAAGCCCGCCCCCTTCTCCCAGTCCCGCCTAGAGCAGATGTAGGAAAGCCCCGTCATGACCCAGGTCAACCCGCTCATCACCGACGTCATCACCCAGACGCAGCGCGCCACGCTAACCAAGGGGCCGATCCAGGCGAGCGGCCAGGGCAAGGCCTATCAGTCGGTGGCGCAATCGACCGCGATCGCGGTGCAGGACGCCACCGACGCGCTGCGCAATGTCACCACCGTGGCGAGCACCGCAGCCGGGGTGGCGCTGGCGCAGATCCTCGCGACTGGAAATGCGAAGCAGTACCAGCCCGCGCTCGACACCGCGAAAGCCATGGTCACCACCGCGATCGAGGATTTCGCCGCGGTCGGCGAGGCTGCGGGCAAGGTGCTGAGTTCCTTCCCCTCGGGTCCCTCCAGCTAAGCGAGCCGCACCATGACCGTCCAGCTCGCCGATACGCCGCTCACCAGCGCCTTCGCCCTGTCCGAGACCGGACGGCTGGTGATGGGGCTGATCGACGGCGGATTGCACTGGCTGGACTATGCGATCGCCGCGAGCGACCGGAACTACGGCTTTCCAGACGAGAGCACGCTGGTCGCCGCGGTCCAGTCCGGGCTGCACGCCAACCGGCTGATGCTGCTCGGCGGAGTCGAACTGCCGGTCGCCCCGGTCAAGCTGATGACGATGAACCCGCGCGAGCTGCAGATCCTGCGCCGCGCCGCGCTGGGGGAGATCGCCCCCGAGGACCCGCAGGTTGAGGAAATCCTCTCCCGGCACAGCCTCGCCACGATTCAGGATCTGGCCGCAGTCGACGAAATGCTCGATCATCTCGAGATCGCCGAGGAGCCGCTGTTCCAGACGATGACGCTGGACGAGCGGCTGACCCTGCTGGCGCTGCAGACGGACGATCGTATTGCCGATCCGGGCAAGCCGGACCTGCGTCTCGAGGCGGCGCAATTCGCTCTCGATCAGGCTGGATCGCCGGTGGAATTCGCCGATTACCTGCGGGTCTTCCTCGATCTGATGCGCAATCTCGACGATCCCTTCGAAACCCCGGAAGAGCGCTACGAGCAAGCCGAGCGCGCGGTCTATACGCTGGGCCCGATCATGTTCGCGGCGCTCGACTGCCCCGACGCCCCGGGTCTGGTCGCCCCCGCTCAGGTCGAAGCGGCGATCAGCGAATGGATGCTCGCCGGGCGGCAACTCGGCTTCCTGCGGGTCTCGCAAGGGATCCAGCAGATCGTCGCCGAGGGAGGGTACACCAACCAGAGCGGAATGGCCGCCGAACTCGCGGTGCGCAGCTATCTCGACCGCGCCAACCGCGTGATCCAGTTCTACGGCATCGGCCCCGCCTTCATGCAGCAGGACGGCGCCACCTGCCTCTTCCCCGTCGGACCCAAGGAAGAAGCGATCGTGCGTCTCGACCCCACCGGAGCGATCACGCTGGCGCGGTTCGACGGCGCACCCATCGGGTTCGCGGATGCGTCGGAGCTGCCCGACCGCGCCGGCGATGGCCGGTCGGGGAGACGCGTGCCCAGGAGCAGAAAACCCACCCGCAAGACCAGACGGAAGGCCAGGAAATGACCGCGAAAGGCAGCAAGAAATCCAGCCGCGATACGCAGCATGCAAGCTCGCTCGACCATGCGATGGCAGCCGCCGACGCGGCGATGAAGGAGGCCGGGAAAGCCTATGCAGCCGCCGGGCTGGATCGCAGCGCCCGCCTGTCGCTTGCCGAAAGCGCAATGCACGACGCGGGCAAGCTCGCGGAAGAGGCGGTCAAGACTGCGATGGCGCAGGTCGACGCGGCGATGGAGCAAATGCCCCAGCACAAACGCGGCGACCGATGAGACGGGCCCCGTTCCTTCGCCCGCACGGCGAGCGCTAGGCGATAGCCTTGCCCCCAGCAAAGCGTGCGCTGGAGCGGGTTGCGCAGGTCGCCGGCGCGCAGGCGAACCTGCCGATCGAGCTGGCTGCGCAGAAGGATCGGGCGTTCCTCTGGGGTGCGGCCGCGGTTCATCCGATGCAGGCGCTCGAGACTTCGTTTCGCCGGGTGGTTCGCGCCGCCGAAGAGCACGGCGGCGACCCTGCGCGGCAGCGCGAGCGCGAATCGGCCGCGATGGGGGAGTATTTCTTTTTCGAGGCCAGCAGCGTCCGGCTGCTCGGGGTCGGCCGCGAGGAAGGCTTCGACGGCCTGCCCTATCCGCTTCCGGACGACGCGATGCGCCATGCGCGGCACGAATGGTACGCCGCGCGCGAGGCGCTCGCTGCCGGTGGCGGCGGTGCCGCGCGGATCGACGCGACTCGCCGGGCGCTGGAACGCGTGGCGCAGCCCTTTCTGCCGCCCGAGAACCCGGCCGGGGCGGTGGTGCCCAGCGTGGCGCAGGCCAGGCTGCTGATTGCCGCCGCCGCGCCCGCGCCGGCGGTGCTCGCCAATCTCAAGAATGCCATCAAACTGCTCGGCGAGGCGGTGGAAGGCGATGCCAGCGTCCAGGCCTTCTACATCATCGAGCCCTTCTATCTCCAGCGCCTGCTGGTGGGCTACCGCGTGCGCTCGCGGCATCAGCTGACCGACGACCAGGTGGCGAATGCGAGCGGCGCGCTCACCGCCACGCTCAACCGGCAGCAATGGCTCACCGACTGGCTGGCGCACGCGATGATCGATCTCGAGCGGGTCGTGATGAACCCCGACGTGCAGCCCCATGTCCGCTTCTTCCTCAAGGGCGGCCGCGCGCTGGCCTATCTGTTCGGCCGGCCTCAGGACGGCGCGAACGACTGGGACAGCCAAGTGCTGATCGACCCCGACCTGCCCGCCGACGAATGGTATGCGGTCTATCGCAAGGTCTCGAACCGGCTGCTCGTCGCGCTGATGCGCAAGAAGGCCGAATTCTACTCGCTGCTCAACGCCAATGCCGCGCCGCTGATCGCCCTGCCGCTGCCGGTGGTCGTGCCGGTCGATCCGTTTGCCGATGCCGCGCCCGATCCCGGCACCATGCCCGAGACGCCCGCGGAGGACCGCGACCTCGACGACGAGGAGATGCCCTACAGCCGCAGCTGCAAGGCCGAGCTGATCGATGTCGGCATGCCGCGGCGCGACACGATCGAATGCCGCGAGCAGTGGACCCAGCTCGCGCAGGACATCATCCGCCCGACCGAGGGCATGCCGATCCCCGGCTTTGCCTATTACATCGACGAATATCTCACCATGGTGCGCGAATTCTTCGCCGGCGAACCGCGCGCGCAGGCCAAGGCGCACAAGCGCATCGAACGGCTCGCCGAACTGTTCGCCCACGATGGCGCGGCGATCGCGATCCTCGCCGCCTATCTGCGCATCCCCAATGGCATTCTGCAAATCGCGGCGCAGCCGGTGGAAGCCTTCGCCGCGAGCCAGCTCCCGCCCGCGCGGCAGCCGCTGCAATTCGCGCTGATCGAGCTGCTCGACCAGTTCGCGACCGCGTACGAGATGGAGCTCGAACCGCTGCTCGCCGCCGAGTTCGCCGAATACTTCGTCGAATGGATGCCGCAGGCCGAAGCGCTTTCCCAACACAACGCCCTCGCCCGTTTCAGGCTGTCGGTCGACGCCACGCCGATGGCCGATGCGATCGGCTTCGGTCAGTGGCTGTCGGACCGGCTGCAGGCGCATGTCGCGGGCCGGGCGGCGCTGATCGCAACCCAGCGCGAGGCGATCGACGCGCTGATCCGTGCGCTCTACGCGGACTCGATCTTCGACCAGCAGAGCGAACTCGAACTGCAGATGGCGATCGGTGGAAGCCTCGCTGCGGCGCTGCATGCCCAATACGAGCACGCCCGCGGGGTCAAGCTCGAGCCGGTCGGCAAGGTCACGATCGGGCTCTATTACACCGATCGCGCGACCGACCCGGCCACGGCGATCGAACTGGTCAAGCCGCTGCTCGCTCCTTTCGTCGACCCGCAGCCCGGCGCGCTGTTCCAGATGGACGACAGCCATCCCGGCAGACTGCTGCTGTTCGCCGCCAATGTGGAAATCATCGAACCCTTCGGACCCTACGAGCCGCTGGTGATCGAAATCGTCGCGAAGCGGGTTCGAGTCCGCCCGCTGATCAGCTTCATCTGGGGGTTTCCGGTGCTCAGCCTGCGCGATCTGATCCTCGAGTATCAGACCAGGGCGGCGCATGTGGTCGAGTTCGCGATGCGCGGGATGTTGCGCCGGACCGCGCGTTCGCTCACCGACATGCTGATGAAGGTGCGGCAATAGGCGGGCGCAGTCCTGCCTGCGCTTGCAGCGGCGCAATAAGCCGCTAACCCCCGTCCCTGCACTATCGGCGAACGGGGATTGCAGTGAGCGACGAGTGGGTCATCGGCATTATCGGCGGTTCGGGTCTCTACGCCATCGAGGCGCTGGAGGACGAGCAGTGGATCGCGGTCCAGTCGCCCTGGGGCGAACCCTCGGACGAGATCCTCTGCGGACGGATCGGCCATGTCCAGGTCCGCTTCATGCCGCGCCATGGCCGCGGGCACCGCGTGCTTCCCGGCCGGCTCAACGCGCGCGCGAATATCGACGCGCTCAAACGCGCAGGCTGCACCGATATCCTCGCGATCTCGGCGGTCGGTTCGCTCAGCGAGGATCTGCCGCCGGGCAGCTTCGTCCTGGTCGACCAGTTCATCGACAACACCAAGGGCCGCCCCTCCACCTTCTTCGACAACGGCTTCGTCGCGCATGTCGCGATGGGCGATCCGGTGTGCGAGCGGCTCACCGACCTCACCGCCGCCGCGGTCGAGCAGGCGGGCGGCGAGCCGCACCGCGGCGCCACCTATCTGGCGATGGAGGGCCCGCAATTCTCGACCCGCGCGGAGAGCAAGCTCTACCGCCAATGGGGCGCGCAGGTGATCGGGATGACCGGCATGCCCGAAGCCAAGCTCGCGCGCGAAGCCGAGCTGCCCTACGCGCTATTGGCTATGGTAACGGATTGGGACAGCTGGCGCGACGGCGAGGCGGCGGTCGACGTCGGTGCGATCCTCGCGCAGATGGCAGCAAACGGCGATCTCGCGCGCCGGACGGTCGAGGAACTGATCCGTTCGCTTCCGCCGCGGCGCGAGTCCTCGCCGATCGACCGCGCGCTCGATTTCGCGGTCATCACCGCGCCCGAGCAGCGCGACCGCGGGCTGATGACCAAACTCGATGCCGTCGCCGGGCGGTTGTTCGCGCAGGACCGGGGCTGATTTGCAGGATCTGCTGGTCATAGGCGGCGGCATCAACGGGGTGGGCATCGCCCGCGACGCCGCCGGGCGCGGACTGTCGGTCACTTTGTGCGAGAAGGACGATCTCGCCTCGCACACCTCCTCGGCGAGCACCAAGCTGATCCATGGCGGCCTGCGCTATCTCGAGCAATACGAATTCCGGCTGGTCGCCGAAGCGCTGCGCGAACGCGAGGTGCTGCTGAAGGCCGCACCGCACATCATCTGGCCGCTGCGCTTCGTGCTCCCGCACGACAAGGGACTGCGCCCCGCCTGGATGCTGCGGATCGGGCTGGCGCTCTACGACACCATCGGCGGGCGCCGCAGCCTGCCCGGCAGCCGCGGGGTGGATCTGACCAAGCCGCCGCATCGCGGCGTGCTGCAGGACCGGCTGAAACGGGGGTTCGAATATTCGGACTGCTGGGTCGAGGATGCCCGGCTGGTGGTGCTGTGCGCGATGGATGCGCGCGACCGCGGTGCGGAGATCCTCACGCGGACCGAATGCGTGGCGCTCGAACGCCACAAGTCGCACTGGCGCGCCACCCTGCGCAGCGCCGACGGCACGACGCAAACCGTCGAGGCGCGCGCGCTTGCCAATGCCGCCGGCCCCTGGGTCGACACGGTCGCGCGCAAGGCGCTGGGCGCCGGGACGCCCGCGCGGCTCAGGCTGGTCAAGGGCAGCCACATCATCGTGCGGCGCAAGTTTCCCGGCGAGCATGCCTATATCTTCCAGAACCGCGACGGGCGCGTGGTCTTCGCGATCCCCTACGAGCGCGACTTCACGCTGATCGGCACCACCGACCAGCTGTTCGAGGGCGATCTCGACAGCGTGCGGATCACGCAGGAGGAACGCGCCTATCTGCGCGAGGCCGCCGGAGAGTATTTCAAAAGCGGCATCTCCGACAACGAGATCGTCTCCACTTATGCCGGCGTCCGGCCGCTCTACGAGGACAGCTCCGCCAGGAACTCCACCGTCACGCGCGACTACGCCTTCGAGCTGGAAACGGCGGACGGGGCGCCGATCCTGTCGGTCTATGGCGGCAAGATCACCACCTTCCGCAAGCTCGCCGAACACGCGCTTGCCAGGCTCGCGCCGCATCTGCCCATGGGGCCGAAATGGACCCGCGACGCACCGCTCCCGGGCGGCGAGATGAACGATTTCGCCGCTTTCCTGCGGCGCGCCGGCGAACGTTACGCCTGGATGCCGCCCGCAATGCTGCTGCGGCTGGCGCGGGCCTACGGCACCCGTATCGACCGGATTATCGGCACCGCCGACGGGCTCGACCGGCTGGGCGATCATTTCGGCGGAGATCTCTACGAAGCGGAGCTGAAATACCTGGTAAACGAGGAGTTTGCGCGGAGCCCGCAGGACATCCTCTGGCGCCGCAGCAAGCTGGGGCTGCACCTGCCAGCGGAAACGGAACGGCGCGTCGCGGATTGGTTGGACAAGCTGGGCGGCAACTTCGCTTGATCGCCCGTGCGAGCGGGTCCAAGGGCCGCCCGTTGTCGCAATCACCGTCGCAAATCGAACCTCCGAGTCCCCTCCCCATGGCCCGAAACGATCCCACCACCTCCCTCGACCGCCAGTCCATTCGGCTCGCCTATCGCCAGGAAGAGGAGGAATGCGTCGCAGAACGGTTGACGCAGGCCCGTCCGGTCGCGGCTCTGCACCACGAGGCGCAGGCGCTCGCGATCACCCTGGTCGAGGGCGCACGGCGCCAGAAGGCCAGCGGCATCGATGCCTTCCTGCACCAGTTCGGCCTCGCCACAGAGGAAGGCATCGCGCTGATGTGCCTTGCCGAAGCGCTGCTGCGCGTGCCCGACAGCCGCACCGCCGATGCGCTGATCCGCGACAAGATCGGCGATATCGACTGGTCGGACCATCTGGGCGAATCGAGCTCGACCTTCGTCAACGCCGCGACCTTCTCGCTGATGCTGACGGGCGAAGTGCTCGAAAGACCGCAGGAGCAGCAGCGCGGCATGGCGCGCACCTTCAAGAACACCATGAACCGGCTGGGCGAACCGGTGATCCGCAAGGCGACGCTGCAGGCGATGCGCATTCTGGGCGGCCAGTTCGTGTTCGGGCGGACCATGACCGAGGCGCTCAAGCGCGCCGCCCCCGAGCGCGCGCGCGGGCTGACCCACAGCTTCGACATGCTGGGCGAGGCGGCGATGACCTATGCCGATGCCGACCGCTATCGCATTGCCTATGAAACCGCGATCGAACGGCTGGCGAAGGAGGCCGGTGCCGGAGTCCACGGCTCGCCCGGCATCTCGGTCAAGCTCTCCGCGCTCTATCCCAAATACGACTTCTTCCACGGCGATGCGGCGACCGCCGCGCTGGTGCCGATCCTGCGCGATCTCGCAGGCAAGGCGCGCGATGCCGACATCCACTTCACCATCGATGCCGAGGAAGCCGAACGGCTCGAACCCTCGCTCGACATCCTCGAGGCGCTGGTCGCCGACGACACGCTGTTCGTCAATGGCACACCCGGCGGCTGGACCGGTTTCGGCCTCGCGATCCAGGCCTATCAGAAGCGCGCCGCGCCGCTGTGCGACTGGACCGCCAAGCTCGCGCGGCGCCACGGCCGCCAGCTGTTCGTCCGGCTGGTCAAGGGCGCCTATTGGGACACCGAGATCAAGCTGAGCCAGGTCGGCGGCTACAAGGATTTCCCGGTCTTCACCCGCAAGGTCGCGACCGATGTCTCCTACCTCGCCTGCGCCGAGCGGCTGCTGGCGGCGGGCGATGCGCTCTACCCGGCTTTCGCCACGCACAACGCCTATACGGTGGGCGCGATCAAGGCGCTCGTCCGCAGCCATGGGCGCGAGAGCGGCTTCGAGTTCCAGCGCCTGCACGGCATGGGCGAGGACGTCTATGGCGCGCTCGCCAAGCACGAGGGCAACGCCCGCACCCCGGTGCGGATCTACGCTCCGGTCGGTAGCCACAAGGACCTGCTCGCCTATCTGGTGCGCCGCCTGCTCGAGAACGGCGCCAATTCCAGCTTCGTCAACCGCATGGCCGATGCCGGCGTGCCCGCCGCAGACCTCGCGACCGACCCGGTGGCCGAGCTCGCCGCGCTGGAGCCCAAGCGCAATCCCGACATCCCGCTCCCGGGCGACATCTTCCCCGACCGTATCAACAGCGCCGGGGTCGATCTGGGCGACCCGCTGGTGCGCGAACCGCTGATCGAACGGCTCGACAAATTGCGCGCGCGCCGTTGGCACGCCGAGCCGACCTTTGTATTCGAGGACCAGGAAGGCGAAGTTGCGCCGATCACCAAGCCGCACGATCTCACCATCGAGGTCGGCACGCGGCGCGATGCCCTGCCCGAAGAGGTGGAGCAGGCGATCCGGATCGCCGATGCGGTCCAGCCGGGCTGGAATGCACTGGGCGGCGAAAAACGCGCGCTGCTGCTCGAAGAGGCGGCGGATCTGTTCGAGCAGCATACCGACGAGTTCCTCTCGCTGTGCCAGCGCGAAGCGGGCAAGACCCTGCCCGATGCGGTGCTGGAACTGCGCGAAGCGGTCGATTTCCTGCGCTTCTATGCCGGCGAGGCGAGGCGGATGTTCTCCGGCTCCTTCGCGCTGCCCGGACCTACCGGCGAGGAGAACCGGCTGACCATGGCGGGGCGCGGCGTCTTCGCCACGATCTCGCCCTGGAACTTCCCGCTGGCGATCTTCATCGGCCCCGCCGCCGCCGCGCTGGCCGCGGGCAATTCCGTGGTCGCCAAGCCCGCCGAACAGACCCCGCTGATCGCCGCGCTGGCGGTCAATCTTTGCCACCGCGCGGGCATCCCGCGCGAGGTGTTCCAGCTGCTTCCCGGGGCGGGCGAGGTCGGCCAGTTCATCACTTCCGATCCGCGAATCGCGGGCGTATCCTTCACCGGATCGACCGAAACCGCGCATGCGATCAACCGCTCGCTTGCCGCGCGCGACGGACCCATTGCCACTTTCATCGCCGAAACCGGCGGGCAGAATGCGATGATCGTCGACAGCTCTGCGCTGCCCGAGCAGGTGACCCGCGATGTCGTCGCCTCGGCCTTCCAGAGCGCCGGCCAGCGCTGCTCGGCGCTGCGGATGCTCTATATCCAGAACGAGGTCTTCGACGAGATGGTGACCATGATCCGCGGCGCCTTCGAGGCGCTGGTGATCGGCGATCCCGCGGAGCTCGCGACCGATGTCGGCCCGGTGATCGATCCCGATGCCAAGGCCGCGCTAGAACGCCATGTCGCGCGGCGGCGCAAGAACGGCCGCACCGTGTGGCGGCGCAAGCTGCCGCGCGGGGTCGCCAACGGCTGCTTCGTCGCCCCGACGATCATCGAGCTGGAATCGATCTCCGACCTGCGGCGCGAGAATTTCGGCCCGGTTCTCCATGTCGCGCGGTTCAAGGCGAGCGAGCTCGAGAAGGTGGTCGATGACATCAACGCCACCGGATACGGGCTGACGCTCGGCCTCCACAGCCGGATCGAGACGACGCGGCAATTCGTCGAGGCGCGTGCGCGGGTCGGCAATTTCTACGTCAACCGCAACCAGATCGGCGCGGTGGTGGAAAGCCAGCCCTTCGGCGGCGAAGGCCTCTCGGGAACCGGACCCAAGGCGGGCGGCCCGCATTATGTCGCGCGTTTCGCCACCGAGCGCGTGGTCTGCATCGACACGACGGCGGCGGGCGGCAACGCCAGCCTGCTTGCCCAGTAGGCATCGCCTGGACGGGAGTTTTCATTGAAGGTTCAAGCGGGTGTGGGCTAGGAGGCGCCCCATGGGACGTCTCTTCCAGCTTGCACTCGCGCTCACCGCCCTCGTCTGGTCTGCCGCCGCGGCGGCGGAAGTTCGGGTGACCTTCCACAGTTTCGACGGCTCGGTGCTGTTCGGTCGCTACCCGCATGCCTTCGTGTCGCTGGAAGGCACGCTGGACGACGGAACCCCGATCAGGGAAAACTACGGCTTCTCCGCCAAGAGCGCATCGCCCGCCGTGCTGGCGGGGCCGGTCGAGCACGTCATCCTGGTCGAGAAGGACAAGTGGATCGACCGCACCAACCAGCATTTTACCCTGACCATCGATGACGCGAAATACTGGGCGATCCGCAAGGAGGTCGCGCGCTGGCGCGATGCGCCGGGCAAATATTACGACCTCGCCACGCGCAATTGCATCCATTTCGTCGGCGCGATCGCGCAGATCGTCGGAGTGCGGGTGACCTATCCCGAGGACATGCTTCGCCGGCCCAAGAAATGGCTCAATCACATCACCGGCAGGAACCCGCAGCTGCGCGCGCCGCAGATCGACTAGGGATAAGCCCGGGCCCGAGACTTGCGCGCCGCAGCCGGGTGAAGGATCGTCCGGCGCATGGCGATTCTCTCCGACAAATGGATCCGCTCCAAGGCACAGGCCGAGGGCATGATCGAACCCTTCACCGAGGCGCAGCGGCGCGACGGCTGCATTTCCTACGGGCTGAGCTCCTACGGCTATGACGCGCGCGTCGCCGACGAGTTCAAGATCTTCACCAATGTCGATTCGACCATCGTCGACCCCAAACAGTTCGACCCGCGCAGCTTCGTCGATCGCCAGACCGATGTCTGCATCATCCCGCCCAACAGTTTCGCGCTCGCCCGGACGGTGGAATATTTCCGCGTGCCCGAGGACGTGCTGGTGATCTGCCTGGGCAAATCGACCTATGCGCGCTGCGGGATCATCGTGAACGTCACTCCGCTCGAGCCGGGCTGGGAAGGCCATGTGACGCTCGAGTTCTCCAACACCACCCCGCTCCCCGCCAAGATCTATGCCAACGAGGGCGCGTGCCAGTTCCTGTTCCTGCAGGGCAACGAACGCTGCGAGACCAGCTACCGCGACCGCGCGGGCAAATATATGGGCCAGCGCGGGGTCACGCTGCCCAAGCTCTAGACCGGGGCTCGGGGCCAAAGTTTAGCAAACTTTAGGCCAAGCTCTGTCAAACCCGCGCTGACGCTGCGGCTTTGACTCCGCCTCCCGGCGCGCGCATTCTGCGCGCAACAGGAGAACGCCATGACCAAAGCCACCGCCGAATTCGATATCATCGTCTATGGAGCCACCGGCTACACCGGGCGGCTGGTGGCAGAGCATTTCGTGCGCGAATACGGCACCGGCCCCGAGGCGCCGAAATGGGCGATGGCGGGCCGCAGCCTGTCCAAGCTGGAAGAGGTGCGCGATGAAATCGGCGCGCCCGCCTCGACCCCGCTGATCGTCGCCGATGCCGAGAACGAGGCCGAGCTGATCGCCATGTGCGAGCGCACCCGCGTCGTGCTCACCACGGTCGGGCCCTATCAGATCCATGGCGATACGCTGGTCGCGGCCTGCGTGAAGACCGGCACCGACTATGCCGATCTCTGCGGCGAACCCGCCTGGATGCGCGAGCAGATCGACCTCCACCACGAGGCCGCCAGGGCCAGCGGGGCGCGGATCTGCTTCTCCTCGGGCTTCGATTCGATCCCCTTCGATCTGGGCGTGCTGATGCTGCAGGAACACGCGCTGGCGACCCGCGGCAAGCCCGCTCCGACCATCCGCGGGCGGGTCCGGTCGATGAACGGGACCTTCTCGGGCGGCACCGCGGCGAGCCTGACCGCGACGATGAAGGCCGCCGCGACCAATCCCAAGATCATCGGCCTGCTGCGCTCGCCCTTCGCGCTGACCCCGGGTTTCGAAGGGCCCGACCAGCCTTCGGGCATGGTGCCGCATTACGAGGAGGATTTGGGCAAATGGGCCGCGCCTTTCGTGATGGCGGCGATCAACACCAAGAACGTCCACCGCACCAATTTCCTGCTCGACCATCGCTATGGCAAGGATTTCCGCTACGACGAGATGGTGCTGACCAGCCCGGGCGAGGCGGGCAGGAAGGCCGCGGACGCGATGCTCGAACTGCTCAAGAACCCGTTCGGCGCCAAGCCGCCCAAGCCCGGCGAAGGCCCCACGCCCGAGGAACGCGAGAACGGCTCCTACGACGTCCTGCTGGTCGGCGATTTTCCCGAGGGCCCCTCGATCCGCTACGGCGTGAAGGGCTGCTACGATCCGGGCTATGGCTCGACCAGCCGGATGATCGCCGAAACCGGCATGGCGCTGCTGGAAAACCCCGGCGCAGGCGGCGTGGGAACGCCGGGTTCGTTCCTGGGCAAAAAGCTGGTCGAACGGCTCGAAAGCCGCGCCGCGCTGACCTTTGCTGTAGAAAGCTGAACCGGGGAGGTTCGGTTCCGATGAGCCCGACCTCACCCCGATAGGGCCGGTCGACGGCAAGTCGATGGAGCGGGCGAGGCGATTCGAACGCCCGACCCCAACCTTGGCAAACTTTCCAGTCGCCTTTTCTATGCTTTTCGATTCTACGCCAAAATGCCATCAAATGTCTGATATCTTGATTATTTTTTGAGTTCGCCTACGCTAGGCTTTTCCAGAGGTGACCGGCGATTTCCGTTCCCGTGGTCACCCGGTGGTCACCCCGACACCCAAGGTTGGGGTCGCTTGACGGAGCATAAAATGGCGAGTCCCAAGTCGATTTTGATCACAAAGCGTTTGCTTGATGCGACGGCGCCAAGATCTAGGCGCTATGAGATCTGGGACAGTCAGATTTCGGGTTTCGGAGTGCGAGTAGGCCCAAGCGGGATCAAGACTTTCGTTGTTCGCTACCGGGCCGAAGGCGGCGGTCGCTCGGCACCCAAACGCTTCGTGTCGATCGGTCGATTTGGTGCGCTGACTGTCGAGCAGGCACGAAAGCGCGCGAAGGAGGTTCTTGCAGCAGCAGCTCTTGGTGCCGACCCTGCGGCCGAACGCAATGCCAAGCGCCTTGAACTGAAGATCGCCGGGCTGGTCGATCTCTATGAAGAAGAAGGATGCTATATCCAGCGCGGTCTACGGCAGGGCGAGCCGATGAAACCTTTGACCAAGAAACACACGATTGGTCGCTTGCGTCATCACGTGGTTCGCCTGCTCGGTCATAAGCGGATCAACGAACTGACCGCTGGCGATATCGAACGTTTCTTCCGCGATGTCGAGCAGGGCAAGTCACGTAAGGACCAGAAGATCGGCCACCGAAAACGTATTGTCGTGCGAGGCGGTCCCGGTGCTGCCCGAAAAGCATTTCGGGACCTTTCTGCCATGTACAGCTTCGCAGTCCGACGAGGACTGGTCGATTCGAACCCTTGCGAGAAAGCCGTGGTCAAGAAAACCGACGGTCGAAGGACGCGTTTTCTGTCACTCGCCGAAATCAGGAAGCTCGGCGAAGCTTGTGACAAGCTAGAGGGAGAGGGCTTTAATCCGAAGGCTCTCAACATCACCCGCATGTGGATCCTGACCGGCTGTCGACGCCAGGAGATCGTCGAGCTTAAATGGGACGAAGTAGACTTCGAGCGTGGATTGCTGGTCTTGGCCGACAGCAAGACCGGGCAATCGACCCGGCCACTTTCAGGGGCGGCGCTCGGATTGATCAGGACGATCTCAAGAAACGACGACAGCGAATATGTATTCCCAGCGGACTCCGGGGAAGGCTACTTCCAGGGAACCAAGAAACTATGGCCAAAGATCGTTGCCAAGGCCGGTCTCAAGAACGTGACGCCGCACACACTGCGCCATACCATGGGTGCGATCGCCACTTCGAGTGGCGAAGCCCTCGCTATGACTGGCGCTATCCTCGGCCACGCCAATATGCGCTCGACCATGATTTATGCCCACATCGATTATGATCCGGCCAAAGAGGCCGCCGACCGGGTAGGCGCTACTCTCTCAGCGGCGCTGGGCAGATCAGTGGAGCCCGCCAGCGAATGATCGCCAAAGACAATTGGCTGAGCATTTGCTCTTCGCAATTGAGTGGCCCGATTTGAGTCGCAGAGAGACAGCCCACCCACCGAAAATCTCGACGCGAGACTACTGCTAAACCTCTGCTCGCTTTGCGGCACGACGTGCCTTCGCAAAGTCACGGTCGGTAGCCACGAAACGCTCGAGCATGGGCGCAATGAGTTGCTCCGGTGGAGGAGCATCCCTTTCGTTCCCCCCATTCAACACGACACCATACGCGACAAGGTCACTATGCAAGCGCGCAGAAATCTCGATCGACAGTTTGACTGGTTTGACGTCGGTAATGTCGGAGAGTTTGAGCCGGGTCACCGTACCTACTCCATGATAATATCACGCGTCACCAGCACCCGTACCGGGTAGCCCGGGCGGATGGTGAGCGTCGGACGAATATCGAGCTCGCGCGAGACGATCTGCTCCCCTGCACGGTTGACGGTGTCCTGGCTGCCCCGGCGAAGCGCGCGAACGAGATCGCTGTCACCGCCCAATCCGAGTTCGCTGCCGATGCCGAGCAGGGTTGAGACAAGAGTAGCCTTGACCACCCCGCCCCAGTGATAGTCGACGCCGTCCTCGAGCCCGGCATAGCCTGAAGGGTCGGTGGCGGGCTGGCGTTCGAGAACGAGCGAGCGCCCGTCAGGCAGGATCAGGCGATTCCATGCCAGAAGCACGCGGCGCTGCCCGAAGCCGACATCGGACGCATAGTCGCCGATCAGGCGTGTGCCCTGAGGAATAAGCAGAATCCGCCCTGTGAGGCTGTCATAGACATTTTGCGTGACTTGCGCGGTCACAAGGCCGGGCTGGTCTGACCGGACGCCGGTGATAAGCGCTGCAGGAATGACCGAGCCTGCCTGAAGCACTGCATCCGTCGGCGCCGCGGCGAGCTGCTGCAATGCAGAGGTGCGCCGATCGGCCGGGCGGTCGAGGAAAGCGGGCGCAGATCCCACGGCATCGGCCCGGCTCACAAGCTGCGATGCGTTCGAATTGGCTGTGGGCGATGCATCGGTGCTTGAAACCGCCGTAGCGCCCGCAAAGAAGAGCCCGCTGGCCCGCGCCACTTCGCGCTCCTGCTCGATGCGCTGACGCGCTGCCTCTGCGGGACTTATTCCCTGCGTCTGCGGCACAGCGGGCTGCGATCCGACTGGTGGAAGCGCAGCGACAGCTCCGCGATCCTGGGCATTGAGGATGGGCTCGCCGAGATCGCCGGGAAGCGGCGGGCCGAGACGCGGTACCTGCGAATAGTCGCTCGGGCCCGAAGCAAGACCGTCGGCGACCGCCACTGTTTCGGTTCCAAACAGCTCATCCGGCCCTGCCTCCGAGACCGGTTGCAGGGCGTAAATCAACGCGCCGCCAACCAGTGTCAGAGCAGCGGCGCTGGCGATGCCGATGGCTTTGCGCGAGAGGCGGACGACGCGCGGTCCCTCTCCGCGTAAACGAACGATGGATTCAGCATCACTAGGCCGGTCCGGTTCGGCTTCACTGTTCATGACCGGCCCCACGCCCGATTGGTGATTTTGACCCGAACCTGCCTGCGCTTGGCGCCGAGCCGCAGTTCGGCCTTCTCGAACAGGCGGTCTACAATCAGGTAGCGGCCCGAAACGCGGTAATTGACCAGCTCCGCCTGCCCATCCTCGCCGATAACGAAGAACGGCGGCATCTCGCCTTGCGCAATATCGGGCGGAAACTCGATCAGGGTGCGCTGCCCGTCATCGAATATCCGCACCGGTCGCCAGTCGGGCCTATCGCCCGAAATCCGGTAGTCGAAATTGAGATTCTCGAGCGCAAATCCGCTTGCAACCGGCGCGGCGCGCGCTGCGTCCTCTTCGGCCCGGCGAAGAGCGATCAATTCGTCTGCCGGATAGCTCCAGCTGACCGACGCCATATAGACACTGGGGTTCGCCCGCAGTTCGACATGATAGGTTCGCCGATCGGTGTTGATCACGAGATTGGTCGCAATATCGGGCCGGGTGGGTTTGACGAGGATGTGGACGCGCGCGGTAGCGCCGGTCCCGCTCAGCGTATCGCCGATCATCCAGCGCACCGTATCGCCGGCAGCAACCGGTCCGGGACCGACGAGCTTTTCGCCTTCCTGCAATGCGATATCGGTCACCTGGCCCGGCTTGGTATAGATCTGAAACAGCGCGCCCTCGGTATAGGGATAGCGCTGGATCGCATTGTCGAATCCGACATCGTCGGGCTCGACCCGTGCGGCATCGTTCGCCGCTCCCACTTGGCTTTGGGGGTCAGGGGCGGGGCCAGAGCCAGGGGAGCGGCGCGCGGCAGTGGGGGAGGCCTGCCGCGAACTGAAAAGGTGAGGAATTCCGATGTTGTCTTGCAGGGCCGGGAAAGCCCCTGCGAGCGCGCCCAATGCGTCGATTGACGCCGCCGCTTGCGGGGCAGGTGTCGCCGCGACAGGCGAGGCAAGAGCGAGCGAGACAAGGCCGAAAAGGCCGACTGCGGGAATTGTATGCGAGCGGGACATCAGCCGAGCTCCTTTGACCAGTTGATGGAAGTGACGAATATTCCGAGCGGGTTTGTGCGAAGCGCATCCGCGTTGGTGGGTGGCTGGACGGCGATGCCCAGAATCGCGGTCCAGCGGCTCGTCTCGGCGAGCGAGCCGTCACGGTAGCGGCGCTCGATCCAGGCCACGCGGAAGCTCCTTGGCGAAGCGCGGATTACGCTTGTGACATCGACCGCAACCTGTTCGCGGCCGATCGCGGCGAACGGATCGTTGGCCCTCGCATAGTCGTTGAGCGCAAGCGCACCTTTGTCGCTGGCGAAATCATAGGCTGACAGCCAGTTCTCGCGCACCACGATCGGATCGTCGGGAATGGCGCGCACGTTTTCGATGAACCGGGCAAGATGAAACGCAATCTGCGGATCGCTTGGGTCGAATGCGGCATTGGCGGGCGCGACGCTACGCGCTTCGCCGAGCTTGTTCACTTCGACCACCCAGGGAACGATGGTTCCCCGCGCGTTCTGCCAGACGAGACTGCCAGTCAGGATTGCCGACAGCGCGAGCGCACCAAAAAAGGCATAGCGCCAGCTTCTCGCTTGCACCCGCGCCGAACCGATGCGCTCGTCCCAGACCTGGGCCGCGCGCTGGTAAGGTGTCTCGGCTTGCGGTGTCTTGCCGTATCGGATCGAAGGGCGTTTAAACATGAGGCGTCAGTCCTTTTCCTGAGTGTCGATGGAAGCGCCTGCGCCGTGCCCGTCGCCAGCGCGCACGGTGTGCGCGGCAAGCGACGCGGAATGTCCCAGAGACTGTCGCTGTTTCATGGATTTCGCCCAGCTCGGCGGGCCGCTTTCGGATTGCGCTGAAGACGGCGACCCCGACGAGGAAGCAACCCGGCCACCCATATTGCTGGCCGCTGCGCGCGCACCTTCGCGAAAATTTCCTTTGGCGCTATCCGCCGCCTTACGCAGAGGTGAGAGGGCAGCACCGCCTGCGGCACGTCCGACACCGGCCATGCCGCCTGCAACCGCGGCGCCGCCGCTCTTGCCTGCCGAACCTGTCGCATAGGCCATGGTGGCGCCTCCAGCAGCGCGCGATGCGCCACTGGCGACCGAGGATGCTGCGCTGGCTACAGCGCCGCCCGCAAGCTTGGCGCCGGCAATGCCGCCGACGGCTGCCCCGCCGGCCAGCACAGCGGTGCCTGCCGCGGCCCCTGCGCCGAGCTGCGGGCCGCCTGCGACGATGCCGTTGGCAATACCGGGACCGAATATGCCGAGCCCGAGCAGGGTAAGACTGGCGAGCACGATCGCTAGCGCATCTTCAATGGTCGGCTCGCCCGGAATGGCACTGGTAAACTCAGCGAAAAGCGTCGAGCCGATCCCGATAATGACGGCGAGCACGAGCACCTTGATGCCTGAAGAGACGACATTCCCAAGCACGCGCTCGGCCATGAAAGCGGTCTTGCCGAACAGGCCGAAAGGGATGAGCACGAAGCCTGCAAGCGTCGTCAGCTTGAATTCGATGAGCGTCACGAAGAGCTGGATCGACAGAATGAAGAAGGCGACGACCACCAAGGCCCAGGCCACCAGCAGGATGATGATCTGCAGGAAGTTCTCGAAGAAACTTACATAGCCGAGCAGATCGGCCATCGACGCAAGCAAGGGCGCGGCAGCATCGATCCCCACCTGCGCGACCCGTCCCGGCTGCAGCAGATCACTAGCGCCAAGGCCAGAACCGCTGGCTTTGAGGCCAAGTCCGGCAAAGCTTTGGAATATGATATTGGCCAGCGCGCTCCAATTGCCGATGATATAGGCGAAGATTCCGACGAAGAGCGTCTTCTTGACGAGGCGCGCGATAATGTCGTCATTCTCGCCCCAGCTCCAGAACAGCGCAGCGAGCGTGACATCGATAACGATCAGCGTCGTCGCGATGAAGGCAACCTCGCCCGAAAGCAGGCCGAACCCGCTGTCGATATATTGCGAGAAAATCGCTAGAAAACGGTCGACGACGCCGGTGCCTCCCATGTCAATTCTCTCCGCGCGATTGAGGCGTAGGAGATTGAGGCGCAGGAGCGCTCGTCACGGGCTTATCACCTACCGCGGCGTAAGCGTCGGGGTGCTCAACCCCGAAGAAACGGCGGCGCTTTTCGGCCCAGGCGGCACGGCAATCGGGCGAGGACAGCGCGAGCTCGCCCATTTGCGCGCAGGCCCTGAGCTGCGCAGGCAGCGGATCGCCGTCAGGCTCCCAGATGCTCGTGGCAGCCTCGGGACGCACTGCAGGCTCCTCGCGCAATTGCACGAGCGTCATGGCGACAGCGAGGCCTACAAAAACGGCTGCACCGGTGCGCGCGAGGACTTTGCTATCCATGGCGGGTCAGTCCGATTTGGCCGGAAGATCGCGCGGGCGCGTCGCCAGAAAGCGCCGTAGCTGCTCGCGCGCCTGAGCCTTCGCCGCCGCACGTTCGGCAGCGTCGAGTGCCTGCGCTCGTCCCATGGCCGCCATGGTCGCGGTAAGATCGGCGAGCTGGCGTGTTTGCAGTGCAAGCAGCTGGTTCCCGGCCTGCGCAGCTTGCAAGGCACCGGCAGCCGACTGGCTCGCGCCCAGCAGGCTATTCACCGCTTCGCGCGAGCCTTCGATATTGGCAACCGCTCCCGCTTGCACCTTGAGCGCATCCTCGAAAGCGGCGACACTATTTTGCCAGCGCACCTCGGCGCTTGTCACCATGGCCTGCTGCGAAGCACCGAGCGGGATGTTCTTGTATTGCGTTTCAAACGTCGTCTCGATCTCGCGTACATCATAAGCGATGCGCTGGGCCTGCTGCAGCAATTGCTGGGTCTGCTGGATTTGCTGCTGCAGGGGCTGGACGATATTGAGCGGCAGGCTCTGCAGGTTCCTGGCTTCATTGATGAGCGAAGTCGCCTGGTTCTGCAGCATGCGGATTTCGTTGTTGATCTGCTCAAGCGTTCGCGCTGCAGTCAGCACATTCTGGGCATAGTTGGACGGGTCGTAAACGATACCGCCGAACTGCGCATGGGCGGGCACCGGTGCTGTGGCAACCACGCCGGCGACAGCAAGCGCAAGGCCACCAGCCAGTCCGTTCAAATTCTTACGAAAGGTCATTGGAAGTCTCCTTCATTCTGAGGGTTGAAAAGGCCGAATTCGGCTCGGGAATAGCGAGCAGCTCTGCGGCCCAGTCGAGGCCGCGATGCCTCAGCCAGGCTTCGGTAAAACCTTCGCGCCTTTCGTTTTCGGCAATCCGGGCAATGTCGAGCTGATCGCTTTTCGAAGAGGCAGCCGTGAAAGCGAGCGCCACTTCTCCAAGCCCGAGTTCGAACAGGCGATTACCGCGTGCCGACTGGCAATAATAATCGCGTTTAGGCGCAGCCTGGCTGAGGATTTCGATCTGCCGGTCATTAAGCCCGAAGCGGCGATAAATCGCCTGTATCTGCGGCTCCATCGCCCGCTCATTGGGCAGAAATATGCGGGTCGGGCAGCTTTCGATAATGGCGGGCGCAATCGCCGATGTTTCGATATCGGCGAGGCTCTGGGTCGCGAAGACCACGCTCGCATTCTTCTTGCGCAGCGTCTTGAGCCATTCGCGCAGTTGCGCAGCGAAGGCAGGGCTGTCGAGCACCAGCCAGCCCTCATCGATGATGAGGAGGGTAGGCGATCCGTCGAGCCGCCCTTCGATCCGGTGAAAGAGATAGGAAAGGACCGCAGGCGCTGCCGCCGAGCCGGTCAGCCCTTCTGTCTCGAACGCCTGGAAGCGCGCTTCACCGAGCCGTTCGCTTTCGGCGTCGAGCAGCCGTCCGAACGGGCCGCCGATGCAATAGGGCGCGAGCGCCTGCTTCAATGCCTGCGACTGGAGCAGAACCGCAAGACCGGTAAGCGTCCGCTCCGCAACAGGCGCTGTGGCGAGCGACGTCAATGCAGTCCACAGATGATCCTTGGTGGCCGGATCGACCGCAACACCTTCCGAGGTAAGAATAGCCTGCAGCCATTCGGCGGCCCAGTTTCGTTCGGCCGGTTCGTCGATGCGCGCAAGCGGCTGCAGGAGGACGCCATTGTCGCTGTCCTGCGAAAGGCTTGAACCGAGATCCTGCCAATCGCCGCGGCAGGCAAGCGCTGCGGCGCGGATCGAGCCACCGAAGTCGAAAGCGAATATCTGAGCGCCGGCATAGCGGCGAAACTGCATCGCCATGAAGGCCAGCAGGACAGACTTGCCGGCGCCGGTTGGGCCGACCACCAGGCTGTGACCGACATCGCCGACATGAAGCGAGAAACGAAACGGGGTGGAGCCTTCGGTCTGCGCGTAGAACAATGGCGGCGCATCAAAATGCTCGTCGCGCTCCGGCCCAGCCCAGACTGCCGAAAGCGGCAGCATGTGCGCGAGGTTGAGCGTCGAGATCGGCGGCTGACGAACATTGGCGTAGACATGGCCCGGCAGGGAGCCAAGCCAGGCTTCGATCGCGTTCATGCCTTCTGTCACACAGGTGAAGTCGCGGCCCTGGATGACTTTTTCGGCGAGCCGCAGCTTTTCGGCTGCGAGTGATGCGTCTTCATCCCAGACAGTGACGGTTGCCGTGACCAATGCCAGCCCGACATGGTCCGACCCCAGTTCCTGCAGCGCTGCATCGGCATCTTCGGCCTTGTTGGCTGCATCGTTGTCGACAAGCACCGAGGCCTCATTGGTCATCACCTCCTTGAGGATCGCGGCGACCGACTTGCGCTTGGCGAACCATTGCCGCCTGATTTTTCCGAGCAGTTTGGCCGCGTCGCTCTTGTCGAGCATGATCGCACGGGTCGACCAGCGATAGGCGAAGCCCTGCGCGTTGAGGTCGTCGAGCAGTCCCGGAAATGTCGCGCTTGGAAACCCGACTACAGTCAGCGTGCGCAGATGCGCTGCGCCAAGCCGCGGTTCGAGCCCTCCGCAGAGCGGTTCATCGGCGAGCAGCGCATCGAGATGCATCGGCGTTTCGGGTACGCGAACTTGCTGCATGCGCGTGGAAATGCAGCTGTGAAGGTATGTCAGCGTTGCTCCATCATCGAGCCATTGGACTTCAGGAAAGAAGCCTTCGAACAGGCGCAGCAAACGGTCCGTCCGGTCGATGAAGCCATCGCGCAGTTCACGGGGATCGACGCCTTTCTGGGCCTTGCCTTCATACATCCAGCTTTCGGCGCGGGCGGCATCTTCGGCGGGCGGCATCCAGAGCAGCGTCAGAAAATAGCGGCTTTCGAAATGCGCGCCTTCTTCGGCAAACTGGGCCGCGCGTTCGCGCTCGACCAGCGCAGAAGCAGGATCGGGAAAATCGCATGCAGGATAGTCCTGCGCAGGTCGGCGCACTGCCTCCGCGAAGAGCGCCCAGCCCGAGCCAAGGCGGCGCAGCACACTGTTGAGCCGTGCGGTCGTTGCAACCAGCTCAGCAGGCGTTGCGCTATCGAGATCAGGTCCCCGGAAGCGCGCGGTGCGCTGGAAACTGCCATCCTTGTTGAGCAGCACGCCGGGACCGATCAGGGCCGCCCAGGGCAGGAAGTCCGCCAGCCGTTCGGCCTTGTTTCGATATTCACGCAAGCTCAGCATGGCTTAGACCTGCAGATGCGCGGGGAAGCGCAAGTGCCGCCGGGCGACATCCACGAATTGCGGGTCGCGCCGCGCCGCCCACATCGCGGCCATATGGCCCAGCGCGAGGAAGGCTATCCCTGCGATCCACAATTGCAGACCGAGCCCGATAGCTCCTGCAAGTGTCGCATTGGCAATCGCGAGCCCGCGCGGCGCACCGCCCAGCAGGATATGCTCGGTCAGTGCCCGGTGGACGGGAACGGCGAAGCCTGGCGGCAATCCAGTTGAACCGGCGCCCATCAGACGAGCGCTCCGCCGCCGAACGAAAAGAAGGAGAGGAAAAACGAGGAAGCTGCAAAGGCAATCGACAGGCCGAAGACAATCTGCACCAAGCGCCGGAAGCCGCCCGATGTATCGCCGAAAGCGAGAGCGAGACCGGTCGCAATGATGATGATCACCGCAACGATCTTGGCGACCGGCCCCTGGATCGATTCCAGGATCGCCTGCAGCGGCGCTTCCCATGGCATCGACGAGCCGGCGGCATGGGCCGGCGCGGCAAGCGTAAGTGCGACAACACCGGCAAGAGCGATAGCGGAAAGGCGCGATCGCGCCCGCGACAGAATAATCATCATGAAGGGTCTCCTTGGGTATGGGGAAGAGGGACGAGGACGTATTCGCCCGAAGCATCGAGAGCGCGGACCTTGGCCAGTTCGGCGAGCCGCCGTCCGGCGCCATCACGGACCAGCACAGCGATGACGTCGATGGTCTCGGCGATGAGCGCGCGCGGTACGGTCACCACGCTTTCCTGAATGAGCTGTTCGAGCCGCCGCAGCGTGCCGAGCGCAGAGCCTGCGTGGATTGTGCCGATCCCGCCTGGATGACCCGTTCCCCAGGCCTTGAGCAGATCGAGCGCTTCAGCGCCGCGCACTTCACCGATGGGAATGCGATCGGGTCGCAGACGCAGCGCCGAGCGGACCAGATCGGACAGAGTTGCAACGCCATCCTTGGTCCGCAGCGAGACGAGATTGGGCGCGGCACATTGCAGTTCGCGCGTGTCCTCGATCAAGACAACCCGGTCGGGACTCGATGAGATTTCGGCGAGTAAAGCATTGGTAAGCGTCGTCTTGCCGGTCGATGTGCCGCCCGCGACCAGGATGTTCTTTCGCTCCGCAACCGCAGCGCCAAGCGCCTCGGCCTGCCATGCATCCATGATTCCCGCCGAGACATAGTCGGCGAGCGTGAAGACGGCGACAGCAGGCTTGCGGATGGCAAAGCTCGGCGCGGCGACCACCGGTGGCAGAAGACCTTCAAAGCGTTCGCCGCCATCGGGAAGCTCTGCCGAGACGCGCGGAGCTCCAGTATGCACCTCGGCGCCGACATGATGGGCAACGAGCCGGATGATCCGCTCTCCGTCGGCGGCGCTCATCAGGCAGTCGGTCGCGGCAAGGCCTTCGCCCAGCCGGTCGACCCACAGACGACCATCGGGATTGAGCATCACTTCGATCACCGCAGGCTCTTCAAGCCAGCGTGCGATCTCGCAGCCAAGCGCCGTGCGCAGCATGCGCGCGCCGCGCGACAATGCCTCGGACCGGATCGGAATAACGCTCATGAATTGCCTCGAATTGCGGCAACCGACCACCGGCTGCACTCGCGAGGCAGATCAAAAGGACATCAAAATGCTGTCAGGCAACAGGAATTTGCGCGAAGCGTAGAGTAGAGTGAAATTGGCCGGAAAGGGCGGTGCGAATCCAGCAGGCACGGTTCTCGTGTCGATGCCGCCCTCGTTTGCTGGGTTGTGAATTTCTCGTGTTTGCCCCCAATGGCGCCTGCTCATGGTATCTTAGGCGTTCCCGATTTTCGGAGACCCTTCACCGTGACTTGTCACAAAACCTCTGATAGGGGCATGTCGAGTGCAAGGATTTGTGACATGAAGGCGGCGACCCAACCCACACAACGTGAGATCATGCGCGGGCTCTTTGCGCAGCAACCGATCCTGCGCGCGCGCGAGCTGCGCGAAGCGGGTGTCGATGGAAAAACCATAGCCCGGGCGGTCGACGATGGAGAGATCAACCGCATCTCGCGCGGGCTCTACCAGACCGCCGACGCAGACATCGATGCCGACCAATCGCTCGCTGAAATTGCAAAACGCATCCCCAATGGCGTGATCGCCATGTTCTCAGCGCTCGCCTTTCATGAACTGACCGATCAGATGCCGCGCAAAGTGTGGGTTGCTATCGGCAGCAGCGACTGGTCTCCCGCCCCCTCCTATCCCCCTACACGCACTGTTCGATTTAGCGATTCCTATCACCAGCAAGGGATCGAGCATCACAAGGTCTCCGGCGTATCCGTTCCGATATATTCTGTGCCGAAGACGCTTGCCGATATGTTTCGAAACCCAAAGCTCGTCGATCGATCAGTCGCAATTGAGGGACTGAGGGCCGCGCTTGAACAGCGCAAGGCCACACCGGCTGAAATCTCTCAGGCCGCGATTGAAGGCGGAGCCTGGAGCACGATGAAGCCTTATCTCGAGGCGCTGACCTCGAATGGGTGAGAAGCCCATCAATCTGGCAAAATCGGTCAAAGACCGGCTGCTCAACATCGCACGTGCGAACGGCCGGGTGTTTGAAGTTGTCCTCGTTCGCTTTGCGCTCGAACGCCTGCTTTATCGCCTGTCGCAGTCCGCCCATCGTGATCGATTCGTCCTCAAAGGCGGAATGCTGGTTACCGTCTGGCTGGAAAGCGAAAGCCGCGAAACCCGCGATGCCGACTTCCTGGGTCATGGCGATGAAGGCCCCAAGCAACTCGTTGCGGACTTTCGGGAGATCATGAGCATCGCGGTTGAGGATGGCATAGAATTCGATCTCGACGCTCTGAAAGCCAATCCCATCAGAGAAGAGATGGAATATGGCGGGACGAGGCTCAAGACCTTCGCCTATCTCGAGCGAACGAGGATCCCGGTGACCATCGACATCGGATTTGGTGACGCCCTTGCCGACCCATCCCATGAACTCACCTACCCGACATTGCTCGATCTTCCACCGCCCGACATTCGCGCCTATCCGCCTGCCACAGTGATAGCCGAGAAATTTCAGGCGATGGTTCAGCTGGGCATCGCGAACGGACGTATGAAGGATTATTACGACCTCTGGGCGATGCCCCAGGCCCTCGACATCTCGGACGACGAGCTCGACGCTGCCATAGCGGCGACATTCGCACGCAGAGGGACCGCAATCCCAACCGATCGCCCACCCGGCCTGTCGGAAGAGATGACGCAGGATGGAACCAAGCAAAGCCAATGGGCCGCATACGCCGAGTCAATCGACCTGGAAAAAGTCAGCCTCGAGGAAGTGATCGAAACCATCTGGTCGATGGTCGGACCCGCTTGCAAGCGGATCTCGCAATCGAAGTAGCTTGTATGGTTTTTCAGCTACGGGCTGTTTCCTGTCTGTTGGGTTATAATGCCAGAAGGACCGCAACTGGAGAAAACGAAGCCTATTGATCGCGATGTTGCGAAAAGGAAAAAGTAATTGGCGAGCCTATCTAGCCTTGCTCGATACCATCGCACCGCAATAAGACCGATCTTGGTTGCGTTGACACTCAAGATTTGGTGATATCGCCGCGTTTACGAAAGAGGTTTTGCTTTGCGCCGTTCCGATCCCGTCTATCTCGATTTCATGGCTTCGACGCCCGTCGATGCGTCCGTGATCGATGTCATGGCCGAAGCTATGCGCGAGACCTGGGGCAATCCTCACTCGGATCACGCGCATGGCTTTCAGGCCTCGAAAATTGTTGACCAATCCAAGGAAGCAATTGCCGCGCTGCTCGGTGCCGACCCGGACGAGATCCTTTTCACCAGCGGAGCGACGGAGGCGAACAATCTCGCCGTCAAGGGGGTCATGACCTCCGCCGCACGACGCGGAAACCATCTGGTAGTGACATCGATCGAGCACAAATGTGTCTTGGAAGCAGCGTATTCGCTCAGCCAGAGCGGTGTCGAGGTGACCGAAGTCCAGCCAGACACCGATGGCCTCGTGAGCGCGGAAGCGGTCGCGCAGGCTCTAAGACCCGATACAGCTCTCGTTTCGGTCATGCATGCGAACAATGAAACCGGCGTGCTCCAGCCCGTGCGCGAAATCGCCGAAATTTGCCACCAATATGGCATTCTCTTTCACACAGACGCTGCGCAGACCGTCGGCAAGATCGATGTTGATTTCGACGATATCGATGCCGATCTGCTGAGTTTCTCGGGTCACAAGTTCTACGGTCCGAAAGGTATCGGCGGCCTAATCGTCTCGCGCGCGGCACCGTTTCAGCTCGTACCGCAGCTTGACGGCGGCGGCCAGCAACCTCTCGGCCGCAGCGGCACGGTACCGGCCCCGCTTTGCGCCGGGCTTGCTGCGGCGACCCGCCTATATGAGCGTCACGGACAGTCCGCCGGCGCACATATTCAATCATTACAAAGACTTTTCGAAGATCGGATGGCACGTGACAGCGGGCCATTCATCATCAATTCGCATGCCGAACGGATCCCCGGCTGCACGAGTCTGCGCGCCGACGGAGTTAATGCCGAAGACATTCTCCTTCATGCTCGCTCCGAGATTTCGGCATCGACAGGTTCGGCCTGCAACTCAGGCAGCATCGAGCCTTCCTACGTTCTCATGGCTCAAGGCCTTACTTTCGAGGAGGCCTCGGCTTCCATGCGCATCGGGATTGGCCGCACTACCACCGAAGCTGACATCGACCGGGCCGTCCTCGCCTTGTTTGCCGCGCACGAGACAGCCTACCGCGCTGCTGCATGAGGCGCTAAATTTCGACCAAGAGGCGCGATAGGGTTGCCAACTGGGGGAAATCACCAGTAGGAACAAATCATGCTCAGAGGACCTCTTGGACAACCCGGCGTCAAGACGCGCTTCGCGGGACATGAAACTTTCCCGCTCCGTCGGCTGTGGTTACGTAAGGCTTATGACGCCGTGTGCGAGGACGCAGGCGATCCGACGCCCAATACATTCGACAAGGACGAGGGGATCATCCGGTTCGGGGTCGGCAAGAATATGGTCGCTGCTATCAAGCATTGGGCCCTTTCATGCAGGATCGTCGAAGAAAACCCTGAGCGAGGCGCCGGTGCGTTTGCGACTACGCACCTCGGCGATCTCATCTTCGACAGAAATGCTGGGCTCGATCCATTCATGGAGAGCCTCGCTACGACATGGCTATTCCATTGGCAGATCGCCAGCAATTTCGAACGCGCCACGACTTGGTATTATGCCTTCAATCATTTGAATGCACACGGGTTTGACCGTGATGGCATCGCCGAACCGATCAGAGTACTGTGTGCGCAGCTCGACCGGTCTCGAGCGTCCTCGACGACGATCAAGCGCGATGTCGAATGCTTCGTCAGGTCGTATGTCGCCAAGGTCGGCGCAGGGGCTGTCGACGATCAGGTAGAGACCGTGCTCGGCGAGCTTGGCCTCATGCGCGAAGTGTCATCGCGCTCCTTCGCTTTTCGGCACGGCCCCAAGCCCGGCCTGCCCGACGGCATCTTCCTGTTCGCTCTTGCCGATTTCTGGAAAAGGCGTGCGCCCGAGCAGGCGACGCTCGCCATCGATACGCTTGTGTACGAGCCGGGTTCGCCGGGCCGGATCTTCAAGCTTGATGAAGACGCGCTGATCGACCGGCTTGTCGACATCGAAAGGACCGCCAAGGGCACATTTCTGTGGACCGATAGCGCAGGCGTGCGATCGATTGCCAGACGGAACGAGCACTTGCCCGATCCGGCCTCATTTCTCGCCAGCGCATACCCGCGCATCAAGGCGTTAGCGGCATGAGCCAGGCCTATCTCGCAGACCATGTTTCGGTCGCCGCGCGCTACCAGAGATCTGTCAGGATTGATGCCGATTTCGGCCAGGCCGACCCTCTTTCCGGCTATGTTCTGCAAGGATCAGCGCGTGATGCTTTGGCCACGACGCTGCGTCTGGCGGCGAATGGCCAGGGCGCGTTTACCTGGACAGGTCCTTATGGCGGGGGCAAGTCGAGCCTCGCGCTCGCTCTTGCCTCCTACTCGCTTGGACGCGGACCTGCCTACAAGGAAGCCAAAAAACTTCTTGGCAATGTGCCCAAGGTAACAGACGTCTTTGGGAGCGCCCCCAAGGACTGGCTTTGCGTGCCGCTGAGCGGGCGCCGGGGTGATCCGGTCTTCGATCTACGCGAAGCGCTCGCAGTCGCGATCAGTAGCGACCCGGGCCGCGCTCGGACCAAGAGGTCGAAGACGGAAGCTGCCGACGGGCGCGATATCGTCGAGCGCTTGCAGCGCGAGGTCGAGGCCCGTCCCAAGGGCGGCGTACTCGTTATTATCGACGAGCTTGGCAAATACCTGGATGGCGCTGCCGATCACGCCATTGATATTCACTTCTTCCAGGACCTCGCAGAGGCCGCTAATCGTAGCGACGGACAGTTGATCGTGGTCGGCGTGCTGCACCAGGCTTTCGAGCGATATGCGGATCGTCTCGGCCAGGGCGTCCAGGATGAATGGCGCAAGATCCAGGGCCGCTTTGCGGATGTGCCGATTATCACGGCGGTCGACGAGGTTATCGAACTTGTGGGCCGTGCCGTCGCGACAGAGTGCGCGCACGCCCAGTCGCACGAAGTAGCTGCCGTCGTCGCCAGAGAGATTGCAGGACGTCGTCCGGGCGTTCCGCAGGACCTTGCAGAAAGGCTCGACGATTGTTGGCCGATACATCCTGTCGCAGCAGCGCTCCTGGGCCCAATTACCCGCCGGCGATTCAGCCAGAACGAGCGCAGCCTGTTCGGGTTTTTGGCCTCGGCCGAGCCGAATGGCCTCACCGAATTCCTCCAGCGCACGACGATCGCCTCGGGGGAAACGTTCGGACCAGCCGAGCTGTGGGATTATCTCCAGGTCAATCTCGAGCCGGCGATCATGGCGTCGCCCGACGGCCATCGCTGGGCACAGGCCGCGGAGGCGATCGCGAGGGCTGGCCGTGACGGTAATGGTCTGCGGTTGCAGATCGCGAAGACCGTCGCGGTTATCGATCTTTTCAGCAATGGATCTGGATTGGCAGCCTCCTTTGAAACGATTGCGGCAAGTTTCGACCAGCCTCATGCCGAGACCGAAAAGCAGCTCACCGAGCTCGTCAAAATTTCGGCACTGGTTTATCGCCGCCATCTCGGGGCCTACGCGATATATGCCGGAAGTGATTTCGACATCGAAGGGGAAATCGAGGCTCGTATTGCCGAGCGTGGACGGCTCGAGATAGCGGCGGTGAACGACCTCGCTTCGCTACAGCCGATCTTGGCAAAGCGACATTACGCCGAATACGGCACGCCCCGCTGGTTCGATGCCCAGATAGCCGAGCTGCCGCAGCAAGGACTTAGCCCGAAAGACGGTCGGATCAGCGCCGGAGCGGCCGGCAAGTTTCTGCTGCTTCTGCCTGGGGTCGAGGTCGAATTGGAAAAGGCACAGACGAGTGTCATTGAGGCCTCACAGGCGGAGCATCGGCACGGCCTGCCCGTGATTGTCGGTCTTGCTTCGAACAGCAAGGATATACGCAAAACCGCTATCGAGCTCGAGGCGGCACGTGACGTACGCAATGAGAGTCCGGAACTTGCAGGCGATGCGGCTGCCCGACGCGAAATTGATGCTCGAATAGCCTATCTGTCCGCACGACTGGAAGGTTTACTGAGAGAAGGATTCGAGCGCGCGGACTGGTTCGACAACGGTGAACCGCTCGATATCAAATCACTCTCCTACGGACTGTCGCAGGCGGCGAGCGACATTGCCCGGCGGACTTTTGGGCAGGCACCGATTGTGCATTCCGAGCTTATCAATAGGCGGCGGCCGTCTAGCAACACGAATGCGGCCCTGCGAGCGCTGCTCCACGCTATGGCGGTCGCCCGCGGCGAGCAGCATTTCGGGATCAAGGGATATCCCGCGGAAAAGGGTCTAGCGGTCACCGTTCTGGAACGATCAGGTCTGTATGCACGGCAAGGCGACCGATGGGACTTCGTTCCGCCCAGCGACGACAGTACGTTTGCCCCTCTTTGGTCGCTGACCGACAGGCTGCTTGAAGCAGGCAAGCAGGTTTGCGTTGCCGACATCTACCAAAGGTGGAGTGAGCCGCCTTACGGCGTCCAACAGGGCGTGATGCCGCTTCTGCTCGTAACCTTTCTTTTCTCGCGCCGCACCAGCACGGCTGTCTATGCGAAGGAGGCCTTCCAGCCAGCCATTTCCGATCTGGTCATGGACCTGCTCTTGCAGGACCCCGAGCAGATCGCGCTGCGATCTGTTCCGAGCGATGCCGCGAACTCGGCCGTGCTGAAACAATATGCAGCCGTTGCGGCCGAGTTCGTCGATGATCCGCCGTCGCAGGAGCCGCTCGAAATAGCGCAGGCCCTCGTACAATTTGCCTACACGCTTCCTAACTGGTCGCGTAAAGCGCAGGCCACGCTCTCTAGGCAGGCGATCGACGTACGCCGCTTGCTGCTTGATGCAGACGATCCCTACCAGCTGCTGTTTGTCGATATTCCCCAAGTCCTGGATGTTTCGGGCAATGACATCGCGCCAGCGCTGCGCACGGTATTGGGGGAACTCGATCGCGCTTACCCGGCCATGATTGATGACCTTAAAGGCCGAATGTTGGAGCGCTTGAAGCACGGCGATGCAGCAAATCTCGGTGAGTTGGTGGAACGGGCCACGCGAATTGCAGGACATGGCGGAGACGACCTCAAGCTCCGGGGCTTCATTACGAGGCTTGCCGAGTTCGATGGGTCGCTCGAGGGCATGGCAGACATATGCGGGCTCGTGATGGGCAAGCCCGTCACGACCTGGCACGATCTTGAACCGAGCCGCGCAGCCATGCAGCTTTCGGAATATGCCTACCGGTTCCGCCGCGTGGAGCTGTTTGGCAACAACGGTCAGCAACCCACCCAGACCGCAGTAATGGTGATGGCGGGGGTCGGGTCGACCGAGAGAAGCGTTGTGCGCCGAGCACAAATCGCGACCGAAGCGCAGAAGCGGCTCGAGCCTCTCCTCGACGAGATCGGCAAGACGCTGGACACCGCACAGCTTGAACCCGACATGGTGCTCGCCGTGATCGCGGAACTCGCCCAGCGCCACATCCAGGATGATGGGGAGCGCGACGTTACGGCCACCCTCAGTAAGGAGAAGGAGGCATGACGGAGCAGGCGATGCATGTGTTGGGACTTTCCGGCGGGCGGGACAGCGCTGCGCTTGCCGTTTGGATGCGCGATCACCGGCCCGAACTCGACGTGCAGTATTTCTTCACCGACACCGGCAAGGAACTTCCTGAAGTCTACGATTATCTGGGACGTCTCGAAGGGTTCCTCGGCAAAACCATCGAGATGCTCAACCCGGGGCGGGATTTCGATTTCTGGCTGACCGAGTACGGTCATTTTCTGCCCTCCCCGCGCACCCGCTGGTGCACCCGGCAGCTCAAGATCCAGCCATTCCAGAAGTGGCTCAAGCCCCATCTCGATGCAGGGGTCGAGGTGCATTCCTACGTTGCCATCCGGGCGGACGAACCGAGCCGGTCAGGTATGATCGCCACGCACCCCAACATGCACGTCCACTTCCCTCTCAGAGAAGCCGGGCTCGACAAAGCATCGGTCATCGGATTGCTGGAGAACTCCGGTTTGGGTCTTCCGGACTACTACCGCTGGCGCTCGCGCAGCGGCTGCACGTTCTGTTTCTACCAGCAGAAGATCGAATGGGTCCGCTTGATGCGTGAGCACCCAGATGCTTTTGAAGAAGCCAAGCGCTACGAGAAGTCGGCGATCGAGCACGGATCGCCGTTCACATGGACAGCCAATGAAAGCTTGGACGAACTTTCCCGGCCCGAAAGAGTGTCGGAGATCGAGCGTCAACATGAACAACGCAGGGCGCAAGCTCGTGCGCGACGTATGCCGAACCTCTTACGAGCGCGCCTTGCCGATGCGGGTATCGACGAGGCCCTGGAGGAAGACGAAAGCGGCTGCCTCGTTTGTCACAAATAGCCGCTTTCTTTGCGTTCTAAATTCTCGGTGCCGCGCCTCTTGGGGTAATACGTTATTTACAATGGCTCGAAAATGCGCTCACGAAAATGATTCAGTAACTAGTTGAGGTAGAATGTTCACAGTAACTGCCAGGACCGTCCTCGAACTTGGTGCTGAACTGATCTCATCTGACGTTATCGCCTTTTACGAGCTGATCAAAAACGGCTTCGACGCTGGGTCCAAAAATGGCGTGGCGATTCGCTTCGAGACTTTACTCACTCAAAAGGCGGCGCAGGCTGCCTTGCGAATAAAAGTTGATAGTGTCGCAGTATTAAAAGAGAATGTTGAAGAAGCTCTAGAACATAATGCTCCTAAAGCCCTCGTCGAGGCTTTCACCGGCGAACTTGCGAAGGCAAAAACGCTTTCAGCGGCGCAAGCAATCGTGTCACGGGCACCTTCCAAGTACAATCGCGTCATTGTGGAGGACACCGGGAGCGGAATGTCAGCAGGCGATCTCCAAGATGCCTTTCTCGTAATTGGCACTTCATCGCGCAGAACGGACGTAGAAGCTGCTATCAAGACGGGGGCGGACGATGCTCCCTACCTTGGTGAAAAAGGAATTGGCCGTCTCTCTGCCATGCGGTTGGGCGATACACTAGCGGTCATCAGTGCGACCAAAGATGATACGCACTACAATCTTCTGCAGATCGATTGGAACGATTTTGCGAAGCCTGAGGCTATGCTCAGCGAAATCGACATTGAACCTGAGCAGGGGGACGAAAAGGACGACGAGATTTATCACGGGACTAAGCTCGTGATCGGCAAACTGCAGGCGTCCTGGTCATTCGAAAAGGTCTATGAGCTTTGCCAATATGATTTTGCGCGGCTTATTGATCCGCGGATGCCGCAGAAAAAGCGACCAAAGGTCACCGTGTTCTTCAACGGTGAGCGGGTAAGTATTCCAAGGATGCCAAAATCTATTCTCGACGCTGCGCACGCCCGTATTGAGGGTCGCCTCGAATACCAAGATGGCGAACCGATATTGACCTGTACTGCGGAAATACGCGATCTGGGCTTTGAGCACCCTGTCTACACCGAGACTTATGTCTTGGGCTTGAAAGAAATGGAAAGTACGTTCGGTGAAGAGCTCGGTGAGACCTTCGATGAAGCGTTGCACGGTCTTGGGCCGTTTAAGTTCGATATGAACTGGTACAATCGGCGCCGACTCAGCCGCGCGGATAGCACCGGAACCACGATGTCGTTGCGCGATCAGCAAAACCGTTGGTCCGGCATCATGCTCTTCCGCAATGGATTTCGCGTTTTCCCATACGGCGAGGATCGGGACGACTGGCTCGATCTCGATCGAAAAGCCCTGCGACGTAGCGGCTACTTGCTCAACAAAACCCAGTTCATCGGTCGTGTTTCTATATCACGGACTCGCAACTCAAAGCTCATAGACCAAACCAACAGAGAAGGGCTCCGTGAGAATAACGAGCAGCAAATATTTCTAGAAATGCTCCGTTGGGTTATCCAAGACGCGCTTGGTGATGCAATCGCTACGACTGAGCGCGAATACAAGATCGATAAAACCGAGATAGTGGGCGCTGCCGACCGCCTGAAGGAACTCGAAAGCCGTGTTAAGAATGCAGTAAGCGGTTTGAAGCGGGTCGTACCAATTGACGAGATGGATAGCGTCGACGAGGTCCAGCATACGCTTCGAGAGCTTCTCGCCTTTGCAGCATTGCTCCGCTCCCGCATTGATGAAGCGGAAAAGGAAGGGCGGCGCCTTCTTGATATGGCAGGCGTGGGACTGATGGTGGAAGTGGTTGCGCACGAGCTCGCCCGGTCATCGGAAAATGCTCTGAGCGTTCTCAAGGGGCTAGACGACGAAGGTATGCCCGACGATGTTCAAGCGCAGCTTTCCACGCTGCAATCGGCGTTAAAATCGCTTGGCAAACGCATTCGAATTCTCGATCCAATGAGCGTGTCCGGCCGCCAAACTCGTGAAACATTCGATCTGAAGGCGCTTGTTTCAGAAATCGAGGAAGCCCACTTCACACAATTCTCACGCCATAAAATCACGGTCGTTCACAACGGCGACAAAGGGGCAGTGCGTGTTCATGCCGTTCGCGGAATGATTATCCAAGTCCTTGAAAATCTGATTTCAAATTCCGTACATTGGCTCGATGTGCGCGCCAAACGCGATGCCAGCCTTGAACCAGAAATACGGATTTCGGTCGTCTCCCATCCACCGGCCATCGTATTTGAGGATAACGGACAGGGTATTAGTCTGGAGAACGCGGAAAAGGTCTTCCACCCGTTTTTCTCATTAAAGGACAAGCGCAGAAGGCGCGGGCTCGGTCTCTTCATCGCCCGCGAAATTGCGAAATATCATAAGGGTGATCTAACTTTGTCCGACCACATTGACGAAGGCACCGGCCGATTGCATCGCTTTATATTGGAACTACCCGAAGAGGCAGCTCGATGATGAACCTTCAAGAAGTGCTTAATGCAAGGGGCATAAAGAAGGTTCTAGTGGTCGATGACTGTATTGATGAAATTCCACTAGCTAATGACCTCGTCGGAGTCGAAGACGCGTGGGCGAATTTTCACGATGACTGGAACGAAGACATCGAGGCCGTCATAAGCAGCGCGTATTTTGGAGATCTCGAAGAACCCTTTCAGCTCCGCCAAGACGACACTTACATTGCCGCTCTCTGGATGAAGCAAGATGAACTGGGCGAAAACATTCGCCCGCTATTCGAGGACTACAATTCAAAACAACGGCACGACTTGAAGTCTGTCAACGCACTTGAAGGCTACCTCGCAGATTTAGGACTAACGAGCGAGCGACGCGGACGCGATTTTGTTGATGCTGCTCTAGAAGCCGATTTGATCGTCATAGATTTGTTTCTCGGCGCTGCTCAAGATGACGACGCGTCCAAATTGTCAAAAGATAGATTAAGAGAAACCGTTGAGCAAAGGCAGGCAGATATGCCTCCGGTCCTGCTATTTTCCAACAGTAGCCGTCTGACTGAAAATCGGGGCGTCTATCGAGACGAAGCCCAACTGCTCGAATCTGGATTTCGTATTCTCAGAAAGGACGAGCTCGAAACCCCTGCTCCTCTCCTTCGGCAGTTGGAGAGACTAGCTGAAAGACAAGACGAAACAAAGCTCCTCGCGCGCTTCTTTTACGCTCTCAATCGAAGCATGGAGCAGGCAGCACAAGATACGCTCACAAAGATGCGCGGACTTGGACTGTCCGATCTGGCGCAAATTCGCCAACTACTGTTAGAGTTTGAAGGGCGTCCGATGGGTGGTTATTTGGTCGACGTGTTTGACCGCGTCTTGCAGCATGAAATTGAATCGCAAAGCGAAATCATTGACGCAGCGATTGAGCTTAATAGGTTCGATAGAGCAAACTCGGGGCCCCCATATATCGCCAGCCCAATGCGGTTCCAGGAAGTCGTCAAACGAATGACTGCGCAGGCTCCGGAACGACTACCGCTTGGAGGTAGCGGGGATTTCCCTTTGACTTTTGGCGATGTTCTGTTTCGGGCCGCAAACGAAATGCAGGACGCGTTGGCGGACGCTGCGTTGGAAGAAGCCGAAAGCGGTGTTTCTGGAGGCACGTTAACGCTCGATGCAGAGTCGTCGTATCCAACCGTTGCACAGGTTGAGACTGGCGATCTGCTTCTAGTAGTTACCGCGGCCTGCGATCTAGCTCGCGGCGATGCAGAATCCATTTTACTACTTAAAGGTAAGGCAAAACCGATATCCGAGGATAATTGGCTCTATAAAGGCGTCAGAAGCCCTGCGCTCGATATTGGTGGTAATCTTTATCGAGTAGATTGGAATCTACTCCAATACGAAACGATGCCGCTTGCCGCGGCGACAACTCTCTATCGCGAGGAATCGCTTATTCGGATTGCCCGATTGCGCGAACAGCATGCACTAGAGATTCAGCAGAAGCTATTGTCGTCATTGGGACGGGTTGGCCTCCCGGCGCATCTTCCAGCCGTCCTCCCGCTTGATGTCCGGGCATTCTACTACTCGGACAAGTTAGAGCTCACGCCTCTCGATACGCCGGACATACAGAGTGAGAGTATGTGCTTTGTCGGACGAGATGCCAAATCGAACCAAGTCGCGAGGGTCGTCTTGTCCGAGACGGGGTGCGACCAGCTCATTGGCCAGCTTGACAACGTCGATCAAAACTTAGTTGCGCCCAACGCAAAAAATTCAATCGAAGTTCTTAAATCAACCAACAGTTTATATGAAATACTCGAGCACGGGATTGAATTAAAAGGACTGAAGCCAGGACACAAGGAGCCCTGTAAGGTGAACACCAAGCATGGAGAATTACCTCTGGTCACGGTAGTCTGGAATGGCGAGCCATTGCCAGCAAACGTTACTAAGAACGATGCGCTCGCCAAGGGGCTTGTCTTGACAGTTGGATCACGAGAAAGTGGCTTTTGAACCTTGTGTGGCATTATCATTTGCTGTTCGCCGATTTTTTAGAGCGTCATAGCGCAACGATAGAAGCTCCGCCTTAATTCTAGAGAAGTACGCTGGACCAACCTCTAAGCGCCGGTAATTACCACCGCAGGGTCGGGATCGCGCGCTCCCATCGGTCCATGGCAGAAGTCTACAAGATCTCGCTTCGCAATGTGGCGAGCCGCTCAGAACATATCTCGTGCACCACTCTACCAAGTTCCTCGACCTGCTCACCAAGCCATTCGAGCTCTTCCTTCGTTATGCGGTAGTGCTTTGAATAGCGGGCCTTGACGTAGGCCTCTTTGAGCTTCTCGAACCGCGCTCGATCCCGGCGGGTGTCGCGGGGCCAGACATACGTCAGTCGCGGATCGATCCGCTCGGCCTGGGTGCGGAGAAAGCCAAGGTTGTGTACGTGGGGTGTGTAGAAAGTGCAGACCAGCAGGACCGTATGATACAGCCTCTCACACGACTGGTGGAGGATGAAGGCTGCTTCTTTTGTACGCCCCTCTTCCCAAAGGCCACGCGCGGTCTTGAGATAGACGAGTGCACTTGGATACCACTCATCGAAATACTCTTGCGCCATCGCGAGTGCTTGCTCAGACGTCTTTGGCTTAGGCTTATGCAGTTCGGTGTCGTCCGCCTGGTAGAGCGCCACCCCGTCCTTCGCGACGTCCATGAAGAAATACCGCCCGTGCGCGAGCCCGTCGTTCACTTCCTGCAGAGTGTGGACGATAAAATTGACTGGCGTGTTGAGCGTTTTGGTGACGCCGTATTCGCGCATCAGCCGGTCATCGAGCTTGGACCAGTACTTGATGCGATCGACCAGGCGCTTGTCGTTGACGATGACGAGCAGATCGTAATCGGATTGGTAGCCCTTGGCAGTATGGGGTTCATCGACCCATGTTCCGCGCGCGTAGCTGCCGTAGAGAATGACCTTCAGAATGCGCCCGGCCTTCTTCCAGTCATGCTTGGCCAGCGCGAAGGCGTCATCGAATTCTTCGAAGATCAGCTGCACCACGCGCTCAAGCTCGCGCTGTTTTTGCGGTGGCAGATGATTGAGTTCGGTGCGCATGACACAACCTCTAGCAAGCAGTTGGAATAGTTGCACCTATAGACTGGCGCAGCGGCATTTCGCCCTGCTCCAGAGCGCACCTCTGCTCTCACCCAACCGAAACATTTGACTAAGGTCTGCGCGTCTTCGCGCGCGAAGTTGCCGTGAATACATCGAAGCGCGCTTCCAATGGACTATTGCCCATTTCCCTCTTCATCATGTGCTGGCTCCAGACGAATGAGCTCATCGGACAGGTGCTTTCCCGTTTCCATTCTGCGTGCCAGCGCCTCGACGAGATGACTGAAGCGTTTCTCGGCGTCGGCGCGTGCTGCCGCAGAGGCACCGGCGCCGAGTGCAGGCGTGACTTCAAGCCAGCGCCTCAGGTACAGAGCAAACGCCTCGTTGCCGACCTCGACGTGATAGTCGAGCTTGTCGATCTGCCGCGAAATCCGGTCGAGGCGCCGACTGAATGCCGCCTCGAGTCTCTCAGACCCGTCGGGCGACAGGAACGAAGCGATCGCCGCTTCCACCAACGAAGCCTGCGATACCCGCTTGCGCCCAGCAAAGTCGGCGAGTTGCCGCGAGAGAGCGGGCGGCAGGCGGAAAGTGTGCTTGATGCGGTTGCCCTTGCTCACAATTCGATCCCGTCATCGGGATCGAGCGCCGCCCGCTGTGCATTCGCGCGCATCTGGTCGGCGATCCGGCGGTTTCTACCCGCCTCTTCGTCATCGCGCCGGTCGTCGAAGTCGAATTCATTGCGCGGTGGCGGTGGCGCGGGCGCTATATCCTCATGCTGGGGTAGTTCGGGCTCGCGCCGGACACCGCCATCGGCAACCGTGTCGCGATCTTCCGGCTCAGCGGCATCCGACGCGACAAGCGGTTGCTTGGGTGCGCGCGCAATCACCCCTTCCCATTCTCCGGCGCCGGGCTGACTGGGCGATTGTTTGGCCACCGGCGGCGGCTTGACCCGTTTCGCCAATCTGGGATCGGCATAATAGCGCGCCTTCTTCGCCCGGATCGGATGCGCGCCTGCAAGCATCACAATCTCGTCGGTATCGGGCAACTGCATGATCTCGCCCTGGGTAAGCAAGGCCCGGGCGGTTTCGCTGCGCGAGACCATCAGATGACCAAGCCATGGCGAGAGCCTGTGCCCGGCGTAATTCTTCATCGCGCGCAGTTCGGTAGCGGTGCCAAGCGATTCAGAAATGCGCTTCGCCGTGCGCTCGTCATTGGTCGCAAAACAGACCCGGACATGACAATTGTCGAGGATCGCATTGTTCTGACCGTAAGCCTTCTCGATCTGGTTGAGCGATTGCGCGATCAGGAATGCCTTGATGCCGTAGCCTGCCATGAAGGCAAGCGCGCTTTCGAAGAAGTCGAGACGGCCGAGCGCCGGAAACTCGTCAAGCATCAGCAGCAATCGGTTGCGGTCCGATCCTTCGTTCAGGTCTTCGGTCAGGCGGCGGCCCAGCTGGTTGAGAATGAGCCGGATGAGCGGCTTGGTGCGGCTGATGTCGGACGGCGGCACGACGAGATAGAGTGTGACGGGGCGCGCCGGATCGACGAGATCGGCGATCCGCCAGTCGCATTGCCGCGTGACTTTCGCGATCACCGGATCGCGGTAGAGGCCGAGGAAGGACATGGCGGTTGAGAGCACGCCTGATCGCTCGTTTTCCGACTTGTTGAGCAGTTCGCGCGCGGCGCTCGCCACGACCGGATGGACGCCTTCCTCTCCCAGATGCTGCGTAGCCATCATTGCAGTGAGCGTCGTCTCGATCGAGCGTTTCGGGTCGGACAGGAACGACGCCACTCCGGCCAGGGTCTTGTCGGGCTCGGCATAGAGGACATGGAGGATCGCTCCGACCAGCAAGGCATGGCTGGTCTTTTCCCAATGGTTGCGCCGTTCGAGTGAGCCTTCGGGATCGACCAGCACGTCGGCGATGTTCTGCACGTCGCGCACTTCGTTAATTCCCCGCCGCACTTCCATCAGCGGATTGTATGGCGCCGAGGCTTCATTGGTCGGATCGAACAGCAGCACGCGGCTGAAACGCGAACGAAAGCCTGCGGTGAGGTCCCAGTTTTCGCCTTTGATGTCGTGAACGATGGCCGAATGCGGCCAGGTCAGCAGCGTCGGGACAACGAGCCCCACGCCCTTGCCGCTGCGGGTTGGGGCGAAACACAGCACATGCTCGGGTCCGTCATGCCGTAAATAGAGATTGGCATGGCGACCAATCACTGCGCCTTTGCCGCTGAGTAGCCCTTCGCGGGCGATCTCGGAGCGGGTTGCCCAGCGCGCGGAGCCATAGGTTGCGCTGGTCCGGGCCTCCCGGGCACGCCAGACCGACATGGCGATTGCCACAACCACCGCAATCAGACCGCCCGATGCGGCGATCATCCCGCCGGTTTCGAATATTCGCGGAGCATAGGCCTCGTAGCTGAACCACCACCATAAGATCGAATATGGCGGATAGACCGGGTGACCAAACGCGGTGAACCATGCTGGACCGAGCTCTTGCTGGTAGCCGAGCGTTGCAGCAGTCCATTGGGTGGCCGCCCATATTCCAGCGAGCGTAAGCGCAAATACAGCCAGGATCTGGCCCCACAGGATCTTGGTTGCCGACACAGTCGCCTCCTTTCGTTCAATAACTGGAGGCAGTTGTAACGCCGGTATCAAGTTCGAATGCGTGTGATCGGGGTCCAGCGTAGCAAAAGAAGCAGGAGGAGGGGTCGTTGCAACACGGATCAATCCAGCGCGGCTAGCACGGAACCCACTTGCTGGACCCTGTGCCGGATAAGAGAACAAGGCTATGATTTGCCAATAAAACCCGACATGTTAAATCTTTCCAGTATCATGGTATCCGAGAGACCATCGACCACTCCTGCGATTGTCGTGCAGCTCTTGCTGGGCATGGCACTCTTTGGCAGTGCAACGCCGCTCAGCAAGTTAATCGGGCAGCAGTTTTCGGTCTTCACGGCATCATGCATGCGAATGATGATCGCTTGCCTGGTCCTTGCCCCATTCACGTGGCTGCTGACGAAAAGGTTTGGCAACGCGCAGCGGTCGGACTGGTGGGTGATTGTCGCGATCTCACTATTCGGGATGGTCGGTTTCACCGCAGCCATGCTTTTCGGCATGCGTCTCACCACAGGCGTGATCGGCTCCACGATCATGAGCGCAACACCGGCAGTGACTGCCGCCGCGGCCGTAGTTTTCTTCGGTGCCGCAATGAACTGGCGGACGTCGGGAGCACTGGCCCTTGCGGTCGCGGGGATAGTAGCAATCAATCTGCTGCGAACCGAAGGAGGCGGCGCTACGGAAGCTCCGATCCTTGGGGCAGCGCTTGTCGCAATGGCCGTGTGTTTTGAAGCTGCCTACACCTTGCTTTCTCGGAAACTGTCCGACGGAATAAGCTCCCTGGAAGCTACGCTGGCAGCCTCGTTGATTGCTGCGTTGGTTTTTGTTGTTCTGGCTATTGTTTTCGACCCCCAACCGTTCGATTTTTCCGACGTAGGTCAGACGGGGTGGTTTGCGGTAGCATTCTGGGGCGCGGCTACAGCGGCGCTTGCTCCTGTTTTATGGTATAATGGTGCCCGCAAAGCGCCGGGAGCACACACGGCAGGTGCTATGGCGGTCATGCCCCTTAGCGCACTTATGCTATCTTATTTGTTGCTCGGCGAGCCCTTTCGCTGGTCTCACCTCTTGGGCTTTGGGTTGGTTTTCTCAGGGCTTGTTCTGATGATAGTCGAGCATTCGAAGTCGGCAGATTAGGCTCCGGACCGATAAAGGGATTCTCAGAGCCGCCTTAATGTGATCGCGCGGCGCGCCCCCAGCAAGTTGCGCGCAAACTTGACGCGCTTTCCTGCCGTGCTGCCAGACCATTCTCGACGAGAAAACCGCCGCGCCGTTCGAGCGCCTTGCTCATATTAAATGGCGATCAGCCTACTGCTTCAGTGTCTAACCTTTGTTATCATAGAGGATTTTTGCGACGACCGGAGAAACTATCATCGCGGTGCGAGCGTTACTCCGCTGTGATCAAGTCTCTCTTGGTCAATTTCAGTCGGAAAGGAGTTATCACGATGTCGCATGAAAACGTAAGGAGCAGCGATCTGATTGGCAGCGACCGCGTCGAAGGAACGGCAGTCTATGGATCCGATGGCGACAAGATTGGTACTGTCGAAAGTGTCCTGATCGAAAAACGCAGTGGTCAGGCCCGTGACGTCGAGATTTCGGTGGGCAGCTTCCTTGGTATGGGCGGCGAGTTGCACAGCCTTCCTTGGGAGAAGTTCGACTACAATACCGATCTGGGTGGCTATCAGCTTGACGTGACCGAGGATCAGTTGAAGGGCGCGCCAACCTATAAGGAAAGCGAGCGCGACACCGCTTATGACCGCGATTACCAGACGCGGTCGTACGACTATTGGGCGGTCACACCTTACTGGTGACGAAAGCCACGCACTTCGCGCGTACGAAGTGCCGAGAAGCATATTGAGTGGAGACAAGGAGCAGATACCATTCCGGCAAAATCGAAAGCCCAGCAAAAAGCCGCAGGAGCAGCTCTGTCCGCAAAGCGCGGCGATACCAAGGTGAGCGATCTGCAAGGCGCTTCGAAAGACATGTACGACTCGATGAGCGAGGACGAACTTGAGGATTTCGCCAAGGGCGAGCGCCAAGGGAAACCCGAGCATGCCGACAAGGATGATTGATTGTCGGTATCGCCGTACTGGAGCTTTGTCGATTAGGCGAACGCTCGGTATGTGATACAAGGAATTGGTTCCGCGCGTCCTGACCCAAGACTCTGTTCGAGAGACTAGAGAGGCTTTAAACAATGGCGGAGGCTCACGCGGTCCGCTTCGATGAAGCATTGGATATGCCGGAAGGCATAATTCTGGACGTCATGCGATGCTGGCGCGATGCCAAGGATCATGGCGAAGCGGTTCAGCCCTACATATACGAGACACTGGCGCGGCATCGGCTTGAAATTCTCGTCCCGGTTTTTGATAGCCTGATGACTCTTTGCGAAGCGGCTATGAAACGATCCATTGTTGCTGGCGAAGATGGCGATCGAAGCGTCGACGAAACCGCTCTGATCGATATGCTTGTCGATCCCGAAGACGCGCGAATTTATATCGGCCGCACTCAAGAAGATCGCATTTTGTTGAATTGCGCTTTGCGTTCGACACGATTGATGATGGAGCAGGCAGTCGCGGGGATATCGACAGGCCGCCCACAGCAATATTAAACCAGAGCTGTGGGCGTATGGTCAGCGCCGCGTCCCTTCCAAAATTTCCGCCGAAAATTTGCATCTCACATGTCACACGATCCGGAACACTTCTCCCGTGCCGGTATCGCGGTAGAGATCAACTCGCTCCCCATCCCAATGATAATCGAGATGCCGACCCTGGATCGCATGTGCGACGAGGTCGGGATAGAACAGGCCCGCGCATTCGCCGCCATCGCGACGCACACTCGGATAGGCCACGCCGTTCGATCCGCCTGCCCGTAATCGCCCTCCCAGCGTTTGGCTTGCCGAATAGTCGTTCGGATCGACGGCTTCCTTAAACCGTCCGTCACCCGCGCGGAGATCATGCAGCCGCGCATCTATGTCCATCACGATCTCGCGGAATTGCGATGTCCAGCCCGCAGCTTCGTTCGTGCGCGCCATGAAGCGGCTATGATGATGGATGGTTTCGAGCAGCGCGACCTCGAAGCTATTGCCCGCATAGAGCACGCCATAGCTGCCATCACTGAATCGCGTGGGCCGGTCTTGGCTGACATGCGTGAACGGCGCCATGAGATACGTCGCTCCCGGTCCGCCGACACGGCGCTCTTGCGGCACGAGGTCGAGATTGCCGATATTTTCCATTAATCTCGGATTGGTCTTTTGCTCTGCAGATATGAGCAGCGGCCAGTCGGCGGGATCGGCAATATCCTCGAACAGATCGATCGGCGGGTGAATGCTGCGGATGATACGGACCGCGCCTTGCCATTCGATGGTGGAAACCGGGACCGTGTCGGGATCGATCACCAGCCGCCACGCTCGGCGTCGAGATAGCGGCGCACCCGCATCAGATCGGTCAGTTCGCCGCCCAGCATGATATCGAGCGCGGAGCGACCCTGAAAAGCGCTATTGGGTGCCTTGATCCAGTCATACGCGCGCCGTGTCTCACGAAACATATAGCGCAGCACCTTGTGGATACCGATCAGGTTGGACAATCGCGCCTTGCTGTCGCGGTCGATCCGGCCAGGCTGACCGTCGGCTTTCCAGCGGCGGTAAGACCGCACGGTGACGTCGAGCAGTGTGGACGCTTGTTCGTCGGTCACGTCCCATTTTTCGAACAGGTTTACCACCGCACGAAACATCGCCGCGGCCTCGTCATCGGTAATCGGCACGGGCCGGAAATCACGGATCGTGGTGTCGACCGGTTGAAATGCAGTCATCGTGATGCTCCTATATGGCATCATATAGCGCATATAGTGCCATTTGGCAAACCTCATCCGTCATTGTTGGGGCCTGTGGCCTGCATTTCAACTCTTTCAAATCCTGACCCTAAGCTGGGGGGACGGGGGCGAACCATGTGAGAGGTTTGCAAGCAGGCGTTGCGGGCATCGACCAGCGCCAAGAGCGGAAAGACGAAAAGCGCCAAGCTCTCGGCGATCAAACAGCCGTCTCGTAGGCATCGTGGACGATGTGAGTCTCTACTGCGACGTGCAGCACGTAGAACCGCTGCCATTTTCCCGCGCCTCCTGAATGGGCGGGCATGGCACATCCCCATAAGAGCAGAAGACGCAGCAGTCTCCGGCCAGCGGCTTCAGCCTTTTGTGGCAATGCGGGCACTTGTAGAAAAACCAGCATGCGTTTGTCGGCATGGTTTCGGTCGTGAGCGCTACGCAACAGGGGCACGTGATCGTGGAAACAGTCTGCATCACGCTCCTCCGAGCGCGCATTAGCGGTTGTTCAATAAAGCTCCATAGCGCGGACAGGCCGATCATCGTCGTGGCAATCAGCAACACCAGTCGCGTAGCGCCGTTATGGACAGGCTTTTCACAGCCATTACCATGCGCTGGGCTTCATGGACCGCGCGCTGGAGGTCGTCGGAGTTGCGCAGCGCTGGCGCAACGAGAGGATTGAGCAACCTGTTGTCTGGAAATTCTGCTGAGAGGGGGTCATGCATCCTGGCATTCCCATTTGATGTAGGCCTTTGTGTCGGAGGCCCATTTCTCGTCGATCTCGACCAGCACGGCGCTGACCAGCCGCAGGAGGGCGTCTTCGCTTGGAAAGACCCTGACCTTGACGGTGCGCCGTTTCAGCTCCTGCTGGACGGACCGCTCGATCGGGTTTGAGGTCCGCAACCGTTTGCGATGGTGTTCGGCTAGGGTGAAGACAGCGAGGGCTTCGGGGACGTTTTTCTCAAGCCAATCGGCCAGCTTCGACGCGGTGTCGCGATAGCTGGCGACCAGCTCGGCCAAGGCGGTTTCGGCCTTGGCGAGGTCGTCCGCCGTCCAGATCGATTTCAGCTGTCTGCCGATGCGTTTGCGGATCTCGACGTTTGGCGCGTGGTGGATGGCGTTCCGGGCGAGGTGAAACTGGCAGCGCTGCCATGTCGCGCCGCCGAGCACGGCACGACGGGCGGCGCGCAGACCGCTGTGGTCGTCCGAGACGATGAATTCGACCCCGCGCAGCCCACGCGCGACCAGGCTTTCGAGGAAGGCCCGCCAGTGGACCTCGGCCTCCGCCAGGGCAACCGAGACGCCCAGAACGCGCCGGCGCTCGTCAGGGCCGATGCCGATGGCCGAGAGCACGGCGACATCGCGCACAATCCCGCCATGGCGCATCTTCTCATAGCGCGCATCGAGGATGAGGTATTTGATCTCGCCGAGCGGGCGGTCGCGCCAGGCCTGCAATTCCTCGTCGAGCATCTTGGTGGCGCGGCTGACCTGCGAGGACGACAGGCTTTCGATCCCGAACTCGCGCATTACCGCCTCGACCTCGCGGGTGGAGACGCCCTTGATGTACATCTCGGCCACCGCCAGCATGACGGCCCGGACCGAGCGGCGCCCGCGCTCCAGCGATTGCGGGTAGAACGGCTCCCCGTCATGCCCGGCCGTCTTGGGCACCTGCACGTGGACCGTGCCTACGGGCGTATCGATCCGCTTGGGCTTGTAGCCGTTGGCATAGCCCTGACGCTCCGCTGTGCGCTCGTAAAGGCCCGCGCCGAGAAAGCGCTCGCGCTCGATCTGCATCGCCAGCTCGAAGGCCCGGGCAAACACCGAGGCGATGTCGCCTGGCCCATGCTCAATCAACTGTTCCAAGACTGCCTCAAAGGCCGTATCCTTCTGTCTGTCCATTCTTTCTGCTCCATGGTTGTGTTCCAACTCCATGGAATACCAGATTGGACCGCCTCTGCTGGGGCTCGCCCCAGCAGAGGCGCATCGCACCCGCCTCAAACGAATTTCCAGACGTCAAGTTACAGTACCGAGAAGCTTCTCGATCATGCTGCGGCTTTCCTTGTTATTTGGGCGAGTTCCGGACTGCAGCTTGAGCAATTTGCAAGACTGCGGCGAGGTGGATCTCCGTCAGACATGCGTGGTGCGATTTTCTGATGCAGAACCCGGTTATGTTGTGAGCGCCGCTTGAGCGAGCGGTATGAAGCAGGATCGTCTTCCACTCTGCGGGAACTGAAGCGTAGTTACGCGAGGGAAAGGGTGCCGATAGCGAGCGCTCCTATAGTGCCGCCCCGATGCTCTGCTGCCATTAGCGCCTCCACGACCTACCCTGCCCCCGAAGCGGGCGCGGGCGAAAAATACTTCTGGTATTTATCTGGCTCTCCGTTGTGCTCGTCAGCGTCGGCCGGCGGAACGCCTTTACCGGTGATGTTTGGCCATCTGGGAGCAAAAGTGGCGTTCAGCTCCAGCCACTTTTGCGGCCCCGACTCGGTATCCGGGAGAATGGCTTCGGCGGGGCATTCCGGCTCACATACACCGCAATCAATGCATTCGTCCGGATTGATCACCAGCATCGTCTCGCCGGCGTAGAAACAATCGACCGGGCAAACCTCGACACAATCCATGTATTGGCATCTGATGCAGTTCTCGGTCACTACATAGGTCATCGGCGCCGCCGAAAAGGGGCGACCAGCCGGTCGCCATTTATGTTCAGTGGCATATCCGAACGAAGAGCATTTACCAGTATCACTTCGCTCGTGCTCAAAGCGTCGCGCTTGTTTCTGATCTTATCATAGCACTCTTCCGCGTAGCCACTGTCGGGTGCCTTACCTTCCGGACGACCGATTTCAGCAGCTCTATTTCGTCAAATTCATCTTGCAATGGACCTCTCCTAATCGGGTTTCCTTTTTTGCTGGTTTTGTGCTCGGCAACTGCGCGAACCCGGACAGGTCGCGCAGCCCTTCTTCAGGTACCAGGCGAACCCCACGAGCCCGAGAATCACGAGAGCGCCACCGATGGCGGGCCAGGTTGGAAAGACGGTGGCCAAGGACACGCCCGACAGCAACAGCAGTGGCAGCCCACAGCATAGAACGTGAAGTGCGCTCAGTGCCACGATGGTGAAGCCCATGGGTGGCTTCGCGCTGTGATCCGTCGTATCGGACGTATCAATCTCGTTGCGTGATGAGTTCATTCTAGGCTCAGGACTCGTTGATCGAGCCAGAAGATGACGGTTGCGGCGATGCAGATGGCGGACATGAAGGTGTGGGCGCAGCGGTCGTAGCGGGTATGGATGCGGCGCCAGTCCTTGAGTTTGCCGAACATGTTTTCGACCCTGTGGCGCTGGCGATAGAGGGTCCTGTCGTGCGGAATCTGGACCCTTCGATTGGCCTTTGACGGGATACAGGCTGTGATCCCGCGGTCGGCCAGAGCGGCGCGGAACCAGTCGGCATCATAGCCCTTGTCGCCAAGCAGTGCGCTGGCCTTGGAAAGCGCGTCGAGCATCAGCGCCGCGCCCTTGAAGTCGCTCATCTGGCCTTCGCTGAGCAGCATGACGAGAGGCCGCCCCTGGCCATCGCAGACCGCATGAAGGTTGGAGTTCAGGCCGCCTTTGGTGCGTCCGATACGTCTGGGAAGAGCCCCTTTTTTAAGAAGCTGGCAGCTGTTCGGTGAGCTTTGAGATGCGTGGCATCGATCATCAGCTGATCCGGCTTGCCGCCCTTGGCGGCGAGCGCGGCAAAGATCTTGTTGAACACGCCCAGCCGGCTCCAGCGGATGAACCGGTTGTAGATCGTCTTGTGCGGACCATACTCGCGCGGCGCATCCCGCCAGCGCAACCCATTCCTGATTACGAAGATGATCCCGCTAATGATCCGACGATCATCGACCCGCGGCACTCCATGCGCCAGCGGGAAATACGGCTCGATCCGGCGCATCTGCGCCTCCGACAACCAGAACAGATCACTCACAACAACGCCTCCTTAGGGTTGCCGGTGGAGCCGAAGGCGTGCGGAGCACAATCAGATTAGCGAGCCCTGGGGAATCCCTTCAATGGGTCCTGAGCCTAGGCTCCCGACATGGTTGTACTTGGATGCAACAGGCGCAGTGTATGGCTCAATGATTTGTATGCACCAGGAGCTTTGGTTTCGATTCTCGGCAGATCCTTAATAGGTCCTGTAGCGGCTACAGATGCAAGGCCTAAATTTCAGATCTGTGCGGAAGTTACAGGCCCGAATGGCCGTCAGCTTGGTAGCTAAGGTCCGAGTTATGCCATGCTTCTGAGCGAGCCCCGAGCTTTGATATCGCGTTAAGTAACCATCGTGGCCCGGCTAGGATGGAAGATGCGGGGAGGTCGGCGCGGAGCGGATGTTGGCGGCCTTGCGACCCTGGCACGCGCGTCCTTCGGCACTTTGCAGTATCTCGGGCTCATCGGACATGCGCTCGATTAAGGGGCAGTCGGTGGATTTCTCTTTGTCGCAGCTGACCACCAGCTCCTTAGCACTGACGCCATGAGACGGAGATCCGCAAGCTTTGCTTGAACATCTTGAAGATGCGAAGCCGTCACATCGCGGACTTCAGCACAAGAGCAGTCCCGCTCGTCGATCAGCCGCAGCAACGCTTTCACTTCCGAAAGCGTGAAGCTAAGCACGCGGGCTTTCATGGCAAAGGCCAGCCGCTTCAGATGCTGCCATATCGACCATGACCACTCGCCGATTGAGCTGGATGAGGGATAACACCAGCCTTTTCGTAGTAGTGAATGGTTTCGATGTTGCAGCCAGTTTTCCGCGCCATCACGCCGATTCTGGGCACCAGATCCTGAAAAATGCCTCTGTCCACCATCGAGTTCGCCCTCAATCCTGTATTCCCTACAGATCCTACGCCTCTGGCAGGATGCTCGCAACACACAAGCTGTAACTGAGTCTGACCAGTCAGGCTGGAACATCGCAGGAGAACGGCAGAACAAATTTGGAAACCAACGGCGACCGGCACGTTCATGTCCTATGCGCAACGGAGCGGATCATGAAGAGTAACCTTATTCTCGACATTGGCATTGGCCTGGTCGCCGGTTTACTGGCCACAAAGGTGACAGAATATGCCCAGAAGGCGCTTTGGGCCGCTACGCCCGAGAAAACGAGACAAAGGGAACAGCGCGTTCGTCCTGGGCCGCCCTACCGCGTGGCGGCGGAAAAGTCGGCAAGTCTTGCAAATCTTGAGCTCGACAAACAGGATACGAAGCGTCTCGGGAAGGCCTTTCATTATGCCTCCGGCATCGGATGGGGTCCTGTCTACTGCCTGCTGCGCAGGACTTTCGGCATAAAGCCCCTAGGGGCGGGAGTGGCGACGGGTATGAGTATGTCGCTCATCCTCGACGAATTCCTGACGCCGGCGCTAGGCTTCAGCGCGCCGGACGAGGACTATCCCGCCGCAGCCCATGTCCGAGGGCTGCTGGGTCACCTCGTCTACGGCCTTGCGGTCGCGGGCACGGCCGAAGGGCTTTACCGCCTCACGCCAGCTCTCGCTGGACAAAATCGCTTGAACTAACGGAGGTCGGGAATCTTGCAGCTATCACTTGAGAAAAATCGTGCCATCGTAACGGGTGCCAGTTCCGGCATCGGCGAAGGCATCGCCCGGGCTCTCGCCGCGGCGGGAGCTTCTATCATCGTCAACTACCGCTCCGATAGGGAATCTGCCGAGCGGATCGCCAGTGAAATCCGGGAGACCGGCGGTCGAGCCGAACCGGTCCAAGCGGACGTCTCGAAGCCGGAGGATTGTGAGAAACTCTTCGATGCGGCGGACCGGCTGTTCGGCGGAGTCGACATCGTGGTCGCAAACGCCGGGATACAGCGCGATGCCGCCTTTACCGATCTCAGCTTGGAGGACTGGCGCAAGGTGATAGACGTCAATCTCACCGGGCAGTTTCTATGCGCCCAGGAAGCGATACGTCGCTTCCGTCAACAGGGGATTGATCGAGATCGATCCCCTGCGCTCGGGAAGGTCATCTTCACGAACTCCGTACACCAGGAGATCCCGTGGGCGGGACACGCGAACTATGCGACAGCCAAGGGCGGTCTCAAATTATTGATGGAAACCATGGCGCAGGAGCTCGCCTGTGAGAAGATCCGTGTCAACGCCATCGCTCCAGGCGCCATCAAGACCGATATCAACCGGGATGCTTGGGAAGACGAGGAGGCGCGCAGAAAGCTGCTGGAGCTGATCCCCTATCAACGCATCGGCGAACCAGAGGACGTTGGCCAAGCCGCCGTCTGGCTCGCCTCGGACGCGTCGGACTATGTTGTCGGAACGACGCTCTTTGTCGACGGCGGCATGATGCTTTACCCTGGCTTCCGGAAAGGGGGCTGATCGGTGCCTCGCGATGGCATCGGCGAACGGCTGTTCAGCTCTGAACCTAGAAGTGGCTATCTGCCGATCGAGGATTATGCCCTGATCGGAGACTGTCATGGCGCTGCGCTCGTAGGCTATGACGGCAGTGTGGATTGGTGGTGCCGGGAGCGCTTCGACGAAGAGCCGACACTCTGGCGCCTCCTCGACAAGCGCAAGGGACCCTGCTTCGGAATCGCACCCGCCGAAGGGGGCAAGGCCCGGCGGGCCTATTTGCCCGACACCAACATCCTGCGGACGGACTGGACGGTGCAAGATGGGCGCTTCACCGTCACGGATTTCCTCCCGGTCGGGCGTGCGCCGAATGCAGAGCCGGACGACTTCGTCACATTGTCCGCGCCGGGCTGGCTCGTAAGGATTGTCGAAGGACAAGAGGGGCAGCCGAGGGCGAGGATCAGGCTACAGGAAGCGGCGGAACCCTTCGAGCAAGCGCCTTCCGCCGAGGGCACCCATACGAACGACCAAACCTTCCAGCTTTACACATCGAGCGCTTGTCTCGGATCGCCGGGAGAGGTCGACCAAACAATCAGACTTGCGCCCGGAGAGCGGCATATCTTTGTGCTGGCCCCTTCGGCGGCTGCCGATGCAGATCCAGTCGGCGTGGCGGAGCAGCTCTTGCATGTTACCCGGACCTTCTGGCGAGAGTGGTGCGAGGGTTGCCAATACGGAGGCCAATATCAATCGAAGGTGCTGCGAAGCGCTCTAACACTCAAGCTTCTTACCTTCGCACCCACCGGAGCGATTGTCGCAGCGCCCACGTCGTCTCTGCCCGAAGAACCCGGTGGTGTGCGTAACTGGGATTACCGGTACAGCTGGCTGCGCGATTCGGCGTTCATCCTGCAGGCGTTGGCCGCTCTTGGCTTCGTCGGCGAGGCGCGCCGCTATTGCGAGTTTCTGCGCCTTTGCTGTGTGCAGACACTGCCCCATCTGCGGATTATGTATGGTGTCCGCGGAGAAACAGAACTTCCCGAGCGCACGCTTGAGCACCTCGACGGCTACGGCGGGAGTAGGCCGGTCCGCGTCGGAAATGCCGCTTACAACCAGCGGCAGGCCGACATTTATGGTGAGATCGCCGATTGGGCGCTTATGTATCATGCGCTCGGCGGACCGCTGGACGACACTCTGAAGACTATGGTTCGTTGCGCAGCGGACCATGTCGCTGCAAGCTGGCAGGAGCCAGACCAGGGGATCTGGGAGATGCGCGGCGAGCCGCGCCATCACGTACATGGCAAACTGATGGGCTGGGTGGCGCTTGACAGGGCGCTCCGGCTCCTTGGGCCCAACGACAGGTGGGAGACGGAGAAAGACGCTTTGCTGCAAGCGATCCTGAAAGAAGGAGTCGATCCCGATCAGGGGCTGACTCAGGCTTTCGGCTATCGCGAGGCTGATGCGGCGCTTCTGCTCACGCCGCAATTTGGTGCGCCGATCGACCAAAGCCTTATCGCACGCACGATCGAGTCGGTCGAAGAGCAACTGCGCAAAGGAGATTACGTCCTCCGGTACCGGACTCCGGACGGCGTTCCCGGCGGAGAGGGTGCCTTTCTGATATGCAGCTTCTGGCTTGTCGATGCTCTGCTGGCGATCGGGCGCGCTGACGAGGCCAGAAGCTTGTTTGAACGCCTGTCGGCGAAGGCCAATGATCTTGGCCTTTACGCCGAAGAAATTGCGCCTGCCAGTGGCTCCTTTCTCGGGAACTTTCCGCAGGGCTTCACCCACCTCGCTCTCATCAACAGCGCCATTCATCTTGAGCTTCACGAACGGGGGGGTGCTGAAGCTCTTACCGGCACGAATGCCGATCGGTCGAAGCGCGCTGCTGAGCACAAGCCCCTCCGCCGGAAGGGCTCACATCGCGGAACGCAGGCGTCCGTACTTGCGTTATCTAATTTCTGCCGACCCAGCGCCGGTATGTCCGACAACACATCGGGTCAGGCCGAATAACACCCCCAGTGCCGCAAATTTCACCCAAAGGAATGAACATGGCCACGAATTATGACCTTCTGATCATCGGAACCGGAACTGCGGCAATGGTCGCTGCCATGCGCGTGCGCGCCGAGGGATGGAGCGTCGCGGTAGTGGATTTCCGACCCTTCGGGGGAACCTGCGCGCTAAGAGGGTGTGACCCGAAGAAGATGATGATTGGAGGCGCGGAGGCGGTGGACCACGCGTGGCGCATGGAAGACAAAGGCGTGGAAGGCGATACCCGTCTCGAGTGGCCGGGTCTCCTGTCCTTCAAGCGCAGCTTTACCGATCCGGTCCCCGGAAAACACGAGCAGCGTTACAAGGACAAGGGCATCGATACGTACCATGGGCGGGCGCGGTTTACCGGACCGAACACGCTCGACATCGAAGGCGCGGTTGTCGAAGCAAAGCACATTCTGATTGCCGCCGGAGCCAAGCCGATACCGCTTGAAATCCCGGGCGAGGAGCATCTGGTCGACAACGAGGGGTTCCTCGAACTCGAGCGCCTACCGAAGCGGATTGTGCTGGTCGGCGGGGGTTACATCGCCTCGGAATTTTCGCACATTGCCGCTCGCGCCGGCGCAAAGGTCACGATCCTCCAGCACGGCGAGCGGATGCTGAAGCAGTTCGATCCCGATCTCGTCGGATGGCTCATGACAAAGTTCGATGAACTGGGGATCGACGTTCGAACCGAAATGGAGGTGACCTCGATCGAGAAAACGCAAGACGGCTATCGGGTCACGGCGAAGGGCGCGAACGGCGAAACCACAGTGGACGCCGACCTCGTAGTTCATGCGGCTGGCCGCAAGCCGGCCCTTGCTTCGCTGGATCTCGATGCCGCGGAAATAAGGCACGAGAAAGGGAGGCTCGTGCTGAATGAGCACCTGCAAAGTGTTTCGAACCCCGCCGTCTACGCCGCCGGCGATGCCGCTCAAATGGGTCCGCCCCTTACCCCTGTCTCCAGCCACGATGCCAAGGTGGTTGCAACCAACCTGCTTAATGGAAATACTGAAACGCCTAACTATAAAGGAGTTCCAAGCGTCGCCTTCACCATTCCGCCGATAGCGGCGGTGGGGCTCACCGAAGCCGAGGCGAAAGACAAAGGCCTCAAGTTTCAACTGAAAAGCGAACGTGCCGAGAACTGGTTTACGGCCCGTCAGGCGGCCGAGAAAGTCTACGGATTTAAGGTGCTGGTGGACGATGAATCCGACCTCATACTAGGCGCGCACTTGGTCGGCCCGCACGCCGAGGAGGTCATAAACCTTTTCGCGCTCGCCATCCGCAACGGAATCACGGCAGAGCAGATCAAGACGACAATGTTCGCGTACCCGACCGGGGCATCGGATATTGGTTACATGCTATGACCCTTAAGCTGTGGCGTCGCTAGCGAGTTAAAGAGTCCTTTGGCGTGACTACGGTGCCGCGACGCGTTGCGGCCGGCCCGATGGCCAAGACAGAGGACGCGCAGGACGCCACAGGGAGATTGCTTTAGAGGAAACGCTTGCACTTACTCGCAGCCTTTGAGCGCCCGAGTGAGGCAACGCCAATCGAAATCGACCTTACGATGGACCTCTGGAAATGTGGACTTCTGGTGCTTTCTGTGCAATCTGACAGTGAAATGAAAACTTCCGCGATGATTGAGGCACTGCCGGACTACATCGCTCTGTCTGATGAGCACCTTGCGGTTAATGAAAACCGAAAAAGACTCAAAGTTCTCCCAAATCGGGCGCAACCTGAAATCGCACAAAACAGCAAATCAAACTCCATCTACCAAGCCTACGCGCAGGATATCCGAGGCAGGTTCAAAATCACCCGCAAGTGGCTGGATTTCGTCGGTGAGTATTTCAAGAGCTAATGCAAGTGACTGCCTTCGCCTATATTGGCGCAGCCATTGCCGAAATCGCCGGGTGCTTCGCATTCTGGGCTTGGCTGCGCATGGACAAATCGCCGTGGTGGATCGCGCCCGGCGTTCTTTCGCTGGCGCTATTCGCTTATCTACTGACCCTTATTGAAGCAGAGCACGCAGGACGGACCTACGCTGCTTATGGCGGGGTCTATATCGTTTCAGCTGTGCTTTGGCTGTGGGTGATCGAAGGCGGGAGACCGGATCGTTGGGATGTGATTGGAGCGGCGGTCTGCCTAGGTGGCGCGGCGATCATTCTATTCGGCCCGCGCCCAGCCTAGTGGTCACAAACGTATATAGGTCCCCAAATTAGGGACGATCACGCTGACTTTCTTCCGTCTTGTTCGCCAAAGTAGCTCGCAGTTCCGCGTTGGCCCATGGCCTCGGCGATGCGACCAATGCCCTGAATGTAAGCGGCGGTTCGGAAGGACACTTTTTTGTCGGCAGCCAGCTGAAAACAGGCCTCGGCTTCGCGGTCGAGACGTTCGGCCAACCGCTTTTCAACAACGTCTTGTGGCCAGTAATCGCCGCTGCGGTTCTGGACCCATTCCAAATAGCTTACGATTACACCACCGGAATTGACCAGCACGTCAGGGAGTACCGCAATTCCCTTGTCCTCCAAGGTCTCATCGGCTTCGAAATTTACCGGGCCGTTCGCAATCTCCAGAATCGCGGCCGCCTTTAGCTTGCTCGCATTGTCTTTGGTGATCACGTTCTCCAAAGCGGCCAGAACCAAAATGTCGACATCGAGCTCGAGAAGCTCATCGTTTGTAAGGGTGTCGAATGCGGCCTCCTCGCAGACCGAAGCATCGCAATAAACCATTCCCTTGAGCTTGCGGGTCTTGTGCTTGTGGCGCCAGATCGGTTCGGGATCGAGGCCTTCATCCGAGTAAATTGCCCCTTTGGAGTCAGAGACGGCAACGATCTTGTATCCCGCCTCATGCGCAAGACGTGCGAAGTGATAACCTGCATTGCCAAAGCCCTGCACTGCGACAGTCAGATCCTCGGGAGATTTGCCTTCGCGCTTGGCCCAGATATTCAGAACCTGAAGCGCACCGCGCCCCGTAGCAGCTACACGGCCCTCGGACCCGCCGAGGCCTAGCGGCTTGCCGGTGATGACCGCCGGGACCTGGCGGCGTTCGATCTGAGCATACTCATCTGCCATCCAGCCCATGATTGTGGCGTTCGTATTGACATCGGGCGCCGGGATGTCGCGATCGGGACCGACGACGTCATAGACCGCGCGAATATATCCGCGAGAAAGACGCTCCAGTTCGAGCCGGGAGAGACTTTTTGGATCGACATTTACGCCGCCCTTCGCTCCGCCGAAAGGCAGATCGACAACCGCGCATTTGATGGTCATCCAGAAACTAAGCGAAGTCACTTCCTCAGCAGTCACCTGAGGGTGAAATCGAATCCCGCCCTTAGTTGGACCGCGGGTATCGTCATACTGGACTCGCCAGCCTTCGAAGGTCCGCAGCGACCCGTCATCCATACGAACCGGAATGTTCACATGGAAGGCCAATTTCGCTTTTGCCAACCTCTCGCGTGCATCATCCGATGTGTTGAGATGATCGTAAACGACATCAAGGCGGGTTGGGTTGTCGTCATTCGATTGCCTGGCGTCGATCATAGAGTTCTCTTTATTGTTGGTTATGCTTTAGGGAAGTTTCCCAACCACTGCGCTCAGATAGCGAGACACCGGTCAGCGCGGAGTCTTTAGCCTGCGCAGCAGGAGAGTTTTGTCACATCTCTGCCGAACCCCTGCGCGGCCAGCTTCAGCCCCTCGACCGTCGTCAGATAAGGGAAAATTGTCTCCCCCAGCGCCTGAACGGTCATTCCGAATTTGATCGCCAGAACGAGAGTCTGAATGCTGTCCGCACCTTCGGGCGCAAGTATCTGGCCGCCAAGGAGCCTGTCGGTTTCGGCATCCGCGACCAGTTTGATCAACCCGCGCGTGTCGCGGGCCGCGAGCGCTCGCGGCACTTGATCGAGCGGGACAATCGAGATCTTGACGTCGAACCCCGCTTGCGTAGCGGCAGCCTCGGACAAGCCGACAGCTGCAACCTGCGGATCGGTGAAGGTTACCCAAGGCATCTCCGCATTGTCGTACACATGACTGTCGCCATTTAGCGCGTTGAGCGCCGCTAGCTTGGCGCCGTAGGCGGCCATGTAAACGAACTGGTCTCGTCCCGTAACATCGCCTGCTGCGTAGATATCCGCCGTCGAAGTGCGCAAGTATTTATCGACCTCGATGCCCCCACGGCGCGCCGTGGCAATGCCGGTTTCCTCCAGCCCAAGACCGGCGGTGTTGGGTGTGCGCCCCGTCGTCAACAGAACCCGTTTGGCAGGCAGTGTCTCGATACCATTGGCAGTCTCGACGGTCAGCAAAACCCCGTCATCGGACTGTCGGATTTCGCGATAGTCCAGGCCGGTGCGAACAACGATGCCCTCATCGGCCAGGAAGCGGGCTAAGGCATCGGAAATCTCCGGTTCAGCCCCGGGAAGAAGATGCGACCGGGTAACCATTGTCACCTTGGTCCCGGTTCGGGCAAACATTTGAGCCAGTTCGCAGCCAATATAGCCGCCCCCGATTACCATAAGCGATCGCGGTTGCTCGGTAAGTTCCAGCGCGGTGGTGCTGGTGAGATACTGAACCTTCTCGATCCCCGGAATGGCCGGCACCGCTGGGCGACCGCCAGTCGCAATGATGATTTTTGTGGCCTTGACGAGTTCATCGTCCACGCTGACGCCGCCATCGACCAGCCGTGCAGCGCCTGCCAGATATGTGATCCCCGGATAATCTGGCAGCAAATCGATATACTTCTTCTGCCTCAAGGTCGTAACGAGGTCATCTTTGGCCGCGATCAGGGATTTCCAGTCGGTGACAGAAGCCTCGCCTGAAAGCCCGGGGAACCGACTAGCCGATTTGGAGTGATGCAGCGCCTCGGCGGCACGGATCATCGTTTTGGATGGCACACATCCGACGTTCACACACGTCCCGCCAATTGTGCCGTGGCCGATAAGCGCAACCTTTGCTCCTTCGTTGGAAGCGGTAATTGCGGCAGAAAAGCCTGCCGATCCAGCCCCGATGACGGCAAGGTCGTAGTGTTCGCCGGTGCCCGACGCGCGTTTCTCAGTCATAATTATTTCCGATTAGCTGTGATTGGTGTCGCGGTTACGCCGCCGGACGGCAAAGATCGTAAGGGCGACGAAAAATAGTAACGCGGGCACCAACACGTAGTCGAGATAGCCCGAGATTGCGGACAAACCTACCACAGCGACCAATAGGAAGGATCGGGGTAAAGCAGCAGAGTGCAATGATGATGGTGCCGATTACACCAAGGCGCAGGATTGTCCGATCGTCCGCAGCCTTATCCGCCCGCTGCGCGTGCAGGATAACCAGCATTGGTAGAGGCTGCGGCAATTGCTCCAAGATTGGTGACGCGCGGATCATAGACTACCGTTGCGGTCTTCGTATCGAAGTCGACGTTTGCGGAACGCACGCCTTTCACGCGCTCCATCGCGGTTTTGACTGTGATCGGGCATGTTGCGCAGGTCATCTTCTCGATCGAGAACACCTGCGTGCGCAGTGTCGAGGACGCCTCGGCTTGCGCGGCGGTCTCGGGCAAAAGGGTGACCGCCCCAAGGCCTCCCAATCCGAGCGTGGCTGTAGCAACTAATGCAATCGCGGTACGGTTCATGACATTTCTCCTAATAAAATAGCGGGGCCCACCACCCCATGGTCGCCGTCAAAATGATAAGCACGGTGGCGCTCCAGAGCACCGTCTTGGTGACGATCAATGATGATGGTCGCGCACAGTACGAGTCGTCTTCGCAGGCGGGCGCCTTGCGAAAATAGACGTGCCAAAATCCCAGACCTAGAAACACCGCCGCCAGGGCGAGAAAATAGGGTTGGTATGGCTCAAGACTGGTAAGGGTTCCTACCCAGGCACCGCCGCTGCCCAGCACGACCAGGACCAGCGGCACGATGCAGCAGGTCGAAGCCAGTATGGCTCCGACAATGCCACCGGTGGCGAACCACCGCTGGCGACGATCGTCCTGAGCCCGGGCAACATTTCTCAAATTGGCGTCCATTGCGTTTTCGGCCTGCCTGGTTCTATTGCTACTCAGTGACCTTGAATATAGGGTCTGTAGTAACTGCAGGTTCAAGCAGTTTTTTTTGGGGCGTGAGGTTTTTGACCGATCATCGACCGATCAAGCGAGGTGCATTAGCCAAAAGCGCAGGCTGCAATATCGAAACGATCCGTTATTACGAGAACATCGGGTTACTCAATCAGTCCGAACGGACGACGAGCGGCCACCGAGTGTATTCTCCCGAAGATCAGGCACGGCTAGGGTTCATCCTGCGCGGTCGAGAACTGGGGTTTTCAATCGACGAATTGCGCAGCTTGCTGAGTCTCGTCGATTCTCACGGCTATACCTGCGGCGAGGTGCTGGAGCTGACACGGCACCATATCGCAGGTGTGAAAAGCAAGATTGCCGATCTGATGAAGCTTGAGCAGACCCTCTCGGAAGTGGCGGCGCAATGCGATGGTTCCGATGTGCCCGAATGTCCGATAATCGATGCGCTCTGGGCACGAAACTAGCCTTGGCCTGCGAGACTCTTCGCCATTTGCTTTATCGACAACCAAGCAAGAGGCGGGCGTCAATCATGGTTACTCAAGCCTCACGTCAGTGCACGAATCATGGGACAATTTAAACTCCGAGGCCGTGCACGAAGAAGTCGACGATCCATCCGAATAAGGCAATTGCATCCTTGACGAACCATTAGGCTTTCCTAAATTAGGAATTCCTAAAAGAGGCAGCGATGAGCACCACCGATTCTCCCACCGATTTCACGCGCCAGGCCAGCGAGGCCAGCCGCCTGCTGAAAATGATGGGCAATGAATCGCGCCTGCTCGTTCTATGCTTTCTGGCCGAAGCCGGCGAGCTTTCCGTGGGCGATCTGGCGGGGCGCGTCGGGCTGAGCCAGTCCGCATTGTCGCAGCACCTTGCGAAACTCCGCGAAGACAAGTTGGTCGCGACGCGCAAGGAAGCCCAGTCGGTATTCTACAGGGTCCGCGATCCCAATGCGCAGCGGGTTCTCGAATTGTTGCACGAGATCTTTTGCCCCGAGCTTGGTCAATCCCCTCAGCCGAGCGATGATAGCGGAGACAACACATGAGTGAAGACACGAATATCGAAAAGGCTTGCAAGCAGGTGAACGGCGTCCTTGCGGGCGATCCGCGGGCGCCTCACGTCAAGGCATTCTTTCACGAGCCGACCTTTACCGCGACCTATGTGGTCAGCGACGATCAGACCAAGCGCGCGGCCATCATCGACAGCGTCTGGGATTTCGATCAGCCTTCGGGTCGTACCAGTTTTGAAGCCGCTGACGAACTCATCGGCTATGTACGCGAGGCAGGTCTTAACGTCGATTGGATCCTCGAAACCCACGCGCATGCCGATCATCTATCCGCTGCGCCGTATCTACAGGAACAGCTCGGCGGCGAACTCGTCATCGGTCGCGAGATCGTGACCGTGCAGGGCGTGTTCGGGAAGGTATTCAACGAAGGTACCGAATTCGAGCGCGACGGCTCGCAGTTCGACCGCCTGCTGGAAGATGGTGACGAGTTGATGATCGGCGATATTCCGCTGATCGCTCTGCACGTTCCCGGTCACACCCCCGCTGACATGGCGTATATTATCGGCGATGCGGCCTTTATCGGCGATACGATGTTCATGCCGGATTATGGGTCTGCCCGGGCTGACTTCCCCGGCGGCGATGCTCGCAAGCTGTACCACTCGGTCAGGCGACTGATGCGCCTGCCGGACAAGACGCGGGTGTTCCTGTGCCATGATTACAAGGCGCCCAATCGCACCGAGTTCGTGTGGGAGACCACCATGCTCGCACAGCGCACAGCCAATGTGCATCTTCACGAAGACGTGGATGAGGATCAGTTCGTCGAAATGCGCACGCAGCGCGATGCGACGCTGGAAATGCCGCGCCTGATTCTGCCCGCCATTCAGGTGAACATGCGCGGCGGCCACCTGCCGCCGCCCGAAAGCGACGGCACATCCTACCTCAAGGTGCCCGTGAACAAGCTGTGATGGTGCTTGGATTTCCCGATGCCGCCCCGCTCGCAGGATTGCTCGGCGGTGTGCTCATCGGCCTGGCCGCCGCGCTGATGCTGCTGGGTGCAGGGCGGATTGCCGGCGTGTCCGGTATCGCCGCACGCGCCTTCGGTGTCAGCGGGGACGGAATGCCGCAGACCGGCGCGTGGGCGTTCGTTCTGGGCCTGCCGTTCGGCGCCTTGCTGGTTGCGTGGATCAGCGGCAGTATCGAGGCAAGCTTTGCCGGATACCTCCCACTCGTTGCGGCGGGTCTTTTGGTCGGAATCGGAACGCGCATCGGCAGCGGCTGCACCAGCGGCCACGGCGTATGCGGCGTCAGCCGGTTGTCGCAGCGCTCACTCGTCGCCACGGCGACGTTCATGGCGGCCGGTATCGCGACCGTCGCCATCATGAACGCCCTAGGGCTGGAGGTGCTGTCATGACGCGCTCCTGGCTGGTGGCTCTGCTTTCGGGCAGCCTGTTCGGTGCCGGGCTGGCGCTGGGCGGAATGGTCGACCCGGCGCGTGTGCGCGGCTTTCTCGACATATTTGGGGACTGGGATCCTACGCTGGCCTTCGTGATGGGCGGAGCGGTGATAGTGATGGCGATTGCCTGGCGGATTCAGGCACGCATGGCGCAGCCCTTGCTCGCTGCGAAATTTGCCCTGCCCGACCGGAGCGATCTCACCCCTCGCCTGATCGGCGGCGCGGCGCTGTTCGGCACCGGTTGGGGGATAGCAGGCCTTTGTCCCGGTCCAGGCTTCGCCGCGCTTGTGATCGTGCCGGCAAAGGCGGCGGCTTTCGTCGCGGCGATGCTGGCCGGGATGATGATCGTTCGCCTGATTGAGCGGCAGTCATAAAGTGTTGCCGGAGTAGTCGAAGCCATGGCTGAACCCCCCTTGCTGGCACGCTACTTTCCCATTCTCCAATGGGGCCGAACCTATAATGGCGCGGTTCTGACGAACGATCTGGTGGCGGCGGTGATCGTCACGATCATGCTCATCCCGCAAAGTCTCGCTTGCGCCTTGCTGGCCGGACTGCCGCCGGTCGTTGGACTCTACGCCTCGATCCTGCCATTGGTGGCCTACGCGCTGTTTGGAACGAGCCGTACACTAGCGGTGGGTCCGGTCGCAGTGTTGTCGCTGATGACGGCTTCGGCGGCAGGGGCTGTTGCTGCCCAGGGCACGGCCGAATATCTTGAAGCGGCGATCACGCTGGCTGCTTTGTCGGGCATCATGCTGGCAGTGCTGGGCTTTCTTCGGCTTGGCTTCCTCGCCAACCTGCTCTCGCATCCGGTGATCAGCGGCTTCATCACGGCCAGCGGCGTCCTGATCGCCACCAGCCAGATCAAGCACATTCTCGGAATTTCGGGCGGCGGCGACACTTGGCCGGAAATGCTCGGATCGCTCGCGTCCAATATTGGCCTCACCAATCCCTGGGCGCTGACCATCGGTATCCCGGCCACGCTGTTCCTGTTCTGGGTCAGGGGTGGGCTCCAACCGGCGTTGATCCGCATCGGCCTGAGGCCGCGCGCTGCCGATATCGCCGCAAAAGCTGGCCCGGTAATCGCGGTGGCGCTCGCTATTCTGGCGGCTTTTGTCCTCGATCTTGGCGAGAAAGGCGTCGACCTGGTCGGGGCCATTCCGCAGGGTTTGCCCCCTTTTGCGACCCCGTCGACCGATATGGACCTGATCGCGCGGCTATGGGTGCCTGCGCTTCTGATCTCAATTATCGGTTTCGTGGAAAGCGTCTCGGTTGCGCAGACATTGGCCGCCAAGAGACGTCAGCGTATCTCGCCAGACCAGGAACTCATCGGGCTGGGCGCATCGAATATTGCGAGCGCTTTTTCGGGCGCCTATCCGGTGACGGGCGGATTCGCCCGGTCTGCGGTCAATTTCGATGCAGGCGCGCAAACGCCGGCCGCAGGCGCCTATACGGCCATCGGGATTGCCCTGGCGTCGGTCTTTCTCACACCGCTCCTCTTCAGCCTCCCGATCGCGACGCTCGCTGCAACGATCATCGTCGCGGTGCTCAGCCTGGTCGATCTAAAGACACCCGGTCAGCTGTGGCGCTATTCGAAAGCGGATTTCGCGGCGCATCTGTCTACCATCGTCATCACTCTGCTGGCTGGCGTAGAACTGGGCGTCATTGCCGGCGTCGCGGTTGGTCTGCTGCTGTATCTCTGGCGCGCATCGCGGCCGCATGCGGCAATCGTCGGGCGTGTCCCGGAGACGGAACATTTCCGCAATGTCGAGCGGCATAAGGTCTTCACCGTTCCGCATGTCCTGTCGATCCGCATCGACGAAAGCCTGACCTATCTCAACGCTCGCTGGCTAGAGGAATATGTGCTCGAACGCGTCGCGGACCAGCCAGAAGTACGCCACGTCGTCCTGATGTGCAGTGCAGTGAACGAAGTGGATGCATCGGGGTTAGAAAGCCTCGAGGCGATCAATCACCGGCTCGCAGATGCCGGGATCGACCTCCATTTGTCGGAAGTTAAGGGGCCAGTGATGGATCGTCTCAAGCGAACCGATTTTCTTCAGGAGCTCGGCGGGCGTGTGTTCCTGTCGCAGAACCGCGCCTTTCACGAATTGTCACGAAACAACGGGGGCCCGCCTCCGCCCGACGATATCGCCCGAGGCTTGATTTGAATAAATATCGAAAGAGGAAATCGAGATTGTCATATCTGATGCCATCAATCGGCATAGGCGTTTCGGCCGCGCCCGCTTTTCTCATCGTGCGCAGAGGCGGCACTTTTCCCATGAACCCGCATCCCTTTACAGGTGCCAACCGGTTTATTCAGAATCCTGCTTTCGGCCCAGCCCATATACCCTCGTAAACCGACCAGAAGGAAACCAACATGCTTCTCGAAAAAATCAAGACGCCCGGCCTGTCTCACCTCTCCTATCTCGTCGGGTCCGGCGGGCAGGCGGCGGTGATCGATCCCCGCCGCGATTGCGACATCTATGCCGAGAAGGCTCGCGCAGAAGGGTTAGCCATCACGCATATTTTCGAGACGCATCGCAATGAGGACCTTGTTTCCGGCGCGCCGGTCCTGGCCAAAATGACCGGGGCAAAGGTGCTGCACGGACCGAACGCCGATGGCGAAGTCGCTTATGCGCAAACGGCGTACGAAGGCGACAACTACCGGATCGGCCAGCTAGAAATCCGTGTATTGGAGACGCCAGGCCATACGTTCGATCATGTCGTCTACGCATTGTTTGACAGCGAATATCCCGAAAAAGCCGTTGGGGTGTTTACGGGCGATGCCTTGTTCGTCGGAGATGTGGGACGCACCGACTTCTATCCCGATCGCAAACGCGAGGTCGCAGGCCTGCTCTATGATTCGCTGCGCAAGATCTGCGACCTGGGCGATCAGGCGATCATTTATCCGGCCCACGGTGCCGGTTCGGTCTGCGGGTCGGGCATGGCCGAGCGCGAGTTCTCGACCGTCGGACACGAGCGGTGCAATAACCCGGGTCTGCAAATTCAGGACCGAGAAGCCTTCATCGACTACAAGGTTGGGGAGAACCACTACCAGCCTCCCTATTTCAGACTGATGGAACGGCTGAACCTAGAGGGCGGCGATCCCGCTCCGCAGGTCATGCAGCCGAAAACAATATCGCTACGGGAGCTGGGCGAGTGCGGCGCGGATCACCTCATCGATATCCGCGAGCCGCTCGCCTATGCGTCGGGCCATCTGCCCGGCAGTATCAATCTGCCGGTTGGGATGATCCCCGCTTTTGCCGGGTGGTTTATCGGCGAAGGGGAGAGTGTCGCCCTGGTCGCGTCGTCGCAGGATCAGCTGAATGCTGCCATGGAACATCTGGTTCGCATCGCACTGGACAACGTCCTCGGTGGTTACGTCGGCGTGGTGCCCGCGGCCGCTTCGGGCAAGACGATGCAATCCATTCCAATGGTGGATACCGAGACAGTCAAGCAGAGACTGACTGACGAACACGACAAATGGACGCTGCTCGATGTGCGTGATGCCGATGAACGGGCGGCAGCCGCGATCGACGGCTCAAAGCATATCTATGTCGGCGAACTGTCCAAGCGCTGGCAGGATCTGGACCCGGCCCGAAGCTACACCCTCATGTGCGCAAGCGGAATGCGGGCGACAGTGGCGGCGGGTTGGCTCGATGCGCACGGCTTTGACGATGTGGATGTGTACCTGGGTTCGATGGGCGCGTGGAAAGCGGCGCAGGATTGATCGTCGGAACCTGTCCGAGAGCCGACCGAGCAATTGCGAAACCAACTCCTCGCATCTGCGATGATAGCGCCGCAAGGCGCGCATGCGGTCGTCAGGCGATTCTTGTAGATTTGTTTCGTTCTCTGCGAGGATTTTTACTGCTTCGGGCAGAACGTAACAAACGCTAGGTTTACCCTCGTGACAGGACGGAACCAAATGAGGTAGAGTCTTCTTAATGCACGGAAGCTCCCATTCCTGGACGCCATATTGCGGCGTTGCACCTGTTCCCGCTGACTGGCTAGGAGCTTGGAATGGTGATCCTATTCTGATTCTCATGATCACTCTCTGCCTCGGATTGGGTCTCAGGTATGCTCCGCAAACAAAAAAGTATCACTTCGCCGCATCCGGTGTCGCTTTAATCCTGTTCGTTACACCGCTTTGTGCCCTGGGATCCGCGCTTTTTTCGATACGCACAATCCATCATGTCGCGTTGGCGCTGATTCTGGCCCCGCTATTGGCGAGATCTCTTGATCTCAGAAGATTTGTCGGCCCAAGGGCGCTGGGTGCCTTGACCGGTATCCAGGCGATCATCTTCTGGTTTTGGCACGCACCGCCGGTGTATTCCGCCGCGCTATCCAGCGACATCGTTTTCTGGGTAATGCAGTTGAGTCTGACGGGGGCCGCGGCGTTTTGGTGGGCTTCGATGCGCCAGGCGCAGGTTCCCGCAGCCGTTGCGGCGACCCTGGCTACCATGGTGCAAATGGGTGCGCTCGGCGCTCTCCTGACGTTCGCCGGGCGGGCCTTCTACGCTCCACATTTTGCGACGACGCAGGCATGGGGCTGGACACCGCTGGAAGATCAGCAAATCGCGGGCCTCATCATGTGGGCGCCTGCATCGGCGGCCTATCTGCTGATCGCGCTCGCCATTCTCTATCGATCGATGCAACCAGCCTACGCGCGATGAAGCCTTGGGTCCAGCAATGGCGGGAGTGGTCGGTCAGCTATCGCGAGCGGGGAAAATACACACCGGTCGGCGTGGCCTTTCATTGGATCATGGCCGCCGTGGTGATGTGGCAACTGGTCACCGGTTGGAGGATGCAGCGCTATCTCGTTGGACCGGACAAGCTGGAAGCCTACGCAGTGCATTCCGAAGTCGGGCTGACGCTGCTGGTGCTCGGGGCATTGCGCCTGCTCTGGCGGCTGATCGTTCCCGGGCCGATCAACGATGCAGACAAGCAGGGCTGGCGAACGACCGTCGCGCATGCGACCCACGCGATCTTTTATGCACTCTTTACGCTTTTGCCGCTGTCCGGATGGGCGATGTGGTCGGCGATCCAGCCGGCTCGCGAGCTTCGCCTGGCGGGTATCGTTCCGGTTCCGGCCATGCCGTTCCAGGACATGTCGCCCGAATGGCAGTTCTGGATCCTCGATGTGGCAGAGGATATCCATGTCTTCTGCGTCGTGCTTTTGGCCGCACTGATCCCGGCCCATGCCTTTGCGGCCATCAAGCATCATTATTGGGATCGGGACGACGTGTTCGAGGGCATGTTTCCGGAGGTTCCGGATACCCACGGGCACCCGGGAGGGCCGAACTATAGCCAGCCAGGCGAGCCATCTCGGCCTCCGTCAGAAGCTGGCTGATCCGCGTCATGGTGTTGTCGCCGCCATAGCGTTCGCCATTCGCCCAGGCTTTCAACTGCGCTTGCAGGTAAGGCGCGGGTTGCGCAGCAAGCGGCGGATTGCCCAAACCGACCCCCGCGCCGTCCGGACCGTGACAGCTGGCGCAAGCCGCAAGCCCGCGTTCGCGATCGCCGCGCAGATAAAGCTCCGCCGCCGCGCAATCGCCCGCGTCCGGCGCGCTCGCGGAACCTTCGGGCACCGGCAAACCGGCGTAGTAATTTGCAACCTTCTCGCGGGCGGGCCGGTCGAGGTGGTCGGCGATCCAGACCATCTGCGGATGCCGGCGCTGGCCCTCGGCAAAATTTGCGAGCTGGCGAAGCTGGTATCCGGGGTCGAGGCCCGCGAGGCGGGGGACCAGATTACCGTCCCCTTCCCCTTCGAGGCCGTGACAGGTGACGCAGGCCCCACGCGCACCCGCATCCCCTCCGCTCAATGCGATAACCTCGCCGGAGATCTCGTACCTGTCGATAGTCGGTTCGGCCTCATTGCACGCTGCGATCAACGCCAGCATGGCAATGCTCATGGATATCGCGGATGATTTGTGCATCCTTTCGGGAACCTCCGGCGCGACGGGCTGGTTCCCGTTTTGACCTGGGGGAGCATCTTGCGCGCGTATCTGTCCATCAGTTTGTTCGTTGCTCTATGTGCGGGCCTGGCGGCCTGCAAGCAGCCTCCCGGGTCGCGGTACGGGCCCGATAGGGAGACGGCGGAGCGCGGGCTGGAGGCTATCGAGCGCGTGGGCTGCGCCGCCTGTCACGAGATTCCCGGGATCGATTGGCCGGAAGGTCGCACCGGTCCCTCGCTGGTCGGCTTCGACGACATCGGCCTAATCGCCGGTGCGCTGCCGAACACGCCCGAAAACCTCGCCGCCTTCGTCCGCAACGCGCCTGCGGCCAAGCCCGGCTCCGCCATGCCTGCCATGCCGCTGAGCGAAGAAGAGGCTCGCGATGTCGCGGAGTATCTCTATGGTCTCGACGATGACTAGTGGGTCTTCCGACATTTTCGATGCCTGGTGGGGCTGGCCGCCACCCGTTCTCGACCCGGCCGGTCCCTATGCGGACAGCGTAGTGGTGCTGGCCTGGGCGCTGATCGGCATGGGCGTCGCGGTGACCGCTATCGTGGTCGCCGCGGTCTATGTCGCGATCAAGGGGCCCGACCGCTGGAAAGCGAAGCTGGGTGGTGAAAAGGCGATCTGGATAGGCGGCATCGCCTTTCCCGGCGTGGTCCTCACCGGCCTGCTGGTCTGGGGGCTCACGCTGACCGCTTCGCTGACAGAGCCCGTACCCGAGGACGCGATGCGCATCCGCGTGACGGGGTATATGTGGTGGTTTGACGTCGAATATCTCGACGAGCAAGGCAATGTGATCATGCGCGATGCCAACGAGCTGCACCTGCCGGTCGGTGAGCCCGTGGTGGTCGAACTTGCCAGCGAGGATGTGATCCATAGCTTTTGGGTGCCCAATCTGTCCGGGAAGGAGGATATGATTCCCGGCCGCTTGAACGAACTCGTGATCCAGGCCGATGGCGCGGGCCGGTATGGGGGCGTGTGCGCCGAATATTGCGGTGGCCAGCATGCGTTGATGGGTTTCGTCACCGTGGCGCATGACCGTGCGGATTGGAACGACTGGATCGCGGGGCGGAGCCGCTCACGGCCTCGTGTCGCTGACCAGGACGTACCGGGAGAGGTGCCGGCCATCACCTCTGCTGTCGCGCATTCTGCGACCAATGCCCTGAGTGGACGCCAGCTGTTCATGGATAGCGGATGCGCTGCATGCCACCGTGTAGCCGGGACCGAAGCGAACGGTCTGATCGGTCCCGACCTCACGCATGTCGGCAGCCGCCTGACGCTTGGTGCTGGCATCCTGCCCAACAATCGCGGCACGATGATCGGGTGGATCGGCGACAGCCAGTCGATCAAACCGGGCAATCGCATGCCGAGCTACGACATGCTCTCGGCCGAGGAACTGGAAGCCATCGCAATCTGGCTCGAGCAACAGCGATGAGCACAGGTCCGCTGGACAGGACGCAGGGCGCCATGGAAGGGCGCACGTCCGAAACTGGCTTCGATCACGAACTCTACCGGCTCTTTCCCACGCACCGGCCCCGCCCCGAAGGCGAGGTGGAGGAACTGGAGAAGATATGGGACAACCCCAAGGGTTGGGGACTGCTGACGGTCGTCAACAACAATTACATCGGCTTCTTCTACGTCGCGGCCGCTTTCCTGTTCTTCCTGCTGGCGGGTATTCTCGCGCTCGGCATGCGGGTGCAGCTCGCCGCGCCGATGCAGGAATTCCTGCCGCCGGATACTTACAACCAGTTCTTCACGATGCACGGCACGGTGATGATGTTCCTGTTCGCAGTGCCGATGGTGGAAGCAATCGGCATCATGCTGTTGCCGCAGATGCTGGCCGCGCGCGACCTGCCCTTCCCGCGCCTCTCCGCTTTCGCCTTCTGGGCCTATTTCGTGGGCGGACTGTGTTTCTTCGCAAGCATTTTCGTCGGTCTCGCGCCCGATGGCGGTTGGTTCATGTACCCGCCGCTTACCTCCATCGCCTACAGTCCCGAAATCAATACGGATTTCTATTTGCTCGGGATCGGCTTCATCGAGATCAGCGCCATCGCCGGGGCGATCGAGATCATCGTTGGTGTATTGCGCACCCGCGCGCCAGGGATGACGCTCGACCGCATGCCGATGTTCGCTTGGGCCATGCTGGTCTTCGCGGTAATGATTGTGATCGCCTTTCCCAGCATTATCCTGGGCACGCTGCTGCTGGAACTGGAGCGCGCCTTCAACTGGCCGTTCTTCGATCCGACCCGAGGCGGCGACCCTTTGTTGTGGCAGCACCTGTTCTGGTTCTTCGGCCATCCCGAAGTTTACATCATCTTCCTTCCCGCCGCAGGCCTGATGAGCATGATGGTCGCGACCATCGCGCGCACCGAACTGGTCGGCTACCGCCTCAACGTCCTGGCGCTGGTGGCGACCGGCTTCATCAGCTTCGGCGTCTGGGCGCACCACATGTTCGCCACCGGCATGCCGCGCGTCTCCACCGGCTATTTCAGCGCCGCGAGCATGGCGGTGAGCCTCCCGGCAGGAATCCAGGTGTTCTGCTGGATCGCCACACTGGCGGCAGGGAAAATCCGCTGGTCGACGCCCGCCCTGTTCGTGGTCGGCAGCATTATGATTTTCGTCATGGGCGGACTGAGCGGCGTGATGGTCGGCATGGTGCCCTTCGACTGGCAGGCACACGACACCTATTTCATCGTCGCGCACCTCCATTACGTGCTGCTGGGCGGGATGGTTTTCCCAATGTTCGCCGCGTTCTATTACTGGAACGGAATGACCAGCCGGAACGCCTTGTCCGAACGTTTAGGCAAATGGGTGTTCTGGCTGATGTTCACCGGCCTGCACATCACCTTCCTGCCGATGCATCTGACCGGCCTTATGGGCATGCCGCGGCGGGTATACACCTATCTTCCCGATCGCGGGCTGGACCTGCTCAACCTCGTCTCGACGATCGGTGCTTTCGTGATCGCGGCGGGCGTGCTGCTGTTCCTGATCGACCTGGCGCGCAGGTTCCGGTTCACGACCGATCAGGACGCGGGCAACACCTATGGCGGTGGGACGCTCGAATGGCTCCCCACTCGGATGTATTCGACCCGTTCGATCCCATTGGTGAAGAGCCGCGAGCCACTTTGGGACGATCCGCATATCTGCGACGATGTGAAGGAAGGCCGCTATTTCCTCCCGAACAGCGCCACGGGCCTGCGCGAAACGATTATCACCTCGCCAATCAATGCAGAGCCGCAATATCTCCAGCTGATGCCCGGCCCTTCGCCCTGGCCGGTGAGTGCGGCCGTCTTCACTGCGGCTTTCTTCCTTGCGCTGACCGTGCAGGCCTATGCCTTTTCCGCCTTCGCCGGCGTCGTGGCACTCGCCTGCGTGTTGCGCTGGCTGTGGGAGACCGACCGCCCGATCCAGCAACAGACGGCCGATATCGGCGCGGGAATCGTGGTGCCCATCGGCATTACCGGACCCTCCGGCCACGGGTGGTGGGCGCTCAATACATTGATTGTGGTCATGGGCATGATCGTCTTCATGGCGATCTTCAGCTATCTCTACCTCTACGGCATCAATCCGGATGTCTGGATTGCCCCTCCCGGTCTCGCGCAGACCGCCGGGATCGTTATGTGTCTGTTACTGGCGCTGGGTTCGGCATGGCTCTCCCGCCGGATCCTCGCATCCAAGCCCAAGGCGACATTCCCCGGACAGGGTCCTTGGCTGATGGCGGCGGTCGGCGCGTGCCTGCTCGGCGGAGCGATCTGGTGGGACTGGACGGGCTGGAGCGGCGCGGGGCTCGACCCGACCGCCAGCGGACAGGGCGCTACGGTTTTCGCGCTGCTTGCTTTCCAGGCTTGCACCGCTGTGATCGCCGCCATCATGGCGCTCTATCTTGGCTATCGCAGCGGCAGGGGCTTGCTGGTGGCACCTGCCAGCGTCACGCTCGACATTGTGGTGCGCTTCATCGGCTATGCTGCGCTACAGGGCCTCGCCGTTGCGCTCGTGGTCCGGCTGTTTCCGGGAGGTTGAGACGATGCGCGAATACCGCAACGACATCGACTGGCTGACGCCGACGCTGGCCCTGTGCGCATGGGCCGCGCACTTCTTGCTCCTCTGGGCGGCGAGTAGCGTGCTGCCAGACCAACCGGCGGCCCGCTGGATCGCGGCGATCCTCACCCTGCCCGCGTTGGGAACATTGTGGTGGCTGTGGCGGCGCGGAGCCGTCGCCTCGTGGGCGTCCATCCCTGGCCTTGGCATAGCCATTTCTGCCACCGGAATCCTGTTCAGTCTGCTCCCCGCAATCGTCGGCTAGCTATTCGGCGAAAACTCCGCCCAGGATTACCGCCATCCCCGCGTCATAAGCCATTAGCACGGCGATGGAATAGTAGCCCATGCGGAACGTCGCCTTGTCGCGCCGCAGGCCGGGTACGGCCGAAAGCAATCAATAGTAAAACTTGCGTCAGCAACTTTTGCATACAAACACGACCATGTTTCCGAACAGAGCCCCGCGTGTTAAGTCTTTGCAGTATCATGGTATACGAGAGACGCTTGACCACTCCTGCGATTGTCGTGCAGCTCTTGCTGGGCATGGCACTCTTTGGCAGTGCAACGCCGCTCAGCAAGTTAATCGGGCAGCAGTTTTCGGTCTTCACGGCATCATGCATGCGAATGATGATCGCTTGCCTGGTCCTTGCCCCATTCACGTGGCTGCTGACGAAAAGGTTTGGCAACGCGCAGCGGTCGGACTGGTGGGTGATTGTCGCGATCTCACTATTCGGGATGGTCGGTTTCACCGCAGCCATGCTTTTCGGCATGCGTCTCACCACAGGCGTGATCGGCTCCACGATCATGAGCGCAACACCGGCAGTGACTGCCGCCGCGGCCGTAGTTTTCTTCGGTGCCGCAATGAACTGGCGCACATCAGGAGCATTGGCCCTTGCGGTCGCGGGGATAGTGATGATCAATCTGCTGCGAACCGGGGGAAGCGGAGCCACCGAAGCGCCGATTCTTGGCGCAGCGCTTGTCGCAATGGCCGTGTGCTTCGAGGCAGCCTACACCCTGCTTGCACGTAAACTGTCCGACGGGATCAGCTCGCTGGAAGCAACACTGGCCGCATCGCTCATTGCCGCTTTGCTCTTTGTCGTTCTGGCTTTTGTTTTCGATTCCCGACCGTTCGATTTTTCCGGCGTAGGTCGGGATGGTTATTTCGCGCTCGCCTTTTGGGGTGCGGCCACAGGAGGGCTCGCTCCTGTTCTATGGTATAATGGTGCCCGCAAAGCGCCAGGAGCACTCACGGCAGGTGCGATGGCAGTCATGCCCCTTAGCGCGCTTGTCCTATCTTACGTCCTACTTGGCGAATCATTTCGCTGGTCTCACCTTTTGGGCTTCGGGTTGGTTTTCGCAGGGCTTGTCCTGATGATAGTCGAGCATGCGAAATCGGCAGATTAGTGAGAATGAGATGTCCGTCCCGCCCAACCGCTGAGACAGAGTGAGCGTCTAGAACCTACGCGGCCTCCCATGTAAATTCAGGACTACCCGACCAGGTCAGACGGTACAGGGCACCCTGCGTCACCGACTGCACGACATTGGGCCATAGCGCCGCGATGCAGGTCCCGTCCGGATGGCGAACCGAGGAATAGATGATGCCGTTATGACCTTCGGCGCGGGCTTGCGCTGCCAGGGCATTACCGACGGGATAGCCCTTGCTCTTTTCCGGATCGAGCGACGGGTGGCCGGGCGTTTCGCGCAGATCGAGAAAGATGCCGGACATACTTGCAATCATCTCGCCATATTCCACCACGGCATTGAAATCGCCTGCATCCGCCAACGCCTGGGTCAGGTGATGTCCGACCTCGGCCAGGCAGGTTTCGACTGCCAGGGCCGCGTACCAAGCCCCGCGATCTGCGGGGTTAAATCGCCCCGGCTCGCGAGGTTTGGCGTAAGCGAAACTCGCATTGATGAACTTGGCATGCGGCACGCCGTGCACCAATTCTTCGGCGCTAAGGCCGCCATGGCCGCGCTCCTCGGCTATCAGGCGCGAGCTAGTCGCTCCTTCGATCTCCGCAAGCAGCGCAAGTTCATCGTCATCGTCAGCGAGCGGCGCCATCACCGCATCGCGCAGGCGCGCACTCGAAACCAGCCGGATGGTGCGCTCGAACGCTTCTCGTTTGGTAGCCAGATCGGCCGACGGCAATTCGGGATCGCTCTCAGAGCCCGCCACGAAGCGCGTCAATATACTGGCGGGTTTCAAGCATACGCGGGATACCGCCTTCGATCATCGCCTGGACTGGCGAAAGCCGGTCGAACACGGGTGCCGTATTGACGAGCCTGGGCCAGCGATCGGCCATGTCGTCGGCAAACAGCAGATGCAGCCCCTTGAACAAGCCGATCAACGCCGAAGCGCGCGTCAACTGGTCCTGGCTAAGCGCGCCCTCCCAAGTTCCGGCCTTCATCCGGTCCCAGGTACTTTCAGAGACACCGAGCAGCGCAGCGCCCTCGGCATTACTGCCACCCCAGGCGTCGACAAGCCGCAGAACGGCTTTGACCGCCGCGCCCGTCAGGCGGTCACGATCATCACTGGCCGCGAAGGTCTGAATGCCTCGCGGTGCTTCGGCTTGCTCTAATGCTATACTTGCCATATCGCATCTCCTGACGCTTATATACGCCTCACATGGTGTTTCGTCAAGGACAGATTTGTCTGCACAGCCCCGTCAGACAGAAGGCCCCCGGGAACGTGTGAAGCTCCAGTCGACACCGCCGCGTTCGTTGACCCTGCCAGTTACCGTCTGGCCCAGATGGCGCTCCAGATCCTGCCGCCAGGGGACGAGCTGGAAACCCACACCGTTGTCGATCATCGCAAACCGGCCCGAAGCGAGTGTGACGCGTTGCCGATAAACGCCTGCGACATGATCCCCGGTACTCGCGCTCTGCATGGTGCTTCCGTAACGCGCGGCGAGCGCATCGCTCGCATTGGCCAGGTCCCGTCCGCGCAGAGTACCAAGCAGATTGCGAGCATAGACGATCTTTTGCCCCTGACGCTTGGCAAGACCTTGCTCCAGGAGGACATCGGCCCGCCTGCCCAATGCCTCGCGCACCTCCGACCCGAACCCGCCTGCCACGGTCTTGAGGCGGGGCGATACGAGTTGCCGATCAAGCCAGGTCGCACCGCCTGCACCGATCTGTCTTTCGAGAGTGAAGTCGGAGCGAACAAGCAGGCTCATTTGTTGCCGTCCTTTCCGATTGGTCCATGCGCTCGTCTCCACGATGGCGCCCGGCGCGGCATCACCTGTCCGCTCGAGGTCGGGAAAACGCAGGTGATGAATGCGCCCATCGGTCCCGTCGACGATGGCATAGGCCTTGCCAGACAGCTCGTCATGCAGCCCGCGCTCGACGAGCCTGCCAATCACACGCCCGCCGTTCGCATCGTCATGCAAAGCCAGCCGCGCCGGGTGCGCATCCAAGCCTTTCCCGGTCATGGCCCGGTGCATCGTTTTGATGATGTCGCCGCGTTCTCCAAGTGCCCGAAGCGTGGGCTCGATATCGGATGCCAGCGTCCAGCTTGCTGGTCCCACCTGCTCAGCCAGTCCCATGCGTTCGAGGACCTTGGCGCGTCCAATCAAGATCGAGCGATCCTTACGTGCTGCCGAACCGGCTTCGGGCCGCAGATCGATCTCGCCAAACGCGCCGCGTTGCTTGTGCAGGCGGCGATCGAGACTGGTCCAGCGTTCAGCGTCAACCTCGCGCGCCAGAGCCTTGCGGATATCACGCTCGCTGCGCGGTCCCAGCTCGATGGTCACGCGTTCCTCGGCGCGGGCGCGCATCCCCTCGCTGATATAGGCGCGGTCGATCACGAGGTCCTCACCGCCTGTTGCGACGCCGCGCACCAGCACATGGATATGCGGATTGTCGGTGTTCCAGTGATCGACCGCGACCCATTCGAGCCTGGTGTCCAGATCGCTCGCCATGTCGTTCATCATCTCGCGAGTGAAGGCGCGCAGGTCGCCCATCTCGTTAGCATCCTCAGGAGAGACGATGAAGCGGAAGTGGTGCCGGTCGTCCTCGCAGCGCTCGGCAAAGCTGTCCCCATCGGCTTGGTCGGAAGCGGCATCGAACATCCGGCCATGCGATCCGTCCTTCGTGACACCATCGCGCTCAAGATAGGAGACATGACGTGCGAGCGGCGCCGACCGGAAACGGGCACCCCCATGCCGCACAACGCGCGCCTTGATCACCACACGGCGCTGGACGGGACTTCGGCGGAGTCCGAGTGCCGCGTGTCTGCCCCGACCGAAATGGCCCGTTCCCGTCCGACCCTTGCCTTGGTGAAGCGGTGTGTGGCCGGCCCGTCGAGATGATTGAAGAACGCGGCCGACCAGCGTACTGGCTTTGCGATATTGGCGCTCCCCGCTGTCGCCCGAGCGACCCGGCCTGACGTTGAAATCCTCGTCAACCATGCTCAAAATTGACGAGCGACGGCGCATTTAGCGCTGAATAATATGCAGAATTTGCCAGAAGCGACGGCAGGACGTTAAAAAAGACGGCGCAAACTTTCCAAGAAAACCAACCACATGCAGCCCGGCCGACGGCGCTGCTTTTATCTCGCCATCTTATTTGGCTTCGTTTTTGAGCAAGTATTCGCCATCGTCGTTTCCTCTCTTTAGCACTAAAAGACCAACTATTCGACGCCAATGTAGGCTGGTCTGCGAAGTAGCGGTTGAGGTCTGATACGCCGCGCAATCTTCCGTGCTCATCGAAGCCGGTATCGCTCTGCATCGAGGCGATACTTGGGCGCTCGCGGCACATGTCGCTATCGGAGTTACGGGGCATCGTCACAGGCAATCAAGCGTGGTCAGTCTGCACTGCCACAGGCGAGATATCGTGCTTCCCGTTGTCCTGGTCTGTATCATTCCTTCTGCCGCTTGCGCGGACCTCCGTATGTTGTCGAGCCGTCAGTCGGCTGCGTTCTACGTGTTCGTCATCATGACCGCGCGTAGCTCAGCCGCTGCATCTTGGCGGCGTAGGCGCTGTCGAACTCGTGCGCTTCGGCGTCGGGATCGCCGACATAGAACGTGCCGTCGCGCCACATCGCATGCATCACGATGGCGAGCTTGCGGGCGACCGCGACACGCGCCTTGGCGTGGCACTTGGTCTTCGCGAGCTTCAGTCCCCACGTCTTGATCGTGTCGCGCCCCTTGAACCGGGTGAGCATCGCGGATGCAGCCTCGTAGAGCGCGCGGCGCATATCGGGATCACCCGCCTTGCTGATGCGGCCCTTCACGTCGATCGACGAGCCCGACTGCCAGCGGCGCGAGGTAAGCCCGAAGTATGCTGCGACGTTGCGCGAGCGGCGGAAGCGGGTGGGATCATCGATCGCGCTCTTGAAGCTCAGCGCGGTCACCGGGCCGACGCCCGGGATCGCCATGAACCGGCGGCACAGCTCGTCGCGCATGGCGAGCTGGGTGACGAGCTTGTGCAGGATCAGATACTCATCCCACAGCGCCGCGCGGGCTCTGAGCATGCAGTCCATCAGCCCTGCGGTCATCGCATCGCCTGCGACCGCCTCGCGCACGGCCTTCGCCATCGATCCGCGTCCGACCTTGCCAAGCCGGATCCCGAACACCTTCAGCGAGTGGCGGATGGCGTTCTCGATATCGAGGAACTTGCGCTTGAGGTTGCGCCGCTGGACCAGCAGCAGGCGTATCCGGTAGCACTCCTCGGTCTTGATATGCGCCTGCCGGAACCACCCGGTGCGCATGATATGGGCGATACCGAGCGCATCGGCGGCGTCGGTCTTGTTGCGCTGGGCCGACAGCGCGGCGCGCACATGGCGCGTCTCCAGACAGACGGCGGGCAAGCCCAGCTCGATCAATCCGGCATGCAGCCACGGCGATACCGATCCCGCCTCATGGCCGACCCGGCGCAGCCGTCCCGCAAACCGCTCCAGCGCCTCAGCGATCAGCTCCGGCTCGGTCGGGACCTCGGTCTCCAGTACCACCTTCCCGTCATCGCCCACCACACAGATCGCGGTCTCCTCGATCGATACATCGAGCCCTGCAAAGTACTCCATCATCCGACTCCTACGCTTCCGTTTAACCGGAGCGAGGGAAGCGCCTGATGCAGCCGCTGTGCAAGACTTGGCCGCAGCCAAGTCCTCCCCAAATACAGCGGCAATCCTCTCGTACCCTTTCTGACCAGCCCGCAACCCGTTCGCAAAACTTCGCTAGCGGACGACGCAGAACGCAGGGATGCCCGCCTGGCTGTCATTGGTCGGCAACTGTCGATATGGGCGCGAAAAGATCATGCGCGGGCCGTACCGGGCGGACAAAAGCGGTGCCCGAGGCCTCCGGGAGACCCCGATCGCCGGGGGCATAATCCGAAGTGGAAACAGGTGCATCGGGCGCGCCCGGAGCGTCCGCAGAGTGTGAACCCGCCGCGACGAAGATGCGCTCGATCTGCAGCAGGGGCGCAATCTTCGCGACATAACGGCGGGTTTCGAGGGGAAGCGAGCGCCGTCCGGCAAGCCAGGCCTCGTAGCGTCCCGGCCCCGCATTATAGGCTGCAAGAAAGCCAGCTACGCCGTAGCGGTCATACATTTCTCGCAAGTACGATGTGCCCGCGAGGATATTGTCGCGCGGGTCGAAAGGATCGCTGCCGAGCGAGTACCGATCGCGCTGGCGCGCCCAGGTGCCGGGCATGAGCTGCATCAATCCCATCGCGCCTGCCGACGATACTGCGCGCGTCCGGCCCGCACTTTCAATGCGGATCACAGCATAGATCCAGTGCTCGGGAATGCCGAAGCGCTGCGAGGCCTCGCGCACATGCGCTGCGATATCAATCGAAGCTGCGGGCGTTTGCACTGCGCGCGATTGCCCGCTCGCGTGCAGCGGGTACGCAAGCGCCAGTGCGGCGAGAAGCGCGGTTAGCGCGATACCGTGGCGCACGGCTCAAGCCTTGCTGGCGCGCCGCGCAGGGCGCGACCACGTCAGAACGTGGGAGCCGTCATCGGATGCGAACAGATTGGCGCGTATCGGCCGGGCGAACGCCGGATCGTCGATCAGCACCGCGATAAAGTCGCCGGCCTTGTCGCCAACGCGCTTCCAGCCCGCACCGACTTCGTAGACGGCGTCATCGTCACCCACCATGATCCGGTAGTCCGGCGCATTTTCGGTTTCGGACGGTTCTGCAGGAATGAGGGCGAGCCTTGTATCGAGTGTGAGCGTCTGCAAACGCCCTTCGAAGCCATCGCGCGTCGCTGTGAATGTGCCGATATAAGTCATTGATCGTCTCCTTGGTTGTTGATTGAGGTTGCAACATTGCCTGGCTGCGCGAACCAGATATGCGCGCCATCACCGTGCTCGTCGGTCCAGACAGGACTGGCCCGGCCAAGCACGCGGTCGCGCGCGATGGGTCCGAAATAGCGCCCGTCGAAGCTGCCTGACGCGCGCCGGTTCATGACGAATATCTCGCCTGCTGCGATGGTCCGGCAGCCTTGCCAGACCGGCAGAGCGCGCCCGATGCTGTCTGCCGAGCGCGCCACAGCGGCGCGTGCACCATTGATGGTGATGGCCAGACCCTGCCTGCAGACAGTGTCGCCGGGACGCGCCGCGACTTCCTTCAGCAGCGGAATTCCCGTCGGCAGATAACCGCGTGTCGCAAGGTAATCGCGCAGCCGAGGCGGCGGATCGATCGCCACGCGCTCGCCAACCTGCAGACCGGTCGTACCGCCGATATGATACAGCCCCGTCGGCACACTGGCGGTCGCGTTCCAGATCAGAATGCGCGAGAGGGGCAGCGCGGCGCTGACCAAAGCGGCGGCACAGACCGTGCCCGCCATAATGAGAGTGCGGCGCTTCATGGCCGAAGATTCCGGTAGCGCAGCCAGACGCCGTGCCGGTCTGGATGATAGGCGCGCGCCTGCATTCCAGCTGCAAGGCGGTTGTCCATGTGCCGCCAGTGGTCGGGCGCGACATCGCACGGATCGGTGCCGCCTGCCTCGATTGCATCGATCAGGCCAAGGACCTGGCGCACCTTTGGCCAGCCCCGGACCGAGAGCAGTATCTCTGCGCCCGGATCGACTTGCGGAAGCGTGGAATAGGTGTCGCCAGCTGCGACCGCGCGCGCAATTGCGAGAGCCGAACGGATGGTGCCATATTCGTTGGACGCCCAGCGCACGAAAGCGAAGAGCTGCCCCGGCTTATAGCTTTCAACCCGTGTCCTGCGATCGATGACGCGCTGACCGACCGGCTTGCCGAAACGGAGCCAGTCTTCGCGCAGGCCTTCCTGCCACACCAGTGTGACATGGGTCAGCGGCGGATCGCCGTCACAACGCCCGGCGCCGCTGCGCGGCGGTGCCAGTCGACCGACCGTGCACAGGCGCGGCGACGTTAGCAGGAATCGATTAGATTCCTTGTTAGGATAGTTAAGGGGCTCGCAAGGCCAGCATTTCTGCGGGTTTGCGCAGCGTTTCGGTTCCCGATAGTCCGAACTTGCGGTTCCTGATAGTCCGTGCGCGGGGGTTCCTGATAGTCCGAACATCACACCGACTTGTCCACAGGAGGCATGCCGATGCGCCGCCGGGCGACATCGAAGGGATCGACAGGAATTGCCACGAAGCTGAGCCGCTCGCGGCCCAGCTGGTGGTCGAGCGAGAGGGTGTAGCCCGGGAGCGGTTGGCGCTGGACGATTGCGCGCATCTCGAAAGCGAACCGCTTGAGCGGTGAAAGCGCACCAGATTTGAGGTGAAGATGGGCAATGTCGAAGCTCCATCCGCCCTTTTGTTTGCCGCCATGCTTGCGCACGATCCGGTATAGCCAGCGCTCCAGGCCCCCGGTCAGCGTGAAATAGGCCGGGTCGATCGTGAGTACGAGCGCGCGGTCGATTACCGCTTCATAGAGCCAGTCCGGCACGATCATCTCGATGCCGAGCGCGCGGCCATTGCCATCGAGGCATTCGCGCCATTCGTTGATCCAGGAAAAGCGGTGGCGACGGCGTGCGCCCAACTGGCGGATCGATGTCGCGATGCTGGTTGATTGCAGCCTGTCGAGCGCGGCTTTCAGTCGCTCATAGGCGGCCTTGCCGGTACCGCGGCGGGTAAAGGCGAGGATTTCATGCGGGGTGGCGGCAATGAGTCGCGACGTCGGCTTTCCGGCATCGCGCGCTTCGACGATCTGGCTGGCCACCCAGATCAGCACATCGGCATCCCATATCGTTGCCATGCCATGTTCGGCAGTTGCCTCGACAAGAATTGAGATGTCGCCCATGCGAAAGTCGATGGGCTTCACCCGTTTCGATTTGGCGAGGCTGAAAAAGGGCCATGCCATCAGGTCCTGCGCATCACGCGCCGCGATTGCTGCGCTGGTTCCGACGAACAGATCGAGCTGCTGTGCTGCGCTGGCAAAGGTCATGTGGGCCGTCATTGGATAAAACTTCAGCGCCGAACCGGGCCGGTGTAGCCGTCAATCCTTTTGGCGGGATGGACCACGCCCTTGCCCGGATCGCTGGTCGAGCGGCGCACCCCTTGTTCGGCCCAGGCATCGAGATCCTCGCGCCGGTAGACGATCCGCCCGCCGAGCTTGTGGTAAACGGGACCGGTCCCGTAGCAGCGGTGTTTTTCCAGCGTACGCGGCGATAGGCCCAGATGCACGGCGGCATCGGGCGTTCGCAGAAAACGGGGGCGAACTGGTTCTGGAACGGCGGTCATGGGTAATCTCCGCAACACATGGGATGGATGGTGCGGCGAGTTGCCGCTTGTTGCAGAGAGGGATGGCGGGCAATTGGTCCCACGGGGGAGCGACGGAACTACGCGAGAACAATTGTCGCCCGTACCTTGCTGCCCTGCCGCCAAATATGGGTCGCTGGCCGTGCGGACCCACGAAAGTCCATCGCCCACCCGATCTTGAGCGATGCCCAGCAAAAATTCCGCACCGCGAACAAGACGGCGGCAAAGGATCGCGTGCGGAGCCAGGGACCGGGACTTGTCGGTCCCGCCAGCTTCGCGCCGGTCCGACCCGCTGCCGGTTCGCAGTGCGCGCGGGGCCCAAAACGAAAACGCCGCGCCCTCAGGAGCGGTGCCGAAGGCAGCGCGGAACAGAGCGCGTCCCCAGCCCCGCTCCGCTTTTCACAGCCATCCCTCATGCATGCGGACACGCAAAGAGGCAGGAACCGGAGAAGGCTCCTGCCCAATCGCGCGTCAGAACTCGAGCATCGCACCGGGCACAGTATGCACTATGCGGTTTGCCAGATGCGGCGGCAGCGCATTGTAGTCGCCCTCATCGAAGGCGAAGTGACCAAGGTCGTCATCCTCGACGACATGCTGGTCAAAGAAGCTGTGCAAAGCACGCCGTTCAGCAACAGCCAGAGCTTCGAAATAGCTGTGCGAGCTCGATACAGATTGAGTGAGTGTAGCCATGATGTCCTCCTGATGTCTGCCTTGAAACGGCAGGAGGACCGGCAGACGGGCGTGCAGGTGCCGGGTCACAGGATCGCCCGTACGGGCGACCACGAAGTGGCGTTGGGGGAAACGATTTTGTCGAACTGCAGCGCAGCGAACGGAGGCAAAATGGTGGGGCCCCGCCGTCCTTGATGCGGTGGCTGCACGCCCGTCATGCTCAGATTTCCGTGGGTCAGCCCCTCCCCGCTCTTACGCTCCTGAACAACACAAGAAGGGGCCCTGTCCGGTGAGGACAGGACCCCTTCGGGAGAGATCGACTGGGAGAGTTCAGTCGATTTCGGGAGCGTCGCGATTATCGCTCTCGCCGCCAGATTCACCGCTCTGATTGTTGCCACGCGAGAGAAAGTCGACCTTGTCGGCGAGAATCTCGCAGCCGTACCGCTTCACGCCGTCCTGATCGTCCCACTGGGTGTAGTGCAGGCGGCCCTGTACCGACACCAGCTGGCCTTTCGAGCAATACTGGCCGACAGTCTTGGCGAGGCCGTTGAAACAGGTCACGCGGTGAAATTCGCTGTCCTTGGCGGTGTAGCCGTTTTCATCCTTGTAGGTCTTGCCGTCCTTGTCGCGTGCGGGGCGATCGGTAACGACGGTGATCCCGGTGACGCTGGTTCCGCTCTTGGTTTCCCGTGTTTCGGGATCGCGGGCAATGCGGCCGGTGAGGATAACGATATTGGTCATGATAAATTCTCCTTCAGCTCTCAACCCGGAAACCATTTCCGGCTTGCGAACGTCGATGAGAAACAGGGCATGGGAGGACTGCACCGCAGGCGCGCAGCGCCAAGGGAAACCCGTTTACGCCGGGTGGTGCGGGCAGCCCGCGCAGCGGGCAACACGGCCGGAAAGAAAATGGGTTGCCGGGCTCAGCTGACCTGGTTCAGACAGGTTCGCATGAAAAGCCGGACTGGGTTCGGAGTGGGCATGAAGGCAGCGCCATGGTCCAACGCTTTATTCGCAGGCCGCGGTGCCTCCGGTTGCAGCAAGAAGGTCCATGAAATTGCGGGTAGCGCCGCAATCATCAGGATCCTCGAACTCAGCTCAAGGTCGGAGGCAGACCCAAGCCTAGGAGGCAACCGCTACCAAGCGAAGCGCTTCACCCGGTCTTGCTCAAAGCCGAAATTGACCCGGCAGCGCTCGATACCCAAGGCAATCATCTCGGGGCTAACCGGCGACACATCGGTTGCAAGGACATGACGTAAAAGGAAATCACTGGCAGTTACGGTGACAAGCTAGCCTTTTTCATTTCTGCGCCATCAGGCGTTACGTTGCTTGCATCAGAGCGTTCGGTACTATCGCGTTTGTCACATGCAGCTCCCACAGCTTCTTGCGGTCCACAGGGCAGCGCGCCGCCTTCTTCTTCCCATCGCAAAAGGTCTCTATCCTTCTTCTCGATCACCATATGGAATTCTCCAAATTGAAGCGGCGACGCAGCAGTCAATCATCGTATCAATCAGAGGCCCAGCGTCTACAGAACCGTTAGTATCACAGCGCCGATAGCACTGTTCCGGTCGCCTGTTCGGGACAGGGATGGCACTTGCACGACACAATATTCATTTCAGGTCGCGGCTCTCCTGAAAATTGCCTTGCGCAGAAGAAACCTCGCGCATGAGCGTGTCATACGCGGGGTTTCAAAGCGGCCCCATTGCACCTGCGACCCGCAGGGCTCCGGGGGGACGTCGGGACCGCCTGTTCGGTGAGCGATGTAAAAGACGCTCGATGTTCTTTCCCGCTCGCGTCACATGTCTTTCATGTCGTGATCCGGCATCGTCCGCATATCGTGACCTGCATGCGGGTCGGCGGGCTCGGCTGTCGGCGTGACCGCGCTGGCATCTGCCGGTAAAATTGGCGTCACTGGTGCCGCGCGCGAGTTGCCGGAGCGCGGCCTGGTTGAGGCCTCGCCCATGCTCTCAGGGGAAGTTCCTGCGGTCACTGACTGCGTCTCGCGGTTAGCATCCGAGGAATTTTCGGAACCCTCAACACCGGGGGAAGCTGTGGCAGCCGATGGCACAGTTCCGATGGTAATTGGCGTCTGCGCGTCAGGTGCCGAAACCCGCGATTCGTCACACCCGGCGAGGAAAAACAGAGCACCCACGACTGGAGCGAGACCGGCGGCTGTCATCTTCGATTTGCTTTTGCGCATCATACGATTCCCTTACAGCCAGGAAATGCCGAGATGGTTCTGGCCATGCGCCAGTTCGCCGCCCAGGAATCCTTGGGCGAGAATGAGCACAGCCATCGAAACAAGCGCAATGCGCAGCATCGTCCGGCTCTCCGGGCGGCGGTGCGCTAGTGCGGCGAGTACAACACCCAGAACAGCAATCAGCATGCCGTTCCAGCGGTGAATCTGCATAGCCGTATCCCCGCCAAACCACAGGCCGGTATGTATCCACCCGAATATGGCTGCAATGACGGCGCCGCCCGCCCCGCCATAAATGAGCACGCGTACGGCGGGCTCCAAGCCGGCTTCTCTACGCTTACCGACGAAGAGCTCGGTCAGCGCTGCCATCAGAAACAGGGCAATCGGGAAATGTATCGTGGCGGGATGCAATCTCTTGAGCACACCAACGAAGCCCTCCTGGTTCACATTGGCGGTCTCTCCCGATGCTTCGTCGTGCCCGCCGGAAGCATGGGCGTCGTCCGATGCTCCATTCGATAATTCCTGGGCTTCACCGGAGTTGTCTGCTGGACTGCCTGTCGCAGGCGCAGCTGCGCTCTCGGCCCCGCCATGCGCTTCGTCGCCATGCGCGTGCACCGGGCTGACCCAAAGAAGACTTGCGCAAACAAGCGCCAGCAGTTGGATTGGTTTCATACTGACGGGTGCCCTTTCATGGCGGCTTACCGCTGCCCATGCAGATTACTACGCATCTGGAGCTCTCACCCCTCAGAACAATTTATTGAGGGTGCGCTAGCGCGGGATGCATTCGAATTTTGTGTGCTCGGGCAATGGAACGTCTGCCCGAATTGCGTCCCATTGCAGCGATCGCAGCCCGGAGGAGCGTCAGCACCGACCCGGGTCGCCGGTTCCTAGTCTTGCTGCGCCATATCCTGCTGCGCAGCCATCTGCTCCATCATATCGTGCATCATCGTCATGCGCTGGTGACAGGCCGCCATCATGCCGGCGTTGTCCCCCTGCATCATGCCCGCCATGTGCTCCTGCATCTTTTCGCGGTGCTCGGCCATCAGCCTTTGGCGTTCGGCAGGATCGCTCGCCGCGCGGGCCTGCTGCATCAGTGCGCGCATTTGAGCCATCTTCTCACGATGGGCCGTCATGGCCTCGGAATCCTGCATCATGTGGCCACTGTGATCCTGCTGCTGTGCTGCAGCTTGATTTGTGTGGTCGTGCTGCTGCTGTGCCATTACCGGGGAGGCTGTCAGGCCCGTTGCGAGCAAGAGGGCCAGGGCTGTGCGGTTCATCGTCGAATTCCCTTCTATGGGCATGTGGTGGATGCCTTGTGCATTCATAAATCTTACGCAGCGGACGCGCCTTCCCCTCAAACAATCACGCAAAAGATGGCCATGGCGAAGGCTAGGCCAACAGCCGACCGGTTGCAGCATTGCTGATTTTCAGCCAAGTTTTCGGCAGAAGCCGGGAGAAAAAAGAGAGGTAACGTCATGACATCGGAAAAGGCGCCGGGAATGCTGCCATGAGCGCGGTCAATAAGGATGGCAGCTGGCAAGTCCCGGAACCGGACAAGGCCGAACTGGTGCAGATGCGCATTCGTCTCATAACGCTCGAAAACATCGTTCTTGGCCTGCTGTCCCGAGCGAGCAGTGAGCAGATCGAACAGATCAGAAAGCGCGCGGACATGATTGAACCGCGCCCCGGGGCGAGCAGGCACCCCCTCACCGAACTGGCAGCCAATGACATGCGCAAATTTCTTGACCGTGCTGCTCGGCTTACCGACAGCGCGGATCATGGAGAGGCTGAGTAATCTGGCAATGGAGACGCGATTGAGGGCCGAGAATGCAGGCCGGGCGCGGCTTTGTGATGCACAAATCTGCGGTGTCCTGGCAAGGTGACCAGAACCCATTGGCTTGTCTATATTTGCGGAAGCTTGATCGCGTTCGTCTGGGAAATCTACCAGATGCCGTTTTTCGTTCCGGGCAATCTCGAACCCTATGAACAGACCATTCGCTGCGGCATTGCGAGCTTGGGCGATGGACTTATCCTGCTCGCAGCGTACTCGCTCGCAGCCCTGAAGGGCGGGCGCGCCTGGTTTCGCCAAGGCGCCAAGATATCTTATGCAATTTACTTCGGTTTCGGCCTTGTCATTGCAATCGCTGTCGAAATCATGGCGACGTCGCTACCGTCAGACAGCCTGCTGAGCTGGCGCTATAGCGATCTGATGCCCCATGATCCATTGACCGGCATGGCGCTGATCCCGATCGCGATGTGGACGATCGTGCCTGCGCTGACGATCCTTCTGGTTCGGTTTGCTCAAAACGCGCGCAACTGAACTGAAAGCAGTCTCAACGAGCGACTTGGCCATGTCTCGCCCGGCGCTTAATCCTCGGGAACCTGTTGGCCAGCAAGACGAAGCCCGAGATCGCTATAATTGTCCCGCCGATGCCGAACAGCAAAAGCCACCAGCTGTTGATCCGGTCGCGCTGTGTCCAGTCCATGATGTGCAGCCCCCAGATGAAATCGAAGAACCGCCACGTGTCGCTTCGCGCGGAAAGGACCGCACCGCTCGATGCATCGACATAGACGCGCGTGTTAGCCACGTCATTATAGGTGATTTGCCATGCAGGAAACGGACCTCTGAATTCGGTGCCGACGCTTTCGTCGACCAGGCGCGCCGCATGGATGGATGTTTGCGGACCGACCCAGGCGCGCCGCGCAATTGAACGTGCCGTGGCTGCGGGAATGGGAGATAATATCCGACCGCTTTGTGGCTCATGCAGGCTCACGGCGCCATCGGCTCGCCGCACTTCAGTAACAGTCTCGCCATCAAGGGCCCGGGTCGTGATTGCGGTAATGTCATCGCTGTCGGACAGCCATCGCGGGATGGCGGCATCGGCGGGAAGCGTCTGTGCTGCACGCGAGATGACGTGTTCGGATCGTACTTCCTCCAGATCGAGAAAGGACATCAGAGCTCCGGTGGCCATCCACAGAAGCACCTGAAGGCCGACGAAGATCGCCAGCCATTTGTGCAGCTTGCTGCCCAGGATATGCAGGCGCAGCTTGAACGAGCGCTTCGCCACCCGGTTGGCCCCTCGCACTCCGATCAGCGGTTGCGCGGCGCGCGCGACGAAGAATGGTATTGCACGATCTTCCAGCCATCGGCGTCATGGGCAAGTACGGATGTTGCCACGCCCTCGCGGTCGATCACCCGCCCATCCGTCAGTTCGATCCGGTAGGTATAGGTCTCGCGCCCGTAAGCGTGATGTCCCATGCGGGTGACCGCAACGGTCGGATCACCGAAGGTGAAACTTGTAATTGCACCCAGTTCGGGCCCGAGATGATGCTCCATATAATGCGTGAAGCTGCCTTCGTCCTTGCCGTTCTCGTAAACGAAAGATTCGTCGGCAAAAAGAGCATCCATTGCGTCAGCGTCGCGGGCAACCAATGCCTCACGGTAGGCGACCAGAACCGCTTCTGCACCGGCGACATCGTCGTTCATGGCCGCCATGTGATCGGCATGGTTCATGCCTTGCGCCGAATGGTCCATCTCCATCGCTTCAGCTTGTTCCTGATGCGCCGAATGATCCATGGTCTGCGCCATCGCCGGTACTGCGGAAACTGCGAGGGCCGAAGCCATCAAACCGTGAATGATCATCGAATTCTTCATTGGTCTTTCCTTTTCTAGAACCAGAACCGGAGGCCGACGACGTAGTTCGTCACGCTGGGATCTTCGCCCTCAGCGCGCGCAAAATCGGCGCTGTCGCCAATCCGCCATTCCTGAGAGATGCCGATATATGGCGCGAACTCGCGCGCGAATTCATAGCGCAGGCGCAAGCCCGCCTCGATCGTATCGAGGCCTGCACCCACTCCAAGCTCAGGTATATCCTGAGCGGACAGAGCGATTTCGGCGCGAGGTTGAAGGATCAATCGCTGGGTGATCCGCTGATCGACTTCGGCTTCGATCCTTGCGGTAACATCGCCCTTGTTCGACACAAACGCTGCGGCATCGACTTCGAACTGGTATGGGACCAGGCCCTGAATGCCGATGACTGCATGCGTGCGTTCCGGTCCGGTCAGATCCTGCCGGATACCGCCCTGCAGATCGAAAAAGGGGGCTATGGCCCGGCTCCAAAGCGCCTGGACCTCGGCTCCCTCAACCGGCTCGCCGAAACTGCCTTCGCCCTCGGATTTGAACCAGAACTTGTTGATGTCACCGCCGTAATAGCCCTGCACATCCCACAGATAACCATCCTCGCCCGCGCGCACACGATATTCGAGACGGTCTCCCTGGAACCACAGGCGCATGCCGCCGTCGGTGTCCCTGATCAAGGCTTCGCGAGCCTCTTCCATAGCTTCTGCCCCCCAGATCGCGATTGCCGCGCGGGCGGGCCCGCTACCGGCTTCTGGCGGCGCAGGCAGTAGCGGGATCGCGGCATCGGAGTTGGAACTGTCCTGCATCGCGGAATGATCCATTCCCTCCATGCTGCCGGTCGCCATCGAGCCCTGATCCATTTGGCCCTGATCCATTTGGCTATGATCCATTTCAGGCTGATCCATCGGCATGGTCATGCCAGTCTCTGCCGCGTCTGCAGCCATTGCCCCGTGGTTCATCTCGGTGTGATCCATAGCGCCGTGATCCATCGAACCGGGCGTGGCGGATTCCGGTTCGCACGCGCCTTCCGGGACCTGGTGGCCCATTGCGCGGTGGCGCTGTGCTTCCAGTGCGCATTGCGCGGCAGCTTCGTCGGCTGCCGCCTGTTCGGCGCTTTGCTGCGGCTCGCTGGTGGTATGGCCAGCGTGCTGCGCCAGAGCGGGCGTGGCCGCGGTTCCGGCGGCGAGGGAGGCGATCAGACTTATGGCGACTTTCTTCATGCTTCGCCTCCAGCCGGATTGGCGACGGTGACGATCTGAAACATCCCGGCATGCATGTGGTAAAGCAGGTGACAATGGAACGCCCAGTCGCCCGGCTCATCGGCGGTCAGATCGAACTGCGCGCTGCCACCGGGCTGCACTATCACCGTATGCTTCAATGGCTGGCGGTTGTCAGGTGCGCCATTGACCAGCTCGAAGAAGTGCCCGTGCAGATGGATCGGGTGCGCCATCATGGTGTCGTTGACCAGCTTAACCCGCACGCGTTCGTTGTAGGCAAAGCGGATCGGCTCGTCCGCTACCGCCGAAAATTTCTTCCCGTCGAACGACCACATATAGCGTTCCATATTTCCGGTCAGGTGAAGCTCCATCCGGCGCGAAGGCGTTCTGCCCTCCTGATGCGGCGTCAGAGCGCGCAGCTTGCGGTAATCGAGTGTGCGGTGCAGAACATCATCAAGGCCAATTCCGGGATCGCCCATCCGGTCGACCGGGTTCATGGCGACCATATCAAGGCCCGGTCCGACTTCCACGTCGGCAGGCAGGCGCGACGTGTCACGCATCTGCATACCGGACATTCCCGACATACCTTCCGTACCAGAGGTGTCGCCCGAGCCATGATCCATACCGGCCATATCGCCATCGCCGTGATCCATGCCCGCCGTGGCACTGTCGCCGCTGCCATGATCCATACCGCTCATGCCCATGTCGGCCATGGTCAGCAGCGGCGGATCACGCAGCGGAGGAATGGCGGCGCGCGCACCTGGCGCAGACGCCAGCGTCGCGATGCCCATGCCGGAGCGGTCCATCGATTCTGCCACTAGCGTATATGCAGCCTGCTCACCGGGGGTCACGACGACATCATATGTCTCGGCCACGCTGATCTGGAACTCGTCGACCTCGACCGGCTCGACATTCTGCCCGTCTGCCTGAACCACGGTCATCGGCAGGCCGGGAATGCGGATATTGAAGAACGTCATTGCCCCTGCATTGATAAAGCGCAGACGCACGCGTTCGCCGGGCCGGAACAGATATTCCAGCCCGTCGAGCGGCCCATGACCGTTGAGCAGATAAGTGTAGGCCGCGCTCGATACATCGAGGATGTCAGTCGGCATCATGCGCATCTTCGCCCACATCCGCCGGTCCTCACCCGACAGCGGATAATCATCCGTCCAGGTGTTCTGGTTGTAGTTGAAGTAGCCTTCGCCCTTCTTGAGCTTGTCGAAGATCGTGTGCGGCGACATCTCGCTGAATTCGCTCAGCACGACGATATATTCGCGGTCCGCCTGAACCGGATCGGCACCCGCCGGATCGACCACGATCGGCCCATAATGGCCCGCCTGTTCCTGAAGGCCGCTGTGCGAATGCCACCAGTACGTTCCCGATTGCCGCACGGGAAATTCGGCCGTGAAGGTCTCGCCTGGCTTGACGCCCGGGAAGCTCACACCCGGGACGCCATCGAGCTCGAACGGCACAAGGAGACCGTGCCAGTGAATGGACGTATCTTCCTCAAGCTGGTTGTGAACGTTGAGCCGGACTGTCGTCCCTTCCTTCAGGCGCAGGAGGGGTCCGGGAATGCTGCCATTGACAGCGATAGCACCGCCGCGGCGGTTGCCGGTTGAAAACGCCGATCGCGCCACCGTCAGATCGATATTGGGGCCAGTTGCCTCGTCGATACCCTTGCGGGCCGCGCCGGTCAGCAGATCGGCTCCGCGCGCCCAGGCCGGAACAGCGCCGGCCAGACCAAGCAGGCCCATGCCGCCCGCTCCTGCGCCAAGAAATTTTCGTCGATTGACGGAGATCATACGTGCGGCTCCTGATGTGACATACACCGACCCTTACGCGCCCGTCAGCTGAACCCCTCAAAGTTTTTAACCCGTTCTCTCAAACGATTCCGGGCGCGATAGATGCGGGTCTCGATCGCCTTCTCGGTCGTCCCGAGCAGCGCGGCGGCCTCGGCCTGGCTTCGGCCCTCGACACTGACGAGCACGAGCGCTTCGCGCAGGCGTATGGGTAACTGCCTGATCTCCGCCTCGACGAGCCTGAGTTGCTCACGGCTGGCTGCAAGGTTTTCGGGATCGGGCGTATCGTCGGCCACCGCCTGTACCTCGCCGGAACCCGAAAAACCGAAGAAACCGACGATCTTCCTTCGGCGAACTCGGTCGCGACACCGGTTCAGGACAATGGTTGTAAGATAAGGGCCGATGGGCTTGGAGGCATCGAGACGATGCCGAGTGAGCCAGACCGATGCGAGGCTGTCCTGGACCACGTCCTGAGCGGACGAGGAAGACCCCAGCATGCGCGTCGCCAACGCAATCAGCCGCGCGATGTGCGCTTCGACAAGAGACGAAAACGCCTGCCTGCTGCCGGCCACTACCTGCGCGACAAGTGTTTGTTCTGAATTGCCCCCCTTTTTTGCCGGCATGCGGGGTCAGCTGCGCGGGCTGTCGGTAAGAGCTTTGGACACTTGCTGGTCAAATCGTCTTTGCTGATCGGGGTCGAGAATTTCACGCATGTCGAAGACATGGCGAACCGTTGCTTTTTGGAGATCGCCCATGCGGGCATGAACCTCGTCGATGGCCGCCCCCACCTCCGGGCCGTATTCGTGCTCGGCTTCCATCGCCTGCGCGAGTTGGGCGTTGGCAGCGCGCGCAGAGGCCTCGAGCCTGGCCCGTTCCACAGCGAAGCGCGCTTCGAGTGCCTCAAGGCGTTGCTTCTGCTCGTTGGTTAGCGTGAGTTCATCATGCACGAACGCATGCAGGCCCGTATCAGCATCGTGATTGGCCCAGCGATCCGCGCCGAGCGCACCGAGACTACCGGCGAGCGCCGCGAGCAGCACCGCGAGGGCAATATGCAATTTCTTCAATGTCTAGCGCTCCACATGCAGCAGCGCGGAGGGCGAGAGCCGCTCTCCGACAATGATACTATCTGCTATGCCAGGTTGCGAACCAGCAAATTGTGCGGGCCACCCGCTGGTGCCTGCGCCGGCTCCCAGACCGACGACGAACAGGCCCGCGAACAAGGCCATCCTGCGGCGTCTTTCAACGATTTCGCCAAGCTGGCCTGCCCGTTGCCATACGCCGGTCATGAAATCGTCCGGGACTTCGAAGGAGTCCTGTGTGCCCAGCGTCCCAAGCATCGCATCGAGTGTCTGATTGTCACGCATCCATTGCTCCTGTCGGTTGCCCGCATCCTATACGCGATAGAATACCCGAACCCTTAAGTTTCTTTTTTGAGGGCTGGGGCCCGGCTGTGCGTATCAGAACGTGCAACGGACAATAGCGAAGTCTGTCTGAATAGATCGGGAATCATCTGGTGAAAAATGCACGCCTCACAGAAGCGGAACGGGAGTTCACTCCGCTGCTTGGCAAGAGCTGGCTTACACCGTTCTATGATCGTGCAATTGGTATATTCACCCGTGAGGCGAAATGGCGCCGGGAGATCGTCAGTCAGGCTCGGCTTCAACCTGGCGACCGCGTCATCGATGTCGGGTGTGGCACAGGTACGTTACTGCGGGCCTTGATGGCAGACTGTCCCGAAGCGGGCCTGGTCGGCGTCGAACCCGACCCTGCCGCGCTGGCCATAGCCCGCAGCAAGTTCGGTCAGGGTGCCGATATGGTACGGTGGCACAACGGCTTTCTCGACAGCCTCGTGCTTGCCGATGATTGGCGGCCCAACATAATAGTCAGCAGCCTCGTCCTGCACCAGGTTCCATTGCCGGAAAAACGCGCGATTCTCGAAGAGATCGAGAGGTTGCTCTCGGCGAACGGTGTAGCACTGGTCGCGGACTATATGCGGCAGGACCATCCGCTGATGCGCGCCCTGTTCCGGGCAACCGTCCAATTCCTCGACGGCGTCGAGGATACCCAGCCGAGCGCTGACGGAGCAGTCGAGAAACTGCTCGGCGAAATTTTTGCAAGCGCAGAGCTGTTCGCTCAGATCCACACCGCAACCGGAACCATTTCGCTCTGGCGCGGCTCCAGGAAAGGCAATGTAACATGATCAAAGACAACCCATCGAAGCCGCTGCGCCGTTCGCTGACGGCATCGGTTCTTCTCACGCTTGCGGCGTGCTCGAATGCCGCACAGGCCGCCACCTACACGATGTTCCGGGATCCGGGATGTGGTTGCTGCCTGAGCTGGGCAGGACATGTCGAGGGCGGCATGGAAGCAGAAGTGGCTTCGGTCGATACTGACGATATGAGTGCGCTCAAGGCAGCCAAGGGCGTACCGCAGGATCTGTGGTCGTGCCACACAATGGAAGTCGAGGGCTATATCATCGAAGGTCACGTGCCCGCCGAAGCGATCGCGCGGCTCCTGCGTGAACGGCCCGCGGGCGTAACCGGCCTCGCCGTTCCCGGAATGCCGCTAGGCTCCCCCGGCATGGAAATGGGCGATCGAGTGCAGCCCTATGAGGTCATCGCTTTTGGTCCGGACGGCCACAAAGTCTTTGCATCCTATCCGTGACCGCCACCCGATCTGTATAATCGCAATGCAATAGGAGATCACTCATGCAAGACCGCTCGCTCAAATCGTCGATCCTCGCCTGGGGCTGGACACTCAGCCTGTTTCTGCTCCTCAGCTACTTGATCTGCATAGCTTTCGGCCTGCTCGCGCCCGAACGGTTCCATATGCATGAGGCCTGAGAACCGCTGCTTCCCGGATTCGAATGGCTGACACTCCCTGGATTTCTCGCAGGCGCAATCGGCAGCTTCTTATATGGGTGGTACATCGCCGTGATCGTGGTGCCTTTGTACCGGTACTTCAGATAACGCTTGAGGAAATCAAACTGGCTTGAAACGGCGCTCTCTCGATCGGATCGAGCACTCGATTTCGCGCGGATGTCTGATGCGTCAAAAGCAGGCCGGCGGCACCAGCCAGTAAAGACGCCCCCAACAGGAGAGGAACAATTTCGCGACATCGATCCAGCGACGATATACAGGGTCTGCTCCTGCACACTGCCATAGGCGCAGTCATGGGTTTCGCGATCCTTCATCCGGCGACGACACTTGTCTACTGGTACGAATTCGGCGCTTCGAACACTGCTGCCCAAAGCAACGCGCTCGCTTTTCTGCTTGACCGCCTGTCTTCGGCATTCGCGTTCGAAATGCTAACGATGAGCGCTGTGTATGTGGCGTTGGGCGCTGCGATTGGGCTCGGATTTGGTATTTATCACAGCCGCCTTTTGGATGAACGCTCGAAAGTTCGTTTCCTCGAACGCGAGCTCGAAGAAGAACTACCCTTGCTCATTGCCCGGGGCGAAGGAGAGCATGTCGAGTTCAAGTCGTCTATGCGTTGGGACAGACGCGAAGAGCGCGTAAACCGGCGCCTGCAGCAGGTTGTCGTGAAGACGATAGCGGGTTTTCTCAACCATGAAGGTGGCACGCTTTTGATCGGCGTGGAAGATGACGGGACTGTTGCGGGAATTGAAGCGGATATGCGAACGCTCAAGCACGCGAACCAGGATGGATTCGAACGACTTTTGATGGACACTGCAAGAGACGCCCTGGGCGGGGATGCTTGTGCCCTGGTCCATAGTCGTTTTCATGGGCTTGGCGGGCTGACCGTTTGCAGGGTGATCGTCGAGAAAAGCGTGCATCCGGTCTACTACACCGAAGGGGGTGTCGCTCATCTCATGCTGCGCACCGGAAACAGTACCCGGGAGCTGGATGTTCGCGAAGCTCAGGCGCACCTTCAACGAAGAGAAGCCGGGCCGATGTGACTATAACCCGGTCGCACGCAGGTGCCTGGAGTTTCACAGAATCTTTTTTGAGGGGTGAAGCCCTGCCGAACGTACGGTTCGGCAATGATGTTTCTCGGACGGGAGGACATCCATAGGGGGATGTATTGCAAGACCATGGTCACCATCGAACGGGCAATACCGCCGGATCCATAACGCTGCTGGGCGGTATCGCGATGGGAACCGGCGTCATGATCGGCGCAGGAATATTCGCGCTTACGGGACAGATCGCCGAGCTTGCCGGCCCGCTTTTTCCACTTTCGTTCATCGCCGGTGCCCTCGTTACATCGCTTGCGGCCTATAGTTACATCAAGATGTCGAACCGCTGGCCATCCTCGGGCGGTATCGCGATGATCCTGCAAAAAGCCTATGGTCCAGGCGTAGTGGCAGCCTCGGCATCGCTCTTGATGGCGCTCTCGATGGTCATCAATGAAAGCCTGGTTGCGCGTACTTTCGCCACCTATGCGCTTCGCCCGTTCGGTCTGGAAAGCACCGGCTGGCTCGTTTCCGCCGCCGCGCTCGCCCTTATCGTCTTTGCCTACCTCGTCAATGCCGCAGGAAACAAGTCGGTAAGCGGTTTCTCGGTAGTCATGTCGGCGATCAAGATCGGCGGTATCGCGCTGTTCGCTGTAGCCGCGATCTGGGCCAGCGGCATCAGTGGCGGCTCATTTACGCAGCCTGCCGCACTTACGAATTTCGAGGCGTTGCTCGCCTCCGTCGCCTTCTCGATCCTTGCCTTCAAGGGATTCACCACGATCACCAATAGCGGCGGTGAGATCGTGGATCCGCACAGGAATGTCGGACGTACGATTATCATCTCGATCGCCGTATGCATCGTGGTCTATCTGCTTGTCGCTGTGGCTGTCGGGTCAAGCCTCACGATCCCACAGATCGCCGAAGCACGCGACTACTCGCTCGCGGCGGCGGCGCGTCCGGCACTGGGGGAGCTGGGCTTCTATTTCACTGTTGCGATTGCAATTGCCGCGACCACGTCGGGCGTGATTGCAAGCGTTTTTGCCGTCTCACGGATGCTCACCATGCTGACCGAGATGAAGATGATCCCGCACAGTCATTTTGGCATGAGCGGCGGGATCCGCAGCCACATGCTGGTCTACACCGTGGTTATCGCAGGCACGCTTGCGGTTCTATTCGACCTGTCCCGGATCGCTTCGCTGGGGGCGTTTTTCTACCTGATTATGGACATGCTCGTTCACTGGGGCGTGTTTCGCCGTCTGCGCGGTGAAGTCGGCGCACGTGCATCGATCCTGCTCGCGGCACTCGCGGCCGATGCGGTCGTGCTGGTCGCATTTACCTGGGTGAAACTAAAGAGCGATCCGGCGGTCGTTGCCTACGCAGTGCTGGGGATTGCAGCCGTCTTTCTGGCCGAGTGGATCTACCTAGCGAAAAACGCAAACACGCCTCGCGATAGCAGCAAAAGCTCCGGGAAAGACACATGAGCACAATGGGCCTCTGGATCAGCATCAAGGTGTTCACATCATAGCCGCCTTACTCCTTGGTATCGTGTTGTTTTTGGTCGCCATTTACGCGCACCTTTCGATCCTGGGTGTCGGTCATTCTCTTGCGAGCGAGCGTCAGGATCTCTTGGCAAAGCTCACCATATCCCTCCTGGTGCTGTTTTCGCACCTGCTCGTCGCTGTCCTGTTTGCAGTAGGCTTCTGGTTGGGCGCCGAATGGGGTCTGGGGAGTTTCGACGAAACCTCCAGCATGAACTGGATGGACTATTTCTATTTCTCGCTGATCAATCTGACGACACTCGGACTGGGCGACATTTATCCAACTGATCACCTGCGGGTGATCGCAGGGATCGAAGCCCTGACCGGGTTCGCGCTTATCAGCTGCTCGGCGCAGCTTTTCTGGAAAATGATGAAGGAAGGAGAAGGTAAATGAGCCAAGATTCACATTCGGACAAGGGAGGGGGCGGCAATTACTGGCGCTTCATGGCGATGGTCTCGACCTCGACCGTCATCATGTTTTTCTTGATGTACACCAACAGCTTCGATGCCGACGACCTGTTCTGGAGCGAAACGCGTTTCTGGATGATGTTCGTCATGGGCGGCGCGATGATGATCGTGATGCTCCTTTTCATGTGGGGCATGTACAAGGACCGGACTAAGAACTTCATCATTCTGGGTGTCGGCGCGATCACCATGGCCCTGGCGCTGTGGCTGGTCCGCAGCCAGACGACGGTCGATGATACCGAATACATGGCCGCAATGATCCCGCACCACTCGATCGCCATCATGACCAGCGAGCGCGCCAGTCTGAAGGATCCCCGGGTGCGCGAACTCGCGCAGGCAATCATCGTCGCGCAGCGCCGTGAGATCGCTGAAATGAAATATCTGATCGATGATATCGAGGAGAACGGCCCAAGGACCGAAGAACGCCTGCCAGAGGAGATGCAACAATGAACAAGTTCGCATACATGACAGTGCTCGCGCTGCCGCTCGCCGCCTGCAATTCGAACACCGCACCTGGAAACGACCGTGAAGCGCAGCTGGACCCGCCTGCAACCGCGGCCCCGATCGAGAGCGCGGCCAGCGCTCTTGCCAATCTGAGTCCCGGCCTGATGCTTCCCGAGACGATGACCGATGCTGACCTTTCTGCGCTCGGCGCGGAAAATTCGTGCCAGTTCCGGCTGACCGAAGTGGCGTTCCCATCTTTCGTTTACGATGGCAACGGACGGGGCGCAATCAAGATTAACGGAAAGCTCATTCCGGTCACCGCGAGCGGTCCCGACAGCTATGCAAGCGGGGAGCTGCGTATCCAGATCCGCGTGCTAGACGACGAGGGCACTGCCGGACTGCAGATGCAGGAGCTGATCGTCGCGGCCCCAAGAGCCAAAGACGAGCTCGGATTCTGGGGCTACACGACCTGCAGCGGCGATCCCGCCTGACAAACGGATAGGCGGACACCGGTCACGTCCGGTGTCCGCTGTCCGGCAAGGACGTGCAGAAACTCATTCTAGTGCTGCACGGATTGGATCAATCAACTTCAAACCGCGGACATGAGCTCATGAGCATTTCGTCACCCATCGCCGTCTTCGGAGCCGGCGGCAAAGCCGGAACCGAAGTCTTGCACCGCGCCCGGCAGGGCGGGCTCGCAGTCCGCGCCTTCGAGCACAATCTACCCGAGCCAGGTGATCGCGTAGAAGGGGTGGAATACGTCCAGTGCGATGTGCTCAAGGATTCCTTCGCCGACCAGCTTCGGGGTTGCGGCGCAGTGATATCCGCGCTGGGGATCGGGTTCAGTCCCTCAACCGCCATAGATCCGCCACCTCTTTACACCGATGGCACGCGCCATCTTTTGGAGGCCATGCGAGAGACCGACATCACACGGATTGTCGTGATCTCGGCTGCGTTTGTCGTACACCAGCCGAGCATACCAGCATGGTTTGAGCTCACCGCGCGCTCCGCCCTGTTCAACATACTCGAACAGATGGGAGCCATGGAAGACATGCTCGAGCAGGAAGTCGGCCTCGATTGGACCTCCGCGCGCCCCGGCTGGCTGCTTGATGAACCCTATACGGGTGAAGCAATCATAACGGACGAGCGCTTGGCAGAACGTTGTTTCCGGTGCCGCCACGGCGACCTTGCTGAAAGCCTCATCGAATTCGTAGCCGAGGGAACCTGGCTGAAGGCGAAGCCCGCAATCGGCCGACCCGAAGCGGAGCGGTTTGAGGAGATGAGTGCCCTCAAAGTAGAACTCGAGTTGGATTGAACAGCCCACCAGTAACCGAAGCGCAATCGGCCAGAGGATCCCGGCTGTTGGCCATGCAACATGCAGTAGCATCCAAAAGTGACAAGGAGACAAACGCAGCCACCGCTTTTCCAAAGACTATTAATGCTCGCAAAAAGAAATTTACCGGCAAAAGGGAAAATATAATGGCCAGGAAGGTAGCAATTTTTGGCGCTGGTGTTGGCGGCCTGACAGCAGCTCATGAGTTTGTCCGGCGCGGATACGAGGTGTCGGTGTACGAACGCAACGACACCGCCGGTGGTTTTTTTCGCAGTACCCGCCGTGAAACCGACAACTTGCCGACCGAATATTCGTGGCATGGCTTTGGTCCTTGGTATCACAACACCTTCGACGTTCTTCGCCAGATACCCTTTGATGACGAGGCATCACTGTATGACCGCGTTCTGTCGAGGCCGATGGAATATGCGGTTGTCCCGAACAGGTTTAATGACGACCAGAAAATAGCCGCTTTCTTTGAAAAGCCGGGCGCATTTCGCATGTCGCTATCAGACAAGGTTTCTCTCGCCTGGGGCATCCTCAAGGCCTGGTCCGTTAACAAGCGGTCAAAACACCGGTATGCTCAGACGAATGCGGCAGCCTACTGGCAGCCACGCATGACCTTGACAGGTCATAAAACTTGGAAGGCTCTGTTCGGGCCGTGGATCGGTGCAGATTGGCCTTACGCGTCCCTGCACCATGTCGGTCTATTTTTCGGGCGCAACATCAGGTCGGGTCCTGCGCACAAGCATCCCGCCGATGAAAACGGCGCGGCCTGGGAACACCGATCGATGGGGGGATGGTCGCTCCTCAAGGGGCCGAGCAATGAAGTGTGGTTCGACAATTGGGTCGAGCATCTGGAAGAAAGCGGCGTAGCGTTTCACTGGCGGGCACCCCTCGAAGCGCTTCAGTTTGATGGAGCGCGGATCACCGGCGCAAGCCTATCTTCAGGCAATGGAGTGCGTGCGGATATATACGTCTTGGCCAGCACTCCGTTCTCGTCTGCCGAAATCGTAGAGCGAACGCCCGCTTTGTTGGTTGACCCCCAGTTGGCGAAACTGAGGCCGCTAATCGAGGACGGCCCGCACACTCAGGTTTCCTTTCGTATCGCCTTCGCTGAACGCATGGCCTGGCCGCGCGAACGCACCGCGATCGCGCTGACTGATTCTCCCTTCAACATCACGCTGTTCGCAAATGAGCAATCGTGGCCTTCCCACATCGATCTAGGCGAGGAGGTGCAATCGCTCTGGACGTGTACCGCATGCGTTGCGACCGTTCCGGGAATAATCCACGGCAAGCCGCTTCGCAATTGTACCAAAAGCGAATTTATCGACGAAGTTCTCGCCCAGATACGCGCATCGGAAGTGCTGGACGGAATGATTCGAAGGACGAATGGCGGTCGCGGAATGGAGGAGTTTGCAATCCTCAAGACCGAAGTCTGGGACGAATGGGAATTCGACCCTTCCGGCATCAGGCCAGAGCAGCCCAAATGGGTGACCACCACGAACACCCGCGACCATCGGCCCTGTCAGGCGACATCGATACCAAACCTCGTCCTGGCGGGTGCCCATACGGACACCGAGGCGGATATCTGGAGCATCGAGGGAGCGGTCGAAAGCGGTCGCCGCGCGGCGAAAATCTTCGAGCCTGAAGTAGTCGTTAAGCCGCAGCACAAGCCTCTCGCGCTCAAGTTCACATCATGGATTGACGATGCATTTTTTGCCCTGCGGCTGCCACATGTGCTGTCGGTGATCGGAGCACTCGTCGGCGCTGTCCTCGTGATCGGTTTGTATGAGCTGATTGTGCGGAGTTGATTGTAAGCGGAACCCGGCTGCGAGGCATAGGTTCGAAAGATATGACTAAAACGCTCAGAGGAGAGCCACCATGGATCGCGTCAAGATTGACAATGACCTTTCAGTACTGAATTTTCCGCCTGAAGCGCACGACATGCAAAATCTTGCAGAGGCTGGCTTCAAGACTGTCGTCAATCTCAGACAGGCAGGCGAGCAAGGGGAAAAGCTTAGCCCGCAGACCGAAGCGGAAGAAGTGCGCGAAGCTGGCCTCGAATATCTTCACTATCCCGTCTCGCCGCCCGATCTGACGGCGGCGAAGGCGAAGGGTCTTGCAGTTCGGCTCGAACAGCTTCCCGGTCCCGTGGCCATTCACTGTGCAAGTGGCCGCCGGGCCAGCTTGATGGCGCTTGTATCGTGGGCGCATCAGCACAATTGCGGTGCATCCGCCGCTGCGGATCGCGGGCGGGAATCGGGCTTGGACATCAGCGAAGCCGAGCTATCGCCAATGCTCGTAGAAAGTGAGGCCCAAGCGTGATTTTCAGACAGCTTATCGAGCGGGAGTCCTCTACCTATACCTATCTGATCGGATGCGAGAACACGGGTGAGGCGGTTCTGCTCGACCCCGTCATCGAGACGTACGACAGGGATCTGAAAGCCGTCGCTGCATTGGGTCTCAACCTGTCCTTCACGCTCGACACGCATATCCACGCTGACCACATCACGGGTGCATGCCGACTGCGCAGTCTGACAGGGTGCAAGGTAGCTTACCCTGTCGATGACAATATCTCATGTGCGGATGTGGAAGTGAGCGAAGAGGCGCCCCTAGCGGTAGGCGACCTGACCATCCGCGCGCTGTTTACACCCGGCCACACTGACAAGCATCACTGCTATCTGATAGAGCAGGGCGGGCATAGGCAGATCTTCTCAGGTGACGCGCTGCTGATCGATGGCTGCGGCCGCACCGATTTCCAGAACGGCGATTCCGAAACCCTTTACAGGTCTGTCCGCGAAAAGCTGTTCGCCCTCCCGGAAGACACGCTGGTCTATCCAGCTCATGATTATTCTGGTCGCCGCGTTTCGACGATCATGCAGGAACGCACACGCAATCCCCGCTTGAATGACGATGTTTCGCTTGCCGAATTCCAGCAAATCATGGCCGATCTTGACCTGCCCTATCCCAAGAAGATCGACGTGGCCGTGCCTGCCAATCTGAAATGCGGAGATTGCGTCGAAGAAGCGGTTGAGCAATTGCATGAGCTCGGCGGGAAGTCGCCGCAGGGATAGGTTGGCCTGCCATAGATCGCACGAAAGCCTGCGCCGGTTATTGCGCGCTATCCGCGCGCACCCATCATTTGATCGAACTGGGAGACGATCACCAGAACCATGTCTGGATGGCAAATCGAACTGCTATGCTTCGGGATCGATGAGTTTTTCCAAATCCGTCGAAATCAAGATCGCCTTGGATCCGCTCGATAACGGAAACGCTTCCCCTCAAACCTTGCCAGGCAGCATCAGCCTGCATGACATGGCAGGCCGAAAAGCGTCTGGAACCATCGTTGCGCAATGGCCCATCGAATCTCTACGCTGGCTTCAGCTATCGCATCAAACGGAGCATACATGCGAGTGGCGTTCTCTCAGAGCATGAGACTACATAAATGCTTTCATAAGAGTTGGCTCGAACAAGCCCCAAGCGGCAGCGATGAAGGTCAACGCAGTTGCAACTAGGAGCATAATTATCTGAGGGTTCAAGAACCATTTATGTGCGGCTTGGGAATCGCAATGACATTTGCGCCGATATTTCCGTAGAAAAATGAGCCAACTAGCCGCCACCGCAATCATCGAAAGGGCGGTCATTGGCCAGTGAAGCGAGCCCAGAGGCGTCAAAATACTGCTCAAGCTCGCACTTAATCCGGCAGCGGCCAGCACCAACGGTAGAATGCAGCAAGAGCAAGCTGCCAAAACAGCAGCCGAACTGCTTATGACACTCACAAAGGCGGTCTTGCCTTCATTCAAAGGAAATGTCTCGACAGCATTAATCTGTTTAGCCATGGAACGACTAGTCGCCACGGGCGGCCCTTAACCACATGTGATCTTTAAATAGATCTGCCATAGTACTCTTTCGACCAGAGGCTTTCCAAGCAAGGGTTCTTCGTATTTCGCGAATGTGGCATAGCCTTCAACCAATTGAAGGTCGAGGTCAATTGCGTCCCAACTTTCTGGCAGCTCCTGAAGCCCGCATTACGCAGCCCTGGTGTCCTAGGTTGCTGGACACCGCAGTCCTTTGGCCAGCATAGCTGCGCCCAACACCCATTGTACCAGAAAGACGGAACCCCGCGCCCAGGGTTGGGTCAAGCGCGGGGTTCCTGAACGGCCCCGGGACACCTGCGACCCGCAGGGCTCGGGGGGAGACGGGGCCGCCATTCTATTAACGAGGAGCAATCCGGCCGGGAACGGATTTGGTTGTTCGCTGCACCTGAGCGTTCACGTTTTTTGCAAATCCATAATTCGAACGGATAGATCCACTCGTAGATGTGGCGACGCACGCAAAACTTAGCATGAGCATGCTGCATTCTCGCCAACACTCAATCGCCGGTCACCTGCTCGCTCAATCAGTCGAGCGGTTCTGGGATCACGCGCAAATACGGTTTCTTTTCGTCCCAGCCAGCAGGGTATTTTGCTTTCGCATCCTCGTCCGACAAGGAAGGCGGGATGATCACGTCATCACCTTTTTGCCAATTGACCGGCGTCGCGACGCCCTTGCGTTCGGTGAGCTGAACCGAATCCAGCAGCCGGAGCACTTCATCGAAATTCCGCCCGCTGCTCATCGGATAAAGCAGCATGGCACGAATTTTCTTGTCTGGGTCGATGATATAGACAGCGCGGACGGTGGCATTGTCGGCTGCGGTTCGCCCCTCCGCATTGCCCGTTTCGTCGGCCGGCAGCATGTTATAAAGCTTGGCGACCTGAAGGTCGCTGTCGCCGACCACGGGATAGTCGACCTTATTTCCGCTCACCTCCTCGATATCGGGAAGCCAATCGCGATTATCCTGGCTGCTGTCGACCGACAGGCCGATAATCTTAGTGCCGCGTTTGGCAAATTCCTCGCCGAGCCCGGCCATGTAACCAAGCTCGGTCGTGCAAACCGGTGTAAATGCCTTGGGATGGGAAAAGAGGATTGCCCAGCTGTCACCCATCCAATGATGGAAGTGAATGCTGCCTTGTGTGGTCTGAGCTGTGAAGTCGGGGGCTGTCGAGCCAATTGAAAGGGTCATGTAGATACTCCTATTTATCTTGTGGGAACTCAGGGCTCATTACTAGCGATGCTCTGAGAAGAATGCGGGTCCGACCTCGTCTTCATCCTGTTCCTCAAAGATGGGCACCAGATCCGCTTTGCTCGGGTCAACCGGTCATACGACAAACCGATCCCAGCCAGCATAATGCTCACCGCTACGCTTGCCTTGAGGCAGGCTCAGTCCGATCAAGAGCAGGCCGGCCACAACCGACGCCACCGTTCCGGCAGACGACGCCCCCGCAAGGAGGAATGGCGCCGCGACAAGCCAGGCACCGAATGCAGCATTGATGAAGCGGAGGGCGCGCGCGACTTCCGCAGTCGCGATGATTGCCACCGTAATCACCAAAGCACCCACCACGTGATCGCTGTTAGCCATCGCGCCCTCGCTGCCAAGCGTGATCCTTGTCAGCATCAGCCAGGCTCCCAGAGCCGTGCTGGCCATCAGGGTCCAGGGGAAGGTCACGCCGCGCACCGTGTTGTTCCAGATCGAGCGCGCATCGGTCATATAGTCGGTATCGTCGATTTCGCCGTGTGACACTGCGCCGCCCTTGAAGAAGGTTCGGATAAGCGGTTTGCCTTCCTTTTTCGACCAGTAGAGATACTGTCCCATGGCGATGACCTCATCGAGCGAGAACGGGATCATGATGAGCATCGCAAGGGCAGCGATCAGAGCCGGCGTACTCCACGTTCCGATCATGATCGGCTGAATGATCACGAAGTAGATACTGACCACGCCCAGCGGAATGACCAGAATGCCGAAAAAGGTGACCATCCACGGCATCGTGCGCCAGCGCGCGCGGGTTCCCATGACCGCCATCAGGATTTCGAGCACATAGCTGACCGCGCCAAGCCCGGCATCCGGGATCGGCCAGGCCTTGGATACATCCGAAGTGATGATTTCCTCGGTCCCGTTCTTGGGATCGGCGAGCGATCCGGAAAAAAACGGTTCCCACGCCACATCGATATGGCCAAGCTGGTAGGAGGTGAGCATGCGCGATATCAACAGGCCGATAATGCCCATCGCAACAATCGGGAATCGCTGGGCATCTGTCGAGGGACTGTAGGTCCACCCGGGCGGGATGGACTTCTTGTCCATCATCCCTTCCATGCTCATGCCGGGCATCATTGGCACCAGCACCGAAAATGCGATCGCCAGTGTACCGACAAGCAGATTGGTCAGATATTGGGCCGCGCTCGGACTCCAGAAGAACAAGGGCGCGAAAAGCAGCCAGATGCCGATGAAGGCTGTCGCCCACTGTCCGAACCAGGCGGTGCGCTTCGAAAGCGACATCGCGCCGAAGATCATCAATACGATCCCGCTCAGCATATCGCTTAGGGCAAGAGCGTTGGCCCGCCATTCGATCGATGGCAAACCCCGCTCCAGAGTGACCGCTACGACCGACGCACGGGCAGTATCGGCGGATACGACGTCATAGACACCCGGACTTGCAGCGAGCCACAGGCCGAGCCCGATGACAGCAAACTGCGTCCAGCGGGTACCACGCTGGGGGCCGTCCATGTCGTGCATGTCGCCGTCCATCTGGTGCCCATCATGAGCCATATCGGTGTCATGCGATTGGGGCCGCGCCGGTTCGGTCTTCCCTGCATCCGAACTCTTTGGATGCCAAGCCACGCGGGACGTGTTCAGCTTATTCGTTTCGTACCAGTCCTGCGGGTCGGCTTTCAACGCGTCGATGATGGTCGGAAGCGTGTCGCGGAGCGAATGTTCTGGCTCCCACCCCAACAGGTTCCGGGCACGGGAGATATCAAGGATGTAGTGAGCATTGGCATCATCGACCATCCATTGCTTGATGAATCCGTCATGGCCAAGGACTTCTTCCTCGATCCACGTGCCCAGTTTCGCCACGCTCTTTGGAATGCGCACTGTCGTCCATTCCTCGCCGTGGATCCGGCAATGGACGATGTCCTGAATCTCGGCGTAGCCCAGCGTTTCGGGCTCGCCGACAAGTATCGGCGTCTCGCCCTCGAGGTCAGCGCGACGCGCGATAGTCTGCTCGACCGCCTTGGTCAGATCTTCAAGATGCAGTGCCGACTGCGCAGCGCACAACATGCCCGGATACAGATGCGCCGACACGCGGTGCTCATACACGCCGGCAATCTGCTCGGCGAGAAAGGCGGAATGCCCCTCGTCGTCGTAGACCCCGGCAAACCGCAGGAATACAACCGGAATGTCGCCACGGTTCTCGCGCAGTACCTGTTCCGCATCGGCTTTCGACTGGGGGTAAGGCCAGGTTGGTCCGAGCGGGCTCGATTCGTCGATACGTACGCCCGGCAGCGGTTTGGGCTCGTGTACAAGCATTGAGCTTGCATAGATGAACTGTTCGATGTCGAAGGCCTGCAGCGCCGTGATCAGTCGGCGTGAACCCTCAACGTTGACCTTCTCGTAGAGAGGATTGGGCTCGCCGGTGATATCGAAATAGGCGGCCAGATGGATACAGGCAGCAAGCTCGTTTCCGAAATCGCCCCTGACCTTTTCGAGGGCAGCAGCCACGGACGCGTCATCGCCGAGATCCATGGAATAGGAGGCTGTGAGATCGGGATTGTCCTCGACGGGAGACCGGTCGAGACCAATGACGCGATATGCGCTGCCAAGGCGCTGCGTCAGCGCGCGGCCAATATATCCGTTCGCGCCAGTAATCAGAACGATACGCCTGTCCATGGGAGTGCCCTCGATTTAATAGCCGGAAGATGTTCCACTTCCGTACGAAGCAGACGGCAGCCGCCCCCTTTCAAAGAGCGGCTGCTGTATATCGTCGCCCTAACAACAGCCGGAGGATTTCCCATCTGCGCGTGATTGGGAAACTTCCTGCACGAGCTCGGCCGTCTTTGCATCGTTACCGGTACGGGCGACATCGGCTTGCGAAACCATGCCGCAGCATTTCCCGTCATCGTCGATAACCGGGACACGGCGAACCTGGTTTTTTTCCATGGACGCCAGACAGTCTTCCAGAGAGGTATCGGGGGTAACGCTCACGACCGACCGGGTCATCACGTCTCCGACGCGTGTCTCCGCCGACATTCCCTCGCCCACAGCCCGGCAACACACGTCGCGATCGGTGATCACACCGACAAGACCACCATCATCGTCGACGACCGGAATTTGCCCACAATCATTGTCGACCATGAGCCTGGCAGCGTCCTGAAGGCTTTGGTCTTCCTTGCAGCATGCCGGATCGCTAGTCATTATTTCGCTGGTTTTCATCTGTTTCTCCAAAGGTTTGGCGTTCCGTTCGATGGGAAGCCGCATCCGCCTAAGGAACTTTGGGAGACGTGACCGCCGCATCGAATCGTCGGGTTCTGCAAACCTAGTGCTTACCATCGTTGGAAGGTCAAGGCCGGCTTGCGAGATTCCATTCTTCCAACAATTCGTCGCCAGGTCGGTTTCCACCCCCAAGGCTGAAAAGACTAAGCATGGGTTTGTTTCAATTGATTGCCCGAGAGCAGCCACGTGCATAGCCCGTCCCCAGCGAGGCCGATCCAATGGTTTAAGCTCTGTCTACTCCTTGGCCCCCAAGAACCGGAAGCTTCAAGCCCCGCAACCGCAGAGCATTCCCGATCACCGAAACCGATGACAGGCTCATCGCTGCCGCAGCGATCATCGGGTTCAGCAGCAAGCCGGTAAAGGGAAACAACACACCTGCGGCAACCGGAATGCCCAGCGTGTTGTAGGCGAAGGCAAAGAACAGGTTCTGTCGGATATTGCGCATGGTCGCGCGCGACAGGACAATCGCCTGCACCACGCCGGTCAGATCGCCGCGCACCAGCGTGACGCCGGCGCTCTCGATCGCCACGTCGGTGCCGGTGCCCATGGCGATGCCGACATCGGCAGCCGCCAGCGCAGGCGCATCGTTGATCCCGTCGCCGGCCATCGCAACACGGCGTCCGTCGGACTTCAGCCTCTCGACCTCGCGATGCTTGTCTTCGGGCGAGACATTGGCGTGCACTTCGTCGATGCCCATTTCCCGCGCGACTGCTTCAGCAGTTCCCCGGCTGTCGCCTGTCAGCATGACCACGCGAATGTTGCGCGCATGTAATGCGGCGATGGCGTTGGCGCTTGTCGGCTTGATCGGATCGGCCACGGCGATGCGACCGGCGGGCCGCCCGTCGAACGCCACGAACATCACCGTTTGCCCCTGAGAGCGACCGCTTTCCGCCGAGCCAAGCCAGGTCTCGTCTTCGACCCCAACACGCCGCATCATCTTCTCGTTGCCGATTGCAACGCGGCGGGCACTAACAGTCGCCTCGACGCCTTCCCCCGTGGTAGAAGCCAGGTTCGTTGCGCTGGCCGGCGACACCCCGCGCGCCCGCGCGCCCTCGACGATTGCGTGAGCAAGCGGATGTTCGCTGCCCATCTCGACGCCCGCGACCGCGGCAAGGAACTCGGTTTCATCGATGCCTTCAACCGGATGAACGGCCACCAGGTCGGGTTTACCCATCGTCAGCGTCCCGGTCTTGTCGACTACCAGCGTGTCGATCTTTTCCAGCGTTTCCAACGCCTCGGCATTACGGATCAAAATGCCGTGCTGCGCGCCCTTGCCGGTGCCGGTCATGATCGACATCGGCGTAGCGAGGCCGAGAGCGCATGGACAAGCGATAATCAGGACCGCGATGGCATTGACGAGTGCATAGGCGAGTGCTGGGGCAGGACCCCAAATCGACCAGACGATAAAACTGGCGATTGCGATAACGACGACTGCAGGTACGAACCATGCGGTTACTTGATCGGCCAAACGCTGTATCGGCGCCCGGCTACGCTGTGCTTCGGCAACCATCTGCACGATTTTGGACAGCATCGTGTCCTTGCCGACATTGATAGCCTGCATAATGAAGCCGCCGGTCTGGTTCACAGTGCCACCGATAACCGTGTCGCCAGCGAATTTTGCCACGGGCAGCGGTTCGCCGCTGATCATGGATTCGTCTATCGCACTCGATCCTTCCTCGATTTCGCCATCAACCGGAACCTTGTCGCCTGGCCGCACGCGCAAGCGATCCCCTGTTGTCAGCTCATCGAGAGGAACTTCGCGTTCATCGCCCTCACCAAAGATCTTGACGGCGCTGGGCGGGGCAAGCTCAAGAAGCGCTCTAAGGGCACTTGAAGTCGAACCACGCGCTTTCAACTCCAACACCTGGCCAAGGAGGACGAGCGTGGTAATAACCGCGGCAGCCTCAAAGTAGACGCCGACGCGCCCTGATTGGTCGCGGAACGCTGCAGGAAAAATGTCCGGTGCTACCGTCGCTACAACGCTGAAGAAATAGGCGATCGCCACGCCGAACCCGATCAGCGTAAACATGTTCAGATTGCGGGTTTTCACGGATTGGATGGCGCGAACGAAGAACGGCCAGCCGCCCCACAGGACAACGGGTGCCGCCAATAGCAACTGAGCCCATTGCGCCCAGACTGGCTCGATCAGACGTTCGAAACTAATCCCTGGGATGAGATCGCCCATTGCATACGCAAACAGCGGTATGGTGAAGAGCGCACTCCACCAGAAGCGGCGACGCATATCGACAAGCTCGGGATCAGGCCCGTCGTCGAGACTGACGGTTTCAGGCTCGAGCGCCATGCCGCAGATCGGGCAAGACCCGGGCCCCGGTTGACGTATCTCGGGATGCATCGGGCAGGTGAAAATCGTACCCTCCGGCACGTCCTCCACCGCGTCGAGATGCGCTCCTGAGAGATAAAGCTCCGGATCAATCTCGAATTTGTCGAGACAGCGCGACGAGCAGAAATAATGCTCAGAGCCCTCGTAGCAGGCCATGTAGTTGGCGCCTTCGATTGTAACGCTCATTCCGCAGACCGGATCGATCGCTGTGCCTTCAATAACGCTTTCTTTCTTGCTCATGACCAGCCCTTCCTAGCTTTTCACCACGACGAACTGCCCCATCATTCCGGCATCCTCATGCTCGAGAATGTGGCAGTGGTACATATATGGCAGACCCGGGTCCGTGTGTTCCTCGAACCGTAATAGCAGGCGCACTTGCTCCCGCGGGTCGACGATGACCGTATCCTTGTAACCAGTCTCCAATGGCGGCGGAGTGCGGCCGTTGCGGTCGATCACGCGGAACTGCGCGTTATGAATATGAAAGGGATGCGCCATCATCGAAACATTGGCGATTTCCCAGATTTCCCACTGACCGACGGGCACCCGCTCGTTGATGACATTCATGTCCATGCTGGCACCATTGATAGACATCCCGCCGCCCATCATTCCCATATCGAGCACAAACCGCCGGGTTCGTACTGCAAGTGAAGGGTCGAATGCTGGTAGCGCAGCAAGCTGCGACGGCAGGTTCCTTCGCGGCGAGGAGTCAGAGGGTCTGATATCGAGGACGCGGAACGGCTCGTCCATCTCGGTATCGTCGCGGCGTCGGCCCATCATGCCGCCGCCCATCATACCGCCGCCGTTGCCCATCATGCCCATCGAATTGTCAGGACTGGTCGCCACAAGACTGAGTGGGCGCCCCTCGGCAAGATCGACGAGGATCTGCGCACGCTCACCCGGAGCGAGCCTGAGCGAGCGGACCGCATGCGGACGATCCAGCAAGCCACCATCACTGGCGATGAGCTGCATGGTCTGACCACCGGACAGCGAGAAATCATAGAAGCGTGCGTTCGATCCGTTGAGGATGCGCAAACGCAACAAGCCAGTGCGTGCATCGAACACAGCGTTATGCGTGCCGTTGACGTAGATACGATCCCCGCGCACGCCCATCATCTGCGCATGCATGTTCTGCGGATAGAGGAGCTTGCCAGAGCTATCGAGCAAGCGGTCCTGAACAATAAGCGGAATATCATCCACGCCGTATTCGCTCGGCAGATCCAGCGCGCCCTCTTCATCATCACGGACATAGATCGGAGCGGCAAGACCAGCATAGACCTGCGGTCCCGTGCCGCGATGCAGGTGCGAATGATACCAATAGAGAGAGGCACGCTGGCGAACTTCGAAAGATGGGCTCCAGCGGGCGCCGGGGCGGATCAGCTGGTGCGGCCCGCCGTCCGCAGCGGCGGGAAGTTCGAACCCGTGCCAATGAACCGTTGCTCCTTCGTCCAGGCCGTTGTCGACATGCAACCGGACGCGCTCGCCGCGGCGCATCTCCAATGTCGGACCGAGATAAGGCGCGTTTACACCGATCGTAGGCGAAACGACCCCGGGAACGAATTCCTTCTGCCCTGCGGATATCGACAGTCGAAAGACCCGTTCGCCTTGTTCGACAATTCCCTGATCGAGCTTGGGAATGGCGAGCGAATTGGCTCCGGCCCCATCGGCACCAAGCAGCGAACTTCGCGCTTCGCACGCAGACAAGGGAAGAGCCATGAGGCCCGCAGCCGCTGTGCCGGCCCGTCCCAGCAAGGCACGTCGGTTTAGGCTGGATGCGTTCGCCCACTGGTCCATTTCACTTGCTCCGGAGATATTTAATCAGCGCAGCGATGCCCAACACAAGAAGGATGGTCAGCAATAAGCAGAACAGACCCATGATCCCCATCATGGCTGCTGGCATGTCACCGTTCATCATCGTACTTCTCCTATCATACCGGCCCCGGGGATACGGTCCGGGGCCGGCTCGCAAATTACTTCTTGGTGATCGAAGTGATCGTGTTGCCGCCTTCACCGGTAGTGAATTCGAACGAGATCGCGTCACCAACCGCCACGTCCTGACGCAGCTGTTCGTCGGCTTCGAACCCCATCGTCATGGCGGGCCATTCAATCTCGGGGACAGCGCCGTGGTCGACGGTGATCGTTCCCGCGTCGGCGTCGATGGCGGTGACGGTTCCTTCGGCGCTGGCGGTCTGCATCGCGCCGTCCGATCCCATCATCGCCATGTCGCCATCGTCCATAGACATCTGGTCATCTGCCATCTGCCCGTCCGCCATCGGCATTTCGTCCATCGCTTCGGTATTGTCGCCGGAATCGCAGGCAGCGAGTGCCAGCGGCGCTGCCAATAGGGTCACGAGGGTTGTAATACGCATTCTTCTTCTCCTTCAGAGGGTTTGGACCGTTTGGTCCGGGGGCGCCGCATCAACAGATATGCAGCGGGAAGTACGAACATCGAGAGCAGGGGAGCAGTGATCATCCCGCCAATCATCGGGGCCGCGATACGGCTCATCACCTCGGACCCGGCGCCGGTGCCGATCAGGATCGGAAACAGTCCGGCAAGAATGACCGCTACGGTCATCGCCTTGGGCCGCACGCGCAACAACGCGCCTTCGCGGATCGCCTGATCAACCTCATCTTCCGAAGGGTTGGGAGGGCGTTCCTCCAGCGCCGCTTTCAGGTAGATCAGCATGACCACGCCGAACTCTGCCGAAACACCGGCAAGAGCGATAAAACCGACAGCAGTCGCGACCGACTGGTTGTAGCCGAGCATATACAGAAGCCAGAACCCGCCGGTCAGCGCGAAAGGCAATGTACCCATGATCAGCAGCGCCTCATCGAAGCGGCGGAAGATCAGATAGAGCAGCAGGAAAATGATCGCGAGCGTCGCCGGGATAACGATCTTCATACGCTCGGCAGCGCGAGTAAGATATTCGAACTGCCCAGCGTAGGATATGCTGACGCCCGCCGGAAGATCGACTTCTGCCGCGATCGCCTCCTGCAGATCGCTGACGACCGAAGTGAGATCTCGTCCGCGAACATCGATATAGACATAGCTCGTCGGTCGACCCTGCTCGCTTTTGAGCATGGGCGGCCCGCTACTTACGCTAATTTGCGCTACGCTACCCAGCGTGATCTGCTGCCCTGACGGTGTCAGGAGAGGAAGCGCTCTGAGTTCGCCCACGCTGTCGCGGATTTCGCGCGGATAACGCACATTGATCGGATAACGTGCCAGCCCTTCGACCGTGCGTGCGACATTGGCGCCGCCGATCGCGCCAGATACGATCATTTGAACGTCGTCGATGTTGAGGCCGTATCGGGCAGCAGCCAAGCGATCGATATCAACGTCGACATAGCGCCCGCCCGACAATCGTTCGGCCAGGGCTGAGCTCACGCCCGGCACCTGCTTCCCGACCTGTTCTATAGCCTGCGCCACCCGGTCGATATCGCTAAGATCCTCACCCGAAACCTTGACCCCGATCGGGCTCTTGATCCCGGTCGCGAGCATGTCGATCCGGTTGCGGATCGGTGGCACCCACACATTGGCCAGACCCGGCACCTGTACCACGCGGTCGAGTTCCTCGACCAGCATGTCGGGTGTCATACCTTCACGCCATTCGTCGCGCGGTTTGAACTGGATGGTGGTTTCGAACATCGTCAATGGCGCTGGATCAGTCGCCGTGTCGGCACGGCCCGCCTTGCCGAATACCGTTTCGACTTCAGGCACTGATTTGATCAAGCGGTCGGTCCGCTGGAGGAGCGCAGAAGCCTGCCCGGGAGACAGGCCTGGAAGCGCACTGGGCATGTAGAGCAGATCACCCTCGTCGAGCGGCGGAAGAAACTCGCCACCAAGCCGGGTAAAGGGGACGAGTGTCGTCGCGAAGACCAGCGCCGCAATGACCAGCGTTGCCTTCGGCCGGCGCATTACCCAGTCCAGACCCGGACGATAGGCGCGGGTCAGGCCCCGGTTCAGGATGTTCTTGTCTTCGGGCGGAATCTTGCCGCGGATCATCCAGCCCATCAACACAGGGACCAGCGTAATCGAAAGGATTGCTGCACCGGCCATGGCATAGGTCTTGGTGAAGGCGAGCGGCGCAAACAGCCTGCCCTCCTGCGCCTGGAGGGTGAACACGGGAATGAAGGACAAGGTGATGATCAGCAGGCTGTAGAACAGCGCCGGGCCAACCTCCTTCGCTGCATCCCCGATGACCCGCCAGCGTTCGTCGCCCGCCAGCACGCTGTCGGGGTTTTCATGCGTCCAGCGCTCAATATGCTTGTGAGCATTCTCGATCATGACGATCGCGGCATCGACCATCGCGCCGATCGCGATGGCAATGCCTCCAAGCGACATGATGTTGGCGTTGACCCCTTGAAAGCGCATGACCACGAAAGCGGCGAGCACACCCAGCGGTAATGTAACGATGGCAACCAGCGCCGAACGTACATGCCACAGGAACAAGGCGCATATCAGGCCTACGACTATGAACTCCTCGGCCAGCTTGGTGGTGAGATTCTTGACCGACGCATCGATCAGTTGCGAGCGGTCATACGTGGTAACGATCTCCACGCCGTCGGGCAGGCTTTGCTGAAGCTGTTCGAGCTTCGCCTCGACCGCGGTGATTGCGGATCGCGCGTCGGCCCCTTGACGCAAGATCACCACCCCGCCGGCGACCTCGCCCTGACCGTTGAGCTCCGCTATCCCGCGCCTCAGCTCGGGTCCGATCTGGATGGTCGCTACGTCGCCCAACGTCACCGGGACTCCTCCACTTGCGACTTGCAAGGGGATCGCCCGAAAATCATCGAGGCTGCCAAGATAGCCGGATGAGCGCACCATATATTCGGCTTCGCCCATCTCGACGATCGAGCCGCCCGCTTCCTGGTTGGAAGCCCGAACCGCCTGCACGACGTCGGCATGCGTCACACCGAGCGATGCCATCCGATAGGGTTGCAGGACAATCTGATACTGCTTGACCATACCGCCGATACTGGCGACTTCGGCAATGCCGGGAATGGTCTTGAGCTCGTAGCGCAGGAACCAGTCCTGCAGACTCCGTAGACCCGCCAGATCGTTGCCACCGGTTCGGTCGACGAGCGCGTATTCGTAGATCCAGCCTACACCTGTGGCGTCGGGGCCGAGGCTGCTCTCCACGCCTGCGGGAAGCTGCCCTTGCACTTGGTTGAGATATTCGAGCACGCGCGAACGCGCCCAGTAAAGGTCAGTCCCGTCCTCGAAAATGACATAGACATAGCTGTCACCAAAGAACGAGTATCCGCGCACGGTCTTGGCTCCGGGTACGGAGAGCATCGTCGTCGCCAGCGGATAAGTGACCTGATCCTCGACGAGCCGGGGCGCCTGACCGGGATAATTTGAGCGAATAACCACCTGAACGTCGGATAGGTCAGGCAGTGCATCCACAGGCGTGGTCCGCACGGCCCAGAACCCCGCGAGCGCGATGGCGATCGAAGCCAATACGATGAACATGCGATTGGCGATCGAGCTTTCTATTATGCGCGCGATCATTGGTCGCCTGCCTTCCTGATGCCGGTGAGGCGTGGGCCGTCCGTTCCCTGTACGAACTGGAACGAGACGCGGTCGCCGCGCTTGAAGCCGCGCACCTGCGCTGCCCCCTCGGTCGCGAACGTCATTGTCATCGCCGGCCATTCGAGCGCGGCAACGGGCCCGTGCCGCAAGGTGATATTGCGGGCAGTTATACGCTCGATAGTGCCGCTTGCCCGGTAGGTGCGCGGCTCGTCAGCATCGTCCTGCGTTTCGCTTGCACCCGCGGCCGTCGGCACTTCGTCGATGCCGCGGACATCGAGCCCCGCGAGACTGGCTTCGGAATCAAGCAGGAACTGGCCCGATGTGACTACTTCCTCGCCCGGCGCGAGGCCCGCGAGTATCTCGGTCCGACCGCCCGCTTCACGGCCAATCTGCACCTCGGCAGGGCGATAGCCACCCTCGTCCTGCGCCAGCATCACGATCGTGCGTTCGCCAGTGCGGATAATTGCTTCGGAAGGAATTAACACCGCTTCGCGGCGAGCCGGAGAAAGCGAAACCTGTGCGAACATGCCAGGACGCAGTCGAAGGTTGGGATTGCGCAGTTCGGCCCTAACGGTGAGCGTTCGACTGGCCTCCTGTGCGCTGGGCAATATCGCAGTAATCCGCCCCGCGAAACGTTCCCCCGGATAAGCAGTTAAAGTCGCGCTTACGGGCTGGCCAACCCGTACGTCGGCGGCAAGGATTTCGGGAAGCGCCGCTTCCAGCCAGATCGGATTGAGTCCAGTGATTTCGGCCAAGGTCTGGCCCGCGCTCACGCTCATTCCCGGTCGCACACCGAGCATGGTAACTGCGCCCGAAGAAGGCGCCGTAATCGTCAGGGTGGAACGTGGGCGACCACTGCGCGCGACCGACGAGATTACGCCATCAGGCATTCCAAGAAGCCGCAACCGTTCGCGCGCCGCGCGAGTAAGCGCTTCATCGCCGGTCGCGGCGACCGCCAGATATTCCTGCTGCGCGCCGCCCCATTCGGGAATCAGCAAATCCACCAAAGGGGTACCCTGTCTAATGATGTCATCGGGCGCATGGCCATAGGTTCGTTGCACGAAGCCGCTGGCGCGGGGCTGCACGATCGACACCTCCCGGGCATTGTAAGCGAGTGTGCCGGTGACGTTCGTCTCGGGTTCGAGCACGCCCATTTCCGCTTCGGCCGTTCGAATGCCGAAATTCTGCACGAGCTGCGGATCGATGCTGACGCCCCCCGCTCCGGCACTGTCTCCACCGGCGCATTTCGGGACCAGTTGCATGTCCATGAAAGGCGACTTGCCCGGCTCGTCGAAGCGCTGATCAGGCACCATCGGATCGTACCAGTAGAGCACTTCCTCGCAGCCTGCTCCCGCTGCGGCGCTGTCTCCGGTCGAAGCACCGGAGGAACCTTCCCCAAGCTGGGCGATGCCGTAGCCGGCGCCGAGGCTCACAAGTACTATGCCGGCTGCAAGCGTGTAGGACTTTTGGCGAGGGGTGAGTTTTTGCCAGGCGGCTTTCATTGCATGTGCTCCCGGTAGGTAAGTCGCAAAGTCGCGGCGGCTTCGACCGTCGCTTCTTCGCGTTCGAGGATTTCCAGTTCGAGTAGAGCCAAGGCTGTCCGGGCCTCGATGACGTCGATCAGATCGGCGCGACCTGCAGCAAAACTCGCCATTTCAAGGTCTGCCCTGTCACGAGCGAGGGGCAATAGTTCCTCGCGGGCACGCTGCCATTGGCGCGCCGCGCTGCGCCAGGCAGCGAGATCGGCCGCGAACTGGGCTTCAAGTTCGCGTAGCTCGTCCGCGCGCTCGGCCAGCGCCGCAGCCGCTTGCGCTTCGGCCGCGGCAATGCGTGGCTCCTGCCGCCGACCGGCGAAGATCGGCAATGTTACCGAACCCATGACCGAGACGACATTCCCGAAATCGGGATTTCGCCGTCCGAAGCTGACATTGACGCCGAAGTCGGGCCTCTTTTCCGCCCGGGCAAGATCGATGGCTGCGCGGGCCCTTTGCTTGGCAGTGTCCGCCAGACGGATCCCGGGGTTGCTCTCTAGCGTAGTGCGCAGCTCGATCGGATCGACATCGGCGGGCGGTACCGGACCTTGCGCCACCGGCTCCTCCCCTGCAATATACCGCGTCAACCGCGCCTGCGCCGCTTCCCGATCGGCTTCGATGCGCGTCCGGGCATCGTCTATCTCGAGCAGTGCACGGCGGATCTCGAGGCTTTCCGCAGGGCGCGCCGAACCCGATGCGACTGCGCTGCGAGCAACCGGCACGAGCTCGCGCAATTCATCCTGAGCCTCGACGGCCAGCGCCAGTCGCTGCTGCGCATAAGCCAGTGATATCCACGCGCGACCAGCGGCGACTTCGACATCCCGGCCAACAACGCCGAGGCGAGCTTCGGCCAAGCGGATATCCGATACCGCAAGCCCAGCCCTCGCGCGTCGCTTGGCTAGATTGGGAATTTCTTGCTCGACACCCACCTGGACTTGGGTCGGAAGCTGCCGGTCGAGATCGAACGCCGCCGGCCCGGTGACCGGCAAATTGACGATGCCCGCTCGTAGCCGCGGATCGGGCAATTCGTCTGCAGCCTCCGCCGCGTTCCGCAGAGCTTCCACCTCAAGTTCACGCGCCTGCAGGACAGGCTGTTCGACGCGGGCCGCGCGCAAAGCCTCTTCGTAGCCGACAGACTGTGCTTGCGCTCCTTGAGCGACAAATATGAGAGCCACGAAAGCGCAGCTGCTTCGCCATTTCATTGTGTAACCTCGTAGAATTTCTGATGCTGGACAGTCCAAGGCTTCTCGCTTCGCGGTGCGAAGCGAGCGGATATAGACTATTCCAGCTTGTATTACGGCACCATGGCACCGACTACAGAAGACTAGATATCGAGGTTAACTTGTGGAGGGGGGGATTCGGGTGTGAGCAGGCGTCCCTGGAGACCCATCAGATCGCCCGTCAGATAGATCTCACGATCGGCCCGCAAAGGAACCATACTCTTATCATTGGTGCCGGGGATATTTGCTGGCGCAAGACATCCCATCGCGACGACGCAATCGAGTGTCCTCTGGTCGCATGGAGGTTCTTCGGACGAATTGCCATCCGTCACCCCTTCCATGATCATATCGCCCATTTCCGAGCAATGGACGGTCCCGGCTGCCCCCAACTGTGGAACCGCCGCCGCTTGGGCAGCACTTTGTACAAAAAGGCCGAGGCCAAAAAGTACAACAGCAAGGAAACGACCTATCGACACTCTTTTGCGATAAGTCGACCGCCGATTAAACGCAAGTGCGAAGACCGATTGATGGCCCGAAAATTTCATGGCGTTCCACGCCTGCTGACGAAAGCTTCCCGATGTCACGTTGAAGTCCGTCCTTTGATTCAATCATGGAAGCGATGGATAAGCATCTTAGCCTTAGCCTCGGTCACCAAGAGTTTTGGATGACGGTGCGACCGTCGAAGAACAGATAGCGCTGTGCGCTGAAACCGGCGGTGAGCCCTTCTGCGAATATGCGCATTAACGGACCATCCTTCAGCCTGCCTGCGCACAAGGTCGAAACGGAGCGGCGCCGAACTGGATAGATCGGCGCCCGGTTCCGCGTCACCTCTCATCCTGCGAGGACGCGGGCATATCCCGCGAGGCCGACATGTCTTGCGAGGCGGACATGGCCTCCATGCGTTCCATCATGGCTTTGCAGTTTTCCATCATCGCCATCATCTTGCGGCGCATTTCCGGATCCTGCATCATCGCCATCATCTCGCCCATCGGCATTGCCCCTTCCGCGCCAGCTTCGCTGCCCATGTTCATGTGTGAATCGGCATCCTGTGGAGCACGGTCAGCCTGTTGGGCGAGTGCGGCGGTGGAAACGAGACCAAGAGCGACAGCAGCGCCGGTCAACATTGTTTTGAAATTACGATACATTGGTATTCTCCTTAGATTATACGGTGACAAAGGGAGGCGCTCAATCAACTTTGGGTGCCCGAGCCCTCTGGGCCCGTGCTTTTCATACCCTTCATGCACATGGCCATCATCGCCAGGCATGGGAACAGGTAGAGCAGGGGCAAAACCGCCGCGAACCCGAACCACATCGAACCCAGTATTGCTGCGCCTAGAGCGAGAACGACGCTTGCGGCGATCAGCCACTTCGTCTTGGTCGACCAGCGTGCAGGGCTCGCGCAACTTTTGCCTCCCGATGACTTCGAGGTCGCCGCCTGAAGCTGCTGGGCTCCTAATTGTGGCGTCCACGGAACAAGCGCGGTGGAACTCGACGTCATTTGGGTACTCCTCGATTCGTCCTTGATAGCCACAAGATGGGCCTTCCCATCATGGGAAGGTCAAGGCCTTTCTCAGAGTTTTCTGAAATGGAAGAAAGGGTGGCTTTCTTGGCGCTAGCGCACACTGTTCGTCGGCAATCGCTCGGCTTCGTCTGGTCCGCCGTGCTAAACGGCATAGAGTGCACCGGCGCCGTATCTAATCGACAACCGGCGCACTCTAGACGTCGCCGAAATCAGCGTCAGCAACAAAGCTATGGTACATGATTGCGGTGACCTGCTTGAAGCAAGGACCTAAAAATTGCCTAGCAACATCCCGCCGAAGCGGCTTCCTTTGTAGGCTCCGAGACCTCGCGGACCAGATCGCCCGTTTCGCTCTTCTCGGCGTTTTGCGCAATGTCGGCCTGCGAAACGATGCCGCAGCATTTGCCTCCATCGTCGACCACCGGAAGTCGGCGGACCTGGTTGTCCTCCATTTTCTTGCAGCAATCGTCAACGCTCGTGTCAGCGGTGACTGTCACAGGGGATGGGGACATCACATCCGCAACCCGCGTGTCGGCTGATTTGCCCTCTGCGACGCAGCGGCATGCGATATCGCGATCGGTTACGACACCGACGAGGGCACCGGTTTCATCGACGACGGGAATTTCGCCGCAATCGTTATCAACCATCAGCGTCGCGGCATCCTTGACGCTATCTGATGGGCTGCAGCAGGCTGGGTCGGCTGTCATGACATCTCGGGCTTCCATTGTTCATCTCCACTTTGGTGTTTCGGCGCATTTATGCGCTCGCGTAGTAAATGATCTAAAAAAGCTCTCGGTTCCAATTACATCCGCGACCCGTTGCGTATGCAAGCCGGTTCGCTTGGCGCTCCCCGAACACACGCCTTTTCAATTGATCGGGGTACCGGCCTATTGCAGGCGCCCGGGACCGAACCGATGATCTAAAGCGCTCGCACAATCGGACGGACTACCCTGCGCGAGGTCGCGAAGGATCGGGCAGTCGGGCCTATCGTCATCGGTACACTTCGCCGCCAATTCATCGAGCGTGGCAACCATTGACTGCATCCCGACGATCTTTTCGCGTAGACGCTCAATATGAGCGCATGCCACCGCCCTTACATCGGCGCTGGCGCGGCTTCGATCCTGCCAAAGTGCAAGCAATTCCTGGATTTGCTCCACAGAAAAACCGAGATCTCGGGCACGGCGAACGAACCGAAGCGTGTGGACGTCTCGCGGCTCGTAAACCCTGTACCCCGAAGCCGTCCTTTCCGCTGGCTCAATCAATCCGGTTTTTTCATAATAGCGGATCATCTTGGCCGAGACGCCGGATTTGTCGGCTGCCTGCCCGATGTTCATGATCATTTCTCCTTCATATTGGCACAGTCCCGCGAATTGGTATTTTCTCGGCACTTTCCAAGCTTCCAATGATGGGATGCAATTTTACCCTATCAAGTGCCGAATCCCCTTACCGGCCGACCCAGGTAGGTGGCAAAAGCCTGCCCGTCGTATCGACGCGATTTTCTCTTATGCGCTCCGGCTGATCAGGCCACCCTGGTCGGGCGACACTTACCGCCCCCTATTCGACAGCGTAGACCGACCGCTCGCCGCCCTGAGCCAAAGCAAAGATGGTGAAGGGGCTGGATTTTGTTCCACCCATCCCTGGGGAGCCAGCGGGCATTCCGGGAAGCGTTATACCATTGAGTTCCGGACGCTCAGCCAGCAGGCGGTCGAAGCTTCCGATCGGCACATGCCCGTCAACATAATAGCCTCCCACGAACGTGGTGTGGCAGCCCCCCAACTCTTGCGGAATACCTTGCCTCTGCTTGATTAACGCCAAGTCGTTGGTCGCTTCGACCTTCACTTCGTAGCCATTTTCCCGCAGATACGCCGCGTAGCTTTCGCAGCAGCCGCATTGCGGATTCTTGAAAAGGGTCGCAAGCGGCTTCTCGGGGGGCGCTGCAAGGGCCGGTGTTGCTACGAGAACCGCCAGTGCGGCGAAGATTTCCACTACATTTCTCATCTTTCGTCTCCTTTGATCTAAGTCACTCTGACTGTCGCCATCATGCCTGCGGCCTGATGTTCGAGTATGTGGCAGTGGAACATCCAGTCTCCGGGATTGTCAGCCACGAAAGCGACTTCCACAATCTCGTCTGGTGCTATGAGCACCGTGTCCTGCCATTCGCGATATCGCGTCGGCTTGCCGTTTCGGGAAAGTACTCTGAAACTGTGCCCATGCAGATGGATGGGATGCCACCAGGCCGTCTCGTTACGAAGGGTCAGAATGACACTCTCGCCTCTGGGTAGGGTCAGAACGGGGTCGAGATTGTGGCCCGAGGCCGCCACGCCATTTACGGTCCAGTCCATCTTGCCGGTCGCCGATGGTCCCATCATTCCACCACCGAACACAACTTCGTGGCGGGTCGACGTTTCTGTTTGCGGCTCAGGGATGGGATTAGGCGGCAACGCAATCGGAGTCGTCAACGGGTCTGCGCGCAGCGGTGTGTCCGAATAAACGACGTCCGTCAGCGCAAATTCGAGACCCTCATAGAAACTGTCTCCGATCGTGACGCGCGATCCGGGCGCGCCCTCAGGATCCAAAATCAGATCGATCCGCATTCCCGGAGCAATGTGCAGCGCTCCATCGACCTCGTGCGGAGCTACCGGCTGTCCGTCCAAGGCAATGATCTGCGGATTGAGACGGGAAAAATCGAGCGCGAAGATCCGCGCGTTCGCGGCATTGATCAGCCGCAGTCGGATGCGCTCCCCGCTGCGTACTACAAAAGGCTGCGGCGGACGCCCGTTGATCGTCATCGTGTTACCAACGCGGCCGGACATGAAGGCGTCGGACGGATTCCCGAAATCATCATTTATCTGACCATCTGCACCGATCCGCCAGTCGTCGAGCATCCAGGTTATATCCCTGTCCACTACGATCGGGTCACGCTCTTCGACGATCAGCGGGGCATAAAGACCTCGCGCGACCTGTTCGAAACTACGGTGATGAGGATGATACCAGAACGTGCCGGCATCCTGAGGCACAAAATCATAGGTGAACGACTGGCCCGGCCGGACCGGATCCTGGGTCAGATGCGGCACACCGTCCATCGCATTGGGAACACGCAAGCCGTGCCAATGAATGGTAGTGTCCTGCGCAAGGCCATTGTCGAGCGTGACGCGCAGACGCTCTCCCTGCCTGATGCGGATTTCAGGAGCCGCCACCTGGCCGTTGTAGACCCATACGTCGACCCCGCCCTGCGCATTGCCGAGGAGCGGCACAGTCGCGGGGGATGCGCGCAGACGCATATCGACCGGTCCGCGGACCGCAGATCCCGCCATCACGCTGCCGCCACGCTGCATGAACAGCGCCGCAGTGCCAGTCACGGCCACCGCTCCGCCACCCGCGAGAAAGCCGCGGCGGCTCAGCTTTGCAATTTTCATTGCCATGATCTGGCGCCTTCCGATCAATCTACACTCGCCTTCCAGTAGCAAAGATAGGGCTTCCCATCATGGTAAGGTCAAGGACCGTTTTCAGGGAAGCCCATGATCGGCCCGGCCCCAATTCGCGCGCAGGAGGCCCTCACCAATGACCTCCGCGATGAGAATTCTCCTGTCGTTGCCTGCGCCGAGGCAGTTCATCGGATAAGTTCAACTGTCACACAGTCCGGCAAGGGAAACTTTCGCGCCCATGAACGTTGGTCGCATTAGACGAAAAGCAGCCTAATGCTTTTGAAACGGAGATATATCGCATGAACAAAATCGCCTTGGGTATAATGGCTGTCGCCTCGCTCGCGCTTGTTTCGTGTGGCGAGGAAGGCGCCACGCAGGAGCCTCGCGACGGCACGAGAGCAGACGTATCAGCGGGTTCAGGAGATCAGACGCCAGCAGGTGAGATCGAGGGGCCTCTCCACACAGGGAGCGGTGACGTCACCGATATCGATGGCAGCCGTATTACGATCTCGCATGGCCCGGTCGAGACACTCGATTGGCCCGCAATGACCATGACCTTCGTGGCCCAATCTTCCGACATGATCGACGAATTCTCCGTAGGCGACTCCGTGAACTTCGAATTTGGCCAGAGCGGTGAGACTTATGTCATCACGGGGATTACCAAGGATGCGGTATAAAATCGCCTTGAGTGAGGGGTGAAGCCGCTTCGGGCGTAGAAGGCGTATCGACACTGCGGCTTCGCCGCAAAAAAGGGAGAGACAATCATGGGTGACGGTTCGATGATGGGAGGCGGCATGATGATGATCGGCATGGGCCTGGTCTGGTTACTGGTAATTGTCGCCCTGCTGCTCGCGATCGCTGCGCTTATTAAATATCTGCGGAAGTGAGCCCTTGCATATGATTATCGGCTTGCGTCTCGACCTTCGCACGATGGCATTTCGCACATGAGTGATCCAGACAAGCCTGTCGTGATCGTCACCGGTTCGAGCGGATATATCGGGTCAGCCATCGTCAAGAAGCTAGCAGTCAATTACGACCGGTTCGTCGTTTAACGGTTCTGCATGGTAATAGCGCAGGCTTGAAATAGGATGGTGAGGTTTGGATCCTATAAATACGGGTAGGCCCGAAGCAGTGTGGCGAGGCGCGCATCCCGCCTGTGGATCGCCATTTTCGGCGGACTGATTGCCTTCGCCTGGGAAATGTTCCAGCTCCCGTTCTACAGCACTGACGGGCTTGGTCCTGCTGAAGCCGCATACCGATGTGGTCTGGCATCGTTCGGTGACGCGGGCATCATGGTGGCGGCCTATCTGGGCGCCTCGTTGGGAAACCGCCGAACATCTTGGCTTGTCGACTGGCCAATATCCCGCTTCCTTATCTATCTCGCCATTGGTCTGGCGATAACATCCGTGGTCGAAATATTGGCCGTTGGGTCTGCCTGGGGCTGGACCTACAGTCCCACTATGCCGCTAGTCCCTGGGACAAAGATTGGACTCGTTCCCATAATCATGTGGGTCCTTGTCCCGACCGCGACCCTTTGGCTCTCACGGAAAATGGGACTTGGGTCAGCCTAGTCGAAGCGATCGAAAGTGATACCTAGTGAGCACCGGTCGCCAGGATGAGCAGCGCTACGAATTGCATAAAGACTGTCTCCACCAGGAGAGAAAATCGTCGCCCCGTCGCCGAGAACATCATCATCTCCCTGAGTCCACCACGAGGAAGGTTTTGGTGGACCAGCACTTATGCGGCTACCTGCAATAATCAAAAGCGGTCAGCCTTCAACGGGCTTTGTAAGGAAGTCAGCCTAAGCCGGCACAGGTCGTACAATAACGTAACTGCCTCTTGGATTTCCTTCTCAGGTAGAGCGCAGCTCCCCGCGCGCCTGCGCAAACACCTCGATGCTGCCCCAGAGAGCAAGGCCCGCCATGATCGCGGCGACAACCAGGTCGGGCCATGCGCGCCCGGTTCCGAAGACCCCCAGCGCCGCACCCAGAACCGCCACATTGCCGATCGCGTCGTTGCGCGAGCAAATCCACACCGAGCGCATGTTGGCATCACCCGTGCGAAACCGGAACAACATCGCGGCAACTGCGAGATTCACCGCAAGCGCGACGGTTCCGATAATGCCCATGGTCCCGGCGTCCGGCGAGGCACCGGCAAAGAAACCCCAGATCGCGGAGCCAAGCACCCATAGCCCGAACGCCAGCATGGTCGCTGCTTTGGCAATGGCTGCGCAAGCGCGCCACGCAAGCGCCATTCCGGCAACGCCGAGACTTATGGCGTAATTTGCCGCATCGCCCAGAAAATCGAGTGCGTCAGCCTGCAATGCACGCGAATCAGCAGCAAGGCCCGCCACGATTTCGACGCTGAACATAACCGCATTGAGAATGAGAGCGATCCACAGGATACGGCGCCACAGCGGATCATTATTCGCCTCGACGTCCTCGACAGGACCGCAGCAATTTTTTCCCATTCGCTCGACTCCTTGTGTCGAATCGATTTATACACCTTGTAGTCGCTACAAGGTCAAGCGATCGAGGGAAGCCTATGCGGATCGGTGAACTCGCCCGCGCGGCGGGCGTAAAAGCGGAAACCATCCGTTACTATGAACGTGAGGGCATTCTCGCGTCCCCGCCCCGTACACAGGCCAACTATCGCGACTACAGTCCCAAGGACGCCCGGAGGCTGAATTTCATTCGCCGCGCGCGCGACCTGGGGTTTTCCATGACGCGCATTCGCGACCTTCTCGAACTGGCCGACGACCGGTCGCGGTCCTGCCATGCGGTCGACACGCTGGCACGAGCGCACCTGGGCGAAGTCAACCGCAAGATTGCCGATCTGGAGGCTCTCCGAAGGGAACTGCGCCGGATGCTGGAAAACTGCGAGCAAGGAACGGTCGGCACCTGTCTGGTCATTGAAGCGCTCGCCGAGGGGACTGAAGCGTGAACGCGATATGGATCTATCCCCTTGCCGCGCTCGCCGAGATTGCGGGGTGCTTTGCGTTCTGGGCCTGGTTCAGAATGGACAGGAGCGCCTGGTGGCTCCTTCCCGGAGTATTGGCGCTCGTGTTGTTCGCCTATCTCCTTGCTCGCATTGAGGCGGATGCTGCAGGGCGAGCCTTCGCCGCCTATGGCGGCGTCTATATCACCGCGTCGCTTGGCTGGCTCTGGCTCGTCGAAGATACACAGCCGGATCGCTGGGATCTGCTAGGAGCATTGATCTGCCTCGGCGGTGCCACAGTCATCCTTTTCGCGCCACGCGTGGCCTGAAAGATCGCGACGAATCCCTGATACTGAAAACACCGGTCGACTTTTCAGGGATACGATTGTCGTTCGAGAACCAGGATTCGCGGACGAGCTCACCCCCAGGCGTCCGCAACAGTCTTGGTGGGGAGTTCCGCCCTGCCCAATCCCGTCTGGCATTCGATCTAGGGTCAGCTTTCATCTCAGTTCTCGCCTCCAAGCACGCAAAATGAAGGGGGCGCGAACATCAACGCCAAAAGCCTCACGCGGAGTTTAAAAACTGACCCGAGCACCACCCACAATGCGCCGCGGAACCCCTGGTCGCAGACCGAACGGGCGCCTGCTCACGGCGTATTGATTGTCGAGAACATTGTCGACGCGCGCAAACAGGGAGAATTTGTCAGTCAGCGCGTAACTTCCCGCAATATCGAAGACGATGCGATCATCGATCCTCTCGTTTTCAGCAACGGCTCCGCTTCCTGGATTGTCGCGCAACTCGGAAACGTAGTTGGCGCCAACGGTAGCCGCCGCACGTCCCATGTTTACCCCCGCTTCGACATAGAGCTGATGGCGCGCGATGTACGGCAGGTCATCGCCTTCGTTTACGTCGCCAAAAAATTCGCTGTCGAAGCTGCTGTCGAATTCTGCATCCGTGAACGTGTAGGCAAGCGAGAGCGGGAACGAGACCGAATTGGAAAGGCGAGGTTCAACCGCCGCCGACAGTTCCAGCCCTTTGACCGTAACCGCGCCGCCATTGAACTGATCGCCAATATCACCGACGCTGCAGCCCACGGATTGAGTGCAGTTGCCCAGAAGGTTCGAGTAGTCGTTGTAGAAGCCGATCGCGGAGACCTGGACCTTGTCGCTCCGATAGCGGACCCCGGCTTCGTAGTTCCAGCTTTCCTCGGCCCGTGCATCAGGATTGCCTGGACCGGGAGGTGAGAAACCGCGCGACACACCTGCCAGCAATATGGCATCACCCAACTCGTAGGTGGCGCCAAGACCTGGCAACCACTGATCGATATCGGTCCGACGGACACGGGTGGGCCCATTCGAGCGATCCGGGTCTGACCCGGCATAGTCGAGCCGGGTCAGGTCAATCCCTTCATACCTCAAGCCGGGAGTCAGTGTCAGGGCACCGATCTCGATCCGGTCCTCGATATAGAACGCGATCGCCTTTGCTTTCGCTTCCCGGTTGGCTTGCTGACCAAGATCGGTCTGCCGTTCGAAGACGAGATCACCCCCGATCTGTGAGTAGAATTCCTCGTTTTGCAGCCTGTCTTCCTCATCCTCGTGGTAGCGGACAGATACGGCAAGGTTGTGCCTCGCGCCGCCCATCTCGAAGGGGCGCTCAAGCGAAATCTGAGCGCCTTCGCTGCGATAGACGCGGTTGTTGTTCCGTATGCGAACCGCGCCCTCGAAGCTATCCGCCCCGCGCAAGATGCTAAGCGCCCCGGCATTGTCCTCTGGATTAACGAAAACCGAGCTAATTGAATCGAAGCTGCCATCGCCGTCGAAGTCGATATCCTGGAGCTTGGACCAGCTGCGGGCAAAGTCGTTCCGGTACAGCGTAGCTGTGATCCTCGTTCCGTCAGAAAATGCCAAGCTGCCGGTAACGCGATATTGATCGTGCTCACCGGAAAAAGCGTCGCGCTGGCTTGCCGCATAGCGACGATAGGGCTCCGCGGCGAAATCGGTGTCGGCAAGTCCAAGGTACGTCTCGTTGGCTTCAAGGTCCGATCGGCCATAGACGAATTCCAGTCGCGCCTCGACAGGCGCGTCCGGTGCTGTGTGAACAGCCAAGCGTCCACGGTAATCCTGTCGCTCGAAACCGGTGTCGGCGTCGGGAAGCCCATCAATCGTCTTGAAGCCGTCGCTGCCCTGCTGGTAGGTTTCAAGCAGCGCGCCGACGTAGTCCGTGTCTCCACCGACCCAGGCCTGTCCCTGATAATAGTCGCGCGACCCGTATTGCCCGAAAGCGTAGCCAGCCAGCCCGTCGGCCGGAATGTCGGTCGACCGAAGATTGACCGCCCCGCCGATCGTACGGGGCCCATAGCGAATGGCGGCGGCCCCTTTCGTGACTTCGACCGCCTGCATGCGCCCGATGGCCGGGAAATAATACGCTGCCGGCGCGGCATAGGGAGCAGGCGCGATCAGCACGCCGTCTTCCATGAGCGTGATGTTGCTCGAACGTTCGACCGGACTGCCGCGCAGACCGATATTCGGGAACAAGCCGAACCCGTCTTCCTCCTGCGTGTTGATGCCGGGGACCTGCCGCAGGACGCGATTTACATCCCCGTAATCGAACCGGCGCAGATCCTCGCTGTCGATAAGATCGGCCGATCCCGCGATACGGTAGGGATCGATCCGGCCGCCGACCACGATGATCGAATCCACCGGATTCTCCCGGCGCTCGTCTGCAATCTGTTCGGCGCGCACCTCTCCGTCATCAGGCCCGGTAGTCTCTTGTGCCACCGCCGGTGCGGACAAAGCGATTGCGAGGGACGAGACGGCAGTACGATACATAAAAACTTCCTGTTCTCCGAGTGTGGAAATCCGGGCCCTAACCTTATTGCGATTGCCTCGCAAGAGCAAAAACACGCTTTGGGAAAACTTCTCGGTAGCGCTCGTGCGCGTAGCTGTGCAGCGCAGCGCGGGGGATTTGCGACACCGATGAGGCAAGGATGTGGTGATTTACCTGAGCTTCAAAGAGTAAGCCTGCGGTCGGCTGTTTTCCTTTGTAACCGAGCAACTGCAACGCATTTAACACCTTGCGCAGCGCGGTCCTTTTTGCACGAGCAGGGCCAGGCCGATGGCAAGCCCGACAATCCTCGCAAGCCTGAGTTAGGGTTGTTCAACGAACACTCGTACGCACCCAAACCTTGCGGCCGAGCTTTGACGGCCCGGGTTTCCGGTTTTTCAGCAATTATCGTGGTCTGCAAACGTCATCGAATACGCACACAAATCTAAGGCTGATGGGGTCCGCCAACTTCATGCGGATGTGCGGTTTGATGCGCGGGAACGAGATCGGCTTCGCAGTCCGTTTCAAAGCACGCTTCGAATGTCGCATGCTCAATTTGAAATTCTTCTTTCAACATCGACCTAGCCCGGCCCTTCACTTTCTCGAATTGCTCAAGTGAAGCGCCTTCAGGGGTTACATGCGTTTCCAGCGCCCGGTGATGCTCGCCGATCGACCAGACATGAACATGATGTACTCCGTCGATCCCATCCAACTTTTCGAGTGCCAAAACGATCCGATCAAACTCCAGCTCGTCGGGAACCGCGCCCATCAAGAGCCGGACTGTCCGCGGCATCAGGGTCACCCCCTGCCAGATGACATAACCGGCGATGATTAGGGTGATGATCAGATCCGCGATGTAGAGATCGTATAGCAGGATCAGCGCGCCAGCAACGATCACACCGACCGACGCGAGAGCATCGGAGACGTTGTGCAGAAAGGCCGCCTTCATGTTGATGCTGTCATGCGAACCGCGATAGACGATGAAGGCAGTCACCAGATCGATGACCAGCGCTATGCCCGCCACGCCTATGACGGTCCATCCCTCGACCGGTTGGGGATCGGCGAACCGGTTGATTGCCTCCACCAACAGGTAGAAGCCGATGATAAGCAGGGTCGTGAGGTTGATGAGTGCGGCGACGACTTCGCCTTGCGCATAACCGAAGGTCATAAGTTTGTCGGCGGGTCGCCGCCCGATTTTGCGCGCGAACCCGGCCAGGCCAAGCGAAGCCGCATCGCTGAAATTGTGCAAGGCGTCGGCTATGAGCGCGAGCGACCCTGAGACGATCCCGCCAATGATTTGGGCAACTGTAAGCAAAACGTTGATCGCCACTGCAAAGATCAGCTGGCGATCGCTGAGATTTTCTTCGCCGTGACTATGTCCGGCGTGACCGTGGGATTGCTCCATTACTCGCGTCCCATTGTGAAGGGTTCAATGCTAAACGCGACTGCCGGTCGCTCTACGGGATGCTCCAAACCCGAATTCGGAAGATCCACCGCGTCTGATAATTCATCAAGCCCGGCGAAAATGAGTGCGAGAAGGGCGAACCCGACGAGAAAAGCAAGAAGCGATTTGAAGTGCCCCGCTGTGTGTGCCGCTTGATGAAGAAGCAAAGCTCTTACCGCCGCAGCCAGGAGTAACCCTGCAAGGACGGTGAGGAGCCAAAGCAGCCCGAAACTATCGACACTGTGTACCATCCAGAATGCCAACAGCGCAGAACCGATGAAGGCCAGAGCGAGACCGACCTGTAGCGCGATGCGGTCCATTCGGCTTGAGCTAGCGGCTATGAACCTGGAGCCAATCTGACGACTGACCAAGACATTCGCCATGGCCAACCCTGCCGCGGTGACTATTGCCAAAGTCACGGAAGCGGCTGCTGCAATACCGAGGGTCAAACCATAGCCGATCAGATCGACGATGGAGAAGATCGACGATACAGCAACATTGGACAAATCCTCGTCATGATCATGCTGCTTTCTTTTGCCGTCCGCGAAACGGCCTCTGAGATAGCCGGCTGCCTTGCACAGAAGAACATAGGCTCCTCCACCGAGCAAAAAGAGCACAGGGATGGCCCAGCTGTCGACTGCCGATTGGACGAACGGCGTAACCGCTAGCGCAGCGGTCGCAAACAGAACGCCCGCAGCAGCAGGATACAACAGATCGGACCGGCGCAATCCCGCCCCCACACGTTCGACCCACAACGTCCCTACGACCAAGCCGGTGCTTGCGAATATCGCAAGAAGCAAAACATGCGATCGGCTTTGTGTCTCAAAGATAGTGTCGAAAAGGCTCATTAGCTTTTCAAACCCCGTACCGCCGGAAGTTCGTCTGCGACTTTCTTCCGCGCGACAGGCAAATCTCCATCAAAATCTTTTCGGGGAGATGTCCTCATAAGCAAGGGCTGATCGTCATGATCCTCTTCGCGGTGGCTATGGCCGCTCCGTTCACCCTGATCTCGGTTGTCATTGCTCATCCGGCTCCTCCGGAGACTTGCAAAGGCTTCACCCACAGGAATATTACGGCAATAAAAGCCGCATTGGCTGCCCAGAACGCGAAGATGTGCCATCGACCAAAGCCTCTTTTCTCTTCGTCTCCCAACGAAAGAAAGAGAGCGTATAGCGCGGCCATCAGCACGACGAACGCGAGACTGACCCAGAAGAGTTGAAAATTCTCGATCGGCGTTCCGATGATGGTGAGCGGGATGAAGGCGAGCGTCATGGTCACGACATGGTCGCCGATCACGCTTGTGCTGGCGGAGGTCACCTGACCGGAGCGCGCGACGCTCCAGGTCGTGAACACCTCGGGCAGCGATGCGACGGCGGCAGTGATGAAAAGACCGCCGACGATATTCGGGATGCCGAGTGCGCTCACGATCCTTTCGGTCGAGAATACGGTGAAGTAGGCCCCGACCGCCAGGGCGCCGACGCCCGCTATGGCCATCCATTTCTCCTTTAGACTCCACTCTACCTCCTCTCCCTTCTCTCGGCCCCGAACGAGAGCCTGAAGGAGATAGGCGAGATACGCGATCAGCAGCAGCCATCCATCGATCGGCTGCAACCCGCGCCAAGGGGCGGGAAGCGTCAGTAGAGCGAAGACCGCGAGGATCGCCAGGTAAGGCAGCGCCTGGACGGTAAGAGCCCCCTTATCGACCGCGACGTAATGATCACGACGATGCTTCTTGTGCTCCTTGTCAGCACCTTCAAGGGCCCCTTTACGGGTCGCCAGATAAGCGGTCGTCACGATCACCGGAATCACCAGAACGGTCGAACCCAGCATGGCGCCAAGGCCGATATCGGACACATCACGAGCAGCGCTCGTCACATTGATGCCCATCTCTGGCGAAGCGGCGGCTAGACCTAAAAAGGAGCCCCCCGCCGCGACGGAGAACCCCCATTGCTTGCGTAATTTCTTGAGCGGTGCGGACAGGCGTTCCGCGCCCCAATGAGCGGCCCAGACGGCGGCGAGGAGAACCGCTGCCCAGACCGCGATCACTTGCGCCAGCCCTCGTGCTCTGTGCCCTCTTCCTCATGGATGTCCATATGCGCATCGCGCAGGATCTCGATGCCGCCGTAGATCGCTATGCAGGCCACACCGATCCCGACGACGAGATCGGGCCAATTCGATCCGGTGAAAAACACTACGATACCCGCTATGATAATCCCGCCGTTCGAAACGAAATCATTCAAACTGAACGTGGTGGCTGCACGTAAATTGACATCCTTATTCTGCAAACGTTTCAGCAGGTAAAGGCACCAGAGGTTCACCGCACCGGCAACCAGCGCCATCACCATCATGACGCCGCCGATCGGATCCGAACCCTCCATGAAGCGCCGGATGGCATCGAGAATCACACCGCCTGCGAACACAAGCAGCATGACCCCGGAAAAACGCGCGGCTCCGCGCTTCCAGACCCGGGAGCGGGTGAGCGCAAGCAGGCTCAATGCATAGACAATCGCGTCCGACGAATTGTCGAGCCCATTGGCAATCAGCGCGTTGGAATCGCCGATTACCCCGGTGATGAAAAACCCTATCGCAATCGCCACATTGAGCCAGAAAACGATCCAGAGAGTGCGGCGCTTTTCGGCCGAATCGAGGTTGAGTTCGCCTTCGCCGCTCATGACGCATTCCTTCCGTCTCTCGCCCAGCTTTCGGCGGCAACCCGCTCGACAGGTGTGAAAAACCTCATCTCCGCGCGGAATAGCGGATCGAAAAGCTTGGTGCCCCACTCTTCCCAACTACTATCGCCGACCATCGCGATCCGGCCGAAGCTGTCCTTGTGCTTCGCATCGAATTTCAGGTCGCGCCAGAGACCGCCCATATCCCAGCCAGAAAAGTCGGGAGCAAGTTCGATAAGCATCGGAACCGTCCCAGGAACTCGCGCCGCGACGCGCTCGAAAAACGGAACGAAGCGGTCATAGTCGCTATCGGAAAGCGTTCCGTCCGCCCTGATGAGCAACAGACCGTTATCTTCGATTGCGGTGAGCATGGCGATTTCTCCTCTTGAATGTTCCGCGCGACCGTCGAGCGGCTTTGGCGCGTCCTCTGGACAGCGGTAAAAGATGCGCTCGAAACCTCGATAGTTGCAGGTGAAGGGCCGTCCCGGGCTACAATCTTCGATCGTAAGATGGCGCACTTGCATTGGCCGCGCATGCCGTTCGAAGGGCTTATGGTCATGGTATATGCGATGGCCTCACCCTCATCGCGCCAGATGCCGACAGCGGACAGATCACCGTCCGAAGGTTGCACCTCTGCATAGAAGCCATCGGCGAAAAACACCCACGCCGTGCCCGTATCGCAGCCGGGCGTTCTGCCGAGGCTCCGCGCGCCCGCAATTGAGTCCGATACCGGATCGCTTCGAGACTTGTCAGTCCCGAAGCGATCTGAGGCAGACAAATTGACCTAGCTAACTTCAATTAGCCCTCCCCTTCAAGTAACATCCCGAAGTTCTTTACGTTCCTCAGGCGTGACGTTGCGACGCAGGCGGTCCCACCATCTTTGGCGCCAGCTTCGCTTCTCCTTGCCATCATCGAGTACCAGGCGAGCGATCGCTGGCAAAACGAACAGCGTGAGCGCAGTGGCTGTGATCAGCCCGCCGATAACCACCGTAGCCAAGGGACGTTGCACCTCAGCACCTGTTCCTGTGGCAATCGCCATCGGCACAAAACCCAGCGACGCCACCAACGCGGTCATGAGCACCGGTCGCAGTCGCGCCAGCGCGCCATCGGCAATCGCCTCATCCAGTGACATCCCGCTGTCGAGTCGCTGCCGGATCGCGGTCATCATGACGAGACCGTTGAGCACCGCCACGCCGGAAAGCGCGATAAAGCCGACCGCTGCCGACACCGAGAATGGCAAGCCTCGCAGCGCCAGAGCGAACACCCCGCCAGCCAAGGCCATGGGAATGGCACTGAACACGGCAAGCGCTGGAACCCATCCACCCAAAGCCATGAACAGCAAGAGGAGAACCAGAGCGAAGGCAATCGGGACGACGATGGTGAGCCGCGCCTGCGCTTCCTGCAGGTTCTGATACTGTCCGCCCCATTCGATGAAGGAGGCCGGCGGCATATCGACGCCGGTCGAAACCCTTTCCTGCGCTTCCTCAACAAAGGAGCCGAGATCGCGCTCGCGTACGTTGGCCGAGACGATCACAAGCCTTCGGCCCTGCTCTCGCCGAACCTCGGCAAGGCCATCGACGACCTGAAAATCGGCCAATGTCCGCAAAGGAACGGTGACCCCGTTTTCAAGCACGATCGGGAGCGCGCCGAGCTGGTCGAAATCGTCGCGCGTAGCATCCTCGAGGCGCACGACAACATCGAAACGGCGATCGCCCTCGAACACCAGTCCTGCTGGCCGCCCGCCGAGCGCGATAGCAACCGACTGTGCCACTTCCTCGACGGTCAGACCATAGCGCGCGATGGTCGGGCGATCGAAGGCGATGTCCAGCGTAGGAAAGCCGGTCACCTGCTGCACCTTCACGTCCGCGGCGCCTTCGACACCTCCAAGCACGCCCGCGACCTCGCCCGCAGCTTCGGTGAGCGCAGTGAGGTCATCGCCGTAGAGCTTGACCGCGACATCGCCGCGCACACCGGCGATCAGCTCGTTGAAGCGCAGCTCGATAGGCTGGCTGAACTCGTAGAGATTGCCGATGAGGCCTCCGAGCGCGCTTTCCATTTCACCAACAAGCTCATCTTTCGGCAAATCGGGATCGGGCCATTCGTCGCGAGGCTTCAGGATGACATAAGCGTCCGAAGCATTGGGGGGCATTGGATCGCTGGCGACTTCGGCCGTGCCCGTCCGTGAGAACACAAGATCAACTTGGGGAAACTCTTCGAGCCGGTCTTCGACCCGCCGCTGCATCGCCAGCGAGCGTTCGAGCGATGTCGAGGGGATGCGCAAGGATTGCACCGCGATGTCGCGTTCATCGAGCTGCGGGGTGAACTCGCTGCCCAGAAAGCCGAACACAAAAACCGCTACTGTGAAGAGACCAACCCCGGCACCAATCATCGGCCAGGGCCGCGCAATGACCTTGCGCACGGCGGGACCGTAGCGCTCTTTGGCCCAGCGAATGGGCTTCACCTCCTTTTCGGTCAGCTTCTTGTTGAGCAGGACCGCAATCATCGCTGGCACGAAGGTCAATGAAAGAACGAAGGCCGAAGCCAGCGCGAGCATCATCGTGATCGCCATGGGCGAGAACGTCTTGCCCTCGACCCCGGTAAAGGTCAGCAGCGGCGCGAAGACGAGGAAGATAATCGCCTGACCGTAGACGGTCGGTTTGATCATTTCCTGCGCTGCGAGACGCGTTTCGGTCAGCCGCTCACCCAAGGTAAGCAAGCGTCCTTCGCGATGTTGCCGGGCCGCAAGCCGGGCGACGCTGTTCTCGACAATGATGACCGCACCATCGACGATCAGCCCGAAGTCGAGCGCGCCCAGGCTCATCAGATTACCTGAGACACCAAGCCGGTTCATCCCCACCGCTGCCATCAGCATCGAAACGGGAATGACCAGTGCGGTGATTATGGCGGCGCGGATATTGCCGAGCAAGAGGAACAGGACGGCGATCACGAGCAATGCGCCTTCGAGCAGGTTCTTTTCGACGGTGGAGATCGTCGCATCGACTAGTGAGGAACGATTGTAGACAATCTCAGCGACAACTCCGTCCGGAAGCGATGCGCGGACCTCTTCAAGTCTCTCGGCAGCACCAGCCGCAACGGTCCGGCTGTTCTCGCCCGCGCGCATCAGCACGGTTCCCACCACCGCCTCTTCACCGTTCAGTGAAGCAGCACCGGTTCGCAGGTCGCCGCCGATCTCCACATCGGCCACATCGCCGATGCGGATGGGCACGCCCTCGCGGGTCGCAATGACGGCTTCTTCGATGTCGGCAATGCTGCCCAGCCTCGCGTCCACGCGGACAAGCAGGGCTTCGTCGGCACGATCGACGAAATTGGCGCCTGCCGCCAGATTGGCGGCTTCTAGAGCATCGATGAGTGAGTCGAATGACAGGCCATAGCCGGTGAGACGTGCCGGATCGGGCTGAACAAGGAATTGCTTTTCGAACCCGCCAATCGAATCCACGCCGGCCACGCCGTCGATCGAGCGCATCAACGGCGCGACCACCCAATCCTGCACAGTGCGCAGATAGGCCGCCTTAGCCACCTCACTCTCGAGGCGGTCGCCGCGTTCGGTGATGAAGCTGCCATCGGACTGCCAGCCTGTGCGGCCACCAGTGGTCGCACCCTTGCCACCGGGATGCTCATACTCGATCGTATACATCAGCACTTCGCCAAGGCCGGTGGAGATCGGCCCCATGGTAGGCTCCGCTCCTTCGGGCAATGAAGCGCCAATCGGCGCGAGCCGTTCGTTCACCTGCTGCCGGGCGAAGTAGAGGTCGGTGCCCTCCTCGAAAATCGCGGTGACCTGGCTGAAGCCGTTGCGCGAAATCGATCGTGTCATCTCCAGGCCTTCGATCCCGGCAAGTCCGGTTTCGATGGGGAAGGTCACCTGCGTCTCGACCTGCGAAGGTGAGAGCGCGGCAGCGCTGGTGTTGATCTGGACCTGCGTGTTGGTGATGTCGGGAACCGCGTCGATCGGCAGGCGCACCAGATTGAACGCTCCGTAGATCGCTGCGAACACGGTCAGGACGATGATCGCCCAGCGGAAACGAACGGCGACATCGAGGATGACTCCGATCGGGCCGTGACGGTGGCTACCTTCGTCCGAAGACATGGGAGAAGATGCCGTGGTTTGATCAATGGCCATGTTCTGCGCCCTCCTTTTCGAGCTCGGACTTCAACAGGAAGGCATTGGCAGTCGCGATCCGCTGACCGGGCTCGAGCCCGGAGAGGATCGTCACCATTCCGGCAGACCGGCTGCCGATCTCGACCTCCCGAGCCTGAAATCCGCGTCGTGTCCGCACGAAGACAACATCGCGTCCTTCGAGCACCTGCACAGCATCTTCGGGTACCGCGATACGGCTCTGGTCCAATTCGCCCGAGGGGCGAATACGCGCCTGAAGGAACGATCCGGGCTGCAGACCGGGAACGGCGCGCGTCAAGGTAAGAACCGCTGTCGCGCTACGGCTCTCGGCATCGAGCGAAGGCGTTACCGACCGGACGCGAGCGCCGATCTCCCTTCCATCGCCGAGGATCAACGCAGCCTCGTCGCCAGGCTGGATGCGTGAAGCATCTTCGGAAGGCAGCGCAACCTCGATCTGCAAGCCGCTGGGATTGACCACGCTGTAAAGCTCCTCCCCGGCGTCGACGAACGAGCCGAGCACGATTGGAGCGGCGGTCACACGGCCCGAAAGCGGACTGGTGACAGCGAGCGAGCGTCCATCGCCGCTCACGCCTGCCGCGGCGACGGCCGCCTGCGACCGGTTCAGTTCGGAACGGGCAACGTCAAGATTGGCGCGCGCCGCTTCGAGATCCTGGCGTGCGGTCACGTTGGCTTCGAATAGCCGGCGCTCCCGTTCATAGGCCGCCGAAAGCTCGGTTACGCGGGCGCGGGCGGCACTAAGCTGGGAAGCGAGTGCAGCCGCATCGGCGCTTTCGATCCGAGCGACGGTCTCGCCCTGCCGGACATAATCGCCAAGCGTCTTGCCAACGCTGCGCACGACACCGGAAGCCCGTGCATCGATGCGTGCGCTGGCGGTCGGACTTGCCGCAACCGTTGCAGGAAATACGAGTTCGACAGCGGCACCCGTTTGCACCGCTGCGACCTCGATCTCGGCGGTGCGGATCTGCTCTTGCTCGATTAGCACGAGCCCCTCGGGCAGTTCTGTCTCTGCGACCTCTTCGTCCGCGTGGGTGTCGACCTGGCTGTCAGGCCAGAACATCAGCATCAAGGCCGAAACAAGTATGACAATTCCGGCGATGATCGCCAGTCTTTTGCGGTTCATTTTGGTATTCCTCATTGTGCGGCCAGCCTGATCAGTTCGGCGGCAGCTTGTCCCCGGTCTTCTTGCGCAGCAATCAACGCCTCGCGAATGGCATCGCGCGCTTCGGCTGCGCTCAACACTTCGATCAACGGAAAACGGCCATTGCGATAACCGATGCGGACGAGCCGAAGAGCCTCCTCGGCCTGGGGGAGTGATGTCGTGGAAAGCGTCTCGACGCGCGCTTCGGCAGCAAGATATTGCGATCGTGCGCGCGTCACGGCTTGCTCGAAATCGGCCAACGCTACAGCCTCGCGAGCATTGGCGGCGCGCAGCCTTGCTTCGGCTGCAGCGATATTGCCCTGATTACGATTCAAGAAGGGAAGCGGGATCGAGACACCGAGAAGAAAGGCACTGTCATTGCTTTCCTCGAAGCGTCGAACACCGGCGGAAACGACGGGATCGGGAATGCGCAGGCTGCGCTCACGATCGATCTCGGCGGCGGCGGCGGTGCTTTCCGCACGCGCCACTCGCAATTGCAGACCGCTTGCTGTCGCCATTACAGCACCGGGCGGTTCGATCCCGGGGAACCTGCTCGGAACAAGCGGCGGCGCCCCCTGATCGCCCCATAGCGAGGCGAGGGCCGTTCGGGCTGCAAGACTTGTCGCTTCGGCGGCCTGAAGTTCGGCTTGCGCTTCCGCCAAGGCCGCTTCGGCCCGAAGAGCACGGAGCGGGGGCTCGCGCCCGACTTCTACGAGGAGACCGGCAATGCGGGCGAGCTCTTCGTTTCGCTCAACCACATCGAGGGCCAGTTCGACGCGCGAGGCTGCTGCAGCCGCTGCTACGTAGCGTTCACGGACAAGAAATCCGAGTTCGGCCCCCGCAAGGTCAGCCCGCAGATCCGCCAGCTGTGCCTGCGCCCGGGCAGCCTCGACGCGTGTGCCGCGTTTACCTCCAAGTTCGAGCCGCTGTCCGACAGCAAGCGTATATTCGGTGGCGCTTAGCCCGGAGAAGGCCCCACTCCCGGCGATGTTCTCGACCTCGAGCGATATTTCAGGGTTGGGCCGCAACCGCGCCTGTCCGACAAGAGCCTGCGCCGCCTCGGCTTCCGCTCGAGGGCCGACGATGCGCGGGTTTAACTCGGTGTTAGCGGGTTCGGCAACCACGCCTGTCCGGCCCAACGCCTCGTCGAGCGTCAGAAGCTCCCGCTCCTGCGCTGCCACAGGCGTGACAATTGCGGCGAGGGTTAGCCCTGCTATTAGGGCCCCTCGCCATTTGATGGCTGGCATTTTTCAAAACTCTCTCTGCTGACAAATCGAAATGCGCTGCGTCAAGCAGCGCAGTGACGGTCGTCAGGCGCGAGGAGGGCGTTTGGGTAAATTGCTCGCATCGCCGAATAATTCTTCGGCCATATGCGACCCAACCGTGATGTTAAGCCGGTCGGGCATGTCGTTTAAAAGCTTCGATTTCAGTGCTGCGGCGACGTGATGGCAATGCCCGTGGGCGCATTCCTGCTGCTCCGGGCTTTCGTTTTGCGGGCTCTCGTCCGCATCAATGTCGAACATCTGGACCGAATAGGCTATTTCTGACAGCTCGTCCGCACATTGCGCTGCTTCGACCGCCGGAGACGCCATCAGCGCTGCGACCGCCAAAAGGGCGGCGACAATCCTGACGGGAATCAAGGCGTTCAGATCGAACATCCTGTGGCCCCTAACAAGGTGAAACGAAAGTTGAAACAAAAATCTTCTCGGTTGCTGTAATGTGATATTGTCACGAAGCGTCCGGACAATGAATATTGTTCGAGTAGTTTCTTTTTCGACCAAATTCCATGGAATGAATGCAGCGTTCTTATAAGGCGAAAGCTGATTAATATTCAAATTACCCAAGTTCCGTCATAATCAGCCATCCAATCCTAGATCACGACATCAGAATCTGGATTATCACGATGATAACGCTTCCAGCGACTGGAGGTGCAAGCACTTTTTTTGCTGTCTGGGTTCGGTGTCCATAGTCCCATTATAGCTTTCGCGTCAGCGACCCGCGGAAGAGGCGGCTGGGTTTCGAGAAAGCGTTTCGATGATTTTGCATTCGGAAACCTCGCCGCCCGTGCAGGCCGCGACCACACTTCTCAGTTCGGAACGAAGCGCTTGTAGCCGACTGATGCGCTCGTCCACGGCTCGAAGGTGCCGCAAAGCGATGTCACCCGCCTCGTCACAGCTCTGATCCGGTCTCGCCTTCACGCTTAAAAGCGAGCGTGTTTCATCGATCGAAAACCCCAATTTTCGAGCATGCCGAATAAAGGAAAGGCGCTCGACGTCCTGCTCTTTGTAGGTTCGCTGCCCCGCTGCCGTACGCGCGGCTTCGGGCATCAGTCCGATATCCTCATAAAACCTTATCGTATTGACCTTGGTGCCCGTCGCCTTCGAAAGACCTCCGATAAGCATGAACTCACTCCTCCAGCTCCGAAACCGCGAACCATTCGCAATTTTGGCTTGCTCCTACAGTTGCTAGAGGTGTTACCTAATGCCTCATGTCGAATAACGAAACATCGGATTGCGGCTGCACAGGCGATACGCAAAGAGCAGGCGCAGACCCCGCCTATCGCCGCGCCCTTTGGATCGTCGTATTGCTCAATCTGGGCTTTGGCGTTTTCGAGGCCTTCGGCGGGTTTCTGGCGGACAGCCAAGCGCTCAAGGCCGACGCTCTCGACTTCATCGGCGATGGATCGATCACGCTCATCGGCATCCTTGCTCTTGCGTGGACTGCCCGCACGCGCGCCCGGGTCGCGCTGGCACAGGGCCTGTTTCTGGGCGTACTAGGCCTCGGAGTGATCGGTCTGGCGGTCTGGCGATCGCTTAACGCGGTCGCGCCGGAAGCCGGCTTGATGGGCGGGATCGCCGTCGCAGCCTTGATAGTCAACATCGCGGCGGCGCTTGTGCTGATGCGGTTTCGCGAAGGCGACGCACATGTATCCGCGATCTGGCTGTTCAGCCGCAATGACGCGATCGCCAATGTCGGAGTGATCATCGCTGCTGCCCTGGTCGCCTGGACCGGGCAAGCTTGGCCCGATCTGCTGGTCGCAGCGGTGATCGCCCTGATCTTCCTGCATTCGGCTTACCTCATTGTAAAACGCGCGACCGAAGAACTTCGCGCGCAACATGCTCCGGCTCTCGGAAAGGCCGCCTCCAAATGACGCTACGTGCTTTTGCGGTCCAATTGATCGCTTTCTTGTCGATCGCAGTCGCAATGCCCGCTTCTGCAGGCACGCATGACGCGGTTCAGACGACCTGGCGCCTGCTCGATTACATCGCCGTGGATTACACCGAAGCCGTTAGCGGCGGTGAAGTCACGAACGAGCTGGAGTATGCCGAAATGCAGGAATTTTCTGCCTCGGTAGCCGAACGCATGGCTGCCCTGCCCGCAAACGCGCACCGTGCCCAGCTGGTTGCGGAGGCAGAGGCTCTCGTCGAGTCAATCTCGACGAAGGTGGAGCCTGCTGTCGTCGCACGAGACGCGCGCAGATTGGCAAGCGAGCTGATCGCGGCGTTTCCCGTTCCGCTTGCTCCCGAGGCGGCACCCGACCTCGCGCGAGGTGCCGCGCTGTACGCCCAGAACTGCGCAAGCTGTCATGGCGTGAGCGGAGGAGGCGACGGCCCCGCGGCAGAGGGACTCGATCCCCCGCCAATCGCGTTCGACGACGTCGTCCGTGCCCGCGAGCGAAGCGCTTTCGCGCTCTACCAGGTCATTGGACAGGGTCTGGAGGGAACGGCCATGCCGGGCTTTTCCGATCTCGGGGCGGAAGATCGCTGGAGCCTGGCCTACTATTCAGGGTCGATCGCATTTGAGGATGTGGAGCGCGGCAGACGGATCTGGAACGACGATCCGGAAATCCGGGCGCGTATTCCTGACCTCGCCGCTCTATCCGGCCTTACGCCGGCAACCCTTGGCGAGGCGATCAGCACCGAGCGTGCCGATGCCGTTATGGCCTATTTGCGGGCTCATCCCGAAGCCATGGCGAGCGATACGACCGGCTCACTCGCTTTGGCACGCAAACGCTTGCAGCAAAGTCTTGCCGCTTACGAAGCGGGTAATGAGGCCGAAGCGCGCGAACTCGCACTCTCGGCCTATCTGGATGGCTTCGAACCATTGGAAGCCGTTTTAAGCACGCGCGATGCAGACCTGCTCGCATCTGTCGAAACCGGCATGGCGGAGCTTCGAGCGGCAATAGGTCGCGGGGATCCGCTGGCCGCCGTCGCCCAAAGGGTGAATGCGCTCGACGTTCTTTTCTACCGCGCCGAGACGGTCCTCGCCCCGGACAATGCCAGTGAGGCGTCGGCATTCGCAGGAGCCTTTGCGATCCTGTTGCGCGAAGGGCTCGAGGCATTGCTGATCGTGATCGCGATGATCGCGTTCCTGCGCAAGGCCGAGAGAACGGAAGTTCTGCCCTTCGTCCATGGCGGATGGCTGTCGGCCCTTGTCGCCGGTGGCCTGACTTGGGTGGCAGCGACTTACCTGATCGGCATAAGTGGGGCAGGTCGTGAACTCGTAGAGGGGTTCGGATCGCTTTTTGCCGCTCTCATACTGTTGTCGGTCGGCATATGGATGCACGGCAAATCGCAGGCCGGCGAATGGCAACGCTATATCCAGAAAACCATGCAGCACGCTCTCTCGCGCAGGTCCGCATGGTTTCTGTTTGGGCTGGCGTTTCTCGTGGTTTACCGGGAGGTCTTCGAGACGATCCTGTTCTTCGCAGCGCTCTGGACGCAAGGCCATACCGGCGCGATTTTCGCCGGCTCCGCGTCCGCAGTCGTGTTACTGGCGCTGATTGCCTGGGTGATGCTGCGCTACAGCCGCCGACTGCCGATCGGAACCTTCTTCGCGTATAGTTCGGTCCTCATCGGCGTTCTCGCCGTTGTTCTGGCCGGGAAGGGTATCTCGGGCCTCCAGGAAGCCGGATTGATGCGCATCACCCCGCTCCCGGGGCTGCCCCGTTTACCAATCCTTGGTGTGGCACCGGCGCTCGAGCCGGTGGTCGCGCAAATTCTCACGCTCGCCCTCATTGCGCTGGGATATTGGCGCAACAAAAGAAAGGGCACGCAAGTTCGGACACTGCATGCCGAAACCGGTTGATTGCGCCCCGGGCGCAGGGAAGCGATATGATCGATAGACATTCTATCTTTGGCGCTGCGGTGCTTGGCGCTGGTGCTTGGGGAACAGCGGTGTACGGCGGACGTGACCTGTTAACAGGCAGGAGTGCGACGCTCGCTTCGGTAACCGAGCGCTGCCAATTTCACATTCCTACACTTTGTTCATACGAACGAGAAAGCGGCGAGCGGGTTTTTGATCTCAATCTGCGCCACGGTGTCTCGCAATACTTCGAAGACATCGGGAAGCCGACGATACGGTTCTGATGAATGCAAGCCGCACTTTTTCTGAATCGGCGATCAATCGATCGAACCGGGATGCAGCTGGACTGTGCGATTCGAGGGGCAGCTCCTTGTTCTATCCCGCAACGACCGGCGCCTGAAGTCTCGGAACAGGGGTTAGATGGAACGGTTGTCCTATATTTAGGCGAGGCCTTGCGGCTTCTTTTGCGGTTCGAGGACTACACCGACTTGAATATGCCTTGCATGTACCGCTGACACACCTTCGAACAAGGAGACGCCGGAATGAGGCGGTAATTCACCGGCACATCCTGAATAAGACGCAGAGCAAAGACTTTTCACACCAACGCGAGAACTATTCCATGAAAGCATCCGATCTCCTTGTCGCCGCGTTGGAAGCCGAAGGCGTCGAATATATCTTTGCGGTGCCTGGCGAAGAAAACCTCGATCTCCTGGAGTCGCTGCGCACCTCGTCGATCCGTCTGATCGTTACCCGGCACGAGCAAGGGGCGGGTTTCATGGCGGCTACCTACGGTCGCCTTACCGGTAAAGCCGGCGTATGCCTTGCCACGCTGGGACCAGGGGCGACAAACCTCACGACGCCCGCAGCTTATGCCGCTCTGGGCGCTTTCCCGCTGGTCATGATAACCGGCCAAAAACCCATCAAGGTCTCGAAGCAGGCGCAGTTCCAGATCGTCGATGTTGTCTCGCTTTTCACTCCCTTGTGCAAGATGGCGAAGCAGATCGTGAATGGGGAGCGCATTCCTTCGCTCGTGCGCGAAGGTTTCAGGAGAGCTCAGGAAGAGCGACCCGGTGCAGTTCTGCTGGAGCTGCCCGAAGACATTGCCGAGGAAGAAACCTCCGAACCTGTCGTGGCGCCCCACCCCCGACAATATGCGGTGGCCGGAGATGCCGCGCTAGACGAAGCCGCCGAGCGTATTCTGGCCGCCGATCGCCCGCTGCTACTGGTTGGTGCCGGGGCCAACCGACGTAGCGCTTGTAAGGCGCTCCGAAAGTTCGTCGACGACACCCAATTTCCGTTTTTCAATACGCAAATGGGCAAGGGAGTGCTTGATGAGGCAAGCCCCCTGTATCTTGGAACGGCGGCTCTATCATCGGATGACTATGTTCATTGCGCCATCGATCGCGCAGACCTGATCGTCAATATCGGCCATGACGTGGTCGAGAAACCGCCCTTTTTCATGGAGCCTGACGGACGCACTGTTATCCATATAAATTACAAGGCCGCAGAGGTCGACCAGGTCTATTTCCCGCAGCTGGAAGTCATCGGCGATATTGCCGGATCTGTCGAGCGACTGGGAAACCGGCTGCGCGGCAAACACCCTAGTGACCCGGCAGCCTACGCCAAAGTCCATGAGGACATCGCGGCGCACATCCGCCAAGGCAGCGACGATGGCCGCTTTCCGATGGTGCCCCAGCGCATCGTTGCAGATGTACGGGCGGTCATGGGCCGCGACGACATCGTCGCACTCGACAACGGCATCTACAAGATCTGGTTCGCCCGCAACTATATCGCGCATGAGCCGAACACGATTCTGCTCGACAACGCGCTGGCGACGATGGGAGCGGGTCTCCCCTCGGCGATGATGGCAGCGATGCTGTCGCCCGAGCGCCGCGTGCTCGCCGTATGCGGCGATGGCGGGTTCATGATGAATTCGCAGGAGGTGGAAACCGCGGTCAGGCTCGGCCTCAACCTCGTCGTACTCATCCTCAATGATTCCGCTTACGGTATGATCCGGTGGAAGCAGGAAGAACTTGGCTTTCCCGATTACGGTCTGAGCTTCGCCAACCCCGACTTCGTTACCTATGCGAAGAGTTATGGTGCGACGGGCCACCGGATCGAAAGCAGCGAAGCACTGGTACCGACCTTGAATGAAGGGTTTGAAAGCGGCGGCGTTCACCTTGTCGACTTGCCGGTGGATTACTCCGAGAACCGCAAGGTTCTGATCGATGAACTCAAGGCGATGGAGTGTCCCCAATGACGTGGCAGGTCCTCAATCCCTACGACCAGGAATGCATTGGCAGCGTTGAGCTGGTCGACTGGCCGCAAGTCGATCGTTGGCTCGACGAGGCGCGCGCGCTGCACGAAGACCGACAAGCGCGGCTCCCCGCGCATGAACGCATCGCCATCCTGCAGCGCGCCATCGGGCTGATGCGCGAGCGCGCGGAGACACTGGCAATGCAGATTGCGCTCGAGGGCGGTAAACCCATCGTCGACGCGCGCGTGGAAACCAGTCGCGCCATTCAGAGCGTCGAATTGTGCATACACGAATTGTTCGCCAGCGGCGGGCGCGAAATCCCGATGGACCTGACGCAGGCGGGGGCAGGACGCAAAGCCTATACCTTCCGTGAGCCGATTGGGCCGGTCGTGGCGATCTCCGCTTTCAATCATCCTCTGAACCTGATCGCCCATCAGGTGGGACCGGCAGTCGCAAGCGGATGCCCTGTTCTGGTGAAACCGGCCAAGGACACGCCCCTTTCCTGCAAGAGCTTCGTCGAAATCCTTTATGAAGCCGGACTCGATGAACGCTGGTGCCGCTTTGTGCCATGTTCGAACGATGTCGCCGAACAAATGGTCATCGATTCGCGGACGGCATTTTTCTCCTTCATCGGTTCGGCCAGAGTTGGCTGGATGCTCCGCTCCAAACTGGCGCCGGGCACCCGCCTGGCACTGGAACACGGTGGCGCGGCTCCAGTCCTCGTCGATGAGGGCGTCGCAAGCGGCAAGGTAATTCCTCCTCTCCTGAAAGGCGGCTTTTATCATTCTGGACAAGTCTGCGTCTCGGTGCAGCGCGTGTTCGTTCCGCGCGCCGAACTGCCGGACTTCGCTGCCGAGCTCGCTGAGGGAGCAGAAGCGCTGACTGTGGGCGATCCGACCAAAGCGGAAACCCAATGCGGTCCGCTCATTCGTCCTGCCGAAGTCGACCGCGTCGCATCCTGGGTCGATGCAGCCGTTCAGGGCGGCGCCAGGCTCGCCGCAGGGGGTAAGCGCATGGGTTCCACCCTTTACCAGCCCACGGTCCTTGTCGATCCGCCGTGCGACGCCGATGTATCGCGCAAGGAAGTGTTTGGCCCTGTGGTCTGCATTTACGGATACGACGACGTCGATGCTGCGATCGGCCAAGCGAACGCGCTTCCCTACGCCTTTCAGGCGGCTGTGTTTACCGACCGAATGTCCTGGGCCGATTACTGCGTCGAAACGCTGGCCGCGTCAGCCGTAATGGTCAACGATCATACCGCATTTCGCGTCGACTGGATGCCGTTCGCAGGACGTCGTCAGTCGGGTCTCGGAACAGGCGGTATAGGTTATACGATGGTCGATATGAGCGAAGAAAAGATGGTGGTCGTGAATGCACCATCCAGCGTCCGATGACCTTGAGCGCGGCGAAACGGCTTGCGCCCGTTTTGATTCTGGTTAGCTTCGGCCTCGACCAATTGTCGAAAACCTGGGCGCATTCTTTGGTTGGTTCGGGTAACGTGATCGCAGTGTTCCCGGGCTTCAATCTAGTCGCCATCGCCAATAGCGGCGTGGCTTTCGGACTGGCCGGTGGAGCAGCCCCCGTGATCCTTATCGCGATCGGCGTTCTGCTTTCGGGCATGCTCGGGATTTGGCTGATGAGAACCCGATCCCCCATCCATGCGCTCGGCTTGAGCTTGGCGATTGGCGGAGCGCTCGGCAACGTTGCAGACAGGCTGATGTTTGGCGCCGTCAGGGACTTTATCGATTTGTACTGGGACAATTTTCATTGGCCATCATTCAATCTGGCCGACGTCGCGATCGTAGCGGGACTGGGGCTTTTGATCCTGGTGGGCGAAGACCAGCCTGAAACCAGCGCGAATACGAGCTGATTAAGACCGGACGCAATGAGAAAAGACGAACGCTTCCGCATAGCGCGGAAGGTCGCCACACCAGCACGCTGGCGATGCCGTCTATCGCGTCTGAACGCCGCTTGGTCGCGATCTCGGTTGCACCTACAGCAACTGTAGCACCCATCTGTACGTGTAGCTGCGTTGCTTTAGCGCTCACCACAGGAGATTTTCAATGACACTTCAACTTGGCGACACCGCACCCGATTTCGAGGCCGACACAACCGATGGCACGCTCAAATTCCATGAATGGATGGGTGACGACTGGGCGGTGCTGTTCTCGCACCCTGCGGATTTCACTCCTGTTTGCACGACGGAACTTGGTGAGGTTGCCCGCCTCAAGCCTGAATTCGACAAACGCGGCGTCAAAGTGATCGGTCTCAGCGTCGATCCGCTCGAAGATCATCGAGCTTGGGCGGGCGACATTGCCGAAACCCAGGGTCATGCTCTCAACTTTCCGCTGGTCGCGGACCCGGATCGTGAAATCGCTGATCTCTATGGAATGATCCATCCGCAGGCTGATGATTCATTCACCGTCCGCTCGGTGTTCATCATCGGTCCCGATAAGAAAGTGAAACTTACGCTCACTTATCCCGCGAGCACGGGACGAAATTTCGAAGAGATCTTGCGGATTATCGATTCGCTGCAACTGACGGCGGACCACAGCGTGGCCACACCTGTGAACTGGCAGCAGGGCGAGGACGTCATCATCGTGCCTTCGCTCAGCGATGAAGAAGCGCGTGAGAAATTCCCCAAAGGCTGGGAGACGGTAAAACCTTATCTGCGCGTCACACCGCAGCCGCAGGATTGATCGCAGCATAAGGGGCAATGCGAGACTTATCGGCGGGAGCATAATCAAAAGCGCGCCGGTTGGTTTTGCCGTGCCTGGCTCGGCACCGATATGCCAAATCGAGAGGACGGTATTGGTCTATGAAACGTTCCATAAAACAGAGCGAAGAACTCATACCGCAAGGGCCCTTCGACAGCACACTCCATTTCCTGAGGCGGCCCTATAACTTCGTAAACACGGTCTGCTCGCGAACCGGTGGCAATATGTTCGAAACCCGCCTGTTGCTCCGGCGGACTGTGTGCCTGCGCGGCGAAGCTGCGGCCGAGATGTTCTACGATAAAGCGCGAATGTCGCGCGACGGCGCGATGCCGGAACCGGTTCGGGCGACTTTGACTGGCAAGGGCGGAGTCCAGGGTCTGGATGGCGAGCGGCATCTGCGGCGCAAGGAAATGTTCGTGTCGTTGCTGACGCAAGAGCGTGTCGAGGCTCTGGGAGAGAAATTCGAGAAAATGTGGTTGGCCCAGCTCCCGGCATGGACCCGGGAATCGCAGGTAATCTTCTACGAAGCGCTGCATCCCATATTGGCCGAAGCAGTGTGCGACTGGGCCGGTGTGCCACTACCGGCTGAAGAGCGCATCAAGCGAACTCGCGACCTTGTTCTACTCTTCGACCGCGCGGCCGCGCTCGGCTTGGGCCATTTTCGGGCCCGGCGCGCTCGCAGCCGTTCCGAAGCGTGGCTTGCTCGCGTCATCAAGGATGCGCGTGACCGCCGTCTGGTCCCACCCGCTGAATCGGCGCTGGCTGTGATTGCTGCGCACCGGGATGAGGATGGTGCGCTGCTAAGTCCCAGGATCGCTGCCGTCGAACTGCTGAACGTTCTGCGCCCAACCGTCGCTACGTCTGTCTATATCACTCTCCTGGCGCATGCTCTCCATTCATTTCCCGATGTGGCTCCGACCCCTGCATCCGATCGCTCTGAGTTAGGCCGTTTCGTGCAGGAAGTGCGCCGGTTCTATCCGTTCTTCCCTGCGGTCGCTGCCAGGAGCCGAAAGGACTTTCGCTGGCGAAATGTCCGTTTTCCCGCCGGCCGACGTTTCCTGCTCGACTTACACGCAACCAACACTGATCCTCATCTCTGGAACGAGCCGGAAATCGTCAATCCGGATCGCTTTCGCAAGGAAGACTTTTCCGCGTTCGCATTAATCCCTCAGGGCGGCGGCGATGTCTCGAAAAATCATCGCTGCCCCGGTGAGACAGTCGTGCTCGAAGTGATGGAGCGCTCGTTGCGAATGCTTCTTTGCGAAATGGAATATCGGCTTCCCGCGCAGGATCTGCGCATCGATCGTTCCCGGATGCCGGCGCTGCCAGGCAGCAAGATCATTCTCGAGGATATCCGGCGCAGTGAGCGGTCTTTGAAAGAGACTTGAGGAGAGCCGGGAACGCGTTGAGATCTCTCAGAAAGGAACGTCCGATTGCACAGCAGCTAAGACGAAATCGCTCTTTGAGAAGCACCGACGCCTCATGGGAGGGCAACATGATGCTCGGATTTGGCTGGGCACTTCTCGACGCCCAAACAGGAGAGAACCGTCCGCACAGTCATCTGGCACACCAGATCAGTCTTTCGCTGGTCGACTCTTGCAGCATTAACGCTGACCGAGATCTTCGCTTGTCGCCCGGTGAAGCTGTTCTCATCCCTGCCACCACGGTTCACCGCTTGACGCCATCCGGTGCCATCCTGCGAAATCTGTATGTCGATCCGTTTTTCATGGGAACCCGTGACCTCAACAAGAGTGTTGGACTGGAACGGCTTTCGACCGCTGAAGCGAATGCATTGGCTCTGGTTGGATCTGGGAACGAGGCACGCAAATGGATGGAAGGCTTTTTGAACCGGAAGGGTTCGAGCCAAATCGACCCGCGCCTCCGCTCTACGCTGCAACGGATCGAACCCGGGGCGACACCTTCGGAATTGGCCAAAGCCGTCGGTGTTTCGACCACGCGGATGCGGGAAATTGCGATTCGAGATTTTGGAGTGCCGACGACCAAGCTCCTGCAATGGTTGCAAGTTCAGCGTGCCATCGAAGGTTTCCACCAGTCTCATAGTCTAGCTGCCGCCGCGGCCGCAGGTGGGTTTTCCGATCAAGCGCATTTTACCCGTCGTTTGGTCGAATGGTTCGGCGTGACGCCATCACAGGGTCTCGCAAAAATCGAGATTACCATCGTGCGTTAAGACACCAGCGAAACGTTCAATACCGGGGCCCTAAGGGAGCGTAGACGGAACCATCGTTTGATGGAGGCTGCAATGGCCGTTTTTCGTTATCTCTATGGCCCGCTCTATTTTTTCGGCTTTGTCGGGGGCGCTACGGCGATCGTGTCCTCGGGTAGTTCGCCGGCCTGGTTGTTCGTTCTGATCATCGCCGCGATTGGGTCCTCGCTCGCCGCCGAGCGTATCGCGCCTTTCGAAAGTCAGTGGAACTCGAGCCATGGCGATGGCCGTAGAGACATTTTGCATGCCCTCGTGAATGAAGGATCTCTTGTGGCTATGGTGCTCCTTCTTCCGCTCATCACAAGCCTTGTCCCTTGGGAATCAGCCTGGCCAAAGACGCTGCCCTTATGGGCCGATGTAGCAATGGCTATTGTACTCCTCGACGTGGGGATTACCCTTGCCCATTTCGCCAGTCACAGGGTTTCGTTTCTCTGGCGTTTTCACGCCGTGCATCATTCGGTACGCCGCATGTACGGCTTCAACGGGCTACTGAAGCATCCAGTCCACCAGTTCATCGAGGTTACCGCCGGTGCGTTGCCCTGGCTTCATCTGGGAATCCCTCTCGATGTCGCCGCCGTGGCTTCCTTTGCGGTGCTGATACAGCTCCAGTTACAGCACTCGAACGTCGACATGCGGGTCGGGCCGTTGGCATATATCTGGGCCGTCGCTCCAGTCCATCGGCACCACCACCTCGCATCCGAAACGGACGGCGACGTCAATTTCGGTCTCTTCTTGACGCTCTGGGATGTTCTGCTTGGTACAGCGCGCTTTGGGTCGAGCCAGCATATCAGAGCGGGGGCGATTGGCCTCGCTGGCATCGAAGATTATCCGGATGCCTATCTAGCACAGTTGGCCGAACCATTTAGAAAGCAGGCACAGTCTCTGCCGGAGCTCGGCCCACAAAGCGAGAGACAGGCATGACCGATCAACATGCAGTCTATACGCCGCCAGCCGGTTATCCTATTCTCACGCCACTCTACGATATCGGGGTCCGACTTTCGACCCGCGAAAAAAGGTGGCGTAGAGACCTTGTGGACCTGATTGAGCCCAAGTGTAACGAGGTCCTGCTCGACATTGGGGCGGGTACCGGCAGCCTGGCGCCACTACTGGCCACGAAAAACCCAGCCACGACGTACTTCGGGATCGATCCAGACGAAGATGCGATCCAGATCGCACGAAAGAAAGCGGGGCGAGCTGGAATAGATGCTGAATTCAAACATGGATTATTCTCGGTGGCCACTGTTGCCAAATGGCCAGCGCCGAACATCGCCACACTCTGCCTCGTTCTCCATCAAGTGCCTTATGAAGAGAAGCTCCGCTTGCTGTGCGACATAAACGAAGCACTTAAGCCAGGTGGACGCCTGTTCATAGCAGACTACGGCGAGCAGCAATCACGCCTCATGCGTGTCCTGTTCAGAGCAACGATACAGCAGCTCGACGGTGTTTCAGACACGCAGCCAAACGCGGACGGCGCGCTTGTACCGCTTATGGAACAAGCTGGATTTCTCAGCATCACAGAATGCAAGAGGTATCAAACCATCACTGGCTTGATATCGATCTACGGAGCGACCAAGGCTTCTGCGGATGAATGAGAAGATTGCTCATTTTCTCGCTTGGTTTGGAGTGGCCGGTACATGGATTTGCTGACAGAGAGTTTCACCTCTCGCGAGGATTTGTCCCAAGAGGTCCACGACGGTCAACTACGCTGACCCGGCGTGATTTTGCCTCAATCACGAGTCGCTCAAGTACGCCATTGCCGGGAAAGGCGATGACATAGCGCGGGTCCATTTTGAGCATCTGCTCGTTGCGCTTGAAGCCGGCACGGGCTCCGAGCCTCCTATCGAGGTTGAATACCAGTTGCTGGACATTGTGGCGTTCGGCCCAGGAGGCTGCCAGCCGGTCAACACCTTTGCTGTCGCCGCCGTGCAGGATAAACATATCCGGAACCCGGTCGCGCACCTTGTCGAGCGTAGCCCATACGTTCGAAGCGAAGGCCTTGGCCTCGTCGGCGCTGGCAAAGGAGGATCGCCCACCGGCGAATATAACTGCAGTGCCCTCAGGACTATGGGCATCCCGGCGCCGCTCAGCCCTCGCGCGCAGGAAATCGCGGGCCTCAACAACCGCAGAGGTCACTTTGCGCGAATGGTTCGAACGCGAACCGCCAAATGGCTTCCATGACGAACCGGTTTCATCGAGATAAAGCGATGCGGCAACTTCGCGCATCTGTTCAAATGCCATCATGCTTGCCTCGGCTGCCTGAGCGCGTTCGATCTGCTCTTCGAGATTGCTTGAATGGACTTCGGATCCGTCAGCTGCGGCGAGGAGCGCCCGGACTTCATCGCTCGCCCGGTCGAGCTGCGTAGACTTACGGCTGGCAGCACGGTGAAACAGATTGACGAAGCCCCAAGCCACGTCTTCGGCATCCGCTTCGAGCGATGTTCCCGAGAACATGACAAACATGTCGGACCAAACGGCAGCGAGCGTCTGCTCGACTGCTTCTTCACTTGGAAAATCGGACGGATCGAAAGGTGCAGGCTTGATGGTTAGACCTGCAAGGTCGAGCCCGGCGAGTTGTTGGGTAAAACTATCGTACATGATTAAGCCTCCTGATGTGCTCAGGCGGCAAAGCTTACGAAACCGGAATGTCTCGCTCCTTGTCCGCCGGAGCCCGATCAGGGCCGGTTTAAGGGGGCTGGCGCACCGCGAAGCGGGAAACCTGCAAGGCAAGGCTGGCGCGGGCCACACGGGCCGCAGCCTTGCAGGTTGCGCCAGACCACGGCCGGTCCAGGGCCTCTCCCGGCGGACAGGCACGAGGCATGACGTAGTTCCTTTGCCAACATCATCAGCGGGGCCTGCACGAACAACTAGTTTTCGGCTGCCTGCCGATCTCGTGGCCTTTGCGGTGAGACATGGATCCGCTCGAATACGCCTTCGCCATTGGAGAAGCGCCCGATCTGACGAATCTCCCCGAACATCTGCAAGAAGTTGCCGGACACTTGGCCAAGCCATCGCTGAGCTCGGCCAGTTCTGGGTCGGTCATAATCGGCTTCCCAGTAGAAGCTGTCATTCCGTTCGACGAGCCAGATGGCTGCGAGACCGCAATAAGTGGAAATGCCGCAATCGGCATAGGCATTCCGGAGCAGTATCCGATCTTCGCGTCCACGCCAGCCAGCATAAGGCAACAGTGAGGGGAAGGCTTGGCGCGCAGTGCTGACAACATCTTCGACCAGGCATTCATATTGCCAGTCGAGGTCGCCCCTCGCTCCGCTCTCGATCAGGCGGAAAGCGACGATGGCCCCTTGCGGGTAGCTGACAGAGCGTCCCATGATGTGCTCCCCTCACGCAACTTCGGCGAGATCATCGCCGAATGCAGAGTCGCTGCGTTCGTCATGGCCGCCAAGACGGAGTAACAGCGATGATGCTTCCTCAGCCTTAGCCGCTGCCATCAGCATGGCCCTGTCGTCCGATTTCAAGAGCTTCAGCCAGTGCGATATGTAGCTGGCATGATTGTCGAGGTGAGTAACGGGAAGTCCCAGTTCAGCGCCCAGGATCGCCGAAGAAAGCTCGGCTACGAGTTCTTCAGCGGCATAGGCTTTGCTACCGAACCGGTTTTTGAGATCGCGATCCAGCCGGGATGAATGCCCGGTCCAGTGCAACAGCTCATGGGCAAGTGTTGCATAGTAATGGTCAAATCCCTCGAACAGCGTGGTAGGCGGCATGGTGATGCGGTCGCGGACCGGCTCGTAATAGGCTTCGCTACCCTTGTGCCGCAGCTGCGCATCGATCCGCGCAAAGAATGCATCGATCCTGCGCCGGCGTCCGGCGGGTTCTACCGGCTCCATGAGCGGCTCGGGACTGTACATGGCCGGAAGGTCATCGCACTGATCCGCATTGAAGATTGCGTAGGATCTGAGAACGCGGCGGGTCTCGGTGTCTTCACCGCCATCGGGCGTTTCGACTTCCTTTTCGTAGGTCTTGTAGAAGATGGCGATGCTCGACTTCTCACCTTTTCGCACCTGTCCGCCAAGTTTTGCGCACTGGCGGTAAGTCATCCAGTAGGGCGAGGCGAAGCCTGATGCCTCGGCCATCATCCACAGCCAGAAGGTATTCATGCCCCGGTATGGCGTGCCGCAGCTGCGCAATGGGCGGGAGATTGGAACTCCGCGCCAGGGTTTGACCCAGGGCTTGGTGCCCTGTTCAAGCTTTTCGATGATGGTGGCCGTAATCCGTGCTGCCGGAGACTGGGCCGGTGAACGGGAGGCTGGCGAGCGTTTGAGCTTACGCATGAGAAATCTCCTGATTGCCCGGACGAAATTGCACCGGGCCAGATGCCCAAAAGCCCCCTCCCCTCTGATCCTTGCCGATGGCGGAACCCAAGCTGGTCTTAACGAGAAAAGGCGGCCCGCCCCGAAAGGACGGACCGCCTACCGAACGGCTTCAACCTGTCAGGAGGGATCAGGCGGCCTGCTCGGTGATCTCGACATCGCTTTCGTCATTTTCATCAGGATCAACCGTTTCGTCGGGTTCAGCGGTTCCTCGAAAATGCATGATGTCCGGAACCCAGGCGAGCGCACGCTCCTTGGTGCCCGCCTCACCGATGAAATTGCCCGAGAAGATGCGTTCGGCAGCGCTGGCAAGCTCAGCCTTCTTGGAAGCCGAATAGCGGCTGACCAATTCAGGCCCGCCCGCAGCGTCAAGCGCCTCGAGCGTCTTTGCTTTCGCCACGCGGTCGAAATAATTTGCCGCAGTCGGCCGCCACCAATGTGCGGTCTCGATTTCAAGCAAGCCGCCGATTGCCTCGTGGAGAGGAGCCGAGCGCTCACCCTCGCAAGCCAGGCTGGCTACGAGCGTGCGCGACACGACATGGCCGAGCCATGCGGACCTTGCTTCATGGGACAGTGCCCGGAAAGCTTCGAACCGTTCGACATCACTTTCGCCAGAGCGCCAGCTCTCGTCGAGACTGCCGGCGAACTCGGCGAGCACGGCGCTAGCGGGTGCATCCTTGGCCTCAAAACCTGTAACGGGGCCAGTCTCTGCCGGACCTGAGATCGTCGAAGCGTTCTTCGCCCGCCAGTCTTGCCCATCAGCATCGGCAAGCGTGAAAACCATAAAGTCGAGCGCGAGCGCGGGATCGTTTGCCAGGTGGATAGCCAGTATGTCGCGGCGCTGCATGGCCAGCTCATCGAGCAGGCGCTGAGAGAGCGAATTGCCTCTGCCCTTGGTCTCGGTGCCCCCAGCGACCGGCTCAACCACACCGTCGTCTTCCGAGATTACTTCGCTCTCAGTGTAGAATTGCGGGACCAGTGCGGGCTCACCAATGCGCGAGAGAACGAGGAAGGCGCCGGCATCTGCCTTGATATCGTCGGCAAGCACCGGTGGCCGATCGTTGAGCGCACGCATGGCACGATCGATTGCGACCAGTTGTTCTTCGGCCTTGGCGACCTCGTCCTCGTCGCTGTCTTCGTCTTCGAGAATAGCGGCCACCCGGTCGTAGTCGGCCTCCAGTTCACCGAGTTCCTGCGCCTCTTGCTCGGTCATCGGCACAGGCTCGCACGGCAAGCGATTAAGGCCTTCAACGAGGTCATGGCTGACATAGTTGCCAAGCGTCGGTCGCACCCAAGCAAGGCCATGCTCTTGGGCGCTTTTCGTTGCCGCTTCATCCATGGCCTTGTGCGCGAGGTCTTCAAGCAGCGCGATATCGATCCAGCTTTCGCTGGCATCATCGTCAAATAGCTCGCGCTCGATGCGGCCACCTGCGGCAAGATAAGCGTCGCGTCCGACCAGAACAGCCCGCGGGTCTGAGCCGCGAACCGTGGCATCTAACACCATACGGCGGATCGTTTCGGGCGTGACCTGATACCAGGCGTCCTGCAGTTCGGCATAGACATGCGCCTGGCGATCGACATCAGAGATCGCGCCATAGGCCTTGGCCATGTCTAGGGTGATTGTGCCATCCGCAAGCGCTTCGAACACGCAGGGGGCAAGTGCGGCCAGACGCAAGCGGCCTTCCACGAAGCGGACAGTCAGGCCAAACCGACGCGCCACGTCCTGAACGCAGCCACCAGCCTCGATAATGGCTGAGAATGCCTGCGCTTCATCGGCCGGGTTCATGGCGAGACGCTGGAAATTTTCGGCAAGGCTTGCTTCGCGCACCTCGCTTTCCTCGCCTTCGATGACCAGGCAAGTCACTTCGTGGGTTTTGGCCAGGGTACCGTCTTCGGCAAGCGCCTGAAGCGCCGTGAGCCGGCGACCTCCCGCCTCGACCTCGAATTTGCCGCGCTTCGCCTTGCGCACGACAAGGTTCTGCAAGAGACCTCGTGCTGCGATATCGGCTTTCAATTGGTCGTCGGCAGCGGGATCGCTGGTTTTGCGCACATTGCGCGGGCTCGGTACAAGCTTTTTCAAGGAAATTGACTGGATCATGGGTAGTCTCCTGATGGGAAAGGAGCCATGCGGCATGCATGGTCCGACAAGCCCAAAGGCACCCTCCCCTCTAACCCATCGCCATGCGGCAGACCGCAGGTTCAGACGGCCAGCGCGGGTAGAATGGTCGATGCCTTGGAGACCGGCACAAACAGCCGCGTGCGGTAACGAATGATCTCGGTGAAACAGCCCTTGGTCTTGTACCAGTCGAGCCGTTCAGGTGCGTATCCGGTGAGTTCTAGGCGCTGCTCGCCTCCGACCAGCGAGCGTTTGACCATCAGCGCGTCATGACTGGCAAGGGACTGCGGCGTGCCGCTCGCCAGAACAAGCTTCCCGAGTTCGTCTGGAGCGGGACCGGCCACCCCTGCTAGTCCGAACGTTTCGGCGATCTTGGCGAGATCGACATTGAGCACTTCGCGGCCAATGATCGACTGGCCGTCTTCGGCAACAAGCCGCGTGACCCGGACATGATCTCCCGGCAAGCGCTTCCAGACCGGCAAAAGCAGCCCAGTGGCGAGGTGGAGGCGCTCGGTCACTGGCGAAGCGGCAGCCTCATCTTCCTCGGTGCACCAGGCCTTGGTTAACCCGGTCACGCCGATCTCTTCCCACAAGCTTTCACCGAGTGCCTCGATCGTCCAATTAGCCGATTTGAGCGGCCGGAGCAGCCGACGGCGTTCGATCACCGCGCCATCATCGGCAATGAGCCGCCGGGCCGGGACCGAGAGAGCAACCTTTCCCGATCGTGCATTGCGTAACGGGATGGCATGAAGCGACCCGATCTCGTGCATCCGCAAGAGACGCTTCAGTCGGAGCGGGCGTAGGTGGCGTTTCACCTCAAGCGAGACCAGGCGGGTTTCTGCGCCGGTAACAGGGTCGGCACGCAAGAGCTCGTCGCTGAGAACTTCGAAGCTATCGACGCGGACCGTCTCAAGCCCCAGATCGAGATTTCCAGCTTCACGCGCCGCCTCGATTCGCGCTTCGACCAGCCCCAGATATTCATCGAAGATAGCATTTTGGAGCGCAATCGGCAGAGCAAGGATGCGGTTGAGCCAGCGCTGGATAGTCGGAAGGTTGTCGGTCAGCCCGCCATCGGGATTCTCGAGCCGAAGGCCGGTTCGCTCGACGAAATCGCCGAAGCTCGTCGCCTCCAGTTTGCCATCATAGAGCAGGTGGAGCCAGCGATTGAGGGCGTCTTTTGCATAATTGCTCTCAAGATTATCGGTCGGATCGAATAGATTTTGACCGCCGGTCTGGCGCTGCCCGCGCGTCAGCGCACCGAGCGCATCGAGCCTGCGTGCGATGGTCGAGATAAACCGCCGTTCGCCCTTCACATCGGTCGTCACTGGACGGAATAGTGGAGCGGAAGCCTGGTTGGTGCGGTTGGTACGCCCAAGCCCTTGGATCGCATTATCGGCCCGCCAGCCTGGTTCGAGTAAGAAGTGGACGCGGCGCTGCTGGTTCTGGCAGTCGAGATCGGCATGGTAGGAACGCCCGGTGCCACCGGCATCCGAGAACACCAATATGCGTTTTGTCCCCTCCATGAAAGCTTGCGCTTCTGCGACATTCGCGCTGCCGCTTCGCCGTTCGAGACGCTGCTGCCCATCCCGGCCGATGACAAGCCGACGCGAGCGCCCCGTGACTTCGGCTACGGCCTCGGTTCTGAAATGCTCGATGATCGCATCGAGAGCGGTTGCGATTGGCGGTAAAGCGCAAAGCTGTTCGATGAGCGCATCGCGGGCGGCGATAGCTCGCGCGCAGAAGACAGGATTGCCGTTGTCGTCACTCATCGCCTCGGAACGCAGATTGCCGTCTTCGTCGGTAAAAACCTGCATAAGGCGGATGGGAAAGCTCTTGGCGAGATAGTCGATCACATATTCGCGCGGGCTAAGATCGATATCGAGCGCCTCGCGTTCCGCATCGGTGAGGTCGGCCAGGCGGCGGTCGAGCATGGCCTCGGCGGTCGAGACCAGCTGCACGACCACCGAATGATCTTCACCAAGAGCTTCTTCCATTGCTGGGATCAGGCTTGGCAGCTTCATTGAGAGGAGGAGCTGCGCAAAGAAGCGCTGCTTGGTGCCCTCGAAGATCGACAGCGCCGCTGCCTTGGCATTGCGGTTCAACGTATCGCCGCTGTCCTCATCGACAACGCGCGTCGCTTCGAGCGCGTCGTCGAGATTGCGGTGAATGATAGCCCAAGCCTCGGCATAGACATCGTAGATACTGATCTGCGCTTCGGTCAGGCAGTGTTCTAGGATATCGTACTCGACACCGGCAAAAGACAGCGCGCGGGCGAGGTAAAGACCTTGTGCCTTGAGGTCGCGCGCAACGAGTTCCATCGCTGCTACACCACCGGCGCGGATCTCGGTCATGAAGCCTTCATGCGTCGGGAAAGCGGTTTCGGGTCCCCAGAGGCCGAGCCTGGAGGTGTAACCAAGATTAGCGATCTCCGACGCGCCGGTGGCGGAAGCATAAAGCACGCGGGCGCGCGGCAGATGGTTCTGCAGCCGGAGGCCCGCCATGCCTTGCTCGGAGCCCTTGACCTTGCCGCGGGTCGACGAAGACCCGAGGGCGTTGGCCATCGCATGGGATTCGTCGAACGCGATTACGCCTCCGAACTCTTCGCCCGTCCAGGCAAGGATCTGGTCGAGGCGCGTGTCTTCGGCGCGCCCCGAGCGCAGTGTCGGATAGGTGACAAACAGAATGCCTTCGGACAGCGTGACGGGTTGCCCAAGCTTCCAGCGCGAGAGGGGCTGGATATCGAGCGGTAGACCGCCAAGCGCTTCCCAGTCGCGGCGCGCATCTTCGAGCAGCGCCTCGTTCTTGGTGATCCAGACATGACGGCGTTCGCCTGCGAGCCAGCGATCCATCATCACCGCCGCAATCTGCCGCCCCTTGCCCGCTCCGGTCCCATCACCGAGGAAGAAGCCCTGCCGGTAGGCTTGCCCGTCCTCGGACAGCTCAAGCATTGTCCCTTCCTGACTCGGTCGAAACTGTCCGGGCAGATCGCGGTCAAAGGCCTGGCAGGCGTAGATGAGCGTCTCGCACTGTGCCGCAGAGAGGAGCTTGTCTGCTTTCCAGTTCGCGGGCAGCAGCGGCCGGACCTCCGGAACAGGTGCCGCGACCGACCCCATGGCGACCGATTCCACCAGGGGAGTGGGATGCATCGGAGCATCGGCAAACTCGATGCGGCTCGGCCGATAGGCGAGATAGATACCTGCCTGCTCAGGCACTGGGGCAGCTTCCGCCAGTGCGGCATAGCTGAGTTCGGTCGCATCGGTCCCGGCGACTGGTTTCGTCGCAAACGGTGCAGAAGGTCGGATCGCTGTCCGATGCTCCATGGGCCTCGACACCGTTCGCACCGGCAAGCAATGCATTTCGGCCGATATCAAAGCGCGAGGCGGAAGACCGGCGAGGAGCGCATGGAGTTCAGCTAACGCCGACGTGTCACCCGTGATCGTCCGATGTGTCGCGGTCGGGATCTTGTCGAAGACTACCAAGCGAACGGCGATACCCGTCCCGGTGCGGGCAAACATCCGCTGCAATCGAACATCGAGCAGCAGCGAAGTCTTGTCCTGTGCCTTGGCAAAGCGCGAAGCGTCGAAACCATCTGGCATGATCGCGGCGATCCTGCCGCCACGGGCGCAGACCCGGATTGCGCTTCGAAGATGGCGCAGCGCTGTACCGCCGTCGCTGCCGCGCTCCTCGCTACGCGCAAAGGGCGGATTCATCAGGACAACCGAGGGGATGGGTCCGCGATGCAAGTCGGCGATGAGTTCGCCATCGTGGGAGCTGATCGCGGCCTTCGAAAAGATGTTCGCCAGGCTGTCGCGCCTGCGAGCATCGATCTCGTTGAGAGTAAGCGATGCGGCTTGGCTGTCGGCCCAGATCGCAAAAGCGCCGTTGCCGGCGGAGGGCTCGAGCAGCGTATCGCGCGATGAAAGCGCTGCGGCTTTCGCAAGCAGCCAGGCCAGTATCGGCGGGGTCGAAAATTGCTGAAGCTCGATCTGGCCTTCGCTGCGCACGTGACGCGGCGGTAGAGCCGCCTCGAGCCAATCGAAGCGCGCTTCCGCTTCGTGGAAGCCGGTCGCCAGATCGATGCGCGAAGATCCACGCAGCCAGAGCAGGGAGCCGATCTCGATCGCATTGTTATAGTCGTCGATGGTCCAGGCGCTGCCCCAGTCCTCAATTCCGGTCTCGTCAGCGAACAAAGCAGAAATATCGGCTCGGGTAAGGTGACGTCCAGAAGCGAGACGCTCGGCGATTTGAGCGCCGATGGCGCAGGCGAGCGGAACGGCCTGAGATTGCTGGCGGCCGGGAAAAAGGTCTGACTGGAACATAGCTGATCGTCCTCCTGGTTGAGGCATCGGGACACACGCCCTCTGCCGGATCAGGAAATCGAAAAGCCCCCTCCCCTCTTATTGCATTGCCTTACGCCGCAGCCATGCCTGAAGTTCGTCGTTCCAGTCGGTGTCTTGCGTAGATGGTGCGCGGACATGGATCGTCCGGCCCTCGCACGCATAGGCGGATAGGCCACGTTCGACTGCGAGTTCACCACCGCCATCATTATCGACAAAGAGATGAAGCTCGGTCACGCTTTCGGGAATGCTGACAAGGCCAAAGCGCTCATTGCCCAATGTTGCCCAAGCGGGGATGCCGGTCAGGGCATAAGCTGACATCGCGCTTTCGATCCCTTCAGCGAGTCCAAGCTTGCCATTGGCCGGGGCGAAGAGCCGAACGGCAGCTTCACCTAGCGAGCCAAGAGCGCGCTTGGGCTTGTCGAAGTGCGCTTTCCTGTGGCGATCCTGTGGCAGGAATGTGCGGTGGATGGCGATGGGGCCCATCTCGAGACTGACCGTAGCAATCATTGCGGGTAGGTAGCGGGTGCGCCCTTTGGGGCCGAGCGGTGTTCGCGGATGAAACCGAAGCGCAGAAGAGGCGGCGAGGATGCCGCGGCTCTCGAGATAGGCTTTGGCCGGGCTGGAACGCACAGGCTCCGCTTCGCGCCAGATCCTCAGCGCCGCCGGCGAGAGATTACGTTTTTCAATTGGCTCGAACTGGTCAGCTGACGGAGAGCCCGAGAATAGTCTGGAAGCGTTGAAGCCCTCGCGTGCCAGCGCAGCAAGCACTGCCTGCTGATCGCAACCGGCAAAGCAGTGAAAAAGGATCGCTGTACGACCGAGCGTCACGCCCAGCGATGGCGTGCGGTCATCATGTGCAGGGCAACAGGCCATGCCTCTCGTGCCCGACCATTTGCCGCCTCGACTTTCGCAGATACGGCGAGCGGTGCCCTGCAATACGGTGGGTCTTGTCGTTTCATGAGTGGGCATGGGTTATGCGGTCCTTATGGCTCGCTCCCCACACCCTACCTCTGCTCTTACTGGTGTCCGCAGCACCCTGACAGGAAGCAGCGAAGTGCGCTTGGGAATCCCCGAAACAGGACTGGCTGTTCCCTCAGGAAGGCATTGTCGGTTGCGCAGACCGTACTGCATAACAAGTCGCGCTTCATTTTCTTCCGTGGAGCGTCGTGGGGGCCGATGCAAAAGGGGTAGCCGGAGACGGCAGGTCGGCTCCGGCTCAGGCAGGGGTATTCCCTCCCCGCCCCTGTCTGTCAGATGACTTTTACCGTTCGTCTCTTAGCTCATGCCGCGCCTGCGAGAGACAGTCGCGCCAAGTGCGCTTATGCGACACGCGAGCAATCTTAGCGGGCCTGCTCAGCCCGGCCATCGCAGCAACAGCCATGTGCCCAGGCACGCCATTGCGCTTTTCGCGCGCAAAGATTGCCTTTGCCCGTTCGATTTCTTCATCATTATAGTTCATATCGTGCTCCTTTGGTTGGCCTGCAGGAGCGATCGCACAAAAAAGCGAACCCCTCTTACAGGGTCCGCCGGTTAACCTCCAAGTGGAGGACGGGACCTCGGATCGTCGATCCAAGGCTGCTGGCCAATGCCAACATGCGTGACACTTGGGATATAGGTACCGATCCCGATCATGCAACGAGACACAACACATAGGAATGTTATTGTCTCATCATGACCGTGACTCTCCCCGCAATCGACATCAAGATCTCCGTAGAACCCTCGCTCTTCCTCGAGCGGATGATCACTCTCGGCGAGCAATCGGGCCGCTTCACAATCGAGCATGTCGACGACCGGTCCGGTGGAACACGTCTTGAGGTCGTCAACTTCCGTCTCCTGCAAGAGAGCCAGCACGAAGGGCACGGTTTCCAGCTGATCGCGCGCGACGAAAAACCCGGTCGTATCCAGGTTGAAATGCGCGCACAGAGCTGGTCGCCCGACCCGCCCACGCGAGCAGTCTACGAACAGTCCGCCCGCGATCTCGTTCGGCCGCTCCTCAAACGTTACAATCGGTCGTTCAAGACGAGGCATCGCTTGCGCATTGGTGCTCGCGAAAAGAAGCCCTTCATGATTTCGGAGCGAACGCGCACTTTGCTCGGTCGGTTCACGGTCCTCGCGAACACGCATGCGCTCCACCCATTCGACTGGCAGCGGTTCTACCTGCTCGTGCGCGAGGGGTGGCAGGAAATCCCCGACCATATCCTGCGCGCAAAACTCGAAGAAGCGGGTTTCACACCCAACAAAGCGCAAGAGCTCGCCCGCCTCTATGCGCATCTATGGGAATTCAAGCGGTTGCGCTGAGGGCGTGCGACCGCTGCCATGAAGGCGGCAGAGAAACGGTATCGACCGAACCGCAGCCCAGCCCGTCGCGCCGCGTTGCAGACAGTACGGACTGAAGCCCCGGACGCGCTATGTAATTGGGGGACCTCTCAAGCGACTTTGGAGCGAAGCTGCGCTACTGACGGATAGGGGGTGATGGCCACCTCGCTATCGTTGACGGCGGGCTGTGATGCCTCAAGTCGGGCCACTTTCACTTTCAGGATTTCCGCATAGGCCTGAGAGCAGCAAAGGATCAGTTCGGTACCGTTTCCGTAGATACCGCCCCATTTGACGAAGAAGGTGACCCAGCCATGCTGGCGTTCCCAATTGGCCTGCGCCTTGGCGTTTTGCCTGGATCTTCCGGGATAGGGTTCGGTCGAGAGCAGATGCATGCGGGTGTCGGGATCGTACCAGCTATGGTCATGATCCGCGACGGGCGGGCGGCACTCCCAATCGCCCCCAGGATAACGTCGACGCGCATCCGAGGGCTTTAGGCCCGTCGCGTCCATGAACTGAAGCGCTCGCGCGATCCTTCCGATGTACCACTGGGTTTCATCGGCATGACGCTGTTGGCCCGATCGTTCTATGATCTCGGGCGAGCGCAGTCTGCAGGCGCCCAAATAGCCGGTCAGATGATGGGGTTTTATTAGGTCTTGGAGCGGGGCCTGAAGACCCAGTGCGATTTCGGCGGTGCCACCGTCTTTCGATTCATAACCCCACCAGTTCTGGCGAATCGTGATCTTAGAAAGAGGTCGCCGCTTCTCCGGCAGCTTGCGCTTCGCTTCGATATAGCCGCCAAATCCACCATGCCGGGCGGCGAGGTCCAGTGCGCGGTGGTGAGGCAAACCTTGCTCGGCCTCGATCTTTTTCGCGAGCGATTTCAGCCCGGCGAGAGTTTCATATGCAAATGACATCGTTGGTCTCCGTCAGCCTCGGACCGGCGTCACCTGCTACCGCCCCCGAAGCCGCGAAAACGCGATGGGTGCATGTTGGATTTGCAGTGCCGTTATGGCTTCGCGGTTGCAGGCGGCAGGCCTCTGCTGAAGGCCATGGAGAATGTGCATCGCGCACTGAGGCGTGTCAACATTCAGTGAGTATGTCCGAAATTGTGATACGGCTTTCGGAGAAAAACGCCGCGCCTTCGTCGCGAGATACGCAGTTTTTCAATCGAATAGTCTACAACCGAAGAGCGCGCGCTCGGCGTTCGATCTTGGCGGGTTGAATGCCAAACCCAACCAAAACCACGCATTCTGCCGTGACAATCCCCTGTTGCGACCAGATTTGTGTAGTTTGCACCACCACAGCAGAGCAGTCGAATTATAATCAGTGTGAATATGACATATCATGCGCTATTGCATAAATTCACATGATATGTCATGTACTATCTATGCCACGCGCCTCCAGAGCCGCCAGCGGACTGCCGCCACAAAGCCAGCGAGCTATAACTCAGCTCGGCAAGGACATCGCGCTTGCCCGTCGCCGCCGCAAAATGCCGCAGCGGTTGATGGCGGAACGAATGCTGGTTTCGGTTCAGACACTTCAACGGCTCGAAGCTGGTGATCCGACGGTCGGTTTGGCAGTCCTTGTGAGCGCACTGCATGTGCTGGGAATGACCCAGCGCCTTGCCAGTCTGGTTGCGCCAGAGAGTGATCGAGCGGGCATAAGCGAGGATCTCTCGCGCTTGCCCGAGCGAACGCATGCAGCCAGCGATGACGAACTGGATTTCTGATCGGTCATGACAATCGTGCGCTCCTACGTATTCGTCCATCTTCCCGAAGGTCCTGTCCCGGCGGGACTACTGACGATGACCGACGAACCGCGCAACCAATTTGCCACGTTCGCTTATGGCCGCCGGTATCTTGAGCGTCCCGACCGGATCCCTGTCGATCCGGTCGCTCTCCCACTGCACGAAGCCGGGACCAGCCGGACCTTCCGCACCGAGGAAGGCTTTGCCGTCTTTGGCGGCATCCGCGACGCGGCTCCCGATGGCTGGGGCCAGTATCTTATGTACAAAGCTATGGGCGACCGTCTGCCAAGCGAGATCGATCTCATCCTCGCTTCCGGAGAACATCGCGTAGGCGCGCTCGCCTTCGGGCCTACTCCGGACGGGCCAGAGCGCATTACTCCATGGGGCAACGGCCCAGCTCCGGGCGAAGAGTTCACCCTCGCTGAACTGGCCGAGGCGGCAGAACGTGCGCAACATGTCGATGAACTGGATGAAAACTTGCGCGCGCTCCTATCCGCAGGCTCTTCGCTCGGCGGTGCGCGCCCGAAAGCAGCGACAAAGATCGGCGAGCAGCCCTGGATCGCGAAGTTCCAGAAGCGCGGCGACAGCTTTCCCGAATGCCGCGTGGAGCTGGCGACGATGCGGCTCGCCGCTGAATGCGGCCTCACCGTACCCGCGCTCAATTTTCGGTGCGTGCTGGACCGTGACATCTATCTGATCGAACGGTTTGACCGCATGCCGCATGGCAACTGGCTCGAACGGCGACCGTTCGCGTCGGGTCTGACCATGCTTGGAGCCCATGAAAGCGAGGTGAGCCGCTACAGCTACGCTGATCTCGCAGGCGCTATACGCCAGCACGGGACGCAAGTCCGCGCGGATCTTCATGAGTTGTTCCGCCGCATGGTCTTCAATATTCTCGTCACCAATGACGATGACCACCTCCGCAATCACGGCTTTCTGTTCGACGGAACTGGCTGGCGGCTGTCTCCACTCTACGATGTCGTCCCTAAGCCGCAGGTTGGGCTTGAACGACGTCTTGTGTTGGGCGTTGGCCCGGAAGGACGCAATGCGACTATCGGAAATGCGCTTGCCGGAGCGGCAGTATTCGATCTCGGTCCCGATGAGGCTTCGGCCATGACCCAGGAGTTGCGCAAGATTGTTTCTGCGCGCTGGCAGCCGCTGTTCAAGGATGCAGGGTTGAGCCCTGCTGATCAGGGCCGCTTCGCAACCTGCTTCCGACTAGCTAACGAAGATGGCTGAAGCGGACTGTGTCGCGATGTCATCTCCCAGAGCGCGTCCGCTTTAATCGGAACGAGTTGATCCGCAAATACCGCTATCCAGATTGCGGCGCGGTGATGATGTGTGCGTGCGACGAAGCATACACGGGGCGCCAATCACTCCAATCTCGAGAGAACGCAGGTCAAAAAAGGCAAATTAAGAACGGTGATTGCTCGGTGATTGCTAGACCAAAATTCTGGGACGAAATTTTCGAGAATATGATAGAAAAACAATATTATACTGATTTTGCGGGCTAAAATCTGGTACTTTCGATTTCGTAGGCGCTGAGACGGGGGTTCGCGCGCCGGGAAAACGGGTTTCTCTTGCGCGGGGACGCGGGCGAAGGCACGATCCGCCCGGATCATTTCGGAAGGGATCGAAACAGTCATGAGCATGAGTTCGCGGATCGCGATCGGGATCGCCCTCGCCCTGGCCGCACAGCCCACTTTCGCGCAGGAAACCCCCACCCCTATGGCCGACGACGCCGCCGCTGCCGAGCCCTTCGAGGGCGAAAACGACCCCTTCATCTGGCTCGAGGAGGCGCGCAGCGTCCCCGCGCTGTCCTGGGTCCGGTCCGAGAACACGCGGGTCGACCAGACGCTCGGCGCCGATCCGCGCTTCGCCGCGCTCAAGGCCGAAGCGCTCGCCATCCTCGATAGCGAGGACCGCATCCCCTATGTCGGCTTCACCCCCTACGGGCTGGTCAATTTCTGGCAGGACGCGAACAATCCCAAGGGGCTGCTGCGGCTGACCACGCTCGACAGCTACCGCACCGACAGCCCGCAATGGGAAACCGTGCTCGATATCGACCGGCTCGCGCGCGAGGAAGGTCGCGAGTGGGTGTATCACGGGATGAGCTGCCTGCCTCCCGAAGGGCGGCGCTGCATGGTCGGCCTTTCCGACGGCGGCAAGGATGCCGACGAACTGCGCGAATTCGACATGGAAAGCCGCAGCTTCGTGGAAGACGGGTTCTTCCTCGCCGAAAGCCAGGGCGGCACCAGCTGGATCGACGAGAACACGCTGCTCGTCAGCCGCGATTTCGGCGCGGGCACGCTGACCGAGAGCCTCTATCCCTTCACCACCCGCGAATGGACTCGCGGCACCCCGATCGAGGATGCCCCCGAGGTGTTCCGCGGCGAGGCCTCCGACGTGTCGGCGGGCGCGATCCTGCTGCGCGATGCCAGCGGCTTCATCCAGGCACGCGCCGCCTATCGCGGGCTCTCGTTCCACGAACGCGCCTATTACTTGCAGCGCGGCGCGGAATGGGTCCAGCTCGACATGCCGGAGAAATCGGGCCTGTTCGGCATCGTCGACGGGCATATCCTGTTCAGCACCGATGTGCCCTGGACCGCCGGCGGCACAACCTATCCCGCCGATTCCATCGTCGCCGCGGAGCTTGAAGCCTGGAAGGCCGATCCCAACGGCGCGGCCAAGTCGCTGGTCTGGGCGCCGGGCGAACGCCAGACCAAGCAGGGCGCGTCGATCACCGCCAATTCGATGTTCGTCAACCTGCTCGACAATGTCCGCGGTCAGGTGCTGCGGTTCGATTATCAGGATGGCGAATGGGTGAGCCGGCGCGTGGCACTGCCCGACAACGCCACCGTTGGCGTCGCCGCCTCCGCCGACGACAGCGACGAGATCATGTATTCGGTCACCGATTTCCTCACCCCCAGCACGCTCTATTATTCGGACGGCAGCTCCGCCCCCGAGGTGCTCAAGACCAGCCCGGCGCGGTTCGATGGCGAGGGCATGGAGGTCGAGCAGTTCGAGGCGGTCAGCAAGGACGGCACGCGGATCCCCTATTTCCTCGTCAAGCCCAGGGGCATGGCGATGGACGGGACCACCGCGACGCTATTGTCCGGCTATGGCGGTTTCCAGGTCCCGCGCCTGCCCGGCTATCTGGGCACCACCGGCAAGCTGTGGCTCGAGCGCGGCGGCGCCTATGTGCTGGGCAATATGCGCGGCGGCGGCGAGTTCGGGCCCGAGTGGCACCAGAGCGCGATCCGCGAGAACAAGCAGCGCACCTGGGACGATTTCATCGCCATCGCCGAGGATCTGGTCGCGCGCGGGATCACCAGCCCCGAGCATCTCGGCATCCAGGGCGGCAGCCAAGGCGGGCTGCTGGTCGGCACCGCCTTCACCCAGCGCCCCGACCTGTTCAACGCCGCGATCGTGCAGATCCCGCTGTTCGACATGCTGCGCTATCACGAGATCGGCCGCGGCGCGTCGTGGATCGGCGAATATGGCGATCCGCGCATCGCCGAGCAGCGTGGCTGGATCGAACCCTATTCGCCCTATCAGAAGCTGACGGCGGAGACCGATTTCCCCACGCCCTTCTACATCACCAGCACCGCCGACGACCGGACGCATCCCGCGCACGGCCGCAAGGCGGCGGCGCGGATGAACCAGATGGGTCAGGCCTATTACTATTACGAGGACATGACCGGGGGCCATTCGGGCGGGGTCGACAACGACCAGCGGGCCAAGCTGCTCGCGCTGCAGAACGTCTATCTGATGCAGCAGCTGATGGATGACGACGGCGGCTACGACGAGGAATAGGCCGGTCTCGCATCAGAACCGGACCGCGACGAACAAGGCCACCGTTATCACGAACCCCATCGCGCCCGAGCCGAAAGCGTCGCGGTTGCGGATCCACCAGTCCCGCCTTTTCATGCCGGGTCCCCTGCCTGCGCGCTCCAGCCGCCGCCCAGGGCACGGAATACCGCAATCTGGCGCTGCGAGACGATGGCGTCCTGCTGGGCGAGGTCCGCCTGCGTTTCGGCGAGCGTGCGTTCGGCATCGAGCGTCTGGAGCGAATCGACCAGACCCTCGCGGTTCTGCGCCCGGACGATGCGCGCGGCGCGCGATGCCGCCGCCAGCGCCCGATCGAGTTCGCGCCGCCGCTCAAGCGCGCGGGCATAATCCGACAGCGCGGTTTCCGTCTCCTGGAGCGCCGTGAGGACCGCGCCATCGAATGCCGCGAGCGATTCCGCCGCATCCGCATTCGCCGCATCGATCCTGGCGTAGACGGGTTCGCGATTGGGGAACGCCCAGTCGACCAGCGGGCCCAGCAGGAAGCCAAGCGGGTTGCCGGAAAACAGATTGCCGACGCTCGAGGCGGCCGTGCCGATCGATCCGCCCAGGACAACACGCGGATAGAGATCGGCGCGCGCCACACCGATCCGGGCCGCATCGGCCATCACCCGGCGCTCCGCTGCGCGCACGTCGGGGCGGCGGGCGAGCAATTGCGCGCCGTCGCCGACCGGGAGCGGGACGGCGATCTCGAGCGGTACCGTCCGCTCGCCGGTGATGGGAGGCAGCTGCGCAGGGGTTCGCCCCGTCAAGGTCGCCAGCGCGAAGAGCGCAGCGCTGCGATCGGCCGCGATGGCCGGGATCGTCGCGGCGCGCTGATCGCGCAGGGTCTCGATACGGGCGACGGCAAGCCCGTCGGTCATCCCGGCATCGTGGCGAAGCCGGGTGAGGCGCAGGCTGTCGTCCAGCAGGGCCACGATCGACTGGGCGACCCGCAGGCGCGCCGCGGCGCTGGCTGCATCGGCATAGGCCTGCGTCGTATCCGCGGCCACCATCACCCGCACGGCGTCGGCATCGGCGCGCGCGGCCGCCTCGTCGTTCTTTGCCGCCTCGATGCCGCCGCTGACCCGGCCGAACAGATCGACTTCATAGGCCAGATCCGCTCCGAGCGAGAACGAGCCGCCGCTTCGGTCCGCTCCGGGCGGGGTCTGGTCTGCGGGGGTGCGGCCGTATCCGCCCGATGCGCTGAGGCCGACCTGGGGCAGGCGATCCGATCCGGCACCCCGCAGGGCAGCGCGCGCGCGGTCGATCCGCGCCACCGCTTGGCGGATATCCGTGTTGGCGGCGAGCGCGTCCGCGACGAGCCCGTCGAGCACCGGATCGCGGTAGAGTCGCCACCAGTCCCCGGGAAGCGGGCTGGCGGTGACCACACCCGCTTGTGCGGAAAGAAAGGGACCGGAACGCGCGTCGAGGGACGGGGGGGAGGACGAGACGCGATCCGGCCCCGCCGCGCACCCCATCAGGGCGAGCGCGGTAACGGAGGAGATCAAGAGATTGCGGGTGATCATGGAAATGGCTCCTATTCGGCCGGCTGCACGGCATGGGACCGCTGGTTCCCACGCGGCGAACCGCGCAGCGCGGCGATGCGATCGCCGAGCGCGCGGCAGACGACGTAGAATGTCGGTGTGAAGGCGAGGCCGAAGCCGGTGACCCCGAGCATGCCGAAGCACACCGCGGTGCCGAGCGCCTGCCGAAGTTCCGCACCCGCACCGGTCGCCACCACCAGCGGGACCGACCCGAGGATGAAAGCGAAGCTGGTCATCAGGATCGGACGCAGCCGGGTCCGCGCTGCTTCGACCGCGGCATCGACCGGCGAAAGCCCGTGAAGCTGCTCGCCCTGGCGGGCGAATTCCACGATCAGGATCGCATTCTTCGCCGACAGGGCGATCAGGACGACGAGGCCGATCTGCGTGAGGACGTTGTTGTCCATCCCCATCAGATTGACGCCTATCATGGCGGCCAGCAGGCACATCGGCACGATCAAGATGATCGCGAGCGGCATGATCAGGCTCTCGTATTGCGCCGCCAGCACCAGGAAGACGAGCAGGACCGCGAGAGCGAAGACATAGATCGCGGTGTTGCCGGTGCCGGCCTGCTGGTACGCGATCCCGGTCCACTCGGTGGAATAGCTCTGCGGTACCGTCTGCGCCGCCACCTTTTCCATGGTCGTCAGCGACCGGCCGGTCGAACTGCTCGGTGCCGTATCGCCGTCGATCGCGACGGCCGGCGCGAGATTGTAGCGCGAGACGCGGTAGGGGCCGGTCGTATCGCTGAAGCTGGCGACCGAACTCAGCGGTACCATTGCGCCATTGCCCGAACGGACATGGAGATTGCCGATATCGCTGACATCGTCGCGGAAGTCCGCCTCGGCCTGCGCAGTCACGCGGTAGGTCCGGCCCAGCAGGTTGAAATCATTGACGAAGGCGCTGCCGAGATAGACCGAAAGCGTGTCGAAGATATCGCCCGGCGCGACCCCCAGCATCTGCGCCTTTTCGCGGTCGATATCGCTGCGCACGCGCGGCGTTCCGGTGTCGAAGAAGGTATAGACCCCCGCCAGCCCTTCCTGCCCGTTCGCCTGCGCGATGACGCTGTTGGCGACCTCCTGCATGGCGCGATAGCCCTGCCCCGAATTGTCCTTGAGCATCATCCGGAAGCCGCCGGCGGAACCGATGCCTTGGATAACGGGCGGCTTGACGATCATGAGCCGGGCTTCGCTGATGTCCGCAGTCGCGGCCTGCGCGGCGGCGATCAGCTCGTCCACCGACTGGCCCTTGCCCTGCCGGGCATCGAAATCGTCAAGGACCCAATAGGCGGCCGCCGAACTGGCCGATTGTGTCTGGGTCGTGCCGTCGAAGCCGGAGAGCATCACCGCGCGGGTAATCCCCTCGATCGGAAGCACGCGGTCCGCCACCTTCTTCATTACGTCGTCGGTGCGCGTGGTGGCGGAGCCGGGGGGTAGCTGGATGACCGACACGAAATAGCCCTGATCCTGCTGCGGGACGAAGCCGGTCGGCGTGACGGCGAGCGTCACTCCGGTGAGCCCGATGAGGATGGCGTAGGCGACCATCATGCGCCGGGGCATGCCCACCAGCGTCGCGGTCAGGCGCGCGTACCAGTCGCTGAAGCGTTCGAAGGACGCATTGAAGCGCTGCCCCGCGCGATCGATCCCGCGGCGCCAGGCCGGGGCATCGGCAGGCAGATCCTCATGCGGCCGCAGGAGCAGCGCCGAGAGCGCCGGCGACAGGGTGAGCGACACGAACAGCGAGATTACGGTCGCGGCGGAAATCGTCACCGCGAACTGCTTGTAGAATTCGCCCGACAGGCCGCCCATGAACAGCGTGGGCACGAACACCGCGCACAGCACCAGCACGATCGCGACCAGCGCCGAGCCGACCTCGTCCATCGAACGCCGCGCCGCCTCGAGCGGACTGTAACCCGCTTCCAGATTGCGCTCGACGTTCTCGACCACGACGATCGCGTCGTCCACCACGATCCCGATCGCCAGCACCAGTCCGAACAGCGACAGATTGTTGAGCGAATAGCCGAGCATCGCGAGCACCGCGAAGGTTCCGACCAGCGATATCGGGATCGCCAGCACGGGAATGAGCGAGGCGCGCGCCTTCTGCAGGAAGACGATGATCACCAGCACCACCAGCACCACCGCCTCGAGCAGCGTATGGAGCACCGCGTCGATGCTCTGCGCGATGAATTCGGTGGGATTGTAGACGATCCGGTATTCCATCCCTTGCGGAAAGGATGCCGACAGTTCGTCCATGGTCGCCTTGACGCCCTCGGCCGCGGCCAGAGCGTTGGAGCCCGGCTTCTGGAAGACCGGCAGGATGACCGAATCCATTCCGTTCAGATAGGCGGAGGTCGCGTAGTCGGCGGCGCCGATCTCGACCCGTGCGACGTCGTTGACGTGAACCTGACGACCCTGGTCGTCGGTCCGGATCACGACCTCTCCGAACTGTGCGGGATCGGTGAAGCGCCCTTGCGTCTCGACATTGAGCTGGAAGGCGGATCCGGGGCTCGGCTGCTGGCCCAGCGTGCCGGCGGCTACCTGGACGTTCTGCGCCCGCAGCGCGCGCACCACATCGCTGCCGGTGAGGCCGAGCGCGGCGGCCCGGCCGGGGTCGATCCACACGCGCATCGCCAGTTCGCGCTGGCCGAACATCTGGACGTCCCCCACGCCCTCGAGCCGGGCGAGCCGGTCCTTGATCCGGGTCTGGGCGTAATTCGAAATATATTCGCGATCGAGCGAGCCGTCCGGCGAGACGAGATTGACCACCATCAGGAAGTCGGGCGTGGTCTTGCGGGTCACGATGCCCAGACGCCGGACCTCTTCGGGCAGGCGCGCTTCGGCGATCGCCACGCGGTTCTGGACCAGCACCTGCGCTTCGTCGAGATCGGTCCCGGGGGCGAAGGTCACGGTGATCGTCATCCGGCCATCGCCGGTGGATTCGCTCCCCTGGTAGAGCATCCCGTCGACGCCGTTGATCTCCTGCTCGATCGGATTGGCCACGGTATCGGCCACCGTTTCAGCGGAGGCGCCCGGATAGACGGCGGTGACAGTGACCGTCGGGGGCACGATATCGGGATATTGGCTGATGGGCAGGAAGAAGTAGGAAATTGCCCCGACCAGCGTCACCAGCACGGCAAGCACGCTGGCGAAGATCGGGCGATCGATGAAGAAACGGGAAATTCGCATGGGCGCACTCCGGGCGTCGTTGGACGCGTGGAACTCGGGATCGGGCGGTGTTCGGTAGCGGCTAATCGGCCAGCGTGGCGAAGGCGGAGCGGCTGGCATCGGGCGCCTTTGCGGGGACCTCGCTCCGCTGCCGGGCCAGGGCGATCCTGCCCGCTTTTGTGCCGACCTTCTGACCCGGCATCGCCATCTGGACGCCCTCGATCACCACCCGCTCGTTGGCCTGCAGGCCCTTTTCGATCACCCGCAGGCCCCCGACCAGCGGGCCGAGTTCGACGGCTCGCGCCGCGACGGTCCCGTCCTTGCCGACCACCAGCAGGAGCTTGCGCGTCTGGTCGGTGGTGACGGCGGCATCGGGCACCAGCAGCGCCTGGCGCGTGCCGCCGCTGGCCAGCCGCATCCGTCCGAACAGACCCGAGGCGAGGAAACCGTCGGGGTTGGGGACGACGGCCCGGGCGCGGATCGTGCCGGAATCGCCGTCGATCCGGTTGTCGGTAAAATCGAGCCGACCGCGCCGGCTGTAGTCGGTCTCGTCCTGCAGCTTGATCTCGACCGCAGCGCCCTTGTCGAAACCCTCGCGCCGCGACTTGAGGAACAGGGCTTCCGAACCGGCGAACTCGAAATGGACCGGATCGATGGCGTCGATGGTGGTCAGGAGCGTGGCGGCGGCACCGCCGCCACCCGAAACCAGATTCCCTGCATCGACCCGGCGATCCGATATGCGGCCCGAAATCGGTGCGCGAACGGTGGCGAACTCCACATCAAGCGACCGCGAGGCTACGCGAGCCTGGGCTGCGGCGAGACCGGCTTCATCGTTGCGAACCCCGGCTCGCAAACGATCGATTTCGTTCGCCGCCACCGCGTCCTCCGCCACGAGCCGCTGCGCACGGGCGAGATCGGCGCGTGACAGCGCCAGCGCGCTCTGGGCAGCGGCGACCTCGGCCTTGGCCTCATCGAAGGACGCGCGGTAGGTGCGCGAATCGATGGTGAACAGCGGTGCGCCCTTCCGGACCATCTGCCCGTCGGTGAAATGCACCCGGGCGATCTGGCCGGAGACCTGCGGGCGCACTTCGACGCTGCTGCTGGCCTCGAACCTTCCAATGAATTCGTCCCACTCGCTGATCGAGCGCTGCAGCGGCTGCGCGACCGTCACCACCGGCATCGGCGGCGCGGCCGGCGCGGGCGTCGCCGCGCCGAGGAACCACCAGGTCGCGGCGAGGGAAAGCACGATCAGCACCCCGACCCAGAGGCGGAAGCGCTTCGGCTTCGCGGAAGGCTGGCCGGCTTGCTGCGAGGTGTAGACCGGGTCGTCGAAGTGATCGTCGGCTTCGAATTCCACCATCTCGCGGCGGTCGGCTGCGGGCGCGTCGTTCAGGCGGTCGATGGGCGTATCGAACATCGGTTAGGCTGACCTTATACTGGCGAGTGCCATCGCCTCCGGAAGCGCGGTGCTTTCGGAACCGGACAATCGGTTCATCACTGGCTGGACGCGTTATGCGGCCGATCGAACCGGCTTCTGCCCGTTCGACCTATCTGTACCGCTAAGTATGTAATGCGCCGTTCAGGTCAAGCGCTTTTTGTGTACCGACCGATATTTATTGCCCGGTCGGGCGCACCGCCTCTATCGCGAGGGCCAGGATCGCATCGCCGAATCAGCGACTTGCATGAGTTCGTCGCGCGTCGCGCCCGATTGGGCCTGGACCGACATTCCCTGCATGATGGCGAGCAGATATCGGGTAATCGCATTGGCTTCGGTCGGCGCAGTGAATTCGCCCGCGTCGATCGCGCGCTGCATCCGATCGACCATCGCCTGCTTCGACGATTCGGTCCGGCTGTTCACATCGTCGCGGATCGACGGCTCGACGCTCTGGCACGCGACCGAGGCGATCACGCCCATGCAGCCCCGAGCCACACCCTGGGTCGCGACTTCAACCGCACCCAGCAACAGGTTTTCCGCGACCTCGCGAGCCGTGGGCGCTGCAATAGCCTCGCCGATATAGGCGAGCTTGTCCCTCTCGTAGAGATCCAGAGCCTGGCGAAACAGCGCCTCCTTGTTGCCAAAGGCGGCATAGAGACTCGGGCGGGTGATCCCCATCGCTTCGGTCAGATCGGACAGCGATGCGCCCTCGTAGCCCTTCTGCCAAAACACGCGCAGCGCGGCGGCAAGGGCATCCTCGAGATCGAATTCGCGCGGGCGTCCTCTGGTTGCGACTTTTTCCATACCATAAGGTATAGAACGGATGGGCGAATTTTCAAGCGAAGACGGCAGGCCTCCCGCACGATCGGCGCTCGCCGAGGCCTACCTTTTCCTGCCTCGCAGTTTCCCGCTCAGCCAAGGGGCTCAAAAAGGAGTGGCCCCCGTGGGCTCAAGCGGATTACGGGCAGCTATGCATGACGAGCACCCGAACGGCGGATTGCAGGGGGTCCTGCTGGACAACCGCGACCGCGTGCTCCGGTTTCTGCTCGCGCGCGGTGCGGGGGAGGATGCCGAGGACCTCTATCATGAGCTCTGGCTGCGAATGGGCAGCCGCCCCGCGGGACCCATCGCCGCGCCGCTCTCCTACATCTTCAGCGCGGCCAACGCCCTGATGGTCGATCGCTATCGATCGGTGTCGCAGGCCCGGCGCCGCGAGCGGGACTGGGTCGAGGCGACATCCGACGCGGGTTCGGGCGCGTCGGACCAGCCGTCCGCCGACCGGGTCGTCATGGGGCAGCAGCATGCCCGGCTGGTCGATGAAGCGCTGGCCGGGCTTTCGCCCCGCGCGGTTGCGATCTTCCGCCGCGCCCGGGTCGACGAGATCCCGCAGGCACAGATCGCCCGCGAATTCGCCGTCAGCATCAGCACCGTCGAAAGCGATCTGCGCAGGGCCTTTCGGCTGCTCAGCGGGTTCAAGGAGCGCTTCGATGAGGAATGAGCGCATTGTCTCCGTCATATTCGAAGGAGCACAAACCCATGGCGATTGACGCGAACATGCAAGAGGAAGCCATCGGCTGGTCGGTGCGGACGAGCGATCCCGCCTTCGACGATTGGGACGCCTTCACGCAATGGCTCGAGATCTCCCCCGACCATGCGGAGGCCTACGACTTCGTCATGGCTGCGGTCGCCGACGGCGCAGACGACTTGCGCGCGGCGCCAGAGGCGGCGAATGATGCGGCGCAAGAACCGGCTGCGACCGCCGCGCGTGGTCGCTGGCTGGGACCGGCGATCGCCGCCTGTCTCGTGGCCTTTCTGGCGATCGGGCTCTGGCAGTTCCAGTCGCCGGGCCAAACCTATCAGACGGCGCCCGGCGAGATGCGCACGATCCAATTGGACGATGGAAGCCAGGTCGCGCTCGCAGGAAACTCGCGGATCGAGATCGTGGGCGAACGCTCCGCTCGCCTTGAAGAGGGGCGTGCGCTTTTCACGGTCGTCCATGACAGCAGCAATCCCTTCGTTGTAGAGGTGGCCGACCGGAGGCTGGTGGACGCAGGCACCATTTTCGACGTCGACCTGTCGCTCGCGAGCGTCGATGTCGCGGTCTCGGAAGGGCTGGTGATCTACGATCCGGCGGAGCAGCGCGTGCGCGTGGAACCCGGGGAAGTGCTGAGCTTCTCGCAAAGCTCCGGCGATTACGTGGTGTCGCAGGTGCCCGTGGATCAGGTCGGGGAATGGACGAGCGGACGTCTGACCTTCCGCCGCGCGCCGCTGCAGAAGGTGGCGATCGATCTGAGACGCGCGAGCGGGATCGACTACACCGTGGGTCCGAACAGCGCCTCGCATCTGGTATCGGGCAGCATCATGGTCTCCGCCCTGCGCCAGTCTCCCGCCGAGCTGGGTCCCCTGCTCGGCGTCGAGGTGAGCCGCGAAGCCGGCGCATGGGTCCTGACGGCACCCTGACGATGCGCCTCGGGATATACGCTCTGGCGCTGGGTTTTCTGGCGCTTCCGGTCTCGCTCGCGGCGCGCGATGTCTCGATCGACGTTCCGGCGGGGACCGTCGCCAATTCGGTGATCTCGATCGCTCGCCAGACCGGCAGCAGCATCGTCGTGTCCCATCCGGTGCTGGCCGAACGGCGCTCGCCCCGCATCCGCGGCCGCATGGGCGTGGCCGAAGCGGTGCGACGACTGGCCCGGTCGGTCGGCGGCGAAGCCGTTTGGGTCGGGCAGTCGTCCTGGAAGATCGTGCCGCGGCCCAAGCGTTCGGCGCCCCGGTCATCCCGGCCAAAGCCCGTGCCCGCCCCTGCGCGCCCGGCGGGGCCACCCGATCCGCTTCCGATCCCCGAACCGGGTCCACCCATCGTCGTCACCGCGAGCAAGCGCGACACGCGCCTGACCGAACTGGCGGCGCAAGTCGCCATCATCGACGGAGAATCGCTCGAACTGGGCGGCGTTGGCGGCACGGAAAAGATCACCCAGCGCATTGCGACGGTATCGTCGACCCATCTGGGAAGCGGGCGGAACAAGCTGTTCATTCGGGGAATAGCGGATTCCAGCTTTACGGGACCCACCCAGGCGACCGTGGGGCAGTATCTGGGCGATCTGCGGCTGAGCTACAACGCTCCCGATCCCGATCTGCGGCTGTCGGATCTCGAGCGAGTCGAGGTGCTCGAGGGCCCTCAGGGCACGCTTTACGGGGCAGGCTCGCTGGGCGGTATCATCAGGCTCGTTCCCCACGCTCCGGAACTCGATGTCGTGTCGATCCGGGGAATGGCAGGGGCCGCGCTCACCCAGCATGGTTCACCCGGCGGCGATCTGAGCGCGGTCGCCAATATCCCGCTGCGAAGGGAACGCGCCGCGCTGCGCGTGTCGATCGATGCGAGCCGCGAAGGCGGGTACATCGACAAGCCCAATCTCGGCCGGATCGACGTCAACCGGGCCGACATTCTGGCGGGCCGCGCATCCGTGCATGTCGAGCTGGACGAGGACTGGACGGTCGAATTGCTCGGGCTGGCCCAGTCGAGCCAGGCCGAGGACAGCCAGTACGCGGATCGCGGCGGAGCACCGCTCGAGAGCTCGGCGCAGGTCCAGGAAGGCTCCGAAGCGGAATATCTGCATGGCCAGTTCGTCGTCTCCGGCCTGTTCCGCGATATCGAGATCCGCTCCACGAGCGGTTTCGCTCGCCAGGAACTGCAGGAGCGTTACGACGCCACTGCCCCGAATGGCCCCGACCGGCTGTTCCTGCAGCGCAACGACACGCGCATGCTCGCCCATGAAACGCGGTTCTGGGTTCCCTTGTCGAAAAGGTTCGGCTGGCTTGCGGGGCTCAGCCTCATCGACAACCGCACGCGTCTGACGCGATCGCTCGGCTCCCCCGATAGCCGCAGCGCCTCACCGGGCGTGCTCAACACCATCACCGAGGCCACGATTTACGGCGAAGCGAGCTATCGGCTCCGCGACGGCCTGATCGCGACTGTCGGCGCGCGCTATACGCACGCATGGCTGGGGGGCTCCGGGCAGGATGTCGCCGAGGCTTTCGTCCGCACGGAAATTACGGCCAGCCGCAAGCAGGGGGCGTTCCTGCCTTCGGCCTCGCTGCTCGCCGAAGTCGCACCGGCAACCAGCCTTTTTGTCCGTTATCAGGAGGGGTTCCGGCCCGGCGGTCTCGCGATCCAGGGCAATTTCGTCAGCCGGTTCGAACAGGATCGCGCCGCCACGCTGGAGTTCGGCCTGCGTCACGGCCGTCCCAAGCGGGATCCCTTCGACCTGACGCTGAGCGTGTCCCATACGAGATGGTCCGACATTCAGGCCGATTTCATCGACGAGCTTGGCCTGCCCAGCACGGCCAATATCGGCGACGGGCGTGTCTGGACCGCCAGCTCTGTTCTGGGGGTCTATCTGTTGCCCGAGCTTCGGCTCGATGCAGGCGTGACCTTCAACGAGAGCCGGATCGACGAACCGAGCCTGGCGCTCTTCTCGCGGACGAACCACGTCCCGAATATCGCCCGCTTCTCCGGCCGTCTGGGGCTCGAGTATTCCGCAAGAATTGCGCGCGATCTCGATCTGCGGATGCAGGCCTGGGCAAGCTACATCGGCAAGTCGCGCCTCGGCATAGGCCCGGAACTGGGCGAGCTGCAGGGAGACTATCTCGACAGCGGGCTGATTGCGCGCATCGCCCGGGATCGGCTCGGCGCGACGATCTCGGTGACCAATCTCGCCGACGTAGAGGGCAACAGATTTGCGCTTGGCACCCCCTTCGTGGTGGGCCGCGACCAGGTCACCCCGCTGCGCCCGCGCACGATCCGGTTGGGCGTGGACTTCTCCTTCTAGGCCGACGCAATCCCGGCGAAGCGGTTTTCTCGATTGCGCATCAAGGTCGCGGTCGATCGGCTCCGTCCTCCTCTTGATCCACGAGGAGGACTCTATGAATCGCTACTTGCTTGCCGGGACCGCCATCGCCGCTTTGGCCGCGCCGCTCGCCGCCCAGACCACCATCGACAGCCGGCGGACCGCACCGATCACCACCTCGGCGCTCAAGAACGGCGCAGGCGATTCGGTGAGGGTCACCGACAAGGGCTCGGTCGAACTGACCTCCGGCGCGGCGATCACGCTCGACAGCAACCACGCCATCGTCAACGAAGGCAAGATCGCCGTCACCAATGCCGAAGGCGGCAGCGGCATCGTCGTGGCGGGCGATCGTACGGGCAATATTACGAACTCGGGTACGATCACCGTCGATGAGACCTACGCCCCCACCGACAGCGATAACGACAAGGATCTTGATGGTCCCTTTGCGGTCGGGAGTAATCGCGCCGCGATCCGCGTCCAGGGCAAGCTTGCGGGGCAGATTTCCCACACCGGCACGATCTCGGTCGAGGGCAACAATTCGGCGGGCATTCTGGTGCAGGACACGCTGACCGGCAGTCTGATCCACGACGGCAAGACGACGGTCCTCGGCGACAACAGCGTCGGGGTCGATGTGCGCGCGGTGACGGGCGACGTGCGGCTTGCGGGCACCGTCGCAGCCAGCGGATTCGGGGCGACGGGAGCGCGGTTCCGCGGCGACATCGGCGGCGGCCTTACCGTCCAGGTCGAGATCGCTTCCACCGGATATCGCTACCCCGCGCCTCCGGCCGACGCCTCGAAGCTCGACAGCGACGACCTGCTGCAGGGAGGCAGCGCCGTGCTCGTCGAGGGCAGCGTCGCGAAAGGCATCATCTTTGCCGTCGCGCCCAAGGATACCAAGCCCGACGATGCCGACGAGGACAAGGACGGGCTGGCGGACGCCAAGGAAGGCAGCGCCAAGGTCACCTCCTACGGAGCGGCCCCCGCCGTCCTGATCGGTGCGAGCGATCGCGATATCGTCATCGGCGCGGTGCCCGGGACGGGGACCGGCTTCGGCATCGTCGTCGACGGTGCGATTGCAGGCCACGGCGTCTACGCCGGCGTCGTGGGCAATGGCATGGTGGTCGGCGGGCGCGGCGGTGCGGTCAGCGTCAACAACGGGATCGCCGTATCCGGCACGATCACGGCCAGCTCGAAGGATGCCAGCGCCACCGCGCTGCGGCTCGGCAGCGGCGCGCGCGTGCCCGAATTGCGCAATTCGGGCACCATCAGCGCTGCAGGCGGCAAGGCCGCGGCAGCCAGTTCGATCGCCGTGCTCGTCGAAGCCGGAGCCGATGTTCCCCTGGTCCGCAACAGCGGCACGATCAAGGCCACGGCAGGCGGCAACGATGCCTTCGCCGGCGCCATCGTCGATCGCAGCGGCTCGCTGAAGCTCGTCGAGAACAGCGGCAAGATCATCGCCACCGGTGCCAGCTCGGCCGGCGGTCGAAACGTCGCAATCGACCTATCCTCGGTGGCGTCGGGAGCGACCGTCCGGCAGACGGCGGTCGGCGCGGGGATCGACGCACCGCTGATCGAAGGCGACATCAGGTTCGGCGCGGGCGCGGATGCGCTCGAAATCGCTGACGGCGCGGTAAAGGGCGGCGTCACCTTCGGCGCCGGGATCGACCGTCTGGCCTTGAGCGGCGACGCCCAGTTCGTCGGGACCGCCGTCCTTGGCGGCCAAGCGGATCTTCTTTCGCTTGCGGGGACTTCGACCTTTGCCGGCACCGCCGATTTCGGCGGCGGCGCCGGCGCGCTGACGATCGCCGACAAATCGGTCTTCGTCGGAAAGCTGCAGGGCGGTCAGAACCTGTCCGTTGCAGTCGATGGCGGCCTGCTCGATATCACCGCCCCGACCGCAATCGGATCGCTGACGGTCGGCGCCAATGGCGTGATCGGAGCCACCCTGAGCAATCAGGCCAATGCCGCGACCGCCATCTCCGTCGCCGGCAGCGCGAGCTTCGAAAAGGGCTCCAAGCTCAAGCTGCGGTTGACCGACATCGCGCAGGCGGAGGGGCTGTATCAGGTGATCGAAGCCGGCACTCTCGTGGGCGCGGGCAATCTCGCCGCCGACAGCGCCCTCGTGCCCTTCATGTACAAGGCTGCCTTGGCCGTGAACGAGGCGGCGGGCACGATCAGCGTGGATATCGATCGCAAGGAGACCAAGGATCTGGGCCTCAACCGCTCCGAGGGAGCGGCCTACGACTCTCTCTACCGCGCGCTTGCCGCGGACGCGGAGGTGGCGGGGGTCTTTCTCGGCATCACCGAGGCGAATGTCTTCAAGGCATCCGTCGCGCAGACCCTGCCCGATCACGCTGGCGGCGCTTTCGACGGTATAAGCCTCGGGCTCCGAACCTTTGCGCGCACCCTCGCCACTCCGGACACGCCGATCGAACAGGAAGGCAAGCTGAGCGTCCTGTTCGATTTCGCTGGCTGGGATTCGACCAGAGGCGAAGGCGATACCGCCAGCTACGATCTCGACGGGCTCGGTTTCTCGGGCGGCCTCGAGCTGGCCACCGGGGTCGGCAAGCTCGGTGCCACCGGCACCTGGCTGTGGAACCGGCATGATTCGGGCATCGACAACAATGTCATCTCCAACACCTATGAAGCGGCCGCCTATTGGCGGGGCGACTGGGGTGCGTTCTCGGGCTTCGCGCGCGGCTCCTACGGCTTTTCCGACTTCGAAGGCTCGCGCTATTTCGTCGGAATGAACGGCGACAAGAAGATCGAGCGGACGATCGATGGCCAATGGTCGGGCAATGTCGTCTCCTTCGTCGGCGGGGCGTCGGTCGAGGGCGGCTCGCAATTCTTCTTCATCAGGCCCTCGATCACCCTCGACTATGTCCGGCTCAGCGAGGACGGCTACACCGAAACCGGCGGCGGCAAGGCGCTCGACCTGACGATCGAAAATCGCACGAGCGACGAGACCGGCCTCAATCTGGCCATCGCCACGGGTGTCGATCTGCTGGGGATGCGCAGCCGGGACCGGAACTGGGCCAGGATCGAGGCCGAAGGCGGACGGCGCGAGATACTCGCGGGCGATATCGGCGCCACCACCGCCCGCTTCGGGACCGGCGAGAGCTTCACGCTCCCGCCCGACCAGCAATCGAGTGGCTGGTTCGGGCGCCTGAGAGGCGTTGGCGGCGACGAGTTCTACACCCTCTCGGGCGAACTCTCCGCAGAAGAGCGCAACAGCGAGATCGGCTACGGGCTGCGCGCATCGATCAGCTTCAAGCTGTGATCGAGCGCACATAGGCCGCAGTGTCGGAGCCTGTTCGCCTCTCCTCCCTCATCCCCCATGACGAACAGGCTTCGCCCTCCTGGGGGCTGGATTTCGTAACCCCCGAACCGTCCAGCCCCCTTTTTTGAGCGTTTTTCGTTCGGGCGGGTCGTATCCGCCCGAGCAGTTACCCGGTTCAACCGTATCCGGACCATCGCCGCAACACCGGCTTACTGCAATTGACATTCACTCGCAGTCCCGCGAGAGCGATAGCCGGCGTATAGTGCTCGGGTCTGCATGCATCCCATCCAGTCGCGAGAGTTTCGGAACGTGCGATGACGCTCCTCGCCCGGCAGCGCTGGAAGGATGAAGAACGCATGATGGTTCGCGTGGAACGGGTGCTCGACGAAGCGCAGGTGCTCGAGCTTCGCCGGTTGATCGAGAGCGGCGAGTGGGTCGACGGCAACGAGACCTCGGGCCATCAGTCGCGCTCCGCCAAGCGGAACCGGCAATTGCGCCAGGGTAGCCAAGCCGAGAAGACCGCGGGCAGAATGGTGCTGGATGCGCTCGGCCGCGCGCCCGAATTCATCGCGGCCGCGCTTCCGCTCAAGGTCTTTCCGCCGCTCTTCAACCGCTATGAGGGCGGAGAGGCGTTCGGCGCCCATGTCGACAATTCGATCCGCCGTCTCGAGGGGACCGATTTCCGGATCCGCAGCGATCTGTCGGCGACCCTCTTTCTCGCCGAGCCGGACAGCTACGAGGGCGGAGAGCTCGTAATCGAGGATCTGTTCGGGGAACACAGGGTCAAGCTGCCGGCCGGGGACCTGGTGCTCTATCCCGCCTCCAGCGTCCACCGCGTCACCCCGGTGACGTCGGGCGTGCGCCTCGGTTCGTTCTTCTGGCTGCAAAGCATGGTCCGCGATCCCGGCGAACGCGAGCAGCTTTACCGCCTCGACAGGACCGTCCGGGTGTTGAGTGCCGAACGCGGGCCCACCGACGACGCGGTCCTGCAATTGACCAATCTCTACCACAATCTGATGCGCCGTTGGGCCGACGCCTGAGGCCGCAATTGCTCATGCCTACCGCCCAACAACGCTATTGCGACTAAGTTGCATTTGCATTGACAGCGGCGGCCCGGCCTCCCATAGGCGCGCCAGAGCAGAACAGGGAGGCCAGCAGAGCCATGACACGATCGAAATTCACCCGCACCGCACCATTCCTCGCGCTGGGATGCGTCGGCTTCATCGCCAGCGCCCCGGCGGCGGCCGAAAACGGCATCGACCCCGACGGATCGATCGTGGTGACCGGCGATCGTCCCGACGAGCTGAGCATCGATCAGGCCACCGCGCCGATCCTCGACACGCCGCGCACGATCAACGTAGTGACCGAGGAGACCCTGGAGCAGACCGCCTCCTATTCTTTCGAGGAAGCGCTGCGGATGGTTCCCGGTATCACCCTGGGTGCCGGCGAAGGCGGCACGGCAGCGGCAGACATCCCTCTTATCCGCGGCGTCGATGCGACGGGCGACGTGTTCGTCGACGGGGCGCGGGACATCGGATCGCAGACGCGCGAAACCTTCGCGGTCGAGCGGATCGAGGTCTTCAAAGGCCCCAGCGGCGCTCTCGGCGGTCGCGGCGCGGCAGCCGGCGGCATCAACCTGGTCAGCAAGACCGCGCGCGAAGGCAATTTCGCCTCCGCGACCGGATCGGTGGGAACCTCGGACCTCTACCGCGTCACCGCGGACGTCAATCGCCAGATCGGCGACCGGGTGGCAGTGCGCATCGTCGGGCTGTTCCACGATTCCGAGACGCCCGGTCGCGACGCCATCTACGACGACCGCTGGGGCATCTCCCCTTCGATCGCCTACGGGATCGGGACCAACACCGTCGCCAGCCTGACCCACTACCATTTCGAGGGCGATCAATTGCCCGATTACGGCATCCCGCTGACCTCGCGCGGCCAGCTGGCCGACGGTCGCCGGGTTCCTGCCGATGTCGATCCCGACAATTTTTACGGGCTGCTGGTCCGCGATTTCCAGAAAACGCGGGTCGATACCACGACCTTCCAGTTCGATCATGATCTCGGCAATCGCTGGAGCGCATCGGCGCTGCTGCGGTACTCCAATTCGGACATGGACTATATCGTCACCAATCCGGACGACAGCGCTGGCAATGTGGTCGACGGCCTGGTCTGGCGGGCTATCAAGAGCCGCAATTCCACCACCGAATCCATGACCGGCAATGCCAACATCTCCGGCGAGTTCGCGACCGGTTCCATCCTTCACAACCTGTCCGTCGGTGCCGAATACAGCTGGGCCGACACACACAACCTCACCTACAGCGTCGACACCGGCGACCGCAATTGTCCGGCCGAAGCGATCGCGGCGTTCAATTGCACCGATCTGCTCAACCCCGACCCCACGGACCCGTGGACCGGCGCGATCGCGCCCGCGACCACGCCGAGTCTCTCGCAGGCCGAGGATATCAGCTTCTACGCCTTCGATTCGATTACCCTGATCCCGCAGCTCATCGTCAACGCGGGCATCCGCTACACCGATTACCAGGCATGGGGCTCGGGCAGCGGCCGCGGCGGGCCCTTCCGCGGCAGCGTCGAGACCGATTTCGTCAGCTGGCAGGCCGGCGCGATCTACAAGCCCGTCCCGTGGGCGAGCATCTATGCCTCCTATGCGAATGCCAAGAACCCTCCGGGCACCGATGTCGGCGCGGGCTCGGGCAATATCGCGATCAGCAACGACACCTATGCTCCCCAGGAAACCGAGAACTACGAAATCGGCGCAAAGGCCGATCTGTTCGGCGGCGCCATGCAGCTCTCCGCCTCCGCGTTCCGGGTGGACCGCAACAATATCATCAACACCGATCCGCTGGGCGAAGTGACGGAGATCATCGCTTCCGCCCGCATCGAAGGTTTCGAGATCGGGGCTACCGGACAAGCCGGCCCACTCTCGCTGTTCGGCGGCTACACCTTCATCGACAGCGATCAGGGGGGTGGCAATCTCTTGCCGAACACTCCGGAACACAATCTGTCGCTGACCGCGAATATGGCCGTGGGCGAACGCTTCAGCTTCGGCGGGGGTGTCTATCATCAATCCGAACGCTTTGCCGATGCGGGGAACCTGATCTCTGCCGATGGCTACGTCCGCGTCGATGCCTTCGCGGCCTATGAGTTCAATCCCAACCTGGCCCTGCGGGTGAACGTGAAGAACGTCGGCGACGAACGCTACATCACCAAGCTGCGCAACCCGCACTTCGCGGTCCCCGCCAACGGGCGCCAGGCGATCGTCTCGCTGACCGCTCGATATTGAGCCACTAAAGCGGGCGCGGATGAGAACCGCTGCGCCCGCTCGGCCTCCCGCCCGGCGCCCATCGTGCCAGGCGCCAGCCGGGGCGGATCAGAGCGCAGACCGAGGGCTTGGCAAGGCGCCGAAATCAGGGTGCCATATTTCTGTGCTTCCTGGAGCGACATATCCTTCTGCTGCCAGGGAATACCCATGCTCCTGCTCTCGCTGCTGCTTGCCTGCACCCCAACCGACGATCGGGCCAACGAACGGGCCGAAGCCCCGCTGCGGGTAAACGACATCAGCGCTGTCGGGACGCACAACAGTTACAAATTGCCGATGCCGCCCGAGGTGATGGAGGCGATCCGGAAGAAAGATGCCCGCGCCGCCGAAGCGCTCGATTATGCCCACCGTCCGCTGAACGAACAGCTCGATCGCGGTGCGAGGCAGATCGAACTGGACGTCAATCGCGATCCGGAAGGCGGCTATTATTCGGTTCCGGGCGAAGCGATCCCGGAACTGGATGCGCCGGGGTTCAAGGTGCTGCACATCGCCGGAATCGACAATGGCAGTACCTGCCTACAGCTCAAACAATGCCTTCGCATTCTGCGCGCCTGGTCGGATGCCCATCCCCGCCACGTGCCGATCCTGCTGATGGTCAATGCCAAGGAATCGGACAATGAGGCTCTGGGCCGGCCCGCCCTGCGGTTCGACGAAGCCGCATTCGATGCGCTGGACGCCGACATCCGCTCGATCCTGCCGCCCGAGAAGCTCATCACTCCGGACGACGTGCAGGGCGATTATGCCAGCTTGCGCGAGGCCGTGCTCGCCAACAACTGGCCCAGGCTGGACGAGGCGCGGGGCAGGTTCCTGTTCGCGCTGGACGAAGGACCGGAAAAGGTTGCGATCTATCGCGGCGAGCGCGCCTCGCTCGAGGGGCGGGTGTTCTTCATCAACACCGACGAGCACTCGCCAGCCGCAGCCTATCTCACGCTCAACGATCCGATCGCCGAGGGCGACAGGATCCGCGAGGCCGTGGAGGCGGGGTTCCTGGTCCGCACCCGCGCCGATGCCGACACGCGCGAAGCGCGAGCCGACGACGACACGCGCTTCCAGGCCGCCCTCGCCAGCGGCGCGCAATATATCTCGACCGACTATCTGTGGAGCGACCCGCGCTTCTCCGACTATCGGGTCGGCCTGCCGGGCGGCGTGGCGGCGCGCGCCAATCCGGTACGCCGCGACGCCGCCTGCAGCATCACCGAATAGACCGCGCGACGCAGGCATTGCGGCAAAGGGAGAGGCGAAATCGCCGAGGCTCTCCGCTCGAACGAACGGGGGGCCCCTCCAGCAGGAGGGAGCCCCACTTGCATCAATTTTCTTAAACTTCCGGATCAGAACTGCGCGCGGACGCCCAGGCTGATCCGGCTTCCCGAGAACTCATAGGTGGTCGGGAAGGACGGATCGATCGTGTAGCCCGAGGTCTCCTCGTCGGTGAGGTTGATCGCCTGCAACTCGACGCGGAAATTCGGCGTCAGCTGGTAGCTGGCGGCGAAATCGAACTGGCCGTAGGCGTCGCGGTAGACCGGGAACATGTTGCGCTCGATCCGCTCCACGTAAGCGCCCTTGTGGTTGTAGGACACACGCAGCTGCACCGGGCCGTCATCGTAATAGACCGTGGCGTTGTAGGTGCTGTCGGCCAGACCCACCGGCGAGGTGGGGACATCGATGTCGGATTCGCCGGTCAGCGAACTGTCGAGGAAGGTGTAATTGGCGTTGATGCCGAACCCTTCGAGCGAGCTGTGCAGCATTCCGAACGGAACCACCGCCACCAGTTCCACGCCGCTGACATCGTAGGAGCCTTCGGCGTTGACCGGCTGGTAGACGTCGAAATCATAGACGCCGTCGATCGTGCCATTGGCGTTGTACTTGGTCACGTTCCTGACCACGCCGGTCAGCTCGTTCTGGACCACGCCCTGGATGTTCTTCCAGAAATAGGAGGCCGACAGCAGACCGCCGAAGCCGAAATAATATTCCAGCCCGACTTCCCACTGGTCCGCATAGGTCGGCTTCAGGTTCGGGTTGCCGTCGGTGTAGCGGAAGTTGTTGAAGCTGGCGGTGCGCTTGTAGGCGAGATCCGTCAGCGCCGGGCGGATCAGCGTCTGCGAGGCGGCGCCGCGCAGGATCAGCCCGTCGATCAGTTCCGCATTGGCGTTCACCGCGGGGAGGATTTTGTCGTACTCGCCTTCGCTCGACACAGGCTCGTCCGAAAAGCCGGTCGTGCCGTCCGGGTTCTGGATCTGGAAATAGCCCGCCGACAGGACGCTGGTCTTCACATAGCGCGCACCGGCATTGATGAACACCGGCACCGAGGCAATGTCGAAGTCGAAATCGGCCATCGCGTAGGCGGCCCAGGTCTCTTCCTGCACGCGGTAGAACTGCCCGTCATCGAAGGGCGAGAGGAAGCCGTCGGGACGGAAGAAGTCGCGGGCATAGTCGTTCGATATCTGCTGCCAGGCGAGGTCGCCGGCCTGATATTTCTTGCCGCCCGCGATATCGATCACGTCCTGCAATTCGCTGTCGGCCAGCGTGCGCTTGTTCACATAGGAACTGTCGCCCCGGCTCGGGCCCTGGATCTTCTCCTCGCCGTAATTGCGCTCCTTGGTCTTGTCGGTGAAGCGCCCGCCAACGCGGATTGCGCTCAGGCCGAGCAGGCCGCCGCTGGGGAAGGTGTAGGCGAGATCGATCTGGGCCGCATATTTGTCGTCCTTGATCGCTTCGTAGGACGTTTCATACGCTTCGAAGAGATAGGATTGGGGCGAATTGTACATGTCGATCGTATTGGGATCATCGCTCGGGATCGTCTCGCCGCCGGTCTCCGTGTAGCGGGTGCGCGACGGCGCGTAGGCGACGTGTTTGAGGTTGGCATAGTCGAGCGTCTTTTCCGCGCCCGAATAGCCGCCCAGCGCTTTGATCGACCAGTTTCCGGGGGTCCAATCCAGCTCGCCGCCGAACTGGCGGTAATCGGTCTCGTTGACCCGTTCCTTGCTGAGGAATTCGTGCTGGGTCGCGGTGTAGGACACGTCGCGCAGGACCACGATCCCGTATTCGGAAAGGGTGGTGTCGTCATATTCGTGGATCGTGTCGAGCGTCGAGCGGCTCGATGCCGAATAGGCGGCGATGTCGTATTCGTCCTCGACCGTGTCGTAGGAACCGAGGAAGCCGTCGAAGGTCAGGCTGAAATCGTCGTTCGGCTGGTATTGCAGCGAGCCGGAAAAGCCCAGCTTGTCCTGATCGTTGACGATCACGCGGTCGCCGACCTTGTCGAGGAACACCACCCGGTTGACCTGGTCCTCATTGTCCGGATCGAGAATGATCCCCGCGTCCCGCTCGAGCGCCGCGACCGCCTGATCGGTCTGCGCATTGCCCCGGTCGGTCCAGCGCGAAATGGGCCGGAAATTGATCCCGGAATTGGAATCGGTGCGGTTGCTGCGCTGCCCCTTGGCCACCGAAATCAGCACGCCGAACGGGCCCCAGGTGTTGCTCGCCAGCAGCGAGGCCTGCGGATCGATCTTTTCGGAGATCGAATTGTAAGCGCCCTCGACTGATCCGACCACGCGCAGGCCCGAGAAATCGAACGGCCGCGCGGTGCGGATCGCCACGCTGCCGGCGATGCCGCCCTCTTCCTGCGCCGCGGTCGGCGATTTGTAGACCGTGACGGTCTGGATCAGTTCCGATGCGAACATGTCGAATTCGACATCGCGTCCACCCGATCCCGAAGCGGTGGCCAGATCGTTGATCGTGACATGGGTGAACTCGGTCGGGAGGCCGCGCACGTTGACCCGCGTGCCGAGGCCCTTGTCGCGCTCGATGGTCACGCCGGGAACGCGCTGCAGCGCTTCGGACAGGTTCTGTTCGGGGAAATCGGCAATGTCCGTCGCGACGATCGAGTCCGAAAAGCCGATCGTCTCGCGCTTCAGGTCGATCGCGCGCTCGAGGCTCTGCCGGTATCCGCTCACGACGATCACATTGTCATCGGCCGCCGTCTCCTCGGCGGCATTGTCGGCCACAGGCATTTGCTCCTCGCTCTGCGCGGCGGCGGGGACGGCGGCCAGCGCGGCTATCGCCGCACCGAGCATGAAGGGAGTCGAACGGGCAAGGCCGCTACGTGAAGTTCTCATCTGGATTGGTCCCTCATAAAAATGACTTGGTCGATGCTGGCGCGCTCAAGTTCATCCCCCCCTGCCGGATCCGTCGTTTCGCCCGTGCCGTTGTGGCCGCGGCGGTTATGCGTATGCTGCTGAAGTCGGTCGCATTCGTCCGGGGCCCCGGCTGCGGCAGCCACGGGTGACCGGACCGCTGCTGCAAGCGGCAGCGCAATCCGGCGATACGTAAATGCATGATCTCCCCAGCCGGACCCCCTCGGTAGGGCGGCATTGGAGGAGCGTTGTGACGCCAGAATTACGGCTTGGTGTCAGCCGTGTTAATCGGCGAATATCTCGGGCCAGCCGGTCGGTTTCGAGAGTCTCGCCCGCGCACGCCCTGCCCGGCCTCGCGAACTGGCGAAGGAACGCGAGGATTTCTTCCTGCGTTTGAGCTAGGAGCGGGATCGCTGGCCGTTCAGCCAATCGTACCGCGATTGCGGTTCTTACAATTGAGGTTTGCCATTCTCGATCGATTCAAAGTTCTGCCCCAGTACCTGCTCCCCAAGCAGGCGCTGACCATCCTGGCCGGCCGCATCGCCGGCGCGCGGGCGGGCGCGAGGACGACGCGGCTGATCCGCTGGTTTGCGGGCAAATACGGTGTCGACATGAGCGAGGCCGGCAATGCGGACATCGCGAGCTACCCAACCTTCAACGAGTTCTTCACCCGGTCGCTGAAAGCGGGCGCGCGCCCGATCGCCGAGGCCGATTTCGTCTCTCCGGTGGATGGCACCATCAGCCAGTTCGGCGCGATCGACGATCACCACATGGTGCAGGCCAAGGGGCACCGGTTCACCACGACCGAGCTGGTCGGCGGCGACGCGGAACTGGCGGCGCAGTTCCGGCACGGCAGCTTCGCCAATCTCTACCTGTCGCCGAGGGATTATCATCGCCTGCACATGCCCTGCGAGGGCAGGCTGACCCGGATGATCCATGTCCCCGGGGCGCTGTTCTCGGTGAACCCCGTCACCGCGCGCGGCGTGCCCAGGCTGTTCGCCCGCAACGAGCGCGTGGTCTGCGTGTTCGACTCTCCCGCGCACGGGCCTTTCGTGATGGTGCTGGTCGGCGCGACCATCGTCGGCAGCATGGCGACGGTGTGGCACGGGGTGGTGAACCCGAAACGCAGCGGCAAGCTGGCCGAATGGACCTATCCCGATCGGGATATCGTCCTGGCGCAGGGCGAGGAGATGGGGCGGTTCCTGCTCGGCTCGACGATCGTCATGCTGTTCGGCCGCGGCGCGATCGAATTCAATCGCGACTGGAAACCCGAGGGGCCGGTGCGTCTTGGCGAACGGATGGGCGACGCTCCGGCATAGGCCGGCCCCGTTTCAGGCGGCCGGACCGCAGCAAAGTGCCGCGCGCCCGGCGCTATCCCACCACTCCGGCGCTCGCCAGCACCGCCAGGGTGAGCATGTCAGGCGCGATCGCGGTCATCGGGGCGATCTGGACGGGCTTTTCCATCCCGATCATCATCGGCCCGATGGTCGCCTCGCCGCCCAGCTCGCGCAGCAGCTTGGCCGAGAGATTGGCCGATTGCAGCCCGGGCATCACCAGCACATTGGCCGGCCCCGACAGGCGGCTGAAGGGATAGAGCTTCATCACCTTGGGGTTGAGCGCGGCATCGGGCGCCATCTCGCCCTCGTATTCGAACCCCGGATCGCGCTCGTCGAGCAAGGCCACCGCCGCGCGGATATTGTCGAGCCACTGGCCCGAGGGATTGCCGAAGGTCGAATAGGACAGGAAGGCGACGCGCGGCTCGTGCCCCATCCGCCGCGCGACATGCGCGGTCTCGGTGGCGATATGCGCCAGCTCTTCGGCGCTGGGCCGCTCGTTGATTGTGGTGTCGGCGAGGAAAGTGGTGTGGTTCTTGCCGATCATCATGTGGATGCCGAAGGGGGTCGCGCCGGGCTTGGGATCGAGCACCCTGCCCACCTCGCGCGCGCTCTGGCTGAAGGTGCGGGTGAGCCCGGTGATCATCGCATCGCCATGCCCCAGCGCCACCAGCAGCGCGGCGAAGACGTTGCGCTCCTGATTGACCATCCGTGCGACGTCGCGCTCGGTGTAGCCGCGCCGCTGGAGCCGCTTGTAGAGATAGTCGTTCATCGCCGGGACCTTGTCCGACAGGGCCGAATTCTCGATGATGTAGCTATCGGGATCGTCCACCGCGAGCTCGACCAGCTTCTCGCGCACCTTTTCGGTGCGGCCGACCAGGATCGGTTCGCCATAGCCGAAATCGCGGAACTGGATCGCGGCGCGCAGTGCGACCTCTTCCTCCGCCTCGGCGAACACCATCCGGCTCGGATTGGCCTTGGCGAGACCGTAGATGTTGGTGAGCGCGGCGGTGGTGGGGTTGAGCCGCGATTTGAGGCGGTGGGCGTATTCGTCGAAATCCTCGATGTGTTTGAGCGCCACGCCCGAATCCATCGCCGCCTTCGCGACCGCGCTCGAGACCACCTCGATCAGCCGCGGATCGAACGGCGCGGGGATGATGTAGTCGCGCCCGAACTGATGGTTGACGCCATAGGCCGCCGCGACTTCCTCGGGCACGCGCTCGCGCGCCAGCCGGGCGATCGCCTCGGCGGCGGCGACCTTCATTTCCTCGTTGATCGTGGTCGCCTGAACGTCGAGCGCGCCGCGGAAGATGAAGGGAAAGCCCAGCACGTTGTTGACCTGATTGGGATAGTCGCTGCGCCCGGTGGCGATGATCGCATCGGGGCGCACCGCGCGCGCTTCTTCGGGCATGATCTCGGGGACGGGATTGGCCATCGCGAAGATGATCGGCTGGTCGGCCATATGCTCGACCCATTCGGGCTTGAGCGCCCCGGCAGCCGACAGGCCGAGGAAGATGTCGGCGCCGACCAGCGCTTCCGCCATGCTGCGCGCGTCGGTATCGACCGCATGCGCGCTCTTCCACTGGTCCATGCCGTCCTCGCGGCCGCGATAGATCGGGCCGTCGCGGTCGCAGACGATCACGTTCTCATGCGGCATGCCCATCGCCTTGACCAGCGCGGTGCAGGCCAGCGATGCGGCGCCCGCGCCCGCCACCACCATCCGGCAGTCCTTGATCTGGCGCCCGGTCAGTTCGCAGGCGTTGATCAATCCCGCCACTGCGATGATCGCGGTGCCGTGCTGGTCGTCGTGCATCACGGGAATGTTCATCCGGTCGCGCAGCGCGGCCTCGATGATGAAGCATTCGGGCGCCTTGATGTCTTCCAGATTGATGCCGCCGAAGGTCGGCTCCATCAGCGCGACCGCGTTGATGAAGGCTTCGGGATCCTCGGTGTCGAGCTCGATATCGATCGCATCGACATCGGCGAAGCGCTTGAACAGGACCGCCTTGCCTTCCATCACCGGCTTGGCGGCGAGCGCGCCCAGATTGCCCATTCCCAGGATCGCGGTGCCATTGGTGATCACCGCGACCAGATTGGAGCGCGCGGTGTAGCGTGCGGCATTGGCGGGGTCGTCGGCGATCGCCTGGACCGGATGTGCGACGCCGGGAGAATAGGCGAGGCTGAGATCGCGCTGGGTCGCCATCGGCTTGGAGGCGACGATCTCGAGCTTACCCGGGCGGATTGTCTCGTGATAGAACAGGGCCTCGCGCTCGGTGAAACCGGTCTGCTTTTCTTCGGCCATCGTCGCATCTCCATTCGCTTGCGGGCCCGCCCTAACTTGCCGCCCGGCCAAACGATAGGGGAAAGGCCCGCCCCCCGCGCTTCCCGAATCGGCTCGCGCTTGGCACTCGGGCAGCATGGCCGGCGGCGACACCCCGATGATGCAGCAATACCACGCGCTCAAGCAGCAGGCGGGGGATGCGCTGCTGTTCTACCGGATGGGCGATTTCTTCGAGCTGTTCTTCGAGGATGCCAAGGTGGCGGCGGGCATTCTCGACATCGCGCTGACCAGCCGCGGCGCGCATGACGGCGAGCCGGTGCCGATGTGCGGGGTGCCGGTGCACGCTGCGGAAGGCTATCTCGCGCGGCTGATCCGCAGCGGCTGCCGGGTGGCGATCGCCGAACAGGTCGAAACCCCCGAGGAAGCCAAGCAGCGCGGCGGTTCCAAGGCGCTGGTGGCGCGCGACATCGTCCGCTTCGTGACCGCGGGCACGCTGACCGAGGATGCGCTGCTCGATCCGCGCCGCGCCAATCTGCTGGTGGCGGTGGCGCCCTTGCGCGACGCGGTAGGGATCGCCGCCTGCGATATCTCGACCGGACGGATGGAGCTGGAGGAATGCGCCCCCGACGCGCTCGAGGCGGCGCTGGCGCGGCTGGGCGCGAGCGAGGTGGTGGTGTCCGATGATTGGGGCGCGAGTCCCCGCGCAGGCGGGGACCTCAGGCCGCAAGCGGATCGCCAGCGGCCCGAGGCCCCCGGTTTCGCCGGGGATCAGAGCGCCACCCGCCGCCCGCGCGGCGATTTCCGCAGCGAGGCCGGCGAGGCGCGGCTCAGGGAGTTGCACGGTCTGGCTACCCTGGATGGCCTGGGCGATTTCACCCGCCCCATGCTCGCGGCGGCCGGCGGTCTGCTGGCCTATCTCGACCATGCCGGGCGCGGCGAGATGCCTTTCCTGCTGCCGCCACGCGCGCGCGGCGCCGCGGCGCATCTGGCGATGGATGCGGCCACCCGCTCGAGCCTCGAGATTCTCGCCGCGCAGTCGGGCGGGCGCGAGGGCAGCCTGCTGGCGACGGTGGATCGCTGCGTCACCGGCGCGGGCGCGCGGCTGCTGGCCGAGGATCTCGCCGCGCCGCTCGCCGAACGTAGCGCGATCGCGGCGCGGCTGGCGGCGGTGCAGCATTTCCAGGCCGATCCGCTGCTGCGCGCCGATCTGCGCGGCCTGCTGCGCGGGGCGCCCGACATCGGCCGCGCGCTCGGGCGGGTGGTCGCCGGGCGCGGCAGCCCGCGCGATCTGGGACAGGTGCGCGACGGATTGTCCGAGGCACGGCGGATCCGCGACCTGCTGCAGGCGGCCACGGATTCGCCTGATCTGCCCGAGCTGCTCGCGCGGACAACCTCGGCGCTGGGCGGGCATGCAGAGCTGGTCGATCATCTGGGTCTGGCGCTGGTCCCCTCGCCGCCGACCGAGCGCAGCCAGGGCGGTTTCATCGCCGCGGGCTACGACCACGCGCTCGACGCCTTGCGCGAGACAAGCGGCAACGCTCGCCGCGCGATCGCCGCGCTCGAGGCGAAATATCGCGACGAGACCGGGACCCCCTCGCTCAAGATCAGGCACAACAAGGTGCTGGGCTATTTCATCGAGGTGCCCGCCAAGCATGCCGACCGGCTGATGGCGGCGGACAGCGGCTTCAGCCACCGCCAGACCATGGCCGGCGCGGTGCGGTTCAACTCGCTGGGCCTTCACGAGGAGGCGACCCGCATCGCCGAGGCGGGCGGGCACGCGCTGGCGGCGGAAGAGACGCATTTCGAGACGCTGGTGGGCGAGGTGATCGCGCGCCGCGAGGCGATCGCCGCGACCGCCGAGGCACTGGCGCGGATCGATGTCGCCGCAGGCCTCGCCGAGCGCGCGGTCGAGGGCAGCTGGTGCCGGCCCGAGCTGGTCGACGAGCCCTGTCTGGAAATCGAGGCGGGGCGCCATCCGGTGGTCGAGCAGGCGTTGTCGCGTGGCAACGAGCGCTTCGTCGCCAACGACTGCGGGCTTTCGCCCCAAGACCGGCTGTGGCTGATCGGCGGACCCAATATGGGCGGCAAATCGACCTTCCTGCGCCAGAACGCGCTGATCCTGCTGCTGGCGCAGGCGGGCAGCTTCGTCCCCGCCACCAGCGCGAAGGTGGGCATCGCCGACCGCTTGTTCAGCCGGGTGGGCGCCTCGGACAATCTGGCGCGCGGTCGCTCGACCTTCATGGTCGAGATGGTCGAGACCGCCGCGATCCTCGCGCAGGCGACGACCCGCAGCTTCGTGATCCTCGACGAGGTCGGGCGCGGGACCTCGACCTATGACGGGATGGCGCTGGCCTGGGCGGTGGTCGAGGCGGTGCACGAGACTTTGCGCTGCCGCTGCCTGTTCGCGACGCATTACCACGAGCTGTCGCGGCTGGCGGAGACCTGCGACTCGCTCAGCCTGCACCATGTCCGTGCGCGCGAGTGGAAAGGCGATCTGGTGCTGCTCCACGAGTTGGCGCAAGGCGCGGCGGATCGCAGCTACGGGCTGGCGGTGGCACGACTGGCGGGGGTTCCGCCTCCCGTGCTCAAGCGCGCCAAGGCGGTGCTCGACAAGCTCGAGAAAGGACGCAGCGAAACCGGCGGGCTGGCGGCCGGCCTGGGCGAGCTACCGCTGTTCGCCGCCAGCATGGCGGCGGCGCAAGAGCCCCGAAGCGATGGCTTGCGCGACCGCCTCGAGGCTCTCGATGTAGACCGGCTCAGCCCGCGCGAGGCGCTCGACCTGCTTTACGAACTCAAGCGGGAAGCGGCCGAACCCGGCGATCCCGCCTGACCGCCCGCAGCCCCATGAAGATCAGGTTCCGTCGCCGCGCAGCCCGTCGGGCTTGTGCTCCTTGCCGAATTTGTCGACATTGTCGTCGTGATTGGGCTCGCCCTTGAAGGCGTCCATATCCACCCTTCCCGAACTTTCCATGTCGCGCATGTGATCGACCAGGTCCTGGGTCGAATCGTTCATCAGCCCGGAGGAATTGTCGCTCTTGACGCTCTCGGTGGGTGAACCGGTATTCGGCGTCAGCTGCTGCGCTTCGGTGGCGACTTCCTGCGCCTGGTTGCGGTGATCGTCCTGCTCGTCATTGTGCATTTCGGGGGCCTGGTCGGCCATCCGCTCTTCCTTGCTCTCGCCGACGTCGGGCTTGGTGTTCTTGTTGTCGCTCATTGGAAACTCCTTCGGAGCCAGAACGAGCAGTGCAGGCCGAGGGTTCCGCCTAGCGCGTCGGAACTGGCTCTTCGCCGGTGTAATCGTAGAAGCCGCGCCCGGTCTTGCGCCCCAGCCAGCCGGCCTCGACATATTTCACCAGCAGCGGTGCGGGGCGATACTTGGAATCGCGGGTGGTCTTGTAGAGCACCATCAATATGTCGAGACAGGTGTCGAGTCCGACGAAATCGGCGAGCTGGAGCGGCCCCATCGGGTGGTTGAGCCCGAGCCGGCAGCCCTTGTCGATATCGGCGATCCCCGCGGTCCCCTGGCCGAGCAGGAACACCGCCTCGTTGATCATCGGCAGCAGGATGCGGTTGACCACGAAGCCGGGCTCGTCCTGGCTGAGCACCACTTCCTTGCCCAGCCCCTCGGCAAAAGCCACGGTGCGCTGTGTCGTCTCCTCGCTGGTGGCGAGTCCGGGGATCACTTCGATCAGCTTCATCACCGGCACCGGGTTGAAGAAATGCAGCCCGATGAAGCGCGCCGGATCGGGCGAGAAATTCGCCATGCGGGTGATCGGGATCGAGCTGGTGTTGGACGCCAGGATCGCCTCGGCGCCCAGCAGCTTGCCGGCTTTCTCGAAGATCGCCTGCTTGATTTCCTCGCGCTCGGTGGCGGCCTCGATGATGAGATCGGCCTCGGCCATCGGCGCGTAATCGCCGATCGGGGTGATCCGCGCGAGCGTCGCCTCGGCCTCGGCGATCTCCATCTTGCCCTTGCCGACCAGTCTGCCCAGCGCGGCGTCGATGCCCTTGTGCGAGGCCTGCGCGGTGGCGAGATCGACATCGGCGAGCAGGACGTTGACGCCGTGCAGCGCCACGGTCTGGGCGATCCCCGAACCCATCTGGCCCGCGCCGATCACGGCCACTGTTTCGGTCATCGGCTTGGTCATCGAAATCCCTTCGCACTTGCAGCAAAAAGCGGCTGTTATCGACGCGCGAAGGTCTTGGCTAGCGGTTCGCGCCCGGGACCCATTTCACATCCTCCGCGCCATCGGCATTGGCGACCCGCGCGAGGACGAAGAGATAGTCGGACAGTCGGTTGATATAGGCCAGCGCCTGCGGGTTGACGGCTTCCAACACGGCGAGCGCGACCATCGCGCGCTCCGCCCGCCGCACCGCAGCGCGCGCGACATGGGTGCGCGCCGCCGCCTCGCTGCCTCCGGGCAGGATGAAGCTGGTCAGTGGCTCAAGCCGGGCATTGGCTTCGTCGATCCGCGCCTCGAGCCAGTCGACTTGCGCCGCGACGATCCGCAGCACCATCTGCGAGGGCGCGAAATCGTCGCCCTCTGCCGCCGGGGTGGCGATATCGGCGCCCAGATCGAACAGATCGTTCTGGATCCGGAACAGCGCGTCGCTCTGATGCTTGGCTTCGGCGCTACGATGAGCGGCTGCGCGAGGAAGCTCGGCGGCCAGCCCGATGGCGCTGTTGGCCTCGTCGACTGCGCCGATCGCTTCCATCCGCGGCGCGTGCTTTTCCAGCCGCGAGCCGTCGACCAGCCCGGTGGTGCCGTCGTCGCCGGTGCGCGTGTAGATCTTGTTGAGCTTGACCATCGTCCATCCCTGTCCTCGACCGTATCGGCGGATGCCGGGGAGGTCCCTCGATCATGTCAGCCGGGAAAGCAACCGGGGCGGGTGCGCCCCGGCCCGCGGCGCTATTGCGCCATCATCAGCATCACCGCGATCACCGCGACCGCGAGCGCCTGATACTTGATCCGCGCGAACATCATCTTGTTCTGCATCGCCTGCATGTCGGTCGAGGTCTCGCCCCGCCCGGTCTCCAGATCGATCTTGGTGGTCTTCATGAAGGCCACGATCCCGCGGATCAGCGAGACGACCACGAAGAGGCACAGGATGACGAGGAGGATGACGAGAAATGTGTTCATAGCCCCCACAATCTAGGCGCTGCCGAGCGAAATGCCAGCCGGTAATCGGTGCAAGCGCAGTTGCGCGGCAAGCAAGAGGCCATCCTCGCCCCCTGTCCGCCGGTCCGCCAGCGAGGGCGAACTGCGCCGCTTGGCGAGTTTTCTGCCTTGCGCATCGAGCAACAGCGGATGGTGGTGCCAGCGCGGCACGGGCAGGCCGAGCAGCGCCTGCAGCAGCCGGTGGACATAGCTGGCACTGAACAGGTCCTGCCCGCGGGTGACCAGCGTGACGGCATCGCTGGCATCGTCCACCGTCGCGGCGAGGTGGTAGCTCGCGGGCTCGTCCTTGCGCACCAGCACCACATCGCCGAGCAGCTCGGGCCGCGCCGCCTGCTCGCCCGCGAGCGCGTCGGTCCAGCTCAGCGGGCCGGTTACCGCCAGCGCTTGTGCGACATCGAGCCGCCAGGCGACCGCGCGCCCCTCGATGGGACCCTCGCGCCGGCAGCGTCCACCATAGACCGGCCCCTCGGGGCCGATGCTCGCAGCATCCCCGGCGATTTCCGCTCGTGTGCAGCTGCAGGGATAGAGCAGGCCCTGCCTGCGCAAGGCCTCCGCCGCGCGCGCATAAGCCTCCAGCCGCGTCGATTGCGCGGGCACCTCGTCCCATTCCAGCCCCAGCCATTCCAAATCGCGCCGGAATTCCTCCGCCAGCTCGGCGCGCGAGCGCGCGCCGTCGATATCCTCGATCCGCAGCAGGAAGCGCCCGCCCGCCGCGCGCGCTAGATCATGCGCGACGATCGCCGAATAGGCGTGGCCGAGATGCAGCGGACCGTTGGGGCTGGGAGCGAAGCGGGTGACGGTCAAAGTGGCGCCTCGGTCACTGGGTGGCGGGACAAGTTTGTGGATAGGCTGTCTGTAACAGGCTTGACGCTTTTTCTTGCAAGTGCATTCTCGCTGCCTCGGAGGAACGCTCGACGTGCTGAGAGCCGAACTGATCGAACGGGCCGCAAGGTTCCGCACCAGCGACGAGGACCCTTCTCGGGATCTCCAGTCCTGCCCCTCGCTGGTGCTCAATGCGGACTACACCCCGCTGTCCTATTACCCGCTCAGCCTGTGGCCGTGGCAAACCGCGATCAAGGCGATCTTCCTCGACCGGGTGGACGTGATCGAAAGCTACGATCGCCACGTCCACTCGCCCTCGCTCGACATGAAGATCCCAAGCGTGATCGCGCTCAAGCAATATGTGAAGCCGAGCGAGTTTCCCGCCTTCACCCGGTTCAACCTGTTCCTGCGCGACCGCTTTTCCTGCCAGTTCTGCGGCAGCCAGAGCCATCTGACCTTCGACCATGTCGTCCCTCGCCGGCTGGGCGGGCGGACGACCTGGGAAAACATCGCGACCGCCTGCGCGCCCTGCAACATGAAGAAGGGCGGGCGCACCCCCAAACAGGCCGGCATGCAGCTCTACGCCGAACCGATCCGCCCGACGCACTGGCAATTGCAACAGCACGGCAAGCAGTTCCCGCCGAACTATCTGCACGAGACGTGGAGGGACTGGCTTTATTGGGACATCGAGCTGGAGGCTTGACCGCTTGGGTTCGTGCGTTTGGCGAGACCGGTCCATGGATTGCTTCGCTTCGCTCGCAATGACGATGGCTCGGGGTTCGTCATGGCGAGGAGCGCAGCGACGAAGCCATCCATGGCGCGCCGAGGCCTTCTAGGTGACCGCCGCGCGCTGCGAGAACTCGGGCCGCTGCCACTCGCCGCTCGCGAACACTTCCGCCAGATGCCGCGCCGCCTCCGCCATGTCCTCGAACCGCAGATAGGCCGGCGCGAAGCCCAATCGGAGGATGTCGGGGTCGCGGAAATCGCCGATCACGCCGCGGGCGATCAGCGCCTGGCTCAGCGCATAGGCCTCGGGGTGGCGGAAACTGAGCTGGCTGCCGCGCTGCGCGGGATTGGTGGGGCTGACGAGGTCGAGGTCGAGGCCATGCGCCGCTACACATTCGCGGAAGAACTCCGAGAGCGCCTGCGATTTCGCGTAGAGCCGGTCCACCCCGATCTCGGCGATGAGTTCCACCCCGACTTCGAGCGCCGCCATGGCGAGGATCGGCGGGGTGCCGCACAGCAGGCGGTCGACCCCGGCGCCCGGCGCGTAATCGTCGGAGAAGGCGAAGGGCGCGGCGTGGCCCATCCAGCCGCTCAGCGGCTGCCGGAGCGCCTCGTGGTGGCGCTCGGCGACGAAGGCGAAGGCGGGCGCGCCCGGGCCGCCGTTGAGATATTTGTAGCCGCAGCCGACCGCGAAATCGGCCCCGCAGGCGTTCAGCTCGACGGGAAAGGCGCCGCAGGAATGCGACAGGTCCCACAGCACCAGCGCGCCCGCCTCATGCGCGGCGCGGGTCAGCGCCGCCATGTCGAACAATTCGCCGGTCTTGTAATGCGTCTGGGTCAGCAGCAGCAGCGCGACATCGCCCCCATCTTTCTGGCCGAGCGCCTCGGCGATGCTTTCGCGCGGCGCCAGCCGGCGGGTGGCGAGGCCTTGGTACTCCAGCCCCTCGATCATGTAGAGATCGGTGGGGAAATTGCCCGGCTCGGAGAGAATGACCTTGCGCCCGGGCCGCATCGCGAGCGCAGCGGCAATCAGCTTGAACAGGTTCACCGACACGCTGTCGCAGGCGATCACTTCATGCGGCTGCGCGCCGATGAGCGGGGCGATCTTGCCGCCGACGCGTTGCGGCATGGATATCCAGCCGGCGGAGTTCCAGCTGCGGATCAGGTCCTGGCCCCATTCCTGCGCCACCACGTCGGCGAGCCGCGCCGGGGTAGCCTTGGGCAGCATGCCGAGCGAATTGCCGTCGAGATAGATGACGCCTTCGGGCAGGACGAAGCGCTCGCGATACCCCGCGAGCGGATCGGCGGCATCGAGTTCGCGCGCGCGCTGCTGCATGTCGCCGCTCATGCGAGGCCGCGCAGGATAGCGCGGCACAGCCCGGCATCGCCGCCCGCCAACTTGAGAGGCAGCGCGATCAGCTCATAGCGGCCCTCGGGCACGTCATCGAGCACCAGCCCTTCGAGGATCCGCATGTCGTGCTCGAGCACCGCCTTGTGCGCCGCCATGGTCTTGCTCTCCTGCGGATCGACCGAGGGCGCATCGGTGCCGATCAGCTTGACCCCCTGCAGCGCGAGCCACTCCACCGTCTCGGGCGCGATCGGCAGCCAGTCGCTGCGCCATGCGTCATGCGGGAAGGCGTCCCAGGTGCGGAACAGCACGCGGTCGGCGCTGTCGATCGAGGGCAGGTCGGCGACATCCACCGCGCCGCGCACCCCGCGTGCATCGACCACCAGGCAGGTGCCGATATAGGGGTCGAGTTCCATCCCGGCGGCATCGAGCCCGCCTGCCGCGTAATGCAGCGGCGCATCGGCATGCGTGCCCGAATGCGTGCTCATCGTCATCCGGCCGACATTGACGGGGGAGCCCTCCTCCATCTTCCAGCTGCGCTGGAAACCGAAGGCGGTGTCGCCCGGCCAGACCGGGAGCCTGGGGCGCAGCACCTGGCTGATGTCCCACAAGCGGCGCTCGGATTTCCAGCTGGTCAAAGCGCGGTCCTCACGCTCAGGAGTTCGGGGAAGAAGGCCTGTTTGAGCACGCCCGCGAGATAGGGCACCCCGGGGGTTCCGCCGGTGCCCTTCTTGAAGCCGATGATCCGCTCGACGGTCTTGAGATGGCCGAAGCGCCAGCGCTGGAAGTGGTATTCCAGATCGACCAGCTTCTCGGCCAGTTCGTAGAGATCCCAGCAGTCCTGCGGGTTGCGGTAGATCTCCGCCCAGACCGATTCGAGCGCCGGCGAATGCTCCCAGGTCAGCCCGTGGTTCCGCTCGAGCACCTCGGCGGGCAGATCGAAGCCGCGGCGCGCGAGCAGATGCACCACCGCAGCGTAGATGCTGGGCCGTTCGAGCTCGGCGCGCAGTTCGGCCGCCACAGCGGGCACCGCCTCGTGCATGGTGACCATGTCGGGATTGCGCCCGCCGAGCAGGAATTCCATCATCCGGTACTGCGCCGACTGGAATCCCGAGGAGCCCCCCAGATGCGGGCGCAGGGTCGAATAATCGTGCGGGGTCATGGTCGAGAGCACGTCCCAGCTCTGGATCAGCTGGCCCTGCGCGCGCGCGACCCGGGCGAGCATCTTGAAGGCGGGGCGCAGATTATCAGCGGCGATGCAGTCGCGCGCGGCCTGCAGCTCGTGGAGGCACAGCTTGAGCCACAGCTCGCTCGCCTGGTGGACGATGATGAACAGCATCTCGTCATGCGCATCCGAGGCGGGATGCTGCGCCGCGAGGATGCGGTCGAGATCGAGATAGGAGGAATAGGTTACGTCTGCGGTCATGCCGGCTGCCCTAGCGCGAACCGGCCGGATACGAAACGGGAATGGGCGAAACTACCCGTCGATCATCCGCGCCGCGGGGTGGTGCTTGTCGAGATGCTTGCGGATGATCTTCAGGTTGCGCGTGTTGGAGCGGAACACGAGGTCGAACGCGTCGCCGACCAGCGGCACCGCGCCGATCGCGGTGTCGACCGCGACATTGCCCGCCATGCGCCACAGTTTCCACTTGGGCATGCCGAGGTTTTTGCCTTCCCAGACGATATAGGCGCCCATCGCCGCGGTGATCAGATCGCCCACCACGGGCACCAGCCCGACGATCGCATCGAGACCCACCGGGTAATTGACACCCGGGATCCGGAAGCTGCGCTCGAGCACCTGCTCGAGCGCTTCGACCCTGCGGCGGATCGAAACCGGGTCGTTGCCGGTCGGCAGGTCGAGCCCCATCGGAATCGGGCGCTTGGGATCTTGCGGTTGCATCGGCTCTACATGGGCGCGCGCGAAAGCGGGAACAAGGGGTGGAAGTTCCAGGGGTTCTCGGAGAAACCGACCACTTCCGCGCGCGCCAGCGACCAGCGGATCGGCGCGCCGATGGGGATGTAGCCGTTGAAGGCGGCAAAGGCGGTTTCCGCTTCGGCGAGATAGCTCACCTGTTCGGCGGGATCGCGCGATTCGGCAGCGAGTTCGACGAGGAAATCGACATCCGGCGAACACAGCGCGCGCGAGACCTCGCAGTTGAACTGGTTGAGGAACCATCGCGCCCCGGCGTAGCGCGCCACCCGGTCGCGCAAGGCGAGATCGCTGCGATCCTCCATCCCGACGCGCTCCAGCGCAACCCCGATCTCGCCATATTGCCGCGCCAGTTCATCGAACAGGATGTCCGACCCCGGCCCGTCGGGCAGCGCGAGCCGCAGCGAGACCTCGGCATCGTTCTGCGCTTCCCAGGCCGCGACTCGCCGCGCCGCCTCGATCCGGCGCTCCTCGATCGACAGCGCGATCCAACGTTCGGGAACCGAGCCATCGTCATTGGGCAGGCCGGGCGCGACCACCCGGGTGGTCGGAATCCAGCCGCCGATGTTGAACGGTTCGATCAGCGCTGGGCGGTCGAGCGCCATCGAGAGCGCCTCGCGATTGGTGGGGGCGCTCAGAAATCCGGTGGCGCGGCGGATATCGAGACCGAACAGCCCCCGAGCGGCATCGAAACGGATGGTGCCGCGCGCCAACGCACCGATATCCGCCAGCGGCAGATCGACCAGCCGGCCGTTGAGCACCAGATCGTAGCGGCCCGAGGAAAAGCCGTCGGTCGCCTCGCGGGCATCGACCGCATAGACCCGCACCGGGTTCACGGCCTCCTCCCAATCGGGTTGCTGGGGCAGGCCGCGTTCCTCTGGCCGCAGCGGGGTAAGATCAGCGGCTGCGCCATCGCGGGCGAAGCGCATCGGGCCGACCTCCGCCTCGCCCAGCACCAGCCCCATTTCGGGCTGGGCGAGCAATTGCAGCAGATCGGGCATGGGGCTGTTGAGGCGGATTTCGACCACGCGCCCGGTCATCGCCCGCACGTCGCGAATCTTGGCGAGGTCGAGCCCCATGGTGGTGCCCTCGAGCGCGGCGAGCGTACGGTTGAGCGAGGCGCGCACCGCTTGGGCGGTCAGGCGGTCGCCATCGGGGAAGTCGAATTCGCGGATCCGGAAGATGTAGCTTTCGCCATCGTCGGTCACGATCCAGCGTTCGGCAATGGCGGGCACGACCTGGCCCTGCTCGTCGAGCGCAACCAGCCCCTGCCGCGTCGCAGCGCGCAGGTGCTGACCTTCGAAGGGCAGGCGCAGTCCGTCGGCAAAGAGGCCCTGTTGGGTGCCGATGATCGCCACATCGGTGACGCCATCGCCCTCGCTCGCGCTACAGGCGGCCAGCGCCATCAGGAGCGGCGCGATCAGAAAGGACGATGCAAAAAGGGGGCGCATGATTGGCGCCGAGGCCTAGCAGGTGGCCGGCGGCGCGTCAGCAGCAAGCTGCAGGCGCGCGTCTATATCCGGCGGATGCTGCGATCCGTGCCGTCATATCTCGGGGCGTCGAGCACCGGGCGAGCAAAGGAAGGTACCTCCGATCCCTTGGTCCCGACCGGGGCGCGCGCGAGCTTGGGGTCGATCTCCTTGTCGAAAGCCACGCCGATGCGCGAACCCTGGACCCAAGCGACATTGCCCTTCACCTTGCCGACATTGCGCAGTTCGGCGGTGAGGCGAGTGCCGCGTTCGACCTCGAATTCACCCTCGACCATCATTCCGCCGGCCGAAAGGTTGCGAACCTTGCCGCGCACGGATTCGCCTCTCCCGTCGAAGCTGATCTGCGCCATCAGGAACAGGCTGTCGCGATCCAGATTTCGCGTATCGACAGCGGACATGGTGGTGAATTCCTCTTGTGCGCTCGCGCCGGATGTGATGCCCGCGCCATTTGTGCGACCGGCTTCTGGCTAGCAACAAAGGCTGAACAAAGAGTAAGCGGTGGCGCGATTGTCCGGCCCCTTCGCGGGCCGTGCTTCAGTCGTCGCGGGAAATTTTCTCGCGGCGCTCGTGCGCCTCCTGCGCCTCGACCGTCATCGTCGCCACCGGGCGCGCGATCAGCCGCTTCAGGCCGATGGGATCGCCGGTCACTTCGCAATAGCCATATTCGCCTTCGTCGATCCGGCGCAGCGCGGCGTCGATCTTGGCGGTGACCTTGCGCTGCCGATCACGGGTGCGCAGTTCGATGCCCCAGTCGGTCTCGCTCGAAGCGCGGTCGGCGACGTCGGGTTCGCGGATCGGCCCGTCCTGGAGCGATTGCAGCGTGTGCTCGGCGGAATTGCGGATCGATCGCTTCCACTCGAGCAGCAGCATGCGGAAATAGTCGAGCTGGCGTTCGGACATATAGGGCTCGTCCTCGCCGGGCAGATAGTCGTTGCCGACCGTCTGCCTGATCCGGATCAGCTCTTCCTTGTCTGCTTTTTCTGCGGACGCCGTCCCGACCATCGACCTATCCCGTTGTTTCAACCCTCTATTCGTACCGGACCACCGCCGACCCACACGCCCCGGATCTTTCCGGCGGCACCCACGGGCATCCGTTGGGCGCGGCCTATAGGCTTGGCTCAGGGGCGGCACAAGCGGCAATGCCGGGACTGCCCGCGCCGGCACCGCAGCTGTTGCGGTTTCCCCTCGCTTGCCACGCGCGCCGGCCCGCTTTTCGAACGCGGCGTTAACCTTTTCTTGACCATAAGTTGGGAGGCATGGAGCGTCGGCTGAAGAGGGTGCCGGCCCAAACAGGGGAAATTCGATGCAATTCAAGGCAATCGAGGGCGGGTGCGCCGAAGTGGTTCAGGGAGGAGAGGCCGATGCGCTGATCGCGGAATGCCTCGCGGCGTTCACCGGCGGCAGCGTGGATGCGCTCTACGATCTGGGGGTTGCGTTCTCGACCGGCAGCCACGGGGTAGTCTGCGACATGGTCGAGGCGCACAAATGGTTCAACATCGCCGCCTCGCGCGGTCATGACGAGGCGGCCTGGTGCCGCGCCGACATCTCCGACGAGATGACCGCGCGCGAGATCGCCGAGGCGCAGCGCCGGGCGCGCGAATGGCTGGGGATGGACGGCCGCCGCGCCGCCTGATTGCAGATTATTCCGGGGCTTTGCGGAACGGGGTCCGTTCGCCCAGAAACAGCTTGTCCTGCGCCACGCCCTCGCGTTCGCGCTCGAGGAAATCCGCCACCGCCGCGGCAAAGCCCGGATCGGCGATCCAGTGCGCCGATACCGTGGTGACCGGCTCGTAGCCGCGCGCCAGCTTGTGTCCGCCCTGCGCGCCGGCCTCGACCCGGGTCAGGCCGAGCTCGATCGCCGCGTCGATCGCCTGATAATAGCACAGTTCGAAATGCAGGAAGCGGATGTCCCGCGTGCAGCCCCAGTAGCGCCCGTAGAGCGCGTCGCGGCCGATGAAATTGAGCGCGCCCGCCACCGGCTTGCCGTTCTCGTAGGCGAGCACTAGCAGCAGCGCATCGCCCATCCGCTGCTGGAACAGGTCGAAGGCCGCGCGGGTGAGATAGGGGGTCCCCCATTTGCGCGATCCGGTGTCCTGATAGAAGATCCAGAACGCATCCCAGTGCTCGGGACGGATGTCGTCGCCGCGAAGCCGCTCGATCGTGACCGAGCCTTGCGCCGCGGCGCGCTCCTTGCGCAGATCCTTGCGCTTGCGCGAGGAGAGATCGGCGAGGAAATCGTCGAAGCTGGCGTAATCGCGGTTGTGCCAGTGAAACTGGACGTCGTGGCGCAGCATCCAGCCGGCCTGTTCGAACAGCCTCTGCTGGCCCGTCTCGATGAAGCTCGCATGCGCGGAGGAGAAGTCGTTCTGGCTACACAGCTGCTGCGCCGCCTCGAGCAGCGGCCCGGCCAGCGCCTCGTCGGCGAGCAGCAGCCGCGGCCCGGTGGCGGGGGTGAAGGGCGCGGCGATCTGCAGCTTGGGGTAATAGCGCCCGCCGGCGCGCTCGAAGGCATCGGCCCAGGCGTGGTCGAAGACATATTCGCCCTGGCTGTGGCCCTTGAGATAGGACGGCAGCGCTGCGCACAGCGTGCCCTCCCCGTCCTCGATCACGATCGGCGCGGGCTGCCAGCCGCTGCCCTCGCCGACGCTGCCCGAATCCTCGAGCGCGGTCAGGAAGGCGTGGCTGACGAAGGGATTGCCCGAAGGGTCGAGAGCATCCCAGTCGGCGGCGGCGAAGGCCCCGACCGATCCGCCGAGCTTGGCCACCAGCGGCGCGTCCGGAGGTCCGCCGCTCATGCGAACCCCTCGCCCTCGGCGATCGGGGCGTCGGCGTGGAGCGCGGCGCAGCGCGCCTTCTCGGGGGTGTCGACGGTCCAGCTAGGCAGCGGAAAGCCGCGCGCACGCAGGCTGGTCGACAGCGGATTGGGCAGCGCGCGGATGTCGTAGGCGACGAATTCGGGCTGCGCATGCCAGAGCGCGAGATGGCGCTGCCAGCGATGCGGGGTTGGCCCGTCGTCGGTTTCCTTGATCACCAGCCCCCGCACCGGCAGCCGCGCATGGCTAGCGAACCATTTCGGCACGCGCGGATCGAAACTCATAACCGCCACTGCTCCGTCATAACCGTTGAGCGCCCGCGCCACCGCGTGGCACGAGCGCTTCACATCGTACCCGGCGCGCGACTTGATCTCGATCAGCACCGGCACCTGCCCCGCGACCAGTTCGAGCAGATCGGATAGCCGTGCAATCCGGTGTTCGGAATCGAGAAAGGCGATCTGGGCCAGATCCTGCGCGTCGTGCGCCGCCAGCGGGCCGGCGACCCCGGTGAGCCGCTCGAGTTCCCAGTCGTGGAGCAGCATCGCCTCGCCGTCGCGGCTGCGCTGGACATCGCATTCGATCCCGTAACCCGCCGCGATCGCGCCCGCGAAGGCGGCGAGCGAGTTCTCGGGCACGCCGCCCGAATGGAGCCCGCGATGCGCATAGGTCCAGCCGCGCAGCCAGCCGACCCGCGCGGGGTCGGGCGGCGTGGTCAGCAGCCGGTCAAGCGCCCGATACGGCAAGGATGGCGTCCACTTCGACCGCGGCGTCGAGCGGCAGCACCGGCACGCCGACCGCGCTGCGCGCGTGGCGGCCGCTCTCGCCGAAGACCTCGAACATCAGGTCCGAGGCGCCGTTGACGACCTTGGGCTGGTCGGTGAAATCGGGCGTCGAGGCGACGAAGCCGCCAAGCTTGACCACCTGAGTCACCCGCTCCAGCAGGCCCGCGGCCTCGAGCTGCGCGAGGATCATCAGCCCGCAGGCGCGCGCCGCCTGCTGGCCGCGATCCAGATCGACATCCGCGCCCAGCTTGCCGGTCACCAGCGCGCCGCCCACGAAGGGCAATTGCCCCGAAACGAAGCACCAGCCGTTCTGGACCACCAGCGGCTGATAGCTGGCGACGGGCGCGGCGGGTTTGGGAAGCTCGATGCCGAGGGTGGCGAGGCGGGCGGCAATGCTCATGCGGGTTTTCCTTCGATACGGTCGAGCAGCCAGGGCAGCGCGCTGGCCCAGTCGTCGATACGGGCGTCGGCGTGGCCGGCGCGGTGCGCGCAGGCGATATGCGGCGCCAGCGCGGGTTCGCCGCACAGATGCAGCGTGGTGATGTCGCCGGCAAGCGTCTCGCGCGCCGACTGGTGGTGCTGCGGCAGATCGTCGATGAAGATCGCACGGCTGGGTTCGTATTCGGCCAGGATGCGCTGCAGCGCCGGGCCCTTGGGACCCTGATTGGTGTAGACCTTGGCGTCGAGCCCGTGCTTGGCGAGCTGTTCGACGCGGTGGAGCTGGCGCTCGTCGGTGAGATTGGTGAGGATCACCACATCGGCCTTCTCGGCCAGCGTGTTGATCCCCTCGATCGCGCCGAGGATCGGCAGTTGCCGGTCCATCTGCGTGTCGAAGAAGCGCCCCAGATAGCGCCAGATGTCCTTGTGCTCGAGCGGCTCTCCGCTCCCGCGCCAGCGCATCGCGTTGGTGAAATCGGCGCCCTGCATGTCGAAATCGACCTGCGTCTCCTCGCCCAGCCAGTCGCGGAAATGCGCGACCATATGCAGCAGCACCTCGTCGCAATCGGAGATCACCAGCGGGCGGTTCATGCGGACAGGCTCCGCTGCGCGGCGACGATCCGCTCGGGCGGCACGCCCAGCGCCTCGGCGGCGGCGAGCAGATCGGGTTCGTGCGCGGCGAGGAAATCGAGCACCGCCGAAAGCACCGCGGGGTCGGTCAGCCCGTCGCGCAGCTGGTCGGGGGTGAGGCCCGAGAGCGTCAGCAGCCGCTCGGCGCGGCGCTCGTCCCCGAGCACCCACACCAGCGCGGAGAGCGCCAGCGCTTCGGCGCTACCCGCACCCGTCTCGCCTGTCTGTCCGCGCTGAAGAATTGTCAGCCTCCCGTGAAAGCCCTAACGCCCGCCGGATAGCGAGCAGGAGCGAGGTCCGTGGCAAAGAGAATCATGGTTGTCGAGGACAACGACCTCAACCGTAAGCTGTTTTGTGACGTGTTGAAGGCCAAGGGCTATGAAGTGGTGCCGGTGGCCGACGGGCAGAACGTGGTCGAGACCGCAAAGAAATACCACCCCGAGCTGGTGATCATGGATATCCAGCTCCCCAATGTCTCGGGCATCGACCTGATCGCGCAGCTCAAGCAGGACCCCGCTTTCGCCCAGACCCCGGTGCTCGCGGTCACCGCCTATGCGGGCAAGGGCGACGAGGAGCGGATCCGCGATGCCGGCGCCAGCGACTATCTCGCCAAGCCGGTCTCGATCGGCCCCTTCATGACCGCGGTGAAGGCATTGCTGGGCGATTGAGCGCCTCCGTAGCCTTCCCCCCAACCCCGCCAGAGGGGCGGACGCTTGACAAAGACCCGGCCGAACCGCTTTGGCCGACCCTTCCCGGCGCGGGCCCGCTCCGCCGCCGCCAGACAGAATTGGACCATGGACAATGGACAGAGCCGAAGTCGACAGCCGCATCCGCACGCAGGTCGCGCCCTTCAACACCAAGGGCGTCACCATCGCGGAGGACACCTCGTTCCAGAACGATCTGGAATTCGACAGCCTGACGGTGATGGATTTCGTCGCCGCGATCGAAGACGAGTTTGATATCATCATCACGATGAACGAGCAGGCCGAGATCGAACGCTGGGGTCAGCTGGTCGATGCCGTCCACCGGCTCGAGGCCGCGCGGGAAGCCGGGGCATGAGCGAGGGCATCATCCAGGCCGACCAGCCGCCCGAGCTGGAGGGCGATTCGCCCGATCTGTTCAGCAAGTTCGACGAGCTGATCGCGATGCGCCAGGGTCTGCTCGACACCGGGATCGAGGATCCGTTCAACCTGGTGATGGAGAAGGTCCTCTCCCCCACCCGCGCCATCTGCAACGGGCGCGAGACGATCCTGCTGGGCACCTACAATTACATGGGGATGACCTTCGACGAGGACGTGATCGAAGCAGGAAAACAGGCACTTACGGACTTCGGCGCCGGCACCACCGGGAGCCGGGTGCTCAACGGCACCTATCAGGGCCACCGCGAGTGCGAGGATGCCTTGCGCGAATTCTACGCCATGGATCACGCCATGGTGTTCTCGACCGGCTACCAGGCCAATCTCGGGATCATCTCGACCATCGCCGGCAAGGGCGATTACGTCGTGCTCGATATCGACAGCCATGCCAGCATCTGGGACGGCTGCGCGATGGGCAATGCCGAGGTCGTGCCGTTCAAGCACAACGACGTCGCGGCGCTGGAAAAACGGCTCAAGCGGATCCCCGTGGGGGCGGGCAAGCTGGTGGTGCTCGAAGGCGTCTATTCGATGCTCGGCGATGTTGCGCCGCTCAAGGAGATGGTCCGCATCTGCAAGGAGAACGGCGCGATGGTGCTGGTCGACGAGGCGCATTCGATGGGCTTCATCGGCGATCACGGCCGCGGGGTCTGCGAGGACCAGGGGGTGATCGACGACGTCGATTTCATCATCGGCACCTTTTCCAAGAGCGTGGGCACGGTGGGCGGCTTCTGCGTCTCCAACCATCCCAAGTTCGAGATCATGCGGCTGGTGTGCCGCCCCTATGTGTTCACCGCCAGCCTGCCCCCCAGCGTGGTCGCGACCGCGGCGACCAGCATCCGCAAGCTGATGCACGGTTCGAACAAGCGCGCGCATCTGTGGGAGAATTCGCGCAATCTCCATGCGGGTCTGCGCGAACTCGGCTTCACGCTGGGGACTCCCAAGGCGCAGAGCGCGATCATCGCGGTGATCATGCCCGATCTGGAAAAGGGCGCGACGATGTGGGAGGCGCTGCTCAAGGAGGGTCTCTACGTCAACCTCGCGCGCCCCCCCGCGACCCCGGCGAACATGACGCTGCTGCGCTGCTCGCTCTGCGCCGAGCACAGCGAGGAAGAGGTCGCGACGATCCTGCAAATCTTCGAGCGCGCGGGCAAGGCGGTGGGAATTATCTGAGGCGGAACGAGGAGCGGCAACCCCGCCCCCGGAACATCGCCCCCCACCGGGGCGTCTCTCCTGTGAAGGAGACGCATTATGAAGACCACCAACACCGCCAGCGCCAGCTATCAGGGGCTCGGAAAAGAGGGCAAGGGCCATATCTCGACCGGATCGGGGGCGCTGTCGGCGCAGCCTTATGGCTTCCAGACCCGCTTCGAGGACAAGGCCGGGACCAATCCCGAGGAGCTGATCGCCGCGGCGCATGCGGCGTGTTTCACGATGGCGCTGTCGTTCAAGCTGGCCGAGGCCGGGTTCGAGGACGGTTCGGTTGCCACCAGCGCCGAGGTCACGCTGGAAAAGGACGATGCCGGGTTCAAGGTAACCAAATCGGCGCTGTCGACCAAGGGCAAGGTTGCCGGAATGGCGCGTGAAAAATTCGACGAGCTGGCGCGGGAAGCGAAGGCCGGCTGCCCGATCTCGCGGTTGCTCGACACCGAGATCACGCTGGATATCAAGTTCGAGGGCTGACCGGGCGGCGCGGGCGGGCCGTGGATTGCCGCGCCGCCTGTGGCGGCTCGCAATGACGAGACCGGGATGAGGATTGAGCTGTAAAACCTCGTCATTGCGAGGAGCTTAGCGACGAAGCAATCCATGGGGTGAGCTTGCGGACTGCCGCAATCGGCGTTTGAACCCGGCAGCTTCGGCCATGGATTGCCGCGCCGCCTGTGGCGGCTCGCAATGACGATTGGGGGCGTTCACCTCCGCCCCCAACCACCTTCTCCTTACGCCAGCGGGTTGACCTCGGTCGCCTGCGCGCAGGGGCCGGGCGCGCCTTCATCTTCGCCGGTGTCGATCATCGTCACCGCGAGGATCCCGGCGACCAGCAGCAGCACGAACAGCGTCGTGAGCAGGCCGAGATATTTGTCGATGAACAGCTTGATCGGCGCCCCGAACAGCCTGAACAGCACCCCCACGGTCATGAAGATCAGCCCGCGCCCGACGATGCTCGCGAGCACGAAGGTGACCAGATTCATCCCGATGAAGCCGGCGGTGATGGTCAGCAGCTTGAAGGGTACCGGGGTGGCGCCGGCGATCAGGATCGCCTCGAAATCATATTCGCGTAGGTGGCAGGCGGCGACCGGGAAGGCCTCGGTCAGCCCGAGCGCGCCGATCAGCCAGGCGCCGATCGTGTCGTAGAGCCCCCAGCCGATCAGATAGCCGAACAATCCGCCCAGCACCGAGGCGCCGGTGCAGACCGCGGCGAAGCGGATCGCCTTTTTCGGCTCGGCCAGACACATCAGCCCGAGCAGCGGGTGCGGCGGGATCGGGAAGAAGCTCGATTCGATGAAGCTGAAGGCGGCGAGCCACCACAGCGCATGCGGATGCGCGGCCTTCTCGAGCGTCCAATTGTAGAGACTGCGCAGCATCCGACCCGGCCCTTCATCCCGCAAGATAGCGCGCCGGTTACGGGCTGCAGCGAATGCTGGCAAGCGGGATCGATGGCCGCACTGACTGCGCCCCCTCTAACCTATTTGGTTTTAGCGCTTGACATTGCGACGCTATCGGGTTAGAGGTACGGAACATCGCGATAGTGTGATTCGATTTCGGGCGGGCCGGTCATCCGGCGCCGCCCGTTCGCGTGTCTGGCCCAAACCTCTCGGTCCGGACGCATCGGGTCGCCCGCTCGCCCCCAGCTTCCGGAAACCCCCGCCATGACCGACACCTCCACCCCAGCCAAGGACCAGCCGCGCCCGTGGGAGCCCGAATTCTTCGCCGCGCTGCGCAGCGGCCTGTCCGTCGCCGCTGCCGCCCGGTTGACCGGGATCCACCCCGCCACCGTCTACAGCCGCGCGAGCACCAATCCGGCGTTCCTGCAGCGCTATCAGGACACCAGAACCGCCACCGGGCGCGTGGTCCGCAGGCGGCGCGGGGCGCGAACCATCGCAACCGAGTGGCCGGATCGCTTCCTCGAAGCGCTGGCCGAGACTTCCAACGTCACCGCCGCGGCGTGGCGCGCCAGGGTGGTCCCGGGCAAGGCCTATGCGCTGCGGCGCGAGGATCCGGGGTTCGCGGTGCGCTGGCTGGCGGCGCTGACCGAGGGCTATCAGCATCTCGAGATGGAGGTGCTGGGTTATCTTCGCGACCCCGAACCCAAGCACAAGATGGATGTCGCCTCGGCGCTGCGGCTGCTCGCCGCGCACCGCGAGACCGTGGCCCGCGAGCGCGCCTTCCGCGAGGAAGAGGAGGACGAGCAGGCGGTGTTCGACCGGATCGACACCTTCATCGACGACATGCGCAATCGCCGCGCGGCCAATGCGCTGATCCTCGCGCACAACCCCGCGCCCGCGATTGTCCCGGAGAGCACGCCCGAACCGGTTCTCGAAAGCCGCGACCATGAGCCGGTCTGACCGCGCCGAGGCGCTGCTGGGGCTCGAGCCCGAACAGCGCCGCGAGGAACTGCGGCTGCTGTCCCATGCCGAGCGTGCCGCGCTCGGGCGCCACTGGCGGCTCTGGGCGCATCCCGTTCAGCTGCCCCCGTCCGAGGCCTGGCACCTGTGGCTGATCATGGCGGGGCGCGGGTTCGGCAAGACCCGCGCGGGCGCCGAATGGGTCCGCGCCATCGCCGAGGCCGATCCTACCGCGCGGATCGCGCTGGTCGCCGCCTCGCTGGGCGAGGCGCGGCGGGTGATGGTCGAGGGCGAGAGCGGGTTGCTGGCGATCGCCTCGCCGCGCAAGCGACCGCGCTTCGAGCCCTCGCGGCGGCAGCTGGTCTGGCCCGGCGGCGCGCGCGCGACCTTCTATTCCGCCGCCGAGCCCGAAAGCCTGCGCGGGCCGCAGCACAGCCATGCCTCCCGGTCAGGCTCAGAAGGAGTTTTTCGTCAACGAGGCGCTGGCGAGGCTCGATGCGCTGGTGCAGGCGAGCGTACTCGACGAACGCGCGCAGCCTCCGGCCGACCCGCAGCCCGGCGATGCTTATCTGGTCGCCGCCGGTGCGACCGGGGAATGGCAGGGGTCGGATGAGGCGATCGCGGTGTTCCAGGGGTCTGCCTGGTTGTTCCAGCCACCGACGCAGCGCGCCAGCGTGAGACGGATCGACACCGGTCAAATCTCTATCTATTCGAATGGATGGAGCGTGGCCGCGGAGCCCGCCGAGCCGGCCGGCGGAACGACAGTCGACACCGAAGCCCGCCTCGCGATTGTGGCGCTTATAAGCGCTTTGCGGCATTCGGGAATTTTTCCTTCGACCTGACGGGAACCACCACCGGACATCAGCGTTCCAATCGCCGGACGGACGGAATCCATCGCAATGTTTACAAGATGAGCCATATAGCGGCATTCTTGCAACAGTTCCGGACATTGTCCGCTTGCCACCCAAGTGGGTAAAAGTTAGATATCGCGCCACTCGGTGGCTTTAAATACGCAATAAGGGGAATTTATAATGCGGAAACTCGTCATAGGAATGGCGATGGCTTCGACGGCTCTGGCTTCGCCGGCCCTCGCACGCGACGGACAATGGTACGTCGGCGTCGAAGGCGGTGCCATGATCGTCGAAGACACGGATTTCGACATCGGCGCGACCGGTGACACACTCATCGTCGAAGCCGACAAGGGCTACGACGTCGGCGGCTTCGTCGGTTATGACTTCGGGGCGTTCCGTCTCGAAGCCGAAGCCAGCTACCGCGATGCCGACCTCGAGTCGGTTACCGTTGGCAACACCGGTGTCGGCGTTGGCGCGGGTGTTGCAGCTCCCGGCTTTTACGCCGCTGGTGGCAACCTCGACGTCCTGAGCTTCATGCTCAACGGCATGTTCGATTTCGGTCCCGATGACGGCCTTCAGGGCTTCGTCGGCGGCGGTGTCGGCGTTGCGCGCACCGGTATGGAAGGCTTCATCAGCCAGAGCCAGCCCGCCTCGTTCGACGATTCGGACAGCGGCTTTGCCTGGCAGGTCCTGGCGGGCGTTCGCGCTCCGCTGAGCGACAATGTCGATGTCGGCCTCAAGTATCGCATGTTCACTTCGGACAATGTCGAGCTCACTGATGCGCTCGGTCGCACGCTTCAGGGCGATGTGCGCACGCACTCGATCCTCGGCACGCTGAGCTACAACTTCGGTGCTCCGGCTGCGGTCGTACCGGTGGCACCCCCGCCCCCGCCGCCCCCGCCGCCGCCTCCCCCCCCGCCGCCGCCTCCTCCGCCCCCGGCGCAGGTCTGCGAAACGGGTCCGTACATTGTCTTCTTCAACTGGGACAAATCGGACATCACTCCGGAAGCAGCGACGATCCTGGACAACGCGGTCACGGCTTACGCCAACTGCGGCACGGCTTCGGTCATGCTGGCCGGTCACACCGACCGTTCGGGTACGCAGGACTACAACCAGGGTCTCGCCGAGCGTCGCAACGCTTCGGTCCGCGACTACTTGGGTGCACGTGGCATCCCGAATGCACGGATCAACAGCCAGGCATTCGGCGAAACGCAGCCGCGCGTCCCGACTGCCGATGGTGTTCGCGAACTGCAGAACCGTCGCGTCGAAGTGACCTACGGTCCGGGTTCGGGCATGTAAGTCTGACGCACAGCGTCAATAAGTTAGAGGGGCCGGAGCAATCCGGCCCCTTTTTCGTTGGATGATCGAGTGCCGACCCTTCAACCACTTTGGGAGACAAACGATGTCCATCCGCTTTCCGATCATCCTGCTGGGCGCGACCGCGCTGTCAGCCTGCGCAACCGTCGAGAACCTCGCTGACGACGTAGCCAATGAACTGACCACCGAGCAGGTGGGGACCGCCACGCTCAGCTTCGCCGACGGCCAGCCCGCGGGAACCGCGCGGCTGCTGTCCGATGATGGCCAGCTTTCATTGGCAGTGACCGTCAACGGCATGGAGCCGGGCGCGCACGGGTTCCATCTTCACACTACGGGCGCCTGCAACGCACCCGACTTCACCAGCGCCGGCGGTCACCTCAATCCCTACAATCGCAGCCATGGGCGGCTGTCGCCCGATGGCAGCCATCTGGGCGATATGCCCAATCTGCAGGTCAACGCCTCGGGCAGCGCCAGCGCCACCGTCGATGTTAGCGATAGCCCGGCATCAGCGCTCGAGGAGATCTACGACGCCGACGGGACGGCCGTGGTCGTCCATGCCGGCGCCGACGATTATCGCACCGACCCGGCAGGCGACGCGGGTTCGCGGATTGCCTGCGGGGTCCTTCAGCGCAACTAGTCGACCGGCTCTCCGGCCGCACGAGCGCGATCGAGCAGGTTCTCCATCGCTGGCGGGACCAGCTTGATCGCGGCGATTAGCACGGCGAGGCCGATGGGCACGATCCACAAGGTGGCGAGCACCCCTGCGCTCAGATCGCCGCCGTGCCTGGCCGAAACGTAGCCTGCGGTATACGGCCCCAGGGCCAGACCGACCAGGGTGGTGGCGAGGAAGAAGGTGGCGGTTGCCAAGCCGCGCATCCGGGGCAGAACGAGCGCTTGGCTGGTCGCCGCCGCGGCGCCCAGCGCGCTCGCTGCCAAGGCGCTGACCACCACATTCAGGATCATGAACAGCACGACGCTATCGGTTGTGTACTGGACAATTGCGAATGGTACCGGCGAAAGCAGCCCGAACAGGATCACCCAGACCCGGCCCGAAAGATGCCGTGTAAAGAGAGCGTCCGCCAGGCGCCCGCCCAGAATCACGCCGAGGAAACCACCGGCTGCGCCGCCGCCGCCGAGCCAGAAACCGAGCTCGCTCTTGGTGAGATCGAACACCCGCTCTGCGTACGGCGCGCCCCAGTAGGACGCCGAGTAGGCCATGAAGGCAACCGTCCCATAGCCCAGGATCGTGCACAGGAATGCGGGCGATCCCCAAGTCAGGCGGAAGGTCGGTGGATCGCGCTGTCGCAATGCGCTCGCCCAGCAGAAGACCGAATAATAACCGATCGCCAGCAGAGTCCACTGATCGGTGATCGCTGCGAAAATAACGCCGCCGCCGGACTCCAGCAGGTTCGTCAAAGCGTAGGCAGCCACGAATGCCGCGATCAGCACCGCGATATTGATTGCCAATGCCCCTACGCCGCGCTTGGCGGCGCCCAAGAAGGTGAAGGGCGGAATGACCGTGTAGAGTTCGCCAACGAAACCCCGAAACGGGTGGGGATCTTCTTTCGTCGGGAGGCCGTCGATCGCCCCGCGCACCGGCTCCTTCAGCGTCGCGACCCAGATCGCCAGCAACAGGCCGGGGACGCCCACCGCGATAAATGCCGCCTGCCATCCCGCCAGACCGAAGGTGCCGCCGTCGGGATAGGCCTCGTTCCACTGATCGACGACCAAGCCGCCGATGGCGAGCGAGATGCCGCCGCCGATGTAGATGCCCGAGGAGTAGATCGCGAGCGCGGTGGCGCGCAGGCGGGCCGGAAACCAGTCGGAAATCAACGAATAGGCGGAGGGGCTGGCGGTCGCTTCGCCGACGCCCACGCCGATGCGCGCGGCAGTCAGCGTGGCAGCATTCTGTGCGAAACCCGACACGGCCGTCATCGCCGACCAGACCGTCAGCCCGATCGTCATGAGCCGCACGCGCTTCCAGCTATCGGCCAGCCTGCCGAGCGGAATGCCGAACAAGGCGTAAAAAATCGCGAAGGCGGTCCCGTAAAGGAAACCCAGATAGGCATCGTCGACGCCCAGATCGGCCTTGATGTCATTGGCGAGGATCGAGAGGATCTGACGGTCGATGAAGTTCAGGACGTAGATCAGCACCAGAACGCTCAGCGCGTACCAACTGTAGGCCGGGACGTTGGCGTCCGTGGCGACGCTCGGCACTTCGGTCGCTGGCGCGGTCTTCGTATCCTCGGTCAATGTCCACTCCCTATATCCGGGTTATGTCCCGGTCGTAGCGGGTGGTATCGGCAAGCCCCGCTTCGGAAAAGCCTTTTCGCCGCAAGCGGCAGGAATCGCAGGTGCCGCAGGCGAGGCCTTCGGGCGTCGGGTCGTAGCAGGACCAGCTCCACGCCGGATCGAGCCCCAGGCGGGCGCATTCGCAGGCAATATCGGCCTTGGTCATGTGCTGGAGCGGCGCATGGATGGTGAAGGCCCCGCCCTCGACACCCTGCTTGGTTCCCAGCCGGGCGGTCTCGGCGAAGCTGGCGATGAATTCGGGGCGGCAATCGGGATAGCCCGAATAGTCCAGCGCATTGACGCCGATGAAGATGTCGCGCGAGTGGACGGTCTCGGCGAAGGCGGTGGTCAGCGCCAGGAACACGAGGTTGCGCGCTGGCACATAGGTGACCGGGATCCCCTCTTCGACGCCCCCCTTGGGAACGGCGATATCGTCGGTCAGCGCCGATCCGCCAAAGCGGCGCAGATCGAGCGGGAGTTCGACATGGCGCGCCGCGCCCAGCCGCCTGGCGATATCGCGCGCCGATTCGAGCTCGCGGACATGCCGCTGGCCGTAGTCGATCGTGAGGGCGTGGAGTTCGTACCCGGCTTCGCGCGCGAGCGCGGCGGTGACCATCGAATCGAGCCCGCCCGAAAGCAGGACCACCGCCGGGCCCAGGCCAGTCTGTGTATGATCGCTCATCCACGCCGCGCTAGGGCGGCGGCCGCATCGACGCAAGCGTCAGCGGCAGGAACCCACGCGGCGCGCCTCGGCGGAGAACTGGAACGGCCTGCCTCCGGCGATGCCCTGGCTCTCGATTTGAGCCAGCGTCGCGCTTTCGCGCCGCACACTGGTCCGGCCGTAACCATTGCCGCGGCAGGTGTACTGCACCGTCACCTGGTTCGCGCCATTCTCGACCACTAGGCGGCTGCAATTGGCCCCGCGATGGCGAAGCTGGATCAGCTCGGTGCCTTCGCGCAGGCAAATCCGCTGGCTGGGCTCGCCATCGCGGAAACGCAGTTCCCACTCGCCCCGATCGAGCTGACCGAACAAGGCGAGGTTGGCATTCTGCGCCGCGGAAGGCGCAACCACCAACGTCAGCGCTCCGACTGCACCAAGTCCCGCCAAAGTCGTCAGAAGAAACTTGCGCATGTTACACCTCGATTGCGTTCCAAAGCTAGCAGCGATACCACTGTCATATTCATTACTACAGATGAACCGTGTCTTGCCATCGACGAAACGTTCATGCCGCGATAGGAAATTTGCGCGAACAGAAGGCGCAATCGACTACGATCATGCCATCCTCGTCGCGCATCTCTTGGCGCTCGGACTCTGGAAATCGGGTCAGCACCGACTGATAGTGTTCGGCGGTGCAGCGGCAACCACGGGTTACGGCAGCACCGCGCGTGACCCGAACCTCTTCTTCCTCGTGGAACAGCCGCCAGACGATCGCCTCGAGCGACAGTTCGGGATCGAGCAGTTCGTCGTGGCGCAAGGACCCCGCCATCACCGCGACATGCTCCCATTCGGGATGGTCGAGCCGGACATGCAGCCGCTCGCGGCCTTCCTCGCCATCGGCGAGATGCTGGACCAGCATCCCGGCGGCGCGCGAGCCCTGCGGGCCGTTCGTCACCGAGGTGCGGATCAGCGTCGGGAGCTGTTCGGACTGGACGAAATAGCCTTCGCAGGCGCGCGCCAGGCTGTCGCCCTCGAGCGGGACGATGCCCTGATAGCGCCCTCGGCCATCGGTCATGTCGAAGGTCAGCGCGAGATAGGCCTTGCCGAATAGCGCGTAGAGCGTCGGATTGGCGCCGAGCTCGGCCAGCGCATCCTCGTCGAAATCGACATAGCCGCGCAGCGCCCCGGCGCGGTAGTCGCACACGAAGAGATTGACCGCGCCGGTCTCGGTCTGCGCCTGCATGGTGACCTGCGAGCCATCGTCCTTGAACAGGCTGCCGATCAGCGCGGTGAGGACCAGCGCTTCGGCGAGGAGATTGGCGATCGGCGGCGGATAGGCGTGCGCCGAGAGGATTTCGTCGACGGTGCGGTCAAGCCGCACCAGCCGGCCGCGCGCGTCGCGCGAGGGGATGCTGAATCCCAGCGTGCGCTCGGAAAAGGTTTCTTCGAGATCGGTCATCCGCGCCATATGGGGCTGGGATGCTGCGCTTTTAAGGCCCCCTCCCGCCCGACCTGCCTCAGCCCGCCGCGAGCTTCCCGTGGCACCACAGCAGAATCGATTTCTGCGCATGGATGCGGTTCTCGGCCTCGTCGAAGACCAGCGATTGCGCGCCTTCGAAAACCTCCTGCGAAACCTCCTCGCCGACATGCGCGGGCAGGCAATGGAGGAAGCGCGCATCGGGCCTGGCCAGCGACATCAGCGCCGCATCGACCTGGAACGGCGCCATTGCCGCCAGCTTGGCCTCGGCATGCTCCTGCCCCATCGAGATCCAGGTGTCGGTGACGACGACATCCGCGCCGCGCGCCGCTTCGGCGGCATCGCGGGTTAGCGTGACCCGGCAGGCGGCATCGCGCGCCATAGCGAGGAATTCATCCTCGGGATCGTAGCCTTCGGGCGCGCCCACGCGGATGTTGAATTTCATCAGCGCCGCCGCCTCGAGCAGCGAATGCAGCACATTGTTGCCATCGCCCAGCCAGGCGAGCTCCAGCCCCGGGAGCGGTTTGCCGTGTTCGATCACCGTCAGCAGATCGGCGACGATCTGGCAGGGGTGCGAGCGGTCGGTGAGCCCGTTGATCACCGGCACGGTGGCGTGCTCGGCGAGTGCCTGCGCCTTGGCGTGATCGTCGGTCCGGATCATGATCGCATCGACCATCCGGCTGAGCACGCGCGCGGTGTCGGCGATGCTCTCGCCCCGGCCGAGCTGGGTGGTCGCGGCATCGAGGATCAACGCCGAGCCGCCCAGCTGGCGCATGGCGATGTCGAAGCTGACCCGGGTGCGGGTCGAATTCTTCTCGAAGATCATCCCCAGCACATGCCCCGCCAGCGGCGCATCGGCATCGCTGCGCCCCTTGGGCCAGCCGGCACGCGCCGCCTTGCGGTCCTGCGCATCGCCAATCATCGCCGCGATAGCATCGCCGCCGGCATCGGACAGGTCGAGGAAGCTGCGCCCCTGCATCGCAGCACCGGTGCCCCCGCCCGCCATCAGGCGGGCTCGGGCATGGTAAAGCTCGCCGCGCCGGCGGACAGCTTGTCGAAGAACTCGTCGAACTCGGCATCGCCCGCCACCAGCGGGGGCAAGACGCGCAGCGTCTGATCGCCAGCAGCCACGGTCATCAGCTGGTGATTGTCGCGCAGATGGACGAAGAAGGGCCGGCTCTCGATCTTCATCCGCAGGCCCAGCATCAGCCCCTTGCCGCGCACGCTGTCGAACAGCTCGGGGTAATTACCGATGAACTGCTCGAGCCGGGCGCACAGCCGCTCGCCCTTCTCGGTGACCTCGGCGAGGAATTCCTCGTTCGCCACGGCGTCCATCACCGCAGTGCCTGCGGCCATCGCCAGCGGGTTGCCGCCATAGGTCGAACCATGGGTGCCGAAGGTCATGCCGCGGGCGGCCTTCTCGGTCGCGAGGCAGGCACCCAGCGGAAAGCCGCCGCCGATGCCCTTCGCGGTGGCGAGGATATCGGGATCGACGCCGTAATGCTCGTGCGCGTAGAACTTGCCGGTGCGCGCGACGCCGCACTGGACTTCGTCGAGCACCAGCATCAGATCGTGTTCGTCGGCCAGATCGCGCAGGCCCTGCATGAAGGCCTGGCTGGCGGGACGGATGCCGCCCTCGCCCTGGATCGGCTCGACCAGGAAGCCCGCGGTGCGCGGGCCGACCAGCGCGCGCGCGGCCTCGAGATCGTCGAACTCGCAATAGACGAAGCCGGGCAGCAGGGGCTCGAAGCCCTTGTGCATCTTCTCCTGATTGGAGGCGCTGATCGTGGCCATGGTGCGGCCGTGGAAGGCGTTGGTGAAGGTGATCAGCTCGGTGCGGCTCGAGTCGCCGTCCTCGTGCTGGTGGTAGGCGCGCGCGGTCTTGATCGCGGTCTCGACCGCCTCGGCGCCCGAATTGGTGAAGAACACGGTGTCGGCGAAGGTGACGTCGACCAGCCGCTGCGCGAGCGCCTCGCCCTGCGGGCTGCCATAGAGGTTGGAGACATGCATCAGCGTCTCGGCCTGGCGCTGGATCGCGCCGATCAGCCCGTCGTGGCTGTGGCCGAGCAGGTTCACCGCTATACCGCTGGCGAAATCGAGATAGCGGGTGCCGTCCTCGTCGATCAGATGGCAGTGATCGCCGCGCACGGGGCGAACCCCGCAACGGGGATAGACGGGCATCAGCGGCGAAATCGACATGGGACCTCCGGAGCGAACGGGTGCGTTGAACTGGAAAAGGGGCGGACGGAAGGGCGGGCAAATGCAAATGGCGGCCCCGTGAGGGAACCGCCATTCACGTCTGCTTCGGAGTCTATTGAACCGCGCGCGCCTGGTCAAACCGTGGCGGCGCGGCTCGCCTCATTCCGGGGCCGGAACGAGATTGACCGCCGAATACTTGCCTCGTCGGTCGACCTCGAGATCGAACTCGTAACGCTGGCCCTCGTCGATGCCCGACAGGCCCGAGCGCTCGACCGCGCTGATGTGCACGAAAGCATCGGGCTGGCCATCGTCGCGCGTGATGAAGCCGAAACCCTTCATCGAATTGAAGAACTTGACCGTTCCGCTGGCCTTGTCGCCGGTCAGCTCGCGCTTGGGCGGGCCAGCGTCGACCGGGGCCGCGACGACGTCGCCGAGGATCTGGAGATCCTGCGCCGAGACCTTGCCACCGCGATCGACCAGGTTGAATTCCAGTTCCTGGCCTTCGCCGAGGTTTTCGAGCCCGGCGCGTTCGACCGCGCTGATGTGGACGAACACGTCCTCACCGCCACCATCCTGCTGGATGAAGCCGAAGCCCTTTTGCGCGTTGAAGAATTTGACCTTGCCCTTGCCGGTGCCGACGACCTGCGCGGGCATGCGGCTTGCCCCGCCCGCACCGCCGGCGCCGCCGCCCGGTCCGCCGCGACCGGGAGCACCGCCCCCGCCGCCGCCGCGATAGCCGCCACCGCCGCCGGAGCCGCCGCGATCATTGTTGAAGCCGCCCCGGTCACCGCCGAAGCCGCCCCCAAAACCGCCCGACGATCCGAATCCTTCCGACGGGCCGCCCATCGGCTCGAAACCGTCTTCTCCAAATCCGTCGCGCTTGTCCCGTCCCCGACGGCGGCCTCTATCGTAACCCATGATTCAAATCGTACCTTATCGCGCCGCCCCGCAGTGAAACGCCGGATCGCGGGCCGCATGGCAAACCCGGCGCAAGCGGAGTCCGATCGTGATTCGTTCGGAAACTCCCGCCCATTACAACACCCTACATAGCCACAAAACCGCGACCAAGCGAATGTTTTAACGTTGAACCCCGGTCTGAAGCCGAAATATGACATTTTCGCATGGTGTTTCAGGCGGGTATTTGCCTCAGGTTCATGTTGCGAAATGTCCGTCAGCGCGGCAAGGGCGCACCATGGACATCCTCGCTCTGCTCTCCGACCCGGCCGCCTGGCTCGCGCTGCTCACCCTGATCGCGCTCGAAGTGGTGCTGGGGATCGACAATCTGATCTTCATCGCGATCCTGTCGAACAAGCTGCCCGAACATCAGCAGCAGCGCGCGCGGCGAATCGGGCTGATCCTGGCGCTGGTGATGCGGATCGGCCTGCTGATGCTGATCGGCTGGCTGGTCACGCTGCAGACCCCGCTGTTCGACCTCGGGATTCAGGGCCAGCCCGGCGCATACGGCGAGCCCAGCTTCGATACCGCCTTTTCCGGACGCGACCTGATCCTGCTGACGGGGGGGCTGTTCCTGTTGTGGAAGGCCACCAAGGAAATCCACCATTCGATGGAGCCCGAGGACGATTCGGGCGATCTGCTCGACAAGACCCCGGGGGTCGCCAAGGCGGCGACCGCCACTTTCGGCGCGGTGATCGCGCAGATCGTGGCGATCGACATGGTGTTCTCGGTCGATTCGATCCTCACGGCGGTGGGCATGACCGACGATATCCCGATCATGGTCGCCGCAGTGGTGATCACGGTAGGCATCATGCTGGTCGCGGCCGACCCGCTGGCGCGCTTCATCGAACACAACCCGACGCTGGTGATGCTGGCGCTGGCCTTCCTGGTGATGATCGGGGTGGTGCTGATCGCCGACGGCTTCGGCTTCCACGTGCCCAAGGGCTATATCTACGCCGCGATGGGCTTCTCGGTCGGGGTGGAAATCCTCAACATCGTCCAGCGCAACCGGCGGCAGCGAATGCGCCAAACGGAGGTAGCCGAAGCATGAGCGAGTTCAGGACGCTTTCCGACACAGTGTTTGCCGCGGGCCAGATCGCGCCCGAGGACATCGCCCGGGCCGAGGCGCAGGGCGTGACGCTGATCGTCAACAACCGCCCCGACGGCGAGGCCCCCGGCCAGCCCGACGGCGAGACGATCGAGGCCGCGGCGCGGGCTGCGGGGATCGACTATGTGGCGATCCCGGTGGACTCCTCGGGCTTCGACGACGCGCGCATCGCGGCGATGCAGGCTGCGCTCGACAATGCCGAGGGCAAGGTCCTGGCCTTCTGCCGCACGGGCACGCGCTCGACGCTGCTCTGGGCGCTGGCCGAGGCCCGCGGCGGGCGCGATCCGGCCGCCATCGAACGCGCGGCAAACGCTGCCGGATACGATCTGGCGCCGATTCGCCCCGTCATGATCGAGCTCGGCGAGCAGGCGCAGCAATAGAGCACCGCCGCGGCTGGATCGCCATAACTCAAGCTTGAGACTCCCCTCCCCTCGGGGAGGGGCCGGGGGTGGGGGAGCGCGCCGCAGGCGCGCGT
>CAXBFN010000001.1:0-435059 GCA_963975275.1 uncultured Erythrobacter sp. | reverse complement strand
CGCGCCGTCGACATCGGCGTCGGTCATGATGACGATCTTGTGGTAGCGCAGCTTGTCGAGCGTGAATTCGTCGCGCAGGCCGGTGCCCATCGCCTGGATCAGCGTACCGACTTCCTTGGACGAGATGATCCGGTCGAAGCGCGCGCGCTCGACGTTGAGGATCTTGCCCTTGAGCGGCAGGATCGCCTGCGTGCGGCGATCGCGGCCCTGCTTGGCCGAACCGCCGGCGGAATCGCCCTCGACCAGGAACAGCTCGCAGTTCTCGGGATTGCGGTCCTGGCAATCGGCCAGCTTGCCGGGCAGGCTGGCGACGCTCATCGCGCCCTTGCGGCTCATCTCGCGCGCGCGGCGGGCGGCCTCGCGCGCGGCGGCGGCGTCGATCACCTTCTGGATGATCGATTTGGCGTCGGCGGGGTTTTCCTCCAGCCATTCGCTCATCTTCTCGCCCATCAGCGCCTCGAGCGGCTGGCGGACCTCGGAGCTGACCAGCTTGTCCTTGGTCTGCGAGCCGAACTTGGGATCGGGCAGCTTGACCGAGACGATCGCGGTCAGCCCTTCGCGCATGTCCTCGCCCGACAGCGTGACCTTTTCCTTCTTCATCAGCCCCGAGCTCTGCGCGTAATTGTTGAGCGTCCGGGTCAGCGCGGCGCGGAAGGCCGCGAGATGCGTGCCGCCGTCGCGCTGGGGGATGTTGTTGGTGAAGGCGAGGACGTTCTCGTAATAGCTGTCGTTCCATTCGAGCGCGACATCGATGCCGATCCCGTCCTTCTCGGCCGAGACCGAGATCGGATCGACGAACAGGGGCTGCTTGTTGCGGTCGAGATATTTGACGAAGGCCGCGATGCCGCCCTCGTAATAGAGATCGTGCTCGGCGACCTCCTCGTGACGCTTGTCGCGCAGCAGGATGTGGACGCCCGAATTGAGGAAGGCGAGCTCGCGGTAGCGGTGCTCCAGCTTGTCGAAGTCGAACTCGAGCACGTTCTTGAAGGTTTCGGTCGAGGGCAGGAAGGTCACGCGGGTGCCCTTCTTGAGCCCGTTCTCGTCACCCGAACTGGCGACCGGCGGGGCATCGCCGGTGATCTCGAGCGGCGAAACCGCATTGCCGTGCTCGAAGCGGATCCAGTGCTCCTTGCCGTCGCGCCAGACCTTGAGCTCGAGCCATTCGCTCAGCGCGTTGACCACCGAGACGCCCACCCCGTGGAGTCCGCCCGAGACCTTGTAGGCGTTGTCGTCATTGGTGTTCTCGAACTTGCCGCCCGCATGGAGCTGGGTCATGATGACCTCGGCCGCGGAGACGCCCTCGCCCTTGTGCATATCGACCGGAATGCCGCGGCCGTTGTCCTCGACCGAGACCGAGCCGTCGGGGTTGAGCTCGATCAGCACCAGATCGCAATGGCCCGCCAGCGCCTCGTCGATCGAATTGTCCGAGACCTCGAACACCATGTGGTGCAGGCCCGAACCGTCGTCGGTGTCGCCGATATACATGCCCGGGCGCTTGCGCACCGCGTCCAGCCCCTTGAGAACCTTGATCGAATCCGCGCCATAGGCGCCTTCCTGGCGGACCCGCACCGGCGGTCCGTCGACTACGCTCTCAGGGGCGGTTTCGACCAGGATTTCGGGGGTCTGTTCGGGGCTGTTTTCGGGTGTTTCGTTCATGCTGATTATATAGGCGCAAAGCCGCGGATTTCCAAAGTTTTACCACTGATCTTTCCCACAGATCGCAGGGCTGGATCGGCGGGTTGCATCGCGGGCGGGATGGTTTCGCCTGCAACCGCTTGCTTTGCCGCGCCTGCGGGGCCATCTCGCGGCCATGCTTTCGGTGCTCGACATCTTCCGGATCGGGATCGGTCCCTCTTCCTCGCACACCGTGGGGCCGATGCGGATCGGCGGGATGTTCGTCCGCGCGCTGACCAAGGCCGGCAAGCTCGAGCGGACCGCGCGGGTGACGGTCGAGTTGCAGGGTTCGCTCGCGCTGACCGGGATCGGCCACGGCACCCCCGATGCCGCAGTGCTCGGGCTGATGGGGTTCGGCCCCGAGACGACCTGCCCCGACGAGGCCGCGGCGGCACTTGCCGAGATGCGCGCTAGCGGGCGGATCGCACTCGCAGGCGGGCATGGAATCGGTTTCGATCCGCGCCGCGACATCGATCTTGCCGGCCATATCATCCCCGATCTGCATCCCAACGGCATGCGGCTGGCAGCCCTCGACGGTGCCGGGGCGGTGCTGTTCGAGCGGACCTATTACTCGACCGGCGGCGGTTTCGTTGCCAGCGAGGCGCAATTGAAGAAGCGCCCCGCCAACGACCGTGTCGCGGCGGGGACAGCGGTCGCGCACCCGTTCGGTTCGGCCGAGGAACTGCTGGCGCAATGCGCGCGCACCGGGCTTTCGATCGCCGAGCTCACGCTCGCCAACGAGGACAGCTTCCGCCCGCGCGAGGAGACTCTGGCCGGGCTGGACCGCGTCGCGGAAGCGATGGACCAGTGCATCGAACGCGGTCTGAGCCAGCGCGGCGTGCTGCCGGGCGGGCTCAAGGTCGCCCGCCGCGCGCCCGATCTGTGGGACAAGCTCTCGGCCGCCCCGCTCTCAAACGAACGCGAGGCGCTGTTCGACTGGCTCAACTGCTTCGCCATGGCGGTGAACGAGGAAAACGCCGCCGGTGGCCGCGTGGTCACTGCGCCGACCAATGGCGCGGCGGGGATCATCCCCGCGGTGATCCGCTTCTATTGCAAGAACGCCGAGGAGCAGCGCTGCGAGGAGAGCCGCCGCACCTTCCTGCTGACCGCCGGCGCGATTGGGCTGCTCTACAAGCAGCGCGCCTCGATCTCCGGGGCCGAGATGGGCTGCCAGGGCGAGGTCGGGGTGGCCTGTTCGATGGCGGCGGGCGGGCTCGCGGCGCTGTGGGGCGCCAGTCCCGATCAGGTCGCAAGCGCGGCGGAGATCGGGATGGAGCACAATCTCGGGCTGACCTGCGATCCCGTGGGCGGGCTGGTCCAGGTGCCCTGCATCGAACGCAATGCGATCGGTGCGGTGAAAGCGGTCAATGCCGCGCGGCTGGCGCTGCACCGGACCGCGGCGGAAAGCTGCGTTAGCCTCGACCAGGTGATCGAGACGATGCGCCAGACCGGGCTCGACATGTCGACCAAGTACAAGGAAACCAGCCAGGGCGGGCTCGCGGTCAACGTCATCGAATGCTGACCGGCCAATGCTGACTGGACATGGAGCGCGTGGCGGATAGTCTCGCGCGCCATGAATGAAACGCCCCCCACACCCGCCGATCTCACCACCGAATTCGGCACTTACGATGCCATCCTGCGCCGCTGGGCCGCAGTGCAGCCGGGGGCGCTCGCATTGCGCGACGATCGCGGCGAACTGAGCTGGCGCGAAATGGACGAGCGGCTCGACCGGATCGCGGCGCGACTGCTCGAGACCGGGCTCGAGCGCGGGCAGTCGGTCGCGATCCTGTGCTATTCCTCGATTGCCTATGCGCTGGTCTTTCTCGCCGCAGTGCGCGCAGGGGGTGTCGCCGCGCCGCTGACCACCAGCGCCAGCCCGGAACAGCTCGCCGGAATGGCCCAAGACAGCGGCGCGCGGCACATCTTCATCGATCGCGCCAAGCTGACCGAGCTGGGCGAGAGCTGCTTCCCCGGAATGGAGCGGATCCTCCTCGACGAGGAACTGAACGACTGGATGGCGCCCGCCGGCGCCCGCCCGCCCGCTTTCGTCCCCCAGCCCGGCGATCCGTTCAACATCATCTATTCCTCGGGCACCACCGGCACCCCCAAGGGCATCGTCCATTCGCATCTGATGCGCTGGCGGCAGTTCGCCACCACCGCAGCGAGCTATCGCACCAGCGGGGAGCCGGTCCGCGCGCTGGCCTCGACCCCGCTCTATTCCAACACCACCATGGTCGCCTTCCTCGCGCCGCTGCTGGCCGGGGGGACGGTGACCGTGATGGGCAAGTTCGACGCGCTGCGCTGGCTCGAAATCGCGCAGGCGCAGGCGATCACCCACACCATGCTGGTCCCGGTGCAATACCGCCGCCTGATGCAGGAGCCGAACTTCGACACATTCGACCTCTCGGCGCTGCGCTACAAGTACTGCACCTCCGCCCCCTTCTCCGCCGAGCTGAAGGCCGAGGTGCTCGAACGGATGCCCGGCGCGCTGATCGAGATCTATTCGATGACCGAGGGCGGGGTGGTGTGCCTGCTGGCCGCGCATGAGCATCGCGACAAGCTCCACACCGTCGGACGCCCCGCGCCCGACAGCGAGCTGCTGGTGCTCGACGACGAGGACCGCCCGGTGCCGCCGGGCACACCGGGCAATCTCGTCGGCATCGGCCCCGCGATGATGGCGGGCTACAAGAACCAGCCCGGCAAGACGCGCGAGGGCTACTGGACCCACCCCGAGACCGGACAGGTGTGGCAGCGGATGGGAGATATCGGACGCCTCGACGCCGACGGTTTTCTCGAGCTCGTGGGGCGCGCCAAGGACATGATCATCTCGGGCGGGTTCAACATCTACCCGGTCGATCTGGAAGACGCGCTGATGGCCGAGGACGACGTGGTCGAGGCGGCGGTGATCGGGGTCACGTCCGAGCGCTGGGGCGAGACCCCGGTCGGATTCGTGGTGCTGGCCGAAGGTGCGCGCGATCCGCAGGCGATTCGCGCAGCGGTCAACGCGCGGCTGGGCAAGACCCAGCGGCTGGCGCAATTGCACGCGGTCGAGGACATGCCGCGCAGCCATATCGGCAAGCTGCTCAAGACCGAACTGCGCGAGGAGGCGGTGCGCCGGGGACTGCCGGTCTGACAGCCGCGTGCCGGGTCCCGAAGCCCCCCTTGCGGGTGCTTTCGAGACGCGGCCACCATCGGGAGGGTGGGAGAGGGAGAAGGGGGCCGCGTCTCTACTCGCTGCCATATCGCCTTGCGAACCGATCACCGATCGAGGGGGAGAGGATCGCTGGTTGCGACCGGTCACCGCAAGGAAGGCCGGAAACCACAGGCCGATGTCGCGCATCGGGGAGGGTTCCGAAGCGTCGACCGGGAGGGGGAACTCCTTTGGTCGACTTCTGGCGCTGTAATAATGTTGCAACCTTGCGCACGAAAGTGAGAAAACATCCAGCACAGTTGCATTTCACGCAAGCGACGATTGGTTAACCCTATTCTCCCATGAGAGGGCTGGTCAGCAGCTTGTGCAAAAGGAATGCGGGTCATGGTTCGACCAGCCGAAAGTCAAACAGACATGCTCGCGTTCGCCGGCGGCGGCGCGCCGGGCGAGAGCATGGCGAAGCGCGCGCTGCGTGCGATGCGCCGCCATCTGGGTCTGCAGGTCGCCTACGTGTCTGAATTCGTCGGCGACGTCGCGGTCTACCGCGAGGTCGATGCGCCCGGACTGGAGCATCTCATCAAGCCGGGCGACGAACGCTCGCTCGACGACGTCTATTGCCGCCATATCCTGGCCGGCCGGCTGCCGCAGCTGATCCCCGACACCGCCCGGTATCCGCTCGCAGCCGCGATGCCGATCACCGCCGCGATCCCGATCGGGGCGCATGTCAGCGTCCCGCTCGTCATGCCCGACGGCGAGGCCTACGGCATGTTCTGCTGCCTCGGGCCCACGGCGGACGACAGCCTCAACCCGCGCGATCTGGCGATGATGAAGAGCTTCGCCGAACTCACCGCCTTCGAAATCGCCCGCGAGCGTCAGGCCTCGCGCACACTGGAGGCAACGCATGCCCGGATTCGCGCGGTGATCGCGGACGAGCAGTTCGCCATGGCGTTCCAGCCGATCTGGAGCCTCGCGGCGGACCGCCCGATCGGATTCGAGGCGCTGTCGCGATTCGCCCCCGAGCCCGTTCGCTCGCCCGATGTCTGGTTCGCCGAGGCCGAAGCTGCCGGCCTTGGCAACGACCTCGAACTTGCGGCGATCCATCGCGCACTCGACGAGAGCCATTCTCTGCCCGCGCACGCCTATATCGCGCTCAACGCTTCGCCGGCGACCGTGGCCGCGGGCAATCTGGGCGATATCGTCGCGCGGGCACGAGGCCGCCAGATCGTGCTGGAGATCACCGAACACGCGCACATCGAGGATTACGCCAGCTTTGCCGAAGCGCTCGCGCCCTTGCGGGCTCAGGGCGTAAGGCTGGCGATCGACGATGCTGGCGCCGGCTATTCGAGCCTGCGCCACATTCTCCAGCTTACCCCCGATCTGATCAAGCTGGACCGCGCGCTGGTCGCGGGAATCGGGGTCGATCGCAGCCGCCGTGCCATGGTCGCGGCGCTGCTCGCCTTTGCCCGCGAGACCGCGGCCGACATCATCGCCGAAGGGGTGGAAACGGCCTCCGAACTCGCGATGCTGCGCTCGCTCGGGATCGATCTGGTGCAGGGCTATCACCTGGGTCGCCCCGTTTCGGGCGCCGAGACCTTCCTCAAGTTCGGGGACCGGGACCGTTCCGGCAGAGGACGGGACGGCGTTCGCGAAGACGAGGCCGCCAGGCGCGATGCCGCCTAGCCGGCAGTCCGAGGCCGGCGGACACTCGCGCACAGGCCTATCGACTTGGCGGCGTGGCCCATTTAACGCGCCGCCATGACCATTCAGCCCTCCGACTCCATCCTCATCGTCGATTTCGGCAGCCAGGTGACCCAGCTGATCGCGCGCCGCGTGCGCGAGGCCGGCGTCTATTCCGAAATCGCCCCCTACACGATGGCCGAGGAGGCCTTCGCGCGGATGAAGCCCAAGGGCATCATCCTGTCGGGCTCCCCCGCCAGCGTCCCCGACGAAGGCAGCCCCCGCGCGCCCGCGGCGCTGTTCGAGGCGGGGATCCCGATCCTGGGCATCTGCTACGGCCAGCAGGTGATGACCCAGCAGCTGGGCGGCGAAGTCCGCCCCGGTCACGAGACCGGTGAAGGCGGCGAATTCGGCCGTGCCTTCCTCACCGTCACGCAGCCCTGCGCGCTGTTCGACGGGTTGTGGGAGGTCGGCGAGCGCCATCAGGTGTGGATGAGCCATGGCGACAAGGTCACCCGGTTCGCGCCCGGTTTCGAGATCGTCGCCACCAGCGACGGCGCGCCCTTCGCGGTGATCGCCGACGAGGCGCGGCGCTTCTACGGCATCCAGTTCCACCCCGAAGTGGTCCACACCCCCGATGGCGCGAAGCTGATCGCCAATTTCACCCGCCACGTCTGCGGGCTGGCGGGCGACTGGACCATGGCCGAATTCCGCGCCACCAAGATCGCCGAGATCCGCGAACAGGTCGGCGACGGCAAGGTGATCTGCGGATTGTCGGGCGGGGTTGATTCGGCGGTCGCCGCGGTGCTGATCCACGAGGCGATCGGCGAGCAATTGACCTGCGTCTTCGTCGACCATGGCCTCATGCGCCAGGGCGAGGCCGAGCAGGTCGTCTCGCTGTTCAAGAATTCCTACAACATCCCGCTGGTCCACCGCGACGTCGAGGAGCTGTTCCTCTCGGGTCTCGCAGGGGTCACCGACCCCGAGGCCAAGCGCAAGTTCATCGGCAAGACCTTCATCGATGTCTTCGAGGAGGAAGCCAAGGCGATCGGCGGCGCCGATTTCCTCGCGCAAGGCACGCTCTATCCCGATGTCATCGAAAGCGTCAGCTTCACCGGCGGGCCCTCGGTGACGATCAAGAGCCACCACAATGTCGGCGGCCTGCCCGAGCGGATGAACATGAAGCTGGTCGAGCCCCTGCGCGAATTGTTCAAGGACGAGGTGCGCGAACTGGGCCGCGAGCTGGGCCTGCCCGAGGCCTTCGTCGGCCGCCATCCCTTCCCCGGCCCCGGCCTCGCGATCCGCATCCCCGGCGAGGTCACGAAGGAGCGCTGCGACATATTGCGCAAGGCCGATGCGATCTATCTGGAAGAAATCCGCAACGCCGGGCTCTACGACGCGATCTGGCAAGCCTTCGCGGTGCTGCTCCCGGTCAAGACGGTCGGGGTGATGGGCGATGCGCGCACCTACGACAATGTCTGCGGGCTACGCGCGGTCACCAGCACCGACGGGATGACCGCCGACGTCTATCCCTTCGACGCCGGCTTCCTGACCAATGTCGCGACCCGCATCGTCAACGAGGTGCGCGGCATCAACCGCGTGGTCTACGACTACACCAGCAAGCCGCCGGGCACGATCGAGTGGGAGTAGGGGGCGCTTCGCGTGAAGACCGTCCCCTTCATCCCATAATCCTGATTTCGATCGCAGTCTCCGGAACGCCAAAATTTGCCGCAAGACCGGCCTTGGCTTCGGCGATAGATAGGCCCCTAACCGCTCGAATCCCGGAGCCGGTTTTCTCCGCAACGCGAACAAATGTAACCTCATCAAGCTCCATATTCACATCTTTGCTCTCCCACCCGACCGACTGCCAAGCGAGGTTCTGCGACCCTCTGCCGTCTTTCCGGTTCGCCCACCAAGGCCGGTGCTTGTAGGCGCTGTCTGGAAGCGCTCCAAACACAAGATCGTTGATACTCTCGAAGCTCATCGTGACCTTTTCCTGGTCTAGGTCATCGAGAAATTCAGTAAGTCCTTCATATTTTGACATCATCAAACCTCCCTCTATGTTCAGTTTTATTATAAATATATCGAGTTTATATGTCAAGATATATATAACACCCTGGTACAGGCGCATCGAGCACCGGCGTCGTGGTAGGTCTCGTCTGAGTGGCAGCGATCGAAGTTGCGGATACATGTCGACTGGACGAGAAGGTATCCGCTGATGTCCGAACTTCCCCTCGGCCCCGATCCGCGCACCGAGACGCTGCGGCGGCTGCAGCCGCTGCTGGTCCAGCGCTTCGGACGGGTCGAGCGCGCGGCGGCGCAGTGGCGGCGGCCCGAATGGGTGCTGGTGCAGGGGCTGATCGGCGCGCGGACCAAATCTCCGATCTCCAACGCCGCGACCGATCGGCTGCTCACGCGCTACGGTAGCTGGGAGGCGGTGGCCGAGGCGCCGCTCGACGAATTGCGGGAATTGTTGGCGACGCAGACCTATCCCAATGTCGCTGCCGAGCGGTTGAAGCGCGCGCTGCAGGCGGTGGTGGCGGAGCGCGGCGCGGTCGATCTGGCGCATCTCGAACCGCTCGACACAGCTGCGGCGATGGCCTGGCTCGAGACGCTGCCCGGTGTCGGGCGCAAGATCGCCGCCGGGGTGGTCAACGCCAGCACGCTCGACCGCAAAGCGCTGGTGCTCGACGGGCACCACACCCGCATCCTCCAGCGGATGGGGCTGGTGCCGCCCAAGGCCGACACCGCGCGCGCCTACGAGGCTATCATGCCCGCGATGCCGCCCGAATGGAGCGCCGCCGATTACGACGAGCACCATCTGCTGATGAAGAAGGTCGGGCAGACCACCTGCCGCCCGAGCCATCTGGACTGTCCCGCCTGCCCCGCGCAGGCGCTCTGCAGGACCGGCCAGGCGCGGACCGGGCCGGCGCCCCCGGCCGGCGCCTAGCGGCCCGCCATGCTGCGCGCGCTGAGGATTTCGACCCAATAGCCGTCGGGGTCCTTGATGAAGGCGATGTGCTTCATCATCCCGTCCTCGGGGCGCTTCTGGAACTCGACTCCGTGCTTGTCGAAATGCGCCACCGCGGCGGCGAGATCGGGGACGTCGAGCGCGATATGGCCGAAGCCCTGCGGCGCGGCATTGCCGTCGTGATAGACCGCGTCGTCTTCGTCCTCCGTGCCCCAATTGTGCGTGAGTTCGAGCACGCCCTGGCGCGAGAAGACATATTCGGTGGCATCGGCGTCGCCCTTGGGCACCTCGTCGTCGCTAGCGGTGAAACCGAGGAAGTAGAGCGAGAACTCGCCCGCCTCGATATCGGTCTTGCGCAGCAGCGTCATGCCCAGCACCCCGCAATAGAATTCGAGGCTCTTCTCCGGATCCTTGACCCGCAGCATGGTGTGGTTGAGCGTGAAGCCGTGCGGATTGGCGGTCATCGGGGTGTCTCCTTGTGGGTTCCTGTTCGGGACGCGAAGCTTGCGCGCGCGCCGTTTCTGAACGATCTGGGCACGCAATACGCGAATTGAAGGACGTGCGACACATGAGCTGGGACGATTATTTCGCCGACGACGCAGGGGCGGCGGACGCCGAGGGACGCGGCAAGAAGCGCAATGTCACGGTCGGCTGGACCGTCCGCTTCGCGCAGGGCAATGCGATCTGGGCCCCGCCCAAGAGCTTCTCACGCAGCGACCCCAAGGCGACCAGCGCGAAATCTATCCAGGTTTGCCCCGCGGCGATCGACTTCGACCGGCGGCACTATGTCATCCCCTGCCCGGTCGATCTGACGCTGGCGTTTACCCGCAACGCGCAAGGGGGCCTGCAACTGACCGATGCCGATGGCGAGGCGTCGAAGATGCGACCCCAGGGCCGCGCCAACCTGTTCCAGCTGCAGCCGCAGAACGAATGGCGCCACCCCGAGCGCCCGATCCTGCAATTCACCGCGCCCTATGTCTTTGTGGCGGACGAGCCCTGCTATGTGGTCCAGTCGCCGCCCTATCTGCACTGGTTTCCCGAACAGCGGCCCGGCATGGCTATGGGGGGGCGGTTCCCGATTCACATCTGGCCGCGCCCGCTGGCATGGGCCTTCGAATGGTACGACCTTTCGAAACCACTGGTGCTCAAGCGTGGCGATCCATGGTTCTACGTCCATTTCGAAACCGAGAACCCATCCGCCCACGTCCGGTTGGTCGAGCAGGAAATGACCGGCGAACTCGAAAAATATCTCGATTCAATCATCGATGTCTCGAACTACGTCAACCAGACCTATGGGCTGTTCGGCGAGGCGCAGCGCATCCGCCCCGATAGGCTGCTCAAGCCCAAGGGCTGACTTCCGGCTTGCAGCCTACCAGCTGAACCCCGCCTCGATCGCGCGCTGTTCGGCGGGCGTCGTCACGCGTCCCAGAGCTTCGTTGCGATGCGGATAGCGCCCGAAGCGCGCGATCATCCGGTAATGCGATCGCGCGAAGGACAGCGACGCGGGTGCATGGCGTACGAACAGCGCGAGGCTCAGCCGCTGGTCGGCGATCCTCTCGCTGTGCATCAGCGGCATCAGCAGGAACTGTTTCGCCTGCTGGGGCAAGCCCAGATGCCAGCCGCGCGCAAGCATCCCCTGCGTGATCGCCAGCGCCAGCGGGTCCCAGGCGAAGGCCTGCGCGCTGCCGCGATAGAGATTGCGCGGGATCTGGTCGAACAGCAGGATCGCGGCGCGCGCGGTGGCGGGATCGCGGAGAAATTCCCCCGCGGGTCGGTGGCCGAGCGCATGGAGCCAGCGCTCGAACCGCTCGCGCAGCAACAGGTCGACGGCTTCCGAGCCCCCGAACCAGTCATCGGCTCCCAGCTGGTGGAACCAGACGTGGAGCAGGTCTGCGGCCCAGGGGCGCCGGGCCAGTGTCATGCGGTTATCATACGGTCATCATGCAGCGCGATCAGCCTTCGCGGCGGTAGGGCACGAAGTCCTGGAGCATGATGTTGCCGGTGTAGAAATTGCCGGTGCGGCTGTGGGTGGTGACCTGGTCGAGCCGGCAGAGCTGCGAGGCGCTGAACTTGCGAATCGTCATCCGGTCGTCGTCGTCGAGCGTATCCGGATTGGCGGTGCGATTGACCCAGATGGTGTCGCCGCGCTTGGCAACCACTGCGGTGCCATCGATAATGGTCAGCGGGTCGCTGCCCATCAACCGGATGCAGCGCTCGGGTTCGCCTGCGACGCGGCCTTCGAGCATTTCTGCCAATTTGGCTTCGCCCTTGGGGCGTTCCTCGGCTGCTGCCGGAGCGGCCAGCAAGGTTACCGCAGCCGATGCCGCGAGTAGTGCTGAAAACTTGGTCATTGAAGTCTCCTTTCGAGCGCCCTTGTATGCTCCAACCGCTGAACCGGCGATGAGCGTCGCTGTCGGCGCTCCGCTCAACCGGTTCCGCCCACCGTCAGCGCGTCGATCAGCAGCGTCGGCTGGCCCACGCCCGCCGGAACGCTCTGGCCCGCCTTGCCGCAGACCCCGACGCCCTCGTCGAGCGCCATGTCGTTGCCGATGCCGCTGACGCGGGTGAGCACCGAGGGGCCGTCGCCGATCAGCGTCGCACCCTTGATCGGGGCGACGATTTTCCCGTTCTCGACCTTGTAGGCCTCGGTGCAGGCGAAGACGAACTTGCCCGAGACGATATCGACCTGACCGCCGCCGAAAGCGGTGGCGTAGATCCCGTCCTTGACCCGGCTCAGCAGTTCGGCGGGATCGTCCGCACCGCCGCGCATGAAGGTGTTGGTCATCCGCGGCATAGGCGCGTGCTGGTAATTCTCGCGGCGGCCGTTGCCGGTCGCCTCGACCCCCATCAGCCGGGCGTTGAGCCGGTCCTGCATATAACCCTTGAGCACGCCGTCCTCGATCAGCACGGTCTCGCGCGTCGGAGTGCCTTCGTCGTCGATGCTGAGCGAGCCGCGCCTTTCGGCGATCGAGCCGTCGTCGACCACGGTGACGCCTGGCGCGGCGACGCGCTCGCCGATCCGGCCCGAGAAGGCGCTCGTGCCCTTGCGGTTGAAATCGCCCTCGAGCCCGTGGCCGATCGCCTCGTGCAGCAGCACGCCGGGCCAGCCGGGGCCGAGCAGCACGGTGGTCTCGCCCGCGGGCGCGGCGACGCTGTCGAGATTGACCAGCGCCTGGCGCACCGCCTCGTCGATCCCGCGCATCCACTGGGCCTCATCGAACAGGCGGTCGTAGAGATAGCGCCCGCCCATCCCGAAGCTGCCGCTCTCGCGGCGGCCGTTGGCTTCGGCGACGATGGAAATGTTGAGCCGCACCAGCGGGCGGATGTCGCGCGCGACGAAACCGTCGGGGCGGACGATCTCGATCGCGCTCCAGCTCGCCGAGAGGCTGGCGCTGACCTGCGCGACACGCGGGTCTTTCGCGCGCGCCACCGCGTCGATCTTCTCGAGCAGCGCGACCTTCTCGGCGAAGGGCACAGCGTCGAGCGGGCTGTCGGCGGTGTAGAGATGGCGGTTGCTGCGCTGCGGCGGCGCGGCGAGTGGGGTTTTGGTGGCATCGAGCAGGCGCAGCGTCTCGCCTGCGCGCATGATCGATGCGGCGCTGATCTCGTTGGCATGTGCGAAGCCGGTCATCTCGCCCGAGACGCCGCGCAGGCCGAAGCCCGAATCGCGGCTGTAGTCGGCGGTTTTGAGCCTCCCGTCGTCGAAGGCGAAGGATTCCGAGGCGAGGAACTGAAGGTAGAGCTCGCCATCGTCGCAGGAGGAGAGCAGCTTGGCTGTCAGCGCCTTGGCTTCGTCGGGCGAGAGCGTGCTGCCATAGAGCAGCGCATGCGGATCGGTGGTCTGGTTCATCCGATCCATGTAGGCGCTGGGCGGGCGCTGCGAAAGGTCGCGGCGTCCGTCGCCCGCTCAGCGGGACCGGCTCAGCGGTGGTCGGGGTCGGTGCCCGAGGCGATATCGCGCAGCTTCGCCTGATCGACCCCATCCGCCGGACCGCCGCGCAGCACGAAGCGGCGATCGCAATAGCCGCAATCGACATAGCCGTGCTCGTCGATCTCGAGATAGATCTTGGGATGGCCCAGCGCGGCGGGGCGAAAGTTGGGACCGCCGCGGATGTCGGTGGCGCCGTCGCACCACACGCGGCGCAGGTCGACGAGGATGGTTTCGGGCGGGGCGATGCTCATGGAGGCAGCCGATAGAGGCTGCGCGGCCCCTGCGCAACGGGGCAGTGATGGCCGCGGCGAGGCGTTCCTGCCGCTTGCCTTGTGCCGCGCGGCTACCTAACCGGCGCAGCATGGCACCACCCCCCGCGATCCGCATCGACAATCTCGCCAAACGCTACGCCCCCGGCAAGGGGGAGGGCGGAGAGGGCAAGCAGGCGCTCAAGGGGGTGAGCTTCGATGTCCCGCAGGGCGGCATCTTCGGCCTGCTCGGCCCCAATGGCGCGGGCAAGTCGACGCTGATCAACATTCTCGCCGGGCTGGTCGACAAGACCGGGGGCAGCGCCGAGATCTGGGGGTTCGACATCGATCGCAACCGCCGCAACGCCAAGCGCGCGATCGGGATCGTCCCGCAGGAGATCGTCTTCGATCCCTTCTTCACCCCCTTCGAAGTGCTCGAGAACCAGGCCGGCTTCTACGGCGTCCCCAAGGCGGAGCGGCGCAGCGAGGAACTGCTGCGCGCGGTGCATCTGTGGGACAAGCGCGACGCCTATGCGCGCACGCTCTCGGGGGGCATGAAACGGCGGCTGCTGATCGCCAAGGCGATGGTCCATTCGCCGCCGATCCTGGTGCTCGACGAGCCCACCGCGGGTGTCGATGTCGAGCTTCGGCGGCAATTGTGGGAGCTGGTTGCCGGGCTCAACGCGCAAGGGGTGACCGTGGTGCTGACCACGCATTACCTCGAGGAAGCCGAGCAGTTGTGCGACCGGATCGCGATCATCAACCATGGCGAGCTGATCGCCAACAAGCCGACGCAGGAGCTGATCGGCATGGCGCGCGAGAAGATCGTCTCGGTCACGGTCGACAAGGATCTCGCCGGCCCGCCGATGGACGAGAGCTTCCTCAAGGCCGAAGTGGTCGAGAGCCGCCGGCTCGACATCACCTACGACCGCGACGCCACCACCGCGGGCCAGGTGCTCGCACTGGTGCAGAGCCACGGCTACGCGATCGAGGACGTCACCACCCGCGAAGCCGATCTCGAGGATGTATTCGTCAGTCTGACCGGCGGGGGGTGAGGCGCTTGCCTTCCTCCCGCTTGCGGGAGGGGCCGGGGGTGGGCAAGAGACCGGAATGAGCATTTCCCAACATCCCCACGACGTTCTGATCATTGGCTCGGGCGCGGCCGGGCTGACCGCGGCGCTGGCGCTCGCCGAAGAGCGCAGCGTGCTGGTCCTCGCCAAGGGCTCGCTCGACGGCGGCTCGACCGCCTGGGCGCAAGGCGGCATTGCCGCGGTGCTCGATGCCGGCGACACTTTCGAGGATCACATCCGCGACACCATGGTGGCGGGCGCGGGGCTCAACGATATCGAAACGGTGGAATTCGTCATCGAGCGCGCGCCGCGCAGCATCGAGCGGCTCAGGGCGCTGGGTGTACCCTTCAACCGCGGACCCGACGATCTGGGGGGCGATCTTCACCTCACCCGCGAGGGCGGGCACAGCCACCGCCGCATCGTCCATGTCGATGATGCCACCGGCTGGGCGGTGCAGGAGGCGCTGCTCAGGGCAGCCCGGGCCCATCCCAACATCACCATGCTGCCCGGGCGCGCCTGCATCGATCTGATCACGGGGCGCAACGCCGAGCGTTACTCGGGCGATGGCCATGTCTGGGGCGCCTATGCGCTCGACGAGGCGACCGGCAAGGTCGAGGCGCATGTCGCGCGCGCGACCATTCTTGCCGCAGGGGGCGCAGGGCGCTGCTACCGCTTCTCGACCGCGCCGCGCGGCGCGACCGGCGACGGCATCGCGATGGCCTGGCGCGCGGGGGCGCGGGTCTCCAACATGGAGATGATGCAGTTCCACCCCACCTGCCTCTACAATCTCGAGGTCAAGAACTTCCTCATCACCGAGGCGGTGCGCGGCGAGGGTGGGCGGCTCTACAACCCGCGCACCGGCCATCGCTTCATGGCCGATTACGACCCCGAGCGGATGGAGCTCGCCCCGCGCGATGTGGTCGCCCGCGCGATCGATTCGGAGATCAAGCGCTTCGGGCTCGACTACGTCCATCTCGACATCAGCCACCAGCCGCCCGAATTCGTCCGCGAGCATTTCCCCACGATCGACGAGAAGCTCTCCGGGCTGGGGATCGACATGACCACGCAGCCGATCCCGGTGGTCCCGGCTCAGCATTACACCTGCGGCGGGGTGGTGGTCGACCTCGCCGCGCGGACCGATCTGCCAGGCCTGTGGGCGGCGGGCGAATGCACCGAGAGCGGGCTGCACGGTGCCAACCGGCTTGCCTCCAATTCGCTGCTCGAGTGCTTCGTCTTCGGCGAGGCGGCGGCGCGCGACATCCTCTCGGGTTGGGACAAAATGGGCGAACCGCCCGCCATCCGCGAATGGGACGACACCCAGGTGGCCGATTCGGACGAGGAGGTGGTCATCAAGCAGAACTGGACCGAGATCCGCCGCTTCATGTGGAACTATGTCGGGATTGTGCGCACCACCAAGCGGCTCGAACGCGCCGCCAACCGCATCGACCTACTGCGCAAGGAGGTCGAGGATTATTACGGCAGCTTCCGCGTCACCACCGATCTGATCGAACTGCGCAATCTGCTCGAATCCGCCGATCTCATCGTCCGCAGCGCGCTCAAGCGCGAGGAGAGCCGGGGGCTGCATTTCATCCTCGACCATCCGCAGACCGATCCGGTGGCGCGCGACACGGTGCTGGTGCCCTGAGGCACGGCATCCGCGGCCCGTCGCGAGCCGGCTTCGTCTGGGCGCAGGCCCCGCGCCGCTCCGGATAGATCGCCCGCTCCGCCCGTTGATCGGGAACAGGCCGCAAGGCCGAGTTCCCACCAACAGGAGACCGCCGATGTCCGCCCCCAAGAACCTCACCGATTGCTACACCCACGAACTCGCCGACAGCTGGTCGGCGAACGACCAGATGCAAAAGATCGTGCGCGAACTGGCCGACGCCGCCGGCGACGACAAGCTCAAGCAGCGTCTGTCCAAATCCGCCGATGGCATCGCGAAGCACACCGAGACCATTAAGAAGCTGCTCGACGATTGCGGTGTATCCGAGAAGGAGCATTGCAAGGGCATGGAGGGCCTGGTGAAAGAGGCCAGGAAGCACGCGCTCGATGCCGATATCGAGGACAAGGATGTCCTCGACGTGGTCATCATCGCCCAGTTCCAGCGCATGTGCCACTACGGTATCGCTGGCTTCGGCACCGCCAAGGCTTTCGCCGAGGCGCTGGGCAAGAGCGAGCATGTCTCCAAGCTCGATAGCGTTACCGCGGAAATCTACGACACCGACGAGAACATGACCGATCTGGCCGAGCGCAGCGTCAATCTCGAGGCCAAGCAGGCCTGAGCGGCAAGCGCCGAACGAATGAGAGGCGGGGCGCGCAGGCGCTCCGCCTTTCTTTTGACCAGCGTCCGCCCGACGTCCTAGCTCACGGCTGGGTGCTTCTGCGGCCAACGCTCTGAAGATACTCTTCGACCGGTATCGCGTCTTCGTACCCTTCGTCGCCGGGCGCGAGACAATCTCCTGTCATGCTGACAGTCCCGAACATGCCTCCACGAGACACATATTCGCCGGGCACCACTCTGTTGTTTGCACCTTTTTCGGCGCATACTCTGGCGAATTCCTTGCCAACCTGATCTTTCGCCACCGATACGCATCCGCCTAGTCCGGCAGCTGCGACCAAGCTGATCGCGAAGACTGCGCGCTTCATCAATTCTCGTCCGACCAATTGCATCACTCATCCTTGATAGTAGCGTAAAATTGCTAGAGAAAGCGGCTCTCGTCCTCGGCTGATTTGCTGCCCCCTACAGGCCCAGCAGGCGTCCGATCAGGATCAGTGCCATCGCGCCCAGAATGCTGCTCAGGCACCCCGCGCGGTTGAAGCCGCCGCGCCCGCGGTGGAATACCAGTCCCGCCAGTAGCGACCCGCCGACGCCGAGCGCAATGGTGGTCAGCCAGCCCATCTCGACCTCGCCGGGATAGAAGAAGCGCGCCAGCGCCCCGATTATCAGCCCGGCGACGATGGCGCCGATGATGTTTAGCATTGGACATTCTCCCCCGGTTGCGGCGTATTGCCCTGCAATCGGTCGCGCGGCTTAATGCATGCAAACCGCCGAACAGACAACGCATCAGGGAGGCTGCCTTGCCCAAGACTACTGCGAACGGCGTCGAGATTCATTACGAAGAGCAGGGCGATCCGGCAAACCCGGCGATGCTGCTGATCATGGGGTTCGGCGCGCAGCTGACGCTGTGGCCGGACGAGCTGGTCGAGGGGCTGGCGAGCCGCGGCTTCCGCGTGATCCGCTACGACAACCGCGATGTCGGGCTGAGCCAGAAATTCACCGGCCACAAGCCGCCCAGCCCGGCGCGGCAAGTGCTGATGGGAAAGCTCGGGCTGAAGCCCAGGGTGCCCTATACGCTCGCCGATCTCGCCCATGACGGCGTGGGCCTGCTCGACGCGCTGGGCATCGAAAAGGCGCATATCGTCGGGGCGAGCATGGGCGGGATGATCGCGCAGCATGTCGCGGCGCGCCATCCCGCGCGCTGCCTGTCGCTGACCTCGATCTTCTCCACCACCGGCAATCCCAGGCTGCCCTCGGCCAAGAAGGAGGCGCTCGCGGCGCTGACCAAGCGTCCCGAGAGCACCGAGGAGGCGGTGCTGGTCGAGCACGGCATCCATCTTGCGCGGACGATCGGCTCGCCCGGTTTCCCCTCCCCCGAAGAGCGCCTGCGCGAACGCAGCCAGGCCTCGATCCGCCGCAGCCTCTATCCCGAAGGCCCGACGCGGCATCTCGCCGCGATCCTCCATGATGGCGACCGCCGCAAGATGCTGCGCGGGATCACACTGCCGACGCTGGTGCTGCATGGCGAGGCCGATCCGCTGGTCCCGGTCGAGGGCGGCCGCGACACCGCCGCGACGATCCCCGGCGCGCGCATCCGCACCATCCCCGGCTGGGGTCACGACCTCCCGCTCGAACTGGTCGACGATCTGGCCGAAGAGATTGCCGGGCACGCGAAGCAGGCGGTGCAGGTCTGACGTCCGCAAATCGGCGTTCCGAACCGGGACGGCGCGGCGAATCACGCTTTCCGGAATAGTTAACATCTGGTAAGTAGCGAATCGCAATTCAGTATTGCGGACGGAGCTGCAGATGGACCGGGAAACAATCGCCTATTTGCTGATCGTGATTCTCGCACTGGCCGTGATTGCGACAGCAGTGTTCGCCTATTGGAACACTCCCAAGCGCCGATACAAGCGGCGCATGAAGCGCGAATACGCCGCGCGCCGCCAGCACCAGACAAAGCTTCATGGCGAATAAACGCCTGCAACGGGCATAGGCGGATCGCGCATAGCGGACTGCGTCCTCTCCGGCTCCGGCCGGACTAGGCGGTCGGCAGCCCACGAGCTCGCCGGGCGCGCGAAGATTCCAGCACGACCCGAGCCTACCCTGGGGCAGAAATTTTTTCCCGGATTCATTTTGAGTCTTGCGCCGGAGCAAACCCCAGCTTGGTCCACGCGTCGCGGCGTTGCACCCGGATAACACAGCCTGCATCCGCAGCCATCGGCGGTGCCGAATCCGCAATCACCCCCTTGCGCCAAAGCCGCTCGCGATTCATTATCTAGTGGTTGGTATCCGGGGGGTACCCACAAGACCTAGCGATGGCGCGGCGAAGCACCCATATCGGGTCAAGCCAGCCGGAGCGCGGTTCGGGGGACAAGACGGGGATAAGTTTTCATATCCCGGCAGTCCCGAACTGCTAGGCCCAAACGGCCAGGCAGGACCTCCCGCCGATTCGAACACAAGCGGAACGGGCATGGGCCCTCCGCAGCAAGAAATGGTGGGCTGCAATGGATTTCAGAAACGGGAACGATGGCGCGATGAACCTCGATGGCGACACCCAGGAGCTCGGACTGAACAGCGAGGACGCGCAGGCTCCCACCAACACAGGCACCAACACAGACACCAATACAGGCGATGCCGATGCATCGAAGAAAGCGGTCGAAATGGAACGAAGCGATAGTGGCAGCGAAGCCTTGATCGAGGATGGCGCCGCGCGCGCCGTGGCGGGCGCTCTGGCGCAGGCCGCCAAGGCCAATGCCGCCAATGCGGCCGAGGCCGCCGCCGAGCACGACAGCAAGAAGATCCTCGACCGGCGCTTCACGATCGTCACCGATGCGGCGCGCGATTCGGAACTGACCGAATTCGGCAAGGAAACGCTCAACGACCGCTATCTGCTGCCCGGCGAGAGCTACCAGGATCTCTTCGCCCGCGTCGCCGATGCCTATGCCGACGATCAGGAGCACGCGCAGCGGCTCTACGACTATGTCTCGCGGTTGTGGTTCATGCCCGCCACCCCGGTGCTGTCCAATGGCGGCACGCACCGCGGTCTGCCGATCTCCTGCTATCTCAATTCGGTCGACGACAGCCTCGAGGGCATCGTCAACACCTGGAACGAGAACGTCTGGCTGGCGAGCAAGGGCGGCGGAATCGGCACCTATTGGGGCCATGTCCGCGGTATCGGCGAGCCGGTCGGCCTCAATGGCAAGACCAGCGGGATCATCCCCTTCGTCCGGGTGATGGACAGCCTGACGCTCGCGATCAGCCAGGGCTCGCTGCGGCGCGGCTCGGCGGCCTGCTATCTCGACGTCAACCACCCCGAGATCGAGGAATTTCTCGAGATCCGCAAAGCTTCGGGCGATTTCAACCGCAAGGCGCTCAACCTGCACCACGGTGTGCTGCTGACCGACGCCTTCATGGAAGCGGTCCGCGACGGCGCCGAATTCGATCTGGTCAGCCCGCGCGACGGCTCGGTGCGCAAGACCATCGATGCGCGCTCGCTGTTCCAGAAGCTGGTCGAGACCCGGCTGGCCACCGGCGAGCCCTATATCGTCTTCTCCGACACGGTGAACCGTATGATGCCCAAGCATCACCGCGAACTGGGGCTCAAGGTCTCGACCTCGAACCTGTGCTCGGAAATCACCCTGCCGACGGGCCGCGATCATCTCGGCAACGATCGCACCGCGGTGTGCTGCCTGTCCTCGCTCAACCTCGAGAAATGGGACGAGTGGCAGGGCGACAAGCAATTCATCGAGGACGTGATGCGCTTCCTCGACAACGTCCTGCAGGATTACATCGACCGCGCTCCCGAGGAGATGGCGCGGGCCAAATATTCGGCGATGCGCGAGCGCAGCGTCGGCATGGGGGTGATGGGGTTCCACTCCTTCCTCCAGCAGAAGAGCATCGGCTTCGAGAGCCCGATGGCCAAGGTGTGGAACCTGAAGATGTTCAAGCACATCAGCGCCAAGGCCGAGGAGGCCAGCATGGTGCTCGCCAAGGAGCGCGGGCCGTGCCCCGATGCCGAGGAAACCGGCGCGATGGAGCGCTTCTCCTGCAAGATGGCGATCGCCCCGACCGCCTCGATCAGCATCATCTGCGGCGGCACCAGCGCCTGCATCGAGCCGATCCCGGCGAACATCTACACCCACAAGACTCTCTCGGGCAGCTTCATCGTCAAGAATCCCTATCTGGAGAAAATTCTCGACAAGAAGAGCAAGAATTCCAACAATGTCTGGAATTCGATCCTCGAGAAGGGCGGCTCGGTCCAGCATCTCGATTTCCTCAGCGTCGAGGAGAAGGCGACCTTCAAGACCAGCTTCGAGATCGACCAGCGCTGGCTGCTCGAATTCGCCGCCGATCGCGCGCCCTTCATCGACCAGGCGCAGAGCCTCAACCTGTTCATCCCCGCCGATGTCGACAAATGGGACCTGATGATGCTGCACTTCCAGGCGTGGGAGAAGGGCATCAAATCGCTCTATTACCTGCGCTCCAAGAGCGTCCAGCGCGCGGGCTTCGCCGGCGGGGTCGAGGCCGACAACACGATCGACGCGAACAAGATCGAGCTGATGGCCGGCCTGGACGAGCAGACCGATTACGAGGAATGCCTGTCCTGCCAGTAGGCGGACTGTCGCTCGAGGAAGCACGATAGGGGTTGGCGATGCGGTATCCGGGTGTGTGGGCGATCCTGCTGTTGATTGTGCTGCTGCTGCTTCCGCTGGCGATGTGGGGCTTGCCGCAATATCGGCTCTATTCGCAGCGGCTCTCGGGCGAGGCTGCGCTGGCCGAGGCGCAATCCTCGCGCCGGATCGCCATCCTGGAAGCGGAAGCCCGGCGCGAAAGCGCAGTCGCGCTGGCGGAGGCGGAAGTTACGCGCGCGTCTGGCGCGGCGCGCGCGAACCGCATTCTGCAGGACTCCCTCGGCGGACCGGAAGGGTATCTGCGCTATCTTCAGGTCCAGGCGCTCGCCGAAACGAACGCTTCGCTGATCTATGTGCCCACCGAGGCCGGACTGCCGGTCACCGAATCGCGCCGGATCGGTCAGTAGATTCGGTTCACGAACACTGCCGCGCTTTTCGCGGCCAATGCAAAAACCCCGGCGGCACCGCGTGGTGCGCCGGGGTTTTTCGTGACCTGCCGATCGCGGTGACCGGTGGTTTCAAGATCGCTCGATCAGACGGTCTGCGTGGCCTTGTTGCCGAGGCCTGCGGGGATCGTCGCGCTTTCCTTGAGGTAAACGCGGTTGTCGTCGATCCGGTCGACATCTTCCATCGAAAGGAAGTGATGCATGCTGTCTGCCGCATCCGTCTTGGTCAGTTTGATCTTGTCACCCTCGACATCGTCGACGGTTCCGACATGATCGCCCTTGGCATTGGCGACTTCCATGTGTTCCTTGATGCGAATCTTCTCGAACATAAACTTCTCCAGTCTTTTAAATTGCTTATACCCAATCAACGGATGGGACGAGGTAAGCGTTCCTCGCTTCGTCGGCGCTCAGCCACGGCTCGCGCTGCGGCCGCGGCCGGCAGCCGGTCAGGCGCCGCCGAGCGGGCGTTTGGCATCGGCCTCGGCCTGCCGCGAGGGATCGGCAGAGGTCTCGCCGACGGCGTCGTCGTCCCGCTTGGGGGTCGGCCTGGCGTCCTGCTCCATCGTGCCATCGGCATCGCGGCTGTTGCCATAGCCGGCCTGCGCGCGGCCTTCGCTCCGCCCTTCGCTCTGGAGCGGGTCGTCGCTGGCCAAACTGGCGTTCTTGTGCGCCGCGCTTTGCTCGCCGCGGCGGCTCTCGCCTTCGCGCGGACCGGTGCGGTCGGGTTCGCCCGGCGCGGTGTCGTTCGAGAGGGTTACCTTGCGGCTGTCGGTGGGTTCGTACTGTCCCATGGGTCTGTCTCCTTCACCGGCTCAACGGCCGGACGCCGCCGCGCGTTCCGCGGCTCGTCGCGCGAACGCCTCACCTGCGGCGCTATCTGCGCTTGACCGAAGCTTATCCCCGCCGAATCGAGCAGCTTTGCCTTCGAAAACCCGGCGCTTTTCCCTATATGAGTCGTTCACGCTGATCCGGAGAGACACAAGATGTCGTTGCTCGAAGCCCGCAAGACCTACAAGCCCTTTGAATACCCCTGGGCCTACGACTTCTGGAAACGGCAGCAGCAGATCCACTGGATGCCCGAGGAAGTGCCGCTGGGCGAGGATTGCCGCGACTGGGCGCAGAAGCTCTCCGATCACGAGCGCAACCTGCTCACGCAGATCTTCCGCTTCTTCACCCAGGCCGATATCGAGGTGCAGGATTGCTACCACGAGAAATACGGCCGCGTGTTCAAGCCGACCGAGGTCAAGATGATGCTCGCCGCCTTCTCCAACATGGAGACGGTGCACATCGCCGCCTACAGCCATCTGCTCGACACCATCGGCATGCCCGAGAGCGAATACGGCATGTTCCTCGAATATGAGGAGATGAAGGCCAAGGTCGATTATCTCGACCAGTTCGGGGTCGATTCCGACGAGGACATCGCGCGCACGCTCGCCATGTTCGGCGGCTTCACCGAGGGGCTCCAGCTCTTCGCCAGCTTTGCCATGCTGATGAACTTCCCGCGCTTCAACAAGATGAAGGGCATGGGGCAGATCGTCAGCTGGTCGGTGCGCGACGAGAGCCTGCATTGCGAAGGCATCATCAAGCTGTTCCACGCCTTCTGCGAGGAGCGCGGCTGCCTGACCAAGGCGGTCAAGGAAGACATCATGGACATGTGCCAGAAGACGGTGCGGCTGGAAGATGCCTTCATCGATCTCGCCTTCGAGCAGGGCCCGGTCCACGGCATGACCGCCAATGAGATCAAGAAATACATCCGCTACATCGCCGACTGGCGGCTGGGCCAGCTCGGTTTGAAGCCGATCTACATGGTCGAAGACCACCCGCTCCCCTGGCTCGCCCCGCTGCTCAACGGAGTCGAGCACGCGAACTTCTTCGAAACCCGCGCCACCGAATATTCCAAGGGCGCGACCACGGGCAATTGGCAGGATGTGTGGTCGAGCTTCGACAAGCGCTCGAACTCGCGCGCCAAGGCCGCGAACGAGGAAGAGGTGAGCACGGACGACGGGCCGGGGCTGTTCGGCGATGCGGGCGGCAGCGCGAGCGTGGCGGCGGAGTGAACGGGTAGCTGGCTCGCCTATCAAGCAGGTGGGTTGGCGATAGCGTCACGCGAAACACTGGGGGGCCGCCAAATAGGCCGGTCTCTCCAGTCATTAGGGAAGCCCATCGCTTGGAGCTGGCCGACAGGCCGCGATTCGACGAGTCTGCAAACCCGTTGCGGAAAGCTCGTGTCCGGGCTTTGGTGCCGCAAGGTTCGCGAAAGGATCACGAGGACATTGTAGATCGAATTGCGGAGCTGCCGCTGTCCGCCTTTGACAACGATATCCAAGTCAGCGTGGAAAGCTTTGATGTTGGGCGATTTCTTGACGGTCTTGCGGTTCCAAAGCCGACCGTGATGCGCGCAGATGTTCCTCACGTACGCGAGCAATTGGAGCGTGCCTTCGAGGGTTTCTCGGTTCGGCAAGCCCAAGTCCCTGGCGACGGCATCCTTTAGCCGGTTATCCCTCGTTGCCTTGATCCACATCGAGATCTCCCCGAGCGTCATTAGCTCAGTGACCTGCCAGAGAGGTGGGAGGTGTGGACTCCTATACTTCGCTCGATAGTGCTTGATAAAAACCTCGCTGCTATCCTCGGTGGAGCGGTTGATCTTGGCGTACATGCGCGCATGCTCGAACCCGTTCTGAAAGTTCTCGCAGTCCATATGCGCGTGGCTTCCGTGCGCGAGTGAGAAAAGATTGGTCCACCGCGCTCGGACGGCGATCTCAAATCGGTCGATCGCTTCCATAACGAGGAGGCGAAGCTTCCGATCGAAGAGGTAGATATCGACAATCTCGGAGAATTCGGTTCCTGCCGGGAACGACTTGGATCGCGTCTGTTCCGGAGTTGGCGGGAGTTCCCATGGGAGCCAATAGGCGCTCAACCGGTAATAGCCCACCGTGGTGAGCCATTGACGTATTAAAGCCTCATCGCCGACCATGCCTCTCTGAAGAAGCAACGAAATCTGCTCGTCGATTGTGGTCGGCACATGTTGATATCGCAAAAAAGCCCCCCCAGTTTCCTGAGAGGGCTTTCTATAAGTAACCCCCCGGTTTTGGGCAAGCTTGCGCTCTAGGCCTGGGGGGTGTTGTTGATCGCGATCTAGGATTGGGAACCCAACAAGTCAACCTTTGGGTGAATGGAGGTCATTTCCTTCCGCTCAGCCTACGATGCCAAAGGCAAATCAGTAACCGCTCCGACGCTATAAGTCGCCAATGGCCCCGCTCGCCCTCCTCAACCCGGCGAACATCGCGACCTATCTGATCGCGAGCAATTTCGTCGCCTTCGCGGCGTTCGGGGTCGACAAGATGCTGGCGGAAGCTGGTGCCCGCCGCATCTCCGAGGCCACATTGCTCCAGCTCGCCTTCATCGGCGGAACGCCTGGCGCCTATGCGGGCAGGCAGCTGTTCCGGCACAAGACGCGCAAGCAGCCGTTCTCCAGCAACCTCCACAACGTCGCCATGATCCAGATTGTCGCTCTGGCGGGGCTGAGCACATGGGTCCTGACCGGGTGAGGGCGTTCCGATCACGGACGCGCTAACACCACTCCAGCCGCTTCCCGCCCCATTCCTCCGCCAGCCCCTCGTCCACCAGCACCGCGCCCAGGCTCGCGCCGTCGCGGGTGGCGGTGCGCAGCAGGCGGCCGTAGCGGTCGCGGTCGCGGTCGACGGGTTCCAGCGAAAACGCGCCCGCGTTGAGCAGCGCGCGCAGCCGCAGCGTCGCCTTGTCGCCCAGCGCGGCCTCGCGCGGGCAGTCGGGGCGGCTGACCTCGGGGGTGTCGATATCGGCGATGCGGATCTTCTCGCCGCGGTACCAGATGGTGTCGCCATCGACCACGCAAGTCACCCGTCTGCGACCGCTGCAGAGATCGAAGCGCGCGTTCTCGGTATCGCCCGGACCGGCCGCGGCGGCCATGCCCGGCCCATCCTCGCGCGGCAGTTCGACCGCGGCGGCGAGCCCGGCGGGCGGGCCGTCCCAGAGGAACACCAGCGCAAACGCCGCGAGCGGCGCTGCGACCAGCAGCGCATTGCCCCAGCGCGGCGCCTTGCGGCGGCGGCGGAAGTGCAGGACGGGGGCGGGGGCGGGACGGCGCGACATTGCACCACTATGCGAGCGGCATCCTCACCGAAGCGTTAAGCGCGCCCGTCGCTCGCAACGCCGCTCGCACCCGCTGCTCGCAAACGCCAGCACACAAAAAAAGGCCCCGCCGAAGCGAGGCCTTTCGGGTATTCTCGTGATCGTCGAGCTTACGGGCTGACGGCTTCGTCTTCCGAATCGGCGACGAAATAGACGGCAGCGACGATCGCAGCGAAGATCGCGACGCCGGCGAGCGCGGAAACGCCACCACCAATTTCGCTCTCGCCCTCGACGGGCATGCTGGTGCGCGCCTGAACGGCGGCGAGCGGGGTTGCGGCGACGGCAGCGGCGGCCACTGCGGTCAAAGCGGTACGAATACGCATAGAAAACTCCTTCTGAGGCGGGGGGCTTGGTGCCCACCGCCCGCTTCTCATGAAGATCGGCACCATGCAACGCCTATCGCCCCGATTGCAACAGTCGATTTAAAACAGTGTGAATTTCGCAACTTATAGGGGCGGGCTTGGGAGGCCTTCGGGGGCGGCCCGAAACCGTTGTCGGCGGTTTACTCGTGGCCCCAGGGCGCGGGCGGGGCGGGGATCGGCTGCGAGAGGTCGAAACTGACGCGGAAATCGCGCGCATGGGCGCCCTCGCGCATCAGCCGGTAGGCGAAAACCGGGCTCTCGGCGCCCGCCGGATCGACCGCGACGCGCCAGACATTGGTGACGGAGACGTTCAGCCCCTCGCGCTCGAACATCGCCACGCTCTCGGCATCGACGGGGAAGTCCTGCACCCGCGCGCTGCCCGGGGTGGCGGTGTCGCCGCCATACATGGTGACCGCATCTTCGCTGCCGTCCTCGTGGCGGTGGTCGTGCTTGAGGCGCAGGCCTTCCGCAGTGCGGGTGATGAGCCAGGTGCGGCTGCGGTTCCAGCTGCCGTCGGCTTGGCGGATGTGGAAGGGCACCGCGATCCGCTCGTCCGAGCACTCGCGGACATGCATCGCCATCTCCATCCCGCGCATGTCGGCATCGGCTGCCTCGTTGCTGGTCAGCCCGCCGGCATAGGCCATGCCGCAATGGCTCGAGAGCGCGGCCCAGAATTCGTCCTGCGGGCTGGCCGCGACCGAGGCGGCGGTATCGGATGCGCCGGTCGCGCAGGCGGCGAGCGCCATGACGGGGGCGAGAGCGAGGCCGAGGGCGATACGGCTGATGCGGCTGGTCATGCAGCGGAGGTGCCACAGCGCGCGCCGCCTGACCAGCGCCGCGCACCGTTTCGGAACGGGCGGCGGCGCCGTCCATTGATTCGGGGACACCCCCAAAGGAGGCCCAGGCCATGACCGACCCCGTCCCCGATTCCAAACCCTCGACCCGCTGGTTCTGGGTGCTCGCGCTCGTCCTGCTGGCGGTCGCGGTGGTGATCTTCGTCTTCAACGCCGATGGCGACGAGGAACTCGAGACCGTCCCCGACTATGCCACCACCACGACCGAGGAGCGGCTCAACACCGATCTGGGCACCGCACCGCTCGAAGAAGGCATCGACGAAGTCCGCGGCGCCGAGGACCTCACCGTCGAAGACGGCGAGGTGGTGCGCGAGCCGACCGCCGAATAACGCGAAAACGTTTCGGGAATTGCGCCCCGGCCCTTTGCGGCCGCGCCCACATTGGCTAAGCGCCTGCCTTCCAGCGACCAGAGGGCAGGCGTTTTCCATGAGCGAAGGCGAGACGAACACGACAGGCCTGCACGCCAAGGCAGAAGTGCTGATCGAGGCGCTGCCCTATTTCCAGCGCTACGCCGGGCGCACCTTCGTGGTCAAATACGGCGGCCACGCGATGGGCGACGAGAAGGCGGCGCGCGAATTCGCCAGCGACATCGTGCTGCTCAAGGCTGTGGGCATCAACCCGGTGGTGGTCCATGGCGGCGGGCCGCAGATCGGCGCGATGCTGGCCAAGCTCGGGGTCGAGAGCCGCTTCGTCGACGGATTGCGGGTGACCGACAAGGCCACCGCCGAGATCGCCGAGATGGTGCTGTCGGGCGCGATCAACAAGCAGCTGGTCGGCTGGATCGCGCGCGCCGGGGGGCGCGCCATCGGGCTCTCGGGCAAGGACGGCAATCTGGTGACCGCAACCAAGCTCGAGCGGACCACGCGCGATCCCGGCAGTCTGATCGAACAGGCGCTCGATCTCGGCTTCGTCGGCAGCCCGACGCATGTCGACACCGCGGTGATCGACACCGTCAGCGCCAGCGGGATGATCCCGGTGGTCGCCCCGATCGGCGCGGGCGAGGACGGGCACACCTACAACATCAACGCCGACACTTTCGCGGGCGCGCTGGCCTCGGCGCTCGGCGCGGCGCGGTTGCTGCTGCTCACCGATGTCCCCGGGGTGCTCGACAAGCAGGGGCAATTGCTCTCCGACCTGACGCCCGAGGATATCGCCGGTCTGCGCGCCGACGGGACCATCAGCGGCGGGATGATCCCCAAGCTGGAGACCTGCGTCCACGCGGTCGAGGCGGGCTGCGAGGCCGCGGTGGTGCTCGACGGGCGGGTCCCGCACGCGATGCTGCTCGAATTCTTCACCGCCAGCGGTGCAGGCACGCTGATCAGGACCGCGGCCAATGGCGGCGGCGCGGCAAGAGGCAGCGCGACTTGAACGAGCCGGACTTGAGTCTGGCGCCGGCCGTCTTAGCTCTCTAAGACAGGCCGCAACTCACAAACGGACGGAACACCATGCAGGCGCTCTACACGATCTACGAAATCATCGCGATGCTGACCAATGTGCTGGTGATGCTGATCATCATCCAGTTCGTGATCGGCCTGCTGTTCGCCTTCAATGTGGTGAACAGCTCGAACGAATTCCTCGCCAGTTTCTACAATGCGATCAACCGGCTGCTCGAGCCGGTGCTGCGGCCGATCCGCAACATCTTGCCCAGCACCGGGACGATCGACTTCTCGCCGCTGGTGCTGATCATCCTGCTCAACATCGTGTTGATCGTCCTCGGCTCGTTGCTCAGAGGCTGACGATGGCGGCCGAGCGGATCGACGGAAAGGCCTTCGCGGCTGGTTTGCGCGAGCGGGTAGGCGCGCAGGCGGCGGAATTCGCCCGCGTAGCCGGGCGCAAGCCGGGGCTGGCGGTGGTGCTGGTCGGCGAGGATCCGGCGAGCCAGGTCTATGTCCGCAGCAAGGGCAAGGCGACGCTCGAGGCGGGGATGAACGGCTTCGAGCATCGGCTCGAGGACAGCGTCGGACAGGACGAACTGCTGGCGCTGGTCGGGCGGCTCAACGCCGACCCGGCGGTCGACGGCATCCTCGTCCAGCTCCCGCTGCCCGCGCATATCGACGAGCAGGCGGTGATCGCCGCGATTTCCCCGGACAAGGATGTCGACGGCTTCCACGTCATCAGTGCCGGGCGGCTCGCGGTCGGTCAGCCGGGCTTCGTCCCCTGCACGCCGCTTGGCTGCATGATGCTGCTCACCGACCGGCTGGGCGATTTGTCGGGGCTCGAAGCGGTGGTGATCGGCCGCTCCAACATCGTCGGCAAGCCGATGGCGCAGCTGCTGCTGGGTGCCAACGCCACCGTCACCATCGCACACAGCCGGACGAAGGATCTGCCCGATGTGGTGCGCCGCGCGGATATCGTGGTGGCCGCGGTCGGGCGCGCGGAAATGGTCAAGGCGGACTGGCTCAAGCCCGGCGCGACGGTGATCGACGTCGGGATCAACCGCCTCCCGCCCGGCCTGAGCGAGGGGGGGGGCGAGGCAAAGGGGCGGCTGGTCGGCGATGTCGATTACGAAGCTGCGAGCGAGGTCGCGGGCGCGATCACTCCGGTGCCGGGCGGGGTCGGACCGATGACGATCGCGGTGCTGCTGAGGAACACGCTGGTCGCGGCCTATCGCAACGCGGGGCTCGAACTGCCCGAGGGCGCGCTGTGATTCGCGCCGCAGCTATCCTTGCCTGCCTGGCGCTGGTCGGCTGCTCCGGCGGACCGCCGTCGGTGCGCTATTCCGACGGCTTCATGCGCAATGTCCGCAACACCGCCAATCCTAGCACCGTGGCCGCGACCGAGATCGCCTTTGCGCGCGCGGCGCGCGAGGAGGGGCAATGGACCGCATTTCGCCGCTTTCTCGCCGATGGCGGGGTGATCCACGGGCGCAATGGCGTGGTAGATGCGGCGGGTTTCCTCGCCACACAAAGCGATCCGCCGGCCGCGGTCCAGTGGACCCCGCTGGCGGTCTGGTCGAGCTGCGACGGACAGCTGGCCGTCGCCCAGGGCAAGTTCGCCGAGCCCGATGGCAGCTGGGGCTATTACGTCACCGTCTGGGAGCGCCAGCGCAACGGGACCTATCGCTGGTCCTACGACATGGGCGCACCCGACACGGCGCTGACCGAACGCGAGACCCGCGACCGTGAGCCGCCGGCCGAGGATGACGCGACGGTCATCGTCGTCCAGGCGATCCCGATGATCCAGGGCGAGGTCGCCGATTGCCGCGCCGATGCCGCAGCGGCAACCGGTGCAGCCTGGCCCGACACCGCCGGCGCAGCCACGGGCGGCGGCATCTCGCGCGACGGCTCGCTGGTCTGGCGCTGGGTGCATGCCGCCGATGGCCGGCGGATGTTCGCGGCGCAGCAATGGCGCGGCGGAGCATGGGAGCCATCGCTCGACTTCGCCGTCACCGCCGAGGGCAGGGTCGATCCGCAATGAACGAGCTTTTCGTCTCCGCTTTCATCACGCTGTTCGTGGTGATCGATCCGCCGGGCTGCGCGCCGATCTATGCCGGGCTGACCAAGGATGCGAGCGCGCTCGAACGCCGCAACATGGCGATCCGCGCGAGCGTCATCGCGCTGGCGATCCTGCTGGGCTTCGCGCTGTTCGGCGAGCAATTGCTCGGCGCGCTGCATATCCAGCTCGACAGTTTCCGGATCGCGGGCGGGCTGATGCTGTTCTGGATCGCCTTCGAGATGGTGTTCGAAAAGCGCACCCAGCGGCGCGAGGAGCGCGCGGAGAAGATCGCCGCCTCCGAGGTCGAGGATGTCTCGGTCTTCCCGATGGCGATGCCGATGCTGGCGGGACCCGGCGCGATCGCCGCGATCATGCTGCTGATGAACGAGGCGAGCGATCTCACCGATCAGCTGATGGTGCTCGGCGCACTGGTGGCGGTGCTGGCGATCACCATGGCGGCGCTGGTCGCCGCGGGGCCGCTGATGCGGCTGTTCGGCGATCAGGTCGAGGCGGTGGTGACCCGCCTGCTCGGCGTGCTGCTCGCCGCGCTGGCGATGCAATATGTGATCGACGGGCTCAAGGGCAGCTTCGGGCTCTAGAGCGCGATGACAGAGAAGGGATTTCGCTTCCCTTCTTCTCCCCTCCCTATGGGGAGGGGCCGGGGGTGGGGGTACCACGCAAGAAGCTTCGAGCGCCGAACACCCCCACCCTGCCTCCCGCTCAAGGGGGAGGGGCAAAGCTGGTCAATCTAAAACCATCAGGCTCGAGCCCCGGCTGCCACCACGCTTATTGCAGCGTCACCTTGTCGTCGCCGCCATCGCGCAGCGCGAAGAACTGCATCAGCTGGATCAGCAGCTCGCAGCGGGTCGAGAGATCGTCCGCCTCGAGCAGCGCCTGCTTGGCGGCGACATCGAAGGGCGCGATCTGCGAGACGCCGTTGATCAGCGCTTCGTCGTCGAGCCGTTCGACCGACTCCCAGTCGACGCTGTAGCCCTGAATGTCGGCGAAGCGGCGCGCCTCCTGCTCGAAGCCGGCGCGTTCGACGCTGGAAAGATAGGCATCGCGGGCATCGACGATCGGCTCGCCCTCGACCTGGCGAAAAGGCGTGGCGACATCGAGTTCGTGGAGCAGCCGGAAGCGGCTCTCGCCCTCGAGGATGAGATTGTAGCGCCCGTCGTCGAGCGCCTCGACTTCGCCGATCCTGCCGATGCAGCCGACCGAATAGAGCGGCGATTTGTCGCCGCCGCGCAACGGCTGGATCAGCGCGATGCGCCGGTCGCGCGCCAGCGCATCGCTGGTCATCGCGCGGTAGCGTTCCTCGAAGATATGCAGCGGCAGTTGCAGACCCGGGAACAGGATCGCACCGGGAAGCGGGAAGATCGAAAGCCGCATGCGCGCCGCTTCGCTCAGCCGAACAGCAGGCGCGACAGGCGGCGACGGGTGGCGACCACCCAGGGGTCTTCCAGCCCCACCGCCTCGAAGATCTGCAGCAGCTTGGCCCTTGCGGCGCCTTCGTTCCACTCGCGATCGGCTTCGGTCATGGCGAGCAATTCGTCTGCTGCGGCATCGCGCTGACCGGCGGCGAAAGCGGCCTCGGCATAGGCGAGCCGGTCCTCCATCGCGCCGCCATCAGCCTTCTCGCGCAAGGCGGCGAGCTCGCCTTCGTCGGGGGCGTTGGCGGCCAGTTCGAGCGCGGTCTTGGCAGCGCCGAGCTGGGCATCCTCGACCAGCGCGGGGTTCTTTTCGGCGGCGGTCAAAGCGAGCCGGGCCTCGTCGAGCCTCCCGGCCTCGACCAGCGCGCGGACCAGCCCGGCCTGCGCCGCGCCATTGTCGGGCGCCATCTCGACCACCTGCGCAAAGATGCCCGCCGCGCGCTCGGCATCGCCATCGGCCAGCACCTGCTCGCCCATGGCGACGAATTGCGCAACGTCCTGCTGCTGCCTTGCTGCAGGATCGCCTGCGCCTTCGCCCAGCGGCAGCTTCTCCAGCAGCTGATCGAGCATCTGCTTGAGCTGGCCTTCCCCGCGCGCGCTGGTGAGGTCCGCGACCGGCTGGCCCTGGAACATCGCATAGACCGTGGGGATCGAGCGGACCTGGAACTGGGCGGCAATGAACTGTTCTTCGTCGACATTGACCTTGGCCAGCACCACGCCCTTGTCGGCATATTCGGCCGCGACCTTCTCGAGCACCGGGGTCAGCGCCTTGCACGGCCCGCACCATTCGGCCCAGAAGTCGAGGATCACGAGTTTGGACATCGAGGGTTCGACCACCTCGGTGCGGAACCGGTCGACGGCCTTCTGTTCGTCGATGCTCAGAGCCATGCTCGCCACGTGCGCGTCCTTTCGAAATGCGGATATCTGCTGCGCCCCATGTGGGGCTTTGCGCGGCAATGTGAAGCCCGGATGCGACCCCCGAGGCACTATGGGCAAACCGGCGATTTTTGCCTTGCGCGACCGGGGAGCCGCTGCTAATCGCGCGCCTCCCACCGACGGTTCGACCGTTCGGAAGCGTCAGTGAGCGGGCGTAGCTCAGGGGTAGAGCACAACCTTGCCAAGGTTGGGGTCGGGCGTTCGAATCGCCTCGCCCGCTCCATTTTTCGTATTCAATTCAACGGTTTAAGAGAACTGTTCTTGAAGCTGACTAGCGATTTTCACGGCAGGTGACCACCGGGTGACCACCGCTTTTTCGCTGGAGAACAGGTCGTCTCGGACGGCTAGATATTCGCCAGACGCGTACCAACCCGTCCCACCGCCGCTCCTGCGAGGGCACTGGCGATTCGCGACATCGGTGCGAAAGTCGGAGCATGACGCGACTCGTTATCTCTTCGAGACTACCGACAACTAGCTGGCCATATTGTGGATCGGAATGCCCGCTCGCCTTCATTACCTACATTGGCGAATTCGCCAAAGCGCGGCGCCGGGCAACAAGTACTGCATCGGGCCGAAGATGACCGACTGCTTTGAGTCCCGAAAAGTAGGTATTGCTGACTATTTTCTTCCAACCTTGACGATTTATCAAAGACCCGCGAGCCATTGTTATTCGCGACCGGGTGTCGATGCGTATGTCCAGGCTGCACGCTAAAGGTATCGATGCGCCTGCCAACGGGCGTTTTCATCGCCCGGTCACATCCGCAATTTGCGGGCTGATTTATAATGGCATTATAAGTTGGCCGTTTTCTTTGCTCAGCTTCAGTCTTGGGGTTGCGACACAATGAGTCGTGAATCCAGAAAGAGGAGTAAGTGATGAAGGATTTCGAACATAATGAGAATGAGGTCATTGACCTCGGAAAGGCCTCGGTGGAGACCAAGGGCAACGCCCTGTTCGATATCGATGTGAGCAGCGGCCGGCTGTCTTACGCGACTGGCCTCGCCGAAGGCTGAGCTTCGCGGGGGCGCGCGTTCTTGCAGGGCCGCGCCCCTTCGCCGCGATCCTACCGCCGTGACCGAGTTGAGCAACAGCGATATCGCTTGGGCCGAATGCAGCGGCAGGTTCGTTTTTCTCGACATTGCGCAAGATCGCTACTTTCAGCTGCCAGCGCCTCGCGAGGAGGCTTTTCGCGCCCAGGTTGAGGGCCAAGACTGGTATCAACCTACCGCTTTCCCGCGCCCACCTGAATGGACCAGACCGCGTATTGTTTCGCCCGAGATCCATGAGGGGCCCTTCCGGCTTGCCAGCGTTTCTGCGGCAATCTGGACCCAGCGCCGGGTCGAGCGCCGAATTGAAGCGCGTTCTTTCCGCGAAGTCCTGCTGGAGCTGAAACGCCTGAAAGGTCCGCTGGTGGCCAGTGATACAAGTGAGACCGAGCGGGCTATTGAGCTTCGCGCCTTTGAACACGCCCGGCTCCTGCGCAGTGCAGCAGATCGCTGCTTGCCGCGCTCGATTGCGCTATCTCTGCGGCTGGCCCGGCGCGGTATCCACGCCCATATTGTTATAGGCGTCAGAAGCGATCCGTTCGGCGCTCATTGCTGGGTCCAGCACGGCGAGGCCGTGCTCAACGACACTGCCGAGGAAGTGCTGCGGTACACGCCGATACTGGTTGTATGACCACACTGCGCTTTGCTCTCGCATTGCCGCGCCTCAGATCGGGGGCGTCTGCTCGGCTGCAGACGATGCCAAGCCTGAAGGATCTGTGCGGCGATATCCCGCGGCTCTGGACAGCGAGAGGCACGCGTGTCGCGGACCTTAGCTCTGCCGGATGTGTGATCGGCACGCTCTTCTCTCGGGACACCGCGCATCGCGTTTCTCAGTTGCCAGAGGTGGGTGCTCGCTCTGCGAAATGCCTCGCCGCCAACCTCGCCGCGAACTTCTGGGGTGCCTATATCGCAATTCTGCCCGATCAGGACCGTAGCGATTTGGCTGTACTGCCGGATCCTTCCGGACTGGTTCCGATCTACCGCCTGGTGACAACAACCCATGTGGTGCTCACCTCTGATCCGAAACTCTTCGAGCAGGCCTGCGGCAAGAGGATGAGTATATCTTGGGATTCTCTGGCTCGCTTTTCGATGTGTGCTGAATTGCGCGCGAGACAAACCTGCCTCGTCGGTGTCGACGAGCTTCGGCCCGGTGCCTTGACCTATCCGGCTGCTTGCGATTCCGAAGAATTCCCTATCTGGCGCGCGCAGCAGTTCCTGCCGGGCAGACCATCGCCCTCCTATGATAAAGCGAGAGCGCAGCTTCGTGACATGGCGATCCGTGTCATGGGCGCGTGGGCCGACGAGCTTGGACCCGTGGCTGTGGCGGTGTCGGGCGGCGTCGACTCTTCCCTCGTCTGCGCCGCACTTGCGCGGGCGCAAAAACTGTTTTGCTGCGTCACGCTCGCGACGGCTGACAGAAGCGGCGACGAGCGGGACTATGCTCGCCTTCTGGCGGAGCACCTGGGTGCAGAATATGCCGAGCGGATTTACGATCCTGCGCGTTTCGATCCCCAGGTCAGCGCCTCGGCCGGTCTTCCGCGTCCGAACCGCAGATCGTTTTTGTCGACAATCGACGCGCTGCTCGCCGATGCCGCAGATAACCTCGGAGCGCAGATCGTCTTCGATGGCAATGTCGGCGACAATCTGTTCTGCTTTCTTCATTCAGCGGCGCCGGTCGTCGACCGCTTGCGGGTCGAAGGACCCGGACGCGGCGCGGTCGAAACCCTGCTCGACATGTGCCGCGTTACCGGCTGCGATTTGCCTGCCATGGTCAAGGCGACCTTAAGGCGTTTGGTGCGCCGCCCAGGCGGCGAATGGCCCTGCGACCGGCGCCTGCTTGCCGATCATCTTGCATCGGATGAGGCGCTGGACCCCGTAACACCCTGGCTCGATATCAATGTGGGGCGCCATGGGGGGAAACGCGATCATCTTGCCCTGATTATGCGCGCCCAGCACCATGTTCACGGGCTTGGCATCGGGCCTGAACGCTTCTCACCACTGATGAGCCAGCCTTTGCTCGAATTGTGCCTGAGCATCCCAACATGGCTTTGGGCCAAAGGCGGTCGCAATCGTGCACTCGCGCGCGATGCTTTTGCCGCTGACCTTCCGCCGAGCCTGTTGGCACGCACCTCCAAATCAGGACCAGACAGCTTCATCCGCCTCGCGTTCCACCACCATCGAAGCGCCCTTCGCGAATTGTTGCTCGATGGCCTGATTGCACGGAATGGATTGCTCGACCGCGCAAGTGTTGAAGCCGCATTTGAACTCGATACGTCGCTCAATGGATCGACCATCTACCGGCTTCTGGATCTGGCCGAGGCCGAAACCTGGGCCCGGTCATGGCAATAAGGATTGCCCGTCGAAACATTGTAACTCTTCGGAAGAGGGTGCGCCTTCCATCGCGCTCCACCGCCGGTATTGCTGCGCCCGTGCCGGATCGCAGTTGATACGATCCATCAGCCAGAATTCGAACCATTCGGTCGATCGCTCGTAGATCGCCTGCCGGTGGGCGGGCTGCCATTTCACATGCGTTTCGTTCTCCAGCACGTAGAGTTCGATGGCCCGCCCGCGATGCGAATAGGTTTCTATTACATCGAGGCCGCCTTCATATTCGGAGTCGCCAGTCTGGATGAGGATCGGCACATCCACGGTGTCGACATTGAGGATGAGCGACATGGGTCTCCAGAATTCTTCGGTACCGGGCTCGAAGTGGCGGTAGCCCATTGCGCGAATGAAGTCTGTAAACCGGGGCCCGGCTGCCGTAGGATAGGAATACATATCTTCGCAGCATGATCCCATAGAGGCCGCTTGGAACAGGTCGGAGTTGATAAGAGCCCACTGCACTGTTGATCCGCCGTCGCTGAATCCGCTGATGCCCATCCTCCTGGCATCGACTGCGCCCGTCTCGATGGCGAGCTCGAGCGCGATCTCCAGGGACGACTGCACTCTGCGGCGGTCGATCCAGTCGGCGCGGTTGGCGCGGACAAGCTCCTCTTCACTCGTTGCGGTGAGCGCTGCAGCCGAGAAGGTCGGGCGATCAAAACTGAGCACAGCAAAGCCGCGGTTTGCCAGCGGGTGGATCGGCACTTCGTCGCCGGTCCCGCCGCGCAGGAAGCCGTCACTGGTGTATTGCACGACCACCAATGGGTGTTGCTGCCCCGGTCTGTGATCGGGCGGCAGAACAAGATCGGCGAAGCTTTCCGAACCATATGCATTGCGAAACCGGAGCCGCTGTACGGATCCGAAAACTGCGTTCGCCAGGTCTGGGTTGGGATCGTAGACCACCCGCTCGGCGCCCGTTCGGATATCGATTGCGACAATGCGCCGGGGCCTCGCAGCCCCTTCGCGCGCGCAGACCAGTTCGTTTGCAAAAGGGCTGCACCCGATCAGAACATCATCGGTTGTCAGCAGCGAGCGTGGCTGGCCCTCCTTCATATCCCAGCGCAGGATCGCCATCTGGCTGTTCGCCCAGCCCGTTCCCTGAAGGCCAAGCAACGTCCGGCCTTCGGCTGCCCACCACAGCTGGCGTATCCCTTCGCACGCCTCCGCATCGCAGGAAATCCGGCTGCCGTCGGGCCGCATCACTGCCATGCGCGACCGGCTTATCAGCCGGTCGGGATGCCTGGGTTCAAGCCACGCCGCATATCCATCCGGCCCTGCGGCATATTCGCGTGCTTGCGCAGGCAGAGTGGCAGGCCGATGGGCAACGAGAAGCTCGGCCTCGCTGGCTGTCGCCGGGCGGACGCTGCCATCGCCGAGGGCCACGAAGGCATATTCCGGGACATTCTCACCAGTCGGGATCGGGCGGTCGGCAAATTGCGGGGAGAAGCGATCGTCAAACAGGAAGCCTCGCGCAGCCTCTTGCGCAATCGCTTCTGCCTGCTGGCGAATGCCCGGACGTGTTTGCACGATGAGGCCATTGCCGTCAGCCGTCCAGGCGAATCGGTCGACATCGTCGGGCATGGCCGTTGCCCGATCCGCGGGCGCTTCGCCCGCTGGATCGGAAAGCCAGACCTGCGTCGAACCATCGATACGCTTGAGATAGCCGATGCGCGCGCCGTCAGGAGACCAGCGCGGCGCATTGGGCCTGTCCCAGCCACCCATAATCGCCGGAAAATCGCGGAGCGGAAAATCATCCCGGATAAACTCACCGCCCCTGTCGATTTCGGTTTCAGTCTCGCTTCCATCCATCGTGGTCACCACGAGCCTCAGGCAATACGCATTGGTTTTCGGGTTTGCGCGCTTCACAACAAAAGCGATCCGTTCGCCATCGGGTGAGATTTCGAACGCCGAAGGCGCGCCGGTCGGAGCTGCCCTGCCAATGTCCGCAATCCGGACCTGGTCGTCGAGCGTGAATGCCGATCTTTGCGCTTGCGCGCTGCTCGGCGTTTCATCGAACAAAGCACACGGGTCCTGGTCGCCAGGATCGATATATGCCGTCGGCACAATCGTCTGCGAAAGAGCGGCGGCAAGCAGTATGATTGTCACCAGTGCCTCCGGATGCCGAAGGTGACGAACCGCCCGATCGGCGAATAATTGGTTGAATCATAGGGTGTGTCCGTCGGCCCGGTCTGGCCGAGCGTTTCGGGTTCGTCGTCGAACAGGTTCTGGATCGTGAGCGAGATTTCGAGGCCTGGTTCGCGGCCCTCACCGCGAACAATTTCATAGCTCAGGCCGAGATCGACCGTGGCGCTGGGCGAAAGGCGGCGCTCTTCCTCGAAGCGGCGGTCGCGCAGCGCGCCGATATAGTTGGCGGCGATATTGGCCGCGAACCCACCAGACTGATAGCGCGCCAAACCTCGCGCACGGTAGCGTGGTGGATTGAAAACCGTTCCGGCGAGCTGAACCTCGGGCAGATCGGGCGTGATCTGTTGCTGGCTATCGAGAAAGCTGCCCGAGAGATCGAAGGAAAGTGACTGTTCGTCGCCCAGGTTCTGGTTCCAGGCGATCCTCGCATCCACGCCTTCGATGGCCCAAACCGCAACGTTTCTGTTCCGGTTGTCGACATAGGCGGCAACATTGGCGGGATCGTAGGGGGAGCCCGAGAAGTTTTCGAGACCGAAAAGCGATCCAGCAATGAGCTCGGATAAAGTTGTCGGATCGGGAGAGAAATCGATCAGGTTTGCAAACCCCGGGTCGCGGAAAGCAGCCGCAATCGAGCCCGCAATCGGTCGCACCACCCGGTCTTGATAGCGAATGTCGTACCAGGTGGCCGAAATCGTCAGTTCGGGAATGGCGACCGGCTGCAGTTCCACACCGGCGGTCCAGCTGCGCGCGCGTTCCGATGTCACGTCCGGATTGCCGCCGCTTGTGAAAAACACCGTGTCGGACCCCGTTCCGGCGCCGAATACTGCCGCTGGCAGCAGAATGGTCTGATAGGGTATGAAACGCTGAAAGAGGGTCGGCGCCTTGAACGAGCGCGCCCAGCTGCCGCGCAAAGTCAGCCCTTCGACAGGTGCGTAGCTCAAACCAAAGCGCGGCGTTGTCTGTTGATCGAGGCCTGGATAATCTTCGTGACGCGCCGCCGCCGAAAGGGTCAGCTCGGCGACTCCATCGATTGCATTGCGCGGCGAAACGACCGGCAGGAAGAGTTCGCCATAGGCGAAACGCGCGCGCTGCGTCTTGTCGAAAGCGATCAGTAAATTTCCTGCTTCGCTGCGGCTGAAATCGAGCGTGTTGTTTCGCAGACCCGCGCCGACAGCCAGACGCGCCTCGCCTCCGGGAAGCGTGAACAGCGGACCCTCCAGACCCGCTTCGAGTGAGAAAACCTCATTGCAAAAACACCCCTCGGTCACGCTCGACGACCCGTCCTGCAGCGCGAAGGCGGTCCGGTAGTGCGTCCGGTCGCGGCCGAACACTCCCAGCACTGTTGCCTGCCAGTCTCCTGCGACGTCGAATTTCAGTGACGGCGCGAGTGTATAGGATTCCACCTCCGGGTCGGCTTCCGATCGAAATGCCGATGATGCGGCCACGAGCGTTGAGCTTCGGCTTGAATAAAGCGCGTCGATACTGGCCTCGAGGCCGGGCGCGAGTTCGTGATGTGCCGAAAGCGTAACGGCATGGCGTTGCTGCGATGGGAAGAGCGTGGTCTCCGGATCAAGCGAGCTTGCATAGGAGCGCTGGCCAGCCTCGATCGCCGAATTGTTTGCAAAATCGTAGGCGACGAAGAACCCGCCCCCGCTCCAGCGCGTGCCCGCCACTATATCGGCCTGCTGGCGGAAATTGCCGCCATCTGTGCTTGCGCCGATCTGCGCGGATGTCGTGATGCCTTCAAAATCGCGGCGAAGGATTACATTGACCACGCCCGCGACGGCATCTGAACCGTAGAGGGCTGAGGCTCCGTCCGGAACGACTTCGATCCGGTCGACTGCCGCGAGCGGGATGGATGAAATGTCGACCCCTGCAAAAGCGGAGTCGTAGGGTAGCCGGTGGCCGTTGAGGAGTGTCAGCGTCGCATCTGGTCCGAGACCGCGCAGATTTGCGCTTGAGGCCGAGTTTACGTTGCTGTTGGCGAATCCTGCGCCTGATCCAATCCCTGGATTTTGCCCGCCGGAAAAGTTTTGCGGGAGCGAGCGGATCGCTTCGCCCAGATCGATCTGGCCCGCCTCTACGATGGTCTCGCGGTCGAGCGAAATAGTATCGCCGATGATCCTGGCACCCCGGATCCGCGTTCCCGTCACGACGATCGCGTTGTCCGCGCTGGCAGCATCCAGCTGATCGTCCTGCACTTCATCGACTTCACTCTGGGGCGGCTCTGTGGATTGGGCGAGAAGCGGCGAAGAAAAGCCTGCCAGGGCAGTCCCTGCAAAGAGCGCCGTAATTGTCCGGATTGTCGATTGCATTGTCATCTCCCTGATCTGTTGCGATTATGTCGCCACAGGGAATGACGCAGGCATTCACGAGCACCTTAGTTTCAAATGAAATTAAATTTACGGGTCCATTTTATGCGCGGTAAATCTGTCGCGCTGATTCAGGCGCGATCAGCGAAAACCGTGCGAAGATGCGCCAGCGCTTTCATCATGTGATAATCGACTGTCGGCAGCGCGATGCCCAACTCTTGGTGGATCTGGCGGTAGGACTTTTTCTCGAAGCGGTTCATCCTGAAGATGCCCGCCGTTTTGTCGGGCAACTGCGCCAACGCGGCCTCGAAGCGCCCGGTGGTCTCTTCCACCTCAATCCTGTCTTCCTGCTTGGCGCAGCACGGAGCATCGGTGTTCTCGACCAGTGGCACTGTCCTGATCCGGCATTTTCGTCTGCGGGCTTCATCGACCAGCAGGTTTCGAGCGATCCGGAATAGAAACCCTGCCGGGTTCCGGAGATCTGTCAATTGCGGGCTGGTCGCTGCGCGCACGAAAACGTCCTGGACCAGATCGTGGGCTCGCTCATGACCGACGCAGCGCGAAAAATAGGCAAGCAGGCATGCGCTCTCTCGGCGGTACAGGGCGTCGAGCGGGCAGGGCGAGCTGACCCGAACTTGCGGTGTCGGGGTTCGCAGCGTGGAGTTCGATAGTCGATGATCGTCTCGCCGGGTGTCGGCAGAAAGCTGGTTCATGCAATGGGCTGGGAGGCAACCGCAGTCGGCGGCTCGTCATCGCAAGCCGAATGCGGGATCCAGAACTGTGCCGCCGTTCAGGACGTATCGACGTCCCTTGACCGGTTGGGCCGCCGGGCCCTGAGCGGACCGGCGTGCATGATGGCTGGCGGAAAAATCCACGCGGTCGCTGCCAGAGTTTCAAACCGCGCAGGTCGAATGTGCCCAAGACAAAGGCCGCTTGCAAGGGGCAAGTGCCTCCATTTTCGAGGCAGCATGATGCACCCCCGGCGGTGCAGTCGCGCTGATATTAGGTACCTGTATGCCCACTACTGGGGGGGCCCCCTCCGCATGCTTGGAATGTCCGCTGTTATCCCGCGGCGCTAGCCATCCGAGCCGAAAGGAGGTGCTCTATGGCTCAATCATCTGGCAACGAGGCTGGTACAGGCGATTTCGATTTCTCGGACTTCGCGCAGGAATTCCTGCGACGTAATCCGGCGTATAAGGATCAATATGCCGGACTTCATGTGCGCGATACCGGCGACAAGAAACCATCCGCCGCGCGGCGAATGGCTCGGTCATGGGGCCTAGAATTTCCCGTTCGATCCGAGTGTTTCGGCCATAGACAGCCCGGCGATCTGGAGAAGCGATGCGAACGCAAGCGTCGTTATCGTGGCTGGCGGCGCCCGGGACCTTGCCGGAATCAGAGGCACATTGGCTGAGTGCAAGGTGATTGCCCAGCACGAGAACGATGCCGGACAGCACATGGTGGTTTCCGATACGCGAAATCGTCACCGCGTCCTGTTGGCGCGCGAGCCATCTCCCGGCATTGATGGCTATGTTGTCCCCGACGATGCCGATCTTGGTGTCCGCGTAGCAGCTCTCAGTGAATTCCACCGGTCGAAAGAAGGCGCGGCGACAAAGGCGCACCATCGGCTCCTCAAGCCATCTGCTTACAAACGCTACAGGCTGAGCATCCTGCTCGCCATTCTCGATCTGCTTGAAGCCGCTTCACCCAAGCAGGTGACCTTGCGAGAGCTCGCCAAGGCACTGATCTATCCAGGCCTCAAAGCGGGCCGCGCGATCGACTGGAAAACATCATCGCATCGCCGGCAGACACAGCGTCTCGTCGCCGAAGCGCATCGCATGGCGGCTGAGGGTTATCGTGAATTGCTCAATCCTTCACGGGGCAAGCGTCGTGCGAATTAACTGGCGTCGAAATCGTCTTCGCCCGGCTGGCCTACCAGTCACAGGCCAGACGAATATCAGGCCTACGTCCTTGCAAAGGCTTCCCAAATTCGCTGAAGTCGTTATGCCTCTCCTTGTGGCGCGATCTGCATCTCGCGACCGACGCCGCAAGGAACCCGAACCTTCGGGGGCGCAACTGCAGCAGCCGGAACCGGTGCAATGGAATCGCCGGGACTGGCCACCAGCAGGCGATCGGACGGCGGCGTGTTGGATAGCGCCCTGCCGATCGGACGGGCAGGGTTATGCAGGCTTATTTCGCGGAGGAATTCGCAACCGAACTGGTCAACGTCCAGTCTGACAAGGAACTCGACCAGGCGCTGAAACAAGTATCTCGGCGGCTTGGTTTCGACCACTTCGCCTTGAGCCTAGAGCTGCGTTCAGGATCGTGCGAGGCTCCCGGTTTGCTCCTGCATGATTATCCCGACGAATGGGCCAAGGTGTATGTCGGGTTCGATCTGGCCGGACAGGATCCGGTCCGGCGAGCCTGCGACAAGTCGTTTGTCGGCTTTGCGTGGGGCTCACTGGGTGAACTGATCCCGCTAACTCGCGGTGATCGCCAGATGCTGACAGTTGGCCGAGAATGCGGAATCGGTGATGGCTACACTGTTCCGCGACATTTGCCCGGTCTTGCGCGCGGAACGTGTACATTTGCGGTCTGCCCTGACCGAGACCTGCCACACAGTCGCTTTGCGGTCGCAGAAATGGTCGGTACGCTCGCCCTGAGCTGTGCACTTGGACTGGGCTCGGCTCAATCCGAGGAATCGGTACCGGTCCTGAGCGACCGGCAGCGCGAATGTCTCTTGTGGGTCGCACGAGGCAAGACCTCAGCCGAGACGGCCATGATCCTCGGGATTGCGACCGAAACCGTCATCCAGCATCTCAAAATGGCGCGAGAACGCTACCAGGTTCACTGTAAGCAGTCTTTGATCGTTTCGGCGCTGTTCGATGGTCTGATCGGATTTTCCGATATCATCCGATGGCGCGATGCGGGATGATTGGCGAAACAGAAGCTCTAAGGCCGGAACCGCTCGGAGGCCGTCAATTGCTGAACATCAAGCTCGATGGAAAGTGAATATTCTACGCCCCAAACCATGCAAGCAGCTAACGTCTTCACCAGAAGCCGACGATCAACAGCTGATATCGAGCAGATTACAGCATGGACCCTAAATCCGAGCCAACCGAGGGGTAGGCCGCGACCAATTTCTTCAGATCTCGAGTTGTCAGTGACAGCCTCATTGCAAGGCCAAAGAAATTGATGATCTCCCCGTATTCGGGTCCAAGCAGATGCGCGCCGAGGATAGTGTCGGTGTCTTTGTCGATGATAATTCTGGTGGCAGCACAGGTCTCGCCAACGCGAAGATTGGAATACCAAATGCCTGTGTCGTTTTCCGCGACGCGGATATTGTAACCGGCTTCCTCTGCTTCTTCTTCGAGCATTCCGACGCGGGCCAATTCTGGAATTGTAAACACGGCGCTGGGCACGCCGCGATAGTCTGGCTTGGTCTTATTGCCCTTGAGCATGTTGGAGGCAGCGACCTTGCCTTCGAATACCGCGACAGGTGTCAACGGAGGCCCATGCGTGTTGGCCGCATCGCCTGCGGCGTAGATTTTGGGGTTGGACAGGCTCTGCAAATATTCATTGACTGCTATTCCCTTGTCTCCCGCCTCGATATTGGCAGCGCTCAGGTTCAGGCGATCGATTTCAGGCACGCGTCCCGCACCGTGCACGACCAGATCGGCGCGCAAGTCTTCGGTTTCACCATTCTTTTCGACAGTGACGATGAATTCGACGCCGTCAGTGGCGATCGATTTCAGCGATGTGCGCCGACGCAATCCCACCCCAATTTCCTCGCCTCGTGCTACAAGCTTTTCGACGAGGTCTGGGTCAAAGGCCTTCAATGGCCTGTCACCGCGATCAATGATCTGCACCTCGCTGCCAGCTCGTGCAGCGATATGACCGAACTCGAACGAGACGAACCCGCCGCCGATAAACAGTATACGCTTCGGGAGGGCGTCCATCCGCATGAATTCGGTGCTGTTGGTGAGGTGTTCGGCACCTGGAATATCCACCGTGCGGGGCTTGGCGCCAGTCGCGATCAGGATGTGGTTTGCTTGGAAACGCCCTTGGCCCTCGATTTCGATCGTGTCTTCGCCAACGAATTGCGCCGTCCCGTGAAGCGTGGTGACGCCATTTCTCTCGAGACCCCCCTCGATCTTCTCAGGCATTCTGTCGGTAAAGGTCTGGGCGAAGGCGATGAGATCAGGCCAGTTGATCGCGATATCATTCGGTTCAATACCCTTGCCCTGCATCAGGCGAGCACCATCGATGATTTCAGCGCCTCGCCGCAGCATCTTCTTGGGGTCGCAGCCGCGCAGCGCGCAGGTGCCGCCATAGGGAAGTTCGTCAACCACTGCGACCGACCAACCAGCAGCGGCGCATTTGTTCGCGGCATTCACCGCCGCCATTCCGACGCCGAGTACGATAAGATCGAAGCTGCGTTCGCTCATCTCATTGACCTCCGCAGCATTCAACGCTTGTGCCATTGGCACGCGCTTCTTGAATTGGCGGGCAAGGCACTGTGCCGAACGAACAGAAGACACAGCAGTCGCCTGCATTGGGCTTCAGCTTCATTCCGCAGCCCTTGCAGTCGTAGAAAAACCAGCATGCGTCGGTCGGCATGGTTTCGATTTCCTGGTGTCCGCACTGAGGGCACGTGAGCGTGGATTGTAATTCCATCAGAGGTCGGTCCCGCTAAATTGTTTTTCGGCGGGATAGCCCGCCTCGGTCGAAGCAGTGGCGATGTCGCGCATGGTGGTTTTGGCGGGATCGAAACGCGCTGTAGCAGTCTTGGCTTCGTAATCGATTGTCACATCATGCACACCTGCAACGCCTTCCATTGCGCGCCGCACCGTGATCGGACAGGTCGCGCAGGTCATATTTTCAACGGCGAAGCTTTCCGTTTGCAGCGTTTCAGGACTTTGAGCGGGTTTCTCGTTCGAGGACTGCGGCATGAGCGTCGCTGCCCCAATGCCTGCTCCGGCGATGGCCAATCCCGCAGCAACGGCAATCATTGTTTTTTTCATCCGTCTAACTCCTAATAAAAATGCGGCGCCCACCAATCGACCGTGGCCGAGGCAGCAACCAAGGCGGTTGCCAGCCACAGGGCGCTTTTTATGATCAGGCCCGCTTGAGGACGCGCGCAATATGTACTGTCCTCACAAGTCTCGACTTTTCGGGAATGGACATGCCAAAATCCGAGGCCCAGACAAGCGACCGCTACAGCAATAAAGATCCACTTATAGGGTTCGAGCGCGGTCAGATTGCCGATCCACGCGCCGCTGACGCCGAGGCTCAACAGGAGCAGCGGAGCAATGCAGCAGGAGGCTGCAAATACCGCACTCAATGCGCCACCGCTCGCCAACAATCTCTGGGAGGTCTTTTGCGTTTGATCGGCCATGAAGTTCAATATAATCTCTGTAGTTACTACAGGTTCAAGCACAAATTGGCACGCGGCATATGACGACATCAAAAATGATTAAGCGAGGCGAACTGGCCAATCGGTCAGGCTGCAACCTTGAGACCATTCGCTATTATGAAAAGATCGATCTGCTGAAGCCGCCCGAGCGCACGGCCAGCGGGCACAGGCTCTATTCGCGCGATGACCAAGCGCGGCTTGGTTTCATCCTGCGTGGCCGTGATCTCGGTTTCTCGATCGGAGAGCTCAAGAGTCTGCTCACTCTCGTCGATTCTCACGACTACAGCTGTGGTGAGGTTTTAGAGTTGACTGACGGCCATCTAGCGAGCGTTCGGCAGAAAATTATTGATCTGAAGAAGCTCGAGCGAACGCTTGCCGATGTCTCGGCTCAGTGCGAAGGCGGCGACGTTCCCGAATGCCCCATCATCGACGCGCTTTACGGGCATAAGGTCGTTGTGCCCAATTGAGGTTTCACGTCGCCAAAGCCCGCAAATTCGCTGATTTATGATTTGAAGAGAGGAACAGAACAGAGCTAGCATCGCCGATGCGACTGCATCCGATGACACGATTATGAGCATCTCAAAGTCGCAGCATCCCCAGTTCTTGGTATGTCCGCGATCGCTCCGATCTGGTGAAAGGCGACCTGTCTTTACAAAGGTCAGGTAGCCGCCATGCAAAACCCCCCAGTTTCTCTGCAAGCTTGCCCTTCGGATCCAGCGCTTCGCGCAATGTTCGAGGCGCGCAAGCGGGTCTTCGTCGATCTCCTCAAATGGGATGTTCCCGTTTTGGATGATGCATACGAGATCGATCAATTCGACACGCCCGTTGCGAGCTATTTGGTGCTGACCGACGGAGAAAGCCGTCATCGCGCTTCAGCGCGTCTTTTGCGGACTGACGGCGCTCACATTCTCGGGGAGCTATTCCCCTGTCTGTGTGATGGCCCGATACCCTCTCGGTCCGATTTTCGCGAGATCACGCGTTTCTGCATCGAACCCACGCTCTCGCGGTTTGAGCGCCGCTCGGCACGCGACCAACTTGTGACCGCGCTTGCCGACCATGCCCTGAAGACCGGCCTGTCGGGCTACACCGCTGTCGCCAATAGAGCTTGGTTCCGCCAAATCGAAACATTCGGCTGGCGATGTCGCACACTTGGCGGCGGCTGCAGGATTGACGGTGAGGACCTTGTCGCACTGCAGATCGATATAGATCGCGACACGCCGGACGATCTCGCTCGCGGCGGTATCTATCGAAAAGGTGTCTATCGGGTCGCCGAGGCGGCATCGGAGATGGTGTCATGAGTGATCTCAAATCAATCGATTGGCTCGAACGGCTGCAGAAGGATGGCTATTGCATCATTCCGGACCTCCTTCCTCAGAGCAGCATCGCGGCGCTCGATGCAGATCTTGAACGGGATTTTACCGAAACCCCTATGGGTCACGGCGATTTCTACGGGTTTCGCACGAAGCGTTTCGGTAGTTTGTTGCGCCGCTCACGCTGGGCCTGTGACCTTGTTCTGCAGCCTCTCATCCTTTCGCTGGCCCGCGAAGTCCTCGGTAAGGCTTGCGACCGAATTCAGCTCAATGTGGCCCAGGCAATAGCCATTCATCCCGGCGAGATCGAACAGTTCCCGCATTGCGATCACGACATGTGGGCCGGTGCCAAGGGTGAACACGAATATCTGCTCAATGTCATTTGGCCGCTCACCGACTTCAACTCATCCAACGGCGCGACCCGCATCTATCCCGGGACACATAAACGTCCTGTCGAGAGCCTCGATCAACTCGGTGATCCGATTGTTGCGGCAAGCAAGCCAGGTGATGCGATCTGCTTTCTTGGTTCGACCGTGCACGGTGCTGGACCAAACTCGACCGAAGACGTCCGACGCGGCGTCGTGATCGGCTACAGCCTCGGCTGGCTCAAGCCGTACGAGAACCTTTGGCTGGCATATCCGCCAGAGGTCGCGCGAAATTTTCCGCCCGAACTTGCTGAATTGGCAGGTTATGCGCAGCACCGGCCGAATCTTGGGAACTACGAAGGTCAGTGTCCATCCATTCTGCTCGGTGAAGAGGTAGCCAATTATCCGCAGGCTACCGATGCGCTTCGGCCCGAGCAGCTTGCAGCTGTCCATGAATTTGCGGAAGCTCGTCGCTCCAAGAGATGAGCCCCGCACACGTCCTGGAACCGACCTATCGCCGCCTGAAAAGGGCATTGATGGAGGGTACTTGGCCGATCGGCCAGAAACTCGAAGCGATGCGATTGGCAGACGAGTTCGGTGTCAGCATGACACCTGTGCGAGACAGCCTCAATCAACTTGTCGGCGAAGGTCTTGTCGATCTGACCCCTGGCGAGGGGTACCGGGTCACGCTCCTGACCGAACATTCGTTGCGCGACATGCTCGCAGTAAATGTTCTTCTCTTGGAAAGCGTGGCCGATCCAGCACCACGGAAAATCGACACGGCTGATCTAGCCGCACCGATCGACACCTACGCTGACCGCGTTGGCGATGTTTTTTCGATTTTTGCCTTGGGTTCGGAAAACAGATTTCTAAGACAGACGGTCGATCTGATTAGCGACCGATTGCACATCGTAAGAAGGCTGGAGCCTGACGTCCTGCCAAACGCTCTGGAGGCGCTTGCGGAGCTGGAGGGCAATGCTTTGGCGTCTCCGTCGAAGCGCGTCCAAGCTCTAAGGCGATATCATGACCAATGCCTCGCGAACGTCTCCCGGCTGATTGCGGTGCTCGCGGAACAGGGATCGACCTGAGAGTTGCAAGGCATAGCTCCTCAAGCATATGCTTCAAGCCTGTTCGGACCCGTTCAGTATCTGGACCAGATGCTCATTCCAATCATCGAGCGCTTCTCTCTTCTCCTTTTTCCAGTCGTGGCGTTGGTAGATCCCTGCAACGCCTGCTCTTGAGCCGCTGACATGGTTCAAGACTGCCTCTGTAACCTCGAAGCGAACGCCGAGGCGCTGGAAGTTGGTCGCTAACGTGCGCCGAAGATCGTGCAGCCGCCAGGATTGCAATGGCTCGCCAAGTTTTTGCTCTATGAGACCGTCCAGTTTCTTCTTGCCCTTGGCGTAGCCGGTAAAGCCTGCCCCGCTTGACGTGGCAAAAACGCGTCCTTTCTTCGGCCAGTTTGCGCCACCTGCCTGCCGATCGAGTTCGGCAACGGCAAGGTCGTTCAGCGGGATCGCGTTTGGTTCATTATTCTTTGTTCGTGAACCTGGTAGCGTCCAGAACCGGTCTTTCCGATCAACCTCTTGCCAATGTATTCCTGAAACCTCTTCGCGGCGTTGCCCTGTTGCAATGAGCAAGCGGACAATTGGACCGAAGCAAAGATAGCATTCGGGAGCTGCCTCCCAAATGTGTCGAAGCTCGTCGTCCTGTAGCCAGCGATCCCGCGGTCTTACCGGCGGTGGTGCTTCCATTCCCTCCATAGGACTGCGCTCGATATCGCCACGACTGACAGCCCATCGGAATAGGCGCCGCATCACCGCAAAGACATTCCGGCGATTGGCAACCTGATGCTCGGGCATATTGTCCAGGACGGCTACGATATCCGGCCTCGAAACTCGGGGAAGCGGCTTTTTTCCGATAACCGGTTCAAGGTAAAGCCGGATGACGCGTTCAACGAGCCTCGCCCAGCCAACACCCTTGCAGGATCGAGCGAAATGCGACGCATAGTTGTCGAATGCGAGATCGACGGCTTCGCGGCGCCTCTGCTTATCATCGTCTACAGGGTCGATACCTTGCGCAATTAGTAACTGAAGGCGTTCCGCCTCCACTCTCGCTGTCGTCGGTGTCCACGGCGACCCGTGCGCCCCGATAGTATAGCGTCTTGTTCGAGCTTCACGGCCGCCCATTCGGAACTGCAGCACATAGGATATCGAGCCGGCTGGAGTGATTTTCGCACCGAATCCTTTGAGGTCCGTATCCCAAAGGAGCTGGCTCGAGCTGCTCGGCTCCAGCGCATCTATCGATTTTTTCGTGATTTTTCCTGTTGCCATCCGAAACCTCGTGTCCCTTTTCTGGCAATCACCGGGCAATCACGCAAGCGGAAAAAGGGGCGAAATGGAGGCAATTCTAGCGTAAGGTGAACCTGCTAAGTACATTGTTTTACAATGATTTCGTACTTTAGCGTCGTCTGAATCGAAAGTACCAGACCTCGTGCTCGAAGACGTCGCGGGCCTTTTTCTCGTAGCGGGTCTCGGGCCAGCCCGAGGGGCGCTGCTGCCAGCTCGATGGGCCGTCGGTCACCCATTCGAACACATGCCCGAACCGCCGCATCACCATCAGCGCGTGGCGCAGATAGATCGCGTGATCGGTGCCGAAGCGGAATTCGCCGCCGGGCTTGAGCTTGTCGGCGATCATCTGCACCGGGCCGTCGTTCATCATCCGGCGCTTGGCGTGCTTGTTCTTGGGCCAGGGGTCGGGATGGAGCAGATAGACCATGGTCAGCGCGCCATCGGGCACCCGCTCGAGCACTTCCAATGCATTGCCGGCGTGGAGCCGGATGTTGCCGATCTTCTGCTCTTCGATCTGCGCCAGCGCCTGCGCTACGCCGTTCATATAGGGCTCGGCGCCGATGAAGCCGTGGTCGGGGAGCAGGTCGGCGCGGTAGGCGAGATGCTCGCCGCCGCCGAAGCCGATCTCGAAATGCAGCGGCCGATCCGCGCCGAACAGGCGCTCGGCGGTCACCGGTCCTTCTTCGGGCACCGCGATCCGGGGGAGCAGATTGTCGACCAGACCCTGCTGGTGGGTGCGCAGCGGCTTGCCGATCGAACGGCCGTAGAGCCGCTTCAGCGTGGTCGGGTCGCCTTCCTTGAATGCCGTCATGCCGCGCGCCCTAGCGGGGTCTGGCGGGGGCCGTCTAGAGAGGTTGGGCCAGAGAGCTTGGGGTTGCGCCATGGATTGCTTCGCTTCGCTCGCAATGACGAGAGGTGGGGGGGGTGCCCTCTTCTCCAGCCTCGTCGTGGCGAGGAGCGCAGCGACGACGCCATCCATGAACCGGCCTCACAACTCATCGCACCAGAACGGGCAACGCCCGGGACCTTGCGGCTCCGGGCGTCTGTTCTCGTCCAGGCGACGATGTAAATTCGGTGGCGCGGCGGCTCAGGCCGCTTCGGCCTCTTCGTCGGGGTCGCGCAGCACATAGCCGCGGCCCCAGACGGTCTCGATGTAATTCTCGCCGGCGCAGGCGTGGCTCAGCTTCTTGCGCAGCTTGCAGATGAACACGTCGATGATCTTGAGTTCGGGTTCGTCCATCCCGCCATAGAGGTGGTTGAGGAACATTTCCTTGGTCAGCGTGGTGCCCTTGCGCAAGCTAAGCAGCTCGAGCATCGCGTATTCCTTGCCGGTCAGATGCACCCGCGCACCATCGACCTCGACGGTCTTGGCATCGAGATTGACCGCCAGCTTGCCGGTGCGGATGACCGACTGGGAATGGCCCTTGGAGCGGCGCACCACGGCGTGGATCCGCGCGACCAGTTCCTCGCGGTGGAACGGCTTGGTGACGTAATCGTCGGCGCCGAAGCCGAAGCTGCGGATCTTGGAATCCATCTCGGCGACACCCGACAGGATCAGGACGGGCGTCTGCACCTTGGCGACGCGCAATTTCTTGAGCACGTCGTAACCATGCATGTCGGGCAGGTTGAGATCGAGCAGGATGATGTCGTAATCATACAGCTTGCCCAGATCGAGGCCTTCCTCGCCCAGATCGGTCTGATAGACGTTGAACCCCTCGGTGGTCAGCATCAGTTCGATCGCCTTGGCGGTCGTGGGTTCGTCTTCGATCAGCAATACACGCATGGGTGGTCCCCCGGCTTGGCCCCAAAGATTTCGCAACCTGGCGGTAAGGTGTGTTGCGCCTCATTAACCACACAAGCTCTGAACGGAAAAGGTTAACGAGGGGTAAAACGCGTTAACTTTTCTGTATCGTTCGCGCTGCTTCTATCCCGGCAAGCAGGCGGTTTGAAGGCAGCCGATCCGGCGCGGCGGCGCCCTGGACCGGCGTGCATCTAGTAATTTGCCAGCTTCTTGGCGCGGCGGCGCTGCGCGCTCGAACCGATGCCGATCGCCTCGCGGTATTTGGCCACCGTGCGGCGCGCGAGGTCGAAGCCCTCGGCCTTGAGCAGATCGACCAGCTTCTGGTCGGAAAGCACCGATTTGCTGTCCTCGCCGTCGCACAGGGCACGGATGCGGGCCTTGATCGCCTCGGAGGACGCGCCTTCGCCATCCGCCGCCGCGACTCCGCTGGAGAAGAAATATTTTAGCTCGAAAGTGCCGCGCGGGCAGGAGAGATATTTGTTGCTGGTCACCCGGCTGACCGTGCTCTCGTGCATTTCGATCACCTCGGCCACCTCGCGCAGGGTCAGCGGCTTCATCGCCGAGACCCCGCGGCGGAAGAAGCCTTCCTGGCGCTTCACGATTTCGGCGGCGGTCTTGAGAATGGTCTTCTGCCGCTGGTCGAGCGCACGGATCAGCCAGTCGGCCTCGGACAATTGCTCGTTGAGCCAGGACTGCGAGCGCTTGTCGCGCGCGCCGCCCTTCAGTTCGAGGAAATACTCGCGATTGACCACCAGCCGCGGCAGGCTCGCCTCGTTGATCCGGATCGTCCAGCCGTCGGCGCCGTCCGGAGCGATCAGCACATCGGGCACCACCGAGGACTGCGCCGCGCCGCCGAAGCGGCAGCCCGGCTTGGGGTCGTAGCTGCGAAGCTCGGCCAGCATGTCGGCGAAATCCTCGTCGTCCACCTCGCACATCCGCTTGAGCCGGGCGAATTCGCCCGCCGCGACGAGATCGAGATTGTCGATCAGCCGCGCCATGCAGGGGTCGTAGCGGTCCGCCTCGCGCGCCTGCAGCGCAAGACATTCGCTCAGGGTGCGCGCGCCGACCCCGGTCGGGTCGAGCGTATGGATCAGTTCGAGCGCGCGCTCGACCTCTGCCGGCGGGATGCCCAGTTCTTCGGCGAGCGCGAAGAGATCGCCGGTGAAATAGCCGGCCTCGTCGATCTCGCCGATCAGCCGCGCCGCGACGAAGGCCTCGCGCTCGTCATGCGCGGCCGCGCCGATCTGATCGGCGAGATATTCGGCCAGCGTGGGGTCGCCATTGGCGCGGTTCTCGAGATCGGGCGGGCCTTCCTCGGACATCCCGCCCGAGCTGGCCGCGCGGCCCCAGTCGCCCTGATCGCCCTGGTCGCCGGGCCCGGCATCGGGGTCGAGCGCGCCCGGCGCGATATCGAGCGCCTCGGTGCCGTCGAAGCCGCCGTCGCTGCCGTGTTCGCTCGGTTCGGCGGGGCCGTCGCCCCCGTCGCCGTTATCGCCCCTACCGTCGGAATCGCCGCGCTCGTGGCTGGTCTCGCCGATATCGAGCAGCGGATTGCTCTCCAGCGCCTCGCCGACGAAGGTCTCGATCTCTAGGTTGGACAGCGCCAGCAGCTTGATCGCCTGCTGCAATTGCGGCGTCATCACCAGCGATTGCGTCTGGCGCAGATCGAGACGCGGGCTCAACGCCATGGCCGCGCCCTAAAGCTCAAGGGGCGATGAAGCGCTCACAAGGTGAAGCCCTCGCCCAGATAGAGCCGCCGCACGTTCTCGTCGGCGACCAGCGCCTCGGGGGTGCCCGCGAACAGCACCTGCCCGCCGTAGATGATGCAGGCGCGATCGACGATCTCGAGCGTCTCGCGCACGTTGTGATCGGTGATCAGCACGCCGATCCCGCGGGTCTTGAGGTCCTTGATCAGATCGCGGATGTCGTTGATCGACAGCGGATCGATCCCGGCGAAGGGCTCGTCGAGCAGCATGATCGACGGCTTGGCCGCGAGCGCGCGGGCGATCTCGCATCGGCGCCGCTCGCCCCCCGACAGGGCCATGGCGGGGCTGGAGCGGAGCCGGGCCAGTCCGAATTCGTCGAGCAGCCGCTCGAGCTCCTGCTGGCGCACGGATTTGTCCGGCTCGACCATCTCGAGCACGCAGGCGATGTTCTGTTCGACCGTCATGCCGCGAAATATGCTGGTTTCCTGCGGCAGATAGCCCAGGCCCAGAATCGCGCGGCGGTACATCGGCAGCCTGGTGACGTCCTCGCCGTCCATCAGGATGCGCCCGGCATCGGGGCGCACCAGACCCATGATCGAATAGAAGCAGGTGGTCTTGCCCGCGCCGTTGGGGCCCAGCAGGCCCAGCACCTCGCCCTTGGCGACGGTCAGCGAGATATCCGACAGCACGACGGTCTTGTCGTAGCTCTTGGCGATCGACACGACCTCGAGCCCGCCGCCAAGCTCGCCATCCAGATCGCCGGCCGGCAGCGGCGGCGCGGCTTCGACCAGCGCTTCCTCGGCGAGGTGATCGGGCTCCAGGGCGGGGGGGGCGGTATCGGCGGCCATGGGACAGCTTTAGCATGGCAGACGGGGGTGAAAACCCCGCTGGTCGTGCACCGCGTGCGTTTGGCCGGATAGCGGCTAGGCGAGCCCGGCCTGCGAGCGCCGCCGCGCAACATCGTGTCGGTACCCGACAGGTCCTGCGCCACAACTTGCGCAACTCGCGCAATTCTGGAATAAATACCCCCGGGACAGGAAAAATGGAGACGCACCGATGAACAGGGCGATCGAGAGCCGCGCACGGGACCACAAGGTCAGCGCGCATACCACGGGCTACCACGCAGCGCAGACTCGCGACTGGCGCAAGTCGATGAGCGACAATGTCGCGCTGGCGCTGATCGTCTACACCGGCATGCAGATATTCATGACGGTCAATGCGCTCAAGGCGGGTTTCTCCTCGATCCTTCCCTATGTCGCGCTGGTATTCCTCGTCGGTGCGATCATCCCCGCCTGCCGGTGGTTCGAGCGGCGCTGGATCAATCTGGGCGACGCCGCAGCGCATGACCCGCAGCTGGGCGGTGCTTTCCGCCGCGACCAGATCGCACTGTGGGTGCTGGCGATCGGCCTGCCGGTGCTGATGACTGCGCTGTTCAAAACGATCTTCTGAACGCCAACGCGCCGGAGCCGAAGCTCGGCGGGAATTGCCAAGAGCGGCGCGGCGACCTACCCGGACCGGCATGACAGGTTCCGGAATTCCCACCCCATGATCGACGCCGCAACCGCGATCGCGCGCTGCGCCGATCTGGTCGAAACCGCGCGCCGACTGGGCGCCGATGCCGCCGATGCGATGACAAGCGCCCAGGCGTCCGAAAGCGTCTCGATCCGGCTCGGCAAGCTCGAGGAGGTCGAGCGCTCCGAGAGCGAGTCGATCGGGTTGCGGGTTTTCGTCGGGCAGCGCTCGGCCTCGATCAACACCAGCGATTTCTCGCCCGGCAGCTTCGCGGAACTGGCCGAGCGCGCGCTGGCGATGGCAAGGCTGGCGCCCGAAGACCCCTATTCCGGCCTCGCACCCGAGAATCGCCTGTTTGCTGGCGAGACTCCCGATCTCGAGCTGCGAGACCCCCGCGAGCCGAGCCCCGAGACCTTGCGCGAAACCGCGCTCGAGGCCGAGGATGCCGCGCGCGCGATCCCGGGGGTAACCAACTCCAACGGCGGCAGCGCCGGCTTCTCGCATTCGGTCGCCGCGCTGGTCACCTCGCACGGTTTCGCGCGCGGCTACGAGGCGACCGGGCACAGTCTCTCCGCCAGCGTGATCGCGGGGGAAGGCAGCCGGATGCAGACCGATCACGACTATCGCAGCGCGCGCCACCGCGCCGACCTGCCCGCGCCCGCCGAAATCGGCGCCGAGGCCGGGCGCCGCGCCGTCGCCAAGCTCGACCCGGTCTCGATGCCCAGCGGCCAAGTCCCGGTGGTGTTCGATCCGCGCGTCGGCGGCGGGCTGATCGGCCATCTGCTGGGCGCGATGAGCGGGCCGGCGGCGGCGCGCAAATCGAGCTTTCTGCTGGGCAAAGAGGACGACGAGCTGTTCGATCCGGCGATCCGCATCGTCGAGGACCCGCATCGTCCCCGCGGCCTGCGTTCGCGGCCCTTCGACGGCGAGGGCCTGCCCACCGTGCCGCGCGCGCTGGTCGAGGACGGGCGGATCTTCGGCTGGCTGACCAATTCGGCCTCCGCGCGCCAGCTCGGCGCGCCGCTCAGCGGCCACGCCGCACGCGGCGGGGGCGGCTCGCCCGGTGTCTCGGCGAGCAACATCCATCTCGAACCCGGCGCGCTCACGCGCGGCGAGTTGATCGCCGACATTGCCGACGGAGTGCTGATCACCAGCGTCTTCGGGCAGGGCGTCAACATGGTCACCGGCGACTACAGCCGCGGCGCCAACGGCTTCCGGATCATCGATGGCGAAATCGCCGGGCCGGTGGCCGAGATCACCATCGCCGGCAATCTGCTCGCCATGTTCCGCGCGCTGGGGGCTGCGGATGACCTCGAGATGATCCATTCGGTCAACGTGCCGACGCTGCGCGTGGACGGGATGACGGTGGCGGGCGGATGATCCGCTGCCTGCCGTCCATGCTGCCCGCGCGGTTGTTCGCCCCGCTGCTGCTGCTGGCGGCAAGCCCAGCCTGGGCGATGCTGCCCACGCTGGAGACCCCTGCGACCCCCGCCGCCGAGGCCTCCGCGCCGCCGCAGACGATCGAGGACACGCAGGACAGCGGCTCGGATGCACGGATCGCGTCGCGGATCCGCGGCATCTTTCGCGAACTCCCCGCCTTCGCGGGCGTCGATGTCGCCGCCAGCCAGGGCGTGGTGGCGCTTTCGGGGACGGTCCCGACGCAGGAGGACATCGCCCGCGCCGAAGCGATCGCCGGACGCGTCTCGGGTGTGGTGACGGTCGAGAACGCGATCGAGCGCGATGTTTCGGTCGGCGCCTCGCTGGACGGACTGGCGGGAATCGGCGAGCGGATCGACGATCTGGCCGGCCTGCTTCCGCTGCTCGCGATTGCGGTCGGGGTCGCGCTGACGATCGTTGCACTCGGCTATCTGCTGGCGGGATTCACCGCGCTGTGGCGCCGCGTCACCCCCAATCCCTTCCTTGCCGAGCTGATCGCCAGCGCGATCCGCTTCGCCGCGGTAGTGCTCGGCATCGTGGTCGCGCTCGACATGGTAGGCGCGGGGACGCTGATGGGTGCGGTGCTGGGCGGCGCGGGCGTGATCGGCATCGCGCTGGGTTTCGCGATGCGCGACACGATCGAGAATTACGTCGCCTCGCTGATGCTCAGCCTGCGCCAGCCGTTCCGCGCGAACGAATGGGTGATGATCGGCGACCTCGAGGGCCGCGTGATCCGGCTGACCAGCCGCGCCACCGTGCTGATGACGCTCGACGGCAACCATCTGCGCATTCCCAATGCGCACGTGTTCAAGGCGGTGATCACCAATTTCACCCGCAACCCGCAGCGCCGGTTCCAGTTCGATCTCGGGGTCGACGCCGACGACGATGCCAGCGCGGCGCGGATTCTGGGCCGCGACACGCTGGCGGCACTGCCCTTCGTGCTCAAGGACCCGCCGCCCGAGGGTCGGATCGTCGAGGTCGGCGAATCGAATGTGGTGATCCGCTTCCTGGGCTGGATCGACCAGAACGAAAGCGACTGGTTCAAGACCCAGAGCCAGGCGATCCCCGCGGTCAAGCAGGCGTTGGAGGCAGGCGGTTTCGCACTGCCCGAGCCGATCTACCGGCTGCGCCTCGACCCTCGCTCCGCCACGGTGCCGTTCGAGAACATCAACGCCGCCGAGCGTCCCGCACAGCCGCGCCGTTCGCCGGCGTCCGGCCCCGCGAGCGAACCCGCCGCCGCGCCGGCGCTGCCCCACGAGGATCTGCGCCCCGCGGACGAGGTCGCGCAGATGGTCGAGGCCGAACGCGCGGCGGGAGCGGGCGAGACGGACCTGCTGGATTCCTCCCGCCCGGTCGAATAACCGCCTGCCCGGTCAGCTCTCGCTGCCGGCCTGGGCAGTCTTGGCATCCTTCTCGCGCTGGATCGATTCCAGCACGATCCGCTTGGCTTCGGCGGCATCGCCCCATTTGCCGACCCGCACCCACTTCTCCTTTTCGAGATCCTTGTAGTGGGTGAAGAAGTGCTCGATCTGCTCGAAGATGATCGAGGGCAGGTCCTTGGTTTCGGCGACATCGGTGTAATAGGGGAAGGTGGTGTCCACCGGCACGCAGATCAGCTTCTCGTCGCCGCCATGCTCGTCCTCGAGGTGGAGCACCCCGATCGGCCGGGCGCGCACCACGCAGCCGGGGATGAAGGGGCTGCGCGCGATCACCAGCGCGTCGAGCGGATCGCCATCGGGCGAGAGCGTGTGCGGCACGAAGCCGTAATTGGCCGGGTAGCGCATCGGCGTATGGAGGATGCGGTCGACGAACAGCGCGCCCGAATCCTTGTCGAACTCGTATTTCACCGGCTCGCCGCCGGTCGGGACCTCGATGATCACATTGAGGCTGTCGGGCACGTTGTCGCCGGTGGAAATCTTGTCGATACGCATGGTTCTGCTCGCTCGGTACCGGCCCGCTCGCCCGGCAGGCGACCCGATCGCGCGACCGGGACCGTCTCGGGTGGCTGGCCATTTCGGATGATTGGGAGGGGAATGGGCCGGAGCCGCCCCCAGCCGACATGGCTGCTGAAACGCCGCGCCTCTAGCGGGCGCAGCGGGATTGCGAAAGAACCAATCGCCGCCTAATCGCGCGCCATGGCGAAAACATCCAACACCCCACAGGCGATCCGCGGCACGCAGGACATCTTCGGCCCCGACGCCGAAGCCTTCGCTTTCGTGGTCGAGACCTTCGAGCGCGTGCGCAAGCTCTACCGCTTCCGCCGCGCCGAAATGCCGGTGCTCGAGAAGACCGAGGTGTTCGCACGCTCGATCGGCGAGACCACCGATATCGTCTCCAAGGAGATGTATTCCTTCGAGGATCGCGGCGGGGAATCGCTGACCCTCCGACCCGAATTCACCGCCGGTATCGCTCGCGCCTATCTCACCAACGGCTGGCAGCAGCACGCCCCGCTCAGGCTCGCGACCCACGGCCCGCTGTTCCGCTACGAGCGCCCGCAGAAGGGCCGCTACCGCCAGTTCCACCAGATCGACGCCGAGATCATCGGCGCGGGCGAGCCGCAGGCCGATGTCGAGCTGCTGGCGATGGCCGACCAGCTGCTGCGCGAGCTCGGGATCGCCGGCGTTACGCTCCAGCTCAACACGCTCGGCGATGCTCACAGTCGAGAGGTTTGGCGCCGCGCTTTGATTGATTACTTCGAGTTGTATCGACCGCATCTCTCTGAGGATTCACAGGAAAGACTCGAGAAGAATCCGCTGCGAATCTTGGACAGTAAGGACCCGCGCGACCGCAAATTCGTCGCCGATGCGCCGAAGATCGACGCGTTTTTGTCGGACGAGGCGCTCGCCTTCTTCGAGCAGGTCACGAGCGGGCTTGATGCTGCGGGTGTCGCTTGGGCCCGAGCCGAGAATCTCGTGCGAGGGCTCGACTATTACCGCCACACTGCGTTTGAATTCGTGCCCGACGAAGGCAGCGCGGCGGCCGCCGCGCTCGGCAGCCAGAGCACCATTCTGGGCGGCGGACGCTACGATGGACTGATGTATTCACTTGGAGGGCCCCACACACCAGCGGTGGGCTGGGCCGCAGGGATCGAGCGGCTGGCGATGTTGGTGGGGGAGAAGGCGCCGGACGGGCTCGAGGCCATGGTGCTGGTCGAGAACGACGCCGGCATGGCGGCTGCGATGGAATTGCTCTCGCGGCTGCGTAACAGCGGCGTGAGCGCCGAGATCATGGCGACCGGCTCGCCGAAGAAGCGCTACGACAAGGCGGTGAAGCAGAACCCGCAGCACATCCTGCGCGTCGACGAGCGCGGCTATCACGGCATCTCGGGCGAGGGCGACGACGCCCGGATCCTCGCGGCGATCGGCAGGCCGCCGGCTTGACCCTTTGGCCGTCACCCCGGACTTGACCCGGGGTCCAGCTTCCTTCGGCGCAGCACCGAAGGCAGCGGGATCCCGGCTCGGCGGCCGGGATGACGAATGGGGCGAACGAAGCGCTTCCTCCCCAACCGTCACCCTGAATTCGCTTCAGGGTCCATCTCTCCTCCCGCGCCATCCGCTCGTGGGGCAAGCTGGATGCTGAAACGAGTTCAGCATGACGAGTAGGTGAAGTTGGGCGCTACCCGCGCCATCCGCGCCAAGCGAGCCTCGCTGTTCCTAACCACGCCCACCCAATCGTCACCCTGGACTTGATCCGGGGTCCCGCTTCCTTTGGCGCAGCGCCGGAAGCAGCGGGATCTCGGCTCGGGGGACGGGATGACGAATGGGGTGAACGAGGCGCCTCCTCCCCAACCGTCACCCTGAACTCGTTTCAGGGTCCATCTCTCCTCCCGCGCCACCCGAGCGTGGGGCAAGCTGGATGCTGAAACGAGTTCAGCATGACGAGTAGGTGAAGTTGGGCGCACACACGATCTCGGTTCGGGAGCGGCATGACGGCGCGGTCGTAGCGAAAGGCCTTTCCTACGCGCGGCAGGTTTGGCATTGCGGGGGCCGCCGCGCGCATTTCGATCGCTTGCTCGCCGGCGGAGCAACCAACACCCTCCCGATCTGCCACCTACGCCAATGAAAACGCCCCCTATGTTACTGTTCTTCTATGATATTGCCCTGTCGGGCCCGGGCGGCGCCGCCGTCGCCCTGAGCCACCCTCCAAGCTGGGGCGCGGGTGACGCCCTTGTCACCCTGTGTCACCCTCATCGGGCTCCCCGCACATGAGCATCCCCGCCGAACGGCTGGACCAGATCGGGCGCCGCCTGGCCGAGATCGAGGCGCGGCTCGCCTCGGGGACGTTGGCGGGCGATGAATTCGTCGCCGCCAGCCGCGACTATGCCGAGCTTGAGCCGGTCGCCCGGGTGGCCGCCGAGGTCCGCGCCGCGCGCGAGGAGATCGCCGGGCTGCAGGCCATGCTGGAAGATCCCGAGATGAAGGCGATGGCGGAAGAGGAACTCGAGGCGATCCGCGCCCGCCTCCCCGAGGCCGAGCGCGAGCTGGCGCTCGCCATGCTGCCGCGCGACTCCGCGGATGCCAAGCCCGCCATGCTCGAGATCCGCGCCGGCACCGGCGGCGACGAGGCGGCGCTGTTCGCGGGCGATCTGTTCCGCATGTACGAGCGCTACGCCGCCGAGAACGGCTGGAAGGTCGAGCCGGTCAGCATGAGCGCGAGCGAGGTCGGCGGGTTCAAGGAAATCGTCGCCAATGTCGCCGGCACCGGCGTGTTCGCCAAGCTCAAGTTCGAGAGCGGGGTCCACCGCGTCCAGCGCGTTCCCGAGACCGAGAGCGGCGGGCGGATCCACACCTCGGCGGCGACCGTCGCGGTGCTGCCCGAGGCGGACGAGGTCGATGTCCATCTCGAGGACAAGGACCTCAAGATCGACACCTACCGCGCTTCGGGCGCGGGCGGGCAGCACGTCAACACCACCGATTCGGCGATCCGGATCACCCATCTTCCCACCGGCACCGTCGTCACCTGCCAGGACGGGCGCAGCCAGCACAAGAACAAGGAGAAGGCGCTGCAGGTCCTGCGCGCGCGGCTCTACGAGGCGCAGCGCGAGGCGACGCAGGGCGCCGAGGCAGAGGCGCGCAAGGCGATGGTCGGCAGCGGCGACCGCTCCGAGCGGATCCGCACCTACAATTACCCGCAAGGCCGGGTCACCGATCACCGCATCGGGCTGACGCTGCACAAGCTGCCCGAGATCATCGCCGGACCGGGGCTGGGCGAGTTGATCGATGCGCTGATCGGCGAGGACGAGGCCAAGCGGCTGGCGGCGATGAGCGAGTGAACCAAGAGGGGGCCAGCGTGGGCGAGGCGATCCGCGGTGCCGCCGAGCGACTGGCGGCGGGTTCGGACACCGCGCGGCTCGATGCCGAACTGCTGATGGCGCACGTGCTCGGGGCCACCCGTTCCGACCTACTGCTGCACCATATGCGCGATGCTGTGCCGGTGGGCTTCGCAGCGCTGGTCGAACGCCGCGCGCGGCACGAGCCGGTGGCGCATATTCTCGGACGGCAGGAATTCTATGGGCTCGATCTCAGGGTTACCCGCGACACGCTGATCCCGCGCGGCGACAGCGAGACGCTGATCGAGGCGGCACGCGAATGGTTCGCGGATCGGGAGCCCCCGGCGCGGATCCTCGATCTCGGCACCGGCACGGGCGCGCTGCTGCTCGCCGCGCTGTCGCTGTGGCCGCGGGCCGAGGGCGTCGGCATCGATGCGAGCGAAGCCGCGCTTGCGGTCGCGCAGGAAAACGCCGCTGCGCTCGGGATGGGCGACAGGGTGGTCATGCGGCTGGAGGACTGGCGGCAGGAGCGCTGGACCGAGGGTCTCGGGTGCTACGACCTGATCCTGTGCAACCCGCCCTATGTCGAGGAGGATGCCGAGCTCGCCCCCTCGGTCCGCGACCACGAACCGGGCCGCGCGCTGTTCGCCGGCGCCGAGGGTCTCGACGATTACCGCGTGCTGATCCCCGCTCTGCGCGGGTTGCTGGCCCCGGGAGCGCCCGCGATTCTCGAGATCGGGTCGAGCCAGGCCGCTGCGGTGGGGGAGCTTGCCGGTGCCGCCGGATTCGCCGCTGCGCTCCACCGCGATCTCGCCGACCGCCCCCGCGCCCTGTTGTTGACATAAAAGGCTTGGCAAAGCGGCGTGCAGTCCTTACCTCTCTGACCAGACCTCCGGAGCGCGGCATGTCCGTCCCGGTGGTCCAAGCTCCTAAATTGCAGTTCTGGTGCGAGGTTCAGGCCCCGCATACCATGCATGAGAAAGGAGCAGGCGGCTTGCCCGGGGCAAGTGCGCGAGGGGGCATGCGGCCATAGGCGAACCCGGGGGTTCGCGCCGCGCCACAATTGAGGACGGATACCCTTGAACAGCAATCACAACACCAACCGCAACAACAACAACAATCGGCGCCGCGGTCGCAACAACAACAGTCCCAACCGCGGCCAGGGCGGTGGCGGCGGTGGCGGCGGCAACCAGTCCAACCGGATCGATAATCGCGCGCGGGGCAACGCGCCGCAGATGCTCGACAAGTACAAGAAGCTGGCCCAGGACGCCCAGCATAACGACGACCGCGTCCAGGCGGAGTATTACCTCCAGTTCGCCGATCACTATTTCCGCGTTATCGCCGATAACAAGGCGCGCATGGACGAGGCGCGCGGCAAGCGCTCCGAAGAGCGCAGCCAGTCGGACGACAGCGACAACGACAGCGACGATTCCGAGAGCGAGAACGACAACCGCCGCCGCAACACCGCGGGCGGCAATGCCGCCAGCAATCCTCGCCGCCCGCGTGCCCGGAGGGACGATCAGGACGGTTCGCCGCGCTCCGGCCGGGACCGCAACGATGGCGATCGCGGCAACAGCGACGGCAATGACAACGAGCGCGACGATCGCAACGACAATGATCGCGACGGCCGCAGCCCCAGCGAGGGCAATGAAGGCGACCGCTACGAAGCGGACGACAACCCCTTCTCCCGCGACGAGAAGGAAGAGCAGGCCGAGCGCACGAAGAAGCGCGTTGCGCGCCGCCGCAAGCCCGAAGCCGCTGTCGAACCCGGCACCAAGACCGATGTCAAGACTGGCGGCGGCGAAATCGATGCCGCGGCGCTCCCGCCGTCCTTCTCGGCGGAGGATGACACCTCGTCCGAAGACAAGCCGGCTCCGCGCCGCCGCCGCAAACCGGCGGCCGACGGCAGCAGCACCAAGCTGAGCGTGGCGGGCTAGGCCCGGCGCCTCGCAAGACCGGCAGGGCGATGGAGCGGATCGTCCGCATCTCGAGCGAACACCCGCGCTGGACTGCGCTGCTGTGCGGCGTCCTCGCGGCGCTGGGCTATCCGCCGCTGGGGCTCTGGCCGGTCGGGATCGCCGGGGTGGCGGGGCTGGTCTGGCTGCTGCTCGGCGCGCAGGGCTGGCGCGAGGCGGCGATGCGCGGCTGGCTGTTCGGCGTCGCGCATTTCTCTCTTACCAACAACTGGATAGCCACCGCCTTCACCCATCAGGCGGAGATGCCCGCGGCGCTCGGCTGGGTCGCGGTTCCGCTGCTATCGCTCTATCTCGCCATCTATCCCGCGCTCGCTGCAGGTGTTGCAAAAGCGCTGGCCCGCAGACCTGACGCCCTCCCTTTCACGCTGTTGCTCGCTGCGGCCTGGATCTCGGGAGAGTGGCTGAGAAGCTGGGTGTTCTCCGGTTATGCCTGGGGCCCGCTGTCACTGATGCTGCTCGGTCCCTACGAGCGGCCCGGCATCGCCCTGCTGCTGCCCTACACCGGAACCTATGCGCTATCGGGGCTGGTGATCCTGCTCGCGGGGCTGGCGCAATGGCTGGTGGCGACGCGCAAATGGTTGCCGCTGGGCGGGGCCGCTCTGGTCGCCGTCCTGGCGATGTATCTCCCGCAGCCCGCCGCCCGGCCTGGGCCGCTGGCGCTGACGCTGGTCCAGCCCGATCTGCGGCAGGAAGAGATGAACGACGCCAGCAAATACGAAGAACAGTTTCTGCGGCTGGCGCGGCTCAGCCGCCCGGAGCGCAGCTTCGCGCAGCGGCTGGTGCTGTGGCCGGAAAGCGCAGTCCCCGACTATCTCGAACCCGGATATCCGCAGCGCTACTACGACCGCATGACCGCGGGCGGCGATCCGCTGCTGTCGCGCCGCCGGATCGCGCGCGTGATCGGGCCCGATTCGCTGTTGCTGACCGGGGCGGTCGATCTCGAGATCGGCGAGCAGCAGCCCGGCTATCCGCGCGCCCTCGGCGCCTACAATTCGATCACCGCGATCGACGACGAGGGCGCCATCGTCGGCTCTTACGCCAAGGCCCATCTGGTGCCCGGCGGCGAATATCTGCCGATGCGCGGGCTGCTCGAGCCGCTGGGCCTGACCCGGCTGGTGGCGGGGACGCTCGATTTCATTCCCGGTCCCGGCGCGCAGACCGTCGATCTGGGCGCCTGGGGCGAGGCGGGGATGCAGATCTGCTACGAGATCGTGTTCTCCGGCGAGACGGTCGATCCGGCGAACCGCCCCGACTATATTTTCAATCCCTCCAACGACGGCTGGTTCGGTTTCTGGGGTCCGCCGCAGCATCTCGCGCAGGCGCGGATGCGCGCAATCGAGGAGGGGCTGCCGGTGCTGCGCTCGACCACGACCGGGATCAGCGCAGTGATCGACTCCCGAGGGGTGGTGCGCAGCCATATCGGCATGAACCGCGCCGACCGGATCGACACCCAGGTGCCGCAAGCCCTCTCCGCGACGCCCTTCGCGCGCCTGGGCCACTGGCTGACGGCAATCTGGGCGCTGGGCTTTTTCCTGATCTGGCTGGTTGCGACGCGGCGGCGGCGGGGCTAGGTAGAAAGCCAGACATAAAGCTTTCCTTATATCGAGAATTCAATGCGCAGTGATTTTCTCTTCACCTCCGAGAGCGTCTCGGAAGGCCATCCCGACAAGGTTTCGGACCAGATCTCCGACGCCGTGGTCGATCTGCTATTGTCCAAGGATTCCGAAGCGCGGATCGCCTGCGAGACTTTGACGACCACTCAGCGCGTGGTGCTGGCGGGCGAAATCCGTTGCCGCGGCGTGTTCGAGAACGGCGACTGGGTCGAAGGTGCCCGCGATGAAATAGAACGGGTGGTGCGCGAGACCGTGCGCGAGATCGGCTATGTCCAGGACGGGTTCCACTGGGAAACGCTGGTGCTGGAAAACCGCCTCCACGGCCAGTCGAGCGAGATCGCGCAAGGCGTCGATGCCAGCGGCAACAAGGACGAGGGCGCGGGCGATCAGGGGATCATGTTCGGCTTCGCCTGCGACGAGACCCCCGATCTGATGCCCGCCCCGCTCGACTACAGCCACAAGATCCTCCACCGCCTCGCGCGCGATCGCAAGAGCGGCGAGGCTGCTTTCCTGGAGCCCGATTCCAAGAGCCAGCTCACGCTGCGGTATCGCAATGGCAAGCCGGTCGCCTGCACCGCGGTGGTGGTCTCGACTCAGCACGCCAAGGGTTATCACGAGGGCGACAAGGAAGCCGAACTCAAAGCTTACGTGAAGCGCGTGGTGGGCGAAATCCTCCCCAAGGGCTGGCTGAGCGACGAAACCGTCTGGCACATCAACCCCACCGGCGCCTTCGAGATCGGCGGCCCCGATGGCGACGCCGGGCTCACGGGCCGCAAGATCATCGTCGACACCTATGGCGGCGCGGCACCGCATGGCGGCGGCGCGTTCAGCGGCAAGGATCCGACCAAGGTCGATCGCTCGGCCGCCTATATCACCCGCTATCTGGCCAAGAACATCGTCGCCGCCGGGCTTGCGACGCGCTGCACGATCCAGCTCTCCTACGCGATCGGGGTGTCGCAGCCGCTGTCGCTCTATGTCGATACGCATGGAACCGGGACGGTGGACGAGCCCGCGCTCGAGGAGGCGATCCGCTCGCTGGAGACGCTGGGCGGGCTGACCCCGCGCGGCATCCGCACGCACTTAGGGCTCAACAAGCCCATCTACCGCCAGAGCGCGGCCTATGGCCACTTCGGGCGCACCCCGGAAGGCGATCTGTTCCCGTGGGAGCGGACCGATCTGGTCGAGGCCCTGAAGGCTGCGGTCAAGTCCTGACGCGGGCGCCCCGACCCGTGCGTCGGGTCAGTCGCTCTGATGCTCGCCGTGGCGAGGGCTGGGACGATCGAGCGCCAGTTCCGCTCCTGAGAAGTTGAACGGGCTGCGCACGCCCGGCATCCCGTCGAGTTCGATCTTCAGCCCGCGCGCCTGAACCTGCGGGTCGGCGAAGACCGCGTCGAGATCGTTGATCGGCCCCGCCGGGACTCCCGCGTTGCGGCAAGCCGCCAGCAGTTCGGTCTGGCTCCAGCCGCAAGTCGACTCGGCGATGGCGCTTTCGAGCGGCGCGCGGTGCTCGATCCGCCCGCCATTGCTGGCGAAGCGCGGATCCTGCGCCAGTTCGGCGCGGCCGAGCAGCGTCATCAGCTTGTGGAACAGCCCGTCGTTCGCCGGGGCCAGGATTACATGGCCGTCCGCGACCGGATAGACGCCATAAGGCCCGACCTGCGCATGCGCATTGCCCATCCGCTGCGGGTTCTCCCCGGTGGCGAAATGGCTCAGCGCCTGGTTGGCAAGCATGGCCACCGAGCAGTCCATCAGCGCCATGTCGATCCACTGGCCCTTGCCGGTGCGGTGGCGCATCAACAGCGCCGCCTGCACCGCATTGGCCGCCCAGATCCCGCAGGACAGATCGCTGACCGAGATCCCCATCTTCATCGGCGCACCCTCGGGTTCTCCGGTCAGAGCCATGAAGCCGCTCATCCCCTGGACCACGAAGTCGTAGCCCGGCTCGTCGCGGCGCGGGCCGTCCTGCCCGAAGCCGGTGATCGAGCAATAGACCAGCGCGGGGTTCGCCGCGGCGAGCGCGGGGTAATCGAGCCCGAACTTGTCCAGCGTGCCCGGCTTGAAATTCTCGATCACCACATCCGCTTCGGCGGCCAGACCCTTGAGCCGCGCAAGGTCGTCGGCGTTGCGAAAATCGGCGACGATCCCGCGCTTGCCGCGGTTGCAGGCATGGTAGTAGGCGGCGGTCCGCTCGCCCTCATGCTCGACCCACGGCGGTCCCCACTGGCGCGTCGAATCGCCCTCGGGACTCTCGACCTTGATCACGTCGGCGCCCAGATCGGCGAGGATCTGTCCGGTCCACGGGCCGGCCAGCACGCGCGCCAATTCAAGGACCTTGAGCCCGGCGAGCGGAGCATTGGGATTGCGGGGTCGATCGAGCCACATGGCCGCTTCGCTGGGCCAGAGTGTGCCATCGGTCAACCCGGCAGCTAGCGCAGCGCTTCCTCGAGGAACGCGGCGCTGCGATCGAGCACCGGCGCCTTGTCGCGAAACGGCTTGGAGAGTGCCATGACCACGTCTTCATGGCCGAGTCCCCGGTAGTTTTCGAACTCGACCGGCGCGCCGACCTCGCGCAGACGCTCGGCGAGGTTGATCGCGTTATATGGCCGGACCACGTCGTCCTCGCTCGAGGTGGCGACTAGCAGCGGCGGAGCGTCGGCCCGCGCAAAGGCGATCGGCTGGGTGTCGCGCGGCTGTGGCCAGCGGGACATCGCATCGATCGAACGCTTCTTGTCGAAAGGGTAGAAATCGTAAGGGCCCGAAAGGCCGATTGCCGCCTTGACGGTGCCGGGTGCGACATTCGCCGCCTGCAACCACCGGGGGTCGAGCGCCAGCGTGACCGCAGTATGCGCACCCGCGGAATGGCCCACCAGCGCGATCCGCTCCGGATCGCCGCCGAAGCGGGCAATGTTGTCGTGCGTCCAGCGGACCGCGTCAGCTCCGTCCTCGATGAAGGCGGGAAAGCGTACGTCCGGCACCTTGCGATAATCGGGCACGACCACGAGGAAGCCCTTCCTGGCGAAAGCCCGCCCGGCGAAGGCATAGGCCTCGCGGTCGCCCTTCACCCAGCCGCCACCGTGGAAGAACACGACCACCGGGCGCGGGGTCTCGCTCCCCCGGTCGGGTGCCCATACGTCCAGCCTCTGGCCGTGTTCGCCAAACGCGATGGCGGAACCCGTCTGCTCGGTGCCTGCGCCGCCGCCGGCCGCGGCATCGAACAGGGAGAGAAGCCTGGGCGGCGAGGTGACGGCGATCGCGACGCCAAGCGCCACGATCGCGATCAGCGCGGCGACCGCCATGGCCCCCTTCATCAGTTCGCCTCGAGCGCGACCTCGTAGTGCGCGCTGGTGCTCCTGGCGATGTCGTCCTCGGTCACGCCGGGTGCGAGTTCGACCAGCTGGAACGGGCTGGAATGGTCCGGACGCCGGAACACGCCGAGATTGGTGACCAGCATATCGACCACATCGGTCCCGGTCAGCGGCAGGGTGCATTGCGGGATGAACTTGGGGCTGCCGTCCTTGGCGGTGTGGTCCATCACCACGATGATCTTCTTGACCCCCGCGACCAGATCCATCGCGCCGCCCATCCCCTTGATCATCTTGCCCGGGATCATCCAATTGGCGATGTCGCCGTTCTCGGCCACTTCCATCGCGCCCAGGACGGTCAGGTCGATATGCCCACCGCGGATCATCCCGAAGCTGGTGGCGCTGTCGAAATAGGCCGAATGCGGCAATTCGCTGATGGTCTGCTTGCCGGCATTGATGAGATCGGCATCTTCTTCGCCCTCATAGGGGAAGGGGCCGATGCCGAGCATCCCGTTCTCGCTTTGCAGCGTGACATGCATGCCCTCGGGGATATGGTTCGCGACCAGCGTCGGGATGCCGATGCCCAGATTGACGTAATAGCCGTCCTCGAGCTCCTGCGCGGCGCGCGCGGCCATCTGGTCGCGCGTCCACCCGCTGGCGGTGTTTGTGTCGCTCATCTCAATTGCCTTCGTTCATGATGGCGGGGGCGGCCCGCTCTTTTATCCCGGGCGTCCAGCGGGCTTCGGACGGGAACACCTCGCCCAATGTTCCGCGGATCGACGCGCCGTAGACCGGGTTGGGCAGCAGGAACCAGCCATTGCCCCAGAGCGTGGCGAACTGTCCGCGCCCGGCGAGCCGGCGTCGTTCCTGCACGCCCAGAGCGGGTTCGTTGAAGACATCGGCGAAATCGCCCAGATTGTCCCCCACCAGTGCAATCACGCAATAGCTCTCGGCGATCTTGGCACGGCGGGTGTCCTTGCGGCTGCCGGTCGCGTCGTCACCGCGCAGGAACAGCGTCTCGCCGTGCACTGCCGGGCCGAGCCCGATGGCCGCGATCGCCGCTTCGGTCTGCTCGGCATTGGCGGCCTCGCGATTGGTGTTGAAGACCGGCGTAATTCCGGCCTCCCGCAAGGCTCTCACGGCGGTCACGGCACCGGGCACCGGCGCAGCCCCCGGAGAACCGCTGCGCTCCCACTCGTCCCACAGCGCCGGATCGAAAGAGCCGCCCGACATGATCTTCTGATACTCGGCCCCGAGGTTGAGGAGCAGCGTCTCGTCGACGTCGAAGACCACTGCCAGCGGCTTGATCCGGTCGTCCTCCTGACAAGGCGGCTGGCCGACCCCGCCGCTCGCCCCGGGCAGGCCCATCGGCACCGATTGCGGAACGCTGCGCTGGCGCGCTTTGGTGATCGCATAATCGGACAGCGCGCGGAACGCCTGGATCGAGGCGCCTGCCGCTTCGCCCGAACCATAGAGCCAGCGCACACTGTCGGGCGCCTCGGCAGCCAGTGTCGCCGGACGCGGCGCTTCGCTGATCGGCGCCGCGTATTCGCTCGCAGTGGTGGCGCAACCGGCGAGCAGCAAGGCCGCGGCGCTTGTGGCGACAGCGGTTGCGCGAGAGAGGCGCATCACGCCGCCTCCCTTTCGCGTACGGTGCGGAACTCGATCTGCTTGTCGTAGGGCGCGCCCAGGATCAGGCGCTGGACATAGACGCCGGGCAGGTGGATGCAGTCGGGATCGAGACTTCCGGCGGGGACGATCTCTTCGACTTCGACCACGCAGATCTTGCCGCAGGTCGCCGCGGGGACGTTGAAATTGCGCGCGGTCTTGCGGAACACCACATTGCCGGTCTCGTCGGCCTTCCATGCCTTGACGATGGCGAGATCGGCGAAGATGCCATGCTCGAGGATGTAGTCCTCTCCGGCAAAGCTCTTCACCTCTTTGCCTTCGGCCACCTGGGTGCCGACGCCGGTCTTCGTGTAGAAGCCGGGAATTCCTGCGCCGCCGGCGCGCATCCGCTCGGCCAGCGTCCCCTGCGGGCAGAATTCGACCTCGAGCTCGCCGGCGAGAAACTGGCGCTCGAACTCCTTGTTCTCGCCGACATAGGAGGAGATCATCTTGCGCACCTGCCGCGTCCGCAGCAGCTTGCCGATGCCCTCATTGTCGATCCCGGCATTGTTGCTGGCGAAGGTGAGGTTCTTCACTCCGCTGTCGCGAATCGCGTCGAGCAGCCGTTCGGGCAGGCCGCACAGGCCAAAGCCCCCGCTGGCGATCAACATGTCGTCCTTGAGCAACCCCTCGAGGGCGGCGGCGGCATCGGGATAGAGCTTGTTCATGTCGCTGGCTTAGCGAGGTGCGGGGGCGCTGTCACGGGGGCGATCACGGCGCTTGGCGCGGCGTCATTTGCAACCGATTATTGCGCTTCTTGCAACCAACAATGTTCTTTTCGCACTTGCACAAAAATTGCTGCAACTGCATATGTCTCCCTGCCTTTTAGGCATCCTCTCCCAAGACTTCCAAGCCCGGCCGGTTTATCCAGCCGGGCTTTTTTCTGTCCGCGATCCGCTGGCGGGCCGCATGCCGGGTCTTCCTCGCGCAAGCTTTTCGGACCCCATCGGCCACCTGCTCGGTTGCATCTGTGAAGGGCGCACCCAATCTGCCCCTTGTCGACAGAACGCAAAGGAACGAGACCGGGCATGGCAGAAGCGGAAGCAGCGATCGACGAGAAGACCGTCCGGCTCCAGGTCGCGGCGGCGCGGCAGGAGGAAAGCGGGCAGGGCATCGCCCGCATCCCGCGGACCGCATTTCAGGCGCTTGGCATCACCGAGGGCGACGTCGTCCAGATCACCGGCAAGCGCGTGACCGCAGCGCTCGCCATGCCCGCCTACGACGAGGACCAGTCGCTCGACGTGGTCCGGCTCGACGGGCTGCAGCGCGGCAATGCGGAGGTCGGCTCGGGCGAGCATGTCCATATCGCGGTTGCCGAATCGCGCCCCGCCACGCGGGTGGTGTTCGCCCCCGCCAGCCGCGAGATGCGGCTGCAGGGGCCGACCCAGGCGCTCAAACGCAATTTCTTCCAGAAGCCGCTGGTCGCGGGCGATCTGGTCGCCACCACCGGGCAGCAGCCGGTCCAGAACATGCCGCCCGAAGTGCGCCGGATGTTCAACGCGCCCGCCTATGCGCTCACCCAGATCCGCCTCACCGTGGTCTCGACCGCGCCCAAGGGCATCGTCCATATCGACGAGAACACCGAGGTCGAGTTGCGCGCCGAGTTCGAGGAACCCGCCGGGGGCCGCGCGACGGTCAATTACGACGACGTCGGCGGGATGGAGGACACCATCAAGCAATTGCGCGAGATGGTCGAACTGCCGCTGCGGTATCCCGAACTGTTCACCCGGCTCGGCGTCGACCCGCCCAAGGGGGTCCTGCTCCACGGCCCGCCCGGCACCGGCAAGACGCGGCTGGCCCAGGCTGTCGCCAACGAGAGCGACGCCTATTTCTCGATCATCAACGGCCCCGAAATCATGGGCTCGGGCTATGGCGAGAGCGAGAAGCGCCTGCGCGAGGTGTTCGAGGAGGCCAGCCGCAACGCGCCCGCGATCATCTTCATCGACGAGATCGATTCGATCGCTCCCAAGCGCGACCGCGTGCCGGGCGAGGCCGAGAAGCGGCTGGTCGCCCAGCTGCTCACGCTGATGGACGGGCTCGAGGCGCGGACCAATGTGGTGGTGATCGCGGCCACCAACCGTCCCGATGCGATCGACGAGGCGCTGCGGCGACCGGGGCGTTTCGACCGCGAGATCGTGATCGGGGTCCCCGACGAGAACGGGCGCCGCGAGATCATCGGCATCCACACCCGCGGCATGCCGCTGGGCGACAAGGTCGATCTGATGGAGCTGGCGCGCACGACGCACGGATTCGTCGGCGCGGATATCGCTGCGCTGGCGCGCGAGGCGGCGATCGATGCGGTGCGCCGGATCATGCCCCGGCTCGATCTCGACGAGCGCACCATACCGCCCGAAGTGCTCGACGATCTCTACGTCAGCCGAGAGGATTTCATCTCGGCGCTCAAGCGAGTCCAGCCCAGCGCCATGCGCGAGGTCATGGTCCAGGTGCCCAATGTCGCATGGAGCGATATCGGCGGCGTCTCCGCAGCGGTCGACAAGCTCAAGGAGGGCATCGAACTGCCGATGAAGAACCCCGCGGCGTTCCACCGCCTCGGGATTCGCCCGGCCAAGGGCTTCCTGCTCTACGGGCCGCCGGGCACCGGCAAGACGCTGCTCGCCAAGGCGGTCGCCAAGGAAGCGGAAGCCAATTTCATCTCGATGAAGTCGAGCGATCTGCTGTCCAAATGGTACGGCGAGAGCGAACAGCAGATCGCGCGGATGTTCCGCCGCGCGCGCGCGGTGGCGCCCTGCGTCATCTTCATCGACGAGATCGATTCGCTGGTTCCTGCGCGCGGCAGCGGCAGCGGCGAGCCCCAGGTCACCGGCCGGGTGGTCAACACCATCCTGGCCGAGATGGACGGGCTCGAGGAACTGCAGTCGGTTGTGGTAATCGGTGCCACCAATCGCCCGACGCTGGTCGATCCGGCGCTGCTGCGACCGGGCCGCTTCGACGAGCTGGTCTATGTCGGCACCCCGGACAAGAAAGGCCGCGAGCACATCCTGAGCATCCACACCCGCGACATGCCGATGGCCGCGGATGTCGAACTGGCCACGATCGCGGGCAAGACCGAGCGCTTCACCGGAGCCGATCTGGAGGATGTCGTGCGCCGGGCAGGTCTTAACGCGCTGCGCCGCGTGGGCAACGACGTCAGTGAGGTCTCGGCGATCGATTTCGAGGAAGCGCTGGGCGATTCGCGGGCCACGGTCACGGTGCAGATGGAGCAGGAATACAAGAAGATGCAGGGCGAGCTCAAGAAACGGGCGGCCGAGGGGATCCCGATCGGCTTTATCCACGAGGGCATGGTGTCTTCCACCCGCGACGCCAAGCACGACTGACGGCGCACTGGGCGGGGACGGGTCCCGCCCGGCGTCGCTCGTCAGGCGTTGGCGCGCTCGTTCGCCGCCTGGACTTCCAGCCGGTGCCGGATCAGCGCGTCGGGCATGTGCTTCTGCAGCCAGGATACCATGTGCTCGCGCGTGGCGCAGCGCAGGTTCCACAAGTCGCCGATGCTGGCGGCGCTCACCGATAGCCGCAGTTCCATGCTTTCGGGGTGCGCTTCGGTCATCAAAAGCGCCAGATTGCGCCCGTCGAACAGGTCGTGCGCCGTGACGAAGCGCTCGAACTCCTCGCGGATCGGCTGGACCTCGGACGCGGGATCGAGATGGAGATAGACGGGCCCGGTCAGCCTTTCGCTCAACCGCGACCAGTTCTCGAAACTCTCGTCGAGGAAGCGGATCGTCGGCACAACCAGCACCCGTTCGTCCCAGATGCGCACCGTCACGAAGCTCATGCGGATCTCTTCCACCCGTCCGACCTCGCCATCGACCTTGACCATATCGCCCAGCCGCAGTGGCTGGGTGAGCGCCATCTGCAGCCCGGCGATCAAGGATTTGAGCGCCGGCTGCGCGGCTGCGCCGACGGCGAGCGCAGCCAGGCCGGCCGAGGCCATCAGCGTCACCCCGACATCGCGCACACCGGGAATGTTCAGCATGATCAGCGAAATGGTGACCAGTATGATCGCGAAACCGACCGTCCGGCTGAGGATCGAGATGCGCGTGCGCCGGGTACGCATCGCCACCGGATCCGCGGCGACCTCGGCTTCTCGTTCGAGGCCGGCGGCGACCCCCTTGACCAGCGCATAGAGCACCCAGCCCATCAGGGCGGGCGCGATATAGCTCATCATCGTTTCCCAGCCGCCCTCGATCTGCGGGTCGCCATGCACAGCGATCGAGATCGCCCAGCCGGCCATCGCCCAGCGCAGAGGGCGGCGCACCGTATCGAGGATGACATCGTCGAGCCAGGTGCTCGACATGCGGGCGATGCGGCGCAGCATCTTGAAAAGGACGGCGTGGAGAATCAGCGCGATCAGCACCGGGACGCCGATAGCGATCGCAGTGTGGACCACTGCTTCCCAGGAAAGCTGCCAATTGCGCGGATCGTAGCGTTCGAACATCACGCCGCCTAGCGGCCCGCCTGCGCGAAGACAACCGGACGCAGCGCGCTAGTCCTTGATCGGTAGCACAATCACCACTTCGAGCCCGTCGGCGTGGAAGTCGCGTTCAAGCGAGCCGCCGAACTGCCGCGCGGCGCTGATCATCAGCATGCTGCCGAAGCCGCGCCGCTCGGGCTGCTGTTCCACGGCGACACCGCGCTCGCGCCAGACCATCCGGATCTCGTTGCCCTGGCGCTCCCAGCGCACCTCGATCGTCCCGCCCTGAGACCAGGCCCCGTATTTCACCGCATTGGTGGTGAGCTCGTGCAGCACCAGCCCGAGCGGCGTGATCTGCGCGGCGGGGAGGAGGATTTCGCTGCCCTCGATCGTGGCCTGCAGCCGTTCGGAGCGATAGGGGGCGAGGCTGGTCTCGACCAGAGCGCGCAGCGAAGCCACGGGACGGTCGAGTTCGCCCTGCGACACCTCATGCGCGGTCAGCAGCGCGCGGATGCGTTCGCCGATGGCATCGGTGACCGGCTTGGCCTCGGGTTTGTCGCGCGCACTCAGCTGGACGATGGCCAGCACCACCGCGAACAGGTTCTTGACCCGGTGGTTGAGTTCGCGTGCCAGCAGGTCGGCACGGTCGCGCGCCTCGCCCAGCACCAGCGCCTGCGCCGCTTCGGCCTCGGCGCGCGCGGTGCGCGCCACCAGCCGGGCGGTCGAAACCATGGCGAGGATCAGCAGCAGCACCAGCCCGCCCAGCAGCGGCAGGACGCGGGCCTCGGCGCGCGCGGTCTCCGCCGTGGCGCGCGCCAGCAGCTCGAGCTCGATCCGCTCCATCTCGTTGATCGAACGGCGCAGCCGAGCCATCGTCTCGTGCCCAGCGTCCGAGAGCACCGCGCGGCGCGCATCGATCAGCCGGCCGTTGTCGAGCAGCCGCACCGAGGAATCGAGCTCGGCAAACTTGGCCGCAGTCAGCGTCTCGATCCGGTCGAACAATTCCTGCTGCCGCGCGGTGGCATCGTCGGCGAGCGAGGCATCGAGGCGCGCGAGAGCGGGATCGATCTGCTCGCGTCCGGCGAGATAGGATTCCAGATAGCGGCGATCGAGCGTGATCAGATAGCCGCGCTGGCCGGTCTCGGCATTGAGCACCGCCTGGCTGACGCTGCGCAGATCGGTCAGCACCTCGTTGGTCATCCGCACCTGCTCGCGCTCCTCGCGCTCGCTCTCGACGGTCTGATAGACCGAGAAGATCAGCCCGAACATCGCCGCAGCGGTGATCCCGAGCAGGGCGACATTGGCCCAGCGAAAGGTGCGATCCTGGCGGGCGAAGGCAACGTAGCGCTTCAATGCGCGGCATCCCAGCTCATGCCGCTGCCGATATCGATCCCCAGCGGGACCGACAGCTCGACCGCGGGCAGGGCGGCCTCGGCCATCACCCGCTCGATCACCGGCGAGGCGGCCTCGACATCGCCCTCGGGCACTTCGAATACGAGTTCATCGTGGACTTGGAGCAGCATCCGGACCCTGCCCAGGCCGGCCGCCTCGAGCGCGGGCTCCATCCGGACCATCGCGCGCTTGATGATGTCGGCGCTGGTGCCCTGGATCGGGGCGTTGATCGCCGCGCGCTCACTGCCCTGACGCTCGGCCTGGTTCTTGGCGTTGATCCGCGGGAACCAGGTCTTGCGCCCGAACAGCGTCTGCGAATAGCCACAGCCGCGCACCTGTTCGAGCGTTTCCAGAATATAGCGCTGGATCCCGGGAAAGCGCTGGAAATAGGTGTCGATCATCGCCTGCGCCTCGTCGGGCTCGACCCCGAGACGGCCCGCCAGCCCCCAGCGCGAAATGCCGTAGAGAATGGCGAAATTGATCGTCTTGGCGCGCGCGCGGGTCTCGCGGTCGACGCTGCCGAACATTTCCAGCGCGGTGCGGTTGTGGATGTCCTCGCCCGCGGCGAAAGCCTCTTTCAGCGCGCCGACATCGGCCATATGCGCGGCGAGCCGCAGTTCGATCTGCGAATAGTCGGCGGCGAGCAGGACATGGCCTTCCTCGGGCACGAAGGCTTCGCGGATCTGGCGCCCTATGGCGGTGCGGATCGGGATGTTTTGCAAATTGGGATCGGTCGAGGAGAGCCGACCGGTCTGCGCGCCGACGAGGCTGTAGCTGGTGTGCACCCGGCCGGTGTCCCGGTTGATCGCCTGCTGCAGCGCGTCGGTGTAGGTCGATTTGAGCTTGGCCAGCTGGCGCCATTCGAGCACCTTGGCGGCGATCGGCGCGCCCTCGGCGGAGAGCCGCTCGAGCACCGCCTGATCGGTCGAATACTGCCCGCTCTTGCCCTTGCGCCCGCCGCGGTGCCCCATTTCCTCGAACAGCACGTCGCCCAGCTGCTTGGGACTGCCGACCGCGAATTCGCGGCCCGCCAGCTGGTGGATCTCACCCTCGAGCCGCGCGGTCTCGCCGGCGAATTCATCCGACAGGCGCGACAGCTGAGCGCGATCGACCTTGATGCCGCGGCGCTCCATCCGCGCCACCACCGGGATCAGCGGGCGGTCCACCCGTTCGTAGACCTTGGTGCCGCCCTCGACCGCAAGCCGCGGCTTGAGCAGGCTGTGCAGCCGCCAGGTGACGTCGGCATCCTCGGCGGCATACTGCGTCGCTTTGTCGAGCGGGACCTCGCCGAAGGGGATCGCCTTCTTGCCGGTGCCGCACAGCTCCTTGAAGGTCAGGCATTTGTGCCCCAGGTGGCGCTCGGCCAGCTCGTCCATGCCGTGGCCGCCGCCGATCCCCTGTTCGGAGCGCCCAGCGTCGAGCGCGAAGCTGACGATCATCGTGTCGTCGATCGGCGCGACCGCGATGTCGTGTTTGGCTAGCACGTTGAGATCGTACTTTGCGTTCTGGAAGACCTTGAGCACCGCCTCGCTCTCGAGCAGCGGCTTGAGCGCGGCGAGCGCTTCGGCGCGGTCGATCTGCTCGGGACGCTCGGCGAACATGTCGCTGCCGCCGTGGCCGAGCGGGATATAGCAGGCGTCGTTGGGACCCAGCGCGAGGCTGACCCCCACCAGATCGGCCTGGATCGCGTCGAGACTGCTGGTCTCGGTATCGACCGCGATGATCCGCGCGGCGAAGGCGCGGCTAATCCACTCGTCGAGCGAGGCGCGGGTGGTGACGGTGGCATAGGCCGCGCGGTCGAATTCGGGGAATTCCGGGGGCGGCTGGCGATTGCCTTCCACGTCGCCCTGCGCGCCGATGGTCTGCGCCTTCTCGCGGTCGAGATTGTTGGGCCGGTCGGGGCTGCCGCTGCCCGCGCCGAGCCGGCGCAGCAGGCTGGTGAAACCGTGCTTCTCGAGGAAGGCGGCAAGCGGCTCGGGTGGCACGCCATCGAGCGCGAACTCGTCGAGCGCCTGCGGCAGATCGCAATCCTCCCTCAGCGTGACCAGCACGCGGCTCATCTCGGCATCGCCGCGGTGCTCGATCAGCCGCTCCTTGAGCTTGGAGGCTTTCATGCCTTCAGCCGAATCGAGCGCTGCGGTCAGCGAGCCGTGTTCGGCGATGAGCTTGCTCGCGGTCTTGGGACCGATGCCGTAGATGCCGGGGATGTTGTCGACCGAATCGCCCATCAGCGCGAGCACGTCGCCGACCAGTTCGGGGGCGACGCCGAATTTGGCCTCGACCTCCTCGATATAGATCCGCTGGCTCTTCATCGTGTCGAGCATGTCGATCCGGGCGCCATCGCGCTCGCCCACAAGCTGCATCAGATCCTTGTCCGAGGAGACGATGGTGACATCCCAGCCCTGCGCCTGCGCCACGCGGGCATAGGTGGCGATCAGATCGTCTGCCTCGAGCCCCTGCTCCTCGATGCAGGGCAGGCTGAAGGCGCGGGTCGCATCGCGGATCAGCGGGAATTGCGGGCGCAGATCCTCGGGCGGTTCGGGCCGGTTGGCCTTGTAGGCGGGGTAGATGTCGTTGCGGAAGGATTTGCTGTCCTTGTCGAGGATCACCGCCAGATGCGTCGGCCCCTCGGCGTCGTCGAGATCCTGCGCCAGCTTCCACAGCATGGTGGTGTAGCCATAGACCGCGCCCACTGGAGTCCCCTGCGGATCGGTGAGCGGAGGGAGGCGGTGGTAGGCCCGGAAGATATAGGCCGACCCGTCGACCAGATAGAGATGCTGCTTTGCTGACATGGCGCGGGCTCTAGCAGCGGGTCGCCCGATTGGGGAGCGGTTTGAGCGGACGGAACTTTAGGGAAGTTTAGGCCAACACGGCCAAATAAGGCCGTAATGTGTCGAATTCGCTTGCGCCGCCACATTATCGCCATTATTTGAGGACCGTGAGGTCGCAATGAGGCCTCGCGCGGTGCCCTGAAAGGCCCGCTTCAGAACTCTCTGATCAAGGATTTCATCTATGCGTAAGATCGCTCTCGTCGCCGCCGCTTCGGCCGCCGCTCTGACCCTCGCCGCTTGCTCGGAAGCCACCGAAGACAGCGCCGAAGTCACCACCGAAAGCGCCGTGGCCGACACCGAGACCAACATGGACGCCATGGGCGCCGAAGTCGACACCATGGGTGCCGAAATGGAAGCCGGTGCTGAAGAAGTCGTGACCGAAGCCGACGCCGCTGCTGCCGGCGCCGAAGCCGAGCTTCAGGACGAAACCGTCACCGAAGCTCAGGTCGACTAATTCGATCCCTTTAACGGATTGAAACGAAGGGCGGCGCCGCGAGGTGCCGCCCTTTTTCGTGTGCGGATATGGAGGAGCCGACGCGAGCGCCGCGCCAACTTACTGGCCGCCGTATTGCGCGTTGGCCCAGACCTTCGCGCGGGCATCGTAGCCATCGTGGATCGCGCGGGCGATCGCCGCGATCTTGGCTTCGCGCGCGGGGCGCGAACCCTGGCCGGTGACATAGATCGCCAGCGCCACGGTGCGCCCATCGGGCATTTCGAGAAAACCGACATCGCTCGAGGTGTTGTTGAGCGATCCGGTCTTGTGACTCACCCTCACGCCGGCGGGCATCATCGCCGGGATGCGGCGCGTGCCGGTCCGGGTCCGGCTCATCGCGCTCAAGATGACGCGGCGGCTCTTGGCGGTGAGGAACTTGCCCTGATAGAGCCCGGTCAGCAGTTCGACCATTTCGCCCGGAGTGGCGCTGTCGCGGCGGTCGATATGATGCGCGGGGTCGAACTCGCCATCGTCGCGCACCAGCGTGGCGATGTCGCGGTCGATGCTGAATTCGGTCATGCCGTTGCGGCGCATCCAGGAATTCACCGCATCGGGACCTCCGACCACCCGCAGCAGCGCGTCGGTCGCCGGATTGCTCGAGCGGGTGATCATGATCTCGATCAGATCGATCGCCTTCATGTGCTTGCCCTCGCTCACCGGCGCGACGGGCGAGGAAAAGCGCGCCGATTTGCGCGCCCACAGCAGCGGGAATTCGCTGGTCAGGCTCCAGCGCCCCTGTTCGACGCCTTCGAGGAAGGTGGCGGCGATGGCGATCTTGCTGGTGCTGGCGAGCGGGAACCGCTGGTCGCCCAGGATCGCGATCTGCTGCCCGGTGGTGAGGTCGATCGCCGCCACGCCGATCCGGCCGTTGCTGCCCTCCGCAAGCTGGGCGATTCGGCGCTCGAACCCGGTCTCGTAGACCGCCTGATAGGTCGGGAGCGGGCGGACCTGCGTGCCCAACGTCGCATCGAAGGTCGCTTCGAGCGGCGTGGTCTGAACCGAATCGGTCTCGGCGAGGGCGGGCGCTGCCATTCCCAGCAGGGCCGCCCCGACAGTCGTTGCTAATGTTCTGATCCGCATGCGACCTGCCTATCACGTCTTGAGTTGGCAGATGCTTAACGCGTCTCGCGATTGCGCAACAAGCTGATTTGCGACGACAAGTGTCGGCGAAGCGACAGAAGATTGCGCGGGCCGGAAACCCGCCGACGCCTTCGCGATCGGCAAGTCCCGGCCCGCATTTGCCATGGTGAAGAATCAGGCGGCGGCGATCGCCTGCTCGATGCGCCCGGTGGTTTCGCCGGTCAGCGTCTTGTCGATCTCGCCGACCAGCCGCTGCTTGAGTTCGGTGTGATAATGGCGCCGCATTTCGCCCAGCGATTTGGGGTCGGCGATGATGAGCACATCGTCGATCTCCCCGGCTATTGCCTTGGCGTTGATCCATTCGGTCGCAGCCGCCGCATGCGCCAGTTCGTCGAGCTGCGTGCTGGTGCCCCTCTCGCGTCCACCATTGTCCTGATGCCGCACGCCGGCGCTGAAATTGGTCGCGGACAGGTCGGGCTTGTCTGCACCTTCGAGCTTGGGCTCGAACGGGGTTCCGGTGTTGCGCATCACGGTGAAAGTCGTTCCGTCGATCAGGGCGACATGGGCCTTGTGCGGCAGTTTCATCGGCATCTCCTTGGAGTGGTTATTCTTGCCCCATCAATGCGCCGCGCCGCGCTTTGCTCCGGGACTTGAGCAAAAGCCGCAGCGGTGCGAGAGTGCGGGGATGGGGGAGGCAAGGGACATGGAGGGTTTGCGCGCCGGGCTGGCGCGGGCGCTGGCGCGCATCGGCCTGCCGCCGCCCGAGCAACTCGCGCGGCTGACTGGCGGCGCGACGATGGAAAGCTGGCGCTTCGAAGCGGGCGACAGCGGATCCGGCGGGGGAAATTTCGTGCTGCGCCGCGCGCCCAGCCTCGCCTTCATGGCCGACCGGCCCTTCGGCCACGGCACCGAGGCGGCGATCATCCGCGCGGCGCAGGCCGGCGGGGTAACCGCGCCCGAGGTGGTGGTCGAGCTCGAGCCCGAAGACGCGATCGGCAGCGGTTTCGTGATGCGCGCGCTGCCCGGCACTCCCGATCCGGGCGCGATCCTGGCGATGGAGCGCCCCGGAGTGCTGCTCTCGCAATGCGCGCGCGATCTGGCACGGATCCACGCGCTCGACGCCGAGGCGCTGCCCGCGGACATTCCGGAAATGGACTATGCCGAGGCGCTAGAGGGCCTGCGCGTCCAGTTCGAGGAGGCGGGGGGCGACCGGCCGATTATCGCGCTGGGATTGAAATGGCTCGGCGATCACCTGCCCGCGCGGGCCAAACCGGTGCTGCTGCATGGCGACTACCGGCTGGGCAATATCCTCGCCGAGGATGGCGCGCTCACCGGGGTGCTCGACTGGGAGCTGGCGCATCGGGGCGATCGCCACGAGGATCTCGCCTTCGCCTGTATGACGGTCTGGCGCTTTTCGCGGATTGACCGCCCGGCGCTGGGGCTGGGGTCGCTCGAGGACTGGTTCGCGGCCTACGAGGCCGAAAGCGGCGTGACGGTCGACCGCGACCGCTTCCGCTACTGGCTGGTCTATCGCACAGTGTGGTGGGCGCTGGGATGCCTGAGGATGGCGCGGGTCTGGCGCGAAGGGCACGACCGCATGCTCGAACGCGTGGTCATCTCGCGCCGGACCAGCGAGCAGGAACTCGATCTGCTGCTGTTGCTGGAGGAAGAAGCGCCGCAGGCAGAACGCGACAGGGCGCTGCCACCCAAACCACCCGCTACGGAACGCGAGGGCGAAGCCTCCATCGGCGAAATCGCCACCGCGATCGCCGAATGGCTGGCCACCGTCAAAGACCGAATGGAAGGCCACGACCGCTTCCAGCTGGCGGTGGCGCGCAACGCGCTCGGCATGATCGCGCGCGAGGAAGCTGCGGGCGTCGCAGTCGCCGACCGCGCTCTCGCGCAGGCGCTGCTGGCGGGGACACGCGATCTGACTGAACCCGGGCTGCTGGCGAAGCTGCGCCGCGGCGCGCTTGGCAAGCTTGCGGCCGACATCCCCAAATACCCCGCTCTCGCATCGGCGAAGGCGCAATGGACCGGAGAGAGCTGATGGACTTCGCGATACCGCAGGAACTGGAAGACTATTACGCCGAGCTCGAGCGCTTCATCGCGGCCGAGATCGAGCCGCTGGTGGCGCAGGGCGACAACATCCGCTTCTTCGACCACCGCCGCGAGGATGCGCGCACCGACTGGGACCGGCAGGGCCTGCCCAACCGCGAATGGGAGCAATTGCTGGTCGAGGCCGCCACCCGCGCCGACGAGGCAGGTCACTGGCGCTTTTCGGCGCCGAAGAAATACGGCGGCAAGAACGGCTCCAACCTGTGGATGGCGGTGATCCGCGACCGCTTCGCGCAGCGCGGGCTGGGGCTCCACAACGATCTCCAGAACGAGCACTCGATCGTCGGCAATTTCCCCTTCGTCGCCATGTTCGAGACCTTCGGCACCGAGGCGCAGAAGGAGGAGTTCATCAAGGGCGGCTTCGCGCGCGAACGGCGGGTCGCCTTCGGGCTGACCGAGCCCGAGCACGGTTCGGACGCCACCCATATGGACACCGTCGCGGTGCGCGAGACCCGCGGCGGGCAGCCCGGCTGGCGGATCGACGGCGCCAAGATGTGGATCACCGGGATGCATCACGCCACCCATGTCGCGGTGTTCGCGCGGACTTCGGGTGATGCTGGCGACGCGAAGGGGATCAGCTGCTTCCTCGTGCCCAACCCGGCCGAAGGGCTCGAGATCGACGAATACGTCTGGACCTTCAACATGCCCACCGACCACGCGCGGTTCTTCCTAAAGGGGGTTTGGGTCCCCGACGAGGCTTTGCTGGGCGAGGAGGGGCGCGGGCTCGCGCTGGCGCAGAGCTTCGTCCACCAGAACCGCATCCGGCAGGCAGCCTCGAGCCTCGGCGCGGCGCAGTTCTGCGTCGAGGAGAGCGTGCGCTACGCCCGCACCCGCAAGCCCTTCGGGCAGGAGCTGGCGCGCAATCAGGCGATCCAGTTCCCGCTGGTCGAGCTTGCCACCCAGTGCGAGATGCTGCGGCTGCTGATCTACAGGACCGCCTGGGAGATGGACCGCCTGCCGCACAAGGAGATCGAGAGCGCGCTCTCGGACAAGGTCTCGATGTGCAATTACTGGGCCAACCGGCTGGTCTGCGAGGCCGCCGACCGCGCGATGCAGGTCCATGGCGGGATCGGCTACAGCCGCGAGAAGCCCTTCGAACATATCTATCGCCACCACCGCCGCTACCGCATCACCGAGGGCGCGGAGGAGATCCAGATGCGCAAAGTGGGTGCCTACCTGTTCGGCTATCTCGGCCCGCGCAAGGGGATGTTCGGCTAGGGATTTCCGGAACACCGCAGGGCTCCAGGGGTTTTTACAGGAACAACCGACCGGCCTGACGATGTCGGGCCGGTCTCCGAGCCTATTCCACCCGAGGATTTCCATGCCCGCTCTAATCCGTCCCGCCCTCGCCGCTGGCCTACTCGCCAGCGCCCCGCTGCTGTCCCTCGCCATGCCCGCGACCGCGCAGACCTTCGAAGCCGATGTGCCCGGCGCCGTGTTTTCCGATGAACGCAGCAGGCAGATCATGGCGGTGCAGGTCCTGCTCGACCGTGCCGGCCATTCACCGGGCGTCATCGATGGCTACAGCGGCGGCAACACCAGCCGGGCTCTCGCCGCCTTCGAGCAGGCGAACGGAATGAATGCCGATGGCGAGATGGATGACGAGGTGATGTCGGCGCTGCGCAGCCGGTTCGGCTCCGAGCCGCTGGTGAGGACCTATACCGTCACCAGCGAAGACGTATCCGGACCCTTCCGCCCGGTGCCATCCAGCATGGCGCAAATGGCGGAGCGCGACTGGATCGGATATTCCAGCCCGGCGGAAAAGCTCGCCGAGAAGTTCCACATGACCGAAGGGCTGCTCGAGGCGCTCAACCCGGGCAAGAGCCTTTCCGCCGGAACCGAAATCCTCGTCGCGCAGACCGGAGACACGGCTCTGGAGGGCAAGGTCGCACGGATCGAGATCGACAAAGCGGCCAGCGAGGTGCGCGCCTACGGCGGCGACGGCAATCTGCTCGCAACCTTCCCGGCGACGGTCGGCAGTTCGCAATTTCCCTCTCCTTCGGGAGCGATGGAGGTGAATGCGGTCGCGCCGGAGGCGAACTACACCTTCGATCCGTCCGACCAGGAATGGGGCGGGGACGAGACGCTGATCATCCCGCCCGGCCCCAACAATCCGATCGGCGGGGTGTGGATCGATCTGGGCAAGGCCGGTTACGGTATCCATGGCACGAGCAATCCGTCGTCGATCGCCAAGACTGCCAGCCACGGGTGCGTGCGCCTGACCAATTGGGATGCCCGCAATCTGGCGAGCGCGGTGGAGGCCGGATCGACCAAGGTCGTTTTCAACTAGACCAGCGACGTCGCGTCGCGGCGATTTGGCTTGACCCGGCGACCCGGATGGCGACGATAGCCGCCAGAAGAATTGGGGTTTTCCGGAGATAGCCATGACATCGACCTTCGCCCGCGCCTTGGGCGCTACGCTGCTGCTCGGCACATCCACCGTCGCGTTCACGTCGGGGGCGTTCGCGCAGGAAGCACAGATCGTGCTGCCGGGCGCGCCGGGCCAGCAGAGCCGGGTGATCGGGGCGGAGGAGGCGCTGCAGCTCTCCGACACCAGCTATGCTCCGGGCGATGTTCGCTTCATGCAGGACATGATGATCCATCACGCGCAGGCGGTCGAAATGGCCGCGCTGGTCGAGGGGCGGACCAACAACGAGGATATCGTCGCGATCGCCGGGCGGATCGATGCCAGCCAGGCCGACGAGATCGAGTTCATGCGCGACTGGCTGGTGGCGCGCGGCCAGCCCGCCAAAGCCGCCGCGGCGATGGCGATGGGCGACCACGCCGAGCACGGCATGGCGCCCGGCGCCGACCCGCATGCCGGCCATTCGATGATGAAGGGCATGGCGACCCGCGCCCAGATGGACGCGCTGGCGGCGGCCAAGGGGACCGAGTTCGACCGCCAGTTCCTGCAATTGATGATCGCCCACCATATGGGCGCGATCGACATGGTCGAGCAGCTCCATCGCCAGCCGGGCACCGCCTACGATCCGGTGATGTTCGAATTCTCCAACGACATCGTCAGCGACCAGAAGACCGAGATCGAGCGGATGAACGAGGTCGCCGCCGGGCTCTCGGCCGATCCGCGCGCGACGCTGGCGGCGGGCTTCCGCGATGCGGGCGAGGCGATCAGCAATCTGCGGCTGGTCAGCGCCATGCCCAAACCTGCAGGCTTCTTCGACCCGCAGAACCCCGCGCAGCTCCAGCCGGTCATCGTCGACGAGGACGAGGATGAAAAGGACGAGGACGCCGCGGCCACGACACGCAGCGATGGCGACGAGGAGGAAGAACCCCGCTTCGGTCAGCGCGGTTCGCTGCTGTCCTTCGCCAACACCGACATGGCCTTCTCGGGCGATCTGCTGGTGGCGGGCAATTACCACGGCTTCAACGCCTATCGCCTGGGCGAGGACGGCGTGCCGCAGCTGATCAGCTCGACCGTCTGCCCGGGCGGGCAGGGCGATGTCTCGATCGTCGGCGAGCTGCTGGTGATGAGCGTGCAGGACAGCCGCGCGCGGATCGATTGCGGTCTGCAGGGCGTTGCCGACCGGGTCAGCGAGGAGCGCTTCCGCGGCATCCGCATCTTCGACATTTCCGACCCCGCGCGGCCGATGCAGGTCGGCCAGGTGCAGACCTGCCGCGGCAGCCACACCCATTCGATCGTCTCGGCCGATGCGGACCGGATCGTGCTCTACAATTCGGGCACCTCCTATGTGCGCGAGGACGACGAACTCGCCGGCTGCATCGATGCGCCGGGCGACGATCGCACGGCCTTGTTCAGCATCGACGTGATCGAGATCCCGGTGGCGAACCCCGCCGCCGCGCGGATCGTCGATCGGCCGCGCATCTTCGCCGCCGAGGGCCAGATCGCAGGCCTGTGGCGCGGCGGCGATCACGGCGACGGCACGCAGGACACCAGCCGCACCGATCAATGCCACGACATCACCGTCTTTCCGGCCAAGCGGCTCGCCGCGGGCGCCTGTTCGGGCAATGGCATCATCCTCGACATCTCCGACCCGCTCAAGCCGGTCCGGATCGACGATGTCACCGATACCGGTTTCGCCTATTGGCACTCGGCGACCTTCAACAACGACGGCACCAAGGTGCTGTTCACCGATGAATGGGGCGGCGGCGGACGGCCGCGTTGCCAGGCGGGCGATCCGATGAACTGGGGCGCCAATGCGATCTACGCAATCGAGAATGGCAATCTGGAATTCCGCAGTCTCTACAAACTGCCCGCACCGCAGAGCGACATGGAGAACTGCGTCGCGCACAATGGCTCGATCATTCCGGTGCCGGGCCGCGATATCTTCGTCCAGGCATGGTATCAGGGCGGGATCAGCGTGATCGATTTCACCGATGCGGCAAATCCGTTCGAGATCGCCTATTTCGATCGCGGCCCGGTCGATGCCGACCAGCTGGTCACCGGCGGCTATTGGTCCGCCTATTGGTACAATGGCCGGATCTACGCGACCGAGATCAGCCGCGGGCTCGACATCTTCGCGCTCGAGCCGAGCGAGTTCCTCACCGCAGCGGAAATCGCCGCTGCCGAGGCGGCGCGTTATGAAGGCAGCGTCTTCAACCCGCAGACCCAGACGCAGGTGACCTGGCCTGAGGAAGTGGTCGAAGCCGCGGTGGCCAGCCGCCAGGGCGGATGATTGCGCGCAGCCAGAGGCGAAAATCGGCCAAATCCATGACCTGGGCAGGTCGTATTCTGCTCGCCCTCGCGGCAATCCTGCTGGTCGCGACGCTGGTTTCGCTCATCGGGACCAACCGCGGCGTGATCCGGGTGCTGGATTTCGTCCGCGAGCCGACGATCTATCTGGCCGCGCTGCTCGCGGTGCTGGCGCTGTTCTGGGCCAGACCGCGGCGCCTGCTGGTGATCGGCATGCTGGTTGCCACCATCGCCATCAACCTGTGGCGGATCTGGCCCTATACTTTCCTTGCCGGGTCGAGCGTTCCGATGGCCGATGCCGGAGAGGCGATGAATTGCGCGCGCGTGCTGTCGCTCAATGTCTTGCAGAGCAATGATCGCTACGCACAGACTGCTTCGCTGATCGAGCGGAGCGACCCCGATATCCTGCTGCTGATGGAGACCGATCAGGCGTGGCTCGATGCGCTGGAGCCGCAATTGGCGCGCTATGATTACACGCTGACCCGTCCGCTCGACAACAGATACGGGATGGCCTTCGCCACCCGGCTGGAGGTGGAGCGCGCGCAGATGGTGGACACCATCGATGCAGATACGCCCACGCTCTACGCAACCCTGCGCACCGACAAGGGCGCCCGGTTCGAGCTGGTCGGCCTGCATCCGCACCCGCCATTGCCGGGGCAGTCCACCGCCTCGCGCGATGCCAATATCGCCCGGGCCGGCGCGCAGACGCCCGAAGGGCTGGGCAATGTGCTTGCCATCGGCGATTTCAACGACGTTCCCTGGTCGAGCACGACGCAGGCATTCATGCGCGAGGGCGGCTATGCCGATCCGCGCGCGGGGCGCGGCAGCTTCGCCACCTTCCCTGCGCCTTATGTCCTGCTCGGCTGGCCGCTCGACCAGATCTTCGTCAAACAGGGTGTTACGGTGGAGAGCCTCACCATCGGCGAGGATGTCGGCTCGGACCACCGTCCGTTGCTCGCCCGGGTCTGCGTCGATCCGATGTCCACCCATGGCAATCTGCCCGACGACGCCGGCATCGTCCCGACCCCGGCGCAGACGGCGCCTTGAAACGGCGGTCGGTTCATAGGGGCGAACGTCCTGTCGAGCGGGTCTTGTGCATACCCACCCTTGCCAGCTTGACCCTAAGCGTTTGAATTGTAGAAATACGTCATGGCCACGCACGACATTCAAATGACAAAAGAAATCAAGCGGCGCAGCGCGGAAAAGCGTCGCCGGCGCCGTTCGCTGCAGCTCAGGATCGCGATCGTCCTCGTTGCGCTGACTGTGCTCGTCACGTGGATCGCGCTCTTCATGGCCTAACCTTCGGTCGGAATTTGGCGCGTCGTCAGAACCAGGCGCGCAACCCGATCAGCACGGCGACTCCGTCTGGATCCTCGCCCGCGTTGCGCGCAAGGTCGGCGGTCTGGCCCAGCTTCGTCTCGTATTCGACCCCGAGATAGGGTGCGAACTCGCGCACGATTTCGTAGCGCAGCCGCAGACCGGCTTCGAGCTTGGTCGGCCCGGCACCGATGCCGCGTTCGGGAATGTCCTGCGCCGCCAGTTCGAATTCGGCACGCGGCTGGAGGATCAGGCGCTGGGTCAGCTTCCAGTCGTGCTCGCCCTCGATCCGCGCGGTGAGATCGCCGCGATCCGACAGGAACAGCGCGCCGTCGACATGCCACATATAGGGCGCGAGACCCTGAACGCCGAGAACGAGATGGCTGCGCAGCTCGGGTTCGACATCGAGCCTCAGCCCGGTCTGCAGATCGAACCAGGGGCCGATCGCATGGCTCCACAGCGCCTGCACCTCGGCATCCTCGAGCGCGCCGCCGAACGCGCCTTCGCCTTCGGATTTGACCACCAGCCGGTCGATATCGCCGCCATACCAGCCCTGCAGGTCCCAAAGGTAGGCGTCATGGCCGTCGGAGATTCGCGCCTCGAGGCGCTCGATCAGCACCATGCCGGTCTTCATGTCACCATGGGTCGCATGATTCTGCGCGCGGGCCTCGGCCATGGCACGCTCGCCGAAAATGGCGTCGGCGGCATGGCGCGGCCCCTCGAAGGCCGCAGGCGGAGGCGGCGCGGACGGGACGGGTGCCATGGCGTGCGCCGAATGGTCCATTGCGGGTGTCGCCGGATTTGCGTCGGCTGGCGGCGAGGCGGCGGGCATCGCGTGCTGCGAATGATCGTCCGGCTGCTCTGCTGCTGGCGGCATGTCGTGGCCGGAATGGTCCGAATGGTCTTGCGCCGCCAGCGGCTGCGCGCAGAGGAGGGCCAGCGGAGCGAGAGAGACAGTGCGCAGAATCATGCTCCGATGCGCCCCGGCTCGGGGAAGGGGCGGACGGTGACGGTCTGCATCATGCCAGCGTGCATGTGGTAGAGCAGGTGACAGTGGAAGGCCCAGTCGCCCGGCTCGTTGGCAGTGAGGTCGAAGGTGGCAGTGCCGCCCGGCTGGACGATGACGGTGTGCTTGAGCGGCTGGTTCATCATCCCCGCGCCGTTGACCAGTTCGAAGAAATGGCCGTGCAGATGGATGGGATGCGCCATCATCGTGTCGTTGACCAGTTTCACCCGCACCCGTTCGTCATAGGCGAAGCGGATGGGATCGTCGGTCACCGCAGAGAACTTCTTCCCGTCGAAGGACCACATGTAGCGTTCCATATTGCCGGTGAGATGGATCTCCATCTGCCGCTCGGGCATGCGGTGCGGATTGGCGGTCCTTGCCGCCAGATCGGTGTAGCGCAGCACCCGGTGGCCGACTTTGTCGAGCCCGAGGCCGGGAAAATCCATCCGGTCCATCGGCATGGGGCTGACCATGTCGATGCCGGGGCCGGTCTTGACGTCGGGCGGCAGTTTCGAGAGGTCGCGCATGGAGTGATTCATCGCCGCGCCCGCTCCTGCGTCCGCACCAGTGCCGCCCATTTCGTGGCCCATCGCGGCATGGTCCATGCTGCCATGATCCATCGCCCCGCCTTCCATCGCAGCGGCATCCATCGAATGCTCCATGCCCATATCCGCCATCGTCAGCGTCGGGGTCTCGCGCAGCGGCGGCGGCGTGGCGCGGTGGCCGGGGTGCGAGGTCAGGCTGGCGACGCCCATGCCCGAGCGGTCCATCGCTTCGGCGACCAGCGCGTGGGTGCCGTTGCCGGGCGTCACGATCACGTCGTAGGTTTCGGCGGTGCCGATCTGGAACTCGTCCACCTCGACCTCCGTCACCTCCTGCCCGTCGGCGGCGATCACCGTCATCGGGACGCCGGGGATGCGGACGTTGAAGAAGGACATCGCCGAACCGTTGATGATCCGCAGCCGGATCCGCTCGCCGGGGGTGAAGAGGTATTCCAGTGCGTCTGCCGGACCGTGGCCGTTGATCAGATAGGTGTAGGTGGCGCCGGTGACATCGGCGATGTCGCGCGGATTCATCCGCATTTGCGCCCACATCCGCCGCTGTTCGCCCGGCATTTCGCCCTCGGTCGCGGTGAGCATCTGGCGGTTGAAATAATGCTCGCCGACTTTCAGCTTGCGCGCGATTTCATGCGGATGCAGCGGCGAGAACTCGCTCAGCAACACCACATAGTCGCGGTCGTAGCGCGGGTCGGGTTCGGCGCTCTCGATCACGATCGGGCCATAGAGCCCCGCCTGTTCCTGCAGGCCGGAATGGCTGTGCCACCAATAGGTGCCGTTCTGGCGGATCGGGAACTCGTAGGTGAAGGTCTCCCCGGGCTTGATCCCGGGGAAGCTTACGCCCGGGACACCGTCGAACTGGAACGGCAGCAGCAGCCCGTGCCAGTGGATCGAACTGTCCTCCGCCAGCCGGTTGGTCACGTTGAGCCGGACGTTCTGGCCCTCGCGCAGCCGGATCAACGGGCCGGGGACACTGCCGTTGACCGCGATCGCATGGCCGCTGCGCCCGCCGGTGGTGAAGTGGTGATCGGCGATCGACAGGTCGATCACCTCGCCCGACAGCTCGCCGAAACCCTTGCGTGCGTGAGTGAGCGAGGCGCCGCGCGCCCAGGCGGGGATCGTCAGTCCGGCACCCGCGAGCAGGCCCGCGGAGCCGAGCAGCGAGCGGCGGGTGAACTGCGGCGAACGTATCGACTGGGGCTTCATGGGTCCGCAAGTAGATACCCGCTGGGGGTATGGCAAGAAGCGAGGCCGGGAGATCGAGCTTGGCTCAGGCTGTCCCGCTCTCGCGTGAACAACAAAAAGACCCGGCAGGATCGCTCCCGCCGGGCCTCGTTTCTCGTGCAGTCCCGCCAAAGCGGGAGCGCAGGCTGTGGCTGGCTTAGAAGCCCATGCCGCCGCCCATACCGCCCATGCCGCCCATGTCGGGCATGCCGCCGGAGGACTTGTCCTCGGGCTTGTCGGCGATGGCCGCTTCGGTGGTGATCAGCAGGCCGGCCACCGAGGCGGCGTCCTGCAGCGCGATGCGCACGACCTTAGTCGGGTCGATCACACCGGCGGTGACCAGGTTCTCATAGGTGTCGGTCTGCGCGTTGAAGCCCATCGACTGGTCGTTGCCGTCGTTGAGCTTGCCCGCGACCACCGCACCGTCGTGACCGGCGTTCTCGGCGATCTGACGGATCGGCGCCTGCAGCGCACGGCGGACGATGTCGATACCGCGGGTCTGGTCTTCGTTCTCGCCTTCGAGACCGTCGAGCGACTTGGCGGCATAGAGCAACGCAGTACCGCCGCCCGGGACGATGCCTTCCTCGACCGCGGCGCGGGTCGCGTGGAGCGCGTCGTCGACACGGTCCTTGCGTTCCTTGACCTCGACCTCGGTGGCGCCGCCGACCTTGATCACGGCAACACCGCCGGCGAGCTTGGCAAGACGCTCCTGGAGCTTCTCCTTGTCGTAATCGCTCGAAGTGTTGTCGATCTGGGTGCGGATCTCGTTGACGCGGGCCTTGATGTCGGCCTCGTCACCGGCGCCGTCGACGATGGTGGTGTTGTCCTTGTCGATGGTGACGCGCTTGGCTTCGCCGAGCATGCCCAGCGTGACATTCTCGAGCTTGATGCCGAGGTCCTCGGAGATCATCTCGCCCTTGGTCAGGATCGCGATGTCCTGCAGCATCGCCTTGCGGCGATCGCCGAACCCGGGAGCCTTGACCGCAGCGACCTTGAGACCGCCACGCAGCTTGTTGACCACCAGCGTGGCCAGAGCCTCGCCTTCGATGTCTTCCGCGATGATCAGCAGCGGACGACCCGACTGGACCGCCGCTTCGAGGATCGGCAGCATCGCCTGGAGATTGGCGAGCTTCTTCTCGAAGATCAGGATGTAGGGGTTGTCGAGCTCGACCGACATCTTCTCGGGATTGGTGATGAAGTAGGGGCTGAGATAGCCACGGTCGAACTGCATGCCTTCGACGGTCTCGAGCTCGAATTCGAGGCCCTTGGACTCGTCGACGGTGATCACGCCTTCCTTGCCGACCTTCTCCATCGCCTCGGCGATCTTCTCGCCGACTTCGCGGTCGCCATTGGCCGAGATGATCCCGACCTGGGCGATCTCGGACGAACCCGAGACGTCCTTGGAACGGCTCTTGAGATCGGCGACGACCTTGGTCACGGCGAGATCGATGCCGCGCTTGAGATCCATCGGGTTCATGCCGGCCGAAACCGACTTCATGCCCTCGGTCACGATCGACTGCGCGAGCACGGTGGCGGTGGTGGTGCCGTCACCGGCGGCGTCGTTCGCCTTCGATGCGACTTCCTTGATCATCTGCGCGCCCATGTTCTCGAACTTGTCGGCCAGTTCGATTTCCTTGGCGACGGTGACGCCGTCCTTGGTGATGCGCGGCGCGCCGAAGCTCTTCTCGATCACGACGTTGCGGCCCTTGGGGCCCAGCGTGACCTTGACGGCGTTGGCGAGGATATCGACACCCCGGAGGATGCCTTCGCGTGCGTCACGCGAGAATTTCACGTCCTTGGCAGCCATTGTGTTTTCTCCTGGAATTCTGGTTTGTATTGGAAAGCGGTGCGATCAGCGCACCGGGCAGCGGATCAGGAAATGATCCCCATAATGTCGCTTTCCTTCATGATCAGCAGGTCTTCGCCGTCGAGCTTGACCTCGGTGCCGGACCACTTGCCGAACAGGATGCGGTCGCCGGTCTTGACGTCGGGCTTGATGCGGTCGCCGTCCTCGTTGTAGGCGCCTTCACCAACGGCGATGATCTCGCCTTCGCTGGGCTTTTCCTTGGCGCTGTCGGGGATGATGATACCGCCGGCGGTCTTCTCATCGGCTTCGATGCGACGGACCAATACGCGGTCGTGCAGCGGACGAAATGCCATATTCAGGACCTTCCTTTAAGAGGGTTGAAACATAAGTTGGCACTCACAGGCTTGGAGTGCCAGCGGGCCGCATATGTGTATCGGCACAGGCTTAGTCAACGGGCGTTCAGGTAAAAAATTCCGCCTCGGTGAGGTGGTCGCGGGTGTTCGCGAGCGGGGTGGTCACGCGTCCCGCAAGGGCCGCTGCGTCAGCCCCAGCGCCTCGCGTCGGTGCCAGCGCCAGGTCAGCAGCAGCGCCGCGCAGATCAGCCCGATGGCGAGGCCGATCCACACCCCGACGCCCTCGAGCGGGGTGGCGAAACCCAGCACCATCGCGGTCCCGAACCCCGGCACCCAATAGGCGAAGCCGGCGATCCACATGGGGATGCGGGTGTCCTGCAATCCGCGCAGCGCGCCCGCGGCGACCGCCTGCATCCCGTCGAACAGCTGGAAGGCGGCGGCGATGACGATGTATTTGAGCGCGAAGGCCACCAGCGCGGCATTGGCCGGGTCCCAGGGATCGAGATAGATGGCGATAAGCGGCCTGGGGATCAGCACCATCGCCAGCGCGGTGAGCGCCATGAAACCGGTGCCGATGGCAATGGCGCACCAGCCCGCGCGCTGCATCCCCACCGGTTCGCGCGCGCCGTAGAAATAGCCGACGCGGATCGTGGCCGCCTGGCCGATGCCGAAGGGCACCTGGAAGGCCAGCGCGGCGATCTGCAGTGCAATGGTGTGCGCGGCGAGCTGGGTGGCCCCGATATTGCCCATCAGGAAGGCCGCCGCCCCGAAGATCCCCGCCTCGGCGGTGATCGTCAGCGCGATCGGTGTCCCGATCTTGGTGATCGCCCAAGCGCGGGACCAGTCGGGTGCCCACCAGCGCCCGAACACATGGTAGCGGTGCAGCCGCCGGTCCATCCTGATCGCCAACATATAGGCGCCGAAGGTGAACAGCGAGGTGAGGATGGTGGCGATCGCCGCGCCGCGCAGCCCCAGCTCGGGTGCCCCCAGATTGCCGAAGATGAAGGCGTAATTGGCCAGCGCGTTGATCCCGATGCCAGCTGCGGTGATCGCGGTGGCGAAGATCGGTCGGCCCAGCGCCGAGACGAAATTGCGCAGCACATTGTTGAACAGCATCGGGATCAGCGAGAAGACGATCACGGTGTTGTACTGGATCGCCAGCGCGACGATCTGGGAATCCTGGCCGGTGGCACGCATCAGCGGGCCGAGCAGCAGGCAGATTCCCATCCCCAGCGCCCCGCTGATCACCGAGATCCACAGCCCCATCCGCGTCGCGCGGCGCACCGTCCGCAAAGCCGGCGCGCGTTCGCCCAGCTCGGCGGCGATCACCGGAGCGACCGCGCCGGTCAGCCCCGAGAGCGCCCACAGCACCAGCCCGAACAGCGCCACCGCCAGCGCCGATGCCGCGAGCTGCGCCTCGCCCAGCCGGGCGATGAAGATCACGTCGACCGCATAGGTCAGCATCTGCAACAGGTTCGCCGCCGCCAGCGGCCAGCTCAGCCGCAGCGTCGCAGCGATCTCGCCGCGCCAGCCGTCGCGTGCCGTGGGCAGGGGCCTGGGGGGTGTCGGTGTGGTCATCGCGGCGAATTGGTCCGGATCCGATCAGGCGGCTGGCGCATGGCCGGATGGAGCGCAGCGCGGATAGGGCCCGCGCGCCGGACTGGCAAACGATAAGGCCTCGTCCGATCCCGCTTGTCTCGCCGAAATGGACCTTGATGAAGACGGTGCGAGGCCGACGGCGCGATACAGTCGCGCATCTGACCGCCATGGAGGATGCACGATGACTGCAGGTGACAAGACCGGCGAGACGGGAACCCAGGGAGGCGACTGCGCCCAGCCGAGCCATGCCGACCGGCTGGCCCGGTTTGCCGAACGGTTCCAATCTATGCGGATAACCTCGACCGGCGCCGCAATCGTGACTTTCACCGGCACATTGTACAACGTCAAAGAGAGCACCCACGATCCCAAGATCGACAAGTTGAAATGGAAGCAGCTGCTGATCAGGATGTCGGCGGCTTCGACCAAATGCACGATCACCGAGGCCTGCTATGCCGACACGCCGGCAGCGGAGAAAGGTTCTTCGCACGACGCGTTCAGCGTCGGTGGCCACGTGACTCCCAATGCGAGCGGCATCGTCGAGCCGAAGGGCACCTGCTATCTGATGCCGCTATGTTTCTGGCACAACAGCACAGGCCGGGATGGAAAAGCCTTCTCGCATAAGAATACCTGCATGCTGGAGCTCTCTGGCTATATGCAGGCGGAGCCGTTCGAGACCTTCGCCGCGCGGCTGGATGGCGCGGCGCCCGCGGCAATCGTCTATGTGGGCGAGGACGGGCTGGAGTCCCGCCCGCTGGCCAATCCCGAACGCGAGACCGCGAAGGCGCTGGGTCTCGCTCGCGTGGCCGACGATGGCTTGCCCGAGAGCTTTGTGATCCTCCACCGAGCCCAAGAGGACGGCGAAACCTTCTACCGGATCGCGGATTCGCGGACCGCAGGTTGAGACATCTCGTCATTGCGAGGAGCGCAGCGACGAAGCAATCCAGGGCGCAGCGTCGCGGTCGGCTCTGGCGCGGTGTCGGGCGGCGAGGGTGGTTCATGGATTGCCGCGCCGCCTGCGGCGGCTCGCAATGACGAGGAGGAAGGGCCCGACACCGCATCGCGGCGGCGGCGGGACCCCGGTCATGCCCCGGCCACACGAGAAAGGGCGGCGCCTTGCGGCACCGCCCTCCCGATCACGGATGCTTCAAGACATCCGCAAAAGCTTGAAAAGCTTACTTGAGCTCGACGGTACCGCCGGCTGCTTCGATCTTGCCCTTGATCTCGTCGGCTTCCGCCTTGTTGACGCCTTCCTTGACCGGCTTGGGCGCGCCTTCGACGAGCGCCTTGGCTTCGCCCAGGCCCAGACCGGTGATGGCGCGGACTTCCTTGATGACCTGGATCTTCTTGCCACCGTCGCCGGTGAGGATCACGTCGAATTCGGTCTGCTCTTCGGCAGCGGCGGCGTCGCCGCCACCGGCGGCGGGACCGGCCACAGCCACGGCTGCGGCAGCGGAAACGCCCCACTCTTCTTCAAGCGCCTTGGCAAGCTCGGCGGCTTCCATGACGGTCAGTTTGCTCAGTTCTTCAACCAGCTTGGCGATATCGGCCATGATGTTTCACTCCAATTATAGGGCGGGGCCGCGGACTATTCCGGATCGGCCCCATTTGAATTCGTGCAATCGCGTCGAACCGCTTATGCCGCTTCTTTGGCGCCGTAGACGCCGAAGACGCGGGCAAGCTTGGATGCGGGCTCGTTGACGACCCGGGCGATTTTGGTCGCCGGGGCATTGACGAGACCCACGATCGTGCCACGCAGCTGATCGAGGCTGGGCATCGAGGCGAGTGCCTTGATTCCGGCTTCGTCCAGCACAGTCGCGCCCATGGAACCACCGACGATTTCAAGCCTGTCGTTGGTCTTGGCGAAATCCACCGCGACCTTGGCAGCCGTGACCGGATCGACCGAATAGGCGAGGGCGGTCGGGCCCACGAGATATTCGTCGATACCGGTGTAATCGGTGTCTTTCAGGGCGAGTCTGGCGAGGCGGTTCTTCGCAACCTTGTAGGACGCACCGGCTTCACGCATCTTCGTCCGCAATGCGGTGGATTGTTCCACCGAAAGCCCGAGGTTGCGGGTGACTACCACCACGCCGGCCTCGGAGAAGACCTCGTTGAGCTGGGCGACCGAATCGGCTTTCTGCGAACGATCCATGCCTTACTCCTTCACTATGGCCGCGCGCCGCATAGACGACACCGCGACCGGCTCACGTTTCCCCATGCCGAACATCGACATGAGGGCAGTCCGTTGATGGGGAAGGAGGGCAAGTGAAACATGCCGGAACGCCGCCGATGGCGGCGCGAAAATCTCGTTTCCCCGTCTCGGCTGGAAATTAAGCCCCGGATGAACCCGGGCACCAACTGTCTCGGACGGAAGATCGGCGCACATACGAAGAGGCCCGCCGATCAATGGCGGGCCTCTAGGGGATTGCCGGGGTTTGTCAACCGGGAACGCGCGGGCGCGCCCGGCTCACATCCCTGGGTCACTGAGTTTCGACGGGTTCCATCGTCATGGGATCGGTTTCGACGTCATCGGTCATCGGCTCTTCGGCCATCATGGTATCGTCGGCCATCATGGTGTCGTCGGTGACGACCGGGTCGCTGGTGCCGACATCCATCGGGTCAACGGTTTCGGCTTCCATCGAGGTGGTGTCGGTGCCGTCGATTTCCTCGTTGCTGTCGCAGGCTGCGAGCGTGAGCGCGAAGGGCAGGGCGGCGGCGATTGCGATCTTCTTCATGGGTTTGGCTCCTTGTGACTCAACACAAAATGGCCACAATTTCCGATGGTTCCCGAAATCTAACGAATTCCCTCCTCGTAGGCGAGAAGATCGCCCGGCTGGCACTGTAATTCGCGGCAGATCGCCTCGAGTGTGGAGAAGCGGATCGCGCGCGCCTTGCCGGTTTTGAGGATCGACAGATTGGCGAGCGTGAGCCCGACCCGTTCGGCGAGCTCGGTCAGCGTCATGCGCCGCTCGTGGAGCAGATCGTCGAGCTTGACATGGATCGCCATCAGACCGTCCCTTCCAGATCGTCGCGCATCGCCGCGCCCTGGCGGAATACGCGGGCGAGGATGAACAGGGTGAGGATCAGGAACAGGCTTTCGACCCCGAAATCGCCCGAGATCTGCAAGTCCTCTTCCGCAGCGGTCAGATAGGGTGTGAGCCATGCGCCGATCAGGGCGATGGGAATGTCCGCAAGCCAGATCGCCAGCGCGAGCCAGCCCATCCGCCCTAGCCGTTCGGCGTTGGCGGGGTGGAACGGGTCGCCCTTCTCGACCGACAGCACGATGCGGCGCAGCTCGAGCAGGAATCGAATGCCGAGGAACAGCGCGCCTTCCAACAGCAGCATCAGCGCCAGAATCGCCCAATAGGCCTGCGATGGCGCATCGGTTCCGCCGATTTCGGCGAGGACTTCCGCGGGGCCGAACACGAGCGCGGCGCCGAAGGCTATCGCGACCGCAGTCATGACGAGGATCAGGAGTCCGATCAGCAGGGCGATCACGAGCTTGGCGGCGGCGAGCAGCGGGTCGCGCGCAGGTGCGCGTGGTGTATCGATGGACATGGCGAGGCTCCCAAAGTGATGTTGGAGAAGGTGACGCTTCGGCTCGAGAGAGGGGTGTCAGGCGAGAACGGGAACGACGAGCGCGGCGGCACCGGTTTGCGCGGGCGCCGGTGCGGGCGGAACCGAGACCGCCGCGGTCATCGCCGTCCCGACGATCAGCAGGGCAGCCAGTCCGGCGAGGACGTTTTCGAGAGGGTGGTTCATGGTCGGTCTCCTTGTGGGCTCAGCGAAGTGGGCTCATCGAACAGCATTATCGTTATTCGATAAGGGGCGCATATGAGCGGCCAATCTTATTGTCAATCGATAACATCGAAAAACGATGTGCGTCGCATCGAAAAACGACGCGGCCCGGCGTCAACAGAGTCAGCCCCGGTCCGGAGTCCTGGCCAATCGCGGAGTTGACCCCGCCCCCCTCCGCCCCTATATGCACCCTCGACCGCCCGCTTCGAGCAGGGCCGATTCTTGCGCGGGGATCGGCCACGGGATTGGAAGCGGCGTTTCCATATCGCGACGTCCACAAGGAAGCTGCAGCAGCACCGCGAGCCGGTGCGCCTTCGCTGCGGCCGCATGGCGTCGCTATGGTTCTCAACGCCCACGAGACATGAAATCGGCCGCCGCGCATCCTGCGCAGGTCCGGCATCCAGGCAAAGGTGATACCCCCCTTATGGCTACCCAGGCGAATGCGCCCCAGAAGCGCGCCGGCAAGACCACGACCCGTTCGGCAACCTCGGGCACGGCCAAGCGCCGTATCCGCAAGATCTTCGGCGATGCGCACGAAGTCGTCGAGATGCCGAACCTGATCGAGGTGCAGCGCGAGAGCTACGAGCAGTTCCTGCGCTCCGACAAGGAGAAGGACTACGTCTCCGGCCTGGAAAAGACGCTGCGCTCGGTCTTCCCGATTCGCGACTTCGCCGGCACCGCCGAGCTCGACTTCGTCCATTACGAACTCGAGCCGCCGAAATACGACACCACCGAATGCCGCCAGCGCGGGATCACCTATGCCGCGCCGATGAAGGTCACGCTGCGCCTCATCGTGTTCGAGGTGGATCAAGAAACCGAGACTCGCTCCGTGCTCGATATCAAGGAGCAGGACGTCTATATGGGCGACATGCCGCTCATGACCGGCAACGGTACCTTCATCGTCAACGGCACCGAGCGCGTGATCGTCAGCCAGATGCACCGTTCGCCCGGTGTGCTGTTCGACCACGACCGCGGCAAGACCCACTCCTCGGGCAAGCTGCTGTTCGCGGCGCGGATCATCCCCTACCGCGGCAGCTGGCTCGACTTCGAGTTCGACGCCAAGGACGTCGTCAACGTCCGGATCGATCGCAAGCGCAAGCTGCCCGTCACCTCGCTGCTGTTCGGGCTGGGCCTCGACAGCGAGGAAATCCTCGACATCTTCTACGACAAGGTGACGTGGAAGCGCGCCAAGGACGGCTGGGAAATTCCCTTCCAGCCCGACCAGTGGCGCGGCCAGAAGCCGGCCTTCCCGCTCATCGACGCCAAGACCGGCGAGGAAGTCTTCCCCGCCAGCCAGAAGATCAGCCCGCGCGCCGCCAACAAGGCCGCCAAGGATGGTCTCGAGACGCTGCTGCTGCCGACCGAGGAAATCTTCGCGCGCTATTCCGCGCACGACCTGATCGACGAGAAGACCGGCCGCATCTACATCGAGGCGGGCGAGGAAGTCTCCGCCGAGAACCTCGAGGCGATCGACAAGGCCGGGATCGACAGCATCGAACTGCTCGACATCGACCACGTCAATGTCGGCCCCTGGATGCGCAACACGCTCCAGGTCGACAAGGCCGAGAACCGCGAAGAAGGCCTCGAGGCCATCTACAAGGTGATGCGTCCGGGCGAGCCGCCGACGAAGGAAACCGCCGAAGCGCTGTTCGAAGGCCTGTTCTTCGATGCAGACCGCTACGACCTCTCCGCCGTCGGCCGCGTGAAGCTCAACATGCGGCTCGAGCTCGATGCCGAAGACACCGTCACCACGCTGCGCAAGGAAGACATCCTCGCGGTGGTCAAGGAGCTGGTGAACCTCAAGGACGGCAAGGGCGATGTCGACGACATCGACAACCTCGGCAACCGCCGGGTGCGTTCGGTCGGCGAACTGCTCGAGAACCAGTACCGCGTCGGCCTGCTCCGGATGGAGCGCGCCGTGAAGGAGCGGATGAGCTCGGTCGACGTCTCGACCGTGATGCCCAACGATCTGATCAACGCCAAGCCCGCGGTGGCCGCGGTGCGCGAGTTCTTCGGCAGCTCGCAGCTGTCGCAGTTCATGGATCAGACCAACCCGCTGTCCGAAGTGACGCACAAGCGTCGTGTCTCGGCGCTCGGGCCGGGCGGTCTCACCCGCGAGCGCGCGGGCTTCGAAGTCCGCGACGTTCACCCGACCCACTACGGTCGGATCTGCCCGATCGAGACGCCCGAAGGCCCGAACATCGGTCTGATCAACTCGCTCTCGACCTTTGCCCGTGTCAACAAATACGGCTTCATCGAGACGCCCTACCGCGTCGTGAAGGACGGCAAGGTCTCCAGCGAGGTGATCTATCTGTCCGCGATGGAGGAGCAGAAGCACACCGTCGCGCAGGCTTCCGCCGAACTCAACGACGACGGCAGCTTTGCCGAAGAGCTGATCTCCTCGCGCCAGAACGGGGACAACCTCATGGCGCCGCGCGAGAGCATCACGCTGATGGACGTCAGCCCCAAGCAGCTCGTCTCGGTCGCCGCATCGCTCATTCCCTTCCTGGAAAACGATGACGCCAACCGCGCGCTGATGGGCTCGAACATGCAGCGTCAGGCGGTGCCGCTGGTCAAGGCCGAGGCGCCCTTCGTGGGCACCGGCATGGAAGAGACCGTGGCGCGCGATTCGGGTGCCGCCATTGCTGCCGTTCGCGGCGGTGTGGTCGACCAGGTCGACGCCACGCGCATCGTCATCCGGGCGATCGGCGATGTCGAACCCGGCCAGTCGGGCGTCGACATCTACACGCTGCAGAAGTTCCAGCGTTCGAACCAGAACACCTGCATCAACCAGCGTCCGCTGGTGAAGGTGGGCGAGACGGTCGAGCCGGGCGATGTCATCGCCGACGGTCCCTCGACCGATCTGGGCGAGCTGGCGCTGGGCAAGAACAGCCTCGTCGCCTTCATGCCCTGGAACGGCTACAACTACGAGGATTCCATCCTTATCTCCGAGCGCATCGTGAAGGACGACGTCTTCACCTCGATCCATATCGAGGAATTCGAAGTCATGGCGCGCGACACCAAGCTGGGCCCGGAAGACATCACCCGCGACATCCCCAATGTCGGCGAGGAAGCGCTGCGCAACCTCGACGAGGCGGGCATCGTCTACATCGGTGCCGAAGTGCACCCGGGCGATATTCTGGCGGGCAAGATCACCCCCAAGGGCGAGAGCCCGATGACGCCGGAGGAAAAGCTCCTCCGCGCGATCTTCGGCGAGAAGGCCTCCGACGTGCGCGACACCTCGCTGCGTCTGCCCCCCGGCGTTGCTGGCACGGTGGTCGAAGTGCGCGTGTTCAACCGTCACGGCATCGAGATCGACGACCGTACCCGGGCGATCCAGAACGAGGAAATCGAGCATCTGCGCAAGGATGCCGCCGATGAACGCGCCATCCTCAACAGGGCGACCTACAACCGGTTGCGCGACATGCTGATGGGTCAGACCGCTTCGGCCGCCCCCAAGGGCGTCAAGAAGGGCGTCGAGATCGACGAGGAACTGCTCGACGGCATCGAACAGCACGAATGGTTCAAGTTCGCGGTTGCCGACGATCAGCGCCAGACGCAGATCGAGGCGGTCAAGTCGCAGTATGACGAGGCCGTCAAGATCATCGATGCGAAGTTCGAGGACCGCAAGGAGAAGCTCGAACGCGGCGACGAACTCGCCCCGGGCGTGCTCAAGATGGTCAAGGTCTTCGTTGCGGTGAAGCGCAAGCTGCAGCCGGGCGACAAGATGGCCGGCCGTCACGGCAACAAGGGTGTGATTTCGCGCATCCTGCCGCAGGAGGACATGCCCTTCCTCGAGGACGGGACCCCGGTCGATGTCGTGCTCAACCCGCTCGGCGTGCCATCGCGCATGAACGTCGGCCAGATCTTCGAGACTCATCTCGGGATGGCGGCGCGTGCGTTCGGCCAGCAGGTCACCGCCTCGCTGGCGGAGTGGCGCGAAGCCAATCCGGATCCCGAGGCGGCGCAGCCCCCCGAGGCGGTCCGCGACAAGCTGAAGGAGGTTTACGGCGAAAACTACCACGAGACGATCGACACTAGGTCGGACGAGGAAGTGGTCGAGCTCGCCAGCAACCTCTATCTGGGCGTCCCGATGGGCACTCCGGTGTTCGACGGTGCCCGCGAGGGCGACGTGACCAGCCAGCTGCTGCAGGCGGGTCTCGACAGCTCGGGCCAGTCGGTCCTTTACGACGGCCGCACCGGCGAGGCCTTCGACCGCAAGGTCACCGTGGGCATTATCTACATGCTCAAGCTGCACCACCTCGTGGACGACAAGATCCACGCGCGTTCGATCGGCCCTTACAGCCTCGTCACCCAGCAGCCGCTGGGCGGCAAGGCGCAGTTCGGCGGCCAGCGCTTCGGCGAGATGGAGGTCTGGGCGCTCCAGGCCTACGGCGCCGCCTACACGCTGCAGGAAATCCTCACCGTGAAGTCGGACGACGTGATCGGCCGGACCAAGGTCTACGAGGCGATCGTCAAGGGTGACGACACCTTCGAGGCCGGCATTCCGGAGAGCTTCAACGTGCTCGTCAAGGAAATGCGCAGTCTCGGCCTCAATGTCGAACTCTCCTCGATCAACGAGGACGACGACGACGGCCTGCAGATCGCGGCGCAATAGGAACGGGGTCGGCTTCCGGGCCGACCCAACTCCTTGCCGCTGCTAAGAAATTCACCCGCTAGGGAATTGTCATGAACGAACTGACCAAATTCACCAACCAGCTCGCCAAGCCGGAAACCTTCGACCAGATCCAGATCGGGATCGCTTCCCCCGAGCGGATCCGCTCGTGGAGCTTCGGCGAGATCAAGAAGCCCGAGACCATCAACTACCGCACGTTCAAGCCCGAGCGTGACGGTCTGTTCTGCGCGCGCATCTTCGGTCCGGTGAAGGATTACGAGTGCCTGTGCGGCAAGTACAAGCGCATGAAATACAAGGGCGTCGTCTGCGAGAAGTGCGGCGTCGAAGTGACCGTGACCAAGGTCCGCCGCGAGCGCATGGGCCATATCGAACTCGCCGCGCCGGTCGCGCATATCTGGTTCCTGAAATCGCTGCCTAGCCGCATCGGTCTGCTGCTCGACATGCAGCTCAAGCAGCTCGAGCGTGTGCTGTATTTCGAGAGCTACATCGTCACCGAGCCGGGCCTTACCCCGCTCGAGAAGTTCCAGCTGATGACCGAGGACGAGCTCCTCGACGCGCAGGACGAGTACGGCGAGGACGCCTTCACCGCCGATATCGGCGCCGCCGCGGTCAAGACCATGCTGATGGATCTCGATCTCGAGCAGGAACGCGCCGATCTGCTGCACGAGCTCGAGACCACCAAGTCCACGCTCAAGCCCAAGAAGATCATCAAGCGCCTCAAGGTCGTCGAGAGCTTCATCGATTCGGGCAACCGCCCCGAGTGGATGATCCTCGAGGTGATCCCCGTGATCCCGCCCGAGCTGCGCCCGCTGGTGCCGCTCGACGGCGGCCGCTTCGCGACTTCGGATCTCAACGATCTCTATCGCCGCGTCATCAACCGCAACAACCGCCTCAAGCGGCTGATCGAGCTGCGCGCGCCGGACATCATCGTCCGCAACGAGAAGCGCATGCTGCAGGAAGCCGTCGACGCGCTGTTCGACAACGGCCGCCGCGGCCGCGTGATCACGGGCGCCAACAAGCGTCCGCTCAAGTCGCTGTCCGACATGCTCAAGGGCAAGCAGGGCCGCTTCCGTCAGAACCTGCTCGGCAAGCGCGTCGACTATTCGGGCCGTTCGGTGATCGTGACCGGTCCCGAACTCAAGCTGCACCAATGCGGCCTGCCCAAGAAGATGGCGCTCGAGCTGTTCAAGCCGTTCATCTACGCCCGGCTCGACGCCAAGGGTCTGTCGATGACGCTCAAGCAGGCCAAGAAGTGGGTCGAGAAGGAGCGCAAGGAAGTCTGGGATATCCTGGACGAGGTCATCCGCGAACACCCCGTGCTGCTCAACCGCGCCCCGACGCTTCACCGCCTGGGCATCCAGGCGTTCGAGCCCGTGCTGATCGAGGGCAAGGCGATCCAGCTGCACCCGCTGGTCTGCTCGGCCTTCAACGCCGACTTCGACGGCGATCAGATGGCCGTCCACGTTCCGCTGAGCCTCGAGGCGCAGCTGGAAGCGCGCGTGCTGATGATGTCGACCAACAACATCCTCTCGCCCGCCAACGGCAAGCCGATCATCGTGCCTTCGCAGGACATGGTGCTGGGTCTCTACTACCTCTCGATGGAGCGGCAGGAGAAGACCCCCGAGTTCATCGAAAACGCCGACGGCACCAAGGTCGAGAAGCTGCAGATGTTCTCGGACATGGCCGAGGTCCACCACGCGCTCGAGACCAAAACGGTCACCCTGCACACCAAGATCATCGCCCGCGTTCCGCAGGCCGATGAAAAGGGCAATGTGTCGATGACCCGGTTCGAGACCACTCCGGGCCGGATGCTGATCGGCGAATGCCTGCCCAAGAACTTCAAGGTGCCCTACGACATCGTCAACCGCCTTCTGACCAAGAAGGAAATCGGCGACGTCATCGATCAGGTCTATCGTCACACCGGTCAGAAGGACACGGTGCTGTTCGCCGACGCCATCATGGTGCTGGGCTTCCGCCACGCGTTCAAGGCCGGCATCTCGTTCGGCAAGGACGACATGATCATCCCCGATTCCAAGATCAAGACGGTCGAGGACACCAAGGATCTGGTCGCCGATTACGAACAGCAGTATCAGGATGGCCTGATCACCCAGCAGGAAAAGTACAACAAGGTGATCGACGCCTGGAGCCGTTGCGGCGACGTGGTGGCCGAGGCCATGATGGAGGAAATCCGCTCGCAGCCGATCGGCGACGATGGCAAGCAGGCGCAGATCAACTCGATCTACATGATGAGCCACTCCGGTGCCCGTGGTAGCCCCGCGCAGATGAAGCAACTCGCCGGTATGCGCGGGCTGATGGCCAAGCCTTCGGGCGAGATCATCGAGAACCCGATCATCTCGAACTTCAAGGAAGGCCTCAACGTCCTCGAATACTTCAACTCCACCCACGGTGCCCGCAAGGGTCTCGCGGATACGGCTCTGAAGACGGCGAACTCGGGCTATCTCACCCGCCGCCTCGTCGACGTGTCGCAGGACTGCGTCATCGTCGAGGAGGACTGCAAGACGCAGAACGCGCTCGACATGCGTGCCATCGTCCAGGGCGGCTCGGTCATCGCCTCGCTCGGCGAGCGTATCCTGGGCCGGACCATCGCCGAGGACATCGTCAACGCGGCCACCGGCGAAGTGATCGTCAAGGCGGGCACGTTGCTCGACGAACCGATGGTGAAGGAAATCGAGGCTGCCGAAACGCAGGTCGCCAAGATCCGTTCGCCGCTGGTCTGCGAGGCCGATCAGGGCGTCTGCGGCAAGTGCTACGGGCGCGATCTCGCCCGCGGTACCCCGGTGAACATCGGCGAGGCCGTCGGCGTCATCGCGGCGCAGTCGATCGGCGAGCCCGGCACCCAGCTGACGATGCGGACCTTCCACATCGGCGGCGCGGCGCAGCTCAACGAGACCAGCCACCTGGAATCGATCTCCTCGGGTAATATCGTCTATCGCGACATGCCCACGATCGTCGACAAGAAGGGCCGGATCCTCAGCCTCGCCCGCAACGGCGAGCTGGCGGTGATCGACGCCGAAGGCCGCGAGCGCGAGATCCACAAGGTGCCCTATGGTACCGTGCTGATGCACAAGGACGGCGACAAGGTGACCGAGGGCGATCGTCTGGCGGAATGGGATCCGTTCTCGCTGCCGATCATCACCGAGCAGAGCGGCGTGGTCCGCTTCCAGGATCTGGTCGAAGGCACGACCCTGGAAGAGCGCGTCGACGATGCCACCGGCATCGCCCAGCGCGTGGTCACCGAGAACCGGGCCACCGGCCGCAAGCGCAACGAGGACCTGCGTCCGCGGCTGACGCTGCTCAACGATGCGGGCGACGAGACCGAGGCGGCGCGCTACATGCTCGCCCCGGGCACGACGATGTCGGTCGAGGACGGCCAGCGGGTCGATGCGGGCGACATTCTCGCGCGTGCCAGCCGCGAAGCCGCCAAGACCCGCGACATCACCGGCGGTCTGCCGCGCGTCGCGGAACTGTTCGAGGCGCGTCTGCCCAAGGACATTTCGGTCATTGCCAAGATCTCGGGCCGGATCGAATTCGTCCGCGAGTACAAGGCCAAGCGCAAGATCGCGATCGTCCCGGAAGAGGGCGCACCGGTCGAATATCTGGTCCCCAAGACCAAGGTGATCGACGTGCAGGAAGGCGATTTCGTCAAGAAGGGCGACACGCTCATCTCGGGCTCGCCCAACCCGCACGACATCCTCGAGGTCATGGGCGTCGAGGCGCTGTCCGAGTACATGGTCAACGAGATCCAGGAGGTCTACCGGCTCCAGGGCGTGAAGATCAACGACAAGCACATCGAGGTGATCGTTCGCCAGATGCTGCAGAAGGTCGAGATCACCGATGGCGGCGACACCACGCTGCTGCCGGGCGAACAGGTCGATCTGGACGAGATGAACGAGGCCAATGCGAAGCTGACGCGGAGCAAGAAGAAGGCCGCGGGGGTTCCGATCCTGCTGGGCATCACCAAGGCGTCGCTGCAGACCCGCAGCTTCATCTCGGCGGCGTCCTTCCAGGAAACCACCCGCGTGCTCACCCAGGCTTCGGTCGAGGGCAAGAAGGACACGCTGGTCGGTCTCAAGGAGAACGTGATCGTGGGCCGTCTCATCCCCGCCGGTACCGGCGCGGGCATGAACCGGATGCGCGTCACCGCCTCGGGGCGCGATGTCGCGCTGCGGGCGCAGTGGAAGAAGGCGCAGGATGCGATCATCGCCGCCCAGACCGCCGAGGAAGAGCACAAGGCCGAACTCGCGCGAGGGGCGGAGGCTGCCACCGGCGATTCGCCGCTGGCCACGATGGAAGGCGAGACGCATGGCACCGACGCGGATGCGGGCGATTACCTGCGCAGCGACGAAGCCGATACGCCCGAGGCGATCGTGAAGCACGAAGAGGAGTAGTTCTCTCCTTCATCGAGCTTCGATGCGAAACGAGAGGCCCCGCCGGGAGAGATTCCGGCGGGGCTTTTTGTTGCCTCATGCGTTGGCAGCGTCATGAGAAAGAGTATCGCCTCCATTGCCGCTCTGGCGCTCGCCGCCTGTCAGCCGGGCCCTGACAATGAGCCGACCGCCGTTGTCGGAGAAGAACCCGCGCCGCCTGCCGGTGCCCCGGTTCGGACACCTGACCCGGCACCTGCGCCGCCCGGTGTCGAACGGCAGCAGCTTCTGCCGGCTGGCGAATACCGCGTGGCAGGTGCCGATGGCGCGGATATCGACCTCGGGCACGGGATCAGCCTGTCGGTCAGCGAAGACACGATCGCTCTCGCCTCGCAATGCGTCACGCCCCGCTGGACCTTTCGCTATGCCGGCGGCCGGCTCCGCACCGAAGCGACCGGCGAGCCGATCTGCGAGCGCGGGCTCCATCCCGCCGAGGAAGCGATAATGGCGGTGTTCGACGACCCGCAGCGGATCACGCGGACGCCGACAAACGGCATCGAGCTATCGGGCGGGGGGCATAGCGTGACGCTCTTCTCGCAATAGCGCGCGGGCTCGGCTAATCGCACCGCATGACCGTGATCACCCGCTTCGCTCCTTCGCCGACCGGCCGCCTCCACGTCGGCAATATCCGCACCGCGCTTCACAATTGGATGCTGGCGCGACAGGCGGGCGGACGCTTCCTGCTGCGGATCGACGACACCGATGCCGAGCGCAGCCGCGAGGAATATGTCGAGGCGATCCGCGCGGATCTGGCCTGGCTCGGGCTCGATCCCGATGGCGAGGAGCGCCAGTCCGACCGGCTGGCGATCTACCAGGCCGCTTTCGAACGGCTGCGCGAGGCCGGCCGCGTCTATCCCGCCTACGAGACCGCGCAGGAGCTCGATCTCAAGCGCAAGATCCAGCTCGGGCGGGGCCTGCCTCCGGTCTACGACCGCGCCGCGCTGGCTCTGACCGATGCGCAGCGCGCCGAAAAGGAAGCCGGGGGCGTAGTACCGCACTGGCGGTTCCGGCTCGACCATGGCGCTCCGATCGGATGGGACGACGGGGTTCGCGGCAGGCAGAAGTTCGATCCCACGCAGCTGTCCGATCCGGTGGTCCGGCGCGCCGACGGATCGTGGCTCTACATGCTGCCCAGCGCGGTCGACGATATCGAGATGGGGGTCACCCATGTGCTGCGCGGCGAGGATCACGTCTCCAACACCGCGGTGCAGATCCAGATCTTTGCTGCGCTCCATGCTGCAGGGATGGGAGGCGCGGATGCTGCAGCAAATCTGCAGCATCCGGGTTTCGCGCATGAGGCGCTGCTGGTCGGGAGCGAGGGCAAGCTCTCCAAGCGGCTGGGCTCGCTCGGCTGTGATGCGTTCCGCGAGCGCGGGATCGAGCCCGAGGCGCTGATCGCGCTGCTCGCCCGGCTCGGAACCTCGCTCCCGGTCGAGCCGATCGCCGACCGCGCGGCGCTGATCGCGGGCTTCGATCTCGGCACCTTCGGCCGCGCCCCGGCGCGTTTCGACGAGGCGGATCTCGAGAGGGTCAACGCGGCCATCGTCCACCAGCTGCCCTACGAGCGGATCGCCGATCGCCTGCCTGCGGGAATGGACGAGGTGGGCTGGCACGCGATCCGCCCCAATCTCGAAACCCTGGCGCAGGCGGGCGACTGGTGGCGGCTGGTCACCGGACCGATCGAGGCGGGCGAATTCTCGGCGGAGGACCGGGCGTTTCTCGCCGAGGCGGCTCAGGCGCTCGAGTGGGGCGAGGATCCCTGGCAGGCGCTCACTGCGCGGCTCAAGGAGGGCACCCGGCGCAAGGGCAAGCAATTGTTCCTGCCGCTGCGACTGGCGCTGACGGGCAAGGGCCACGGCCCCGACATGGGCGAGCTGCTGCCGCTGATCGGCGAGAGCGAAGCGCGCGCGAGGCTGGAGCGCGCCGCGCGAGGCTAGCGCCCGGCGCGGCTCAGCTCTCGTATTTCTCCAGCTCGTTGCCCGTCAGCGTGACGACATGGAGCAGATTGGTCGAACCCGGCGTGCCGAAGGGCACCCCGGCGAGCACGATCAGCTTGTCCCCGCCGGTGGCGAAACGGTGGCGCAGCGCCATCCGCTTGCCCTTGGCGATCATCTCCTCGAAGCTGCCGATGTCGCGCGTGACCACCGCATGCGCGCCCCACAGCAGCCCGACCCGCCGCGCGGTGTCGTGCGAGGGCGTCAGCACCATCATCGGCACCGAGGGGCGTTCGCGGGCGACGCGGCGCGCGGTCGAACCCGAGCCGGTGAACACGGTGATCGCCTTGATCGCCACCGTGTCGGCCACGGTCATGCAGGAATGCGCCAGCGCATCGGCGGTGGTCCGGTCGGGCGGCGTATCGAGAAAGCGCACCCGTTCGATATAGCCCTCGTCGCGTTCGACCTGGACCGCGATGCGGTGCATGATGGTGACCGCCTCCTCGGGCCATTCGCCCGCGGCGGTTTCCGCCGAGAGCATCACCGCATCGGCGCCGTCATAGACTGCGTTGGCGACATCGGAGACCTCGGCGCGGGTCGGGGCGGGGCTCTCGATCATCGATTCGAGCATCTGCGTCGCCACGATCACCGGCTTGCCGACCAGCCGCGCGGTGTTGACGATCCGCTTCTGCAGCGGCGGGACTTCATAGGGTTCGAGCTCGACCCCGAGATCGCCGCGCGCCACCATGATGCCGTCGGAGAGCTCGACGATCTCGTCGAGCCGCCGGATCGCCATCGGCTTCTCGATCTTGGCGCACAGCGCCGCCTTGCCGCCGATCAGCTTGCGCGCTTCGGCGATATCCTCGGGGCGCTGGACGAAGCTCAGCCCGATCCAGTCGACCCCCTGCGACAGCGCGAAGGCGAGGTCGCGGCGGTCCTTCTCGGTCAGCGCGGGGATCGGGATCTCGGCATCGGGGACGTTGACGCCCTTGCGGTCGGAAATGACCCCGCCGACCTCGGCCGAGCACAGGATCGCGTCCGCGTCGGCGCGGATCACCCGCAGCCGGATCTTGCCGTCGTTGATCAGCAGCCGCTGGCCCTTCTCGAGCAGGCCGAACAATTCGGGATGGGGCAGCTCCACCCTTGTCTCGTCGCCGGGGGTGGGATCGCGGTCGAGCGTGAAGTGGCCCGAATGGCGGATCACCGCCTTGCCGTCCTTGAACTTGCCGACTCGCAGTTTGGGGCCCTGCAGATCGGCGAAGATTGGGATCGGGCGTCCGAACTGCTTTTCCAGCGCGCGGATGTTGCGGATCGATTCGGCGTGGGTCTCGTGCTCGCCATGGCTCATGTTGACGCGGAAGGCGTCGGCCCCGGCCTCGAACAGCCGGCGCATGACGTCGGGGTCGGTGCAGGCGGGGCCGAGGGTGGCGAGGATCTTGACCTTGCGGCCGCGCGGATCGAATTTTCTCATGCGCCTTGCTATGACAGGGCGCCGTTGCAACTCAAGGACCAAGCCGCGCTATGACCACGAATAACGATCCGCTCGATGCCCTGCCCGACGATGTCGCCGCCGCGGCGTTTCGCCGGCTGGTGCGGCACCTGCAGCACCGTCACGACGCGCAGAACATCGATCTGATGGGGCTGTCGGGCTTCTGCCGCAATTGCCTGGCCGACTGGATCCGCGATGCGGGCTACGAGGGCCACAAGGCGCAGGCGCGCGCGCTGATCCACGGAATGCCGGCGGAGGATTGGAAAGCCACTCGCCAGACGCCCGCGACCGAGCAACAATTGCGGCGGATGGAAGAGAGCGTGGCGAAGAATCGCGTGGAATAGCGCGGCCGCGCCTTCACCCATCCGGCGCGGTCGGCTAGCAGGCGGCCAACCGATTCTCATTTCATTGGAGCATTCAACCATGGCCGAAGCCACCGACGACCGCCTGCGCCTGCTGATCGAGCGCGTCGAGCGCCTCGAAGAGGAAAAGAAGGGCATCGCCGACGATATCCGCGACGTCTACGCCGAATCCAAGGCGGTGGGCTACGATCCCAAGATCATGCGCCAGGTAGTTCGCCTCAGGAAGATGAAGCCCGACGACCGTTCCGAGCAGGAAACCATTCTCGAGACCTACAAGAACGCGCTCGGGATGGCGTGATGGCCCGCTGCCATGCTTGATCGCGCGCGTGTTCTATATTAGCAATACAGCATGCAGCGCCCCCGATCCGGCGGCGCGCGATGAGACAATAGGAGTCCCGTCATGGCAGGCCCATGGAAAGATGCGCGCGGAATTATCGTGACCACCACCCCGACCATCGAAGGCAGTCCGATCGAGGAATATCTCGGGATCGTGACGGGCGAGGTGATCGTCGGCGCGAACCTGTTCCGCGATCTGTTCGCCAATATCCGCGATATCGTCGGCGGGCGCTCGGGCAGCTACGAGCGGATCCTGGCCGAGGCGCGCGAGAAGGCGATCCAGGAACTGCAGGCCGAATGCGGCAGCCGCGGCGGGAATGCGGTGGTCGGGGTCGATCTGGATTACGAGGTGATCGGCGACACCGGTTCGATGCTGATGGTCAGCGCCAGCGGCACCGCCGTGAAGATCTGATCAACCCGCCAAGAGCATTCCGCCCAGCACCACCGCCATTCCCGTGCCGTTGTGGAGTGCGTGGAGCAGCATGGCTGCCCACAGCCCGTAGTTCACTCGCAGATAGACCAGGATCGACCCCGTCACGAATTGCGGCAGCACCAGCGGCAGCAGGACATACAGGCTGCCCTCGTCGTAATTTAGCAGGTGGACGCAGGCGAAGCCCGCGGTGCTGAGCCAGAAGAACAGCGGGAAGGCGCAGGTAAACCAGCCCATCGCGGGGCGCCGCCGCCAGCGCCACAGGATCACGGCGGCGAGGCCGAGGAAGAACACGGGAAGCGCCACTGCCGGGAGAAGGACTCCCACCCCGGTCGCCTGGTTCAACGCGACCATGGCCACGAGCGAGCCGAGCGCCGTCACGAGCGCCAGCAGTCCGAAGACATGCCCCGGCCGGCCCGAGAGCCAGCCGCGGAAGGCGATCTCCTCCAGCAGCGGCGCGCCGATCACCACCAGCGCGACGATACCCAGCGTGAGATCGATGTTCTCCAGCGCGGTTTGGGGCAGGTCGACCCCGGCGGCGACCACCAGCGTGGCGAGCGCCATCAGCACCGCCATCATTGCGAAATCGAGCCCCAGCATGCGCAGCACCGCGCGCAGGCTGGCGCCGCTCATCGGCTGCGCGCGCGCCGGGAGCCGCGGGCGTCTGATGAACGCGGCATAGCGCTGCCATTCCTCGCGGGCGGAATTCGCCTCGCCAAGGCTTGTCGTCTCGCTTGTCATGAGGCTATTGCGACCTTCTGATCCCTCCCACATCTATCAAGCGATACCCATGGCAGGCCATTCCAAATTCAAGAACATCATGCACCGCAAGGGTGCGCAGGACAAGAAACGGTCCAACCTGTTTTCCAAGCTCAGCCGCGAAATTACCGTGGCGGCCAAGATGGGGGCGCCCGATCCGGACATGAACCCGCGGCTGAGGCTGGCGGTCAACGCCGCCAAGTCGCAGTCCATGCCCAAGGACAACATCCAGCGGGCGATCGACAAGGCGAGCGGCGGCGACGAGGACAATTACGAGGAAGTGCGCTACGAGGGCTACGGCCCGGGCGGCAGCGCGATCATCGTCGAGGCGCTGACCGACAACCGCAACCGCACCGCGACCTCGGTCCGCACCGCCTTCAGCAAGCACGGCGGCAATCTGGGCACCGAAGGCAGCGTGCAGCACGGCTTCGAACGGCTCGGCTATATCGTCTATCCGGTCGATGCCGGAAGCGAGGAAAAGGTCCTCGAAGCGGCGATGGAAGCGGGCGCGGAGGACATCGCCTCGACCGAGGATGGGCACGAGATCTGGACCGCGGCGGAGGATCTCCACCAGGTCGCCAGCGATCTCGAACAGGCGCTGGGCGAGGCCGAGACGGTCAAGCTCGCGTGGAAACCCAACCTCACCGTCGAGATGGACGAGAAGAGCGCGGGCACGCTGCTCAAGCTGATCGACGCGCTCGACGACGACGACGACGTCCAGACAGTGTGGGGCAATTACGACATTTCCGACGAGGTGATGGAAAAGCTCGAGGGGTGACGCATGGGGTGGGCGACTGCACGGAAACTGCAAGCGCCCCCTTTGTGCTGAGGTCGCGGCCAACCGTCACCCTGAGCTTATTTCAGGGTCCATCCATCCACCCGCACCTGCGGTGCAATTCCGCGGGATGGATGCTGAAACAAATTCAGCATGACCAAGACGCGGGGATGGCACCATGATCATCCTCGGTCTCGACCCCTCGCTGTCCTGCACCGGCTGGGGCGTGATCCGCACCGAGGGCTCGCGACTGGTGCATCTCGCCAACAGCCAGGTGAAGACCGATGCCAAAGCGCCGATGGCCGAGCGGCTGGCGCAGCTCTATCGCGAGGTCGCTGAAGTGATCGCCGCACATTCGCCCGACCGCGCGGCGGCGGAGGAAGTGTTCCTCAACAAGAACCCGCAATCCACGCTCAAGCTGGCGCAGGCGCGCGGCTGCGTGCTGGCGGCCTGCGGGGCGGCGGGGCTGACGGTGAACGAACACGCCGCGCGGCTGGTGAAGAAGGCGGTGGTCGGCACCGGCGCTGCGGAAAAATCGCAGGTTCAGGCGATGCTCAAGATCCTGCTGCCAGGCGCGCAGATCGCCGGCGCGGACGCCGCCGACGCGCTGGCGGTGGCGATCGCCGACGCGCATCTGACCCGGCCAGGCTGACGGAGCAAGCATGACCATCCATCTTTACGGCATTCCCAATTGCGACACGGTCAAGAAGGCGCGCCAATATCTCGCGGCGCGCGGGCTTGACCATGTCTTTCACGATTTCAAGAAGGAGGGCGTCGACCCCGAGCGGCTCGCGCGCTGGATCGAGGCGAAGGGCGTCGACACGGTGCTCAACCGGCGCGGGACGACCTTCCGCAAGCTCGATGAGGCCGAGAAGGCGGATATCGACGCGGCGAAGGCTGTCACATTGCTGCAAAGCCACCCGAGCATGATCAAGCGCCCGATAGTCGAACACGGGGTCGAGCATGGCGATGTCCTGCTGATCGGGTTCAAGGAGGATGAATGGGACGCCGCTTTCTGATCGCCGCCGCGGCAGAGCTTGTCGCGCTGGCCGTGCTGGCCGCGCCGCCTCTGGCCTCCGCGCAAGCGCAGGACGATATGCTCGTCATCGCCCATCGCGGCGCGAGCGGCGAGCGGCCCGAGCACACGCTCGCCGCCTATGAGCGCGCGATCGATGCGGGCGCCGATTACATCGAGCCCGATCTGGTCGCGACCAGCGATCTGGTGCTGGTCGCGCGGCACGAGAACGAATTGTCCGACACCACCGATGTCGCCTCGCGCGAGGAATTCGCGGATCGCCGGCGGAGCAAGGAGATCGACGGACAGATGGTCTCTGGCTGGTTCGCCGAGGATTTCACGCTCGCCGAACTGCGCACGCTGCGGGTCGTCGAGCGGCTGCCCTCGGTGCGCCCGGGCAACACGCGCTACGACACGCTCTACCAGATCCCGACCTTCGCCGAGATCGTCCGGCTGGTGCGCGCCAAGGAGGCGGAAACGGGCCGCAGCATCGGGCTCTATCCCGAACTCAAGCATCCCAATTTCCTGCTCCAGTACGAAGGCATCGACACGGTCGACCTGCTGGTGCTGGCGCTGCGCGAGGCGGGCTATGCGGGCGCCGATGCGCCGGTGTTCCTGCAGAGCTTCGAGATCGCCCCGCTCAAGCGGCTGGCGCAGCGGACCGATTTCCGGCTGATCCAGCTGGTGGCATCCGAGGGCGGCCCCGCGGACGAGCCCGCGATGCGCTATGCCGACATGGTTTCGCCCGCGGGCCTCGCCGAGATCGCGGCCTATGCCGACGGCATCGGCGCGGCGATCCCGCTGTTGCTCGCGCCCGATGGCGGCGCGACCGCGGTGGTCGCCGACGCCAAGGCGGCGGGGCTGGCGGTCCATGCCTGGACGCTGCGCAAGGAGAACGTCTTTCTGCCCGCGGCCTTGCGCCTCGGCACCGGTGAAAGCGCCATCGGCTGCGACGCCAGCCTGTTCGCGCTGCTCGCCGCGGCGGGGGTCGAGGGAGTCTTCGCCGACGATCCGGCGCGCGCGCTTGGCTGGCGCGCAGGGGCGGCGCAGCCGGGCTGCGCTACGCCGGGCGGCGCGCGGTGAGGATGTAGTTGAGCGCCCGGTCTTCGGACAGGTGCAGCCCCCGGTCGGGGCGGAAGCCGATCCCGCTGGTGGTCACCACCTCGAGCCCGGCAGCGCGCAGCAGCGGTTCCAGCTCCTCGGGGGTGATGAAATCCTCCCAGTGATGCGTCCCGCGCGGGACCATGCCCAGAAGCTCGGTGCCCTCGACCAGCAGCAGGCGCGATTGCGCGGTTCGGTTGGGTGTCGAGAGGACCAGCAGCCCGCCGGGCGCCAGGGCCGAGACAAGTTCAGCGATGAAACCGGGCTTGTCGGCGACATGCTCGAGCACCTCGAGACAGGTGACCAGATCGAACTGCCCCAGATCGAGCTCTGCCAGTTCACCCGAGAGATAGCGGATATCGAGCTCCGAACCCTCGGCATGCAGCGCCGCCGCGCGGACGTTCTCGGGCGCGGCATCGACCCCGGTCACCGCAGCTCCCAGCCGCGCCAGCGGTTCGCACAGCAGCCCGGCGCCGCAGCCGACGTCGAGCGCGCTCTTGCCCGCCAGCGGTTGCCGGCCCGTGATGTCGCCGCCCCAGTGCAGGTCGATCCCCTCGCGGATGAAGCGCAGCCGCACCGGGTTGAGCCGGTGGAGCATCGCCGAACTGCCCTTGGGGTTCCACCAGTCCTCGGCCAGCCGGCCGAAATGCGCCGCCTCTTCGGGGCGGATCGTTGCCGCACCGATAGGATTGCTTCGCGTCCGCGCTGTTGCATCGCTCATGCGCGAACCGTAACAGCGCGCAACGAAGCTTACCAGCAAGAGGTGCGCGCTTGGCACGGATCGTGATGAAATTCGGCGGGACGTCGATGGCGGGGACCGAGCGGATCCGCCGGGTCGCCAATATCGTGCGCAAGCAGGCTACGGGCGGCAACCAGGTCGCGGTAGTCGTCTCCGCCATGGCGGGCGAGACCGACCGGCTGATCAATTTCTGCCGCGAGGCCAATGCGCTCTACGATGCGGCGGAATACGACGTCGTGGTCGCCAGCGGCGAGCAGGTCACCGCCGGACTGCTGGCGCTGACGCTGCAGTCGATCGGCTGCCCCGCGCGCAGCTGGCTGGGCTGGCAATTGCCGCTCAAGACGATCGAGAGTCACGCCAGCGCGCGGGTCGAGAGCATCGACGGCGAAGGCCTGATCGCGGCGATGGAGCGCGGCGAGATCGCGGTCATCCCCGGCTTCCAGGGGGTCTCGGAGCACAACCGCATCACCACCATGGGGCGCGGCGGCTCGGACACTTCGGCGGTGGCGGTGGCCGCGGCGGTCGGGGCGGATCGCTGCGACATCTACACCGATGTCGACGGCGTCTACACCACCGACCCGCGGATCGTCGCCAAGGCGCGCAAGCTGCGCGCCGTGACCTACGAGGAAATGCTCGAGCTTGCGAGCGTCGGGGCCAAGGTGCTCCAGACCCGCTCGGTCGGGCTGGCGATGAAGGAGAACGTCCGCGTCCAGGTGCTCTCCAGCTTCGTCGACGACGATGCGGCCTCGGCCGACGATTACCCCGGGACGATGATCGTCTCCGAGGAGGAAATGAACGCATTGGTGGAGAAGGGCGAAATGGAACGCCAGCACGTGACCGGCATCGCGCACGACAAGAACGAGGCCAAGATCATCCTGACCCGCGTCCCCGACCGGCCCGGCTCGGTGGCGCATATCTTCGACCCGCTCGCCAAGGCGAGCATCAATGTCGACATGATCATCCAGAACGTCGGCCGCGACAAGGGCGAGACCGACGTCACCTTCACCGTGCCGCAATCCGATCTGGCGCGCGCGCAGGCGCTGCTCGAGGATCGCCGCGGCGAAATCGGCTTCAACCGCATCATCACCGACAGCAAGATCGCCAAGATCTCGGTCGTAGGAGTGGGCATGAAGAGCCATGCGGGCGTCGCGGCGACCATGTTCCAGTCGCTCGCCGATCGCGGGATCAACATCCAGGCGATCACCACCAGCGAGATCAAGGTCAGCGTGATGATCGACGAGGACGAGACCGAGCTCGCGGTACGCGTGCTGCACACCGCCTACGGGCTGGATGCGCCCGACGAGGCGGCGTGATGAAGCGAGCGGTCTATTGGATGGTGGGCCTGCTCGGTACGGCAGTGTTATGCTATTTCGTATATCGAGCGGCATTCGCCCTCGGTCACTGGGCGAGTCAGACGTGAGCCACACCGCCAAAATCCTGCTGCTCGGCTCGGGTGAGCTGGGGCGCGAATTCGTGATCTCGGCCAAGCGGTTGGGCGCCCATGTGATCGCCTGCGACGCCTATGACCACGCGCCCGCGATGCAGATGGCCGATGCGCGCGAGGTGTTCTCGATGCTCGACGGGGTGAAGCTGCGCGAGGCGGTCGAGCGCCACCGGCCCGATTACATCGTCCCCGAGGTCGAGGCGATCCGCACCGAGGTGCTCGCCGAGCTCGAGGCTGAGGGCTTCGCCGTGGTCCCCTCGGCGCGCGCCGCGCAGCTGACGATGAACCGCGACGCGATCCGCGATCTCGCCGTGCAGGAGCTGGGGCTCACGACCTCGCGCTATCTCTACGCCAAGAACCTCGAGGAGGTCCGCGCGGCCGCCGCGCACACCGGCTTCCCTTGCGTGGTCAAGCCGGTGATGTCCTCCTCGGGCAAGGGGCAGACCACGGTGCAGGACGAGGCGGGGCTGGAGGCGGCGTGGGACTATGCGGTCGCCAACATGCGCGGCGACCGCGCCAGGGTGATCGTCGAGCAGTTCGTCGATTTCGACTACGAGATCACGCTGCTCACCGTGCGCCACAAACACGGTGTGAGCTTCTGCCCGCCGATCGGCCACCGCCAGGAACGCGGCGACTACCGCGAGAGCTGGCAGCCCGCGCCGATGGCCGATGCCGCGATCGCCCGCGCGCAGGCAATGGCGCGCACGGTGGTCGACGATCTGGGCGGCTACGGGCTCTACGGGGTCGAGTTCTTCGTGAAGGGCGAGGAGGTGATCTTCTCCGAGCTCTCGCCGCGCCCGCACGACACCGGCATGGTCACGCTGCTCAGCCAGAACCTCTCCGAATTCGATCTCCATGCCCGCGCGGTGATGGGGCTGCCGATCCCGGAACCCATCCGTGCGCGCCCCGCCGCCTCCGCGGTGATCCTCGCCGACCGCGACAGCGCGAGCCTGCGCTACAGCGGGCTGGCCGAGGCGATGGCCGAGGGCGCCGACATCCGCATCTTCGGCAAGCCCGACGCGCGGCCCTACCGCCGCATGGGCGTGGCGCTGGCCACCAGCGCGGACACCGACGCAGCGCGCCAGGCTGCGCGCAAGGCCGCGGATCTGGTGGAGATTCACTACGATTGAGGGGTGGCGGAATGCACCCGCGCTCCGTTCGCCTCGAGCGCAGTCGAGAGGCGGGGGCGGGTGTCTCGACACGAACGGGTTGGGTGCACCGCCCACCCCCTCGTCATTGCGAGGAGCCGCAGGCGACGCGGCAATCCACTGCGCAGGTCCATGGATTGCTTCGCTTCGCTCGCAAAGACGAGATCTGGGGAGTGCGTGTTTCGTATGCCACGCAGCCCCAAGCTTGCGAGCCCCGGCGGCCCGCACTAGGGCCATGCCCATGAACGATTATCCCAGAACGAACCGGTTGATGAAGCGCGGCGCGGAATTTCTCGGCAGCGAATACGCCATTATGTGCGGCGCGATGAGCTGGGTTTCCGAGCGCAATCTCGTCGCCGCCATCTCCAACGCCGGGGGCTTCGGGGTGATCGCCTGCGGGGCGATGACCCCCGAGCTGCTCGACACCGAGATCGCCGAGACCAAGAAGCGCACCGACAAGCCCTTCGGCGTCAATCTCATCACCATGCACCCCGCTCTGTTCGACCTGATCGCAGTCTGCGAACGTCACGGGGTCGGCCATATCGTACTCGCGGGCGGGATCCCGCCCAAGGGCAGCGTCGAGGCGATCAAGGGCGGCAAGAACCCCGCCAAGGTTATCGTTTTCGCCCCCACGCTGGCGCTGGCCAAGAAGCTGCTGCGCTCGGGCGGCGATGCGCTGGTGATCGAGGGGATGGAGGCAGGCGGCCATATCGGTCCGGTCTCGACCAGCGTGCTGGCGCAGGAAATGCTCCCCGAACTGGCCGAGGACCACGTGGTCTTCGTCGCCGGCGGGATCGGGCGCGGGCAGGCGATCGCAGGCTATCTCGAGATGGGCGCCGCCGGGGTCCAGCTGGGCACGCGGTTTTCTTGCGCGACCGAGAGCATCGCGCATCCCGATTTCAAGAAGGCCTATTTCCGCGCCAATGCGCGCGATGCGGTCGCCAGCGTCCAGCTCGACCCGCGGCTCCCGGTGATCCCGGTGCGCGCGCTCAAGAACAAGGGCAGCGAGGCCTTCACCGACAAGCAGCGCGAGGTGGCGGGCACGCTCGACCGCGAGGAAATCGCGATGGCCGAGGCGCAATTGCAGATCGAGCATTACTGGGCCGGTGCCTTGCGCCGCGCGGTGATCGACGGCGATGTCGAGAACGGCAGCCTGATGGCGGGCCAGTCGGTCGGCATGCTCAAGGAAGAGGAGCCGGTGGCCGAGATCATCGCCAAGCTGATGGAACAGAGCGAAAGTGCCCTGAGCCGGAGATAGGGTCTGGAGACAGCAGAGGGAGAGAGTGCATGTGCAAGGACGGTGAATTCGACGGACGGGACCTGCCGCGCTTCAACCGGCGGCAGTTCGCCCTGCTGAGCGGCTCCGCGGCGCTGGCCGCCTGCACCGGGGTGAACGGCAGCATGGGGGAGACCTCGCGCGGGCCCAGCCTGGCCGAAAGCTCGGTCACGATCGCTACCTCTGATGGCCAGGCCGATGCCTTCTTCGTCCACCCCGCCAGCGGTCGCCATCCTGCAGTGCTGCTGTGGCCCGATATCGCGGGCCTGCGCGATGCCTTCCGGATGATGGCGCGGCGGCTGGCCGAGCGCGGCTATGCGGTGCTGGTGGTCAATCCCTATTACCGCGATGTCGCGGGCGAACAGTTCGAGGATTTCGCCGCGTTCCGCGCTGGCGGCGGCTTCGACAAGGTCGGGCCGTGGCGCGGCAAGCTGACCGCCGAGCCGATCATGCGCGATGCGCGCGCGCTGGTGGGCTGGCTCGACCGGCAGGCGAGCGTCGACACCGCGCGCGGGATCGGCACGCAGGGCTATTGCATGGGCGGCCCCTTCACCGTCTGGACCGCGGCGGCGGTGCCCTCGCGGGTCGCGGCGGCGGCGAGCTTCCATGGCGGCGGGCTGGTGGCCGAGGACAACCCCATGAGCCCGCATGCGCTGCTCGGGGGCACCCCTGACACCGGCTACATCTTCGCGATCGCGCAGGACGACGATGCCGAGGCCCCGGCGGTCAAGACGGTGCTGCGCCACGCGGCGCAGGCGGCGGATGTGCGCGCCGAGGTCGAGGTCTATCCCGCCGACCACGGCTGGGCCGTGCCCGATTCTCCCGCCTACGACCGCGCCGAGACCGAGCGCGCCTGGGCAAATCTGCTGGCGCTCTACGCCCGCCAGCTGGGCTGACGCAGGGCGGCGCGGGCTGAAGGCCAAAATTTCGGGGCTAGAGCATTATGACTTTTGGCTGACCCACGTTGCTCCTCCCCCTTGAGGGGGAGGCCGGGTGGGGGTGTACCACGCCGATGGCTGGGACGCGCGCCTGCGGCGCGCTCCCCCACCCCCAACCCCTCCCCGCGGGGAGGGGAGAGGAGTTTCCCTTTTTTGCCTTTGGGCTAGCGCGCCGCCACCCGCTCGCTGCGCGCCGCTTCGGCCTCCATCACCTTGTCCTGATTGGCGCGGAAGGTGATGTAGGCGCGGACCGCATCGATCTGTTCCTTGCTCAGCGATTCCGCGAAGCCCGCCATGCCGTTGCGCGAGAGCACGCCGTCGTGGACCACCGCCAGGAATGCGTCGCGGTTGGACAGCGTGCCGCTGCGCCTGAGGTCGGGCAGCACCGTCGAACCCACCGCCGCGGGCGCGTGGCACACCGCGCAATAGCGCGCGTAATGCGTGCCGCCCTCGGCGATCGTGGCGGCGCTAGCGCGGCTGGGGGGCGGGTCGAGGAGCAGCTGCGCGAGCTCGGGCATGGGCGGCAGCGCGCCATCCGCGCCCAGCTTGAACACCAGCAGCCGGCTCACGTTGCGCACCGGCCCCTGGTCGTTCACCAGCCCGCCATCGGCGGCGAGCGCATAGGCGCCGCCCCAGCCGGCGAGCACCGCGACATATTGCTCGCCCGCGACGGTGTAGGTGATCGGCGGGGCGACGATCCCGGTCTGCGCCGGGAAGCTCCATAGCTTGCTGCCATCGGCGGCGTCATAGGCGCTGAACTCGCTCGAGGAATTGCCCTGGAACACCAGACCGCCGCCGGTCGCCAGCAATCCGCCGTTCCACGGGCCGGGGAATTCCACCTCCCAGCGCGCTTCCTGTTTGACGGGGTCCCAGGCGAGCAGCCTGCCCTTGACCGTGCCATAGACCCCGCGGCGGATCCCGAGGTCGGGGGGCAGATCGCCCGCGCCCAGATCGAAGCCGACGTTGAAGCCGCGCGCGCGGTCGGGCTTCCAATTGGCTTCGGGGGCGTAGATCGACGCCGCCTCGAAGGCGGGGATATAGACCAGCCCTTCGCGCGGATGATAAGCCATCGGGTGCCAATTGTGCCCGCCCAGCGGGCCGGGCATCACCAGCGCCGGCTCGCCGGTGACATCCACCCGCGCTTCCTCGTTCTGGATCGGGCGCCCCTCGGCATCGATCCCCGAGGCCCAGTTCTGCGGGATATAGGCTTCGGCGGAGATGAACTCGCCGGTCGCGCGGTCGAGCACGTAGAAGAAGCCGTTCTTGGGCGCCTGCATCAGCACCTTCCGTTCGCGCCCGTCGATCGCGATGTCCGCGAGCACGATGTGCTGGGTGGCGGTGTAGTCCCAGGTCTCGCCCGGGGTGGTCTGGTAGTGCCAGACGTATTCGCCCGTATCGGGGCGGATCGCGACGATGCTCGAAAGGTAGAGATTGTCGCCCTCGCCGCGGCCATCGGGGCCGGGGCTGCGATAGGCGCGGTTCCACGGGCTGCCGTTGCCCACCCCGATATAGAGCAGGTCGAGATCGGGGTCGTAGGCCATCGAATCCCACACCGTCCCGCCGCCGCCGATACCGTTCTCGCCGCCTAGCACGTCGCCGCTCCAGGTGGCGGCGGCGGCCCTGAGGTATTCGGGCGCCGCTTCGTCCTCGTCCTCATTGCCTTCGGGCACGGTGTAGAAGCGCCACAGCTCCTCGCCATCGGCTACGTCATAGGCGGCGATATAGCCGCGCACCCCGAATTCGGCGCCGCCATTGCCGATCAGCACCTTGCCGTCGATCACCCGCGGCGCGCCGGTGATGGTGTAGGACTGCTCCCGGTCGACGGTGACCTTTTCCCACTCGACCGCCCCGGTGTCGCGATTCAGCGCCACCAGCCGCCCGTCGAGCGTGCCCAGGAGCAGGCGGTCCCCCCAGGCGGCGAGCCCGCGGTTGACCACGTCGCAGCAGGCCTTGACCGCGGTCTCGCCCGGCACCTGCGGGTCGTATTCCCACAGCGGCGCGCCGGTCGCCGCGTCATAGGCCTTCACCTTGCTCCAGGCGGTGGTGACATAGAGCTTGCCGTCGATCACCAGCGGGGTCGCCTCCTGCCCGCGCGCGGTGTCCATGTCGGCAAACCAGGCGAGGCCCAGATCGCCGACGGTGTCGCGGTTCACCTGGTCGAGCGGCGAGTAGCGCTGTTCGGAATAGGTGCGCCCGTGGGTGATCCAGTTGGCCCAGTCGTCGCCGGAGTTGACCAGTGCGATGGCGTCGATCCCGCCGTCTGCTTCCTGCGCCGCCATCTCGCCGCAGCCGGCCAGCGCGAGCATCGCCAGCGCGGCATATCCCCAGTTTCGCATGTCACCCTCTCCCCGGGCGCCGGTGTCCGGCTGCCTCGGCGGGCATCCTGCCGCGCGGTGCGGAATATGTCCATCGGGGCAGGGGGCGGCTTTTCAATTGTGCGAGGCGCGGCGCATGGGGTAGGCTTGCCTCCTGCAAGGGGAGCGAAGGCAAATGGGTGGTCTGATTTTCATGGCGCTGGCGGTGCTGGTGCTGTTCATCTTCCTGGTGATGGCGGTCACCGTCGTCAAACAGGGCTATGTCTACACCATCGAGAGGCTGGGCAAATACACCATGGCCGCCGAGCCGGGTCTCCACCTGATCATCCCGCTGATCGACCGCGTCGGGCGCAAGGTCAACGTCATGGAACAGGTGCTCGACATCCCGGGCCAGGAAATCATCACCGCCGACAACGCCATGGTCGGGGTCGATGCGGTGGTGTTCTTTCAGGTGCTCGATGCGGGCAAGGCGGCCTATGAGGTCTCCAATCTCTACCAGGCGATCATGGCGCTCACCACGACCAATCTGCGCACGGTGATGGGCAGCATGGATCTCGACGAGACGCTGTCCAAGCGCGACGAGATCAACGCCCGGCTGCTCTCGGTGGTCGATCACGCGACCTCGCCCTGGGGGGTCAAGATCACCCGCGTCGAGATCAAGGACATCCGCCCGCCGCTCGACATCTCCGAGGCGATGGCGCGGCAGATGAAGGCCGAACGCCTCAAGCGCGCCGAAATCCTCGAGGCCGAGGGCGACCGCGCCTCGAGCATCCTGCGCGCCGAGGGCGACAAGCAGTCCGCCATCCTCAAGGCCGAGGGCAAGCGCGAGGCGGCCTTCCGCGACGCCGAGGCGCGCGAGCGCGCGGCGCAGGCCGAAGCCAAGGCGACCGAGCTGGTCTCCGACGCGATCGCCCAGTCGGGCAACCAGGCGATCAATTATTTCGTCGCGCAGGAATACACCAAGGCGATCGGCAAGTTCGCCGACAGCCCCAACGCCAAGACCATCCTGTTCCCGGTCGAGGCGACCCAGCTGATCGGCTCGCTCGGCGGGATCGGCGAGCTGGTGCGCGGGACCTTCGGCGATACGCAGGGCACGGTCGATACCGGCATGCCGATCCCCTCCTCGCGCCCGCAGCGCCCGCAGCCGGTGCGCCGCGCGAGCGTGCCCTCCTCCAACGACCCCGCACAGGGCTGAGCGCCGCATGGACGGGATCGAGCCGCATTGGTACTGGTTCGCCGCCGGGCTGATCCTGGGCGGGCTCGAGATGGTCGTGCCCGGGGTCTATCTGATGTGGCTGGCGATGGCCGCGCTGGCGACCGGGGTGATCACGCTGGTCGCCATCCCCTCGCTCGCTGTGCAGGTCACCTGCTTCATCTTCCTCTCGCTGATCTTCGCCTTCTCGGCGCGGCGGATGCTCAAGGATCGCCCGATCGTCAGCTCGGACCCGCTGCTCAACAACCGCGGCGGACGGATGACCGGGCAGACCGCGCTGGTCACGCAGGCGATCGTCTCGGGCAGCGGCCGGGTCAAGGTCGGCGACAGCGAATGGATCGCGCGCGGACCCGATACGCCAGTCGGCGAGCGGGTGAGGATCACCGGCAGCGACGGCTCGGAACTGCTGGTCGAACCGGTGGCGCTGATTTCGCCCTCCAGCCCGCCGGAGGGGGGCACGGCAGGCGGGAACACGCTGGACGGGAACACGCCGGAGGAGGCCTGACGCCCGTAGCGGACGAGCCGCAGATCAGGGCAGGGCGCGATCCGAGAAGCGGCCCTGGCGGCGATAGCGGACCATCCATTTGTCGAGGAAAAGGTCGAGCGGCTTGGGCGTGATCCCCAGCTGCTCGAAGCCGGGATGCTGGCCGGAGACCACGCTGCCCTGCTTGAGCAGTTCCCACTGATCCTTGCCCATCGGCGTGCCGGGGAGCGCCGCGAAGGCGCCCGAGACGCCGTCGGGCATCGCCAGGAACCGCCGCTTGCGCCGCTGGGCGGCGGCGATCCGGCGGTTGATCTCCATCATGGTCAGCGTCTCGGGCCCGCCCAGCTCGAAAATCCGACCGCCGTGCGCGCCGGGATTCTCCAGCGCCACCGCGACCGCTTCGGCGACATCGTCGACATAGACCAGCTGCAGCTCGGCATCTGGCCCGAACACCGGCAACACCGGCGCGAAGCGAATCATCCCCGCGAACATCGACAGGAAGGCGTCGTCCTTGCCGAACAGGATCGAGGGCCGCAGGATGGTTGCCTGCGGGAAGGCCTCCTGCACGCGCTGCTCGCCGAGCTTCTTGGCCGTGGCGTATTCGATTTCGGGGGCGCCCGCCGGCTGATCGGCAATCGCGCTGACATGGACGAAGGCGGCGCTGCCGGTGGCTGCGGCGGCCTCGGCCATCCAGCCCGCGCTCGCGCCCATGATCTGCTTCAGATCGCCCGAGAAGCTGCCCACCAGATTGACCACCGCATCCGCGCCCGCGATGACGGCATCGACGTTGCGGCGATCGGTGACATCGCAGCGGGCGAACTGGAGCTGCCCGAGATTGGCGAGCGGCTTGAGGTTGAAGGCGCGCTCGGGATGGCGACTGGCGATGCGCAGCCGCGCTCCGCGCGCGAGCAGCGCCTGCGCGACGTAATTGCCGATGAAGCCGCTCCCGCCCATCAGCACCACGAGTTTACCGTTCAACGCGCTCTTGCTCGCCATGCTCGTCCTTCGTTGGATTGACCCGCTCGCCTCTAGCCGCAAGCACGCCGCGCTCGCAAGCGTTCCGCACCGCAGGTCGGCGAGTGGCGGGAACAGAGGGAGGCGGCGCGAAGTCGATTGACAAGCATGGCCCCCCTTCGCTAGTGGCCCGCGCCTACCGACGGCACCGGACCAAGACGACCGGCTTGCTGCAAACGTGCCCAGATGGCGGAATTGGTAGACGCACCAGCTTCAGGTGCTGGCGATCGCAAGGTCGTGGAGGTTCGAGTCCTCTTCTGGGCACCATTTGTTCTTCTCACGTTCTCCCAAATAATCTATAAAACCCGCAGAAATCCTAGGGATTTGGCCCTTGGATCGTTCCGGATCGTCCCGCCTGTTCTCGGGGGTTCCAGACACTTTTGTGGGCCTTTTGAGGCCGTTTCGCAAAGGCCCAGATGAAAAGGCCCCCACATGCCGCTGACAGATACTCGCCTCCGCGCACTCAAGCCCAAAGATAAGCCGTACAAGGTAACCGATGAGCGCGGCCTATATGTTGAGGTCACGCCGACCGGCGGCAAACTTTGGCGATTCCGATACCGGATGGGCGGCGCGCAAAAGAAGCTCTGCATCGGCAGCTATCCCGACATCAGCCTCAAGCAAGCGCGAGACGCGGCCTACGAGGCACGACGAGCAGTTGCTTCAGGGGGCGACCCGGCTTTTGAGAAGCGGAAGCGGAAAATCCGCGCGGAGTTCCTTTCTGCACAGACGTTCGAGGCAGTCGCACGTGAATATATTGAGCAGATGATGGTCCAGAATGGCCGCGCCGATGGCACGATCGTCAAGGCCAACTATTTCCTCGACAAGCTTGCGCCTGCCATCGGGAACAGACCCATCGACGAGATCGAGCCGTTCGAAGTCCTGGCTCCTCTCAAACGACTGGAAGCCACTGGTAAGCACGAGACTGCGAAGAAATGCCGCTCGTTCGCAGGCCGCGTGTTTCGATACGGTGTTGCTACCACCCGCTGCAAATCCGATCCGACCAGTATGCTGAAGGGCGCTCTCGTAACGCCGAGAGCCACGCATTATGCAGCAATCCTCGAGCCCACCGAGCTAGGCGGACTGCTGCGCGCAATCGACGACTTCACTGGCTACATGGTGACGAAGTTAGCTTTGCAGATAGCGCCGCATGTGTTCGTACGCCCCGGCGAACTCCGGCACGCCGAATGGGATGAGATCGACCTCGTCGATGGGGTCTGGAAGATCCCTGCCGGTAAAATGAAAGCGCGCCGAGCGCATGCTGTCCCGCTTTCCAAGCAGGTTAGAGGCTATCTCACTGATCTGGCCGAGATGCTCGGCCGCGAAGGATATGTTTTCCCATCTGCGCGCAGCTCCAAGCGTCCCATGAGTGAAAACACGCTCAATGCCGCATTCCGTCGCATGGGATATTCGAAGGAAGAAGTCACCGCTCATGGACTCCGGGCGACAGCATCGACATTCCTGAACGAGTCGGGCCTTTGGAATCCCGACGCGATCGAGCGTGCCCTGGCACATGGCGACAGCAATGTTGTGCGTGGCATCTACCATCGCGGCATGCATTGGGACGAGCGCGTGCGAATGGCTCAATGGTGGAGCGACTACCTCGATGAGCTGCGGACAGGAGGAAAGGTCATCATGGGGAAGTTTGCGAAGGGTTGATCGGGAGATCGAATTTCTTCTCAGCCAATGCAGGATTGAAGGCTCAGGATCAGCCCTATCAGGGACACTGACGCCAGCACGGCGAACTCAATTCTGATGCCCCAGATCCGAAGCCAATTCCGCATCGTGCCGAGCCTCAGTTCGTAGAGCTTTGGCAGCTTAGTTGATCGAAGCGTTCAGCAACAGTCTTCCACGTTGCTATGCCTGCCTCGTCCCCTTCGTTGGATAGCCGCTGGATTTGCTGCGCGATATAAGCGGTTCCCTCTTCGCCATGGTTCTTTTCGACCCAGAGTGCGACGGCCCACAATTCCTGATCGCGGTTCAGCACCATGGCTCACGTCTCCCGGTCCAGGTCCGCGCCAGCCCTTCGCTGACCAGCTGATCGCCAAGCGAGCGGCCGCCGCGCGTTACAACCCGCAATTTGCGACCGTACTGATCCTCATCTCTGCTCCCGATAGTCGTCAGTTCAAAGGGCCCGTCATTGAGCAATTCGACAAGGCGGTACGTCGCACGCATGCCGAGTTGATACTCATAGTCGCAGCGAGGCTCGCTGATCTCGGGAGTGTCGATGTCGGCAATCCGGATCTTCACGCCATTAAGCCAGAAAGTATCTCCATCCACGACGCATGTGCGCCGGATCGATCCGCAGACGTCGAATTGTGGGGAGCTCGCTTGCTGGAATAAGGCCTGAGGCTGCTGATCGTCGTTAGCAAGGCTGGCATCATGGACTGGCCAGTTGAGTGCCAGCACCCCTCCAGCAAATACGATCGCGAATGCTCCCAAACCCAATGCGATCTCCTTTCTCAGCTTCCGGCGCTTTTGTGCCTTCAACGCCTTGCGAAAGTCGAACGGCTCACCGGAGGTCTTATTCACTAGCGTTGTCCGTCTTCATTCCGGCACATGATTTCAGACAATAGCCGGAAATCAGGCAGTTTCGTCAATTGTACGTACCAATTGCTTGCCAACGTCCCAACACGGACCGGACATATTGCGGTGTTTCACCGTTGCTGGGAATGCCGCGTGATCGGGAGACGGCACCTGGGCCCGCATTGTAAGCAGCCAAGGCCAGGTGGACCGCGTCGAACCGGTCCAACATATCGCGAAGGTACCTGGCGCCACCGTCGATCGATGCAAGAGGGTCATGACGGTTCCGGACGCCCAGTTCTCGCGCCGTGGCCGGCATAAGCTGCGCCAGCCCGGCAGCACCGGCTGGACTCACAGCCATCGGATTGAAGCGGGACTCAGCCCAGATAAGAGCCCGAAGCAGGTTGGTCGGAAGCCCGTAACGGCGCTCAGCCTCGGCTATCGCCGCCATATACAGGCCTTCCCGGTAGGATACATTTGCTGGCTCGGCCTGGTAGATTGCAGGCAGATATTCCCTTGCCGGCTGCTGGTCCGTCTTCGGCGGAACGATCGCGTGCTCGAACAAGGTGAAATCCTGGGCGCGCACTTGCTGATAGGAGGTCGCGATCATCCCTAGGCAGGCGACCGCTAACGCGGTCAGACGATTGAGAGAGGTCATCTCGATTAGTGCTCCATTGATTCGAATCGAAAGAGAACATAATAAGAACATGCGCCTGTAGGAAAGCCGCGAATGCCTGCCGTTGGGAGAGGAGAGTAACGCTGATGAGGGGGCCACTTTGCATGCTGAGGAGCTCGCATGTCCCTGTCTGTCCAAACTCATCCCAACCGGTCGCTTGCCGAGACCGCCCGCCGCATTTGCGAATCGCGAGGGGGCAAATGGTCCGGCACAAAGGGCATGGCCTGTTGCCCCGCGCATGATGACCGCACGCCGTCACTCGGTGTGTCGCTCGGCCGACAGGCCATCCTCTTCCACTGTTTCGCGGGATGCGATCAGCAGAGCGTGCTGGCTGCTCTGGCGCGTGAAGGTTTCGAAGCACGGGCGCTTTTTTCAGCTTCTGCGATCACCAACGAACCCGAACCGACCAGCACCCGTAAACCCTCGGCGGCGGCACTGAGGATCTGGCGCGATGCACAGCCACTGAGTGCCAGTCCGGCAAAGGCATATCTTGAGAGCCGCTGCATCCTGGCCGCATCTCCGGCGCTCCGCTTTCATCCGCGAACGCCGCTTGGCCCGAAAGGACGGACCCGCTTTCTGCCCGCCATGATCGCGGCAGTCAGCCTCGACGAGGGCCCGATCGCCATCCACCGCACTTTCCTTTCGGGCAATGCCAAGGCCGCTTTCGAAAAGCCGAAACGCGCGCTCGGCGCGCTCGGTGAAGCTGCTGTTCGTCTCTTCACTCCAGTTTCCGGCAAGCTTGGCCTTGCCGAGGGGGTCGAGAGCGCGATGTCGGCCCATGCTCTCACCGGCATTCCCGTCTGGGCGACCCTGGGCAATGAGCGCTTCGGTCTCATCAGCGTGCCTGGGAGCGTGACCGAGCTTCATCTCTTCGTCGATCACGATGCTGGCGGCGAGCTGGCTGCGTCGCGTGGCCTGGCCGCCTATGCACGCGATGGGCGGACGATTCAGGTCCGCAAGCCATCCTCCCACGATACCGACTGGAACGATGAACTGACAGCATGGCTGCGCCGCAAAGCGGCGCGGTAGAGGAGAGAGGGCTTCTCGAATTCCTGATCCGGCAGAGGGCGTGTCCCGATGCCTTCATCAGGAGGACGAATTGCCATGTTTCAATCAGACCTGTTTCCAACCGGCGAGCAGATGCCGGCAGTGTCCCTGGCCTTCGCCATCGGCACCAGGATTGCCGCTCTTCTTGCCGCAGGACGTCATCTCACACGCGTCGACATTTCCGGGCTGTTCACCGAAGAGACCGGTGTTCTGGACTGGGGGGGTGCCTGGACGATCGACGACTACAACAATGCGGTCGAGATCGGCGCACTGCTCTGGCTGCGAAAGTCGTCACGGATCGATCTGGCGACGAACGTGCACGAAGCTGAAGCGCGTTTTGACTGGATCGAAGCAGCCTTGCCGCCGCGGCATGTGCGTAGCGAAGCACAGGTAGAGCTCCAGCAGTTCTCGACCCCGCCGATGCTGGCCTGGCTGATGGCGAAGGCTGCAGCTGTCTGCGCGCAAGACACACTCCTCGAACCGTCCGCAGGCAATGGCGCCCTCGCTCTCTGGGGCTGCCTCCAGAATGCTTCGCTGCTCCTCAACGAGATCGATCCGGCAAGACGAGACGGTCTGGCCCATATCTTCTCTTCGGCCATGATCACTGCGCATGACGGGGAACTGATCGCCGACCTGCTTCGCGGCCCTGTTCCGTCGGCCGTGCTGATGAACCCGCCGTTTGCCCACAGCCAGGAACGCGGCAAGGATGGTGAGACGGCGCAGCGCCACCTGCGCAGTGCAATCCGGGCCGCTGCAGATGGGGCGAGGATTGTCACCATCATGCCCGACGGCTTCAATGCTTCCACTTTCGCCGAGGCACATGGCGGAGCGTCGCTCCTGCTCAATGTCCGCTTGGAGCAGATGTTTCGCCGGACAGGGACGGGAATTGCCGTTCGCCTAATCGTGTTTGACACGACGTCGAATGCGTCCTCGCCCACGATCACCGGAGATACCTGCGACCTGATCGCGCTACACGAGCTTGTCACGGAGCTGCCGCCAAGAGCGCGAACCTCCGCTAGCCTCCATCGCCTGCCAGACGGCAAGCCAGTGCGCCTCGTTGGTAAGACTTCAACGCATCGCGCGCCGATCCGGCCGGTGGCGCCGTTTGCAGCGACAACACCAGCCACTGCGAATGCGATCGACCTTGCCTATTCGGTCCTCGCCGACCCCGCGCCTGTGCCCGAACAGGCAGGCATCTACCTGCCTTACCGGCCCAGCCGCATCGCCTTCGAAGATGCGCCGGTCCATCCCACCCCGCTCGTGGAATCGGTCGCCATGGGTTCGGTCGCGGCACCGCAGCCCGATGTTTGCCCGCGCCTTCCCGCAGATTGGCAGGCCGATGGCCTGCTGTCCGAAGCGCAGTGCGAGACACTCGTTTACGCTGCCCAGGCATTTTCGCGTGATCTTCCAGGTCAGTTCAAGGTCAGCCAGGAAGCCACCTCCTTGGAGCTGTCCGAAGATGGGCACACCTACCGCCAAGGCTTCTTCCTTGGCGACGGGACCGGAGCGGGCAAGGGACGGCAGATCGCAGCGGTCATCATGGACCGCTGGCTTGCAGGCGAGCGCCGGCATGTCTGGATCACCAAGAACGAGGCGCTGCTTGAAGATGCACGCCGCGACTGGGAAGCGCTTGGCGGACTACCGCTCGATCTCCAGTCGCTCTCGCGCTGGAAGCTCGGCCAGCCCGTAACGATGTCCGAAGGCATCCTTTTCGTCACCTATCCGACGCTGCGCTCGGGCCGCGCCGAGGATACGCGGCTTGACCAGATCCTTGCCTGGGCCGGCGAGGATTTCGACGGCGTGATCGCCTTCGACGAAGCCCATGCCATGGCCAATGCGCTCGGGGGCACCTCTACTCGCGGCAAGGTTAAGGGCTCCGAACAGGGTATGGTGGGCCTCCGGCTGCAGAACCATCTCCCGCGCGCCCGGGTGCTCTACGCGTCTGCCACTGGCGCTTCGGATATTGCGAACCTTGGTTACACCTCCCGGCTTGGCCTGTGGGGACCCGAGACCGCCTTTCCGACCCACGAGGCGTTCATGACCGAGATCCGCGCTGGCGGCGTTGCGGCGATGGAACTCGTCGCCCGCGACCTCAAGGCCCAGGGACTCTACCTTGCCCGTGCGCTATCCTTCGCCGGGGTGGAGTACGAGATCCTCGAACATAGCCTGACCGAAGCACAGGTACGGATCTATGACGCCTATGCCGAGGCCTGGGCGATCATTCACCGCAACCTCGAAGCGGCGCTCGAAGCAACCCGCGTGGTCGACGAGGACAGCGGCGACACGCTCAACCGCAATGCCAAGGCTGCGGCGCTATCGATCTTCGAAGGCACCAAGCAGCGCTTCTTTGCCCAGCTCCTGCTTTCGATGAAATTGCCGAGCCTGATCCCCGCGATGGAAGTAGCGCTTGGCGAAAACCATTCGGTTGTCGTGCAGCTGGTCTCGACCGCCGAGGCCATGCTCGACCGGCGCCTTGCCGACCTTACCGTGGAAGAGCGCGGAGCGCTCGATATCGACCTTTCCCCGCGTGAATACGTCATCGACTACCTTTCCAAGAGTTTTCCGGTCCGGCTGATGCAGGTCTTCGCCGACGAGGATGGCAATCTTCGCTCCGAGGCAATGAGCGACGAGGAGGGCAACCCCGTTCTCTGCCCGCGCGCCATTGCCGCGCGCGATGCGCTGATCGAGCAGCTCTGCGCGCTGCCGCCCATCGCCACTGCGCTCGACGCGATCATCGAGCACTTCGGGACCGAGTCGGTGGCCGAAGTCACAGGCCGGACCCGCAGGCTTGTCCTGGGCCGCGATGGTCAGCAACGCCTCGAACGGCGAAGCCCCAGCGCCAATGTCGCCGAAGCGCAAAGCTTCATGGAAGGAACCAAGCGCATCCTGGTCTTCTCGGACGCAGGCGGCACGGGTCGATCATACCATGCCGACCTTGGCTGCAGAAACCAGCAGCGCCGGGTTCATTTCCTGCTCGAGCCGGGCTGGCGCGCCGACAACGCGATCCAGGGTCTTGGCCGTACCAACCGCACCAACCAGGCCTCGGCCCCGCTCTTCCGACCGGTAACCACCGACGTGAAGGGCGAACGCCGCTTCATCTCGACCATTGCACGCAGGCTCGATGCCCTTGGCGCGTTGACGCGCGGCCAGCGGCAGACCGGCGGGCAGAACCTGTTCGACCCTGCAGACAATCTTGAAAGCGACTATGCGCGCGACGCGCTCAGCCGCTGGTTCCAGCTGCTCTATGACGGCAAGCTCGAAGCCACCACCTTTGGCAACTTCGTCGAGCGCACCGGCCTCCGGCTCGAAAACCCCGATGGCGGGCTGACCGACAATCTCCCCACGATCCAGCGCTGGCTAAACCGCATCCTTGCGCTGCCGATTGCGCTCCAGAACGCCATATTCGATGAATATCTCGGCCTCGTCGAAGCGCGGATTGAAGCCGCGCGCGAGGCTGGAACGCTCGACCAGGGACTGGAAACCGTTAGGGTCGATAATTTCGAGGTCCTCGCCGATGAACTCCTGCGCACCGACCCCGTGACCGGAGCCGAGACCTGCCTCGTCTCGCTCGAAGTGACCAAGCATCTTAGGCCTCTGCGATTGCAGCGCCTGGTGCGGATGCACGAGATCGGCAGCCCGCACGCGGTCCCGATGCACAATGCGCGCTCCGGCAAGGTCGCACTGTCGGTTCCAGCCCGGCGTCTCATAGCCGACGACGGGGCCGTGATCGAACGCCGACGCCTTCTGCGCCCGCTCAAGTCCGCGAACTGGACGCTTGAGGCACTCGCTGAAAGCCATTGGGAAGAAATTGGCGTCACCGCATTCACGAGGGTCTGGCGTGCCGAGGAAGAGGAAGCGGCCAAGTCACCGGTAACCGAGCGCGTCCATCTCGCCACTGGACTGCTGCTTCCGGTCTGGAAGCGCCTGCCTGGCGATCATGTCCGCGTCACCCGGCTCGTTGCCGAGGACGGCCAGTCGATCATTGGGCGTGAAGTGCTCGATATCGATCTCGCCGCAATCGCCGAGACCTTTGGTCTTTCCGGAGTTACCGGACCGGCGCCTGAGCAGATCGGCAACCTCGTCATCGCCAGCGGCAAACCGATGGGCCTTGCTAGCCATGATCCACTCACCGTGAAGCGCTCGCTGGTCGGCGGCGAACAGCGGCTTGAACTGACCGGGTTCTCGCCCGATCGGCTCGACTGGTACAAGGGCAAAGGCTGCTTCACCGAGATCATCCGCTACCGCACGCGCCTGTTCGTCCCGGTGTCGAGAGCCTCATCGGTCCTCCCTGCGCTCGCCGCCTGATCCCTCGGGCAGACCCCAATCTCAGAATGAGAGCGGAGGGAGCCCTTTGGGCTTGTGGGCCTCGTGATCCTCACCTGCGCCTTCATTCCATCAGGAGAACACCCATGATTCAGTCGATCCCCCTGAAGAAGCTCGTTCCGGGCCCGCGCAACGTTCGCAAGTCGAGCGATGTCCTCGCCGACCTCCAGCTGCGGACAGACATTGCTGCGCGAGGCCTGCTGCAGAACCTCGTCGTGCGCAAAGGAAAGCGCGGCAAGTTCGAGGTCGAGGCCGGCGGTCGCCGGCTCGCCGCACTGCAGGCGCTGGCCGAAGAGGGTACCTTGCCCGAGAACCACGAGGTCACCTGCCTCGTCATCGAAGGCGAAGAAAGCGAAGTGCGCGAAGCCAGCCTTGCCGAGAACTTCCAGCGTCTCGCGATGAATCCGGCCGACGAGGCGCAGGCCTTCGCTTCCATCATCGAGGCAGGGGCTACCACCGAAGACGTGGCGCGCCGCTTCGGCCTCACCGTCCGTTTCGTCGAAGGACGCCTGCGCCTGGCAAGTCTCGCGCCCTGCGTTTTCGAAGCGCTCGCCGAAGGCACAATCACGCTCGACATGGCCAAGGCCTACGGCGCGATCTCCGACGTGGAGCGCCAGGCGCATGTCTATGCCGAGCTGCAGGACGCCTGGTACCAGATCACGCCCGACACGATCCGCCGCATGGTGCTCGACGCAACTGTTCGTGGCTCCGATCCGCGCGCGGTGCTGGTCGGACGCGATGCCTACCTCGCCGCAGGTGGTCGGATCGAGCGCGAACTGTTTGACGATGACGCCAGCGAGAGCTGGATCGACGTCACGCTGCTCGAGGACCTCTCGCATAAGGCCATGGACGAAGCCGCAGAAAAGGCCGCGCTCGAATTTGGCCTTGCCTGGGTGCGCCCGACGCTTGGCAACTACGTCAGCCATGACCTCGTCGAAGTTCTCGGTCGCTTGCCCTGCGAGCCTGCGCCGATGACCGAACAGGAAGCGCAGGAGCTCGGCGAGCTCGAGGCCGACTACGACCGCGTCGCCGCCGTGCTCGAAGACGAAGACAGCGACAAGGACGAGGTCGCCAAGGCCGAACAGGAACTCGTCGTCATCGACCGCGCCATGCGCGCGCTCAATGACCGGCCGCCGGTACTCGCCGACGAACTGAAATCCGAGGCCGGTGCCTTCCTAGTCCTCTCGCGCAATGGCGAGCCGACATTGGTCCCGCAGTACTACACCAAGACCGAGGTCATCACCGACGAAGGTGTGGTCGAGGCAGTCGAGGAATCCGGAACGGCGAAGCCAAAGGGGAGCTCATTGTCGCAGCGCCTGCTTGATGAACTCGCGATGCAACGCCGCGACATCCTGGCGATCCATCTCGCGAACGATCCGGCACTCGCGCTCGACTTCATGGTCTTCACGCTTGCCGATGCCGATGGACACGATTGGCATGCGAAGAAAGCGTCGACGCTTGTCGGCTCAATGGCGTCCGGCCCGGTTACCGGGTTCGAGGCCAAGGATGCGCCGGCAAGTGCTGCTCTGGCCGAGTTTACCGGCTCGCTCGATGAAAGCTGGCGTGCTGGCGAAAACGACGTCGAGCGATTTGCCAGGTTCCGGGCACTGTCTGACGAGGCGCGCTCGGCCTGGCTCGGCCATGTTGTTTCTCGCACGCTGGTTGCCAGCCTTGCCTGTGACGGTGAGCGCTCGGTGCCACTGCACGAGGCGCTCGGCTCGCTCCTCGAAATCGAGACTGCGCATTGGTGGCGTCCCACGGCGGCGAATTACTTCGACAGGGTGGCCAAGGCCCGCACGCTCGAAGCGCTCGATGCCGCCGGTGGTCCCGATTTGGTCAGTCGCTACGCTGACTCGAAGAAGGCTGAGCTTGCGAGCGCTGCCGAACGCATCTTCTCGGGCAACTTCATTGGCGAGCCCGAGGTTAAGGAACGGGCGCAGGCATGGGTGCCTTCGATCATGCGTTTCGCCGGTTCGGAAGTAGTCGAATTGGCCGACCATGAAGGAGATGAGGCAGTCAACGGCGAAGGAACTGACGAGATTGCCGAGCAGGCTGCCTGACCCCTCCTGACAGGTCCAGGCCACTCGGCAGGCGGCCCGTCCCTTTCGTGGACGGGCCGCCATTTTTTATGTCAAGTTCTGGGCCAGCAGGGGAATGTCTGGTCTTGGTTGCCGGAACGAGCGCAGCTGCCATTCGACTCTCACATTCTCTGTCTTTGACCCGACTCGCGCCATTGCCATGGAACCGCGGGAACATCATCTCGCAGCGGTACGGGTCAACCATCAGTCCAAAGGTAGACAGGGATTTTGGCGAAGGTAAGGTCCCAGCGGTTGAGCCGACTAGCCGTGGCGAAAGGGGTAAATTGTCTTGGCGAAGCCGCAAGTCGATATGGCTTGGCTCGAGCACATAGAGCTCAGGCCGGACCGCTCGCTGGGAAGCGAGGCCGCGATAGTGAAGACCCTTCGGAGGGAATTAGTCGAGGCACTGGATGCGCAGGGTTATGGCGCCGCAGATCTCAAGCGGTGCGTATATGTCATCCGCATGAAAGGCGACTTCGTGATCGCTTATCCGCTCAGGCGGTCGCCAGTGCTATACATCGGACGCGGATCCGCCCTCGGCAGACTGTCCTCGCACCTTCGGAGATGGCTCCACGAGATCGACGGTTTCGGGAAAGACGTGCGCATTGAAATCCGCGTCTGCCGAACTCGGCGCAAGAACGTCACTGACATGTTCAAGTATGTCGAGGCCGACTTAATAGATTGGTTCGCCGATAAGTACGGCGTCATCCCCTTCTTCAATAGCCGCCGCGAGACAGCTTATGAGGGCTGCGTAGATTACACCGACACTGACGCCGCGCAGATGAAGGCGGCGCTAGGTGTCGGGAAGGGTAAACGTCCCCTTTGGGCGATTGCACCGGCACCAGCGAACAAGAACTACGATGTTTTTCACCGCGGCTGGAATGCGTAACACGGCAGGCTAGCAACTGACTAAGTTTGGGCCGTCTTGAGACAGTTAGCTTTGGTGCTGAGCCAGCCAAATCCAGCCGCTCCGAGTGAACCCTATCCTATGCGAGAGCAGGGCCGCCCGCTGCCATTCCATCGTTTCAAAGGGGCGCAGCGGCCATTCGAAAAGGGGCAGCAGCGAGGGGTGGCGTTTAGGTGTTTTGGGCGATGCTCTGGTCCAGAGCTGCGACCTGTAATCGCAATCTTTCTATGTATTCTCGTTGCGCATCTTTAAGGGCGCGGTTCGCTGCCCAAGCAGCGCTAACTTTGCCTGTAGCGAGCGTCGCGCCTTCATCAGCCTTTCGCAATACCTCGGTCCATTGTTCATCGCTCATCGAATAGTCCTCGCCGGACTGATCGTTGTGGGCAGGCCAATGCACGTCGCTGAGGATATCGGTCAGGTCTTCAAGCGCCGCCTTCAGCGCGGCCTTCGCCTCTTCGATCCGCGCATCCTCGGTGCCTTCCAGCGCCTCCAGATACCAGTCGAGTGTGCCAAGGATCATTTGCTCTACGCCGTGCGCGTCATGTTCGCCAATTTCGATCGGCTCCCCTAAAGCGTCGCTTGTAACCCGCTGCGCTTGCCACAGAGGTTCGTCTATCGCTTTCGCAACTCGGGCGGCGCGCTCCTCGGCTTCACGCAGGCGGATCGCAAGCGTCTCGCGATGCATGATGCGGGTTTGAAGATTACTATCCTTTAGCTGGCGCCAGACCGGAGCTCCCGCGTACCAAGCTGCGCCGATGGCAGCAGCGCCAGTTATGAGCGTTTGAAAATCGTAAATCCAATGGCCGATTGCGTATCCCACCGCGATGGCTCCATCAGCTATGGTTTCCAGCATACCAGCGCTCGCCATCAGGCCGACAAGATAAGGAGCGGAACGATGTCTTTGCCGCGCTTGACCATTATCTCGTTGCCGGCCTCGACCTCTTCGATCAAGGCTTCGTACAGGCGCAGCGCATTTTTCATGACCTCAGCGTAGGACGCCGCTTCGGTCACTTCCTGCAGACGTTTTAGCCGCTCCACAGATCGCGGTGGCATGTCCATCTGGATGCGCTTGGCAGCGCCATCTGTGCCTGTTTGCCCTCTGGGCATGCGTGTGCCTTCAGTCCTTCTTGAAATACCGGCCGAGGACGAGCCCCGCCCAGAAACCGCCTGCGCTCCAGACGGCATACAGTTCGTCGAATGTGCCATCCTGCCAACCCATGAACGCGGCAATCACCATCGCCACGACAAAGACCCCGAGCACACCATACGTGAGCCGAGCCTGAGCGCGCGCCAATCCGCGACGGTCATCGATTGCGGCGAGACGCTCGACCGCCTCGACATCTTCAATCTCAACGCCATCGACAGCAAAGGGCTTGCCAATGGTCACCTTGTACTTCGCCATTCCGCTTCCCTTTCGGGTGCGGACCACGGCCTTCTGCGACCAGTAGTTACTCCACCATCACCCCGAGCCTCGCCAAGACGTGATCCAAATTCACTATCAGGCTCTACTGCACCAAGACGAGCAACTACTGTCTCGGGATGATGTAATCGCCAACATAATTGGCGACCGTTTATTCAGAATTGCTGTGAGTGATGCGCTCTATTGGTCAGCAATCCCAAAATCGACGAAAGTTCATGCACATAGACTCCTAAATTGCTCAGGGATGTCAGCACTTTGTGTTCTATCGAGCTGTGGTAGGACACGTGCTTCGCGGCGCTATGGACACGCCGCTGGCTGAAGATGACTTGCGGTTTGGAACCCGCAACCAAACCCATATAGCGAACGGCCAGCACAGCTGCAATAATGATGAGTGAAATTTCCTCATCACATCCTCATGTGCCGTGCGATCAATGCTTCCCCGTTCGTGCCGTTGGCCGCGCCACCTACCCTCCGGCCATAAAGTTGACCGACCGCCGCAAGAAGGCCTTTCTGGCCGATTTCTCCCGCCACGGCATCCTCGTTCGTGCGGCCCGGGCCGCCAGTCCGCGCGCCTGGCCCAGTATAGTGCGGTGCAGATCTTCAAAGATGAACGCGAGCGGGACCCGGAGTTCGCGCGGCACTGGGACGAGGCCCGTTGTGGATAAGTTCGCTAACAGCGAACTTTCGCTTGTATTTGGCGAACTGCCGACTTACATTAATTTCAGCGTTTGGGTAATGGAGATGCACTAGAAGCATGGCGGTCCGCCGCCAGTGAAGGTCCCAGTTAGGCCTTTACCACTTTGCCAGCTCTCGTTTCGGCGTCTCGGCGTCGGAGGAACGAAGATGGTCCCGGTATGCAGTTATTCGTTTGTTCGAATTTCTTGTGTGCAGTGTGCGCCTAGAAGCAAAACCGCAGCCCTGATCCGCTCTCGGACTGAGTGCAGATCGTTCGGCAATTCGGTCGGACGACAGTCTGGGAGCACTATGATGGCTCATTTGCCGAAAAAGAGCCCAGACGCCGGGTTGTGGAAGTACGGACGGCAGGCGGTCCGGCGCATTGCGAAAGCAGTGCGGTGGAGCCTCGACAAGGTTCTGCGGAACCGCCTTGTCCTGATGTCGCTGATCAAGATGGCGGAAGCCATCGTGAAACTGGTCAGCGCTGTCTTCGAGATGTTCCGTCACTTCTAGGCGTCATTACAGAAAGGACGCATGATGCTGAACGAGGCGCTGCGACTGGTTCGGGTGTTCCATGACCTGAATAAGACGCAGACCGCAGATCGCGTCGGGCTCTCGAAGTCGTACATCACAGAGCTCGAGCGCGGCGATAAAAAGGTGACTATGGAGGTGCTGGAGAAGTACGCGGAGGCGTTTTCCATCCCGCTATCGTCGCTCATGTTCTTCGCGGAACAGGCGGCAAACCCTTCGCCTGCGGAAAAGACGCGCACATTCGTGGCGGGCAAGACTCTCAAGATGCTCGACTGGATTTCGACTGTGACGGCCGAGCGGGACGAGCATGAGCACGCATAAGCGGGTCCCCCTCAAGGCAAGCGCTCTCTTTCGGCTCACCTCGCCGCGCCGTCTCGCAAACATCCTCATGGTGACGCCCACCGCGCTCGAGCGGCTGGTCCGATGGGGTGACGAGAATTATCTCGTCCGCCCCCTCGCGCAGGTGGAGGGGAAGGCCCCGCGAATGATCGAGGAGCCGAAGCCGCAACTCAAGCTCATTCACCAACGCTTTGCGCGGTTGCTCGCTCAAATCGAGACCCCCGACTATCTCCATTCAGGTGTGAAGGGCCGCTCCTATATTACCAATGCGAACGCGCACACGGCGGACAAGGCCTGCATTAAGCTTGATATCAAAAAGTTCTTTCCCTCCTCGAGCTCGCACCACGTCCAGCGCTTCTTCGAGGACGTGCTCGAGTACCCGTCGGACGTGGCGGCCCGGGCTAAGCAGTTGTTTACATACGATGGCCATCTGCCGACCGGCGGCAATGCCAGCACCATCCTATCGTTTTGGGCTTACAAGCCGATGTTCGATGAAATCGCGGCGCTCGCTGTCGAGCGCGGTTGCGAGTTCACGGTCTATGTCGATGATATGTCTATCACTGGCGTGTTCGCCAATCGGAAGTGCCAACAGGCGGCGCGAAAGATCATCGCTCGATATGGTTTAAAGGCCCATAAGGCGAAGTCCTTCTCACCCGGTCAACCACGGGTGCTGACTGGCATCGCAAAGACGCGGCGCGGTCGGGAGGTCCCGCACCGCCGCGCGAAGGGCATTGCCGAGCTCGAGCAGGTGGAGGCGGCCGCTTCCACTGTCGAGGACAAGATGAAGGTCCTTCCCTCCCTCATCGGCAAGCTCAGCGAGGCGGCCATTGTGGATCCATCTTGGACCGACCGGAAGAATGCGGCTGTTCACCGGCGCAGGAGGCTCAAGGTCGGAACTGGAGTGGGGTGAGGGGTATATAGCTAAAAATATCCCTGACCGGAGTGGTGGGGCCATCCATCCAGCTATGAAAAGATGGTGAGCGCGGCAAGGATTGAGCTTGCGACCCCACCCGTGTGAAGGGTGCCTTCGGTCACCTTCGTGCGGATGGTTGCTTTGAGTAAGGAACAGCTAAGCCCGTAATGGCCGAAATTAGGGCGCAAAGCGACCATCATTAAACGAGAGGTGAGGGAGCTTTGCTCTTCCTGAGCCGGGACATGCCCGTTCCGGCGATCAGGAGACCTCTCATGACCAAGTATCGCCGCAGTGCTTCGACCTCGCCTGCCGAGCGCATCACCGCCGCTATCATCGAAAAACTTGAGCAAGGCACAAAACCCTGGGTCAAGCCGTGGCGCGGTGTGCCAGTTTCGCGGCCGTTACGTTCCTGCGGGACACCATATCGCGGCATGAATACCTTCTGGTTGTGGATGGTGGCCGATGGCTGTGGCTACGCCTCGCCATACTGGATGACCTATCGCCAGTGCCAGAAGCTCGGGGGACAGGTCCGCAAGGATGAGAAATCGACCATCGCGATCTGCTACAAGAGCTACACCAAGGAGGTCGAGAACGCCGAAGGTGAGGCCGACTCCGAAAGCCGGCGCGTACTCAAGGCCTATACCGTGTTCAACGCCGACCAGTGCGATGGCCTCCCCGAGTTCTATCATCCCAAGCCGCTGATTGCCGCGCTGGAGCCCGAAGGGCGCGAAGAGCGGCTTGATGCCTTCTTCGCCCAAGTGGGCGCCAACCTGCGCCATCATGGTGCGCAGGCCTATTACGAACCGCTGCCCGACCGCGTCACCATGCCGCCAGCCGAACTGTTCGAAGCCTACGACCACTACTACGCGACACTCGCGCACGAGCTGTCGCACTGGACGGGGCATTCCTCGCGGCTCGACCGCGATCTCAAGAACCGCTTCGGCAGCGAGGCCTATGCTGCCGAAGAACTGATCGCCGAACTGTCCTCGGCTATTCTCGGCGCTGAACTGGGGCTTCCGGTCACCCACCTGGACCATCACGCCAGCTACATCGCGTCCTGGCTCAAGATCCTCAAATCGGACGAGCGCGCGATCCTGACCGCTGCAGCCAAGGCCGAGGAAGCGGCCAGCCTGTTGCTTGACCTTGGGGGTCATCAATCCCGTGAAAGCGATCCCGACATGAATCTCGCTGACGCAGCCTGAGCAGGAGACCGTAGATGGGACGTTCTGTCAGCTATCCATCCGGCTCCGTGGTAGCCTTTCGCTTGCTTGACGACGGCGAAGACGAAGATGTCGACTGGGCCTACGAGTGCCTCGTCGACGAGATCATCGATACCACGAAAGCGGCCTTTCCTTCCTTTGAACGCTTCGATGGATGGCGCGGCCGCGAGGATCGCATCCTCCTGCGAAACGCCTTCGCCGATTGCGGCATATCGACCTATTGCGGGCTCGCCGCGATCTGGCTCGCCGAACGCGATGATTCCCATTACTGGGAGGCGGACTTCTACGTCCCACGAACTGCAAGGGCACGGCAATGGCTCGGCCAGGTGTCGGGACGGTTCATCGACCTGTTCGGTGAGCTGCGCTTGGTCGGTCGGTTCTCGAATGGCGAAGCGATCTTCGAGCGCTCCCGATCTGCTTGCGACACCGTGCCCTGATCCTGCCTCATCCCTGCCCGCCGGGAGAGGCCCTTGGGCCGGTCGGGGCGCGCCGCAACCTGCGGCCCGTCGGCCCGTGTTGCCCGCGCCAGCCTAGGGCCGCAGGTTTCCCGCTACGCGGTGCGTCACGCCCCTTGTCCCGGCCCTGATCAGGCTCCGGCGGACAGGGCCGAGGCAATGGAGCCTCCTCTCCTTGTCCCCGCGATCAGGAGACAACCAATGTACGACAGCTTCATCGACCAATTGAACGGTCTCGATCTCTCGGGCCTTAGCATCAGGCCAGCCCCCTTCAACGAAACCGACTTTCCCTGCGAGGACGCGATCGACCAGACGCTTGGCGCCGTATGGTCCGACCTTTTCGCGATGTTTTCGGATACGGCCTTGGAGGCTGATGCCGAGGACATTGCCTGGGGCGTGGTCAATCTCTTTCACCGTGCCGCCAGCCGGAAGTCCGCTCAGCTCGACCGGGCCAGCGACGAAATCCGGGTTCTTCTAGCATCAACCGATGGCTCCGAAGTGCATTCGAGCAATCTGGAAGAGCAGGTTGAGCGCGCGCAGGCTGCCGAAGCGAGCATGCTGGCCTTCGAGCAGATGCGCGAGGCTGCGGCAGCACTCTATCGCGACGAGACCGGTTCCTCGTGGAAGCCCGTTTCCGGCTCGCGGACCAGCCATTCGCGCCACCTCACCTCGGCCGTAATCGATGCCCGCGATTTCCTCCGCGCACGCGCCGAGAACCGGCGTCATGCCCTCATCCCGGAGGGAACTCCAATCATCTTCGCCGGTGGTCGCCAGAGCTTCGAGAGCGCCGAGGACGCGCGCACCTATGCGGACAACATCTGGGCGACGCTGGACAAGGTTCGCGATGTGGTTCCCGATCTCTTCCTGGTCCATGGCGGCGACGGCAAGGGTGCCGATCGCCTCGCCGCGAGCTGGGCCGAGCGCCGCGAAGTCCAGCAGCTGACCTATTCGCTCGATCGTCGACTTGGTGCCCGCGCCGGGTTCAAGCGCAACGAGCAGATGCTTTCGCTCAATCCGCGTTATGTCGTCGCCTTTCCGGGCAATGGCGTCACCGAACGACTGGTGATCGATGCTAAGACGCGCCGGATCACCGTGGTAGATCGTCGCGGCCTCTTGGGCACTTCTCCTGGGTCCTGAGGGGCCCTTCATCATCTTCATCTGAATTGCATGGATGTGCATTCAGCGCCGACCCGACTATGAACCGGTCATGCAACTTGACGATCTGCTGCAGCGCTACTTTGCCACCAGCGACCTTTCCGGGGTTGCCCCCGACACCTTTGCAGCCGGCATTGAACATTGCCGGGTCGATCTCGGCCTTGAGAAGGATCGGGGCAAGCGCTTTGCATTGTGGTCGTTCCTGCACATGTTCGGGTCCGCCCCCGATCTCGATGTGGCGTTCGAGAACGAGGAAGACCGGGAAGCAGCCCGCAACTTCATGGATCTACTGGCGGCATCGGAAGGCGATGGAGCAGGCTGATTGCAGTAGGGTCTTGGCACCTTCAAGCCCGCACCCGATACCCATCCGGCTTTCTTCGCGAACAGTCCTGAATCAGGTCAGCTGAGGACAGCAACCCGTTCCTTTCCGGCCGTGTGGTCGCGCTTCGCGCGCCTGCCCGCACCACCCGTCATGAACAGGTTCCCCTTCGGCCCTTCTGGCCTGCGGTGCAGTCCTCCCATGCCCTGCTTCTTCTGGATGTTCGCAAGCCGGAGATGGTCTCCGGTTTGAGGAACTGAAGGAATACACCCATGACCAATATCGCAATCCTCACCGGCCGCATCGCTCGCGATCCGGACACCCGCGAGACCAAGGGCGGCACCAATGTCACCGGGATCACCGTCGTCACCGATCGCCCTGCACGGGACAAGGACGGCAAGACCTACAAGGACGAGAACGGCTACACTGCCAAGGAAAGCGAGTTCCACCGGGTGACCTGCTTCAACGGCCTCGCCAAGACCGTCGGCCAATACTGCTCCAAGGGCCAGCTGGTCAGCGTGCAGGGCCGCATCCACTACACCCAGTGGGAGGACAAGGACGGGGTCACGCGCTACGGCACCGAGATCCTCGCCGACAAGGTCGACTTCCTCTCCCGCGGCAACGGGTCGAGCGACGACAACGACAACACCGACGCTCCCGATATCGACTGACATCGATCCCGATCATCCCCCTTACGAAGAGGCTCTGCCGCAAGCGGCAGGGCCTCTTCTTCTGGGGTTACTTGGTTCCCGGCGCTGCATTCGAAGCACGGGTTGAACCGCGCCCCGTCAATTTCTCGATCGCGGCATCCTCGCCGAGTTTCCCGAGCTCTTCGGCAACCTTCCTCAGGCCCTTCTTCGAGAAGCTCTCGAGGCCGCTTCCCAGGATGATTTCGCCGAGTTCTCTGGCCGCTTGTACTTCGAGCTCGCGCTGTTTGGCGTTGAGCGCCTCGCGGTCTGCTTCGAGCTTTTGCAGGGCTGCAATCGCGCTCCTGTTTCGGGGCATGTTACTTGTCCTTTTGTGCCCCTCGGATCTGCTCCCCGGTTGTTCCCATGCCCGCGTCCTCGGGGTGTAGGAAAGGCAATTCGCACGCAGGGGATGTTTGATATTGGGCGGAGGTGGTGGGTTCTTGCTCACGGTTCTCCCAGCATGATGGCCTTGCGCCTCCCGCCTCAAGGACGGCGGGGCCCCACCATTTTGCCCGCCACCGGATTGCATCCGGCAGCGAACAAAATCGTTACCCCCACCGCCGCTATCGCGGTCGCCCATTCGGGCGATCCCTGACCCGGGATGCACAAGACCATCGCGCGCACCTCCTGTCGTCTCACGACAGAAATCAGGAGGATTATCATGGCTTATCTAATGCATTGCGCCCTTCCGTCCCGGAGCTACTTCGAGGCTCTGGAAACAGCCGAGAAGAGAGCGCTGCACAGCTTCTTCGATCAGCACGTTATCGAGGATGACGAACTCGGGTACTTTGCCCTCGACGAGGGTGACTACAACATCTTGCCAGCGCATCTCGCAGCGCGGGTGGTCCACACCGTCCACGGCGGCATGCTCGACGAGTTTTGAGACTACCGACAGGGCGGGAACCGGGAACGGTTCCTGCCCTTTTTTCTTGTTCGCCGGGAAGTCCAACCAGGCACAAGAATCAGGTTCGCTCGGTTGCTCTGACGGTCGCTCACCGCAATTCGGTGGCGCCCGATAAATGGAGCGGGGCTGTGGACGCACTCTGTCCCGCGCATCTTGCGATGCGCTCCTGAGGGTGCGGCGTAATTGGTTCTTGGGCCCCGCGCGCACTTGCGAACCGGCACCGGGTCGGGCGGCGGGAAGCTGGGCACGCGACATGCCCCGCTTGCCTTGCTTCCCACGCGCCCTTAGCCGCTGCCACTTTCGCAGGTGCTTTCTTTGGCTGGAGGCGTCGAAATGCTCTCGATCTGCATCCGAGGAGGTACCAGGCCTGGTTGCTCGCGCTCCAACATGGAGATCGGGAAAGGTCGTCCTTGATCAATCCCGCTTATTGCCTGGACCACCTCGCGCATCTGGGAACGAGGGAGCACACCCTACCCCGCGATTTCGGGATTTATCTCTTTGGTATTGCTGAAGAATGTGGCTTTGGGCGAAATCAACCCGTCTGCGAGTAGAGCGGCTTTGCGCTGATCCGCAGACAACTCGCATCTCTTTACAACGCTGAAATATAGTCTGAATCTTTCGATTGACTGCGAGTTGTTCACGATTTATTCTCATCGGCACCTTCCGCAAGGTGAGCCAGGTTCCGTCGGCCCGACAAGGAACCTGTTTCATGACCCGACAAGATCGGCTTCAGACATTCGTATCTCTCTCCGTTGGTAACTGGGTTCGCCAGTGTGCCGCGGACCATGGCGTCAGTGTCAGCGTCTTTATCCGTGACCTGATCGTCGCAGCGTGGCAGCGCGATAACGAGGCGAAGGACCGGCCCGCAGGGCTCGATCCCGCGCGCCAGGCAATCTTCATTTCGGTGGCGCTCGATGCGCTTCTGGCCAGTCATTCGGACGCGAGTTTGCGCGACCGTACCCACGAGGCGTACCGGCGACGCCTCGAGCGTCTTGGCCTTCCTGTCAGCGCGAACATGGGAGGCCAATCCCATGAAGCATAATCTCCTGAACTTCACCCGCGGGAGCCAGCTGCTCGGCCACTTCGGTTTCATGTTTGCAGCGGGCCTGAAGGGCCCTTTGATTGTCACCGGCCTGGTTGCGGTCGGCACCTGCTATTGGGAAGTGCGGTCGGCTCTGAGTGATCACCAGATCTACCTCGTCTGGATGCATATCTACGCCAGTCTCTATGCCTTCATGGAGTTCGATCCGGCCAAACTGGTCAACCTTGAATTGCTTGACGGCGAAAGGGTTGGCCTCCCGTTTGGCATCGTTCGCGAGTTCCCGCCGATGCGCGAGGCCGTCGAAGCGTTTCGTTCGGCAGTGAAGCAGGGATTGCTCGTCTCGGCCGTACTGTTGATCCCGGCCTTCGTGTTCTTCTGGTGGTTCGCCGAGCGCTTTGGCGGGCGGTCGAAGGAGCGAAAGCACGAGCGCGGTGCAATGCTTGTTTCGCTCGACGAACTCGAAGAAGAAATCGAGCGTCACAACAAGGTATTCAGGGCCGAAGAACTGGGACGCAAGTTCGGCTGGAAGTGGCGGCTTGCGAGCTCGTCGGCGCTCGCCGAAGCGGGCCACTACCAACCCGCACATCTCGCCGGTGTAAGCTGGCCGTGGCGGCTCGAGCAGAGCCACGCCATGCTCATTGGCACAACCGGAACCGGTAAAACGGTGGCGCTCACCGAACTTGTTGCCGAAGCGCGTGAACGCGGCCAGCGCGCGGTCATCTTCGACCTTACAGGAGCCTTTATAGAAGCCTTCTATGATCCCGCGCGCGACATTATTCTCAATCCTGTCGATGTTCGGTGTCCGCTGTGGAGCGTGTTCAACGACTGCACGACGGAAGCTGAGTTTCATGCCGCCGCTGAAGCGCTCGTGCCCCATGACGGGGGTGGTTCAGAACAGTTCTGGGTACTTGCGGCGCGCATGCTGTTCGTTGAAATGTGTCTTCATCTTGCCCGTACCGGCACTGCAACCAACGAGGCTTTGGCACGGCGGCTGATGACCGCTGACCTGTCCGAAGTGCATAAGCTGATGCGCGGTACCATGGCCGATCCGCTGACCGCTCCGGAAGCGGCACGCATGGCGGAATCGATCCGCGCGGTGTTCAATGCGAATGCGAAAGTGCTCAAGCTCTTGCCCTCATCCGGACCGCGCTTTTCGGTCCGCGACTGGGTCAAAGGCGACTGCCAGGCGGGCTCAATCCTGTTCCTTTCTGCCCGCTATGTCGACATGAGCATCTCCTCGCAGTTACTGACGCTGTGGCTCGACACGGCGATGAATACGCTGATGACGCTCGAGCGCACACAGGACCTGCGGATGTGGTTCCTGATCGACGAGCTCGGTGCCCTTCACCGTCTACCGGCCCTTGAAAAGGGGCTGCAAACGGCGCGCAATTTTGGCGGTGCGATCGTCACCGGGGTGCATGCGTTTGCCAAGCTCAAGGAAGTCTACGGCGAGAACATGGCCATGACATTGTCCTCGCTTGCGCGAACGAAGCTCATCCTGGCGACGGCCGATCGAGAGACAGCGACCTGGTGCTCCGATTTCATCGGCCACCGGCAGGTTCGAGACATGGAAGAAGGCTACAGCTACGGGTATAACAATGCGCGCGACGCTGTCAGCCTGACGCCGAGGCGGCAGATCGAGTCGTTGCTTCTGCCCGACCAGTTCATGAACCTTCCGCGGTTGTCGGCCTACATCAAGTTTCCCGACGGATTCCCCGCTGCGCCGGTATCGCTCATTCCGCGCACGCGTGGCCGTATTGCCGAGGGATTCATCGCCCGCGAGAAACCGCTCGTAAAGCCTCGCCAGGGTCCTGCGGCAACGACGCTCCAAGCAAAACCGGGTTCGAAACCGAATGACGAGCATCCCGCCTCGAACGATGACGGTGCTGGTAAGCCTGTCGATTTAAGGCAGCTCAAACTTGACTTGGAGGGGCAGCGCCGTGTCGCCGATGAACCGCAGGATCGGCAGGAGCCTGTGCCGCTTGAAAAGCTGAATGCAGGGCGCGCTGCTGGTGATCTCGGTGCCGAAACCCGCTCCGATGCTCATCGGGATGCAGGTCCAACGCTACCTCTCGCCGCAGTGCAAACCGGTGAGGATGCACCAGCAATGGGCGCGGAACAGCATTCGTCCGAACCCGGAGCCGCCGGAGATGACGCCCGTGGCAAAGGCGGTTCGACGCCTCAAGGCCGTGCGGTAACCAGTGGGCACCAATCTCTCACGCCGGTCGAGAAAGACCTGCGTGAAGGTGCGGTCGCAGATCCTCCGGAAAAGGATTTCGGCGAGTTCGAGCCCGACATGTGAAAGGCAAATGGGGAGGGATTACTCGGCCGCGAGGGGAGCCGTGACGAGGACCAGACAGAATGCTTTCCGTCGCCAATGTGCGCTCCCCTTCGGCTGCCGCGAGCTATTTCGCGGCAGACAATTACTACACCGGCGCCGATGCCGATCGTTCCGGAACCTGGGTCGGGAAGGGAGCGGAACGACTTGGCCTTGAGGGGCGGGTCAGCGCTGAGCAGTTCGATGCCTTGCTGCGGGGAGAACTTCCCGGTGGTATCCAGGTCGGCAACGCAGGCCAGGCCCACAGGCCGGGAACCGACCTCACATTTTCGCTCCCGAAAAGCTGGTCGCTGCTCGCGCTGGTGGGCGGCGACCAGCGGATTATCGATGCCTATCGCGAGGCCGTCATCGAGACCTTGCGCTGGGCAGAAAAGAACGCGGCGCAGACCCGGATGGGCAGTCAGGCTGGCTACGGGAAGGTCGCGACAGATAACCTGACGATTGGTCTTTTCCAGCACGACACCAACCGCAACCAGGAGCCGAACCTGCATTTTCACGCAGTTGTAGCGAATGTCACGCAAGGCAGCGACGGGAAGTGGCGCGCGCTTCGCAACGACAAGCTTTGGTCGTTCAACACCCTGCTCAACTCGATGACCATGGCGCGCTTTCGTCTGGCGGTCGAGAAGATGGGCTTCGAGGCCGGGCCGGTTGGAAAGCATGGCAACTTCGAAGCAGCGGGCATTGCCCGCGAGCAGGCGATGGCCTTTTCGACGCGGCGCGAAGAAGTCCTCGACGCGGTACGCCAGCTTGGTGAGAACACCCCGAAAACTCGCGACATCGCCGTGCTCGATACAAGGAAAAGCAAGCCGCCCGTCAGGGACCGGGACGGCCTTCTCGATGCTTGGCGGCAGAAAGCCCAGGAAGTCGGCATTGACCTTGCCGGCTTGATCGATGCGTCGCAGATGCGGGCTGCAACGAAGGACATTCCCAGCTCGAAAGAAGGAAGCCTCCTTCAGCGCGGGATTGCGAAGCTGAGGGAGTTCGCGCAGCGGATCAAGGGCGATCCGGCTGATCCGCTGATCCCTGCCCATGTCCTCAAGCAGGATGCACCGACCATTGCGGCCGCACAGGCCGTGGCCTCTGCGGTGCGCCATCTCTCGCAGCGCGAGGCAGCGTTCCCCCGTGAGGGATTGCTGAAGGCGGCGCTCGATTTTGGGCTGCCGACGACGATGGACCACGTCGAAACCCGTGTGAACGCATTGGTCAGAAGCAGAGCACTTGAGCCCGGCAAAGGCGAACACAAAGGCTGGTTGGCGAGCCGGGAGGCGCTAGACCTTGAAAGCACCATTCTCGCGAATGTCGACCAGGGACGAGGTGCGGTGTTGCCCATCCTGGATCGACCGGACGCCGCAGAACGGGTCCAGGCTGTTGCAGCGATCAACCACGGAATTTCGCTCAACGAAGGGCAGGAGAATGCGGCGAGCCTTGTCCTTTCGTCGCGTGACAGGATCGTAGCGATCCAGGGCATAGCCGGGGCGGGCAAGAGCAGCGTGATGAAGCCGGTCGCCCAGCTGCTCCGCGAGGAAGGCAAGCAGGTGCTGGGGCTCGCGGTGCAGAACACGCTCGTCCAGATGCTCGAACGCGACACCGGCATCCGTTCGATGACCATTGCCCGCTTTCTCGCGCAATGGGGCAGGCTTCTGCACGAGCCGGGAAATTCCACGTTGCTGAGTGAGGCTCGGAGCGCGCTCGGAGACCATGTCCTGGTGCTCGACGAGGCGTCGATGGTGTCGAACGAGGACAAGGCCAAGCTGGTACGGCTGGCAAACCTAGCCGAAGTCCATCGTCTGGTTCTCGTCGGCGACAAGCGACAGCTAGGCGCCGTCGATGCCGGTAAGCCCTTCGACCTCATACAGCAGGCCGGGATCGAGCGCGCCAACATGGAAATCAATTTGCGCGGCCGCGATCCCATCCTGCGGCGAGCCCAGGCCGCCGCGCAGGAGGGACGTATCGACGATGCGCTCCGGGCTCTTGCTCCTTCAACCATCGAGGCTCGCGGGGACAGTGCGATTGTTGCTGCCGAAAAGTGGCTTTCGCTCAGCCCGGCGGATCGGGATCGGACGTCAATCTACGCGTCGGGACGGGCCTTACGTTCTGCGGTCAACGAGGCTGTCCAGCGCGGACTCAAGGCCAACGGCGAGCTCGGCCCACTATCGGGCCGGCTGACCGTTCATTCGCGGGTGAATGTGACACACGAGGAGCTGCGCTATCTTCGCACATACCAGCCGGGCATGGTCCTCAACTTTCGCTCGCGCGACAGCACCCAGAAACTTTCCAAAGGCGACTACACCGTCAAATCCATCGACCATGCGCGCAAGCAGCTCGTGCTTGAGGACAGGAAGGGGCGGACTCGTAAGTTCAATCCCGCGCGTTTGCGGCCGGGCGCAGACGAAAGCCGGCTGTCGCTCTTCGAACGCAAATCGCTGTCCATCATCGAGGGTGACAAGATCCGCTGGACCGACAATGACCACAAGCGCGGGCTGTTCAACGCCGACCGGGCGAGGATCGTGGCCATCGACACAAAGGGCGTCTTGGTAGAGACATCAGCGGGCAAGGAGCTCCGCCTGAGCCGCGGCGACCCCATGCTCAAACGCATGGACCTCGCCTATGCCCTCAATGCGCATATGGCGCAGGGACTGACCTCTGATCGCGGGATCGCGGTGATGGACAGCCGCGAGCGCAATCTCGCCAACCGGCAGACCTTCCTGGTCACGATCACGCGGCTTCGCGACGGCCTTACGCTGGTTGCAGACAATGCCGAGAAACTCGGCCGGGCCATCAAGTCCAACAGCGGCGAGAAAGCTTCGGCCCTCGAAGTAACGCAAAGGCTCAAGGCGGCAGCTGCCAAAGGCCTTTCACAAGACAAGGATGTTGGCAGCGCTTCGCCTGCAAGTGACAAGCCCGAACTGACAAAGGAAAGGGTAAAGCCTTTCGAAATCGGCATTTGATCACCGACAGCCTAGACGATTTCCGCGTTACCAGGCACGATGCCTGTTCGAGAGAAGTGCGGAGCGTTGCCGGTGAAGGGTGTTTTCGAGATCAGCGGCAATTCGCGCTACGACGACCTCATCACCGAGCGGTATCATTTCCCCTCGCAGTATATTTCCGAAGCACGCCAGCTCGAGAACGATTGGATCCTCTACCGCGAAACCCGCGTATCGGGCGGCCGGATGGCTTACATCGCGACTGCTTTCGTTGAGCGGATCGATCCCGATGAGGCCGATCCAACTCATTATTATGCTCGCGTCAGGGACTATCTACCCTTCGATGATGCGGTTTCCTACCGCGACAAGGACGGACGCTTTGCCGAACGCTTCCTGCGCGAGATGGCCCGTCCTGGCGATGCTGGAAGGACGCTGCGCGGAAAATCGGTGCGCACGCTCGATGGCGATGATTTCGTCGCCATCGTCAATCAGGGCCTTGGCGAAACGCTCGACCCGGACAACCGGATCAGGCTCGAGCTCGACGAGCGGTACATCGACGATGCGACCGCCGCGCTCCTGGCCGATGAATTTGGCGAACGCCGGATCGAGCAGATCCTGGTGAACAAGAAAATCCGTGCAGCCAGTTTCCGCAATCAGGTTCTCGATGCCTATGACAGCACCTGCGCCGTCACGGGATTGCGGATCATCAATGGTGGCGGGAAAGCGGAGGCACAGGCGGCCCATATCTGGTCCGTCGCCGATGGCGGACCCGACGTCGTACCCAACGGTGTGGCACTCTCGGCTACGGCCCATTGGCTGTTCGACCGGCATCTCATCACATTCGACGACAACCTTTGCCTGCTCGTATCGCACAACAAGGTGCCGTCCGACCTGTTGAAGCTCTTCCCGCCTTCTGGACAGAAAATCAGGCTTCCGGTCGATCCGAGGGATCACCCCCGTCCGGACTTCGTTGCCAAGCATCGCGCGCGTTTTGCGGGGTTCTGATCCGGTAGGATCAGACAGCGCGTCCGAACCAGATGACACGGCCGACCACCTGAATCTCGGACCGGTCGACATCATCCCAACTGGGATAGGCCGAATTGTCACTGCTGATGGTGATCTTGCGGCCACCGGGCTTGAGCGTCACGCGCTTGACCACCAGCGCATCGTCGGCGCGCAGGACGTAGATGCCGTCACGTAGCCGCGAGCCCTGGTCCGACGCATCGACGAGCACTTCGTCGCCATCGCTGAGTGTCGGCTCCATGGAGTCGCCCAGGACATGGATGATCGAAAGGCTGGCACTCTTTGCTCTGGTGAGCCTGGCAAGCCAGCGTTCGTCGAAACCGAAGCGGGTATGGGCGGTCTCGCTTTCAGCAATCGCTCCGAAGCCTGCCGACGCATCGACATTGAGCACGGGTATCTCGATCAACCCGTCACGCATGGGCACAGGCGGTCCGCCAAGCACTTGCTCGTCGACCCCGAAGAAACTGGCAAGCGTGCGACGGTCATCGTCATCCAGTTTGCGCGGCGAGCCGCGCTTGATGAACTGCTGAATGTAAGACGAGTTTCGTCCGATCATCCGCGAGATCGAGGAATATCCGAGCCGTCGCTGCTGGATCAGGCGATCAAGCTCCTCTCTGACATGTTCCATCGTGTCGTTCCTTCTGGCGGTCTGAGGAGAGAAGGAAATCTCCTAGACTCGATGGAACCTTCCTACTAAGAACAAAACAGGAACACAAGTGCTGAGTGAGTCGAGGAAGGCCATGAAATTGCTGGATCGCATTGAGCGTCATTTGAAGGAATCGCACATGTCGGCGACACGGTTCGGTCGTCGGGCGGTTGGCGATCCGCGCTTCGTGCTTGACCTACGAGCTGGTCGCAGGCCGCGTAGAAGGACTATCGAGAAGGTGGAGCGCTATCTTTCACATGGTCCAAGATTGAAGAAGCAGCCTGATTAGCCCTTTGTCGCGATCATTGGGCCAATCCTCTTTTGGTTCAACAGGATGTGGCGATGATGCTTTGATTTTTGTGTTTGGCTCTGGAAGAAGTGAGAGCCATGAGCACTGGATCAGAACCTGCCCGTTACAATCCATGGCTCTCTCAGGCATGGGCCCCGGCATTGAGAACGCGAACTCTGGCGGCCTTGGACCGGAGCACCAGCGAGTGTGATCGGCTTGCATTGCTTCGGACGTTGGCATGGCTGAGTGGTGGAAGATTTGAATCTGACGATCACGAGTTTTCTGGATTCAGCGATGAGGGTCTTGCACGATTTGGTCTCGCTAGGATCGGTCCAAGCGCGATCCGGATACGTGACGAGAACGGACCGTCCTGGTGGCCTCAGATCCACGTCGATTCCCAGAGTCGACGCTATCTTGAGGAAGGTGTCGGCGATGGCATTCTGCGTCGTCTGACCAGTCTTCCCGGCTATCGATCGCTTTCCCAAAAGGCCGCGGTCCGGGCTCTCTTTACTGCCCCTGCTGGATCGGGATTGCTTGTGTCGCTCCCGACAGGCGCTGGCAAAAGCTTGATGTTTCAGTTGGCAGCCCTTCACGGAAGGGAATCGCACGTGGGTTCGTGCGTAGTCGTTGTGACACCGACAATAGCGCTAGCGCTCGACCATGAGCGAACTTTGCGGGGAATCCCGGGTTTGGAGGGTAGCCGCGCGTTGATCGGAGATCTCGGCAGTGAAGGTATCCGAGATGTGGTCGATGCATTCAGGCGCGGAGAAATCCCTATCTTGCTGCTGGGGCCAGAGCTTGCACTCCGCTCAGATATTGTCAGTCGATTAGTAGAGGTCGCTTCGCCTGAAGCCGCCGCATTTGGACTTAACGGCCGCCTTACCCACTTATTTGTCGATGAAGCGCATATAATTGAGAGTTGGGGCAGAAGCTTTCGTCCCGACTTCCAACGCCTTCCCGGATTGCTCGCGGAGCTTCGTCGATCCAACCCCGAGTTACGTGCGGTGCTGCTGTCCGCGACCATGCCACCTTCAGCACGGGCAATCCTGCGGCGCGATTGGTCGCTAACCGGCGACTGGCTGGAGATCGACGCCAGGGTCCCGCGCTACGAACATGATATTGTTGTTAGCCAGTGCAGTTCAGACGAGGAAAGGCAGGAAGCGCTGTCGTTCGTGGTCGATCGTGCCCCTCGCCCTGCAATTATTTACACGACCGAAGTGGTCGACGCAGAACGCATTTTCAAATGGTTGTCCGATGATCGAGGCTACCAAAAGATGGCTCTCTTCACGGGTGACACGGGTTCGGCAGATAGACGGCGGATCATCGAGGATTGGTCAAACAATCACTACGATCTGATCGTTGCAACGTCTGCTTTTGGTATCGGCATCGACAAGGCCGATGTCCGTTCCGTCATTCATGCGTGCCTGCCGGAGAGCGCGGCACGCTGGTATCAGGAAATTGGTCGCGCCGCGCGCGATGGTGGGCAAGCATTCGCCGCCTTGCTGTTTACTGGCTCTAGAGAAGGCGGAGATGATGTTTCAACGGCTCGACGGATGGCCGTTGGCGGCTGGTTGACGCGCGAGTTGGCCGAGAAGCGATGGGCGGCGATGCGATCCTCAGCAACGGACCAAGGCTGGGTGGGCGGCAAATGGCACATGAGCGTCGACCTCAACGCGATCAGAGAGGGCCTTCGGCCAGAATCGACAGACTATAATCGAAATTGGAACATGGCGTTGCTCACGCTTCTTCAGCGCGCTCAGGCCATTTCAATCAAAGCCGTGAAGCCAAAGGGCGGTGACGAAGCGCGCGTATGGGAGATCGAAATCAGTGACGGCGGCCTTCTGTCGGATGACCCTACATCGGCCTGGGACAAGATTTATGAGCATCGCGATCGAGAAGTGGCCAACGCACGAGACGAATTAACACCCTGGCTCAATCTCGTCCGCAAGCCGCTTGATGCATGCATGGTGAGGACAGCCTTCGAGCTCATCGAGCCCAATACCTGCCTGCCGAGTTGCGGTCGTTGTCCTCACTGCAGAGATCAGATGATCAGGCCCCCGCGGCATGTTGAGGCCATGGGCCTGGAGGCGGCCTGGCAGGACACGCCCGCCTTCGAAAACTCGAAGATCTCTCATGGCGTGCATTTGGTCGAACCCGTGGATCGTACTCTTGAGACCAATTTGCCAGCGCTGGTCCACACAATCACGAGCATCGGGATCCAGCAATTTGTGGTCGATGCAGAACTCGCCGAGGGGATTGCGGATGCCCTTGGTCAAGATCCTAAAGTGCTCGGACTTATTCTTACACTGGATGAATGGACCGAAGGCCGCAAACTTGCCAATCTGCCGACCGCATTGCTCGTCTCTCCTGATGAAAGAAACGGGTGGCACGTAGAACGCTTTGTTCAATGGGCTAAGGATGCGGCATTTACCTCTATTGTCGTTGCAAGGCGGGACAGGCAGTATCGTGGGCGTAGATTTGACCAGTGGGTTTCCCATCACGCACCAATCTCACAAGAATTTCTCATGTCTTTGGCAGGGGGCTGAGTTCTAGGAATGAGTATTCTCTCTAACCCTCAAGGTACGCCAGAGCGTGTCTGGTCTTTGATTGCGGGACTAGGCGCTCTGGGTGGGAGACTTCCGCGCGGTGAATTTTCTTCCATCTTAAACCCTGGCTATTCCGCTGGAGGGCAGCAGGTCGCGGCTCAGGCGACGAATGCCGCAAACGGAACAGGGGCCGCGACAGCGCTGGAACTGGTCGAACGCAATGGAGACGAGATCCAATTGCACGATGTGGGCGAGCTAAAGACACCGGCACAGTTGGCGGACTACGTCCACGATTTTCTTTGCAGTCGAGATGAAGGCAATATCGAAGCGGTCATCGCCGAATCCTATGCGTGGCTGGTGGTCGAAAGCCATTCCCGGCGTGATTTGGGCTGGCTCTATGAGTTGGGGGCTGCTGAATTCGCCGATCTCGTGGATGCTGGATTGGTCGGCGAGGACGAGGACGGGCGGCTAATGAATCCGACCAAAGTCCCTGCGTGGAGACGTTGGCTGCTCTTCATGGGACTGAGCGTCAAGATGCCTGACGCTAGGCTGGTGGATTATCCTTTGCCGGCGAGGCGGATCGAGATTGAGATGCGGAGAGCCGGCGTCGAAGAGCAAACTTCCATGCCGGCCGGAGCCTTTGTTGACCTCTTGGCGAACCGGTGTCCTTACTTGGATAGGGGGCGACTGTTTAGGCAGGCATGCGCAAGGAAAGGCTACACCGCAGACACCAGGACGCTTTCAGCGGTTTTGAGCAACGCTCTGCGGGACCTGAGTTCGGAAGGGAAGATCTCGCTCAAGCTGTCGCGGGATACCGCCGATGCAATCTCGCTTTGCCCGGATCCGACCACGCGCAGCGTAAGCTTCGATGAGGTCGAAATCTGGCCCGAGGTGAAGCACTGATGAGTGAACATCCTTTCCGCGTTTGCTGGACCGCACAACAAACGCGCTCGATGCTGGTTACAGAAGCCCTTGAGGGCGATGATGCAGTCTTTCTCGCGACACATACGCCAATCCATGGTTTCGAGGTCAGTGGCACCAGCGCGGCGGACTTGGAGGGGGCAGATGAGCAGGCGGTACTCACTTCCCTATCCGATCCCGATAGAGAGCATGCTTTTTGTGTGGTTCAGGGTGAGCCGGGATCAGGTAAGTCACACCTGATACGATGGCTCTCGGTCAATTGGCCGAAAGGTAAAGACGTAAAGCTCCTTCTGAGACGCGCAGACGGGAGTCTCGAAGGAGCTCTGCGACAGTTAAAGGACCGTCTCCCTGAAGAATTTCACGAGCATTTCGAAGGGCTCGGCACGCCCCAGCGAGCGACCCTGCAGGGGCGAGCCAATATCTTTCTGAACACGCTTTCTGCGATGATGGCCCCAGGGCATTTCGAGGAAGAGATGCCTGACGAACGGTGGTGCGAGCGCTATCGCCCAGATGAATTGCTCGGGAACAGCCAGATACGGAGCCAATGGTCTGCTCCCTCTCGGATACTGACATTGCTGGACGGAGCCGATGGCAACCGTGATCAGCAAAGCGCCTCCTTCAATGTATTCGACGTCGCTGAACTTGGAGACATCGCCTACAAATATGCGTCACAACTCCTAGGTGGAGCCAAGAAACTCGGTAGTGCTCTCGCGACCGAATCCGACAAGATCAAGAGCCTAAAGCGCGACAACTGGCTTCCCGACGAAATCGCCAGTGAAATTGCGGACGAAATTCCTACCACACTGGAGTTGATCGCGTCGCTGAATCGCCGAAGAAACGATGCAATCCAGAATGTCCTTGGCGTTTCTGCACAGGGTCTCAAGACCCTTTTCCGAAAGGTCCGACAGGCGTTGGCAACCCGGGATATGCGCCTCGTCCTTCTGCTAGAGGATATTACAAGTTGGGAAGGCCTCGATGACAGCCTGATCGACGTGCTGGTTTTCAACGCTACGGCACGAGGAGACGAGGCGGAGCAGGACGTTTGTCCATTGATCTCGGTCGTTGGCCTTACGCCCGCGTACTATAGACAACTTCAGGCCAACTATCGCCAACGGATCACGCATGAGATCCGGTTGGGCGAAATGGCCGGAGGCGATGTCGACGATCTGGAAGGTAAAGAACGTGTCGCCTTCGTATCGCGCTATCTTAACGCGGTGCGTGCAGGATCCGATGCCTTGAGAGCCTGGCGAACAGCAAACCAAGATTCAAGCGGGCTCGAGCCACCGCCAAATCCCTGCAATGCCTGCGCTAAACAGGAGAGTTGTTTCAAGACTTTCGGCGATAGCGAAGGTGTTGGACTATTCCCCTTTACGGAAACAGCTCTCGCGAGGTTCTACGAAGCGCTCAAGGTGGATGATGATGGCCAGACATGGCGTACGCCGCGCGGTATATTGCAGGCCGTTGTTGTACCGAACCTCTCGCAGCCGGAACTCTTGGAACAACAGAGATTCCCTGGACCTCTGATCGAGCATTCGGCGTTTGAGCCGTCACGGAAGCCCGATATCGCTGTGGCACCCCGTCTCGGGCAGATAATTGCCGCTCAAATCGAAGACGATGATCAGGCGCGGAGATTCCGCCGGCTGGTTACCTACTGGGGAAATCCAGAATCCGCTGACACGGTCGAACTCGAAGGCGAGCTCGCTTTCGCTGGCGTTACCCGAACGATCTTCGAGGCGTTTGGGCTGCCTTGGATTGGCCAAGATGAGGCGACGATGGCTGGGCCAGCCGTCGCCCCGTCACCTGCGCCTCCCTCTCAAGAACCATCGCCAGCCACGGAGGAAACGAAGGAAACCGAAGTCGCAGAGCCAGGTGAGCAAAGGCGGCGTCTCATATCTGAGGTCACTTCGAGGAATACGAACCGGACGAGCGTCCCTCCTCGCAACCGCGGGCCCACTCGCAACAAGCGCGAGCAGATGCGGCTCGATCTCGCCAAATGGGTGCAAGGCAAAGGACTTGAGAACGCGAGCCAATGGAATGGCTTGCTGCACTTACTCGTCGATAGTCTCGATAAGCGTTCGACCGGCGTTGCTCCCTTCCTGTTCGACAAGATCATCACACAGGAGATGGTCAAGCTCCACGGCAGCACGTCCGGATCGCGCGACTATCTGGTAATTCCGCCAGAAGAGTGGGTTCGTGTCGGGCTTGAAAGTTATCTCACTCTCGATATCGACCGGGATACACTTGGTACCGAGGATCGGGCTTTCCATCTTCGGAACCTGTCAATTCTGATGCGCCGCCTGGAAACCCTCGCGGTCGATTATCTCGAACGCCGCCTGCCATTGACGGAAGACAGTAAGATCTGGTCTCCGGCCGGCGCCATGACGCAGGTTCTCCAGGCTCGGGCATGGCTGCGAGGCGTGCTCGATCCGAAGGCAGAGCCGATCGACCAACTGCGCAACATACTCAGTGATGAAGATGAAGCTGTCAGTGATCCTGGCGCGCGCTCCAAGCCGTGGAACGACTGGTTGAACGCTACCAAGAACTGGCACGAGCGCATTCGAGTCGACTTGAGGCAACTCATCTCGACGGAATCGCCTGGCTTGATCGATTCAAGCGAAACCCTGGCGGCGATCATCCAATTGAGGGACAGCGGCTTCATGGTTGAAGCGCCTGAGGCCGACCTCGGGCTGCCCGAGAACATGCGCAAAGCCAAGGAGTTGGCCGGTTACTGGAACAAGAACCGGTCTACGATCGCATCTGTTGAGTTCAAACAGGTCAAGGATCGCGCCGAAGCGCTCGACTTCTTGCTGCGAAAGGCTTCAATCGAAAGCCATCTGGATCGACTGGACAAGGCAATCACGCAGTCGTCGAATTTGCTTCCAAACGTGGCATTCGAATTGGTTGCAAGCTGGAAGGCAGAGTTGCCGCGAGCAATCGAGCGCAATTCCGAGCGGTTCCCTGCAGTCGAAGAATTGATCGACGCCTTTCTCGATGACGATGAAATTCCGGCTAAGCTTCCGCTGCGAATTGCCTGGCTGTCCGAACAGCCAGCACGCGAACTTCAGGATATTCTTGAACTCGCTCGATCAGGCGAAAAGGCTGTCCAGGAGTTGCGCGATCATGCGCGCGACTGCGTCAGTGCTTCAGGAAAGGGAGTTTCCCTCTCCGCAATTCACGAGATCGGGCGGCAAATCAAATTGGCTACCGGCCTGGACTAAGGATGTGAGCATAGTCGATGTCTGATGCACTTGCAGAACTCGAACATCTCCTGACCGATCTGCCAACAGCAGTCGAGCAGCGAAAATTCGGCGAGAACTTGGGAAAGGCGACGACAAGTCTGGCGTCGGCAGCAGAGCGGGTAAAGCGTATCGAGGCGCTGAGAGAGATCGCGACACGCCTTGACTATGCCTCTGAATCGAGACGAGCAGAGAAGCTGAGCGACGTGCTTGAGCTTGCTTGGGATGTCGGCAACCAGCTGGAGGAGTCCGCCGATGTCACGGCCCTCGATAAGGCGGTTTTCGCGTATGAACAGGATCTCAATCGCGAACTGAACGGACTGGATAGAGACCTCCGCGCCCGTTGGGATGACATTGTCCAGAGGCAATTTCGATCGCTGATACCGATTGGAGACCTACTCGATCGCTTGCTGGGGCAATCGGATCTCGGCAGCAAAATGGCGAAATGTGGCCGAGAGGCTATTGCTGTCCAAGACGGAGCAAGGGCCTCAGAATTCCTTGCGACAATTCAGCAATTGTTTGCTGATTATGAAGCCCTACAGGCTGAGCGTGAAAACGAGTTGGGCGATGGGGACGTCGCACTCTTTATCAACGCTCTGGCAAACGAACAGGCAACTTTACAACACGTGACCGATGAAGTTTGGGCTTGGCTTGAGGAACATGGTTCTTTGGATGTCCTCAAAGTTCGCCCCATTTAGGCTAGGAAGCGTTCCAGCAGTGTCCGACTGGTGCTCGCATAGACCAGGGAGTCACCCATGAGGTCGCTCGACTGGTGTACACAAGCCCTGCAACCATCGTGACAAAGCGATGCTCCCAAACGGAAAACCTGTTCCGCGAGCCTGGCCGTGGGACTAAAGGATTCCTCGTCCGGTTCGTCGAGGAGGCCATAAGCTTCCAACAACCGCGCTAACTCGCCGCTTGCCCCACTTTCAGCATCAGTCACAGCGGCACTGGCAAGCTCCCAATCGGTCGGGATTCGTCCCATTCTCTCGATGGTCCGATCTCGCGCCTGTTCAACGTCTTCCGCGATATCATATAGGGAAAATGTCTCCGCGCCGACGCTCTCGGTTCCAAACAAGACACGGGAAATCGAAGCCGGAAGCGGCCTATCGGCGCCTGGTCTCAGCTCTTGCGATATCGCCGTTAGCGCGGATGGGTCGCGAGGGTTGAAGCTGCGCCATTGGTCGTGCTTTGAACGCAGGCTCCAGAAAACTCGAAGCATCGCGTCTTCGACTGCATTGCCACATTCGCAGAGTTGGTGGTTCGACCAGATCTGCATAAGTTTGTCCGTTTGAGAAACCGCGGATCTGATCGTGCCGTCTCCATGAGAGCCCGCTTCCGCAACCGTAATCAGATCTTCCGCATCCTGGCCGAATTGGAGGGGCAGACGAACATGCGCGAACATGCGGCCTTCATCGCCTCCGCCAAGCATCGCTACTGCTGACTTCAAACGAAGTGCAAGGCCATGCAGCAGCGAACTCCTTAGATAGCCGCGCATACTTTGCTCATCGCCAACTTCAGTCAAAATTTGATCGAGCATGTCTCGAAACCTGGCATTGGCGAGCAAGCCCGCAGTTCGCTCTACTCGGCGCTGCGTCATCATCGGATGGCAGGAAAGCACTCGCTGCCTTGCGTCCTCCAGCAGGGATGAAAAGCGCCGATCATCCCAGCGCCTACGGACTAGCTTGGCGAGTTCGGTGCGCAGCTCGGGGTCGCCGGCAGCGGCCACAAGTAAATCTGCGCCGCGACGAGCTTCGTAGGCATTAATCCCGATAGAACGGGCACGACTGTCTACCAGGTAGCGTGTGAACTGTGCGCTTCGCCAGCGGCGCTCCTGCTGGTCGCGTTCCATTTTCGCGAAAGTCTCTTCGACAGCCAGATCGATGGCGTCCTTTCCGAGTTCGAACCGAATTCCTTCAGTGGTAACCTTGTAGCCGTGCAGCAACGCACGCTGCGTCTTGGGATGCACGAAGGTCTGATTAAATGCGACTGGCTCAGTTTCTCGTGAATCGAAGCGGACTTCCGCGTCGGCCCCCCAATAAACTCTCGCAATGTCGAGACCCGAAGATTTGTTCTCGGTGACGCCTGCCAGATAGACGCCGAGCTTGCTGAGTTTGCCATTGGTATCCTCAACTGAGAGAAGTTCGGCGGGTTCGCAGTTGGCGGAAACTAGGACGAAGCCTGCTAGTTCTCCCCGGCTATCATGGCGGACAGAGGTTTCATCCCTCGTCACCTCTGTCCATTGGCGAGGGTCATTTTGCTTCAGGCAGATCTCGCCGACCCATTCAGCGCCTTGCATCCGTCCGAGGCGACTGACCGTGATAGCCCTCGGCCTGAACAGAGTTTCGTGGACATCTGCCAATGCCTCTCGGGCATCGATGGGTAATTCGGTTAGAAGCTCTTCCGTCGATGCGCGCAGGCTTTGACCACCGCGCCCGAGGTAATCGCTTTCGCCGAACCACGGTGCCCTGCCTTCGTTCGGCGCAATCCAGTGGACGGCATGTCCGCTAAAGCGCCTCGTAGCGTTGCCTGGCGCGACCGTCGATAATGCCAGCGAAATGTCTTGACGCTCTCCCCCGACAACATCCTCGCCCAGGATGTCGAGTGTCGGCAAGTTGATGGTCTCGAACAGTGCTCCCGGCACCCATGTTAGAGCCATCCGAACTTGGGGGATGGTGTCACAGGTGGTGAGGTCAAGCTCCTCAGTTGCCTTTGCCCAGAGCGCCTCTGCGTCTTTTACCCCAAGTTCGTCCCAGATCGCTCCACCGAACATGACATCGAGCAAGTCCTTTGCCGATGCCAAGGCATCGGAGTTCGGCTGTCCGAATTGATTGAGCGCATTTCCACCCCTTCGTTCGAACCGAGCAAGCCCGTCAAGCAATGTCGCCACCGCCTGGCCTCGCCGGACGTACGCATTTGATGGATTGAGCGGAGCCTCGAAGCCGACAGGCGAGACCATGTCTTGAGGTCTATTGAACCACCAGTTGTCGCGAGGTGAATAGATGGAGAGCGTCACCGCAGTTGTGGGCCGGTCGTCTGCGCCCCGTCCGCCGCGGCCTTTTCGCTGCACAAAGCTGGCGAGGTTGAGCGGCGCATAGTGCTGGTAAACGAGGGTGATGTCCGGATCATCGTACCCAACCTCGAGTGAGGAGGTTGCGAACACTACATCCGAGCCTTTCACAAGGCGTTCCGCGTTACCGCCAGTACCAGAGAAGATTGGCGACGAAGCTACCGCGAGCGGTTGGCCCGGCGTTCTTCTTCCCTTCGCGCCGACTTGCCGATTGTCAGTTGCGGCAAACCACCAGCATTCCCCATCCGCGAACCTTCCGCAGCCAAGCGGCTGTCCGCAACATTCTGTCTGAGGCTCCCCGGCAGCATCATCTCCATATGCGCGGGTGCGATAAGCAGCTAGCTCTCTTCCTTCCTCAGCGTCGACAAATGCGCTGTGCAGACGCCGCATCTTGTCGATTGAATCGAAGAATACGAGGGAGCGAAAGCCGCCATCAGATCCAGTTCGTCGTCGCATGCCGTGGCCAATGCACATAAGCGATTGGATGGTCGTAGATGCACCGGCAATATCTGCTCCGCGAGATTCAACCTCAGGTTGTACGAAGTAGAAGTATTCACGCCCTCTCGGGTTTGGTTCGGCATCTTCTTCGCTCGGTTGGATGACCTTTATCTGATCGCGGCCGATGAGCTTCGACCATGCTGACGCAGGGTCGCCAACCGTGGCGCTCATCCCGATCGCCAGCATTGGCTTTCCATCGGTTCTCGAAGTCTGCGCACGCGCTGCCAAGCGCTGGAGAGCAAGGCCCACCTGAGCCCCATGGATATGGGTGTAGAGATGGATCTCGTCTGCCAGAAGCGCACGCGGAGCCGCACAGTCCATGTCGTCGCCAAAAATGCGACCATATCTTGGATCATGAAGCCATTGGTGCAAGCTATCGGTGGTCGGCAGGAAGAGGCTAGGGGGCGTTTCGGCCAACCGAGTCTTCGAGCCGATCCACCCATCAAATGACCATTTGCAGTCGTTGCAGGCCAGGAGGTCGGCGCCCTTGGCTCCTGCGCTTGGCCGAAGGATCAGCTCATGTTGACAGCTAGGACAAGCAAAGAATGGGAAGACAAACGCGTTCGGCCCTGCAACCTTCCAAAGGGATTGAAGCCTTTCTGGAATTCGTTCGAAGTCCCAAGGAACCTCACCCACTTGAAGGCCGAGGGTAAGTTTTGGGAGTTCTTGGTCGGCTCCGAACATCGACAAGTAGTGGGCCAATCTCTGTGCCTGATTGGCGGCCAGTCGAATGCGTGGGTAGGCTAGGATCGCACGAGTGCCCATCACCCCGTCGATGCCGTCAGCCAAAGCTCCCGCGATCAGCGGCAATACTGCAGCTTCGGTCTTCCCTGACCCTGTGTCAGCGGCGATCGAAAAAGCGTCTTCTCCTTCACCGCGCCAGGCCGCAACGATACTCGTCAGGCTGTCGGCCTGGAATTTCGCTAAGGCTGCTTCCTCGCCCCAAAACTCGTGCAGAACGCGCGCCATCCCCGAAAGAGCATGTCCCATCGAGGAATCGGTGCCCTTCGAAGCCTGATCGAAAGCGCTTGCCAAACGAATGGATCGGGTGGGTTTGTTTCGCTCTCGAAGGACGGCCTTTAGGCTCCGAACCAAATAGGGGCGTGTGTCTGCATCGTCGCTGCGAAAGCGCTGCTTAACGTGCTTAAGTTCTCGTCCAATCTCCGCGAAGCGACTGCGCACTCTGCCTTCATCCGCCAGAAGCAAGTGGCCATGCGCCTCAAGCTTGGACAAGGATGCGGTCAACTGGTCGAGAGGGACCTTGAGATCTCGAGCGAGTTCGACCGTCGACACCCAGCTGTCATAGACCCCGAAATTGATGCGACTTGCTTCGAGCTCTTCCAAGCGATTGAGCGCTGCAAAATCCTCGTCGCCGAGCCCATCCAACTCTTCCGGCTCCGGCAGAGAATCGAGTTCTGCAAGTGCCTTCACAACGATCGCAAACGAGTTGCCTACAGGTTCGAGGCGTAAGAAATCTTCTTCCTCCAGGCGACTGATTACAGGAGCCAAAAGATCGTTGCGCTCCTTGTCCATCCAAGCAAAGCGATCGCGCACGTCCGTGTAAAATGCATAGCGCCTGGTCTTGGCCTCGCGCACGCACATCTCGATGCGGCTCTTGACGGTGTCGTAGTCTACACTGAAGACCTTGCGAGCTTCCTTGAATGGCTTTGCGACCCAGAAGGGTTCACCGCCATCGCGCCGGGGTTGTTGGCGTAACGAAATCCATCCGAGGTGATGAAGCAGGCACGCTTCAGCGAATGGCTCAGCCGGTAAGGCCATGGCACTCTTGACCTTTGACAAGGCTGCATTTCCATATGCGCTGTCGAGTGCGAGCCGATTGATGACTTCGAGGACACCTCGTGCCAGGTCGGTCATCTCGTGTTTCACTTCCACCGGCGGCGGATCAGGCGTCAGATCAACGTCGGCTTCGTTGTCATCGAAGCCCCTCGCCCTGATATCAATCGCTACGGAGCGTCCCGCGGGACCTTGTATCTGAGAGGTCACGATCGAGGGGCAGGAAAACACAAACTCGCGCAAGAGTTCTGCCTTATCGAGCAGTTCCTGGTCAGATGGTACGGCTTCCAGGAGGCGCTTGCTGACAATAACAATCAGCTTCTTTCCCGCTCGCGTCGCCGCAACATTCAATCGTTCAGGCGAAAATATGAATTCAGCTTCCGTGAGTGCGAATTCTGGGTCCGCCACGCAATATGATAGGATGACTGCATCCCGCTCTTTGCCCTGAACGCGATCGACTGTCTCAACAAACGCGTCGGCTCGAATGGAGTCAGGTAACCCCGCTCTAATCGCCGCATTTTGCGCCCTGTGCGGGCTGACGATCGCGAGCCGTTTGCTCCAGAGATCGGACGGCGGAGTTCCATCAGCTGTCAGGCGGTGGGCGAATGCGGCTGCAATCTCACTCGCGATCTGTGTTTCGAACGGGTTCGCGGTAGCGGCAGTGGGGCCATCATGGAGAAGGACGACGAGCGGATAATCAGGTGCTAGCGCCAAGCGTATGGTTTGTGACAAGTCAGCTTGCCAGTCCTCGCGCAATTCAAGCTTACTGGCTTCAGAACGCGACACGTATTTGCCGGGATAGAAGGTCTTCTCGGGGAAATATGTGAGAGGTTTGTTGAGACGAAAGGTCTCTTCCAGCGCAAATTCGTCGGCACCAACCGATTTCATGAACGCATAAAGCGATCCGCCCAATTCGCGACCTTCGATGGTTACCGGTCTACCGGCTCTGATGGGCGGCAATTGCTGGTCGTCTCCTGCAACCACCACGCGCCCCGCATCGGCCAGTCCAGCCATAGCAAGTAGACCGTGTCCGAGGACCATCTGCGAGGCTTCGTCAATGCAGACCAGGTCAAAAAGCGGAGCGCTCATGCCATCGCCACCCGGCGGAGTACCTGTCGTCAGAAGTCTGTAGAGAGACCAGACTGTCATCCCCGTCACAGCTTCGCCGCCATTGAGGTGGTCGATGACCTGACCTTGCTCCTTTGCGCCGTAGGTGAGCACGCCGTCCGCGAGCCCTCCTGCTGGCGGCGATCCGAGGAAAAGCGGTGGCGGTGCGCTCGGATCATGCAGCACTTGCCGATCCCGCACAGCATCAAGAACGTTTCCGATCGCGTTGCGAGTGAACGCCGTGACGAGCACTCGGGCTGGTAACCCCGCTTTACGCCGGGCCGCACAGTAGCCAGCAATCAGCCAGGAGAGCAAAAACGTCTTCCCGGTCCCGGGCGGCCCAAGGATCAATCCTGTCTTTCTGTGGGCGAGGCCTTCCCAGGCACTGACTTGAGCCTCCCGGAGATGCCTGTCTCCCTTCTCCTCGATCGAGGGGATGGCAAATTCATTGAGGCCTGCGAGCCAAACATCGCCATCGCTGACATCATCGAAGAACGCTTTCGGCTCCTGCAAGAACCGCAGCACGTCAGTGCGAACACTCATGCTGCTTCTCCAGCAAGATAGTCGATGAAGCGTGCCACCTTGGGCGAATTGAAGTCGACGAATGTTCGGTCAATCCACCACCCATCCCTGTCGAGGCGGCGCACAAGGTCTTTCATCGTTGGACTATCGAAGACAGAATTCCAGACACCGACCCTGAGCATTCCTGTGTCATCGTTCGGTCCAGGATCCATCAGCTGGCAGCTCAGGTCAGGCCATCGGCGCGGATCGAGGAGTACATCAGGGCTCCCATCGCTCAAGACGAGGCCCAGCCCACCCTCAAGATCAACGTCCATAGCTTCGGCGGGTCGTCGAAACACGAAGACTCGGCCCATTTTGGTCTTGTTGATTCCGATAAGAAAAAGCGGTCCGATTGCGTTGCCACTATCGCGCCGGGACGAGGCCGGCTTTGCGAGACGGATCAACGTATCCAGCATTCCGGCTCGATTCTCCAACAATTCCAAAGCGCGAAGGATATCGAGGTCACCGGCTTCAAGCGGGTCGAAGGTTGCCTGCAAACGGAAGGGTAGCTTGTTCAATCGCAAAGTGGGTCGCTCGCTGCGATCAGTGCGGTCGCGATTGTCTTTCTGCAGCCACTCGACGATTTCGCGAAGGGCATTCAATCGGCCTCGAACGTCATCTTCGACGTCGGCTATGGCCACATGGTCCTTGCGTCCTTCTCGGATTCCACGTGTTACTTCAATTGAAAGAAGTGAGGAAAACGGGCGATGGAATGGTTCGCTAGGGGCATAGGGCTTTGGGATGAGCCCATCGTTTGCCATCGCCTGTGATACTTGCCGCAGGTCATAGGATACCGCCGTTGGGACCGCGAATAGCTGCTCGATAACTGTCCTCACCGCAGTCGCAGGCAAATGGTTCATGCCCCTGAACTCGGGCTCTGGCACCAGTTCTTCAGGTGGAAATATGCGGACGAGATGTAAGAGACCCGTCCTGATCCTCGCGTCGGACAGATGTCTCTTCACCGCGTTCTGAAGCGCGTTCGCCTCGCTCGGCTCATAGAGATATATATGTGCGAATAAGGCACCTGAATCATCGTCGGAGAGCGCCTGATTGTGCGCGTCAACGATTTGGAGATCGGCGATAACTTTCGAGAACACCTCGATCAGCGCATCGGCCTCCGCCTTCCTGTCAGCCGTCGGAAGAACTTTGATGGTCTCTTCAACAGTTCCATCTCGGACCAATAGATAGCCAAGCGTCGCCAGACCATCATCGACTGGATCATGATCGGCCAGCAAGTAGATTGAGACGTCAGAACGCGGAGGCATCAGAAAAGTCTGCTCTTCGGCCCCAGCTTGAATATGGCCGGCATTGATTGCGCGAGCACGGGCAATCAGTTGTTCGGCTCGCCGTGAAAGCGACCAACCGACTCCATCCATTTTGCCGATGCCTTGCGCCCGCTCTGCCAAGGATTTGACCGATCGTATGCCGTGATCGAGGAGGGCTCTCTTCCCTTCGTGTGAGAGACCCGCAACAGCAGAGACGTCCCGCTTGTTGGGCGGTCTTTCCGGATCGATTGCTGTCAAGCAGTGCGTCAAATAGGCGCATTGCTCACATTTGAAATATAGATGGAAAAAGGTCTCGTCAGTGCCAGGTGACACTTCTCGCGCGGCAATCTTGGGCAGCGTCTGCCCGACAAAGCTCTCGACGAGCCGGATGTATGGAGCAAGCGGGAAGCTGTCGACCTGGTAGCCGTCTCCAGAGGCATCCCCATTATCAGGAATTCGCCAGATTTCTCCAAACTGGGAGACGGTTCCCTCGATTTTCCTCTCGGAAAGGACCTGGCTCAACAAAATCGCGTAGTAAGCAACCTGGGTCTTGTGGAAAGACCGAGCAGCGCGGGTCGCCTTGATATCGATAACCGTGAAGCTCGGTTTGCCATCGATGAAATCTCGGCGAACGAGATCAGCGAATGTGTCTCGCAGGTTGAAATCGGCAATCTCGCCAAACACAGAGGGAATCTGTTTCGGGCGCACATTCACCTGAGCTGCAAACGTTTTGCTCCCTTCGCCTCTTAGGAAGGCATTGGTGATTGCCGTTGGGAGGCAAATCTCGGACCCATTGAGGTGAACCTGCCGCTGCCTCGCTAGTTTGGACACCACTCGATCTTCGTAGTCTACACCGAGGATTGCCCAACTCTGCTCGCGGGTATCTGATCCAATCGGGATTGAAGCCCGCTCAGTGGCATTCATGAGCTCATAGCGCGTCTTGCGCTCGCAGCGGTATTGGAACCACGATTTAATAGTCGAACCGCTGAGCCCTTTTGACAAATCTACGCCCCACGGATTGAGAGAATTTGGAGTGCCCCTTCATCGACTGAAGGTCTTTGGCAATCAAGTATATAAAGCCAAACCTCTAGGCGCAGCACCATGCTTCCGCAGTCAGCATGCGTGCTCCAAGCGAATAATTTGCACAGCCTCTCTAAAATCGGAGATCACGAAATCCGGAGGCGGCGAGGCCTCCTCGTCGTGCCAACGGGGCTTAAAGCCACCGGGGAAGTAGATTGTCTTGAGCCCCGCCTGCTTCGCTGGTGCAATGTCGCGATCAATTTGGTCACCGATCATGTAGGCGTTGGACGGAGAGCCAACTAGTTTCAGGATTCTTTGATACAGTTCGGGGCGTTTGCGGCCTTCAAGTACTCTGTCAAAGAATTGAGAGATGCTCAAAGCGTCGGCAGTTTCCCTTGCTCGCGTCACAGCAGATTCTGTGACCATCAAGATGTTCCAGTTAAGCTCCTTCATCTGCCTAAGGCCGTCTGCAACGCCCTTCTTAAGTTGTGGAAGTGCCTTCAGAGATTGAAAATAGCGGTTGAGGATTACGCCTTCTTGGTCGGCATAGATCTTTGCAGGCTCGCTTCCATGCAACGCAATTTTCGCTGCCCGAACCGGATCCATTCCATCCAGGGCCAAGCTTAGGGCACGTACGAGCAATGCAGGCGGGTAGCGCAAGCCATCATGATGTAGGGAGGCAAGCTCTTGGTCTGCTGCCCGCACGAATTGAAGACGATCTTCATCTGGCCACGTGAGTCCGAGTGACTCCTCAACGTCGTGAAGCAAGCGGAGCTGAGTGCTCGCGAACACTCTATCTGTATCCCACAGAGTGTTGTCTGCATCGACAAAAACTGTGACGAGTTCGCTCGCCCTAATCACTGCTCTGGGTCAGTCTTTTTGGTTGGAGTTGGCTGTTGAGTTGGAGTCTGCGAGCGTTCAATCAAAGCGTCCACGTGAAGAGTTCCCCCGATCATCTCAACTTCAGTCGGTTGTGGGGTGGGCTTTGTCGGTTCCACGCAGGTCAAAACATAGCCGAGCAACATTACATAGACTATCAAGCAACGTAGTGCATAAGATAAAAGACTCTGAGCAGGCTGAAGATACCGTAACTTTTCTGCTGTCTTGGCGGCAACGAGGTAAGCTTCGCTAACATAGTTTTTGAGGTACTCTACCTTCAGCATTGGGTTGATTTCTACAGTCATGGTTCCTGTAGACTCTCCAACATTTACAAAGGAATTCGCCCAACCTTCTGGGGTGACGCCAATTATTTCGCGAAAGAACAGAAAGGAGCGGGCTCTGCCTGACTGGCTATCTACTGTTGCTTCAGAAGGATATTTGAAGCGAGTGCGCGACGCATGAAAGGTAACCAGCGCCCCTCCGAGTGATAACAAGATAAAGAGGAGGAATGAGATGTAGGTGGCCGAAAGAAGCCACCATTCTGCTCCGACCTGATCTTGCAAGTTTCTTAGAGGATAATTCGTCGAAAATGACGCGAAGAATGCACCAGCGAGAGCAGTCAAAAAGGTTGAGACCGTTAGCAACCGCGTCGCTTTCTGATCCTGATATTCAGTTTGCGCCTTCGCTTCTTGAAGTGATGCTTTGGCTAGGTCGACCGCTTTATCAAGATTGGAATCATTCGGGTCGATCTTGGCCCAGGCGGCCATTACTCCATGCTTAGGATTGTAGAACCGATTGACGATTTCATCCGAGGGAACGCTGCGAACCTTAGCCTCAAGGCGCGGGTAGAAGTCTATCGGCCGATCCAAAAACGATAACACCGTCGCACGAAGCGCATGGAGGCCTGCGCCGGTCTTTACCTTTGACGGAGTGATCTCGGGCCCGCCGCTTTCATTGGTCGAAGAAGCGACTGAAGCATCGTCGGAAGTGGTGCCAGAGTCAGTCAAGACCTGGTGCCTTCGCGGAAACTCTCATATCCTCGTGCTCGAAGCTCACAAGCAGGGCACGTTCCGCAGCCATAGCCCCATTCGTGGCGAACTGTGCGTTCGCCAAGGTAGCAGGTGTGGCTATGTTCTGTGATCAGATCCAAGAGAAGGTCGCCGCCCAGATCTTGCGCCAATGCCCAGGTGCCAGCCTTGTCGATCCACATCAGGGGCGTGTGGATCACGCTTCGACTGCCCATCCCTAGGTTCAACGTGACCTGTAGGGCTTTGAGTGTGTCGTCGCGGCAGTCAGGATATCCAGAGTAGTCAGTTTCGCACATGCCGCCAATCATGTGTCGAGCCTTGCGTCTGAATGCGAGCGCCGCCGCAAGAGTGAAGAACAACAAGTTGCGGCCAGGCACAAAGGTGTTCGGCAATCCGTCTTCGCGCAGGGCGATCTCGGCGTCTCGGGTCAGTCCCGTCTCGCTGATCTGGCCGAGAACCGACAGATCGAGCGTATGGTCGGCTCCAAGCCTCTCTTTCCAGGTTGGATTGATCTCAACAATCCGCGCGAGAAGCTCTGAACGACATTCCAGTTCGATCCGATGTCTCTGCCCGTAGTCGAACCCTACCGTCTCGACAGCGCTGAATTTCTCAAGTGCCCAAGCAAGACAAGTTGCGGAATCCTGCCCGCCGGAGAAAAGGACGAGAGCCTTCTCGTCAGCAATCATGCAAGCTCTTCCTCGCCCCAGTAGGTGACCGCATCACTATTGCTGTCGCGGTAGACACTGACCTTCGAAAGCGCCGGGAACTCGGGCTTGAGCCTGTTCCAGATCCAACGGCACAGATTTTCCATGGTTGCCGGGCCAAGGTCGTTGATGTCGTCCAGAAAACGATGGTCGAGCGCGTCCCGAACGCTCTCGAGTTCTTTCTCCAGAATACCAACGTCGACAATCATGCCGCTTACAGGGTCGGGCCTTCCACGTAGCGTGACCTCGCCGCGATAGCTATGACCATGGATCCTGCGGCTGGACTCGGTTTGGACGACCCGATCGAGTGTGTGAGCCGCGTCAAAGCGAAATTGTTTCGAGAGTTCGTACATCAGCGGATTCCGACTAGCTTGTGCGACTGGAGCGATAGGCGCCAGCGAGGATTTTCGAGGCAGTAATGGATCGTGTCGTCGAGGCATTGGTCGGCCTCGGCGCAATCCATTGGCTGCAAGAAGAAGTGCTCGAACTCGAGGTCTTCGAAGCGTTCAGGTCGCGCGCCAACCTGCGGGAATACGAGCTTCAGTTCGTTGCCCGACCGTAAGACCAGTTCGTTTTCCCCTTTAGGGCTAACGCAGATCCAATCGATGCCTTCTGGGGCAGGACGCGTACCATTGGTCTCGACCCCGATCTCAAAACCGTGTCGATGAAGTGCATCTACCAAAGGCGCATCGACCTGCAGCAACGGTTCACCACCTGTGAGCACAACATAGCGACTCTCATTCGAGCCAGCCCATTCATCAGCGATTGTTTGTGCCAGCAATTCCGCGTCCGCGAAACGGCCCCCACCGGTCCCATCCACACCCACGAAGTCGGTGTCGCAAAAGGAGCATTGCGCGCTCGCGCGGTCCTGTTCGCGACCCGACCAAAGATTGCAGCCCGAGAAACGGCAGAAAACAGCCGTGCGCCCCGCATGAGCACCTTCACCCTGCAAGGTTTTGAATATCTCTTTGACCGCATAAGCCATGGCTATTCAGCCGCGTCTTCGAAGAGCGGGGCTGGTGCTGCTCGCCGCTTTTGTCTGAGATCGGCCTTGAGGATGCCAATGAGATAGTGCTTGAGCAGCGCAACGTCGCGATTGACATTTTGCAGCGAGTTCCAGCGCCGAACTTCGCCGCCGAGTTCCCAGTCGCCGGATGTCCACGCGGTCTTGTCCTTGAGGCATTCCATGCCTGCCTGGAAATCATCGACCGATCGGGCATCAACCCTTTGGGCCAGCACTTCCATGACATCGCCCATCGCCTGGATACCGGCGCCGTGGAGTAACCGGGAAGTCTTTGGCTTGTGACCATGCCAAGCGTCCGGGAAAACCCGTTTCACAGCTTCAAAGAAATTCGAGACAAGCCGCACGCACTTGTCTTCGCCTTTGGGCCGACCAATCAGGTCGCGCATGATGCCGTTGGCGAGCGACTCCATGATGATCTTCTGCATCACGGTGTCTGCAATGATCCCTTCCGGGCAGGTGTGCTGGCGGATGTAGCCTTTGAGTGAGGTGTTCTCGAAGTTCAGCCGCGCGGTCAGATCTGCGGCAGTCGAGCGCCTGCTGAGCCGCGCCGGAAGGTCATCGACAGTAGGCAGCAGTTCATAAATCAGCGACTTGGGCAGCGGCTTGGTGTTGTTGATGAGCACGAACTGTCGACGCAGCTCTGCCTCGTCCTGGCAAATCAGGACTGACACGAAGACCTGAAAATCACGCTCCAGCGTGCTCAAGGCAGAAAGCCGCTGTTGTCCATCGACAACCAGTCCTGGTGTCCCCTTGCTGACGTCGATCGTCAGGCGCGCCGATCCATCTCCCAAATCTTCAACGCCGACATGATCTGTAAAGGCCACGACGATCGGATTGGGAAGGACAGAGTTTGGCTTGATCAGGTAGTCCTGGATCTCCCGAATGTGAGCAGCAACCTGTGGCCGTTGGAAGCCGCTGAGTTCGCCCTGTGCATCGCGGCCAATGCGGTCAATCGATGCAAACTTGAGAATGTCGGATGCCTTGGCCGCAAACACGAGGACCCGATGCTCGCTGCTCTGTTCCGCGGTCACGGCAAGGTATTGCATGGGCTTAGGTGAGGGCACGCTTCAAATCCAATCTCTCAATATGATCCTTGTAGACCGCGAGATTGTGAATCCCGCGACGCTTGTTCCGATTGCTTCCCCGGAAAATGATCACATCGACAGCCGCATGTTCGCAGATTGAGCAACTGCACTGCTTCCATGGTTTGCTCTCGAGAGTAACGCGATAGCGCGTCGCCAGGCGAACCATGCTGGTCGCGTCCTTGCAGTCTTCAAACGGCTTTTCTTCCACGAGTGGCGCGCTGTAGACGAGGACGTTCTGAAGTGTTTCCTCAATGCCGGCTTCGCCCTGATCGAAAGCGCGCAAGCTCGACAATGCCGCGCTTTCCATGGTGACCAGATCTTCTGCTCGAAAGACACCGCGCTTGACCGTTCTCTGAAGGCGCGGGTTTTCAAGCGCCTGGGGTACGCGGATCGAAGTGAAATAACGCAGTCCCAGACCATCGCCGGGCAGGTAGTAATTCTGCTTCGCGTCCTTAAACGCGCGAATGAGCGGCGACGTCGTATCGAAGCTGGCGATGTCGTAACTGTGGAAGCTGTCGATGTCGTCTGCCTTCGCGAAACCAAGGATATGGAGGCGTGTCGCCGGAGGTACGACTTCTCGGATCGCCGCGAGGCACTGTTTGATCTCAGGTGATTTCAATGGGACCATGCCGCCGAGCGCGAGGTAATCATACCCCATCGCCACCAGCCTGCGCGCAGCTTCCGCCATGCTATCGGGCGACCAGCCTTGAACAACGCCGAGGGGCTTGAACAGTGCGTCAATGGCTTTGGCTTCCCTCCGGAAAGCATCAGCATTCTCGAGCGTGATCTCGAAGCGATCCTTGGCGTCGTTCGATCCACCATCGAGGCCTTTTGCGGCAACATCGAAGTCAAAGATGATGTGGTCGACCGAGCAGCCATGCGTGAAGCCGCAATCATCGTAGAACTCAGCGATCTCTGCAGGTGAGTAGGGCGGACGCTCCTCGTTGACATAGGTGAATGCGCCGCAGTCGCCGAAGATGTCGAGATGCGCGAATTCCGGTTTGTCGAGCCTCAGGAACTTGCGCGCGCCAACCAACTCGAAGCGCCGGGCTTGGCTGGCCGTGTATTTCCCTTTGACGCGATGGTCGCCGACGATGCCTTTCGACACGAGCACCCCGTCGTAGGGCGCATAGCCAAGTATCTCGTGAGGATAGGCGTCGTCCCAATAGGGCTGCCGTTCCGCAGGACTGCGGTCGGCAATGAAGTCAAAGGCCGGATCGACATAATCCAGACTGTCGGCGAAGATGAACTTCATGAGGTTCCCCTCGCCAGGTCGCGTTCCAGGTGCATCAGATGGTCAGTGAGCTTTGAGATGTGTTGGGACGTTGACTGCACTTCATTCCACATCAGGTTGAGGGCATCCCAACGCCCTTCGGTCCAGTGGCAATGCTTCGCCAACTTCTTCAGGATGGTACGCACCGCGGCCCCGCGGTCTTCTGCGCTGTCGACCCGCAACATGATCTGATCCATCAGGGCGCCCATCGCCCGGATGCCAGCGCTATGCATAAGGCGACTTTGGGTTGGCGGCTTGCCCCAGGCATCCGGGAATGTGTCGCGCACAGCGCTCCAGTAGAGAACGAGTGTTTCATACATTGCATTTGCGTCAGTGCCGTCGCCATTGCGTTTGAATTGGCCGAGAGCCCCCGACGCCGACCTTAGGCTTGTACGCATCGCTTCGATCAAGGCGGAGTCCGCAACGACACCGGTTCCGGAGCGCGCATTGGATTCCCGCTTGATCAGATTGTGAAATGGCGAGTCCTTATGCTGATTGAGCAATTCGCAGAGCGCGCTTGGCAGCTTGCGCGCAGCCAGATCCCTCGGAAGGAGGGCGCTCACTTCTGGCAGCAGTTCATCGATCAGACGTTTGGGCAGTGGCCGCGCCTTGTTGACGAGAATGAACTGTTCTCGTTGAGCCTCGATCTCATCCGAGACGAAGCCGACGACTGGTACGGCGATCGATTGATCCTTTGCTTGCGCCAAGGCCAGCGATCGTTGCTGGCCATCGACGATCCAGGCCGCCCGGCGGCCTGCAGGGTAAACAGGAATGGTCAGTGTGCCAGCGTCGCCGATCTCGCAGATGTTTCCGGGCTTGCGCCCGCGTGCCGACGCGAATTCCACTTCCTCCGAAAGAGCCAGGATGATCGCGTTTGGAAAGAGGACTTTCCCGCTATCGAGAAACTGCGTGATTGCCGAAACGTGCGCCTTGATTTCGCTGCGCTGGAAGCCCTTGAGTTCCTGTTCTTCGCGCCGCAGGCGGGCGATATCGGCGATACGCATGATGTCCGCGCCTTCGAGGAAGAAGACGAAAACCGCGGTTCCGTCGCCTTGCTCGCTGCGAACAGCACGAATGGCCAATGTCTCTTTAGCCATGGCTCACCTCCGACCGTATCTCTCTTGCGAGCGATGCAAAGCGCCCCTGTTCGCAGGCAATGTCGAGTTCATCCCGAAAGAGCCTGAGCAACTTGGTCGTGCCCCCATTGGTTTCGAGCCAATGGCGGCGCATCAATTGCCTGATCTCGTCGTCGGAAAGCCGGCGGCGGGAAAATACTGGAGGTTCAGCCCAGTCCTTTGCCGCCCTTTCGACGGCGTCGGCATGTTGGCTGGCTGAGCGGTCATCATCAGAGGAAAGGATGCTGTCGACGAAGTGCAGTAGGGCGCGGGCAGCGAAATCGCTACGGGTGCCGCGGATTGGGCTGTCTGGGCCGTCAAGCCGGTCGTCATATGGCATCAGGAAAGGCTGCAATTGTACTGGAATTCGCTCTCTAGGTGTGCGCGTGAACAATCGCAGATTGCCTCGACGTCCTTCCGGAAGCGTCAGAAACTCCTCGAGCATCATCTCGATATATCCATCGGACAATGCGGCCATGATCAGGCCGGTGCGGCAATCTGCCACATCGGCTAGCTTCATCGTGTGCGGAGACACTTGGCCGAGTTCTTTCCACCAATTCGCTCTACTGAATCCCTCGGTGATAGGGGCGGCGATGCTATCGTCTGCCCCGCTGAGTACGGTGCAAGCATAGGATGGTACCTGCGTTCGTGCTCCGACCAGGCCAAGGCCCGCTGACACGATCAGCAGTTCCGCGCCGACCTTCTCGGCGGCAACCATAGAGTCCCTGAAGGACCTGCCGCCATAGAGCGAACTCGCAGGATAGGTCTGACAGGCCTCGCCTAGCCGTTCGCCCCACTCTGCCGCGACCTGGGTGATACCACCCTTCTTAAGATCACCCGCGTGCAGCCGGGAAGCCACCGGCTTTCGCTTCCTGTTTGTGCACGTGGTGATAACGATAGCCAAGATCTGTTCCTGCCGGTTGAGCATTTTTGATAGCAAGGGCGGAACAAAACGGCTACATTTAATGTGCCAATCGCGCAAAGTTTTTGTGTAAATAAATGCGCCAAAATCGAGGAGATGATCAGGCGTGATTACGATTGCCGAGTTGCTCAGGCGTTCGGATGACGCTCTAGCTGGCTTGGCGCAGCGCCATGCCGACCTCTCGCGCTATGCCTATACGGTCGACCAGCTCCATCGGACAAATGTCGACGAGGACCTTGCCTACCAACGAACCTTCAACGGCCTCTATGGGGTCCGCAGAAACGCCGACTGGCGAGGCCGTTTCTACCGGATTTTTGAACAGCAGAAGTCCAACTCGGACATCCAGTTTGGGGAGATTGTTCGGTCAATTTTCGAGAGCACCGGGAGAGTCGAAGCGTCATTCGCCTCGAAGCTGATCGCGACCGTGGATCCGACCAGAGCGGTCTATGATTCGATCGTGCGGAGCAATTTGGGACTGCGGACCCGCACTGGCTCCGGGCTCGAAAAGATTGCCGACGCTGTTGATGATTACCAAGCCATCCAGGCTCACCTCGATGCCCTGATACGTGCCGATCGCTTTCCGCTCCTGCGTCAGCGCTTCGACCTAGAATTTCCCCAATTCAAGAAATTCACTGATCTTAAGGTGCTAGATCTTTTGATCTGGCAGATCCGCTAATGTCTCGAAATCGCGACATTAACGGCAAAAAGGGGCATAAGGTCTCAATTGTGCGACATTATGGGGCGGGCTTACTGAGGAATTCACAATGACGAAGCAATGGCCCGATCAGGACGAGCACCAATGGGAGGGCATCAAGGAAGTCGACCGTGCCATCTCCGAAAACCGGCGTATGGAATATCGCTGGAAGAAGGCCCTGGCCGATCCTTGGGAACGACGCGGCCTTTGGCTACTCGCGTTGGTCGTCATCGCATTCGCTGTGTTCGTCATCCTGCAGGATTTCGTGCTGTAGCTATCTATTGCTCCATTCCTTGACGTCGTCCGCAGCTTCTTCACTCGCGCCCGTGGCGCCTTCCGTCTGGCGATCAAGATAAGATCGCACGGTTCCGATCCTGCCACGACCCTGTCGGCGCACCCGCTCGACCTCGTCTGAAATCGCTGTTCGATCGGGGCCATCGGGCATAGAGGGACCACCCGCAGAGCCCACTGCCCCTCTTGCGCGTACCTGCTCAACACTCCCTATCCCGGGGCGGCTGACAGGAGCGAAGTCCGGCAGTGAAAGGTCGGCTTCGATGTCGTCCTGCAGCCGATCGGCATAGCTTTCGACAAACCGAGATTGAAGCTGCTGGCCGCGCGCGCTCATCTGGAACTCGATGTCGTCGAAGCGCACCGGCCCGTAATAGTCGCGATTGGCTTCGATCTCGGCCAGGCCCCATTCGCGATAAGCCTGGCTCAGGTTCAGCGTGCCTGCGGCGCTGTTGGCCTCGTACCAGCTGGCCTGGTTCTCGAGGCGGCTGGCCATCTCTTCGGCCCGACGCGCCTCTCGCGTATAGCTCTCGGCTTCGGTCAGCGATCGGCTGAGACCCGACGAACTGGTCGATACCTGTGATACCGAACTCGAGCTCGTCTCGCGCAGGAAGCCTTCACGCGTGTTCGACCAGTTGCGACTGTCGGAAAGCTGACGCAGCGTTCCCATGATCCTGCCACGGTCTTCCGAGGCGATCCCGATATCGCTGTCGGTCCACGACTGATTTCGGCCTCCGCGGACGCCCGCCTGCGCGTTTAGTACTCCGCCTTCGGCCTTTGCTCCGGCTCCTGCTTCGCCGTTAAGGAACCAAGAAATAGTAATGTCGTCTGACGCGCGCCGGGAAAGGCCAAACTGCTGCTGAAGCGTCCTCGAGGCATTGTCGACTTCGCTGAATGCCGTGCCGATGCTGTCGTTCGTGCCGACGCCGCTGACCGTGTCGGAGCTCTGACCCTGGCTGTAGGCGTTGCGGATCTCGCTGAACCGGGTGAGTGCAGAGCTCGTCGATTGCTGGGCGAGGTTGGCATAGGTCTCGCTCTGCGTCCGGCTCTGGCTCGCCATCGTTCCTAGGCGTCCGGTGAAGTCCTGCCCCAGTGTCGGCGTGAACGGATAGCTTGAATTCGGGACAGCAGCGAACTCGCCATCGGGAAAGCTGGTCGTCTGCGTCCCGCTGTCGCTAAAACCACGCGTCTGCGTGGCGCCATAGGCGATGTTGGGGGCAAGATTACCCTGCGCAAACTGGCGGGAAAACACCGTCGAATTGTCGATGTTCGAATTGCCAAGCGAGACATTGCCGGTGCTCGCTTCGCGCGAGGCTTCCTCGGCTGCGTTCTGGCTCGGGTTGAGATAGCTCGTTGCCTGGCCCGAAATCGCCAGCGCACCACGTGCCACCCCGCCAGCAAGGAACGGGATCGAGGCGACAAGATAGCCCGCCAAAATGCCGATATCGCTGTTGACGTCGCTCATGCCGGCAAAGGTCGCCAGGCTGAGGCCTGTGCTGCCGCCAGCCGCGGCGACATCGCCTGCACCTTTGAACATCAGGATCATGTGCAGGATGACAAAGAGCGGTCCCCACGCCGCAAGGTAGAAGAAGCCGGTGACGTAACCTCTCAATGCAATGGGTCCGGTCCGCGGCATGAGGAACAGCGGAAACAGGACAGGGAACAGCGCGTAGAATACCACCGTCAGCACGACATTGAGGATCGGGACCCATTTCATCGCGTTGTGTGCGATCGAAGAATAGGTCCGCTCGGTCTGAATATCGGCCCGGGTCTGCGCGAAGACGTCGATGCTGCCGGTGCCGCTCGCCCCTGCAAAGCCGTGCATGGCCTGGTTCATGGCGTTGATCGTCAGCACCTGGCGGAAAATGTCGCTCGCGCTGCGCGAGATGCCGGTGAGATACTGATAAGCAATCGGCAGGTCCGCCATGAGCTTGGCCTTGGCGAGCGCTTCGGTTTGTCGCGGATAGAGTTGACGCCCTGCGACAAGCGTCATCTCGTCAATGAGGCTCGCCCATTGCCCCGAAAGCGCGGTGTAGGATTCGCGGCAGGTGATGATCGAGGCCGTCACGCTGTCGTCGGCCTGCCGGGCCAGGAATTTCTGCGCGCGCGCCGCGCTGCCCGGTGCAATCGTCGCCCAGATATCATCGCTCCCGGACAGCTCCTTCATCGAGTAGCGGCCGAGAAGCAGATCGTAGAACACGCATTGCCGGATATGCTCGTCGAAGTTCGCGGCAAACTCCGGGTCGGAAATGCGCAAGCTGCGCGTCGATTCAAGCAGCCGTGCGCCATAGATCATGCCGTTCTTCGAGTAGTTGAGGTCGTCCGGCAGGCCGAATACGAGCTCGGCAGAGCGGGTCAGATAGTCCCCCGCCTGGCTGGTGAAACTTGCCATCAGGGCAAGCCCGAGCGGGACATTGGCCACCGTTGCCGGTGCAAGACTGGGATTGACCCGGTCGGTCACATGGACGTCCATGCGTGGCACCATCAGGCACATGTAGATGAGCGTCGCACCGAGGAACCAGTTGAGCCAGGCACGCCAGTCCTGGTTGAACGCGACCACGATGACCGCGAGCACCATGCCCATCACCAGCGCCACCTGGATGAGGCTCTTGTAGCCGCCCGCGCCGGTCCAGGCGGCAACGGCGTTGAGGACATTGACGATGTACTCGCCGCCGCCGACCGTGAAAATCTCGACCATGCTGCCTGACCCTTATGGAACGATGGAGCGGGACTGCATCCCGCGCGACCAGTCGAGCGCGGCGGCCATCGACGGTGACATCGAGGCAGCGAGCATATTCTCGATCATCGCCGTCTTTTCGATGATCTGCATGATCGCCGAGACCCGCGCCTGTCCGGTCGCTTGCCGCTGGGCGAGGCTCGATCGCACCTCGGCAACCTGAGTGCGCCAGATCGCGAGCTTGGCTTCGTCGGCCGCAATGAAACTCGCCATCGAGCGTCCGGCCTCTGCGGTGATGCGTTCAAGGATGGCATAGAGGAGATCGATGCTGGCGATCTCGGCCAGCGTGTCGCGGTCGTCGGTGGCCATCCCGCGTCCATAGGCCGCCTGCACGGTGAGGATTTTGTAGAGCGGCACCGACGCCACCTGGAGCAATTCCTTCTCCTCGTCGCCGATCGCGGTATCGCTGCGGATGGCCTCCACCATGCTGCCGATGAGCCGGGCAACGCGCGGCCGGATGGCCTTTGCGCTCGAGAGGCTCATCTGCTGGAAGGTGGGGTTGAGGCACTGGTCGGGCTCGTCGCACTGGAACACCCGCACCGACTGGCCCTGTGTCCCGTCGAGCAGCGCGGTCACCAGCGTCGAGGAGGCATCGCCCGCGAAAGGTACGAATTTGCCCGGCTCGTCGTCGCGGGCCGGCACGTAGATCACCGTGCCGATGAGCGTCATCGCATACTCGGCAAGATCGCGGTCGAATGTGCCACCGGGGTTGAAGAAGGCGCTCTGCTTGAGGACATGCCAGGTGTAATTGCGCGGCACACCGGGATTGACGTCGGCATAGTCGGCGCCGGCACCCTCATTGGTCGAGGCGCGCTGGCCGCGAGTTCCGCAACCATGCTTGGCTGCGGCATAGTCGGTGAAAATACCTTCGGAATTGCCGATCGCTTCGCAGATCGCCTTGTCGGCGAGATCGCCCTTGGGCCAGACGCCGCCAACCAGCCCCTGCGCCATCTCGCAGGAGTTGATCGAGAGATTGTTCATGAGCTGCGCCTTCTGGCTGAACTCCTGCATAATCTTCGAGCACTCGGGGCAGACGGTATCGATCGCCAGACTAAAGGCGAACCCCACCGCATTGTTGGCGACGGCCTTCAAGAGCGCGACCATCTCGCTCGCGTTGATGAAGGAGAACGACCCGGCGAAGATATCGATACCGCCGCAACCAGCGCGGGCACGCGGCAACTGGAGATTGGCGATGTTGGTCGTCTTCTGCGGGAAGCGCGTCCAGACATTGCCAAGGCTGTAATAGCCCGCCGACTGGCCTTCGAACGCGCTCGGCCCGGTGACATTGGCCGCTGCGCCCATGTCGTCCATGAAGCGGTCCATGCTGTCGCCAACATTGGCTGATGCTGGCGTTGCCAGAGGGGACGCGACCATGCCGGCAGCAGCAATGGTGAGCGCCGCATTGCGGATGCTAGTAATCATGTCCGGCTTCCTTCGAGGTGAGGAGGTAGATGCGATCCTGCAGCTCGTCGGCCGAGAGCACGCCGTATCCGATCGGGATCGGGCGCCTGGCCACGCTGTCCCACAGCACGAGCGCCGGGGTAATGCCGGGTTCGAGCCCCATGCGCGGCCGCTGACCGCTTTCGACCTTGTAGTCGGGGAAGTGCCGGGACGGTCCGCCATCGGTCGAGATCGCCCGGACAGTGATATGCCAGCGGTCCGCCACCGAGCGCACGATCGGGCTCATCACTTCGCACGCGCCGCAGGTCTGGGCGAAGAAGTAGAACAGGCCATAGCGTTCGGAAAGCCTAGCCATCACCGCGTCGCGGTCGGCAGCGCGCGCGTCCTGCCATTGCTTCTTGGCAAGCGCGCCGACCGGTCGTTCGAGCGTGTAGTCGAGCTCGGGATCCTGCCAGATCGCGCGCTGCCAGACATCGGAGAACAACGAAGCCCGGTCGAGCTGGGCACGCTGGAAGCGGATATAGGCGGTGACGTTTTCCGGCGTCGGATAGAGGATCGCGCGCGCTTTGAGTTCGCGCAGTTCTCCCGTGACCGCGTCGAGTTCTTGCGTGGCGGTTACCTGGGCCGGTGGTTGCTCCACCTGCGGCTCCTCTGCCGGCACCGGCTTTACGCAATAGAACCAGTAGCCGAGCCTGCGCTGCTCGCAGTAGAGGCTGTCTGCCGAGGCAGCTGGCTCTGCCTGGCGCGCTTCCTGGGCGACTGCCCGAACGGGAAGCAGTGCAGCGAGACACATGGCCAAGACTGGGAGGCCCAGCATCGGCAGTGATTGGCGGCGCGTCATTGGCCACTCCTTGCGTAATAGTCTTCGATTTTCTGCTGGATGAGGATGCTGGTCTCGAGCTCGTCGGGGAGCCGCGCAGCCTCGGTGAACTCGGCATAGACCTCGCTGAAATCCATCTGGCTGAGGTCGAGCCGGGCGAATTCGTCGAGTGTGAACCCCTCGCACTGCTCTTCCTTGGGCTTGTCCCAGGGTTTGGGCAGCTGGCGCCGGCCCTGTTCCTGCAGGATCCGCGAGAGCTTGCTTTCGAAGCAGCAGTAAACCTTCTTCTTGGTCAGGCAGACGCCGAGGAACTTGTCCGAGCAATAGGTCCCCACATAAGCGCACAGCCCCTGCGCATCGCGTTCGTGGAGCAGCACTTCCTCGCGGTTGCAGCCGAGCGCGACCAAGAGGCTGATCCCGGGGATGAGCGGGAAACCCTTACCGTTGCAGCAGTTGAGCACGCCGAAGACCTTGGAGGAGCAGGTGTTGCGCGTGCCCCGGAACAGTGTCAGCGTCTCGGGATCGAACTGGCCGCGGGCCTCGTTCATCGCATGGAGGGCGGTGACGGCATCCTTGAACTCATCGTTCGCGGTGCGCTCGATCGTCTCGCAGCTGCCGTCGATGCAATAGACATCACCGTCGCAGACAAACTGGGTGGAGCTGTCGTTCCCGGGAAGCGGGCACTCGTAGATGCGCTCCCAGGTCTCGCAGGGGTCTTCGTTAGTGAGGCATTCCTCACGGACGAAGCGACAGGTGCCTTGGCTTTCGATGTCGGAGCAGTCGGTCGCCGCTTCGCGCGCGATACAGGTGTAGCTGCGTTGCCATTCCCAGCAGGGCCTGGTGACAGAGACGCCGTCGATCACGCGCGTCTGCGGATCGGTGTCGGTGCAGATCTCGGCGTCCAGCGTGCAATGGCTATTGCCTGCGAGACCTGTGCACTGGCTTTCGTCAGGGGTCGTTGTGACGGTGGTCGCCGTGGCAATGCGGTAGGGCGTCTGCCCCGCGACCTGTTCGTCGCAGGTCAGCTCGGTAATCGGATCGCCCGGCTCGGTGCACCACTTGCGACCGCCGGACCAACCCCACTGCAGGCAAGGACCGTCCCGGTGTCCGGTTACCCGGCAAAGAGCGCCCGAAAACTCTTCGCAATCCGGCTCACCTGACAGGTTGAAGCTGCCCAATGGGCTGCAAAGGTAATGATACTGCGGTTGCTGGCTGACCCTGGTGACGAGCGGCACCGTGCATTGGCCAACCGACTGATCGATCCGTGTGCCCGTATTGCAGGTCGCGGTATAGGTGCCCGCCGACCTCGAACCAGGCGGCAGCGGAACGCACGATCCCTGGCTGCCCGAAATTGCCATGCCGCTGGTGTAGTCGAGCGGCGTCTCGTTGATCGCGAGGCTGCGGGCGATCACGTCCTCGATCTCGTTCGGCTCGAACTTTGCGCGATTGGTCATGCTGTCGCGGATGGTCCGCATCGGCGTGCTGGTCGTCGCGGCGCTGCGTCCGCGGGCCTCGATCTGGTCGGGATCGCGCGCAAGATCCTGCAGGTCGCGCGTCGCGTGCGGATCGAAATTGGGAACGCGCGCCGTGTCAGGATTGGTCGTTGCGGCATCGCGCGCCTCGCCCAGCAGCTCGGTGGCAAAGTCCTTCCCGTCAGTCCTTGCCGCATCGTGGGTCTGAGCGTGAATGGAAGCCGCGCTTACGAGGGCGACAAGCGCGGCAAGAAGATTGGCGAGGGTTCTGGCGCTCATGGCCGTTCCTCCATGGAGAGCTGGCGCAGATGGAGGCGTGCAAGCTCGGCGCCCGGACCCTTGCCCGAGGCAAAGGTCTCGAGGACTTCTCCCACGCTGATGTTGCCGGCGATGCGGTCGTGCGGCGGCACCTCGCTGGTGCAATCGAACCCGTCGCATGGGCTGAACTCGGTGCTCAGCATGACGAAGCTCGGCGCGGCCTCGATGTTGAACGCGCGGAACAGCCTTGGATCGATGCCCAGCGAACCGGCCGCGTCGCGGGTGCTCCAGATAGCGGCGAGCCGCTTCTTGAACGCCTCGCTGTTTCCTTGCGGGAAACCGCGCAGCACGGTGACGCCTCCCGCCCTGGTCATGTCATGGACCAGTGCTTTCAGCGCCTCGGGCGGCATCGACAGGCTGGCAAAGGCAATGAAGCGTGGAGCTCCCCCGAGCGATGCCTTCTCGGCGGCGGCTTGCCCCGCGATCATCGCGTCGAAGTCGAGGACGGCGTCGGTCTCGATTGCCTTGATGCTGTCCGCATAGGCCGCGCGATTGGCCTGCGCTTGCGTCTGGATGGCCTGTGCGTCCTCGGTCAGCGCCTCGGCGCGCTGGCGGACATTGGTGCTGAGCGCCTGCGCATCGTCGGCGTGTTCGGCCGCACGCTCGCGGATCGCTTCGAGGTCGATGCCTTCGGGCGCGCTCTGGGCGAGAGCGAGGCCACCGAGGGTGACGGCAAGGCCGACGGGCAAAAGGAGTAGGTGCTTGTTCATAGCGCGCAGCAGTTCCGCTTGCGCCAGACGAGATATCCCATGTCTTCGCCGATGGCGGGGATGACCTGTCCGGCCGATTGAAAGGTGGTGGAGGCGCCGATGGGTGGGCAGGCGTAACGGCCCGAGGTCGCCGGGTTGGGGTTGGTGGCCTGAAAGCGGTATTGCTGCTTGCGCATCACCGGCATCAAATATTTGCCGCACAGTCCCTTGGACCCCATCGTCCCCCACGAGACGAGTTCGCGGTGGAGTTTGTAGGCAAAGCGCGATAGCACGAGCCGCGAGGCCTGGACGTGGCCTATGCTGGCCGAGACATTGCCGTTCATCGGATACATCGACCCCTGGCAGCCCGCGCACCAGAACATCTCGTCGATCGGCAGCTTCGCGGTCGAGGCGACGCAGTCGGCCGCACAAGCGGCGAGCGCCAGCGGGTTGGCAAACAGCACGGCTTCAGGGTTGATGATCGCGGTGAGCTCGGAATCCTGCCACAGCGGATCGATCTCGGAGATGTAGAGAATGTCGATCGAGCCCGATTCCAGGCACAGGAAATCGGCGACGATCTCCATCCAGTAGATCAGCGGATAGGCATACCAGTGGACGTGCCAGCTCGAATAATACTGGCTCGCGCCGCCCACTGCCGATGGACCCGAGATCGAGCGGAAGCCGATGTCGAAGCCCGGATCGAGTTTCATGCCGCCGAGGTTCACGAAGCACCACGGCTTCATGCTGACATCGGCAAGCCGCACCGGCTCCCAGAAGCCCATGGCGATCCCGGGCCTTAGACCGCACAGGCACACCGGCAGATCGGGGTTGTCGGGATCGGGCCGGCTCGACGGCCAGATGTCCAGCCCGCCGATCGAGATCGGGAACAGGCACGACCAGCAGATGTCGGTGATCGGGTTGACGAAGCTGCCGGTGCAGCGACCGGGACCGGCATCGGCCATGGCGGGCGTTGCGGTGGCGAGACCAAGAATGGCGGCCAGCACGAGCGCCAGCTTTCTTAAGTGCGTCATTGGGCTGTCCTCCTTTTTGGTGGCAGCGCGATTTCGCTGACCTCGAGCAGGCGGCCCTGCTGGCGCACGCGTGCGGGCACCGACCTGATCCCGAACCTTTCCGTGAGTTTGCCGCCCTGGTCGAAGTAGAAGCGGCGCTGGCGAGCCTTCATCAGCTCGAGCGGCGCGCCCTTCACCAGGATCAGCTTGGCATTGGCGTCCTGCTTGAGCGCCCAGGCGAGCTGGTCGGGATCGTCGCCGTCGAGGAACAGGAGTTCGGCGCGAAGGCCGACGCTGTCGAGCGGATTGACCCTGGTGCCAGCGGCATGGATCAGCTCGCCTTTTGCCCCGCGGATATCGGCAGCGATTGTGATCGTCGGATCGAATTGCCAGCGCCGGGCTTCGCTGGCCCGGACGATCCCGGCAACAGGATCGGGCCGGTTCACCCGCGCGATCGTGCGGCGCTTCAGGTTTTCATTGAGCCGCGCGGTCTCGCCCGAACGTTCCATCTGCGTCAGGCGCGAATGGATCTGTTCGAGGAGGTCGCGCTCGATCACGGGAAACACCGTGCCGCGTTGGCCATAGTCGCGCGCCTGCACCTCGGCAGGGCAGAGCAGAACTGCAAGCAGGGCCACAGGGAGGATAAGCTTGCTCACAGGATCGCCCTCCCGCTGCCGAGGATCTGGCCGCGGCAGACGAAGCCGATCTCGGCGTAGCGGCTATCTAGGCCGCGGGGATGGCTGGTCCCGGTGTAGAAGCAGCCTTCGGGGATCGGTCCTTCGGGGCCTTTGTGAAGCGCAATGCCGAGACGGGTCTCATCGAGCCGCGCAGCGATCCTGCGACCGTTGATAAAGACCTCGTGACCGCGGTGGCTCACGACATCGCCCGGCACGCCGAGCACCCGTTTGCCGAAGAGCTGCGCGCCTTTTCCGAAATGCGCTTCGACGAGCCTGCTTGCTGGCGGCTCGAAGAAGATCAGGCTGCCGCGCTCGATCCGCGCATGCTTGTCGAGCCAGAAGGCCCAGTTGGGCAGGCTCGGGCTGGCGTTGATGAGAAAGGCATGGTCTTTCGCGAAGGCATCGACCGCGCCCCATCCGAGCGGCAGCAGCACCAGGCCGGTCAGGACAAGCGGCCGTTTGATCGTGCGGACAAGACGAGAGGCAAAGTGCGTCACTGACCGCCTCCCTGTCCAAGCTGGCGGGCGATCCGCACGCGCAGTTCGTCGGTGGCATCGGGGGCATCGCCCGCGAGCACCGCTTCGCCGACCAGCACCACGCGGCCATCGGTCCCCATTTCTGCAACGGCACGCTCGGACGCTTGGAGGAAGGCGAGCACGCGCGCCTGACTTGCTTCGGGATCCTGCTGCCCGCGCGCTTCGGCATCGACGAAACCCGCGATGGTTTCGGCAAGCCGGACGGTGACGATCTGCTGGCGCGGCTCGGACAGCTCGCGGCTGACCCAAGCTACCCAGAGCAGTGCGATCGCGAGCGCGAGCACGCCAAGAATTCTGATCACCAGCGGGCGATTAAAAGATTGTAATCTGCGCGTGTCAGTCACGGTTTGCCTCCCGGGCCGGATGGTTGTCGAGATCGGCCGCGAGCCGCTTCAGGAAGCGCGGCATGCGAAACAGCGTCACCGCACCGGTCAACACCAGGAAGCAGCCCTTGAGGTCCTGGCTGAACAGGCTGCGGCGCAGGCCGTCGGCTTCGAGGTAGCGGTCCGACAGATTGGCGAGCTGAGTGAAGAGGCCGCCAAGGTCCCAGCCCGCAACGAACAGGAACAGCGCGAGCGGCAATCCCAGCACGATCAGCAGCGAGGTCGCGGCAAAGCGCGCGGTTTCGATGAGGACGAAGCAGCTCCCTTGCAGGAACGGCAGCAGGCTGCGGAGGTTAGCCGGAGGGGCCCGGTCGGCAAGATGCGAGACCATCATTGTCCGCCTCCCGCCACGATGCGGATGGCATCGGCGAGGCTGTGCCCGCGCCGCTCGCAGTCCTGGATCGCCGCATAGGTGTCGGGATCGGAGGAGTAGATCGTCGCCGAGAAGGGATCGAGCACGAGCCGGCCGACCGCCTCGGTCTCGGGGCCCTTGATGAAGACCTCGCTGTACTCGGTCCCTGAACGCTTGAGGCTGCGGATCAGCGTCTCGGTGCGGTCGTCCATGTCGAGCCGCGCGTTCGCTCTGAAATCGGCGATCGTCTCGGCCTTCTGCTGGAGTACCAGCATCCAGTCGCTGTTCTCGAGCGCAGCGCGCGCGCCGTCGGACTTGTAATAGTCATTGAGAGACTGGGTCGCGGTCGCGAGCGCGCCGCCATATTTGCGGGCGGTGCGAGCGTAGGTCTCGACGAACTCGCCCATCGACCCGCCCTTGAGCATGGCCCAGGCCTCGTCGATCAGCAGCAGTTTCTTGGTTGCTCGCGACGAGCGCGTCATCGCCTGGCTGGTCATGAACATGATTGCCGAAAGGACGACGCTGCGCAGTTCTTCGCGGGACGCGAGATCGCTCATCTCGAAGACGGTGAAATCATCGTCGAGCGCGAAGCTCGCCTTGCCCGCAAAGAACCCGCCGTAGCTGCCGCCGCGGCAGAAGGGCGCGATAGCGGTGGCAAGATCCCGGCTGGCCTCGCTTTCCGAGCCATGGAGTGCATGCGCAACATCGTCGACCGATGCCCCGCTGCCAAGTGCCTCCCAGGTCGCGGTCACTGCCCGGTCGATCAGCCCGCGCTCGGTGTCGCTCGGCGCGGTGCCGAGACGCGCCATCTGGCCGACGATCGCTTTGATCATGGCGAAGCAGTCGAGGCGGTAGTCCTCGTCTTCGTGCGCGCGGGCATCGTCGACCATCGAGAAGGGGTTCAGCGAGAAGCCCGAGGCGAGCGTGAACTCGACGAAGCGTCCGCCCTGCAGTTTGACCGAATGCTCGAAGCTGCGCCCGTCGTCGATCACCACGACCTTGGCGCCCGCGCCGCGCAAGGCGGCGCAGAGCTCCTGCAGCAGCACCGACTTGCCCGAGCCCGACTTGCCGCAGATCGCGATATTGTGATTGCCGGCAGTGTTTTCGAATGGCGACCACCAGAAGGGCTGGCCGCGGCGTCCGACAAGCAGGAGGTGCGGGATCACGCCGCCGAGGTACTCGCCCTGCATCGGCGCGATATGCGCCGCCGTGGTCGAGAGCATGGTCTTGAGGCGCTTCAGCCGCGCCATGTCGTCGGCGAGGCCATCGGCCAGACTCAGGGGAAAGGCGGCGACGAGGCCCTGCAGCTGGAGGAAGCGCTCGTCGGCCAGATCCCATCCAGCTGCCTTGTAGATTGCCTTGATGATGCGTTCGTGCGCGTCGCCCTGGCCGAGCGGCGAGATGCTGGTGAGCCCGTAGAACAGCTTGACGAGCTTCTTGCCGGCCTGGAGTTCTGCCTGAACGTGGCGCCATTCGGCCGACTGTTCGGCGAGCTTGGGCAAGAAACGCGCGCTCTTTGTCTGGCTGAGGCTGGTCGTGCGCATGAACTTGAAGCCCGCGCGCGCCGATGCGGCTTCCTGGTCGGGGTAGACCAAGCACAGCATGGTTGCCGTCGGACAGGGGAAGCGCAGCTTGTCGGTGAACATGTCGCCGATGAGCCGCGCACATTCCCAGGGTGCCCAGCGCTCAGGGGTAGAGCGCACGGCATAGTGCCGCACGTCGAAATGGTCGGGATAGCATTCGCCGACTTCGGGATTGCCCTCCTCGTCGCGGCCCGTCTCGCGGAAGCGCTCGGTCCTGAGGATCAGGCGATCGTCGCCGACCTCGAGCTCGATGTCGCGGCGGATCGCCTGGACATCGAGCGTATCGTGCGGGTTCCACGCATGGATGTCGGTCTCGTGCGCGGTGGTCGGCGAGGTAAGCTCGTCGATCAGCGCCAGCAATCCGCCCGGACGCAGCTCTTGCGCGTGCAGTCCGAGCGAATGGAGCATGCCCATCAGGCCTTCGCGGCATTCGGAGAGTTCGGCATCGGTCACGCTGCCGGGCACCGGCACGCCGAGCGAGACGATCAGCCGGACGTTGCGGGCATGGAAGGGCGCATGCGCCGAGCCCGAATTCCAGACGAGATCGTAAAGGCGGCTGGTGCGCGCCCTGGCGATAGCCTCGTAAATCCCGCCCTGCTCATAGCGCGGAGCGAACCAGGGGCCGACCACGCTGCCTATCCGCGGTGACGCGAAGTTCAGGACCTGGAGGCAGGCGCCCTGCGGCAGGCCTTCGGAGAAGAACTGGCCGAGGATCTCGCCGGTTCGCTCGTCGGCCCCTATCAGCGGGGTGACTTCGAGCACGAAGCCCTTCGAGCGGGCGTTGCGGTAGAGCTTCGCCCCCTCGTCATAGACCCGGTAGGGCAGCCAGTCCGAGAGCATGTCGAGCCCGAAATGCGCCTGCGGCTTCTCAGGCCGAGCCGTGTCTGCAAACAGGCCCCGCGAGAGTGCGTCGCGCGCGGCAGCAAGGGATAGCGTCACCGGCTCTCTCCTTCGGTCATGTCAGGGTGGGGGACCGGCTCGCGGGGAGGGGAAAACGAGCCAGGTCCCCCGGGTTCCGGCGCGTCAGCGCCGGGCATCGCCGAAACGGGCTGCGAGGGGATGAACAGCTGTTCCGGCAATGTGTCTGCCTCTTGGGTTTTTGGCGGTTGGAAATCGGGCGCGGAGTTGCCTTCGCGGGTCGCGGCAATGGTCGATGCCAGCGAGCGCAGGACTTCGCGGCGGCCCTGTGGGGCGCGCCAGCCTGTCCCTGCCTGTTCGGGCAGCGTCAGGTGAACGACGCGCGCCTCATGGTCGCGGCCCGCCGCGTCACGGTAGGGCGTCAGCACGACCTGTAGGCGGCGAACCGCTTCTCCGGTCGGGGTCACCGTCCGCTGCGCGTCGGACATGTCAGCCTTATCGATGCCGGTCGCCCCGGCATCGATCGTGGAGGTGGGCGCGCACGTCCCTTCGGGAGCGCGGCAGGCGAAACTGCCTTTGACGTTTCCGCCAAGGCTGGCGCAGCCACTGGCCAAAAGGAGCGGCGCCGCGAGCACCACGGCGCGAAGGATCGGGAGCCGGCTCATTGCGCCTCTCCCTTGCCTTCGGCGACGAAGCGGCGGATCGCCGCGGCATCGCGGTAGCCATGAAGCACCGCCCCATCGCGGGCGCGCACGATGACTGGAGTTCCGGCAAACCCGTTGGCTCTCGCGAAGGCTTCGTTGGCATCGAGTGCCTTGGCCTCCTTGCAGGTCTTGGCACTCGCCGGAGCCTGGCCGGCATAGGCCGCATGCAGCGCCTTTGCCGGATCCTTGGCGCACAGCACCGCCTCGGAAATCTTGCGGCTTGCCGCGCCGAAGATCGAGATCGGTCGCTCTTCGACATGGACCTTAGCCTTGGCGAGTTCGCCCGCCAGGCGCTGGCAGTACCCGCACTGGAAGTCCGAGAAGACGACCAGGCGTTCGCCCTTGGGGCTGCCCCAGTGGACCGCGCCCGCAGCCGGAAGCGACGAGAGGTCGACATGGCTGGCCGCCGCCTGGATCGGCGCTTCGTCGCGACCTGCGGGAGCATCGCTGGCCACACGCGCCGCCCCGGCCGCGAGCAGGTCGGGATTGAGTTCGAGCAGGCGGGCGGCGGTGACGTCGCGCCGCTCTTCCATGTCGTACAGACGGCCTACGAACAGGTAGCGGGCGGTCTCGTCGATGTAGAACAGCGTGTCGCCCGAGACGACTTCGCACCAGGGACCAAGCGTATCGCAGCTGATCGCATCGATCGGGGTCTTGGGCAGCCGCAGTTTCAGTGCCTGCGCGACATCGCTCGCCATGCCGGCAGCGCTCGCAGGCATCGCAGTGACGGCAGAGACGCCGAGCGTCAGCACGGCGGCGGCGCTCGAGAGGGCAAGGGCAAGGTGGGCGGCGCGGGCCTTCAGGCCCGGCCGGTGGTCATTGTAGTTCATTTGGAGGGGCTCCTGACGTGGACGCCGTCGAGAAAGACGATCTCGACCTCGATGCCGGTCGGCATCTCGACGACGGGTTGGTATTGTTCGGCGCGTTCGATGAGGTATCGGCTGACGGTGTCGGCAGCCTCGCCGGCACCCTGGCCGAAGCCACCGGCGAGGATGTCGGTCGGCGACAGCGCTTCGCGCTGACCGTTGGCGCCGACCTGACCGGTGAAGATGCCGTTGGCGTTGGCGGAAAATCCGCGCCCGAATCCGCCAACGATCCCGGCCAGCAGCGCCTGGCTGACAAGGCTGCCTTCGCGGCTGACCACGCGGCCGCGCACGCCCGACTTTCCGGCGAAGGAGATGAACCCCTTGACCTCGCTGACCGCGAAGCGCCCACCGGGCTGCGCGCAGGTCATGCGCACCAGCTTGACGTAGACCTTCTCCGCCGAGAGATCGCCGCGCGCAGCGCCATTGATGAGGCAGCCGGTAATGTCGGTGGTGAGCAGCTTGTTGCCGCGCATCACCGAGCGGGCCGGTCCGGTGATCCGGAGCACCACGGGAAGCGGATCGCTCTGGCTGGCAACGCCGGTCGAGGCATCGACACCCACGATGACCGTTGCCGGTGCGTAGCTGTTGGGCGGAAGGTAATCGCGGCTCGCTTCGAGCAGCAGGGCTGGCGCAGTCTCTGCCGTGCGCGGCTTGCCGTCTTTGCCCGTCTCCGCGCTGAAACTCATCAGGCTGAGCTGTCCGCCCTGCGCTTCCGGCGCTCCTTGCGGTGGCTGGATAGCCCCGCCGATGCCGACGCCGGGGCCATAGGCCGGTGGCGGTGGCAGCGGCGGTGCGGAGGCCGGCGCCTTTGCCGCGTCGCTGAGCTGTGAACGCAGATTGGCATTCTCGGCCGAGATCGCGTCGATCGCCGCCTGGCCGTCGGAGCGCATCTGCGCGTTCTCGCTGCGCAGGGCTTCGAGCTCCTGTTCGATCTCGGGTCGCGGTAGCTGCGATTGCTGCAGATCCTTGATTGCGCGGCCCTGTGCGTCGAGCCGGTTGCCGTAGCTCGCGACGAACTCGCGCTGCGAGAGATTGCGATTGACGAGGCCGCCGGTGTCGATCGTCGCCGCACCATTCGCGTCGGTGCCGCCTTCGTCGCCGTCGCCGCCGAAGATGAACATGCCGCCGCCGATGAGCGCGATGGCCCCGATCCCGGCGAGCAGCATCTTCTGGCGCTGCGCGATCTGCGAATTGAGGTTGCGCCGTCCGCTCTCGCGCGCTTCCGGCGAGCCCGGCAGAGGCCTCTTTTCGGCCTCCTTCTGTGTTGCCTCGGCCATCAGTCGAGCCCTCCTTTGGCAAAGACAAGGAAGGCACTGGTGGCTTCACCGGGAGCGAGTGCATCGCGGCCATAGGCAAATGCGAGCGCGCCGGCGGGAGCCTCTCGCTCGTAGCCAAGCGCAAGGCTCTCCTGGCCAAGGTTTCGCACGAGGAAGCGCTGTCCGGTCAGTTCATCGCCCTGGTATTCGGCGACCAGCTGGACCTCGATCCCGCCGGTGCGGCGCGGAGCAGAGAGTTCAGCGCGCGCGGTGAACCCGGGCAGGACGGCATCGCTCGCCATCGCCTCGATCAGGCGGATCGCAGCGTCCTCGGGGCCGGTCTCGGTCTCCCATTCAGTAGCCGCGGTTTTAGCGAGCGCAGGATTGGTGATGAAAAGCTGGGTTGCTTCCTCGCCGCCGAGGCGGCAGGCGAACTTGTAGACGTAGCCTGCCTTGCTGGTCGCAAAGAAGCTGACCCGGGCAGCGGCAAATTGCGGGGGCACGGAGATATAGATGTCTCCGCGCACCGGCTCGTGTGTCACCTGGAAGTCGTTGTAGGGAAAGCCGCTCGCGATCTTCGAGACATTGGCGAAGCCGTCATCGATGAGCGCAATCCGGGTAAGTTCGCCGCGGGCGAGCTCGCAATCGATGGTCGCGTTGTCGGCCGCTTCGACAAACTGGTCGGCATGCGCCGGGACCGGCGCGAGCGCGAAGGCAAGCGCGGCGAGGCCGGTCAGCTTGAGCCCGGGATCGGGGCGCCTTGTCGCGCCGATCGCGAAACAGGCAATGCCTGTTCCGGCAAGCGCGGCAGCGAGGGGGGATGGGAGAAGGCTCATTGGCCAGGTTCCTCCTTGTCGGTGGGAAGTTGCTCGAAGCCGGCGAGCGCGAGGCTGAGGCCACGCTTTGACCAGCGGAAACGGAAGGAGCGGCGTTGGCTCGCGATCACCTGCGCGCCGACGAAGGTCTTGAGCGTGCCGGTGACGGTCGAGGTCAGGGTCTTGGGATCGACATGCATTTCCGCGATCACGAACGCCTGGCTGATGTCCGAGCCGCGCTGTTCCTCGACGATTCTGACGAGCTCGGCCTTGAGGCGGCCGTGCGCGGCGGGATCGGCGAGCTTCAGGATGTTCGCCATCCAGTAATCGAGGCTTTCCGGGGCCCGATTGAGAAGCATCAGTGCCGTGTCGCGGGTGACGAGCTCGAGATAAGGCGCGTCGATCCCGCCGCTCGAGACGGTGATCCGCTCGGCGGTGATCGGCACCAGCACAACCTGCTCGTTGCGGGTGACTGCGGCGCCAAGGCTGACCAGCGTGGTGAGGCCAAGGACACCTGCCAGCACGGCAAAGCGGTTGCGTTGCCGAAGGTAAGTCTGCGCCTGTTCGTGCGCGAATTCTGCTCGCATGGGTCGCCTCCCTCAGCCCGCCAACAGGCGGCAGTGGGAGGGCGGCGTGGCCTTAAGCCCGAGAAAGCTCCCGGGCAGGTACCAGTACGCAGCATGCACCAGTGCCGAACCGGCGCCGCGTGCCTTTGCCTTCCGCAAGGCAAGCCAGGCCCCGGCGGCCAGGCCGATACCGATGAAGATATGCTGCGAGAGAATGCCCCAGGCGAAGGGAATGAGAATCCCTGCAAACTCGTCGATGGTCCAGAAGCCGATGAGCTCCGGGTCGTCGAGCCGCCGTGGAACAAGGTACCTGTCGGCCATGCCGCCCTCCTGTCGTGACCGGATCCGCTGATCAGATGACCGCGGTCACGACCGAGGTGACGATTGGCACGCCGGTGCCGACACCGATCCCGACGCCGACCGGCACCGCGACCTGGCCGAGCGAGAAGCGCCCGGAGGCGAGGCCGATCAGACCGCCCGCGAGGCTGAGTACGGTGATGATCTTGCCGCCCGAGCCTTCGAGGAAGTCGGTGAACTTGGTCAGCGCGGGATCGAAGGTGGTGTCGGCGCCGGCAAAGGCTGCACCGGCGCAGGCCAGCGCCACGCAGGCGGGAAGAATGTAGTCGCGGCCACGAACGCGGTTGGGCGTGCGCTGCTGGGGCGGAAGGGCAGTCTTGGTGGTCATGGATGGAAACTCCGAGGGATTGAACATCAGCCAGCGATGCGTTCGCTGTATGTTCCTTCCTCTCCCCGGAGCCGGGCTGTAGGAAATCGGGAACTGGATTTTGGGGCTGCCGACCAAGCAAAAAGCGACATCGGAAGGTGCGATGGACGGGATTCGCGCCGGCCAATTGAGCTGCAGCGCCGACTGTGCCGGCTTTGGCGCGAAGCGTGCCGCCATATGCGCGAACACGACCGGAATTCGCGCGAATCGTCAAAGGAAGCTGATTCGTTCCTTCCTCTATGTTCTTTAAATGTTCTTTTCGTTTTCCTACAGGCTTCCTTCGCGGTTAGCGGTGAGTCGATCACTTGTAGAGATAAGGATTCGTCGATGACCAACATGGCGCTCTTTGCCGAACAACAGGTTCGCGCCGACCTCGCCCGGCTGCTTTTGGCGGCCGTCGAAGCCAGCGGCCGTGCCCGCTGCGACATCGCGCGCGACGCGCAGATCCATAAGGATGCCTTGCGCCGGGTCCTTGCCGGCGAGCGCTCGGCCAGCCTCGGCGAAGCCTTGCGCATTCTTGCCGCGAGCGGCGTCGCGCCGCACGCCCACCTGCTCCTGTTCCTCGTCAGCAGCGGCGATCACGCGATTGCGTGGCTGCAATCGGACCTCGCGCAATTCTTCGAGGACTTTTCCGGCGAACTGCCCTCGGCGATGGAGCGTGTCCTGGGCAACCAGGTTCACGACGTGAAGCCGCGCTGGGCTAAGGGCACTGCGCATCGTGTTGCACGGCTGCTCTCCGACCACCTCGATGAGCTTGAACGCAAGGATGCGCTGCTTGGTGATGGTTTCGCCGGTGCCGAAGGAGGCCATCGTGGGTGAAGAGATCGATAAAGGAGCCACAGAGCCCCGCCGGGTGACGCGGCTCATTCGCTTGCCCGAAGTGCAGCACCGTGTCGGGCTTGGCCGTTCGACCATCTATCGCTGGATGGCCGAGGGCAAATTTCCGAAGCCGGTACAGTTGGGTGGATACTCGGTGGCATGGGCGGAAGATGAGGTAGAGGCTTGGATCGAATCCCGTCTTGCGTAACTTCAACCACCAAGAATTCTCCACCTCAACCGGTGTTCAAAAAAATGCCGGACTGCTCGGCATGCGATTAGTCGGCGAAGGAAGCCGAGTTCTGGATTAAAACTGAGCGCAATGAGCAGCCTTCATCACTCTACGACAGTCGCCGCGTCAGATTTTTCCAAACGAGCAGATTTATCCCGCAAATACCGAAATTTTCAGAAACGTGGGATAAAAGCCAAGCCTACCAAGGGTTCAAGCACAAACGCGTTACTTTCTATTGCTTGTCCATCGCTCTTTACTAAGATGGGTTTATCGGGACGAAGCAACCTCCCGGTCAGGCGAATGATTGCCCAAGCGTTGCCTCGCCCTCCCGCCTTTTCGGCGGACGGGTATTTGCGAGGTGACCGATGAGCGTAACGAACGCTGCACAACCCAGCTTCTCCCATCTGCTACGAGTTTTCCTGCGCATCGGCCTGCTGAGCTTCGGCGGGCCTGCCGGACAGATTGCGCTGATGCACCGCGAACTGGTCGAGGATCGGCAGTGGATCAGCGAGGAGGACTATCTCCACGCGCTCAACTTCTGCCACCTGCTGCCGGGGCCTGAGGCGCAACAGCTGGCGACATGGATCGGCTGGCGGCTGCACGGCTGGCGCGGTGGATTGACGGCGGGCCTGCTGTTCGTGATTCCCGGCGCGCTGGTGATCCTTGTGTTGTCGGCGCTCTACGCGGTTGCCGCGAGACTCGACTGGTTCGAGGCGCTGTTCCTGGGCGTGAAGGCGGCGGTGCTGGCGATTGTCGTCCAGGCGCTGCTGCGGATTGCGGGACGTGCGCTCAACACACGATTCAAGCAGGGGCTTGCCGTGGCCGCCTTCGTCGCGCTGTTCCTGCTCGACCTGCCTTTTCCGCTGATTGTGCTTGGGGCAGGCGCAATCGGAATGGTCGTCGCTGCTATGCGCCCTGAGTGGCTGGCGTTAAAGCAGGGCGGTTCCGCGCCATCATCTGGCCCGCGTCCTTGGCGCAGCACTGCGCAGGCATTGGCGATCTGGGGTGTCATCTGGGCCGCGCCGATGGTGTTGGTCGCGGCAACGCTGGGCCGCGAACATGTGCTTTGGGACATCGGGGCATTTTTTTCGCAGCTCGCAGTTGTGACCTTCGGCGGTGCTTATGCCGTGCTCGCCTATATGGCGCAGGAAGCAGTGCAGGGTTTTGGGTGGCTGCAACCCGGCGAAATGGCGGACGGGTTGGGTCTTGCAGAAACGACGCCGGGGCCACTCATCATGGTGACTCAGTTCGTCGGCTATCTCGCCGCCTATCGAACGCCGGAACCGTTCACGCCGTTCGTCGCCGGGTTGCTCGGCGCGGGGCTGACGACCTGGGTGACTTTCGCGCCGTGCTTCCTGTGGATCTTCGCGCTCGCACCGTGGATTGATCGACTGGGCAATGCGGTGCGGCTCAAGGGCGGGCTGGCAGCCGTGACGGCAGCGGTGGTCGGTGTGATCGCCAACCTTACTGCTTGGTTTGCACTTCATGTCCTATTCGCCACGGTGGGAGAGACACAGGCAGGACCGTTGCGGCTCTACACGCCCGACTGGCTCAGCTTCGATTGGCGCGCCGGATTGCTCGCTGCACTTGCCTGCCTGCTGGTGTTCGGCGCAAAATGGTCAGTGGTAAGGTTATTGGGAGTCGCCGCGCTTGGCGGGTTAGTGCTGGGCTTGGCGACCTGAGGAAGAGAACATGAGCAAAGTCACTCGACGCGAGGCGATAGGGACAGCGGCAGTGGGTGTCGCTGGCGTTGCGTTGGCAGGCGGAGCGACAGCGCCAGCATCCGCTCAGGAGAGCGGGCGAGGCCTTGCCTTCGCTGGCAACCACACTCCGAAGCCGCTGCGGTTTGACCCAGCGAAGATGACTGGTCTGTCCGAACGCCTCATCACCTCGCATTGGGAGAACAACTACCAGGGCTCGGTGCGGGGCCTCAACACCATCGAAACTCGGCTTGCTGCCGCGATGGCCGATCCCGAATTCCCGACCGTGGCTTATGCCGGACTGAAGCGCGAAGAGCTGCACCGCACTGGATCGGTGGTGCTTCACGAACTCTACTTCGGCGGACTGGGCGGAAACGGTGAGGCAGGCGGATCGGTGCGCGATGCGCTGGCAACCGCCTATGGCAGCTTCGATGCTTGGGAGGCAGAGTTCCGCCGCACGGCGATGAGCCTTGCGGGCGGATCGGGCTGGTGCGTGCTTACCTGGAATGCGCATACCCAGTCGCTCCACAATTACTGGGCCTGGGATCACATGCACGGCGCGGTGACGGGCGCGCCGCTGATCGCGCTCGATATGTACGAGCACAGCTATCACATGGACTACGGCACCGCCGCCGCGCGCTATATCGATGCCTTCATGGCCAATCTCGACTGGGAAGTAGTCGATGCGCGCTTTCGCGCGGCTATTGCCTAGCTAGGCGCGGCCCGGCCAGTGGCCGTGCAGCTCGTCGATGACGTAGGCATGGGCGTGTTCGCCACTGCCATGCTCAGCCAAATGCGGATGGTTGGCAGGCAGTTCCGGGTGCTCGTGCCTTAGTTCGGCGGGATCGTGTTTGGGCCAGCGCAAGAGCGCCAGCAAAACTCCGACGACCGCCAGAACCGCGAGAGCGATGAAGGCGGTAGCCATTCCGAAACGGGCACCCACTTGCCCTGCGACCGGGTAGGCGATCAGCCAGCAGACATGGCTCAATGCATATTGCGCAGCGAACAGCGCGGGTCTATCCGGTTCCGTCGATGATCGGCGCAGCAGCCTGCCACCCGGCGTGACGCAGAGCGAGTAGCCGATTCCCATGACCAGCCATCCCGCCAATAGAACGGTCCAATCCAGTATATTCGTTCCGAATGCAGCGAGCGCGATAGCGAGGATGGCAGCGCCGGTCAGCATCACTGTCCGGTCGCTCAGACGCTTCAGAACACGCGGCAGTGCCAGCGCGGCGAGCATCGAGCCGCCGCCATAGGCCGCGAGCGCCAGCGCGACATCCTCTTGGCTGCGGCCCAGGCCCTTCACGATCACCACCGTGTTGACGATAACCATCGCGCTACCCGCCGCCGCCGCGAGCGTTACCGCCAGGAGTCCTACAAGGCGCGGGGTTTTGAGGTAGATGCGCGCGCCGCGTGTAGTCTTGCGCCACACGCTCTCAATCACTTTCGTCGCCGCCTTGCGGTGCGGCAGGGCGGAGGTGACGACCAGCAATGCCGAGATCACAAAACCGATCGAAGTACCCGCGAACAGCCAGTGGAAGCTGATAACAGTCAGCAGAGCGGCTGCCAGTATTGGGCTGAGCAGGCTCTCGAGATCATAGGCGAGCCGCGAGAGTGACAGGGCGTTGGTGTATTCCTCCTCGTCCGGGAGAATGTCCGGGATGGTCGCCTGGAAGGTCGGTGTGAACGCCGCTGAGGCCGACTGAAGCAAGAAGATCAGCAGGTAGATCTGCCATACTGCATCTACAAAAGGCAGCGCTATCGCGACGACAGCGCGGACCACATCCATCGCTACCAATAGGGTCTTACGCGGCAAGCGATCGGCATAGGCACCGACGACCGGTGCGATCCCGATGTAAGCGACCATCTTGATCGCCAGCGCCGTGCCGAGCACCGCGCCCGCATCCGTTCCGGCAATCTCGTAGGCCAGAAGACCTAACGCAACCGTCGCGAGGCCCGTCCCCACCAGCGCGATGACCTGCGCCGCGAGCAGGTGCCGATAGATTCTATTGGTCAGAATACTCAACATTTCGAATTCTCCACGGGCCTACAGCGCCCAACCCAGAATCGATGCCGCGAGAACAGCATATCTCATGAACTTGGCGACAATTACGATGATCACGAAGATGAGAAAACGGACCTGCAAGACTCCGGCGACCAATGTCAGCGGATCGCCGATCACGGGAACCCAGGAAAAAAGCAGAATCCAATGGCCGTATCGAGAGAAGCGCGCTTCCGCCTTATCCATAGATGCAGAGGAAAACGGGAACCACGCTGCGTTCCTGAACCGCGCGAGATTGCGCCCCAAATACCAATTGAGCACCGAACCCAAGACGTTTCCCGAGGTCGCGGTCAGGAGAAGCACAGAGGGTTCATAGCGTCCGGACATCAGCATGGTGGCCAACACGACCTCCGACTGGGCCGGAAGGACCGTCGCGGCGACGAACGCGGCCGCGAACAGTCCTCCGTATCCAAGCCAGGCCAGGTCAAGGCCCGTCGCGACCCAGCTCGGGATGATCACACGACGCGCTTGATCTCGGCATAGGCGCCTTCCGTCCTGAGAGTGACGGTGACCGTTCCCCCCGATCGATTACGCCAGAACCAACCATGGCTGCCATCGAACGCGGCGACGAGCGTCCCGGACTCACCGGTCGACTCCCGACCCTTATCATAGCCGTGGTAGGAAACGCCCGGTGCGTCCGCGTGCGTGTCGTAGTTGACGTGTCCACCTGCGACAGACCATTCATACCGCAGAGAAGCGCCATCGGACATTACCGCCTTGACTTCTGCCCCCTCGCCAGGAGCAAGTGTCAGCTCGGTGATATCCTGACGACCGTTCGCCTCTCCTTCGGAGTCCGGCGCAACGGCTATCGAGCGGACCTCTGCGACCGCAGCGTTCTGCTCATCGGCCGCCGCTTCCGCAGCAAGCTGCTGCTTGATTTCGCCCATTTCGGCAAAGCCGAGGACCCGACCTACTCCGGTCGGATCGATCGCGTATTCAGACGGGAGCACCACAGTCACGAGAAGCGTGCCCGCCGCGACGACAGCGATACCCGTGGCCTTCAGCAACTGCCGGGTGGTGGGCAGATCATTCGACGAGGGACGTTGGGAATTGAACATATCTTATACTCCAGAATGCAAGGATTCAGGCGACGGCAAAGCCGACGAGCTGGTAACCGACGAGCATGAAGCCGGCGGCCATTAGGACGGTGTTGGCTGCGAAGGCGTGGCGCATGAAACTTCCAGTTCGGCGCCAGAATCCCATCAGGATAAGGATCATGCCGAGTGCGAGAAGCTGTCCGATCTCCACTCCCACATTGAATGCGAGAAGGTTGGGAACGAGACCGTCTTCCGCGATATCGAACTCGATGATCTTCGTGGCCAGACCGAAGCCATGGAAGAATCCGAAGATAAGGGTCGCGGCCTTGGTGCTGGGTTGGAAACCGAACCAGCGCTGGAAGACTCCAAGGTTGTCCATCGCCTTGTAGACCACGGACAGACCGATGATAGCATCGATGAGATAGGCGTTGGCGGAAATACCGGTCAGGACGCCGAAAAGTAGGGTAGTCGAATGGCCAATTGCGAAAAGCGTCACATAGATTCCGACGTCCTTCAGCCTGTAGAGGAAGAAGATTACACCGAAGAGGAAAAGAAGGTGATCGTAGCCGGTCACCATGTGCTTGGCGCCCAGGTAGATGAAGGGCAGGATCAGCGTGCCGCTGCTTTCCTGGATATAGCCCTTGTCGCCTTCTGCGACATTGTGGGCCCAGGCCTCGGCTCCGGAAGCGAGGAATATCAGCAGAACAGCCAACAGCGCGAACAGGCGCGTCAGTGTCTGAGCCGGAAGTTTCTTCGTCAGTTGCATCATCTATTTCTCCGATTGCAGGGGAGGACCGCCTGCGGGATCGCTCCACGCGGACGGCCCGACCGTCTTCAGCCTGCAGTTTGAATGCTGGGGGGTGTCTCGGTGTCGTCGGCTGCTGACGCCTCTGCTCGATCGCCACGGACCGCCCGGTAAAGGGCAGGCAGGACGAGCAACGTCAGGGCCGTCGCCGATACGATGCCGCCGATCACCACCGTCGCGAGCGGCCGCTGCACCTCCGAACCGAGCCCGACATTCAGGGCCATCGGGACGAACCCGAGACTGGCGACCAAGGCCGTCATGAGGACAGGCCTCAGCCGGGCCATGGCGCCCTCCTTGATTGCCATGTCGAGCGGCCTACCCTCATCCATCAGCTGACGAATGAAGGTCAGCATCACCACGCCATTCAGCACCGCAATGCCCGACAAGGCGATGAAGCCGACGCCTGCCGAGATCGAGAACGGAATCCCTCTCAACATGAGCGCAGCGACACCTCCGGTCAGGGCCAGCGGCACTCCCGAGAAGACGACCAGAGCGTCCTTCACCGAGCGGAACAGAGCGACCAGCAGGCCGAAGATCAGCAGCAGGGCGATCGGGACGACGACCTGCAGCCGAGCACTGGCGGACTCCAGCTGTTCGAAGGTTCCGCCGTAGTCGATCCAATAGCCCTCGGGCAGATCGACTTCAGCGTCGATCCGTTGCTGAGCCTCGGCGATGAAGGACCCGAGGTCTCTGCCTCGCACGTTGCTGGTGACGACAGCTCGACGCTTACCGGATTCGCGACTGATCTGATTTGGGCCCTGAACGTTCTCGATCGTCGCGACTTCCGTCAACGGGACCGATCCACCACCTGGGAGAGCGATGGGAAGACGTTCGAGAACCTGCCGATCCTGGCGCATCTCCTCGGGCAACCGGACGACGATATCGAACCGCCTGTCGCCTTCGAAGATCTGGCCAGCCTCCGCGCCGCCGATCGCGGTCGATACGACGGTCTGGACATCATCGACGTTCAAACCGAGCTGGGTCAGACGCACACGATCAGGGAGCACCTGGATGAACGGCAACCCTGTCACCTGCTCGGTCTGGGCATCCTGAGATCCCTCGATCGAAGAGACCACTCCCTCGACTTCGGCCGCTACGGCGGCGAGCTGGTCGAGATCGTCCCCGAAGACCTTGATCGCGACATCGGAACGAACGCCTGCGATCAGTTCGTTGAAGCGCATCTGGATCGGCTGGAGGAACTCGTAGCGCGAGCCCGGCACCTGCTGGACCGCCTCGTTCATCTCAGCGACGAGCTGCTCCTTGGGCTTCCTGGGGTCGGGCCAGTCCTCCCTAGGTTTCATGATGACGAAGGTGTCCGCCACCGATGGCGGCACGGGATCGGTCGCGACATCCGCCGTGCCGATCTTCGCAAATACCTGATCGACCTCCGGGAAGGTGCGGATCCGGTTCTCCAACGCGGTCTGCATGGCGACGGCCTGGCTGAGGCTCGTCCCGGGGATACGTAGCGCGTGCAGCGCGATGTCTCCCTCATCCAGGTTCGGGATGAACTCCGAACCCATCCGGCTGGCGCCGAACCCGGCAAGGACCACCAAGGCAACCGCTCCAGCGAGCACCACCTTGCGTGAACGCAAGGCGAAATCGAGCATGGGCTGATAGCCCGACTTCGCAGCCCTCATGACCCGCGTCTCCTTCTCCTCGACCTTGCCCGTCACGAAAGTCGCGACCGCGGCTGGGACGAAGGTCAGGGAGAGGACCATGGCGGCTGTGAGCGCCATCACGACCGTGATGGCCATCGGGTGGAACGTCTTACCCTCGACCCCTTCCAGAGCGAAGATCGGGACGTAGACGATGGTGATGATCAGGATGCCGAAGAGGCTCGGCTTGATCACCTCCGCCGATGCGCGGGCCGCCAGTTTGAACCGCTCATCGCGATTCAGCAGTCTTCCGAGAGAATGCTGGGCCTCACCAAAGCGCCGCAGGCAGTTCTCCACTATGATGACCGCACCGTCGACGATCAGACCGAAGTCCAAGGCGCCCAGGCTCATGAGATTGCCGGAAACATTGTTTTCGACCATCCCCGTGATCATCAGGAGGAAGGATAGCGGTATAACGGCGGCGGTGATGAGTGCGGCCCGGAAGTTGCCCAGGAGGACGAACAGAACGACGATCACCAGCAGCGCACCTTCGGCGAGGTTCTTCTCGACCGTGGACACGGTCGCCTCGACCAGTTCGGAGCGGTCGTATACGGTGTTGGCCACCACGCCGCCAGGGAGCGAACGGTTCACTTCCTCCAAGCGTTCGGCCACCGCAACGCTGACATCACGGGCATTCTCACCGACCAGCATGTATATCGTGCCGAGGACGACCTCGCGGCCATCCTTCGTGGCTGCGCCGTTGCGGATCTCGGATCCGATCTCGACGTCCGCCACATCAGCGATCCGAATGGGAACGCCGTCACGATAGTCTACGATGATTCCGGATAGGTCGTTTTCGCCCTCGGCCTGCCCGGGAACTCGGATCAGGTATTGAGAACCGGACCTCTCGACATAGCCAGCGCCGACGTTGGCGTTGTTGTTCTCGAGGGCATCGATCACATCCTCCACGGTCATACCGAAACCGGCCAGCCTTTCGGGAAGAGGTGCAACTACATATTCCTTGCGGTAGCCGCCAATCGAGTTGACCTCGGTTACGCCCGGAACCGTGCGCAGCTGTGGTCTGACTACCCAATCGTGAAGCGTCCGCAGGTCCTGTGCTGTATAGGGCGATCCATCGGGCTTGATCGCACCTTGCTCGGCCTCCACGGTATACATGAAAATCTCGCCGAGGCCGGTCGCGATGGGGCCGAGCTCAGGCTCAACCGCTTCCGGCAGGGTCGAGCGGACCCCTTGAAGCCGTTCGTTGACCAACTGCCGGGCGAAATAGATATCCGTCCCGTCCTCGAAGACGACCGTGACCTGGCTGAGCCCGTAACGAGAAACAGATCGCGTATATGAAAGGCCCGGAAGCCCCGCGATCGCGGTTTCTACCGGATAAGTGATGCGTTGCTCGGCTTCGAGCGGAGAGAATCCCGGCGCGGACGTGTTGATCTGCACCTGGACATTGGTGATGTCCGGCACGGCGTCGATCTTGAGCCGGCCGAAACTGTAGATGCCCACGGCGGCGCAAATGAATACCGCCGCAAGCACTGCGAAACGCTGTCTGATCGACAGCTCGACTATCTTCTCTAACATGGAATCGCGCTCCTCAGTGATCGTGGCTCGCGCCCGACTTCTCGATGTCGGCCTTGATCACGTAGCTGTTCTCGGATGCGTAGACGGTGCCCGCCTCGATGCCGCCGAGAACCTCGGTCCACTCAGGACCTTCCTGGCCAAGCTCGAGCATCCGAACCTCGTAGGTCTCGCCGATCTTGGCGAAAACGACCCGAAAATCGCGGAACTGCTGAATGGCATCCGTCCGAACGGCGAGAGGAACCCGCCGCTGATCGACCGAGACCAAGCCTCTGACGGCCATTCCAGGACGCCAGAAACCGTCCCTGTTCGGCAGCGACGCCCGGGCGGTGACCGCCTGGCTGCTGACTTCCGCCAACGGCAGGAAATCCCGGATGCGGGAGCCCTGTGCACGTTGGCCTTCCAGGCCTCGTATCTGAACCGCCTGTCCGGGACGCACCCGCTCGATGTCTCGTGGAAAGATCGGGAACGTGGCGACAGTGCGCGATGGGTCGGAGATGACGAAAATCGGGTCGCTGCCGGCAATGTCGCCGACATTGGAGTCCCGCTGGGTGATAACCCCCGAGATCGGCGCATATATCGAGTAAGTCTGCAGCGACGAGCTGCTCTCCACCCGCGCAAGCAACGCACCTCGCGAAACGCGATCGCCGAGATTGGCGTGCAGTGAGACCACGGGGCCGGGGAACTTGGCGCCTACTTCGGCACTCCCCGAAGGATCGAGCTCGACACGGCCGATGATCTCGATAGTTTCACCGATCTGCTGCGGCCCGACCGTTTCGGTTCGAATCCCGGCCGCGCGTGCTGCCTCGTCAGCAATCTGGACACGGCCTTCATAGGACTCGAACGCCCACCGATGGGAAGTGTCTCTTTCGTTGGCCACCACAACCACATCGAAGCTGTGCGGTTCGATGAGAACACCCTGGCCACGCAAGTAATTCTGTTCCGGTTCGAACTCGAAGGTCGTCTTCTCCCCGTCCAAACGGGTGATCATGACCCGCGCACGGACCGTCTTGGGATCGACCGGTTCGCCATCACGGTAGGCGTAGAGACGATACTCTGGAGGCACGCCGTCCTCGAATACCGTTACCTCGATGGCGAAATCGCCATCCCGGAGCATTCGGCCATTATGGGGCCCACGCTCGTAATCGCCTTCCGCCGCGACCTGTTCCTCGGTGGAGTCCGGATTGCCTTCAGATTGCCCGCAGGCGCTAAGTGTCGCTGCGCACAGGGCAGCAAGGAAGAGATGCGTCTTGCGCATGATCAGTATCCCCCAACAATTTCGATGAAGCGGCCGGTCAATCGATCGTAATCGACCTTGGCCTGATGATATTCCGTCAGAGCTCCTACGAACCGCACTCGGGCGTCGTGCAAGGCCGTCTGGGCGAGGGACACATCGAGGAAGGTGAAACCCCCGCGATTGTAGCCGGCCCTCACTTCCCGGAGCGTCTGTTCCGCTCCAGGAACAACCTTCTCCTGTATCGCTTCAGCCTCATGACGGGCCTCTTCGACACGCTCCGCGGCCAATGCGATCCGTCGCCGAAGTTCGAACCGCTCCACGCCCAGATCGGCCTCGACCTGCCTCTGCTCCGCAGCTGCACGATCGACATTAGCTCGATTCAGAGCGCGATTCGGAAGGGGCAGGGAGAAGCCGGCAACCAGAGCAACATCCCCGTTGCCGAAGACACGTGGTCCAGCGAAGACGGTTGGGTCGGTGCGAGAGTTGGCCTGCTGAAGTCGATAGTTCGCGTCTGCACGATCGCGGCGTGCTTCGAATACCGCGAGATCGACGGGCGTCAGATCGACCGGCCCGACTACGACCTCTGATGGATCGAGAAAGCCGGTAGTCACGACGTCCATCCCTTCGGGATCACCGCCGGTCAGCAGCGCCAAGCGTGCCAGGGCCGCCGTGTAGGCGTGCTCGGCCAGACCGAGGTCGACACGGGCCTCTGCCAACTGCGTGCGGACGCGTGTGCCGGCAAACAGAGGATCGCGTGCTTCGTCGACCCTTCGCTGGACCTCCTTGGCGAGCGTCTCGGCAATCTCGAGCCTGCTCTTGGCCAGCTCAAGGGTCAGCGCGGCGGATTGGGCTTCGACATACAGCTCCTGAACCTCGCGCGCGAGATCCAGGCGCCTGACCAGGGCCTCGGCTTCAGCCAATTCGATGTCGCCGGTGGCCACGCCGACACGAGCGGCGCGCTTGCCGCCACGCTCAATGCGCTGGTTGTAGGTTCCGTCGACCTGCCACTGTGAGAAGCCGGGCGTCCCGATGTTCTCTACTGTCCCATCAATGGACGGCGCAGGCCGGGTGTCGGCAGCTGCTCTGGCCGCATCCAGAACATCGAGGCGCGCGGCGACCGCTTCGCCTTGGGGGGAGTGAGCGACCGCGTTTCGGACGGCCTCTTCTAGGGTGAACGTTTGGGCTGATGCCGCGTTCGCCCACAGCAACGTTGCCGCCAAAAGGGCGGCACGCGTGGACACGTGCATGATAAATTACTCCTGATCATCTGAACGAAAAGCAGCCCGAAAATCGGGCCGAAATCAGAAGATCAGGCTGACGGCGGCTGAGTCAGTGGTGAAGGCGGATCGCTAATTAGGGGGGCAGCTTCGCCAGGGCGCAGAAGCACCCGCGACAGAAAGCTGTTCGCTAATACCTCTGCATCATCTGGCAGGGCGATAGATCCATGCGAGTGCGAGGCTCCATGTGTGACGAGATCATCAGAAGCATATGCATCCGGCTTCGGCTCGACCTCGACCACATCCAACGTTCTGTCGTCATGGGCGTGTGACGCGCTTGCCATCTCATGCGCGTGAGCCGCTTCGAGATGCGGAATCGCTCCCGGTAGTCCGCCATGCGAAACAACCAGCAATATCAATAGAAACAGGAAGCGGACCGTGCGCATTGAGCAAGCCAATAACCAATGCTTTGAACTCGCGCAAGCCTTTAGCGGGTCCAATCCGGTGCATATCGGGAGATGAGTTTGCTCAATATCTCTCATCTCAATCGCAGAACTACTGGTACCTGCTCAGTATCATTCGTAACATGGAATATAAACCGAAAGAGAGCTCAGGCAAAAATCGCGGAAGGACGATTGTCGAGAGTCCCCAAAAAGCTATCGTGATGTTTCCCCAACCTATTGGCGTATAAGAAAAATTCTGAAGAGCTTGGTGTCGAGGCTCGCAATCCGGCCCGCATTAGCGCCCAATGTGCCTTTCTCGAGGTCTGGAACTGGGCCGTTAGCAGACTGTCAGAAGTTGGCTCCAGAAATGCCCAAAACGGACGTCGCAGTCTCAGGGCTTCGGATCGCCTGAATTCACCGTCATTGCTGGGGCCATGACATTAGGCGAGCGATTGGTGAATTTACCCCTCCAGAAAGACCAGCTCGCAAGGAGACCCAACAGCACAAGAGCCAAACCAGCAAAGGTCATTGCGATCCGCCATAGGAATCCGCCAACCTTGGCGGCATGTATCGGGTAGAGCTTCTCGACAACGGTAGAAGCTGCATCACCTATCGCCGGATCATCCTTGGCAACGATGGATCCTCTTTCCGGCGAGACCCATGCATAGCTTCGACCGTTGGGGGTCCACTCAAAGTCCTGGCGGAAGCGAATGGCAATGGGTTCGCCGGGCGCAGCGGGCATCATCAATCGACGGGGGGCAGCCGAAGGATAGGCTGATTGAGCGTTAGCCATGACAGCTGCCCAATCGGTACTTTCGCTGACTGACGCGAGGTCACTCGGGAGTTCAGGCTTGGGATCGGCAGTAGCGATCGGTGAAAGCAACACGGCCAAGATGGCTGGGAACACCATCATTGTGCCTGTGGCAGCTGCGATAAGCAGCAAGGGCGATGCCACCACGCCCAGATCACGATGATGCCTGACGATTGCGCTAGCCGTGTAACGCGCCGGCCATAGGCGGAACCGGAAGGTCTTTCTCGTACGCCACCACAGGATCGCACCCGTGATGGTGAATGCCAGCAAGAGGAGCCCCAAAACCCCTGTGATGGTTTTTCCAACTTCTCCCATCAGCAGGTAGTGATGCAGGTCGAACAACCACAGTTCGGGCCGCTCCCAGATGCCCGACCATCGATCGATAACGGTCCCATCTTGTGCAATGTACGCGCCGCTGCCGTCCAAATAGATTGCCTGGTGCAATCCGATCTCCCCGCCAGCAAACGTGACGCGGGACAGCCCGGGTGCGGTCTCAACTGCAACTTCGATCGCTCTGGCCAGTTCGGCCGGGCTGCTGGCCGGTGCGTCGTTGGCACCGTCCAGCAGGATCCAGCTGTCTTCCCACAGGAGAACGGTGCCGGACATTCCGATCACAGCGAGAACCAAGCCGACCAGACCGCCTGTCCAGCGATGCAGAAGTGACAGAAGCTGCATCAGAATTCGCTGCGCAGGCTCAAGGTGAAGGTGCGTCCGCGACCGGAGAAGAAGCGGCTGTTGTCGGTTACCCGGACAGTATCGCTGTCATAGGTGACGTAGAACTCGTCGGTCAGGTTCTGGGCCGCCAGCGAAATTTCTCCGAAGTCCGCACGATACGAAATGAATGCATCGAGAAGCGTGTAGCCTTCGAAATCGGTAGCCGTGGAAGCGTCGTTGAACTCGCGCTCGAGATACATGCGAGCTTGCGCCCGCGCACTGAAGCGTCCCGAGGTATAATCGGCTGCCAAATTCACCCGGTCGGGCGAAATGTTCGCGCCGTCGAGATCTTCGTCGACGAGGCCATCGCCGTCCGCATCCGTCTGCCCCTCTAGCGCCGCGTAGCCCCCGCTCAGCGAAAGCCCGGTAAGTGGGGTCTGCCATGCGAGACTTGCCTCGAAGCCTTCGATCTCGATCGGCTGACGCTCGACTTCGAATACATCGTTTCGCAGGACGAGAAGCGATCCGAAATCGCTCGACGACCAGAAGTAACTGGCCGAAGCCTTCAGGGCACCGCGATCCCATTCGAGCCCCAGCTCGCGGTTGTTCGAGACCACGGGTTCAAGGGAAAGGAAGTCGTCGACGTCGACACCCGGCTGGGTAATCCCTCGCAGGATACGGCCTACATCGGCAATGGTGAAACCTTCGGCATAACTTCCGTAGGCGCGCAGCCCGTCAATCGGCTCGATGATGACACCGCCGTTCAAGAGCACATCTTCGAACGATGGTGAGCCACCCGCGACATCCACGGATCCGTAACTGGCGAGCGTCGTGAAATCGCCGACATTGAGTTCGATATTCTCATAGCGAAGACCGCCTGCCAGTCGCACCACTCCATCGGCCAAGGCCAGATTGCCTTGGAGGAAGGGAGCCAGACTGCGGAAATCGCTCTGGGGCACCCAAACGCGATCGGTCTGCACGAGAGACTGCGCGGTACGGTCGAACAACGCATCGAATCCGGCGGTCAGTACAAGGTCTTCAATACCCGGAAGCGCACGTTCGTAGCTGACCTTCGCGCCGAGCTTGCGTGAGCGGTTGGCCGACTGATCGAACAGGGTCCTGCTGGGATCGATGGCTGGATCCTGAAATGTCCCGAACACCCCGCCACCGAAGACGTCGCTGGTACGGCTATAGAAGCCCTGCAACACAAAGGTGCCGCCGGCGAGGTCTGGATCGGTCAATGAAGCTGAAACAAGCTCGGCGGTATTTGAAGGGGGGGCGCCGGGGGTTGCGCCACGTTCGCTGGTGGATGGGATGTTGGCCGAGCGATCGCCAGCAACGGAAACGTAATTGGCATTGCCTTCGAGTTCGAACCTGTTCGCAACTAGTTCAAAACGGGCACCGTTCGCGAGAACATAGCCAAGCCGACCGAAGACTGACCAGCTGTCGCTGTCCTGGATTTCTCCCTGGGTGCCATCTACCCCGATGCGATTTCCCGAGCCATCGAAGAACGCTCCACGTTTCTCGAGCGTAGCACCAAAGCTGGCGTCGAGCGGTCCGGCGCGATAGCCGACCAATGCGCCGGTTTTCCCGCCAATACCTTCGCCATCGAAGCCATCGGGAAGTGTGACCTGCGAGAGGGTACGGAAAGAAACGCCGTCTTGGAGGGGCGCGCCGACAGTCACCTGGTTCACCACGCCACCTGTGGCTCCGATACCTTGGAGCGCGTTCGAGCCGTAAATGACTTCAACGCGATCGATGAAGAACGGGTCGATCGTGTAGCCGTCGCGCGAACCATCGCGAACAGGCGTCGACTGGGGAATGCCATTGATAGCATAAAGCGGCGCACGCCCGCGCAGGCTTTCCCCAGCCCCGGACAGTTTTTCCCGGGTCGGAGAGAAGGATGGCAGCAGCGCGGAGACTGCGTCCACCGTCGAGCCCGAAACGAGGACCTGCCTTTCGAGCGCTTCGCGATCAACAACGTCGATGGTCAGCGGCAGCGCGCTAGCCGGAAGCTGCGTTCGAGCGGCGGTGACGACAATCGTATCCTCGCCATCCGTGTCCGACGAGGTCGTTCCCGCAGCATCGGTGGTTTGGGCAAAGGCGGGCGAAAGCGGTGCCAGCGCGAGCGCGCCGACCAGATAGCGGTACATTCAAAACTCCCTTGAGATTTGCCGCCGCCTAGCTTTTATGCGAGTAACTCGCAATAGCAACATTGAGACTTCAATCGAGAGGGCGCGATTGCCGCCAGAACTGTCGGTTTGTGGGCCGTAAGCCGCCCATCCGCTCTCGACCCTGAAAGTAAGAAAAGCAGCCGTTCGGCTAGCGACTCAAATGCCGGTCATTCAGTCAGCCCGGGCCCCAACCCAAAAACTGCCCATGACCGGCCATCAGTCAATTGATCCTTTCAAGGGGTCTCCGACCGAACCCGTAGATGTTCCAAATCTCACTCCTCTTGCGTCTCACGCGCCGCCTGGATTGCATTGGCGAGTTCGGCAGCCGGTCCTACGCCCCAGTAATGGAGAAAGTAGAAGGCCGGTTCGCCGCCGATCATATGATTGTGCAGGGCGACGATATGTATGTCGTGCGAGCGTAGGGCGCGCAGCACGGGCTGCACCTCGTCTTCCGTCATGATGAAGTCGCCATCGACGGCCGCGAGATCGTCCGTCCCGGAAAACGCCGCCCACGTCGTAAGGCCCATCGAGCCGCCGATTTCCACGCCGTGCATCCGGCCCTGGCGAGCGAAGGTGAACTTCACCACCCCGTCATTGACGGTCGGCTCCATGCCCAGAATGTCCGTCAGCGGCGCCGCATCGATTGCCCCGTCCGCGTCCGGTGTCGCACCGCCGAAGCTGCGCTGGGGCTCGGGTGACCGTTCGCGCACGGCTTTGATCGCGTTCCACACCGCCTTCACCCCGGCAGCGAGTTCGGCCGTTTCGCCATGGCCGCCGATGTGCATGAAATACACCTTCGGTTCGTCGAAGACGAAATGATTGTGGATGGCGGTGACGGTCAATCCGTTCGCAAGGGCGGCGTCCATGGCGGGCGTGATCTCGTCCTCGAAGACCACCGTGTCGCCCATCACCATCGAGCCACCCTCGACCGGCTTGAACGCCGCCCACGAGCCAAGGCCAGCGGGCGGGTCCAGGCGCATGCCATCGACCGTGACCGGCACGTCATCGCGCGTCCTCCCGATGCGGACGACACCATCGTCAGTCGTTGTCGTCCGGGCTTGCGAGGCTTCGAAGACGAGCGCGGCCACATTCGCGGGATCGTCTTGTGCGAGGGCGGGCATCGCTTGAACGGACAATCCGATTATGGCGGCAAGGAGCAGTGTGCGTGTGTGTTTCATGGTCTTTTCCTTGTTCTTTCGAATTCTTATGCGGGCAATACCGCGAGATAGTAGGCCGCGCCGACGAGCGCGCTTGCTGCGAGGACGATGAGCATTCCGACCTTGAACCGCAGCATCGCGATGAGCGCCGCCGCGGCGATGAGGACGGACGCAATGTCGATACTGGCAAGATCGGGAAGAAGCAGGTTTGTGCCGTAACCCTGGTATCGGAAGAGCTGGGCGAACGCCACGTGCAGAGCGAACCAGATGGCGAGGTTGAGGATCACCCCGACCACGGCGGCGGTAACCGCCGAGAGGGCCGCTGTCAGGAGCTTGGCCCCGCGCAGCTTCTCGATGAACGGGGCGCCCAGGAAAATCCAGAGGAAGCAGGGCACGAAGGTCACCCAGGTGACAATGATGGAAGCGACGATGCCTGAAAGCAGCGGGCTGAGGCCACTGGCCTCGCGAAAGCCGCCCATATAGCCGACGAACTGCACGACCTGAATGAGCGGGCCGGGCGTGGTCTCGGCCATGCCCAGACCGTCCAGCATCTCTCCGGGGGCGAGCCAGCCATGCGTCTGCACGGCCTCCTGCGCCATGTAGGCAAGCACCGCATAGGCTCCCCCGAACGTGACGACAGCGAGCTTGGAAAAGAAAATCGCAAGCTCGGTGAAGACATGATCCGGCCCGACGATCGCGATGAGGGCCAAGATGGGCGCGGCCCAGAGTCCGAGCCAGGTCAGCGCGGTCCGGATTAACCCGCCCCAGCTCGGCCGTGCATTCTGCGGACTGCCGGCATGAATGAGGGCGTCGGTGGTTTCCGCGCCGTCCTCGTCCGAAACATCATGTCCCTTGATGACGAGGAAGCGGGCCGGATCGAAGCGCCCGCCCAGAAAGCCGACCAGCGCCGCCGCCGCGATGATCAGCGGGAAAGGTACCTTGAAGGCGAAGATTGCGACGAAGGCGGCGGCGGCTATCGCATACATCGGCCAGGTCTTGAGCGCCCGTTTGCCGATCCGCAGCAGCGCCTCGATGACGATCGCCAGCACCGCGGCCTTGATGCCGAAGAACACCGCTTGGACCCAGCTCAGATCCTGAAAGCTCGCATAAAGGATGCTCAGCGCCAGGATGGCGATGAAGCCGGGCAGCACGAACAGGCACCCGGCGACGAGACCGCCGCGAACGCCGTGCAGAAGCCAGCCGATATAGGTGGCAAGCTGCATCGCCTCCGGCCCCGGAAGCAGCATGCAATAGTTGAGGGCATGCAGGAACCGGTTCTCGCCGACCCAGCGCTTCTCCTCAACCAGAATGCGATGCATCACCGCGATCTGGCCGGCCGGACCGCCAAAGCTGAGCGCCGCGACGCGTGTCCAGACCTTCACGGCCTCACGAAAACTGACGCCGTGCGCCTGCGCTGGATCGTTCGCGACCGACATGTCTTCGCCGCTTCTCATCAATCAGACGTCCTTCTTCCTGGAAAAGTGCGCGTAGAAGCCGTTCAGCGCGGTCGTTCCGCGTGCGATCCGCTCTTCGTCGTCTTCCGTTTCCGCGCAGATGCCGGCAATCAGCGCCTCCACTCCGGACGTTTCCGGTCGCTCGAAACGACCATCCGCGATGTCGAGTTCATGCACGATTTCGCTGAGCGCACGGAGCGCCCCATCGGTATCCAGACCGGTATGGAACACCAGCGTTTCGAACGTGCAGTAGTCGCCCGCGTGGGTGAACTCGGCGTCGGCCATGTCGAATCTCAATTCGCCGGGTTCGGGCATATAATTCTTGCCGTCGACGAACTTGAACCGCGCCTCGGGATCGATGAAGCGGCGTATCAGCCATGCGGACGCAATCCGATCGACATGGACGTGGCGGCGCGTCACCCATAGCCGACGCGTGAGTTCCGACCGTTTCAGTTCCGGCGCGCCGGGACCGCTCACGTCGGGATGTTGCTGTGAACGCCGTTCGGCCTCGGCGATGGCGGCCTCCGCCGCCTGCCGTCCATGTGCCCCGAAAAAGTCGATGGCGGCGGTCTCGCTCAATCGTTTCCGCAACCGGTTTACGTCGGCCGCAGCGATACTTTCATCCTCCCACAGCGCGCGCGCCTCTCGCGCCAATTCCTCATAATCTGCATCGCGCGCCGCATCGAATACGCCGCGCAAGTCCACATCGCTCATTCCACCGGCAAGCCGGGCCTCGAGTATGAGCGCCTCTCCGCCGCTTTCGGTTATTTCCTGCTGCAATTCCTCGAACAGGGAGCGGGTGTCGTCGCGGGCAGGGAGCGCGTGAACGGCATTTTTGAGCGGCGCGGCACCGATCGCCTGCAAGCGCCGCCACACCTTGACCCGCAGATAGGCGGGCTTCGCCGGAAGCTGCGGAATCAGGAGCAACCAAGCGCAACGATCGGTGTTTGTCATTCGTGTATCTTTGGAACCTATGGAGTTGTAAGAGTTGTATCACCAGAAGCCTGAAGGTGATACCTCTTTCAGCAAGGTGGAACTCAAGGCTGAAGCGAGTTCGCACCATTCAGCCTTTTCAGCTCCGCCCAACCCGGGGAGAAGAATGCGATGAAGACCGTCCCAGCAGCCCTCGCGCTGATCGTGATGACCCCAGCATATCACGCTGAGGTGCAGGCTCAGTCGTCGCCGCCAAGCTTGCGAGGCGCCGCCCTCCTTGCAAGCTGCCGTACGAATGAGCCGGCGTGCGGAGCCTATCTTCAAGGCGTCCTCGACATGATGATCGCCGCACGAAAGGCTGAATGCGGCGCGCCGCGCTCCGATCGGAAAGCGCTGGCGAGCGCATACGTGCGCTGGGCAGAGCGAAACAGCTATTTCATGAGCGTACATATGGTCGCGGGCGCGCGGAATGCGCTGGCCGAAGCATGGCCTTGCAGACCAGTTGAATCCTGAAGTTAGTTCTGATCCGTAGGGGAGACCCGTACTCCGCTAATCGGCGCGACAGTTTGCACCGAACATTGTCACGACGTACAAGTTGCTCAAAACCGAACGCTTCTGACGATTGAATTTCACTACGCTCCTCCGACGTCGCGCGTGTGTCACAACTGCTTGCCAAAAGAAACAAGACAAGCGATCGGTAGGGTTACGCCGTCAGCAATCACGTCGAACGGCGCTAGAGAGACCAGGCGGCAGCATTTCGGAACAGCCGCTTTGTTGCGTATTTCGCCAGAAACGGTCAGGCAGCTTTCCACTCCTACGCCGACGGTATGGCACTGTTCGAGGCCCGAAAGCAGTCGACCAATATAACCGGCCGACCGCAATCTGGATCAGATTTCAGTCCTCTCCGCCAGCAGCAAAGCATCTTCGACGTCGACGCCGAGATATCGCACTGTGTTCTCGATCTTCGTGTGCCCGAGCAGAATCTGGATAGCTCTAATGTTGCCGGTTGCTCGGTAGATCATCGCCGCCTTCGGCCGCCGAAGCGAGTGCGTCCCGTATTCTGCCTTCCGCAGTCCGATCGCCGTTACCCATTCATCGACCAGGCGTGCATACTGCCGCGTGCTCATATGGCCTGCTGGGTCTATACGACTCGGAAACAGGTAGTCGACCGTCAAGCCGCCTCGGCGTTCCAGCCATGCTAGCAATGTGGCTCGAACATCGGCGGTGAGTTCGAACTGCACCGGCCGGTTGGTCTTCTGCTGAATGACCGTTGCCCGATTGCGGATATCGGCGCCTGCAACAACGTCACCGATCTTGATCTTCACCAAATCGCATCCGCGTAGCTTGCTGTCGATAGTGAGATCGAAAAGGACCTTGTCCCTTAATCGTCCTTCGCGATCGAGGTGGAAGCGGATCGCCCAGATCTGCTTCTGGGTCAGCGGACGCTTCGTCCCGACATTCTTGCCAGCGTTCCAAGCCGGACGATGCCGCGCGGCTGTATCGTAACGTGAGTATCCCATTGCATTTCTCCGTGGCCGAAATGGCCGACGAGGTAACGCTCAGGATGTAGCCGATGTTGGGCCGATAGCAGAACGTTCGGTTTTGCTCGCCAGATCGAGCAAAGCGGCCGTTGGATCGTGAAAGTGTCCGTATCCTTTTTTGGCCATTCCGAGCCGATAAGTTGATCGCCCATGGCCCCCGTCCAGGCCGCACCCGCATACAGGATCACTGATTGCATTGGGTGAAGCTACTAGCTTGCCCTCAGCGTGCTAGGCTTGCAGCCGAGACCCCATTCCGATCAACGGTCGTTTCTGAGAATGCCCTGCCGTCTCAATGGCCGTTCAATTTAGGGAACACCATCTACGTGGGATCGGCCCCGCCATTGCCATTATAGCCGAAGGCCGAACCTTGGCCCGATCAACGTCATCGCGGAATAGAGCACGATCGTCAGCAGACACCCCAACCCCAATGAGAGCCAGAAGGGCAGACCGTGGCGCAGCATCACGGGGATGACGAGGAACATTGGCAGCGACGGCAGGACATACCAGAAGGTCGCCGCAGAGTGCGCAGCCATGTTCTCAGCGTCGGGCTTTGCATTCCACAGCCAGATCATGCCCAGCACCGATACGAGGGGCAGCGACGCGATCAGCGCGCCGAAACCGGGGTAGCGCTTCGCCAGCGAGGAAGCGACGGCTATGAGTATCCCTGAGATCCCCGCCTTGATGGCCATATAGATCATGGATTGCTTTCCAGGGCTGGCGAGTCCCTCTGCGCCAATTTCGTCAGTCGGCGCGGGAGTTCCTCCAGCACCCGACGGGCATCGCCGGGCCGCAGATTACGCCAGCGCCGCACCTCCTCGCGCGAACGGCCGCAGCCCCGGCACCAGCCACTACGGCCATCGAAGCCGCATAGTTCGACGCACGGCGACTTCATGGTTCAGCGACGCTCGATGGTGAGGTGGGCGAGTTCGTGCACCGGAGCGAGTCGGCGTTCGATCAGCTCGCGCGTCACCTCAGCCTTTCCGACAACACTGACGATGGCGGCATGAGCTTCCGGTCCGACACGCCAGACGTGAAGATCGGTGATCTTTGCGTCCCCGGGTGTCTCGACCAGCTCGCGAATTTCGTCGGCGACGTGATCGTCAGTCCGGTCCAGCAGGATGGCCGACGTGTCCCGCATCAGCGTCCACGACCAGCGCGCGATGACGATCGCGCCGACGATCCCCATGACCGGGTCCATCCAGACCCAGCCCAGATATCGGCCCGCCACGAGGGCGGCGATAGCGAGCACCGAGGTTAGGGCGTCGGCCAGGACGTGTATGTATGCCGAACGCAGATTGTTGTCGCCGCCGTGACCGTGGTGGTGCCCGTGGTCATGATCGTGGCCGTGGTGGTGCCCATGATCGTGGCCATGGCCCCCAGAGAGCAGGAAGGCCGAGGCAACGTTCACCAGAAGGCCGATCACCGCAATCCAGGTGGCTTCGCCGAATGCGACCGTGATGGGCTGGAAGAGACGGGCGACTGACTCGACGCCGATCGCGAGGGATATCAGGCCGAGCACCATGGCGGACGCGAACCCGGCAAGATCGCCCACCTTGCCGGTGCCGAAGCTATAGGCCGGATTTTGGGCGTGGCGTTTCGCATAAGAATAGGCAGCCGCCGCGACGCTGAGCGCGCCAGCGTGCGTGGCCATATGAAAGCCATCCGCCAGCAGCGCCATCGAACCGGTCATATAGCCAGCTATAATCTCGCCGATCATCATCACGGCCGCGAGGGCGACAACCCAACGCGTCCGCCGCGCATTCTCATCGTGAGCGGCGCCAAGATAGACATGCTCATGGGTGTGGGCGTCGATTTCAGACAGGGTAGCCATCCGTGAACCTACTTCGCGTAGCGGCGGATTACCGCCAGCAGTTCTTCAGCGCCTTCAGCGCGTTCCATGTCGGTGAGGCCGGCCCGCGCGACGTGCGCCTCGAGGTGCTCGGCAATAATCTCGTCCATCAGGCCGTTCACCGCGCCGCGGACGGCTGCAACTAGATGCAGCACCTTAGTGCAAGAGGCATTAGCCGAGAGCTCCCGTTCCACGGCGTTCACTTGACCTGCGATGCGCCGAATGCGGGCAACGAGATCGGCGTTGGCTTCGGTAAGATGTGACATAGGTATACCCCCTACTCCTATCACGCATAAAAGCGCAAGGAAGCAAACCGTGTTTTCCGAAACCTCGAACGTTTTGGACTGAGTTGGCGTGTAGCACGCAGCAGCGATCCGCGGCCGCGTTTGACAGCCGATGGACCGCAATGTCCCAAAGTCGGCCTTCACGACCTATCGGAAGGTATGTCCGCTTTCAGGCGTTTGTCAGGCGATACGCTACGACCGACATTGGGGCGCAAAGCAGACAAAAATCGACCGCGTCATTTGGTGCCGCAGAATCAATTTTGAGTCCCGAAAGAGGCATCGAACCAATGCATTAGGCGGTTTTTGAGGGCCTTTTGAGGGCTCTTTGCATAAATCGAATTACTTAAATATCTGAAAATATGCGGAAAAAGTGTCTGAATGTGATGCCTCTTCTGGCACCATTTTTCCGAACACACTGAAAAGCTTGGGGAATCGTCGACCCGACGGTCTCCCAACGTGCGGGCTACGCAAAACTGCTACGGAATGATGCCGCATCGTCTGCCGCAAAATCGCAGAAGACTGCCGTTGATCGACCGCGGGGCTGCTACGAGAACCTGCTACGGGATTTGCCGGAAGGCGTGTTACGACGAGGGCGGAGGCCCTCCTGTCGTCACACCGTCCCGATAGGAGTTCGACCACTTCCGAAGCGGGTCGAAATCTGGCGGTCTCTGCAAACCGATAGCGGCGCAATTGCCACCGGACTTCAGCAGCACGCCTCCTGCCCCGCAAAGCTGCCGTCGACATGCTTTCTCCGGATACGGTGGAGCGACTGCACAGGCTCACGGCGCCAGGTATTTCCTTCGATGCACTTCGTCCTGCGCACGATCCCTCTACAATTACACTGGGTTGGCGCAGCCTGCCCCGCCTTCTGAATTCTGGGAGCATTTCTTGACTAACGACATTGGTTCTCGCCTCGAGTTCATGGAACTGGATACACCGCAGCGCGAGGCACTGCGTTCCACGCGGCCGATCGTGCGCGCCATCATCGGCAGGGCGCTCGACCGATTTTACGCGCGCGCCCAGCGAACGCCGCATACCGCCAGTTTCTTCGATAGCCCCGCGCAATTGGCCAAGGCAAAGGCTGCGCAGGAAAAGCACTGGGACCGCATCGTCGGGGCCGATTTCGATGCCGCATATGGCGAGAGCACCCGGCGCATCGGTGCGACCCATGCACGCATCGGTTTGGAGCCGCGCTGGTATGTCGGCAGTTATGCGCTGGTGGTGGAAGAACTCGTCGTAGGCGTCGCTCGGCGGACGCCTTTCTGGAAGCGGCTGCGCGCGCTGTGGAATCCCGGGGCCGCGCAGGCTTCGACGATTGCGCTCGTCAAGGCGGCATTGCTCGACATGGAGTTGTCGCTATCGGTCTATTTCGAAGAAGCGCAGGCCTCGCGCGAAGCGGCTGTGGCTCAGCTGGATTCCGTTCTCGCCTCGCTGGCGGAGGGCGACCTTACCCGCACTCTCGCCGATATGCCTGCATCCTTCGCGACTCTCGAGACCAGCTATAACGACGCCCTCGCCAGAATTCGCGAAATGATCGCCTCGGTGACCGATGGCGCTCAGAAGATCGACGGCGGCGTAAACGAGATAGCGCATGCCTCCGAGGATCTCGCGCGCCGTACCGAAGGCAATGCGGCCAGTCTGGAGCAGACCTCCGCCGCCGTTATGCAAATGGATGCCCGCATCCGCACAAGTGCCGAAGCTTCACGGTCGACCGTGCTGCGCGCGGACCAAGCGATCGCGACCGTTTCGAGCGGACGCGGAATTGCCGATGAAGCGGTGCAGGCGATGACACGGGTGGCGGATTCCGCGAAAGGCATCGACAGCGTCATCGAAGGCCTGGACAAGATCGCCTTTCAGACCCGCGTACTGGCCATGAACGCGGCGGTCGAGGCCGGCCGCGCGGGTGAAGCCGGCCGGGGTTTCGCGGTGGTCGCGGATCTGGTCTCGGCGCTTGCGATGCGCGCCGAGGAAGAGGCTGGTCGAGCCCGCGATCAGCTCACCGCCACGCAGACCGATATCGGCGCAGCCGTGGAGATGGTCCAACGGGTCGACGGCGCGCTGTCCGACATTTCCAAGAACGTCGACCAGGTTCATGATCTTCTCGGCAGCATGGCCACTGACAACGACGCGCAGGCCCTCGCTATCGGGGAAATCTCGACAAGTGTCGGTGCGATGGATCATTCCACGCAGCAAAATGCCGCAATGGTGGAGCAAACCTCTGCTGCCGCGCGCAATCTTGCGCAGGAGGTGGGTACACTTGCCGAGCTGACCAGAGCCTTCCAGATCGAAGGAGGAGGCAGCAGAAAGGCGGGCGAGGAGCCGACCCCTCTCTTCTCTCGAACCACGCCTCATCAAGCAACCAATCAGGTTTTACCCTCGGCCAAGATCGGCCCGCCGGCTTTGGCCCGCATTGCATGAAGTGGGGTAATTCGGTCGGAACTGAGGGTCAAAAGTCGTGACTTTGTCGACCTGTAGCGGGTTCGACGGGCGATAGCGGGGCCTGCCGGGGTCGTATTGCCCGGGATCAGGATTTGCGCCTTGGAGGGTCTTGAGCTCGCAGTTCGGCGCTGGCGGAAGGCTTGATCCGATCCAACTTCTGCACTTTAGAAGGACAGGTCGACCGCGAGGCCCAAGGTGCGCGGTTGCAGCGGTGCGGTGGAGAGGAAGCCGGGATTGGTCGTCGCCACGTTGGTGGTGATCCGCCCCTGCGCGTCGGTCAGGTTGCGGATGTAGGCCCGCAGCGTCCACTTGCTGTCGAAGGTGATCGACGCGTTGAGATCGGCGGTCGCGTATCCGTCGACCGGCACTGCCAGCGCGGAACTCTCGACATCCGAAATTCGGTCGCCCACTAGCCGGATCGCACCGCCCACCCGCGCCTCGGCCGAGCCGCCGAGATCGAAGCTGTAGTCCGCTGTCATTGCGGTGGAGATCTGGGGCACGCTGGGCAGTTGGTCGCCATCGGTGCAGGCGTCGGTCGTCTCGGTGCATTTGGCATCGGTGTAGGCCAAGTTCCAGCCCAAGGTCATCCCGGGGGCCGGTTGGATCGTCAGCGCGGCCTCGACCCCTTTGCTTTGCGCGGTCCCGGCGTTGACCAGCCCGTTGATGCCGCCCGCGAACGGGGCGGATGTCTGCAAATCGGTCCAGTCGAGCAGAAACGCGGCTGCATCGAACGTCACCGAGCGATTGAACAGGCCGAGTTTGATCCCCCCCTCATAGCTGGTCACCCGCTCCGAACCGACCGTGGTGGGAAAGCCCGGGAGCGCGACATTGGGTCCGCCGGGGCGATAGCCGGTTGCCACGCGCGCATAGACCATTGTGTCGCGGCCCAGATTGACCTGCGGGCTGATGCTGTAGGTCACGACCTCTTCGCTCGACGTGCCATCGCCGCTGATGTCGAGCCCCGCGAGCGGGATCTGGGTGATCTGGCTGAAGGTCTGGTCGTTCCGCGCCCAGCGCAGGCCACCCGTGAGGTGGAACATGTCGCTGAGCTTCCAGGTCGCATTGCCGAAAACGGCATGTTCCTTGTAGGTATTGGGCAGGCCCACGGTGGCGAAGGGATCGATGCCCGGAAGCGGCTCACCCGAGGCGTCGAGCGCACGAACGATCTGGCTCTGCGTGTTGTCTTCTTCGGTGTAGAAGAAACCCACCATCCATTCGAACCGGTCGCTGGCTTGCGAGGTCAGGCGAACTTCTTCGGTCCATTTCTTCTGAACCAGCGTGGCCGGGTAGGGCGCGAAGCCACCGAATGCGACGCCGAAAATGCGCGTTGCATCGGTTACCTCGAGGATGTCCAGCTTGCTGTAGGAGGTCGTCGAACTCAATTCGGCGAATCCGAAATCGTAAGCGATGGAGCCGGAGTAATACTGGAAATCGCTGGTGAAAGGCTCGTCCAGCTGGGCATTGGTGCTCAGAAAGTCCGCCGCCGGGACCAAGGACCCGCCGCCCATGCCTTCGTAAACCAGGCTGACGTTGTCGGAATCCACCGATTGCCAGATCCCGCTCAGCCTGACGCTCAGCGCCGAACCTGGCTCCCACAGCAAGGCCGCGCGACCGCCCTGCTGGACCGCATCGTTCACATCCTCTTCGCCGGTCTGGATGTTGTCGATATATCCCGGAGTATCGCGCCGCGAGTAGCTGCCGCTGATCGCCAGTTCGTCGGCGATCAAGGGGACGCTGACCAGCGCGCTCGCACCCCATCCGATATCGTCGCCATGCGCGATCGTGAAGGCCTCGCCGGTGGCGCGCACCTGGAGTTCCTGGAGATCCGGTTGCACGGTCACATATTTGAGCAGCCCCCCGATCGAGCTGGCGCCGTAGAGCGTTCCCTGCGGTCCGCGGAGCACTTCGAGCCGCTCGATATCGTAGGGCAGCAGGTCGAGCGTAAAGGTCTGCGAGCGATTGTAGATCCCGCTCGAGCCGATCGGGGCGTCGTCGAGATAGATACCGACCGTCGCACCGGGGCCGATCGGCGCGACCCCGCGCAAGGAGAGCGTCGAACGACCGGGCGAACCGGCGTTGTCGACCTGAAGACCGGGAACATAGGCGGCGTAATCGGTCAGTTGCGAGCCACCGCTCTGCTGCATTCGCTCGCCGCTCACCACGCTGATCGAGATCGGGACGTCCTGGACGCGTTCATCGCGCTTCTGGGCGGTAACGACGATTTCATTGCTGATGGGCTCGGCTGCGTCGCCGCCATCCTGCGCGAATGCGGGCATTGCCGCGCTGATCGTTATGGCACTCGTCGCGACCCGAAAGACCTGCTTCATGATAATTGTTCCCCGCATTTGAACCCCCGGCCAGTTACGTTTTTGTCGCCAACCCATCGTATTCGGCATCCGATGCAGAATTATTGAGCGCAGCCTTCGCCGCGTCCGCCTCGTCGGCCGAAAAATGCCGATCGCCGCCCCGCGCCGACTTTATTTCAAATAGGAGACTATTGTCCTAATCAGGGCAATGTCAACCCTGTTAGGACAAGCGGGGTTGATGAGGGTCGGGGGAATTTGGCGCTACGCGGCGTCGCGGTGTCCAGGCGGCTGTCAGGCCGGTTTGCGCAAAGGGCGGTTCGGCTCCAAGCCTGTAGCAGCCCGGCGCGGCACCCGCTCAGCCATGAAGATTGAGGAGCGAATCCATCAGGTCGCCGTCCTCGCTCGAGCAGACGCCGAGCACCACCGCTTCCTCGCAGCCCTCGGCGGTCACATAGGCGTGGCCCATCGAGGAATCGAGATAGATGCCTTCGCCTGCATCGATGCGGACGGGATCGTAGAATTCGGTGTGCACCTCGATCCCGCCTTCGATCACATAGATGAATTCCTCGCCATGGTGGCGTACCAGATCGCCGAATTCCTTGGCGCTCTGCGCGCGAATCCGCGTTACGATCGGGATCATCCGCTTCTGGCGCAGATCGGTGCAGAGGTAGAAATAGTCGTAATTGTCGGTGGTCACCCGGACCGCGTTGTCGAGCTTGCCGACGCTGCGGCGGCCCGTGACCCGGGGAGGGGCGCTCGCCGGATCTTCCTCGGCGAACAGATCGGACATGCGGATATTGAGCCGCTGGCTGAGCTGCTGGAGCTTGTCGTAGGAAAGCGTCAGCCGGTTGTGCTCGACCTTTGACAGCGTCGAAACCGGGATCCCCGATTTTTCGCTCATTTCCTTCAGGGTCCAGCCGTTCCGGGAGCGGATCTCGCGCATCACCTCGCCAAGCGTCCGTGGTTTCGCCTGCACTCCCATCGATCGACCGCTCCCGTTGACAATTCTCTGAATAGGATCATTATGTCCCAAATCAGCTACACCGTGCTCAGCGGTGCATGTTACTGATCAAGGGTGCCACGTCCAGCCGAAATGCTGGTGGCGGCGCGGACCGGGGGAGAAGGCGATGCATTTGGTTCGAAAAGTCATGCTGGGGCTGGCAGCGCTGGCGACATTGCCGCTCGCGGCGCAGGCGCCCGCCCTGCTGGAACCCGCCCCGGACACTGAGGCCGCTCCCCTGCGGACCGCCGCACCGGGGGAGACCGAGACCGCGGATCTCGACCCCGCCGATCTCGAAGCCTGGCTCGACGGTTTTCTTCCCTATGCACTCGCGCGCGGTCAGATCGCGGGGGCCGTGGTGGTCGTGGTCCGCGGCGACGAAGTCGTGCTCCAAAAGGGCTATGGCTATTCGGATGTCGCCGCCCGCGAGTCCGTCAATCCCGATGCCACGCTGTTTCGCCCCGGCTCGGTTTCCAAGCTGCTCACCTGGACCGCGGTGATGCAGCAGGTCGAAGCCGGCAGGCTCGATCTCGATGCCGATGTGAACCGCTATCTCGAATTCGAGATCCCGCCTTACGAGGGCGAGCCGATCACGCTGCGGCACATCATGACCCACACTGCGGGCTTCGAGGAATCGATCCGCTATCTGATCACCGACGATCCCGATGCGGTGATGTCGCTGGGCGAACTGATGCCGCTCGCCTTGCCCGAACGGGTCTTCGCTCCCGGGACGACCCCGGCTTATTCCAACTATGCCACGGCGCTGGCGGGCCACATCGTCGAACGGGTCAGCGGGATGAGTTTCGACGACTATCTCGACCAGCGCGTGTTCGCCCCGCTCGAGATGACGCGCTCGACCTTCCGCCAGCCCCTGCCGGAGGCGCTCGAGCCGCTGATGTCAAAGGGATATTCGGTCGCAACCGAGGAGCCCAAACCGTTCGAGATCGTGGTGCCCGGGCCCGCCGGAAGCCTGTCCTCGACCGGCGCCGACATGGGCAAGTTCATGATGGCGCATCTCAACGAGGGCGGCGCCGTCCTGAGCCCCGAAACCGCGCGGATGATGCATGAGTACGAGGCGCCGGGCCTTGGCCCGCTCAACACCATGGCGCTGGGTTTCTACGAGCAATGGGTCAACGGCCGCCGGGCAATTGCCCATGGCGGGGACACGCAGTGGTTCCACAGCTATTTGTGGCTGTTCCCCGAGGACGACATCGGCGTCTACATCTCGATGAACAGCGACGGCGCGGCCGGCGCATCGGGCGCCATCCGCAGCGCGCTGTTCCATGGCTTCGCCGATCGCTACCTCCCCGGCGAGGACAGCGAAACCCGGGTGGACGAGGAAACCGCGCGCCAGCACGCCGACTTGCTCGCGGGCAATTACGTGAGCAGCCGCGGCTCCTTTACGAATTTCATGAGCGTGCTCGGCCTGCTCGGCTCGCTGGAGATCTCCGTCGGTGCCGATGGCAAGATCGCCTTCCCCGCGCTCGACGGGCTTACCGCCGGCGCGCGCGACTGGGTCGAGGTCGAACCCTTCGTGTGGCGCGATACCGCCACCGGCGAACGACTGGTTGCCGAGGTGGTGGATGGCCGCGTCACGCGTGTGAGCCTGGATGCGGTCTCGCCCTTCATGATGCTCGAGCCTGCGCCAGCCGCCTACAATCCCGCCTGGCTGATACCCGCGCTGCTGGCGGCGCTGGCGCTGGTGCTGCTGGCGGCGATCGCCTGGCCTGTGCGCGCGCTGGTAAGGCGACGCTTCGGGGCGAGTTTCGCTCTGGATGGCAAATCGCTCTCGGCGTGGCGCGTGTCGCGCGGCTTCGCCTGGCTGACCCTTCTCGCGGTGGCGGGATGGATCGGGCTGATCCTCTCCTTCTCCAGCGATCTGGGCAGCATCGGGGGGCCGCTCGACTGGCTGATCAACCTGCTGCGCGTGCTGACCCCGCTGGCGACCTTCGGCCTGCTAGTCGCGTCGGCCTGGCATCTGTGGCTCTGCTGGACGCACAAGCGCGCCTGGACGATGCGGATCGCGGCGCTCCTGCTCGTGCTCGCGGCGGCCGTGCTGGTATGGGTCACGCTGGGCTTTAAGCTCTATGGCTTCGGCATGGTCTATTGATGACGAGGCCTGCGAATCCGCGATTGCAACTCGAGCTGACCGTCGAACGGTTTGCCTATCGCCAGCCGTTCCGGATTTCCGGCCACGTCTTCACCGAGACCCGCGTGCTCGTCGCCAAACTGTCCGACGGCGAGCACCGCGGGCGGGGCGAGGGGGCCGGGGTCTATTATCTCGGCGACGACGTCGACCACATGATGGCCCAGGCCGAGGGTGCGCGTGCCGCCATCGAAGCCGGCGCCTCTCGCGAGGAATTGCAGGCACTGCTCCCGCCGGGCGGCGCGCGTAACGCGATCGACTGCGCCTTTTGGGAGCTCGAAGCCGAGCAGAGCGGATGCCCAGTCTGGAAGCTCGCCGGGCTGGATGCGCCGCGAGCGCTGCCGTCGGCGCTCACCGTGGGGGCGGGAGAACCGGCGGCCATGGCAGAAGCGGCGCTCGCGCTCGATCCCGATGCTCCGATCAAGCTCAAGCTGACGGGCGAGCTGGTGCTCGACCTCGCTCGGCTGGCGGCAGTCCGGGCGGCGCGACCAGCGGCATGGATCGGGGTGGATGCCAACCAGGGCTATACGATCGACACGCTGTGCAGGCTCCTGCCAGCGCTCGCCGAGGCGAAGATCGCGATGCTCGAACAACCGCTTCGACGCGGCGCGGAAGGCGAACTCGACGGCATCAAGCGCCCGCTCCCCTTCGTCGCGGACGAGAGCGCCGTGACGCTCGCCGACACGGCCTCGCTGGTCGGACGGTTCGATATGGTGAACATCAAGCTCGACAAGTGCGGCGGGCTTACCGAGGGGCTCGCCATCGCCCGCGAAGCCCGCAAGCTCGGGCTCGGGATCATGGTCGGCAATATGATGGGCACCAGCCTGTCGATGGCTCCATCCTATCTGCTGGGGCAATTGTGCGACGTGGTCGATCTCGATGGTCCGACCTTTCTCGCGCAGGATCGCGAGCCGGGCGTCGCCTATCGCGATGGCCTGATTCACTGTCGATCGGGAATTTGGGGCTGGTAGGCGCGATCGATCCAGTTGACAATTCTCTGATTAGGATATTATGTCCTAATTCAGACAAAAGGGGCGCAAAAATGGTCGGCTACGGTTATGCAGATCCCTTGGTCGGGCTTCCAGCGCGCCGGGGCTTGCTTGCCGCCGCAATTGCGCCCGTCTTCGCACCGCTGGATCGATCCCGCCCGGGATCGGCTCCGGCGTTTCCGCCCGCCTTTCGCGCCTGCACCGGAATCTCGCCGTCATGAATGCTCCTCTTCCACGTATTTCCGAGGGTCTGGTCCTGCCGCAACCCTATCTGCTGTTTCTCGGCGACACGACGGAAGCCAGCTTTGCCAAGACGGCGTTTGGCCTGGCCCACTGGGCTCCCGAGCAATGCGTGGGCGAGATGGCTCTGCCCGGTGCGAAAGTGTCGACCGGCCTGGATAAAATCACCCCCGCGCAGGCTCGTGAAACCGGAGCGCAGTCTCTAGTCATCGGGGTGGCCAATCAAGGCGGGGTGCTGGGCGAGGGCTGGATCGAGGCGCTGGTCGAAGCGCTGGATGCCGGTCTGCACATTATCAGCGGGCTGCACGTCCGCCTGGCGAGCGTGCCCGCGCTCGCGGAAGCGGCCAAGCGCAACAATCGCCGGCTGATCGATGTTCGCACGCCTCCTGCCTCCATTCCGGTCGGTACCGGGCGCAAGCGCAGCGGCAAGCGGTTGCTGACAGTGGGAACCGATTGCGCGCTGGGCAAGAAATACACCGCTCTGGCGCTGCATCGCGCCTTCGTGGCCCGCGGCCTACACGCCGATTTCCGCGCGACAGGCCAGACCGGCATCATGATCGCGGGCGGCGGCATCCCGATGGACGCGGTGGTGTCCGACTTCGAGGCCGGCGCGGCCGAAGTGCTGAGCCCCGATGCACCGGCGCAGCACTGGGACGTGATCGAGGGGCAGGGCTCGATCTTCAATCCCTCCTACGCTGCGGTCTCGCTCGGCCTGCTGCACGGCAGCCAGCCCGATGTCTTCGTCGTCTGCCACGATCCGACCCGCAAGACGATCCTCGGGCTGGACGGCTTCGAGTTGCCGACGATAGAGGAGGTCATCGACATGACCATCCGCCTCGGCAGCCGGACCAATCCCGCGATCCGCTGCGGCGGAGTAAGCCTCAACACCTCGAGCCTGAGCGAGGGGGAGGCGCACAAGCTCCTCGCAGACGAAAGTGAGCGGCTGGGGATGCCGGTCGCCGATCCGGTCCGCGGCGGTCCGGCGTTCGAAGCGCTCGTGGACGCCTGTCTCGCATGATCGCGGGCGAACCCCGGACGAAGAGCAGCTGGTTCCAGCGTTTCCTCTTGCCCGGCTTCGCGCTCAAGGCGGTCATCATCGGCGGAGGCTACGCCACGGGCCGCGAGCTCGCCGAATATTTCATCCCCGCCGGGCCCTGGGGCGGCCTTGCCGCCATGCTGCTAGCCACCGCGATCTGGAGCCTGGTCGCTGCAGTCACCTTCGCAATGGCGCGCGAGATGCAGGCTTATGATTACCGGTCCTTCTTCCGCGGATTGCTGGGCCCGGCATGGGTGCTGTTCGAGATCGCCTATCTGATCTTCGTGATTCTGATCGTCGCGGTGTTCGGGGCCGCGGCGGGCGAGATCGGCGCGGCGACCTTCGGCTGGCCCGCGGTCGTCGGCTCGGTCATGCTGGCGCTCGCCATACTGGCGGTGGTCTCCTTCGGCACCGAGGCGGTCGAGCGCCTGTTCCGCTACGCCTCCTTCCTGATCTACGCGGTCTACGCCCTGTTCCTGGTGCTCGCACTGGTCTCGTTCGGCGACCGTATCGGCGACGGCTTTGCCGCCTCGCCCGCGCCGCTCGAGGGCTGGCTGGCCGGCGGGCTCACTTATGCGAGCTACAACATCGTAGGAGCGGTGATCATCCTCCCCGTGCTGCGCCACCTGACCAGCCGACGCGATGCGATCGTGGCGGGGGTGATTGCAGGGCCGCTGACGATGCTCCCGGCGATCCTTTTCTTCGTCGCCATGGTCGCCTTCTATCCCGAGATCGGCGCCGAGACGCTGCCCTCGGACTTCCTGCTGCGACAGATGGCGATTCCCGGTTTCGCCGTGATCTTCCAGCTGATGATCTTCGCGGCGCTGCTCGAAAGCGGGGTCGGCGCGATCCATGCCGTCAACGAACGGATCGCGGGCGCGTGGGAGGCCCGCGGGCGGTCCCGTCTCGGCACCCTGGCGCGGGCGGCGATCGGCGCCGTCATTCTCGCGGGCTGCATGGTGGTCGCCGCCCGGATCGGTCTCGTGGACCTGATCGCCAGCGGCTACCGCTTCCTCGCCTGGCTGTTCCTCGCGGTCTATGTCGTGCCGCTGGTGGCGATCGCGGCCTACCGCCTGCTCGCCCACCGCTCCCTGCAAAGAACGGAAACCCGCTCATGAAACCCCTCCATCTGCTGGCCTCCGCGGCACTTCTCGCGCTCCCCGTTGCAGCCTGGGCGGAACCGCCGGAGAACTTTGCCGAGGAGGTCGAGACGCTCCGCGAAGAGATCGGCGCGCCGGGCGTCGCCATCGCGATCGTCGAACAGGGCGAGACGACGCTGGCGCGCGGCTGGGGCGTGCGCAGGCTGGGCGAAGCCGCGCCGGTGGACGGCGAGACGCTGTTCCAGACCGGCTCAACCGGCAAGGCCAAGACCGCCGCGGCGCTCGCCATCCTGGTCGACGAGGGCAGGATCGAATGGGACGATCCGGTCATCGAGCATATGCCGTGGTTCCGCATGTACGACCCCTGGGTCACGCGCGAGATCACGATCCGCGACCTGCTGGTGCACCGCAGCGGCCTGGGGCTGGGGCAGGGCGACCTGCTGTTCGTTCCGCGCAGCAGCCTGACCCGGCGGGAAACCGTCGAACGCGTCGCGTATCTCGAGCCCAAGACCAGTTTCCGCTCCGCCTATGCCTATGACAACATCCTCTACGCGGTGGCGGGGCAGTTGATCGAGGAGGTCACCGGGCAGAGCTGGGAGGATTTCGTCCGCGAGCGCGTGCTGCGCGCCGGCGGAATGGACAATGCCACCAGCGAGAGCGAGGATCGCTTCCGGATCCCCAACCGCTCCTACCCGCATGCGCGGCTCAACGGCCCCTTGCGCGGGCTTGGCGATCAGGAGGTGCTCGACGAGCGCGACGAGCTGGGTCGCAGTGCGGCGCCCGCGGGCGGTCTCGCGCTCAGCGCGGAGGATATGGCCGCCTGGCTGAAGATCCAGCTGGCGCATGGCGCGCTCCCGGATGGGGGGCGGCTGTTCAGCGAGGAACAGGCGCGAGAAATGTGGGCCCCGGTCACCGCGATGCCGACCCCGGTGCTGCCCGAATCGCTCAAGCCCGCCCAGCCGACCTATCAGTCCTACGCGCTGGGCTGGCAGGTTCAGGATTATCGCGGCCACCGGATCGTCTCGCATGGCGGCGGGGTCTTCGGTTCGATCACGAGGGTGGTCATGATCCCCGATCTCGATGTCGGCTTCGCGATCATGCTGAACTCCGAGGAGAGCGGCATGCTGCTGGGTCTGACCTACGATCTGCTCGACCATTATCTCGACCAGCCCGAATTCGACTGGACCACCAAGTGGCAGGACTGGTTCGAGGAGCGGCTGGAGGGCGGCAGGCGGTTTCTCGAACAGTCCAGCGCCACCCCGGTCGAGGTCGGGCCTTCGCTTGCAAACGAACGCTATGCCGGGCGCTATCGCGACGCCTGGTACGGCGATGTGGTGGTCGCCGAGGACCCGCAGGGTCTGACGATCGATTTCACCACCACCCCGCGGATGGCGGGCCGGCTCGAGCACTGGCAATATGATACCTTCAAGACCGTCTTCGCGGATCCCGCGATCGAACCCGCCTTCGTCACCTTTGCGCTCGATGCCGATGGCGCGGTGACAAGGGTGACCCTGAAGGCGGTCAGCCCTATCGCGGATTTCAGCTGGGATTATCACGATCTCGATCTCAAGCCGGTCGGAGAAGCAGAATGAAGAGCATCGCCACCGCCTCCCTCGCCGCGCTCGCGCTTTCGGCCTGCGCCCCCACGCTGACCCAGGCACCGGACAGCGCGGCTCTGCACCGCGACCTGCTGGTGCTCGACACCCATCTCGATACCCCGATCAATTTCGGCCGCGAGGGCTGGGATTTCTCGGGGCGTCACGATGTCGCGACCGAGATCGCGCAGGTCGATCTGGGGCGGATGGCCGAAGGGCATCTCGATGGCGGATTCTTCGTCATCTACACCGCGCAGGGCGAGCTTACGCCGCAAGGCTACCGCGAGGCGCTGGCCTTTGCGCGCGGACGTTCGGACGCGATCGACCGCGAGATCGGCGCCCATCCGGAGATGATCCGCTTTGCGCGCAGTGCGGATGAGGTGGAGGCGCTGGCGGCCGCCGACCGGCTGATTGCCCTCAAGGCGATCGAGAACAGCTACCCGCTGGGTGAGGATCTCGCACTGCTGGGCGAATTCTACGATCGCGGCGTGCGCATGGCGGGGCCGGTCCATTCGGTCACCAACCAGTTCGCCGACGCCGCGGGCGGCGAAGCGCAATGGGGCGGGCTCAGCCCGCTCGGTCGGCGCTGGGTCGCGGAAATGAACCGCCTCGGCATGGTCATCGACGCCAGCCACTCCTCGGATGCGGCTTTCGACGAAATGGTGACGCTGTCGCGGACGCCGCTGGTGCTGTCGCACAGCTCGCCCCGCGCGGCGTTCGATCACCCGCGCAACCTCGACGATGCGCGGATCCGCCGGCTCGCGCAGAGCGGCGGCGCGATGTGCATGTCGTCCGTGTTCCTCGGCACGATGAACATGACCCAGGAGCGCGGCGCCCTGTTCGAACGCTACGAGCGCATCGCCGATCTCTCGCCCGCGGAACAGCAGGAGCTGATCCGCCAGTGGCGCGCGCTCGATGCCACCGAGCCGATGTGGGCCACCAGCTTCGAGCAATATATGGGGGCGCTCCTCCGGCTGATCGAAGTGGCCGGGGTGGATCACGTCTGCTTCGGAGCGGATTGGGATGGCGGCGGCGGCATCCAGGGCCTGGAGGATATCACGGCGCTGCCGGTGGTGACGCAGCGCCTGCTCGAAGCGGGCTACGGCCAGGCGGATATCGAGAAGATGACCAGCGGCAATGTCCTGCGGCTAATGCGCGCGGCGGAAGCGGCGCGCGAACGGTAACTCGGTTCGAACCGGAGACCGTCTCTGGGGCACCCGGGTCAGATCGGCAGTTCGTTGCTCGACTTGATCTGCGACAGCGCGACGGTGGAGTTGATTTCTTGCACCCCGGGCAGCTTGCTCAAGCTGTCGAAGAAGAACCGCTCGTAGGCGTCGATGTCTTCGGCGACGATGCGCAGCATGAAGTCGGTCGTCCCCATCAGCACATAGGCATCGAGTACCTCGGGAAAGGCGCCGATCGCGGCGCTGAACTCGTCGAGATTTGCGCGGCCGTGCGCGTTGAGTTTCACCTGCGCGAAGATATGCGCGTTGAGCCCGACCGCGCGCCGGTCGACGAGCGCCACATGACCCAGAATGATGCCGTCGCGCTCCATCCGCGCGATCCGCCGCCAGCAGGGCGAGGGCGATAGCCCGACCTTCTCGGCGATCTCCGCCGTGGTCTGCTTGGCATCGCGCTGCAGCTCGCGGAGAATCTTCTTCTCGTATTCATCGAGCGGGGTCAAAATAATCTCCGAAGCGGCAAAGTGCGGTCAGTATATTCGGATTTGCCGCCAATTCCATTGAAATGAGACAGGACTTTCCCGCTTGCGCGCTCGATAATGCCCGCAAGCCAATCAGGAGGGTTTCGATGAAGAATAATGGGCAGGACGAGTTGGATACCGAATATTTCTTGCTTCGCGACGAGGATGCCAGGCTCGACGGGGTGATCGCGCTGCATTCGACCGCGCTCGGTCCGGGAGCGGGCGGTTGCCGCTTCTGGCACTATCCCTCGCGCGAGGAGATGATGGTCGACGCGGCGCGGCTGGCGCGCGGAATGACCTACAAGAACGCGCTTGCCGAGCTGCCGCTGGGCGGAGGCAAGGCGGTGCTGCGCGTGCCCGAAGGATCTTACGACCGGGAGAAGCTGTTTGCCGCCTTCGGCCGCGAGGTCGAGAAGCTTGGCGGTCGCTACCTGACGGCCGAGGATGTCGGCACCAGCGTCGGCGATATGCAGGCGATCGCCTCCGAAACCAGGCATGTGGCGGGGCTCGCCCAGGTGCCCGGACGGCCCGGAGGCGATCCCTCGCCATGGACGGCGCGCGGCGTCTACGGCGCTATGGAGTATCTGGCGCAGCAGCATCTGGACAGGCCGCTTGCGGACTGCACCGTGGCGATCCAGGGCGTCGGCAATGTCGGTGGCGCGCTGGCAAGACTGCTCCACGCATGCGGCGCGAAGCTGGTGCTAGCGGATACCAACTCCGAGCGTCTTGCGAAGATCGCGACCGAGACCGGTTCTGCCGTGGTCGCCGTGAGCGAGTTCTGCGGCGTTAGGGCGGACATTCTCGCGCCCTGCGCGCTGGGCGGCGTCTTCAATGCGGTCACCACCGCCAAGGTCAGGGCGAGGATCGTCTGCGGGGCGGCCAACAACCAGCTCGTCTCCGAGGCAGACGGGGTGCGTCTGGCCGAGCGAGGAATACTCTATGCGCCGGACTGCGTCGTCAACGCCGGGGGCATCATCAATGTCGCGGCGGAACATCTCGGCTGGGAGACCGCCGAAGTGGTCCGCCGGGTCGATGGTACGGCAGAGCGTCTCGCGCGGGTGCTGGCACGCGCCGATCAGCTCGGTGTGGCCCCGAATTTGGCAGCGGATAGCCTGGCGCGCGAGCGGGTAAAAACGGGTCTGGTCCTCGCCGCATGAGTGTCAATGCGACCGCTGGGCACAAGGCGGCCAATGCCGGAGGTCTCGAGATACGTGGAGAGCCGGGGCTGGAAATGCCGCTAAGAGTACTGAACCTCGCTTTGCAGCTTGGAATTGCTCCTGGCCGTATCGTGATCGACAGCTGCCTGGAGGAGAAGATTTTGGAAGGGGTGGTTCGGATCTCGGATGAGGGGACCGCGCTGCTCGTCGAAAAGCTACGGTCGATGGTGTTGGTCCGGAGCGTGGCGCTCGTGCATATGAATCAGGAGGCCGTGCCAGATCGTTGGCGAAACTCATGACCAAGGAGCGCTTCACGTTCGTCGCCATCTGTCAGGACCGAGGGCCTCACGCCGTCGGCCCGATGGCGAGGACGGGCTAGCCATGGAAGCTGTGCCATCCCCGTGCATCAAGGCCTGTCGGCTCGACCCGAACGAGCGATGGTGCACGGGATGCGGCCGCCTGCTGGAAGAGATCGGCCAATGGACTGAAGCGGATAACGACGAAAAACAAGCGATCCTGTCGAGAGCGCGCAAGCGAATAGCGGGCCTCAGATAAGATTTGGCCCCGCCTTCCGGCAGGAAGTACGGCCGCTGCGCATGTGCCGTTCCGCCAATTGCAGACCCCGGCTTTTGCGTTAAACCCCAAGAACAATTCTCGGCGAGAATGCGGGGCGTGGTGAAGGGGCGGGCGGGCGATGTTCTTCGAGAGCCGGATATTCCGCGGCTGGTACCTCGGCATGATGCTGCTGTGGATATTGCTGTTCGCTTCCCTCAACTCCATCCCTTTCCTGCTCGACCATTGGCACTATCCCGCGATCATGGTGCTGGGCGCCTTCGTCGCAGGCCTGACGCCGGAGGGCGGCGGGGCCGTGGCGTTTCCGGTGCTCAGCGTGTTTTTCGACATCGAGCGCGAGATGGCGCGCGACTTCAGCCTGATGATCCAGTCGGTCGGGATGACCAGCGCGAGCATCTGGATCCTGTCGCGCAAAGGCCGCGACCTGGCGGCCTATAAGCCCCTCCTCTGGTTCGTGCCGGTCAGCTTTCTCGGTTTCGTGCTCGGGATGGTGCTGCTGCAATCGATCCCGGTCTTCATCATCCAGGCACTGTTCCTCAGTCTCATCCTGACCTTTGCGCTCGCCTATATTTCGAGCAGGCATCGCGGCGATCGGCTGGTGCTGGGAGCGAAGGGCCGCGGCGACCAAGCGATGCTCGCGGGGGTTTTGATCGTCGGCGGCATGTGTGCCAGCCTGTTCGGGACCGGGGCGGACATCGTTCTCTACACCATGCTGGTAACGCGTTTTCGCATGAACGAGAAAGTGGCCACGCATATGGGCATCATGACGATGGCGGCTGTGAGCATCCTTGGCTCTGCCTATCGCTTCGTCTGGGACGGCGACATCGGCGATTATCAGATCCGCACCTGGCTGTGCGCCTATCCGGTGGTTTTGCTCATGGCGCCGTTCGGCAGCTACATCCTGCATAAATTGAATGTCGAATGGATGCTGCGCGGGATCGTCGCGCTCAACATTTTCCAACTGTGCTATTTCATCTGGAAGGATCCCAGCTGGGAAAAGCTTGCGTGGTCGAGTGGCTTCAGCATCGTGTTGTTCGCGATCTTCTGGTTCTCGCTCGCGCGCATCCTGCGTCAAGCCGAACGGGAGCGGCCGACGCCGGAAGCGGGCTGACCGACTCTTCGAATGTCCCGGACGAGAGTTTCCCCGGGTGCTGGGTTCAACAGAGCTGCCAAGCTGCGAGCGACCGCCAGCGGCGATCACCCGAGAGCGCACCGAAGGGAGCGAAGATTCCGCCTTGCGCCCAAGCCCGACCCGGTTCAAGGTAGCGCTACCATAATGTGCACCGGACCTAAGTTCCGGGCGCGGGAGAGGGGATTTATGATAACCACGGGACTCGACGCAAATCGCGTCAACATGGCGCTAATCTCGGCGATCGTCGCCGTCGCCACGATCGGCGGATTGCTGTTCGGCTATGACAGCGGGGCGGTGAACGGGACGCAGGGCGGACTGACCGCCGAATTCGGCCTTAGTGAAGCGGCGCTTGGCTTCACCGTCGGTTCGCTGCTGATCGGCTGCGCGGTCGGTGCCTTCCTGGCGGGCCGGCTGGCCGATGCGATCGGTCGCCGCAAGGTGATGCTGATATCCGCCGTCCTGTTTCTGGTGGGTGCGCTTATCCAGGGCTTTACCGAGGTGCACGCCCTGTTCGTGCTGGCGCGCTTTGCGGGCGGGATGGCGGTGGGCGCTGCCTCGGTGCTGTCGCCGCTCTATATCTCCGAAGTGGCGCCAGCCAATATCCGCGGACGGTTGACCACGGTGCAGCAGGTGATGATCATCATCGGCCTCACCGCGGCCTTCGTGGTGAACTATGTGCTTGCCCAGACCGCGGGCGATTCGCTGGGGCAGATCGGCGGGCGCGAGGCGTGGCGCTGGATGTATCTGGCTCAGGCCATTCCGGCCGTCGTGTTTCTGGTGGCGCTGCTGTTCATCCCGGAAAGCCCGCGTTACCTGGTCAGCCGCGGCCGCCATGCCGAGGCGGCGGGAGTCCTGACCCGGTTGTTCGGTCCAGACGAAGCGGCGCGCAAGGTGGGCGAGATCCGCGCCAGCTTCGTGGCCGATCACCGCCCCAGCCTGAAGGACATCACGGGCGGCCGGTTCTTCTTTCGCCCCATCGTCTGGGCCGGGATCATGCTGGCCACCTTCCAGCAGTTCGTGGGCATCAACATCATCTTCTATTACGGCGAGACGCTCTGGCGGCTGGCCGGGGTATCCGAAGCAGTCGCGCTGGAACGCAACATCGTCTCGGGGGCGGTTTCGATCGCTGCGGTGCTCGCTGCGCTGGTGCTGATCGACCGGATCGGCCGCAAGCCTCTGCTGATGATCGGTTCGGCCGGCATGGCGGTGACGCTGGGGGCGATGACCTGGGCTTTTTCCGGCGCGGGCACCGATGCCGCCGGCAATTTGATGCTGAGCGAGACGGCGGGCTATACCGCGCTGGTGGCGGCCAATCTCTATGTGATCTTCTTCAACTTCTCCTGGGGCCCGGTGATGTGGGTCATGCTGGGGGAAATGTTCCCCAACCAGATGCGCGGCAGCGCGCTGGCGGTGGCGGGGCTGGCGCAATGGGGCGCGAACTATCTGGTGGTGCAGAGCTTCCCCTCGCTGGCGAGCGGGCTGGGGCTGGCGGGCACCTATTCGCTCTACACCGCAGCCGCCGTGATCAGCTGGTTCCTGGTGAAGGCCCTCATCGTCGAGACGAAGGGCAAGGAGCTGGAAGAAATGACGGGTTAGGTCCTGCCAGGACCCCGCCGCGTGAAGGCAAAAGAAAACGGCCGGCTGCAACGCCGGCCGTTTTACTTGGTGCAACCCTGATGGATCGGCCCCGAGGCCCTGGTCAGGCGGAAGCCGCCGCGAAGGCAGCGGCGATCGCCTGACGCATCGGTTTGGCGCTGTAGTCGCTGGCATAGGGAGTGCCGCGCACTTCCAGCCCGTCATCGCGCGGGGCGAACCCCTGCAGCCAGTTGAACTCGTCCACCATACCCCAGGCGAGGACGTCGCCGAGTTCATCATAGTCGAGCATCAGGTCGAAATAGCGCCGGGTGTAGTCCGCGATCTTCGCGTCGCGTGCCGCGATGCCGGTCGGCAGCGCCCTGTCCTTCACGTCGAATTCGGTGATCAGCAGCCGGTAGCCCATCGCCACCACCTCATTGAGGAAGCTTCGCCATTCGCGTTCGCGATAGGGACCGACGCCGGTTGTACGGTCGAGCGAGAAGATCTCGATATGCGACTGGATGCCCAAGGCATCGACGGGCACGCCGCGCTTGCGGAAGCCCTCGAGCAACCGAAGAACATCGTCGCAATGCGCGGCATGCGCGGGCTCCCAGCTCATGTAATCGTTATACACCAGCTCGCCCTCGGGCAGTTGCTCGCGCGCGGTGTGGAAGGCGAGGTCGAGCACCGCCTCGGGGCTCCCCATCGCGCGGCTCATGCTGGTTTCGATCGTGGCGTTGCGATCATGATCGATCGCCTCGTTGACCACATCGTAGCTGGTGATCTGCCCGCGATAGCGCTCGGTCACCGTGCGGATGTGATCGGTCAGCAGGCGCTCGGCCTCGCGCACTGGATTGGCGCCGTAATCATAGGTGTTGAGCCATTCGGGAAACCATTGCGGGCGGTGCCACAGCAATGTGTGACCGCGCAGCGCCTGACCATTGGCCGCAGCCCAGCCGGCGATCGCGTCCATCCGGGCGAAATCGTAGCGTTCGGGCGCGGGCCGTGTCGCCTGCCACTTCATCTCATTCTCAGGCACCACGACGCCGCATTCGGCGCGGACGATGCCGGTGTAGCGCGGGTTCCGGATCGAGGCGCCGGAGGGCCCGGAATTCCAGTTGATCGCGCTGCCCCAGCGCCGTCCGGAGCGCCGCGCGAGGCTGTCGAGACTGCCGACAACGAATGAGGGTGTCGCGGGAACGGGCCCGGTGGTGGCGGGCCCGACCCTTGCGCAACCGAGCAGGGGCAGGGCGGCAATCCCCGCCAGCGCGTTGCGGCGCGACAGCGGAAAAGCGGTCTCGAGGGTCACGATATCGCAATCTCCGTGGTCTTGAGGCTGGCGCTGCTGTTGCCGACCGCGAGCACCACCGGACCCGGCTCGTTCACCTCGACCATGTCGCGGTTCCAGAACGCAAGCTGCGCAGGGGGGATGGTGAAGGTCAGTGTACGGCTTTCCCCCGGCTCGAGGGTGACGCGGCGAAAGCCCTTCAGTTCGAGCACGGGCCGGGTCACCGAGACCGAGTGGCGGGTTATATAGAGCTGGACCACCTCGTCGCCCGCTCGGATGCCGGTGTTGGCGACATCGACTTCGACCGCCACCTCCTCGCCAGTGCCGAAAGCGGATTTGGCGACTCGCGGCTCGGAGATTTCGAAACTGGTGTAGCTGAGGCCATGACCGAAGGCGAACAGGGGGTCGGCATCGTCGAACAGATAGCCGCGGCGGCTGCTTGGTTTGCGGTTGTAGAACAGCGGGATCTGCCCTTCGTTGCGCACCACGCTGACCGGCAACTTGGCACCCGGATTGATCCGGCCCAGCAGCGCCTCGGCCATGGCGACGCCGCCTTCCTGCCCGGGATACCAGCATTCGAGCACGGCATCGGCCTTCGCGACGACATCGGGCCAGCTCGGCGGACGGCCATTGATCGCGCAGACCACCAGCGGAGCGCCGCGTTCGCGGCAAACGGCGGAAATGGTGTCGACCAGTTCGTTCTGCTCGCCAACGATGTCGATCTCGGTCCGGTCGCCAAGGTGGGTGGTGGCAAAGCCCTCGCGGCTGGTCTGTTCGGTGTCGCCGATCGCGAGGATCACCGTGTCGGCGGTCCGCGCGACCTCCACCGCCTCGGCGATCAGGCGCAGATTCTCCGCGCGCGGAGCGAGCCTGACGTCGCTTTGCGAGCGATCCTCGCTGGTGGTGATGAAGACGCCTTGGGCGGTGACGAAGTCGGCCTCGGGCGCAACCTGTCGCAGCCCCTCGATCAGGCTAATCGCCTGTTTGGGAACGCTGGAATATCCGCCCAGCCGGGCAATCGTATGGTTGGGCCCGATCACCGCCACCCGGCCCATGCGGCTCTCGTCGAGAGGCAGCGCGCCCTTGTTGGTGAGCAGGCACATCGACTTCCTCGCCGCCTCGAGCGCGAGCGCACGGGCCTCGGCATTGCCGGTGAGCGCTTGGGTCTGCTCCCAACTGCCATAGGGGTTCTCGAACAGTCCGGCGCGGAACTTGAAGGTGAGCATGCGGGCGCAGGCCGTATCGACCAGCGCCACCGGGATGCGACCGGCCTCGACCGCTTCCTCCAGCGTGGCAAAGGCCATGCCTTCGGGCAGTTCGCTGTCGACGCCGGCCAGCAGCGCCTGATGCGCCGCGTCTTCGAGATCGTGCGCAACCTTGTGGAGCGTCGCGAGTTCGTGGACCCCGCCGTAATCGCTCGCGACGATGCCGTCGAAGCCCCATTCGCCGCGAAGGACATCGCCCAGCAGCCATGTGTTGGCGTGGCTCGGCACACCGTCGATCTCGTTGTAGCTCGGCATCACCGCGCCCACGCTGGTGCGGCGGACGATCTCGCGAAACGGCGGGAAGAAGTTCTCGCGCAGTTCGCGTTCCGAAAGCTGCGCCGGGCTGATGTTGTTGCCCGCCTCGGGCTGGCCGTGACCGGTCATGTGCTTGAGCGTGGCGAAGACCTTACCCGGTGCCAGCCGCTCGAACTTGCCGCGCCCTTGCAGGCCTTCGACCGCAGCCACCCCCATCTCGGCGCAAACATAGGGGCACTCGCCCCAGCATTCCTCGATCCGCCCCCAGCGCGGATCGCGCACCGTATCGACGACCGGCGAGAGCACATAATGGACCCCGCGTGCCCGGACCTCGCGGGCGATGACCGACTGCACCGCGCGCATCAGTTCGGTGTCGAATGTGCCAGCCAGCGCGATCGCTTGCGGGAACATGGTCGCTTCGGTCGCCATGTAGCCGTGCAGTGATTCCTCGTGAACCAGCACCGGGATGCCCAGCCTTGTGTCCTCCAGCGCCCAGCGCTGCAGCGAATTGATGAAATCGACCGTCTCGCGCGGCGTGCGCCAGCGCGCCGCGGTGCCCCCCGCAGCACCGGTGATACCGGGAACGCCGCGCTTGTCCGAGGGGCGGGTGACATGGCCGATATTGTCGGGGAAGGCCGTGCTGGCCTTGAGTGGATTGAAGGCCAGATCGTCGATCATGTCGACCTTGCCCTGCCAGACGGTGCGGATCTGGGCGATTTTTTCGGCTAGGGTCATCCGCGCCATCAGGTCGGCCACGCGCGCGGGGATCGGCGCGCGCGCATCCTTGTAAAGCGGGCCGGAGACTTGCGCGAAAGCGGCGGGGGACTGGGCTGCGGCCAGAACGGTCAGGCTGCCGCCTGCCAGCAAGCCGATGGCTTTTCGCCGGCTGACGATCATTGGGCGACCGTCAGCGTCGTCTCCACCAGATCCTCCGAGTTCGGCCCCACCATAATGGTGAATTCGCCCGGCTCGACCACGCGTTCCATGTCGCGGTCCCACAGCATGAAGGAGCGCGGCTCGATGGCGATGTCTACCATCGCGGTTTCGCCCGGTTCAATGGTCACGCGCCGGAAGCCGGCGAGCTCCTTCACTGGCCGGGTGACGCTGCTGATGTTGTCGCGCAGATAGACCTGCACCACCTCGTCGCCCGCACGTTCGCCGGTATTCGTTACCGGTATCCGCACGGTCACGCCTTCCCCCGGCGCGATCGTCGCGCTCGACAATGTCGGCGTACCGAAATCGAAGCTTGTGTAGCTCAGGCCGAAACCGAACGGATAGAGCGGCGTCACTTCGTCGAACAGATAACCGCGCCGCGCGCTCGGCTTGTAATTGTAGAAATTGGGCAGCTGTCCGACATTGCGCGCGGTGGTGACGGGCATCTTGCCGCCCGGATTAATGACCCCGAACAAAGCATTGGCGATCGCAGTGCCCTGCTGCTCGCCCGCATACCAGGTTTCGAGGATCGCATCAGCGCGCTCGGCAATGGTCAGATAGCTGGGCGGGCGGCCGTTCACCAGCACGGCGACGATCGGCTTGCCGAGCGCCTCGAGCGCGGTGAACAGCTCGTTCTGTTCGCCGACCAGATCCAGGCTGGTGCGATCGCCGAGATGGGTCTCGGCCCAAGCCTCGCGGCTGGTCTTCTCGGTATCGCCGATGAACAGCAGGATCGTGTCGGCGTCGCGCGCCGCCTCGACCGCTTCCGCAATACGGCGGCGATTTTCCTCCGGATCGCCCCGTTCCACCGGGTCGTCCCACCAATCGTCGTCGCCCTTGGTGATTTCGACGCCCAGCGAATGCACGATCTCAGCCCGGTCGCCGACCAGCGTGCGGATGCCCTCGAGCGGCGTCACGCTCGCGCGCGGTTCGCCGTAATAGCCACCGAGGCGCGCAACATCGGCATTGGGGCCGATCACCGCGATGGTCGGCCTGTCGCGCGAGCCAGCGGCGGGCAGGTCCAGCGGGAGCACGCCGTCGTTCTTGAGCAGGACGAGCGACTTTTCGGCGGCCTTGAGCGCCAGCGCCACGCCCTCCGGACCGTTGGAGGCGAGCGAGGTTTGCAGATCCGGCCAGGGATCGTCGAACAGGCCGGCGTTGAACTTCATCGTCAGGAACCGGCGTACCGCCGTGTCGACGGCTTCCTGCGTCACGCTGCCCTCGCGCACGCTTTCGACCAAATGCTCGAACCCGGCGCCTTCTGGGAGGTCGACATCGACACCAGACCTCAGCGCCAGCTCGCCCGCCGCCTTGTAGTCGGGCACGATCTTGTGCAGCCGGGCCATGTCCTCGATTGCGTAATAATCGCTGACGACTGCGCCGCGGAAATTCCATTCATCGCGCAGCACGTCGTTCAGCAACCAGCTGTTGGAATGGCTCGGAATGCCGTCGATCTCGTTATAGCTGGCCATCACCGCGTCGATCGCGGTGCGGGTCACCACCTGTTCGAACGGCGGAAAGAACATTTCGCGCAAGGTGCGCTCGCTGATCTGCGCCGGCGCGACGTTGATGCCGCTTTCGGGCTGGCCATGCCCGGTCATGTGCTTGAGCGTGGCCATTACCTGCCCTTCGCGCAAGGTGCGATCGGTGCCGATGCCGGTCAGGCCTTCGACCGAAGCGACGCCCATTTCGCCGACCAGGAAGGGGTCCTCGCCAAAGGTCTCCTCGATCCGCCCCCAACGCGCATCGCGCGCGACATCCACGACCGGGGAGAGAACCAGGTGGACGCCGCGCGCGCGGACCTCGCCAGCGATCAGATCGTTGATCTCCCGCACGAGATCGCGATCCCAGGTGCTGGCAAGGCCTATGGACTGAGGGAATGCGGTGGCATCGCGCGCCGCAAATCCGTGAAGCGATTCTTCGTGAAACAGCACCGGGATGCCGAGCCGCGTGTTTTCCATCGCCCACGTCTGGGCATCGATCACATATTGGACGCTGTCCTCGATGCTGCGCCGCGGCGTAGTGCGCGGACTGGCGGGGCCGCTGGTATCGGAAGGACGGGCAATCTGGCCGATTCCATTGGGATAGGCCAGGCTGGCCCTGGCGGGATCGAACCGGTGATCGGGGGCCTGAATTTCGCCCTTGCTGTCCCAGACGGTGATGATCTGCGCGACCTTTTCCTCCAGCGTCATGCGCGCCAGCAGATCGGCCACACGCTGTTCCACCGGGAGCGAGGCGTTCCAGTACGGCGCATCGGGAAGCGGGCGGTCGATACTCGCCCTCGGCGGCGCAGCGATCTGTGCGGCGCTGTCCTGGGCCGCGGTCTGGGCCGCCGCCAAGGGACCGGCCAAGGCCATGATGCCGGCGGTTGCAACCAGGCTCACTCGCAGCAATGTGCGCATAATATTCGCTCTCCCTATCAGTTCGGCGTCTGGACGCGCCGTAATCTGGTAGCGCTATCATGATTGGCCTCGGCGAGCCTGTCAACCGGCTCGCGGGGCATAGGCATGCGGCGTCTACATGCTCTCGGGAGGGGTGCTCGCTGCCGGACGACGCGGCGCCGTTCCCTGGCCGCGAATCGCCCACTCGCGAGAGCGGGCGAAGTGACCGGCGGCGAGGTCGGGCCCGGTAGATGCAGGGCCAGCGATCCATTCGCCCGGGCGAAGGGGCAATGCCTGCTTCAAATACTCCCGAAGCGGCCCAAACAAAATACGAGGCGCCCGTCGGTCTGGTATCGCTACCGCAACGGCGTCGTCGAGTGGAGTCTCCCGAGTTTCCGGGTTGACACGAATGCGTAACGTGATAATTCTTGAGTGTTGGTAGCGCTATCACGGTCCCTTTGAGGACGGATAAGCCTCTAACTTTAGAGAGCTATGCAGAACGGCAACAAATGCCGTCGCATCAGGGAGAGGCAGATATGGCACATTCGAGGACTTTCGTCCTGAGCACTCGCGTACCCGGCATCGGTTCGTCCGTCGGGTTCGGTCGCGCGGCCCTCGCAGCGGGGTGTTCCGTCCTCGCGCTGGGCGCATTCGCCCCCGCCGCCTGGGCGCAGGACTCCGCTCCCGGAACGGTCGACACCGACAATGTGATCGTCGTCACCGGAGTGCGCGCGAGCCTAGAACGCGCGATGGACATCAAGCGCGAGGCCTATGGCGTGGTCGACGCCATCTCGGCGGAAGACATCGGCAAGTTTCCCGACACCAACCTGGCAGAGTCGCTGCAGCGCATCCCGGGCGTGTCGATCAACCGCGTGAACGGCGAAGGCTCTCAGGTCACCGTTCGCGGTTTCGGCCCGCAGTTCAACCTCGTCACGGTCAACGGCCGCCAGATGGCTACGAGTTTCGTCAATTCGGTTGGCGGCGACCAGGGCGTGGATTTCGGCCGCGCAACCAGCCGCTCGTTCGATTTCAACAATCTCGCCTCGGAAGGTGTAAGTCGGCTCGAGGTCTACAAGACCGGCCGTGCCGCCATTCCGTCGGGCGGCATCGGTGCGACGATCAACATCGTCACTCAGCGCCCGCTCGACGCGGTCGGGAGCGGCCTGCGCGGCAGCATCGGAGCCAAGGCGCTGTACGACCTGAGCAATGAGGATTTTCGGATCGACCCCGAGGTGTCGGGCGTCCTGAACTGGTCGGATGTCGAGGACACCATCGGCATCTCGCTGTTCGGCGCCTTCCAGAAGCGGCAGAGCGAAGCGGCCAGCGCGACCTCCAACGACTGGAACGTCACTCCGTTTTCGTCATTCCCCGGGCGCGGTGCGGCGACGGTGGTGAATGGCGCGCCGTCCGATCCTTCAACCCTCGTGGCGGTGCCCAACGACAGCCGCTACCATTACTCGCAGAGCGAGCGCGAGCGCATCAACCTCTCGGCAACTGCGCAATTCCGTCCGATCGACACTCTGACTTTCACTGCAGACGCCTTGTTCGCGCAGAACAAGCTGTCCGAGGAACGTATGGATCAGGGCAACTGGTTCAACCGTCCTTTCGACGAGATTACCTTCGACACCTCCGACGCCGTGCCGACGGCGATATTGATCAGCGAAGGTGCGGGCTATGCCACGAAGGATATCGGCTTCGAGCAGCAATATCGCGCGACGAAGACCGAGCTTCAGTCCTATGGCTTGAACGCACAGTGGGAGCTGGGCAACGGCTTGACGCTGACGCTGGATGGCAACCACTCCATCTCGAACTCCACTCCGGATGCTGCCAATGGTGCCAGCTCGACGCTTGTCGGTCTGGGCGCTCCGATCGTCGACGCGCATTCGGTCGATTATTCCGGGGCGGTGCCGCGGCAATCATGGACTCTGAACGACAGCGGCGTTGGCGCCGACGGCATCCGCGGTACCGCCGATGATCGCGGCAACAACAACGGCATTCTGGATATCGGCGATCTCGGTACCCAGGTGCAGCGCACCAACTCGGCTAGCCAGCGCCACCGCCTGAACCAGGTCGGCGCCAACCTGGGATGGGAATTCGACGGGGGCGGCCGCTTCGATGTCGGGGCCAGCTATATCGACTCGCACATGACCAGTGCGCGGACGCAGACCCAGCAAACGCTGGGTGACTGGGGCATCAACAATGTCGGCGATGTCGAAGAGATTGCGGGAGGCCTCATCGAGCAGTTCTGCCTCCAGTGCCAGTTCGACAGATATGACGTTACCAATGCCCAGATCGCTTTCCGCGGCAATGCCGTCGATCTCTACCAGGCGTTCGCGCCGATCTACGAAGCTCGCGGCAACCCCATCAACGTCACGGGAAGCGACTATGACGAGGTGGAAGAAAAGATCTTTTCCGTCTATGCGCAACTCGCTTGGGACGGTGAGCTCATGGGGCGGCCTGCGGGCCTTGTTGCCGGGGCTCGGTGGGAAAACACCACGGTTCGGTCCTACGCGCAGTTCAACACGCCCGATCTGATCGAATGGGATTCCGACAACGACTTTACGAGCGTGCTTCGGCTGGTGCCGGAAAGCCTCGTCGAGCGCTCTGGCGAAGGCGAATACAACAATCTGCTCCCCGCGATCGATTTCCAGATCGAGCCGGTCGACGATGTCATAGCGCGCGTATCCTATAGCACGACCATCGCGCGTGCAGATTACGGCAACCTCTTCGTTTCGCAATCGGCCACTCCCCCGAACCGGCCCACTGCGCTGGGGGGTGTGACCGGCGGTGCGCAGGGCAATCCCAACCTGCTTCCGCTGGTGTCCGACAATTTCGATGTATCGCTCGAATGGTACTTCGACCGATCGAGCTACGTATCGGCTGCCTTTTTTGCTAAAAAGGTGAAGAACTTCGTCGGTGTCGGACAGGAGCCGCTCCAATTGTTCGGGCTGCGCGATCCGACCAGCGGCGCGCCGGGCACCCGGTCGGGCACTGCTATCGAGCAGATCGCGGATATCGGTGCGGTGCTCAGCGATGTCAGCCTGTTCACCTTCGTCGCTCTCATCGACCAAAACAACGGCAATGTGGCTGCGGCACGCGCAGACTTCGAAGCCAATCTAAATCCCAATGGCCAGCTTGATCAGGCCTTCGCGGACCAGATTCTGGCGGCACGCGACGTAGTTGCCAATGCAAACGATCCGCTGTTCGAATTCCGGGTGAATACGCCGATCAACAACCAGGAAGGGAACATCCACGGTTTCGAAATCCAGGGTCAGTACTTCTTCGGCGAGACCGGCTTCGGCATTTCGGGTTCGTTCACCAAGGTCTATGGTGACGTCAATGTGGATGTCCTGTCCGACCCGAACGCCAACGTCTATGCACTGGTCGGGCTGGCCGACAGCTTCAACGTTACCGGCATTTACGAATCGGGTCCGCTGTCCGCACGTGTGGCGTACAACTGGCGCGACAAGTTCCTCTCCGCGGTCAACCGCGGCGGTGGTCGCAGCCCGGTGTTCTTCGAGCCGTTCGGTACCGTCGATGCAAACATCAGTTACGATTTCACTGACAACATCGCCGTCTCGCTCGAGGCCATCAATATCCTGAGCGAGCCGATCCGCTCCTACGGGCGCGACACGAACCAGCTGTGGTTTGCGCAGGAGCAGAGCCCCCGGGTGTTCTTGGGGGCCCGCTACCGGTTCTGACACGAGCGCCCGCAAGCACAGGCCGACACGGCAAGCGGGGGAGGGTTTCCGGGTGACGGGACCCTTCCCCGCCCATTGCGGCGATCGTGCTTGCCGCGCATAATCGCCAGACCTGAGAGGCGAGAAAACCGCAAAGCATCATGACCAGCGTCCTGCTCAACAATGTCGATCATCACGATCTGCGGGTCATCACGCGCGGCGGCGCTGAATTCGGCGATGCGGTGAACCAGGTGATGGTGTTCCCGACCGAGTTCGAGGCCATCCAGCGAGAACTGCCGATCGTCTTGCGTCCCGATGCGGAAGCGCGGCTGCGCCCGGTCGCATTGCTGGGGCTGGCGCGCGACGAAAACCTCTTCCTCGATCCTTCGGACGGGTGGCAGACTGTGGCGATCCCGGCTCTGCTCCAGCGCGGTCCCTTCTGCATTGCCGCGTCGCAGCACGACGAAGCAGAACCGGTGATCCGCATAGACCTCGACCACCCCCGGCTGTCGCGGGAGGATGGGGAAGCCGTGTTCCTGCCGCATGGGGGAAACACCCGCTATCTCGAACGGGTAAGAGGCACGTTGAGGGCGATCTACGTCGGCAACCAGTTGCTCGATCCGATGGCGGAGGCCTTTGTGAACGCCGAATTGCTCAGGCCGGTCAATCTGGAACTGCAGGTTGCCGAGGGCGAGGCCTACGCCATATCCGACGCGCAAACCATCGACCGCGAGCGGCTGGCGGCGCTGGACGGAGCCGCGCTCGATAGGCTGCACCGCGCTGGCTTCCTGCATTCGGCTTTCATGATCGCCGCTTCGCTCGCCAATCTGCAGCGGCTGGTGGATATGAAAGGCGCAGCGCAGCAGCTTGCAAGACCGTCGTGAAAGACTGGGGCACCCCCGTCCGAAGAATGACTGGCGTGGACCCCTGCGCGATCCCGTTCGACACGCTGTTCGCCGGTCAGCAGCCGGTGGTGCTGGAGGGGCTCGCGCGAAGCTGGCCGATTGTCGAACGCGGTCTGTCAGGAGCGCGGCAGGCAGCTGACTATATCGAGACCTTCGGCGGGGAGAGCCAGGTCACGGTGTTCACCGGCCCGCCGGAAATCCGCGGCCGTTTCCATTACAATGCCGATGCGAGCGGCATGAACTTCACCTCGGGCAGGGCGCCCCTGGGCGAAATTCTCGAGCGAATTCTTGCCACTGGCGGCAGCGCCGACGAGCCGGCCATCTATGTCGGATCGGCCGATATCGACCGTTTCCTGCCGGGTTTCCGTGCCGACAATGATTTGGTGCTCGATCATCCGGACTTCGGTTTCAAGCCGCCGCTCGTCAGCCTGTGGATCGGCAATCGCACAACCGCTGCGGCCCACTACGACATGTCGCACAATCTCGCCTGCTGCCTGGTCGGGCAGCGCCGCTTCACGCTGTTCCCACCCGACCAGATCGCCAATCTCTACCCCGGTCCGCTCGAGCCGACGCCCGCCGGGCAGGTGGTGACAATGGTCGATCTCAAGCAACCCGATCTCCGCCGCTACCCGCGCTTCGCGCAGGCGATGGCAACGGCGCTGGTCGCCGAACTCGAACCGGGCGACGTGCTCTATTATCCGGCGCTGTGGTGGCATCAGGTCGATGCACTCGCGGCCTTCAATGTCATGGCCAATTATTGGTGGAACCCGGTCCCCGCCCATATCGATACGCCGCACACCACCCTGCTCCACGCGCTGCTCAGCCTGCGCGACCGGCCGGAGAGCGAGAAGGCAGCGTGGCGCGAAGTGTTCGATTATTACGTGTTCGGCGATACGGGGCAGGCGGGCGAACACCTGCCGGGGCATGCACGCGGGCCGCTAGGACCGATGGACGAAATGACTGCACGACGCCTGCGCGCGCAAGTGCTCAACCGGCTGAACAGGTAAGGGAGGCGGGGGGATGGCGCTGGGCAGACCGGTGAAAAAGGTCGTGATTGCGGGCGGCGGGACAGCCGGCTGGACCGTCGCGGCCGCGCTGGTGAAGAATCTCGGTCCGTTGCTCGAAATCGTCTTGGTTGAATCCGACATGATCGGCACCGTTGGCGTGGGCGAAAGCACGATTCCCACCGCGCGCCGGTTTCACGAATTGCTGGGTCTGGACGAGCGCGAATTCGTCACCGCAACGCAGGCGAGTTTCAAGCTGGGGATCAGCTTCGAAAACTGGACCCGTGAGAACGAGCGCTATTTCCATTCCTTCGGCACTTTGGGCCGTTCGACCTGGATGGCGGATTTCCAGCACATGTGGCTGGCTGCGCGGCAGATGGGTGTGGCCGGGCCGCTCGATGACTACAGCCTGGAGACGCAGGCCGCGCTGGCGAACAGGTTCGGCAGCGGTGGAGCGGACAACCGCGCGGCGCCGCCGCTGAACTATGCCTATCACCTCGATGCCACCGCCTATGGCCAGTATCTGCGCGGCTTCGCCGAGCCGCTCGGCGTCAAGCGGGTGGAGGGGAGGATCGATGAAGTACGGCTCGATCCCGCCAGCGGGCATATCGCCGCTCTGGCGCTCGACAGCGGCAGCGTGATTGAGGGCGATCTGTTCATCGATTGCACCGGCTTTCGCGCACTGCTGATCGAGGAGGCGCTGCAGACCGGCTATGATGATTGGACCCACTGGCTTGCGACCGATCGCGCGCTGGCGGTGCAGACCGACAGCAGTGGCCCCGCGCGTCCCTACACCAGGGCGATCGCGCATCGAGCGGGCTGGCAGTGGCAGATCCCCCTGCAGCACCGGGTGGGCAACGGCCTGGTCTATTCGAGCGAGTTCCTGTCGGACGACGAGGCGCTGGCAATGCTCACGGAACGCCTTGATTGTCCGATGCTGACCGAGCCGCGCCCGATCCGCTATGTCTCGGGCAGCCGCCGCAAGGCCTGGAACCGCAATTGCGTGGCGATCGGGCTCTCGAGCGGCTTTGTCGAACCGCTCGAATCAACCAGCATCCATCTGATCATGATCGCGGTGACGCGGCTCATGCAGCTGTTTCCCTTCGAAGGCGAGATGGACGCGCTGTCTGCGCGGTTCAACGATCTGTCGAAGCGCGAGCTGGAGGGCGTGCGCGACTTCATCGTCCTGCATTACCACCTGAACCAGCGCAGCGGTGAACCGTTCTGGGACCGGTGCCGCACCATGGATATTCCCGACAGTCTCGCCAGCCGTATCGGGCTGTTCAGGCAAAGCGCCACCGCTTTTCAGGCCAGCGACGAGCTGTTTCGCGTGGACAGCTGGGTGCAGGTGATGCTGGGGCAGGGGCTGCAGCCGCAAGCGCACCACGCACTGGGCGAGATGATCGGGAAGGAACGGCTGGGCTCGTCGCTGGAGGCGCTCGCCGCCAATATCCGCGAGCAGGCCGGGCGGCTCCCCGCACACCAGTCATTCCTCGACCGGTACAGCCCCCGGACGGCCGGGCCCCGCGCTTGACTGCGAGCGGCTCTATGATAGCGCTACCAGAATGAGATGGAGAGGGTTCCCACGCCGAATAGCCACAAGTCTCGCCGCGATTGGCGCCGCCTTGTCGCTCGCCCCAGTCGCGCAGGCCGAGGATGGTTACGACCTGTGGCTGCGCCATGCTCCGCTGGAAGGTGAAGCGCTGGAGCGGCTGCGGAATTTTGCACCGCGGGTCGAAGTGGAAAGCGGCAACGGCGGCGAGACGCCAACTCTCGAAATTGCCGCTCGCGAACTCGGCCTTGGCCTCGAGCGGCTGAGCGGCCAGCCATTGGAAAGCGGGGCTGAGCTCCGCTCCGTCATTGCGCTCGATTGTGGCAGCGATCCGGCGGGTACGGGCGAATACACGGTGCGCTCGAACGCGAAGGGTATCGCGGTCGGTGGGCCGGGCGAGCTGTCCTGTCTCTACGGTGCCTACGCCCTGCTGCGCGAACTGTCCGAGGGCGCGGATCCTCGCAGTCTGGACATCGCCTCCACCCCCGCCATGCCGCTGCGCATGCTCAACCATTGGGACAATCCCGATGGCCATGTCGAGCGCGGCTATGCGGGCCGCTCGATCTTCGACTGGTGGCATTTGCCCGAACGGCTCGACCAGCGGATGCTGGACTATGCGCGCGCCAATGCCAGCATCGGCATCAATGCCGTGGCGGTGAACAACGTCAATGCGCGCGCCTTCATGCTAGAGCCGCGCTACATCGCCAAGCTGGCGCGGCTGGCGGACGTCTGGCGGCCTTATGGCATCCGCGTGTTCCTTTCCGCGCGTTTCAGCGCCCCGCGCGAAATCGGCGGGCTCGACAGCGCGGACCCGCTCGACCCCGCCGTGCGCGCCTGGTGGGCTGATAAAGCCGACGAGATCTATGCCGCGATCCCCGATTTCGGCGGGTTTCTGGTCAAAGCCAACAGCGAGGGCCAGCCGGGTCCTCAGGACTACGGCCGCACTCATGCCGACGGGGCCAACATGATGGCGGAAGCGCTGGGCGAGCGGGGCACGGTGATCTGGCGTGCCTTCGTCTATTCCGAACATGACGAAACCGACCGCGCCAAACAGGCCTATCGGGAATTCGTGCCGCTGGATGGCGCGTTCGCCGACAATGTGATCGTGCAGGTCAAGAACGGTGCGATCGACTTCCAGCCGCGCGAGCCGTTCCATCCGATGTTCGGGGCGATGCCCAACACCAGGCTAATGCTGGAAGCGCAGATCACCAAGGAATACCTCGGCTTCGCCAGCCATCTCGCCTACCTCGCGCCGATGTGGGAGGAGGTGCTCGACGCCGACACCGGGCGCGGCGCGACCGTGGCCCAGGTGATCGCGCCGGTCGGAATGGCGGGGGTCGCCAACACCGGATCAGATCGCAACTGGTCGGGTTCGGACTTCGACCAGGCGAATTGGTATGCTTTCGGACGGCTGGCCTGGGATCCCAGCCTTTCGAGCGAGCAAATCGCGCGCGAATGGGCGGCGCAGACCTTCAGCCGCGATCCGGCCTTCGTGAACGCAGTGGCCCCGATGATGCTGGCGAGCCGGCAGGCGGTGGTCGACTATATGACGCCGCTGGGCCTCGCGCATCTGATGGACACCGGTCACCACTATGGCCCCGGCCCCTGGGTCTGCGAGCTCGAAAGACCCGAATGGAACCCGTGCTATTACCACCGCGCTGATGCGGAGGGGATCGGGTTCGATCGCACCTCCGGCGGAAGCGACGCGCTCGCCCAATATGCGCCTTCGGTCGCGGCGCAGTGGAGCGATCCCGAGACCATCGATCCCGCTTATCTGCTGTGGTTTCACCGCGTCGGCTGGGACCATCCGATGCGCTCGGGCCGGAGCCTGTGGGCGGAACTGGTCGCGCGCTACGACAGCGGTGTTGGCGCGGTGGACCGCATGGCCGCAAGCTGGGGCAGCCTTGGGGGATATGTCGACCCGCAACGGCACCGCGCGGTGGCCGAAAACCTCGCCATCCAGCGGCGCGAGGCGCGCTGGTGGCGCGATGCTTCGCTCGCCTATTGGCAGTCCGTCAACGGGCTCGAACTGCCCGCCGGAACGCGCCCTCCCGCCGAGAGTCTCGATCATTATCGCAGCCTCACCTTTCCCGAAGCCCCTGGCAATTGACGGACGCGGCGATCGGGGCGCTTGATGAGCAAAGGAATCAGGGTCTATGGGCGCAGTGATGAGTGACCAGGGGCATCAGCCGGACGAGAGTTCGGTAGGGGTTCGGCGCAAGCAGCGCGGGGCGGGTCGGCAAATGGGTGCCCCGACGATCGCCGATGTGGCGCGCGAAGCCAATTGCTCGCCGATGACGGTGAGCCGGGTGATAAACGCCCAGGGCAATGTCCGGGTCGGCACGCGCGACCAGGTGATGGCCGCCATCGCCAAGCTCAACTATTCGCCCAACCGCGCCGCGCGCAGCCTGGCGGGGGGCGACCAGGTGCGCATCGCGCTGCTGTTCGACAACCCCTCGGCTTCCTACCTCAGCGAGTTCCTGATGGGCGCGCTGGAGGAAGCGAACCGCCGCGACGTGCAATTGGTCGTGCAGAGCTGCGACAACTCGGCCGCCGCCATGGTTCTGGTGCGCAATCTCGCCGAGGGCGGGATCCAGGGTTTCATCCTTCCGCCGCCGCTGTGCGACGATCGGGAAGTGCTCGAGCTCGTGGCCGAACTCGATACCATCGCGGTCGCGGTGGGGCCGGGCAAGGCGGAAGGCTCGCAGGGCGCGGTGCTGATCGACGATTTCCAGGCCGCCTACGACATGACGCGCCACATCCTCGGGCTCGGCCACGAACGGATCGGTTTCATCATCGGCAATCCCGAGCAGGTCGCAGCCGACCGGCGCCTGAACGGCTATCTCGCCGCGATCCGCGACGCCGGGCTGGAAGTGGACGACCGCCTGATCGTGCAGGGCCGCTTTACCTATCGTTCGGGCATGGACGGAGCGGAAAAGCTGCTCTCTGTCAGCCCGCGTCCCACCGCGATCTTCGCCTCGAACGACGACATGGCGGCGGCTACCGTGGCCGTGGCCCACCGCCGGCATCTCGACGTGCCCAACGACATCACCGTCTGCGGGTTCGACGATACCGACATGGCCAGTTCGATCTGGCCCGAATTGACGACGATCCGCCAGCCGATCCGCGAGATGACCGCCTGGGCGGTGGGCGCGATCACCCGCATGATCCGGGCGAAACGACAGGGTCAAGAGAGCCCGATCGAGGAAGAGATCATGCCCTACACGCTGGTGCGCCGCGAATCGGATGCTGCGCCATCACTGGCCGGCCGGGGCTCTCACGGAGCCGCAAGCTGATGGTCGCCGATGAGACGGAAGAGACCCGGCGGTTGCGCAGCCGCGACTGGTTCGACAACCCCGCCCGCATGGACATGACCGCGCTCTATCTCGAGCGGTTCATGAATTACGGCGTCACCCCCGAGGAACTGCGCAGCGGCAAGCCGATCATCGGCATCGCGCAGAGTGGCAGCGATCTCTCGCCCTGCAATCGCATCCATCTGGAATTGGCCAAGCGCACGCGCGACGGGATCCGTGATGCGGGCGGCATTCCCATCGAATTCCCCGTCCATCCGATCTTCGAGAACTGCCGCCGGCCGACCGCCGCGCTCGACCGCAATTTGCTCTATCTCGGGCTGGTCGAGCTGCTCAACGGCTACCCGATCGACGGAGTGGTGCTGACCACCGGCTGCGACAAGACCACGCCGAGCCAGATCATGGCGGCAAGCACGGTCGATATCCCCGCGATCGTCCTGTCGGGCGGCCCGATGCTCGACGGCTGGCACGAAGGCGAGATGGTCGGCAGCGGGACGGTGATCTGGCGCAGCCGCCGCATGCTGGCCGCCGGCGAAATCAGCGAGGAGGAATTCCTCGACCGCGCCACCTCGAGCGCTCCCAGCGCCGGCCATTGCAATTCGATGGGTACGGCCAGCACGATGAACGCGGTGGCCGAAGCGCTCGGCCTGTCGCTGACCGGCTGCGCCGCCATCCCTGCGCCCTATCGCGAGCGCGGACAGATGGCCTATCGCACCGGGCGGCGGATCGTGGAAATGGTCCATGCGGACATGCGGCCCTCGGCCATCCTGACACGCGCGGCGTTCGAGAATGCGATCGCCGTTGTCAGCGCCTGCGGGGGGTCGTCCAACGCGCAGCCGCATATCCAGGCCATGGCCGCCCATGCCGGAGTGAAACTGCCGCTCAGCACCTGGAACGACCACGGCTACGACCTGCCGCTGCTGCTCAACATGCAACCGGCGGGTAAGTATCTGGGGGAACGGTTCCACCGCGCGGGCGGCGTTCCAGCGGTGATGTGGGAACTGCTGGAGGCGGGCAGGCTGCACGGGGACTGCCTGACCTGCACCGGCGCTACCATGGCGGAGAATCTCGCTGGTCGCGAAAGCCGCGACCGCGAGATGATCCGCCCCTTCGCCGATCCGCTGATGGAGCGCGCGGGCTTCATGGTGCTGTCGGGCAATCTGTTCGATTTCGCGGTACTCAAGACTTCGGTGATTTCCGAGGAATTCCGCGCCCGCTACCTATCGCGCCCCGGTGCCGAGAACCTGTTCGAAGCGCGTGCGGTGGTGTTCGACGGATCCGACGATTACCATCAGCGGATCAACGACCCCGATCTCGGTATCGACGAGGGTTCGATCCTCGTGATCCGCGGTTCCGGTGTGATCGGCTGGCCCGGCAGCGCCGAAGTAGTCAATATGCAACCGCCCGATGCGATGATTCGGCGCGGCGTGTCCTGGTTGCCCACGCTGGGCGACGGAAGGCAATCGGGTACCAGCGACAGCCCCTCGATCCTCAACGTCTCGCCCGAAAGCGCGGCGGGCGGAGGACTGGCCTGGCTGCGCGACGGCGATGTCATCAGAGTCGATCTGAACAAGGGTACCTGCGACGCGCTGGTGGAGGAGGCCGAGATCGCCCGCCGCCTCGCGGAAGAACCCGCGCCGCCGATCCCGGCCTCGCAGACCCCTTGGGAAGAGCTCTATCGCGAGAAGACCGGACAATTGGGGGAGGGCGGGGTGATGGATTTCGCGCTTAAATATCGTGGGACGGCGCAGAAGGGCCTGCCGCGGCACAATCACTGATCTGCTCCACCGGTTTTCTCAATCGATCGCACTGACCGAAATCCCCATCCCCAGGCTGGCGGTGCAACCGGGCGGCAGGAAGGTCATGGAGACCGGCGTCCGGTTGAGCGCATCGGGCACATGACTGACCGGTTCGAGGCACAGCGCGCTGCCGTCAACCGGGGCATAGACATGGAGTTGAGGCGCGCCGCGCGCAGTCAGCGCGATGGTGCCGAGATTGTCCTCGATCACCGCCACGCCGTTCCACCCGGCGAAGCAGTGGTCCACCGTTTCGTCGGGTAGCGGCGAGCCGCGCGCGAAATAACCGAACCAGTCGGGCGGGGCCATCGTGCCAGTGGGGATCGAGGCCTCGTCGACCAGCATCACGCCTTCCGCCGCGAACCGCAGGCGGGTTTCGGGTCGGCGGCGGAAATAGGGGTGCAGCCCCAGACCTGCGGGCATCACCCTGTTCGAGCGGTTGGTCACCACGAGCGATATCGTGCACCCTTGCGGCCCCAGCCGAATGCGCTGCCGCGCCTCATAGGCCCAGGGCCAGTCTGTCGGATCGCCTAACCAGGGCGCGGGGCCGAGGCCGGGATGGCGATGCTCGAGCGCGCATTCGGAAGTCGAGGCGGAGAGTATCTCCCACTTGTCCTGCCAGCCAAAGCCGTGAAGGCTGGAGGTCTCGGGCGGGAAGTGGCGGGGCAGCCGCACCGTGTCCTCGCCCAGCGAAAACATGCCCCCGGCGATGCGGTTGGCATAGGGGACCAGCGGGAAGCAGGCGCTCGCGAGCGGGTCGGCCGAACCCTGCGGCATGGTGCGCAGTATCTCCACGCCATCGAGATCGAGCGAGGCCAGCGCGCCCCCGCATTCGGGTCGCAGCCGCGCTGTCCAGCCGCCGTGGGCAAGCTCTAGCCCCGGCAGTGTTCTGCGTCCTCGCGGACAACCAAACCGGGCGCGAGCGTTGCGATCACCGCTCGATCGCCAGTTCGAACCCGGGCAGTGGCAGATCGCGCGCGTCGAACAGATTGGCCACCGGCGCGTCGGCCCAGAGATAGCGCAGCCGCGTGGCGGACAGACCGTCCTCGGCGATCAGCAGGCGGCTGCCCTCGATCCGCGCCAGCACGAAGCGGCAGCTTGCCGGTGCCGGACCGCAGAGCTCCACGCCGAGCGGGTATGGCCCGCCATAGGCGCGCAGATCGCCCTCGACCCCGGTGAAGGAAACGGTGACTGTCCCGCCCGAGGCAATCGCGCTGCCGGGCGCTGGCAGCGCAGTCCCCTGCGCCGCCAGCGCCAGCCTGCGCCCGAGCACATTCTTGTTGGCCGGGTGGATATCGCTCGGCTCCCCGAGGTCGATCGCGGTCACCAGCGCGGCGTTGCTATCGGCCAGCACGCCCTGCCGCTGTTCCTCGCGCAGGACGGCCCAGCCGCTTTCCCCCGGACGATCGACCCGTGCGCCGTAATTCGCCAATTGCACCACCAGCATGCGCGCCCGGTCGCCGAACTGGCGGCGCCAGCCCGCGAACAGCTGCGCGAGGCGACTGTCGTAGCCCGGCTGGCCGACATCCGCCTCGCCCTGGTACCAGGCGACCCCCGCCAGCCGCATCGAGCCCAGCGGCGCGATCATCGCATTGTGCATCACCCCCAGGCCGGCGACGGCGTCCCACGGCGCGCGCGGCGGCATTTGAGTGAGTTTGCCCACCGAATAGTCCCAGTCGGCCCCGAGCGGGATCGGTGCTCCGCCGGCGGGTGTGAAATGGAGCCGCTCGGGCCCGCCGAAGAAGCCGCCCGTATCCCAATCATTGCTCGCCGCGATCAGCACCTCGTTCGCTCCGGCGCGCAGATATTCGGCGGGGACGCGGTAGCTCCGCTCGACCCCCCAGCCGAAGGTGTAGCCCACCGGTTCGCCGTTGACCCAGGTCATGTCGAGATCGTCGATCGCGCCGATCGCCAGCCGGCCATCGCCCGCTGCGGCCTGTTCCGCCGTCAGCGTGAAGCTCTGCCGCAGCCAGACATTGGCGGTGGGCCGGGTGTCGAGACCGCTGCCTTTCCACGCGTTCCAGAAGGAGAATTGCGGGATCTTCTGCCAGGCGAGGCTGTCGGAGTTCGTCCAGGGTTCGTTGCCCTCGTCGCCGGCGCGCCACCAGTCATGCCAGCGCGGCGCGAAGGCCACGGCGGCGGCGAAGGGATCGCGGTCGTAGAGCTGCAACAGGCTCAACGCCTCGGCGCCATGAAGCGCTGCGACGGCTTGCGGGCTCATCCAGGCGCTGGCGGCGGAACCGCCCCAGCTCGATTGGATCAGGCCCACCGGCACGCCGAGGTCGGCGCGCAGCCGCTTGCCCGTGTAGAAGCAGGTGGCGGAGAAGATCTCGGCGCTGGCGGGCGTGGCTTCCTGCCATTCGGCGGGCGTCCCGAACACGCTCTGCTCCACGGCGGCGGTGAACTGCGGCACCTTCAGCAGCCGCAGCTGCGGATCTGCCGCCATGCGCAGCTCGTTCGCCGTGTTCAGCGCCCGCGCGACCGGCAGTTCCATGTTCGACTGGCCCGAGCAGAGCCATACTTCGCCCACCAGCAGGTCGCGCAGCACAGTCCGGCCCGTGCTGTCGGCCAGGGTGAGGTCGAGCGGTTCGGGTGAGGCCGCGCGCGGGGCGAAGGTCAGCCGGAACAGGCCGGTTGCATCGGCGCGCGCGGTCTGCCGTTCCGCACCGAGCGTTCCGGCAACCTCGCCGCCGGGGGCGGCCTTGCCTTCGACCACGATCGGCTCTCCGCGCTGCAACACCATGCGGTCGCCATAGGCTGCGCCGGGTTGCGGCGCGGCGAGGGCAGGGGCGCCGGTGGCGGCCAGAAATGCGGCAATGCAAAGCGCGGCGGCTCTCATGGCTTATGCTCCCGCTCGCGATCGGCCCCGGCGGTCTACCGGCAGCGTCGTCTATCCCAGCCTGACCCGCGTCTGCGCAAAGCCTGCAACCGGCGCATCGAAACCGATCAGACTGCCCGCGTGCGGGAATTGCGCGAGTTGCGCAGGCTCGAGGTTCTTGGTCGCGGTGGTGACGAAACCGGTGCGCAGCTCCGGCCCTCCCAGACACAATTTGGTGATGTCGCGCGCGGCGAACTCGATCTGCGCGACCAGCTCGCCATCGGGCGAGAAACGAGCGACGCGGCTGCCGAGGTAGAGCGCGGTCCAGACATGGTCCTCGCTGTCGACCACCGGGCCATCGGGATAGGCATCGGGGAACAGCGCGCCGGTGTCGGCAAAGACCCGCGCCTCGCCGACGCCGGCGGGCGACAGATCGGCGACCATGATCTTTTGCGCCGTGGTGTCGGTGAAATAGATCCGGTCGCCCTGGGCATTGACCGCCGGCCCGTTGGTGATCGCGATGCCCGAAGGCCCCGCGGCGCGGATCTCGCCGCGGTCGAAGACGTAGAACCGGCCCGATGCCTCCGCCTCGCGGTCATCCATCGATCCGAACCACACCCGGCCCCAGGGGTCGGTGCAGGCGTCGTTGAGGCGGTTGTGCGCGGGCTCACCCGGCACATCCGTCAGCTTTTCGAAGCTCTGCCGCGCGGGATCGAACGTGTAGAGCCCGTCCTGCAACCCGCACAGCAGCAGGCCGTTGTCGGCCGGAAGCGCCCAGCCGATCTGGCCCGGCGCCCGGGCCATGGCGTTGCTGCCGGTCGCCGGATCGTAATGCCACAGCCGCTGCTGCTTGATATCGACGAACCACACGACCTGCCGCTCCGCATCCCAGAAAGCGCCTTCGCCCAGCTTGCTGCCGACATCGAGCAGCTGGCGCGGGTTGGCCGAGGCGGTGAGGTTCAGCGCCATCCCGCGTCGACCCAGTAATTGTGCGCGGTGCAGAACCTTGCATCGTCGCTGGCGAGGAACAGCGCCATGGCGGCGATATCGGCCGGCTGGATCCGCCCGGTGAGGCATTGCGCCGCGACGATCTCGGCCTCGCCTTCGGGCGAATACCATTTGCTCTGGCGCGGGGTCTGGACATTGCCCGGGATGATCGCGTTGACGCGGATGTTGTCGCGCCCCAGCTCGCGCGCCAGGCTGCGCGTCAGGCCCTCGATCCCCGCCTTGGCGGTCTGGTAGATCACCAGATTCTCGAGCCCGAGGTGCCAGGAAATGGACCCCAGGTTCACGATCGATCCGCCGCCGCCCGCGCGCATCGCCGGGATGGCGGCGCGGGCGGCGAAGAACTGGTGCTTCAGATTGACCGCCATCCGCTCGTCCCAATAGGCTTCGGTGACGTCTTCGACCGTGTGGCGGTCGTCGTTGGCAGCGTTGTTCACCAGCACGTCGCACCCGCCCAGCTTGCCGATCAGCTCCTCGATCCTGGCCGTGTAATCGGCGCTGCGGGTGATATCGCAATGAGCGAAGATCGGCGGGATCTCGGCGTCGCCCAACCGGGCCACCAGCGCCTCGCTCAGTTCCGCCTCGATATCGACGAAGGCCACTGCGGCGCCCTGACGCACGAAGCCTTCGACGATTCCCTCGCCGATGCCCGAGCCCCCTCCGCTGATAATCACCTTCTTGCCGGCCAGGCTGGGGTAAGATGCCCCCTGCGCGATTGGCCGCAGCATTCCTTCGGCCATCAGGCGCCGTCTCCCGTGTAAACCGTCTTGATCGTCGTGTAGAATTCGACCGCGGCGAAGCCCTGCTCGCGCGGGCCGTAGCTCGATCCGCGGGTGCCGCCGAACGGCACGTGATAATCGACGCCCGCGGTGGGCAGATTGACCATCACCATTCCGGCCTTCACGTTCTTGCGGAAATGCCGCGCGTGCTTGAGGTTGTTGGTGACGATGCCCGACGACAGGCCGAAATTGCCGCGATTGGCCAGCTCCAGCGCTTCGTCGTAGTTCTTCACCCGCACGGTCGAGACCACCGGGCCGAACACTTCCTCGTTGTTGATCGTCATGTCGGGGGCGGTGTCGGCGATCACCGTGGGCTGCATGAAATAGCCCTGCGTGCCGGTCTCTACCCCGCCGCCGCCGCCGGCCAGCCGGCCGCCCTCGTCGCAGGCGATGCCGACATAGCGGAAGTTCTGCTCGAGCTGTGCCTCGCTCGAAGCCGGGCCGACCTGCGATGCCGCATCGAGCGCGGCGCCCACCTTGAGGCTGGCGGCCTTCTCGGTCAGCGCGGCGACGAAGCGGTCGTGGATGCCGTCTTCGACGATCACCCGGCTCGATGCGGTGCAGCGCTGTCCGGTCTGGAAGAAGCCGCCGTCCGCCGCGATGGCGACCGCCTTGTCGAGATCGGCATCGTTGAGCACCACCAGCGGGTTCTTGCCGCCCATTTCCATCTGCACTCGCGCGCCGCGCTTCATCGCGGCGAGACCCACCGCGCCGCCGACCTGCTGGCTGCCGGTGAAGCTGATTGCGGTGACGTCCTCATGGTCGACGATGGCGCGCCCGACATCGCCGCGGCCCAGCACGAGGTTGAACACGCCCGCGGGCACGCCCGCCTCGTGAATCACCTCGGCGAGCGCATAGGCGACCGCCGGGGTCACATTGGCGGGCTTGAGCACCACCGAATTGCCGAACGCCATGGCGGGCGCGGCCTTCCACGCGGGGATCGCGATCGGGAAGTTCCACGGGGTGATGAGCCCGACCACGCCCAGCGCCTCGCGATAGGTGGCGACGTCGAGACCGGGGCGGGTCGATTCCAGCGTCAGGCCGTGGCGGCGCAGCGCCTCGCCCGAGAAGTAGCGGAAGATGCGCGCCGCGCGCAGCACTTCGCCCATACCTTCGCCGCGCAGCTTGCCTTCCTCGCGGGCGAGCAGTTCGCCCAGTTCGGCAGCGCGGTCGAACAGCGCCACCGCGATCTTCTCGAGCAGGTCCGAGCGGACTTCGGGCGAAGCCTCGGCCCATTCGGGCTGCGCGCTCTTCGCCGCCGCCACGGCCTGCGCGACATCGGCCGCCGTACCGTCGGGGAAGCGGGCGACGACCTCGCTGGTGTCGGACGGGTTGAGGCTCTCGAGAGCGTCGCTCGCACCGGTGAATTCGCCGCCGATGTAGTGGGATAAGGTTCGATCGGTCATAGGACTCCTCAGATTCGGTCAATGAGGCCGCGGGCGGCCAGGTTCTGCGCAAATTCGCTTATGCCCATGGTCCAGGCAGGCGCGTCGCGCGATCTCAATACGGTGTTGCGCAGGGATCCGATTCGCCGCGAGCTGATCGTCACCACGTCCCCGACCTTGTGCGTGAACCCCGCGCCCGGCGTATCGCGGTCCTGCGTGGGCGCGAACAGCGTCCCGCAGAACAGCACGAAGCCGTCGGGATAATGGTGTTCGGACAGGCACTGGCGCACCAACTCGCTGGGGTCGCGGCTGATCTGGCCCATGTCGTTGGTGCCTTCCAGCCGGTAACCCTCGGGTCCGTCGATCACGAGATCGACACTGGCCTGGCGCACGTCGTCGAGGGTGAAAGTGTCGTCGAACAGGCGGATGAAGGGGCCTATCGCGCAGCTGGCGGTGTTGTCTTTGGCCTTGGAAAGCAGCAGCGCCGAGCGGCCTTCGAAATCGCGCAGGTTCACGTCGTTGCCCAGCGTTGCGCCGACGATCTCGCCGTGAGAGTCGCAGACCAGCACCACTTCGGGTTCGGGGTTGTTCCAGTTGGAATCGCTGCGGACGCCGATGGGCGCACCGTGGCCCACGGTGGAAAGGACGGGGGACTTGGAGAAGATTTCCGCATCGGGCCCGATGGCGACCTCGAGATATTGCGACCACATGCCCTCGGCGATCAGTGCGGATTTGAGTTCCGCGGCTTCGGGCGAGCCGGGAACCACCGCCCGGATGCCGGATCCGACCTTGTCTTCCAGCGCCGCGCGGATGGCAGCGGCCGACTCGGCGTCGCCGCGCGCGCGTTCCTCGATCACGCGTTCGATGGCGGACAGGGCGAAGGTGACTCCCGCCGCCTTCACGCATTGCAGGTCGATCGGCGAGAGCAGCGTCCAGCCTTCGGGCAGGCCAGTCTCGACGGTGCCGATCTCCTCGCCTCCGGTGAACACGCGGCGTATCACGGCGCCCGCGGTGGTGGCTACGACGCCGGTCAGATCGAATATGCGGCCTTCGCGGACCGCGATAACGCAGGGGCCGTGGGGTCCCTGGGCGCGTCCGATGAAATGGCCCGAGGCATGATCCTCCGGCAGAGCCTGTGACAGACGGTCGGCCATTGCCGCTCCATTCCTCCCCTTGATAGCGCTACCATAGGGTGACTAGGATGGTGGGGCAAGAGCAAACCCGGACAAACCGAGCCGCGGGCGGAGGAAATATGACAGGCGGGATTTTCAGGGCGACGCTCGCGGCAACCATCGGCACAGCGGCGATGCTGCTGGCGACCACGGCAATCGCCGGCCCCACGGCGCGGTTCGATTTCGTGGAGTATCGCGCGCAAGGCGAGGCCGCTGCGCCGCCCGCGGGGCAGTTCCGCAATCCGGTGCTGCCGGGATTCCATCCCGACCCGTCGATCGTGCGGGTGGGTGACGATTTCTACCTCGTCACCAGTACATTCTCGTGGTTTCCCGGTCTGCCGATCTTCCACAGCCGCGATCTCGTGAGCTGGAACCTGGTGGGGCATGCGATCGACCGCCCGGGCATGATGGATTTCTCAGGTCTCGGCACCAATCGCGGTCTGTTCGCCCCCGCGATCACGCATCGCGACGGCAGGTTCTGGATCGTCAACACCTGCATCGATTGCCGCGGCAATTTCGTCATCACCGCGGACAGCGCGAAGGGACCCTGGAGCGACCCGATCTGGCTGCCCTTCGACGGGATTGATCCCTCGCTATTCTTCGATCGCGATGCCCAAGGGAGGGAAACCGCGTGGATCGTCTACAATGATGCCCCGCCGGGAGAGCCGCAATACGAGGGCCACCGCGCCCTGTGGCTGCAGGGCTTCGATCCCGAAGCCAAGACGCTGGTGGGCGACCGCACCCTGCTGGTGGATGGCGGGGTGGATATTTCCGAGCGGCCGGTCTGGGCGGAAGGACCGCATATCTACAAGATCGATGGCTGGTACTACCTGCTCGCGGCGGAAGGCGGGACGGCGGACCAGCACTCGCAGACCATCTACCGTTCGCGCAATGTCGCCGGTCCCTACGAGCCGGGCCCCGTCAATCCCATCCTGACCCAGCGGAACATGGATCCGACCCGCCCCGACCGGGTCGAAGCGACCGGGCACGCCGATATGGTCCAACTCGACGATGGCTCATGGTGGGGCGTGTTCCTGGCGACGCGGCCCTTCGCCGGACAATCGACGCTGCTGGGGCGCGAGACTTATCTGCTGCCGGTGCGATGGGAAGACGGCTGGCCGCGCTTCCTTGACCCGGGCGAGGCCGTGCCCGCCACCGTCCCCCGCCCAGCCTTCCCCGCCCATGAAGGGACGGGCTGGTCCGGCTGGCGCGACGATTTCACTGGCGAGCGACTCTCGCCCGAATGGATCACGATCCGCAGCCCCGGCGCGGTGCAGCAGGTCGGTGTCGACCCGGCGGCTGGCACGCTGTGGGTCACCGCCGGTCCCGACGGCGCGGGTAGCCTTGGCCGGCCCGCCTTCACTGGCCGTCGTCTGCGGCACCACGACGCGGAGGTGACAGCGCGGCTGCGGTTCGAACCGGACGGCGCGGGCGATTTTGCGGGCCTTCTCGCCTTCATGGACGAGACGCATTTCTTCGCCCTCGGGATCGAGGGCACCGGCGAGCGGTCGCAAATCGTCATGCGCCTCCGCGACGCCGAAAGGCCGGAAGAGCGTGGGGCGCTGATGGCCACCGCGCCGCTGATGCCGGGCGGCGCGGTCGATCTGCGGATCGAGCTGAGCGGCGGCACGGCGAGCTTCGACTGGCGAAAGGCGGGGGCGGAGCGCTGGACCGGCCTGGCGGAGAATGTGGATGTGGAAGGCCTCGCCTCGGTCCACGCCGGGCTGTTCACCGGACTCGTGATCGGCCCCTATGCCGTCGCGGGCGAGTGACCGCGCTCAGGCGCAGGGAAGCACGACCTCCGCATCCATGCCGAGGCGCACTTCGGACAGCGAGATATCGCTGCGGCCTTCGCTTGTCAGAATGAACGGCGCGATCACGCTAGCCATGTCGATCCCCTTCTCGCGCAGGCATTTCAGCGGCAGGCCATAGCGCACGAAGCGGGCACTGGCAGGCAGCGAAACGGGGTTCGCCGCGCGGGTTCCGTCTGCGCCGAGCATGGCCACTCCGATCGAGGCGGGCGCCGCATCGACCTTGACCGTGAACAGCAGCAATATGTCCGCGTTGGTCTCGCGGGTGATGTCGACCGGCTCGATATTGCTCACCGAGAGAGCCGCCTCGCCGCCCGAAATCTCGAACCGCCGCGCGCCTTCCTGCACCACATGGTTGACCGCGCTGATCCGCGCGCGGCCCTGCAGGGCCGCGGCCGGTACGGTGGTCACCCGGGTCTGGCTGCCCGGCTGCGAGGGATCGGCAATGTGGAGCGACCAGGCCGCAGCGGGCACGCCTTCCGCGAACCATACGCGGCTATCCCCGGCCTGAGCCGCTGCGGTGACCACCGGCAGTTCGGTCCAGGCGGTGCGCGGGCTGGCATAGGTCAGCCCGTGGCCGAGCGGGTAGAGAGTGCCGTCGGCCATGTCGGGTGTGAGGGGCCAGGCGGCAGGCAGCGTGCCGGTGAAGTCGAACCGCGCCGCGCCGGCGGTATCGCCCACCAGCACGTCGGCCACGCCCTGTCCCTCGCTGCCGGGCAGCCATGCGACCACGAAGGCATCGGCATTGTTGAGCGCCTCGTTGACGTAGAGCGGGCGGCCGGTGACCATTACCGCCACAACCGGAATGCCCTGTTCGCGCAAGGCGCGCATCGTCGCGTAGGGGCCGGTCAGCGCATGATCGAGCGCCAGCGTGGCGCGGTCGCCCTGGAATTCGGCATAGGGCTGTTCGCCGAAAACCACTACGGCGGCATCGGGGCGGCGCGAGAATGTGCCGTCCGGCGAGAGCTCGGCGCTGCCGCCGCCCGCCTCGACCGCAGCGCGCAAGCCGCTCCAGATCGAGGTTGCGCCGGGGAAGTCGGCGTTGGTGACGCCGGTCCCCTGCCAGCTCAGCGTCCACCCGCCCGATTGCTTGGCGATATCGTCGGCGCCGTCGCCCGCCACCAGCAGGCGTCCGCCAGGGGCGAGCGGCAGCACGCCGTCGTTGCGCAGCAGGACCAGCGACTGGCGCACCGCCTCGCGCGCCAGTTCGCGGTGCTCGGGCGCGCCGAGCAGGTCGTAATCGCCCGACAGCAGCCGTTCGGAGGGACGCGGTGCATCGAGCAGGCCGAGCCGCTCCTTCACCCGCAGGATCCGCGTCACTGCATCGTCGATGCGACTCAGGGGGATTTCGCCCGCCTGCGCACGGGTCAGCAGGTCGTCATAGATCGGGCGCCAGGTGTCGGGCGCCATATACATGTCGATCCCGGCCATCAGCGCCTGCGGACAGCTCTCATTGGTGCAGCCCGCCACCTGGCCATGGGCGTTCCAGTCGGACACCACGAATCCGCCGAAATCCATCCGCTCCTTGAGCACGCCGGTGAGCAGGCTGTGGTTGCCGGTCATCTTGACGCCCTGCCAGCTCGAGAAGCTCGCCATGACGGTGGAGACGCCCTCGGCGATCGCGGGGCCGTAGGGCGTGCCGTGGATATCGCGCAGTTCCTGCTCGCTAATCGAGCTGTCGCCCTGGTCGGTACCGTTGTCGGTCCCACCATCGGCCAGGAAATGCTTGGTCGAGGCGAGGACATAGGGGCCGGCGAGCAGGTTCCGATTGTCCGGTCCGCCCTCCAGTCCGCGCACCATTGCGCCTACGTAGGACGCGACCAGGGCGGGATCGGAGGAATAGCCTTCATAGGCCCGGCCCCAGCGGAAATCCTGCGGGACCGCGACGGTGGGCGCGAAGGTCCATTCCTGCCCCGTGACGCGGATTTCGCGCGCGGTGGCGGCGCCGATCCGCTCGATCAGCGCGACATCGCGCGTGGCGCCCAGGCCGATGTTGTGCGGGAAGATCGTGGCTCCCACGATATTGGAATGGCCGTGCACCGCATCGGTCCCCCAGACCAGCGGGATGCCCACGCCGCCATCGCTGGTGTCGGTGGAGGCGGCCCAGAATTCGTCGGCGAGGCGCAGCCAGTCGGGCGCGGGGGCGAGGTCGTTGCCATAGGGCCCCGAATTGCCGCCGTTGAGCACCGAGCCGAGGTTGTAGGTCCGCACTTCCTCGGGGGTGACGCAGCAGATATCGGCCTGGACCAATTGCCCGATCTTCTCGGCCAATGTCATCCGGGCAAGCAGGGTTGCGATGCGCGCTTCGGCGGGGGCGGGGTTCGCCACCGGGTATTCGAATGCGGGCCACAGTTCGGGATGCGCGAGGCCGGCGCCCTCGCGCTCGGGATAGCTCGCTGAGGCGATCTGCGTGGGCTGGCCGGCAGCGCAGGAAGCCAGCAGGATGGCGGCGAAACCCGTGGCGGTCGCCTTGCCGTAGTGCATCATTCGAGATCCTCCCCGGACCGCTTGAATCGCGGAACTGTTGTTATGGGAGCGCTACCATTCCGGTTCCCGACGAGCTTGTCAAAGGCAAATTGCAACCGCCGCGCGGCGCGATCGGCCGTTTTCGACCTACATTTCCACGAGGGAAAAACTACACTTCGACATTCAACGCCACCATCGCGCCATCGGCATCGGCGCTGGCGTAGATCGCCTCGATCAACCTCATGTCGCGCAGGCCCATTTCCCCAGGCGTCCGGTGCGGTTCGCCGGCGCGCGCGGCGGCGGAGAAGCCGTCCACTTGCGCCGCAAACTGGCTCATCGGATTGCCCGCGCGGAATTCGCGCGGGGGCAGCCCGCCGCCTTCCATCAGAATGCGGTTGTCGTCATAGGTGGTGGCGGGCTGCATCTCGATGCTCGCCTCGCTGCCGAAATAGCGTTGGCGACTGACATAGGGGCTGTAGCAATAGGAGGAGGAGCCTTGAACGTTGATCCCGCTGGCCATCCGCAGGCGAAAATCGACTGCGCCTTCGACTTCGACGAAACGCGGATCGTTCTCGGGGGTGGCATAATGCGCGGTGACGCCCACGACGCGGTCGCCGGGCAGCATCATCAGGCTGGTGTTGAGCCCGTAGACCCCGATGTCGTAGAGCGACCCGCCGCCGCCCAGCAGCTTTTCCAGTCGCCATTTGTGCGGCGGATAGTCCGGATTGGCGGAAAATCCGTGATCGGCCGAAATGTAGCGCATCGTGCCGAGTTCGCCGGCAGTGATCCGGCGCAGGACCTCGCGGTTGTTGGGCTCGAAATGGACGCGGTAGGCGACCCCGAGCTGGCGCTCGGCGGCGCGTGCGGCATCGACCATGGCCTGCGCCTCGCGGGCACTCGAGGCCATCGGCTTCTCGCACAGCACGTGCTTGCCCGCCTTGAGCGCGCGGATGGTGTATTCGGCGTGAAGGCCGACCGGCAGGACGATATAGACGCAGTCGATCGCCGGGTCCTCGGCAATCGAATCGAAATTCGCATAGTCGTAGATCCGCTCGACGCCGTAGCGGGCTCCGAGGTCCTGCGCCTTGGCGCGGTTGCCCGAGACGAATGCGGTGAGGCGGCTCAGCCGCGCGTCGGCGAAGCCGGGGATCACCTGGCCCACCGCGAAGGTGCCGAGACCGACTATGGCCCAGCCCAGGCGCTGGCCGGGCGCCTCGGGCAGGGCGGGGTCGCCCAGCAGCGGCTGTCCTACGGCCTCCTGCGCCAGCGCCGACCCCGATGCCGCCGCCAGCGACATCCCCGCTCCCGCCGCCAGCAGCTCGCGCCGCGACATTCCGATTCTGTCCATGCTGCTACCCCCCTACGCAATCTGATAGCGCAATCATGCGCGCGGGGAGCGGTGTCTTCAAGCCCGAACGGGTTCGGCCCGGATCGTCAGTCGCGCAGCGCCGGGGCGAGCGTTTCCGGCCGGCCGTCGGAGGGCTCCGGGGTTACTCCCAGGACCTCGGCCAGCAGCGAATAGACTTCGACATTGTCGAAGATCGGCAGGGTCAGTCCGGATTTGAACGCCGGACCCGAGGCGATGAACAGCGCCTTCATCGCCGGGTCGCGGTGGTCGTAGCCGTGCGCGCCGCCGGTGGGGCTGTAGCGCGGCTCTCCCCCCAGCACGACCCAGCCGGAGCGGGCGAGGCAGAGGAAGCTGGGGATGCGCGGATGGCTGCCATAGGCGAATTCCGCGGGGATCTCGCCCTTGCGCCAGCATTCCATATTGGCGTGCGGCTTGAGCAGCGCGGCGGCCACTTCCGCTTCGCGTCCGGGTTGCGGCTCGAGCGCGAGATAGGGACCATCGGTGATGGTGCGGAAGGCGGCGGGGTCGAGCAGGTGGTCGGCGCGCACCACCCGCTCGGCGCTGGTCTGCGCCATGCCGTGATCGGAGGTGACGACGAGATTCACCGGCTGGCCCAGCGCGGCGAGTTCCGCCTGCAGATCGCCGATCCGCGCATCCACCTCGCGGATCGCCGCCATGGCTTCGGGCGATTGCGGACCGTGGCGGTGTCCGGCGGTGTCCACCGTGTCGAAATAGAGCGTGACGAATTCGGGACGGGTCGCCTCCGGGCGGCGCAGCCAGTCCACCACCGCGGCGACCCGCTGCGGGTTGGTGATGTTCTGGTCGAAACGCTGCCAGTCGGAAGGACGGGTGCCGCGGATCGCAACCTCGGAGCCGGGCCAGAACATCGTCGCGCTGCGCACGCCCTGCTTCTCGGCGGTGACCCAGATCGGCTCGCCGCCATCCCACCAGAAGGGATCGAGCGCCTGGCTCGCATTGCCCATCGAGAAGCGCTCGCCCGGGCGCGCGGCGTCTTCCATGTTGTTGTCGACGATGCCGTGATGGTCGGGGCGCAGCCCGGTGACGATGGTGTAGTGATTGGGAAAGGTTTTGGTCGGGAAGGAGGGGCGCATCTCGGCGGTCACACCCGTGGCCGCGAGCGAATCGAGATGCGGACTGTCGCCGCGACCGAGATAATCGGGCCTGAAGCCGTCGATCGAGACGAGAATGGTGACCGGCTCGCGCTGCGTCGCGGCGGTGGTCTGCGGCGCCGTGACGGCGGTGGCGGTGGTGCAGCCCGCGAGCGCGAGGAACAGGCTGGCGAACAAAGAGCGAAGCATCATCATGGAATCCCGAAAGGTCGCGGCGCGGCCGGTCGGGCCGCTGTTTCGACCGCCGGTTACAGAGTGACTACACTTGCGACAACTTTTCCCTTCGCGCGCCATGGGCTTGACCCTCGGCAGGCGGGCGGGAATGGGGTGCAGGCGCGACGGCCCGCGAAAGGCCCGCGAAAGGTCCGCGAAGAGGAGCCCGACCAGACATGACCGACACCGGCCCGATCACAATGCGATCCTGGCTGTTCGCCCCCGGCGACAGCGAGAAGAAGATGACCAAGGCGGTCGGCGGCGCGGCCGATGTGGTGATCCTCGATCTCGAGGATGCGGTGACGATCGACAACAAGCCCGCGGCGCGAGCGGCGGTCGCGGATTTCCTGCGCGGCAATCAGGAGCATCGCCGGCGGCTGTTCGTGCGGGTCAACCCGCTCGACGGGCCGCATACGCTCGAGGACCTCGCTGCGGTCATGCCCGCGCGGCCGGGCGGGATCATGCTGCCCAAGGTCTCGGGTCGTGCGGATCTGGAGGTTCTCGATCGCTACCTCGAGGCATTGGAGGTGGCCAACGGGATCGAACAGGGCTCGACCCCGGTGATCGTGCTGGTCACCGAAACCGCGCGCAGCATGTTCCATTGCGGCGATTTCGCGGGCGCGCCGCGGCTGGTCGCGATGACCTGGGGGGCGGAAGATCTGGCGGATTCCCTCGGCGCGCAATCCAACACCGACGCGGACGGCCGGTTCGGCTTCACCTACGAGCTGGCGCGCAGCCTTTGCCTGCTCGGCGCGGCGAGTGCGGGCGTGCCCGCGATCGAGACGATCCAGGCCGATTTCCGCGATCTCGAGACGCTCAAGGCGCGTGCGGAACAGGTCCGGCGCGCAGGCTATCGCGGGATGCTGGCGATCCACCCGGCGCAGGTCGAGGTGATCAACGCAGCCTTCACCCCGGGCGCGGAGGAGATCGCCAAGGCGCGGGAGATCGTCGCGCTGTTTGCGGCCAATCCGGGAGCGGGGACGATCGGCTACGAGGGCGGCATGCTCGACCGCCCGCATCTGTCGCGTGCGCAGCAATTGCTGGCGCAGGTCGAGGGCTGATGAGCGGCGATTTCGCCGGCTGGGTCGGCCGGAGCGTCACCGCGCGCGACCGGCTCGAGCCGGCGCGCAGCAATGCGCTGCTGGCGGCGCTGGGCGGACAGGGCGAGGGCGCTGCGGGCGATCCGCTGCCGCTGCTGCACCACTGGCTCTATTTCTGGGATGTTCGCCCGCCAACCGGGCTGGGCGCGGACGGTCATCCGACCAAGGGGGATTTCCTCCCGCCGATCCCGCTGCCGCGGCGGATGTGGGCCGGGGGGCGGCTCGCCTTCCACGCGCCGCTGGTGCTGGGCGAGGAGGTGACCAGGACCTCGACGATCCTCGGCATCGAGGAGAAGCACGGGCGCAGCGGGACGCTGGTCTTCGTGACACTCGAACATGCGATCGCCAATGCCGAAGGGCTGGCGATCCGCGAGGAGCAGGATCTGGTCTACCGCGCCGCTGCCGCTTCCGGACCGTCGCTGCCGACCGCGGCGCCCCCACCCGAATCCGGCTGGCGCGCGAGCGTCGATCCCGATCCGGTGCTGCTGTTCCGCTATTCGGCGCTGACCATGAACGGGCACCGGATTCATTACGACCGGCCCTACGCCATGGGTGAGGAAGCATACCCGGCGCTGGTGGTCCACGGACCGCTGCAGGCGACGCTGCTGATGGGGCTGGCGCAGCGGCATGTGCCGCAGCCGATCACCGGGTTCGAATTCCGCGGCGAGGCGCCCGCCTTCGACGGCATGCCGCTGCAGCTGTGCGGCGACGCGAGCGACGACGGGGCGAGCCTCTGGAGCCAGCAGGGCGACCGGGTCGCGATGCGGGCGCGCGTGACCTGCGGTGATGCTCTAGCCGGGTAGCGCGGCGATCTCGGCCAGAATCCGCTCTGCGAGGTCGGTTCGGCAGATCAGCAGATCGGGCACCGAGGTGTCGCGCGCATTGTAGACCAGCGGCGTGCCGTCGATCCGGCTGACGTGGAGGCCATGCGCCGCGGCGACCGCAGCGGGGGCGCAATTGTCCCACTGGTGCTGGCCGCCCGCGTGGAGATAGATTTCCGCCTCGCCGCGGACCACCGCCATCGCCTTGGCGCCGGCGCTGCCCATGGGGACGAGCTCGGCGCCGAGCGCCTCGGCCACCGCCAGCGCCTGCGCGGGCGGGCGGCTGCGGGAGACCACCATGCGCGGGGTCGCGGGTGCCTCGGGCAGGGCTGCCGGCCTGTCGGACCGCAGCACCAGATCGAGCGCAGGAAGCGCGACCGCGCCGACCTGCGCGACGCCGTCGATCGCCAGCCCGATATGGACCGCCCAGTCGCTGCGCCCCTCGCCATATTCGCGCGTCCCGTCGACCGGGTCGATGATCCAGACGCGGTCCTTGCCGAGGCGTGTCTCGGTGTCGGCGGATTCCTCCGAGAGCAGCCCGTCGCCCGGCCGGTGCTGCGCGATTGCGCGGCACAGGAAGCGGTTGGCGGCCTCATCGCCGGCATCGCCCAGCGCGCGGCCCGCGATCAGGCCAGAGTCGCGGATCGCCAGCGCAACCCGCCCGGCGTGGTGCGCGAGCTGCGCGGCGAGTTCGGAATCGTCCATCGCGGGTCCTGCTATTTCAGCGGCATGATCTGGCGGACGATGTATTCGGCCGCCTCGCCGGGGGTCATTGCGACCGTGTTGACCACGATGTCGGGATTTTCCGGCGCTTCATAGGGGCTGTCGATGCCGGTGAAGTTCTTGAGCTTGCCCTCGCGGGCCTTCTTGTAGAGCCCCTTTACATCGCGCTGTTCGGCGACCTCCAGCGGGGTGTCGACGAAAATTTCGACGAATTCGCCCGCGGGCAGCATGTCGCGCACCATCTGGCGCTCGGCGCGGAACGGGCTGATGAAGGCGGTCAGCACGATCAGCCCGGCATCGGCCATCAGCCGCGCGACCTCGCCGACGCGGCGGATGTTCTCGATCCGGTCGGCATCGGTGAAGCCGAGATCCTTGTTGAGCCCGTGGCGGACATTGTCGCCGTCGAGCAGGAAGGTGTGGCGGTTCATCACCGCCAGCAGCTTCTCGACCTCGTTGGCGATGGTCGATTTGCCCGAACCCGACAGGCCGGTGAACCACAGCACCCGCGGCGCCTGGTTCTTGAGGCTGGCGTGATCCTGCCGGGTGATGTCGGTGGGCTGCCAGTGGACGTTCTGCGCGCGCCGCAGCGCGAAATGGAGCATCCCGCCCGCCACGGTGCGGTTGGTCAGCTTGTCGATCAGCACGAAGCCGCCCAGCGTGCGGTTGTCGGCATAGGGTTCGAAGACGATCGGCTTGTCGGTGTGAACCTCGGCGACGCCGATCGAATTGAGCGTCAGCGTCTTGGCGGCGAGATGCGCCATGGTGTTGACGTTGATCTCGTATTTGGGCTCCTGGACGCTGGCCGAGACGGTCTGCGTGCCCAGCTTGAGCCAATAGGCGCGGCCGACCAGCATCGGGTCGTCGTCCATCCACACCAGCGTCGCCTCGAACTGGTCCGAGACCTGCGGCGGATCCTCGGCGGCGACGATGACGTCTCCGCGCGAGCAGTCGATCTCGTCGGCGAAGGTCAGCGTGACCGACTGCCCCGCCACGGCCTCGTCAAGATCGCCCGAGAAGGTCACGATCCGCTCGAGCGTGGTGGTCTTGCCCGAGGGCAGCACGCGCAGGGGCGCGCCCGGCTTTGCGGTCCCGCCGGCGACCAGCCCGGCGAAGCCGCGGAAGTCGAGATCGGGGCGGTTGACCCATTGCACCGGCATCCGGAACGGCTTGTCCTGCGCATCGGCGGCATCGAGTTCGACGGTCTCGAGATGCTCGATCAGCGAGGGGCCAGCATACCAGGGCATGTTGTCCGAAGGGCCGGCGATATTGTCGCCCTTGAAGCCCGAGATCGGCATGGCGGTGAAGCTCTCGATCCCGATCTCGGCGGCGAAGCGCGCATATTCGGCGACGATCGAATCGTAGGTCGCCTGGTCGTAATCGACCAGATCCATCTTGTTGACCGCCAGCACGATCCGGCGGATCCCGAGCCGGTGGCACAGGAAGCTGTGCCGCCGGGTCTGGACCAGCACGCCCTTGCGCGCATCGACGAGGATCACCGCAAGCTCCGCGGTCGAGGCGCCGGTGACCATGTTGCGCGTGTATTGCTCGTGGCCGGGGCAATCGGCGACGATGAACTTGCGCCGGTCGGTGGAGAAGAAGCGGTAGGCGACGTCGATGGTGATGCCCTGCTCGCGCTCGGCGGCCAGCCCGTCGACCAGCAGCGCGTAGTCGAGCTCCTGTCCCTGCGTGCCGATCCTTTTGCTGTCGCTTTCGAGGCTGGCGAGCTGGTCCTCGAAGATCATCTTGCTGTCGTAGAGGAGCCGCCCGATCAGCGTCGACTTGCCGTCGTCCACGCTGCCGCAGGTGATGAAGCGCAGCATGGTCTTGTGCTGGTGGCGGGTCAGATAGGCGTCGATGTCCTCGCCCGCGAGCGCATCGGGACGGTAGGCCTGTTCGGGAATGGGCTGATCGGCCATCAGAAATAGCCCTCCTGCTTCTTCTTCTCCATCGACGAGCCGCCGGCATCGCGGTCGATCGCGCGGCCCTGGCGCTCGCTGGTGGTGGTCAGCAGCATTTCCTGGATGATCTCGGAGAGCGTCGAGGCGGTGCTCTCGACCGCGCCGGTGAGCGGATAACAGCCCAGCGTTCGGAAGCGGATCGAGCGTTCGACCGGCTCTTCGCCCTCGAGCGGAAAGCGGTCGTCATCGACCATCACGATCAACCCGTCGCGTTTGACCGTGGGCCGCGGCGCGGCGAAATAGAGCGGGACGATCTCGATGTTCTCGAGCTGGATATATTGCCAGATGTCGAGCTCGGTCCAATTGCTCAGCGGGAAGACGCGGATGCTCTCGCCGCCATTGCGGCTGCGCGGCGCCTTGCGGGTGTTGTAGAGATTCCACAATTCGGGGCGCTGGTTCTTGGGGTCCCAGCCGTGGCTGGCGGTGCGGAAGGAGAAGATGCGCTCCTTGGCGCGGGCCTTCTCCTCGTCGCGGCGGGCGCCGCCGAAGGCCGCGTCGAAACCGTGGAGGTCGAGCGCCTGCTTGAGCCCTTCTGTCTTCCACATATCGGTGTGCAGCGACCCGTGATCGAAGGGGTTGATCCCGCGCTCGATGGCTTCGGGGTTGCGATGGACCAGCAGCTCCATCCCCGCCTCGCGCGCAGCCTTCTCGCGCAGTGCATACATCGCCTTGAACTTCCATGTGGTGTCGACATGGAGCAGCGGGAAGGGCGGCGGCGCGGGATAGAAGGCCTTGCGCGCCAGATGCAGCATCACCGCGCTGTCCTTGCCCACCGAATAAAGCATCACCGGTCTGTCCGCCTCGGCGACGACCTCGCGCATGATGTGGATGCTTTCGGCTTCGAGCCGTTCGATATGAGTGAGGATGCGGGTCATGATGCTCCGGTCCTCTAAATCCTCGCGTCCGCGCGGCGAAACACAGCATTTCTATCAGGCGGCTGCGCGGCTCTTTGTTTCGCCGGCCGGTTTGCAGGATCCCGGTTCGGCGATTGCAATTTGCGACGATTGCCGCAAAAGGCGTCACGCCGGGATGGGTGGAATTCTATGAACGACTGGATCGAAACGGCCCGCCGGGCCTGCGCCGCCGCGCGCCTCTATCGCGACGCGGTGCGCGCGGCGACCGCCGCTGTGGTCGCTCCCGGCGGAAAGCCCGACCCCGCGCTGATCGAGCGCGAGCAGCGCCGGGTGCACGGATTCGCCTGGATCGGCACCACCGTCGCGGCGCTCGAGGCGGTCGCCGACTGGGCGGCGCGGGTCGAGGGTGCGGGCCGCTTCGGCGAGGTGGAAGAGCTGGCGCTGGCGATCGGCTTCGGCGAATATTGCCACCAGCTCACATCGGCGCTGCCGATGAGCCAGAGCGAATTTATCCGCCCCGCCGAGCTTGGTGTCGCCGATTCGGCGCGCAGCTTCGCCGAAGACGCAGCGGTGCGACGCTTCCTCGAGGACGGCAGCAACGCCGAGCACCGCGCGCTGCTTGCCGGGCACCTTGCCGAGGGCCGCGTGCCCGACGAAGGCTTCGACGACGAGACGCTCGACATGATCCGCGGCCAGTTCCGCGCCTTCACCGCCGATCGGATCGCCCCGCATGCGCAAGGCTGGCACCTCGCCGATGCGCTGATCCCGATCGAACTGGTCGACGAGATGGCGCAGCTCGGCGTGTTCGGGGTCTGCATCGACGAGCGCTATGGCGGGCTGGGGCTGGGCAAGCTGGCGATGTGCCTGGTTTCCGAGGAGCTCTCGCGCGGCTGGATTTGCGCCGGGTCGCTGGGCACCCGCTCCGAGATCGCCAGCGAGCTGATCGGCGAGAACGGAACCGAGGCGCAGAAGGCGCATTACCTGCCGCGGCTCGCGGATGGCTCGATCCTGCCGACTGCGGTCTTTACCGAGCCCGACACCGGCTCCGACCTCGCCTCGGTCCGCACCCGCGCGGTCAGGGACGAGGCTGGCGACTGGCGGGTCCATGGCTCCAAGACCTGGATCACCCACGCCGCGCGCGCCGATCTGATGACGCTGCTGTGCCGCACCGACGCCGAGACGCCGGGCTATGGCGGGCTGTCGATGCTGCTCGCCGAAAAGACCCGCGGCAGCGAGGCCGATCCCTTTCCCGACGAGGGGCTGGCGGGCGACGAGATCGCGGTGCTCGGCTATCGCGGAATGAGGGAATACACGCTCGGCTTCGACGGTTTCGCGGTGCCCGGCGACGCGCTGCTCGGCGGCGCTGAGGGCCAGGGGTTCAAGCAATTGATGCGCACCTTCGAGGGCGCGCGGATCCAGACCGCGGCACGCGCCATCGGGGTCGGCTGGCACGCCTTCGATCTCGCGCTGCGCTATGCCGGCGAGCGGCGCCAGTTCGGCAAACCGCTGCTCGCCTTCCCGCGCGTGGCGGACAAGCTGGTGCTGATGGCGGTCGAGCAGCTGATGGCGCGCGAGCTGACCTATTCCGCGGCGCGCCACAAGGACAAGAGCGAGCGCTGCGACATCGAGGCGGGCATGGCCAAGCTGCTCGCCGCGCGGGTCGCCTGGGCCAATGCCGACAATGCGGTCCAGATCCACGGCGGCAATGGCTATGCGCTCGAATACGAGGTGAGCCGGGTGCTGTGCGATGCGCGGATCCTCAACATCTTCGAAGGCGCGGCGGAAATCCAGGCGCAGGTGATCGGGCGCGGGCTGCTGACGCAGCGCGAAAGTGGCTGACCCAGCGTTCCGGCGAGTGCCACGCCCGACCCGGCGATGCCCGCTGGCGCTCGCCCGCACGAAGGCCTAGTCTCATATTGCAACCGAGATTCGCGTTCCCAGTTTAGGCCCAGCTTACACGGGAACGCACACAGGAATCCGCTGACACATACGGGAGAGAGAGATGACCAAGACCTATTCCAATCTGATCGACGGCGAGCTCGTCACCACCGCGGGGACGATGGATGTCATCAACCCCGCGACCGAGGAAGTCGTCGGCCAGGTTCCTTCCGCGGGCCAGGACGAGCTCGACCGCGCGGTCGCCGCCGCGCGCCGTGCCTTCCAGAGCTGGAAGAAGACCACGCCCGAAGAACGCCAGAAGGTGGTCCAGGGAATCGCCGCGACGATCAAGGAGAACGCCGACGAGCTGTTCCGCCTGCTCACCAGCGAACAGGGCAAGCCGCACAACCAGGCGCAGCAGGAGATCTACGGCGCCGCCGGGCTTGCCGCGGCGCAATCCACGCTGCGGCTCGAGGATGTGATCAACCAGGACGACGACACGCGCCTGTCGCGCACCCGCCGCGTGCCGGTGGGCGTGGTCGGCGGCATCGTGCCGTGGAACTTCCCGATCATGATGGCGATCCAGAAGATCGTGCCGGCGCTGGTCGCGGGCTGCACCATCGTGCTGAAGCCCTCGCCCTTCACCCCGCTGACCACGCTGCGGATCGCCGAGCTGATCAAGGACGTCGTGCCCGCGGGCACGGTCAACATCATCACCGGCCCCGACGAGCTCGGACCGATGATCACGAGCCACCCGGGCATCGACAAGATCACCTTCACCGGCTCGACTGCGACCGGCAAGAAGATCATGGAAGGCGCGAGCAAGGATTTGAAGCGCATCACGCTTGAGCTGGGCGGCAACGACGCCTCGATCGTGCTCGCCGATGCCGATGTCGAGAAGGTCGCCGAACAGCTGTTCTGGTCGAGCTTTTCCAACGCCGGGCAGGTCTGCATCGCCGCCAAGCGGATCTATATCCACGAGGATATCTACGACGATCTGTCCAAGGCGATCGCCGCCTACGCCAAGACGGTGAAGGTCGGCGACGGCGCGCAGCAGGGCACCGGGGTCGGACCGATCCAGAACAAGAAGCAGTTCGAGCGCGTCTGCGAGCTGATTCAGGACGCCAAGGACCAGGGCTATCAGTTCCTCACCGGGGGCGATGTCGATCCTTCGGGGACGGGCTATTACGTCCCGATCACCATCCTCGACAATCCGCCCGAGGATGCGCGGATCGTCGCCGAGGAGCAGTTCGGCCCGGTCATGCCGCTGATGAAATTCGCCACCGTCGACGAGGCGATCGAGCGTGCCAATGCTTCGGAATACGGGCTCGCGGGCGCGGTCTGGACCGCCGATGCCGAGCAGGGTGTCGCAGTCGCCGAGCGGATGGAAACCGGCACGGTGTGGGTCAACGAGTTCATGCACCTCTCGCCCTTCGCGCCCTTCGGCGGGCACAAGCAGTCGGGACTCGGCGCCGAATACGGCATTGAGGGTCTGAAGGAATTCACCTATCCGCAGGTGATCACGATCAAGCGCGACGCCTTCGCCTGAGGCACGGCCGACCGACAAAAGAAAGGGGCGGCCATGGTGCCGCCCCTTTTCGTTTCAGCCTTGTTTTCAGGCTGGACCACTACTACTTTTCATTGACCCGACCTGCTCCTCCCCCTTGAGGGGGAGGCCGGGTGGGGTTGTACTACGCCGATGGTCGGGACGCGCGCCTGCGGCGTGCTCCCCCACCCCCAACCCCTCCCCGAGGGGAGGGGAGAGCAGACTCTATTCAAGTCATCCTGCTCGAAGGGAACGCGCTCAGGCGCCCTTGAAAGCGGGTTTGCGCTTCTGGAGGAAGGACATCGCGCCCTCCATCGAATCCTGGCTCATCCCGGCCTCGCGCTGGCCCTGCGCTTCCATCAGCAGCGTGGCGGTGAAATCGCTCTCGAGCCCCGCGCGGATGTTGCGCTTCATCAGCCCCAGCGCCAAAGTCGGGCCGTTGGCGAGCTTCTCGGCCAGCGCCTCGGCCTCTCCGGTCAGCGCCTCGTCCTCGACGCATTTGTAGATCAGCCCGATCCGCTCGGCTTCCTCGCCATGGATCTTCTCGCCCAGCATCATCATCCGCGTCGCCTGCGCGGTGCCGACCAGCCGCGGCAGCATCCAGCTCGAACCGCCATCGGGCACCAGCCCGATGTTGACGAAGGCTTGGAGGAAATAGCCGCTCTTGCCCGCGATCACGAAATCCGCCGCCAGCGCGATCGAGCAGCCGACCCCGGCAGCCGGGCCCTGCACCGCGGAGACCACCGGCACCGGCACGCTGGCCAACGCCTGGATCATCGGGTTGTAATGCCGCTGGAGCGAGGTGAAGGCGCGGTCGCCGCCGTTGATCGGGCCGGTCCCCGATTTGTCCGCATTGGCAGCCAGATCGGCGCCCGAGCAGAAGGCGCGGCCCTCGCCGGTCATCAACACCGCGCGCGCGCCGTCGAGGTCGCGGACCGCGTCGAAAATCTCGTCGGCCATCTGCGGCGGGCAGGCGTTGAGCCGCTCGGGCCGGTTGAGCGTCAGCTTCAGCACATTGCCGGCGCGGGTGGTGGTGATGGTCTCGTAGCTCATGGCGCTCTCCCGGGCGTCTGGTGGGTCGGTTTCGTTCGCGAACTTATCGCCACCCTATCGGCGCGGGCGCGAGGCGCAAGCGGCGATAGGGGCGGGGGTCGCCCCGTCAGCGGTTCTGGCGTCCCTCGATCAGCCGGTCGACCAGCGAGGGATCGGCCAGCGTCGAGGTGTCGCCCAAAGCGCCGAACTCGTTCTCGGCGATCTTGCGCAGGATGCGGCGCATGATCTTGCCCGAGCGGGTCTTGGGCAGGCCGTCGGTGAACTGGATGTGGTCTGGCGTCGCGATCGGGCCGATCTCCTTGCGGACATGCTGGCGCAGCTCCTCCGCCAGCGCGTCAGAACCTTCCTGCCCGGCATAGAGCGTGACATAGCAATAGATGCCCTGGCCCTTGATGTCGTGCGGGCAGCCGACCACCGCGGCCTCGGCGACGGTATCGTGCAGCACCAGCGCGCTTTCGATTTCTGCGGTGCCCATGCGGTGACCCGAGACATTGATCACGTCGTCGACCCGGCCGGTTATCCAGTAATAGCCGTCCTCGTCGCGGCGGCAGCCGTCGCCGGTAAAATATTGGCCCATATAGGTGCTGAAATAGGTCTGCACGAAGCGGTCGTGGTCGCCATAGACCGTGCGCGCCTGGCCGGGCCAGCTGTGGGTGATCGCGAGATTGCCGGCAGCGGCGCCCTCGAGCACTTCGCCCTCGGCATCGAGCAATTGCGGGCGGACCCCGAAGAAGGGCCTGCCCGCGCTGCCGGGCTTCATGGCGTGCGCAGCCGGCAGGGTGGTGATCATCGCGCCGCCGGTTTCGGTCTGCCACCAGGTGTCGACCACCGGGCAGCGCTTCTCGCCCACCACCTCGAAATACCAGCGCCAGGCCTCGGGATTGATCGGTTCGCCCACCGTGCCCAGCAGCCGCAGCGAGGAGCGGTCGCGGCTGGTGACATGGCGGTCGCCCTCGCGCATCAGCGCGCGGATCGCGGTCGGCGCGGTGTAGAGGATGGCGACCGAATGCTTGGCGACCACATCCCAGAACCGGCCATGGTCGGGGTAATTGGGTACGCCTTCGAAGATCACCTGCGTCGCGCCGTTGAGCAGCGGGCCGTAGACGACGTAGCTGTGCCCGGTGACCCAGCCGATATCGGCGGTGCACCAGAACACCTCGCCCGGCTGGTAGTCGAAGACGTAGTGAAAGGTGGTCGCGGTCCAGACGCCGTAGCCGCCGGTGGTGTGGAGCACGCCCTTGGGCTTGCCGGTCGACCCCGAGGTGTAGAGGATGAACAAAGGGTCCTCGGCGCGCATTTCGACGCAGGGGCAGTCCTCGTCGCTGGCGATCTCGTGCAGCCAGCGGTCGCGGGGCTCCTGCATCGCGGTCTCGGTGCCGGTGTGGCGGACCACCAGCACCCCGTCGACCGCGACGCCTTCATGCGCCAGCGCGGCATCGACATTGGATTTGAGCGCCACCGGCTTGCCGCCGCGCATCCCGCCGTCGGCGGTGATGACGAAGCGGCTGTCGCAATCGACGATCCGCCCCGCCAGCGCCTCGGGCGAGAAGCCGCCGAAAACGACCGAATGCACCGCGCCGATCCGCGCGCAGGCGAGCATGGCGGTGACGCCCTCGACGATCATCGGCATGTAGAGCGTCACCCGGTCGCCCTTGGTCACGCCCAGCGCTTTCAGAGCGTTGGCCATCCGCACGACCTCGCCATGCAGGTCGCGATAGGTCAGGATGCGGCTCTCGCCTTGGGGATCGTCGGGTTCGAAGATCAGCGCGGTGCGGGTGCCCTTGTCGGCGAGATGGCGGTCGACCGCATTGTGGCACAGGTTCAGCGTGCCATCGCCGAACCATTCGATGAACACCGGATCGTAGGACCATTCGCCGCCCAGCGTCGGCGGGGTGAACCAGTCGAGCCGCTGGGCCTGTTCGAGCCAGAAGGCGTCGGGCTGTTCGAGCGAGCGGCGGTAGAGCGCCTCATATTGCTCTGCCGTGCAATGGGTTGCGCTGTTGCTGCGCGGCGGCTCGACGAATTCGCTCATGACCACTCTCTCCTTGGGGCTGAGCATAGCGTCTCGTGTGGCCCGCGAAAGGGGCTCAGCTAGAGGCGCCGCGCGCCAGTTCGATGATCCGCTGCATCAGCCGCCTTGTCTCGGCCAGTTCGGCTTCGCCGAGCTTGCCTTCGACTACGGTCTCGAGCGCGCGTTCGAGCGAGAGCGCTTCGTTGAGGATATCCTCGCTCTCTGCGGTCGGCCCGGTATCGGGCAGGTGGCGGGCGTAACGCCCGGCGAGGAACAGCAGCGGCGCCACCGGCCGTGCCTCGAACTCGACCACCTCGCCGACCAGGATGATGTGATCGCCGCCCTCGTATTCGTGGCGGGTGCGGCATTCGAACCGCGCGGCGAACTCGGGGAATACCGGCGACCCCAGCGCGCCGCGCAGCCAGTCGACGCCTTCGAATTTGTCGGAGCCCGAACGCGCGAAACGGTCGGAAAGCTCGCGCTGCGAGGCGGCGAGCACATGGACCGCGAAATGCCCGCTGGAGGAAAACGCCTCGCGCGACAGCGAGTTCTTGGCCAGCGACCACAGCACCAGCGGCGGATCGAGGCTGACCGAATTGAAGCTGCTTGCGGTCACCCCGACGGGCTCGCCATCGTCCGCCAGCGTGGTGGCGATGGTGACGCCGGTCGCGAATGAGCCCAGCGCATCGCGGAATTCGCGTTGCAGCTCGCTCACCTGACGGCTCGGGCGGGTTTGGAAGGCGCGGATGGCATGTCGGCTCGCGGTGCCGCTTCGGGGCGCGAAAGACAACCTTTTTGCATCGACCGGCCGCGCGGTTGCGGGACGGCGCGCGCCGTGCAATGCGATGGGCAAACAGGAGAGAGATGATATGGTCGATACCGGTTCCGCCGGCCCGCTGACGGGTCTCAAGGTCGTCGAGTTCACCGGGATCGGACCCGGCCCGCATGTCGCGATGCTGCTCGCCGACATGGGGGCCGAGGTGGTTCGGATCGAGCGCGCGGGTACGCAGGTGCTCAACCCGGTGGTCGAGCGCGGCCGCCACCGCGTCGCGGTCGATCTCAAGACCGAGGAGGGCCAGAGCTTCTGCCGCGAGGCGCTGCGCCATGCCGACGTTCTGGTCGAGGGTTACCGACCCGGGGTGATGGAGCGGCTGGGGCTGGGTCCCGAGGTGCTGCTGGCGGACAATCCGCGGCTGATCTTCGCGCGGATGACCGGCTGGGGTCAGGAAGGCCCGCTCGCCAAGGCGGCGGGGCACGACATCAATTACATCGCCATCACCGGCGCGCTGGCGGCGGTCGGGCGCGCTGGCGAAACCGCAACCCCGCCGCAGAACCTGGTCGGCGATTTCGGCGGCGGCTCGCTCTATTGCGCGCTCGGGATCCTCGCCGCGCTCTATGAGCGCGAGCGCTCGGGGCAGGGCCAGGTGGTCGATGCCGCGATCGTCGACGGCGCGACCAGCCTGATGAGCTTCTTCTTCGGCGCGCGCCACGCGCCGCATCTCAGCACCGAGCGGGGCAAGGGCATGCTCGGCGGCGCGGCGCATTTCTACCGCTGCTACGAATGCGCTGACGGGCGCGAGATCAGCGTCGGCGCGATCGAGCCGCAATTCTACGCCGAGCTGCTCGACAAGGCCGAGGCGCCCGAGGAATTGCGCGAGGGACAGATGGATCCCGCCAATTGGGACGATTACACCGAGCGGCTCGCGGCGCTGTTCAAGACAAGGACCGCCGCCGACTGGACCGAACTGCTCGAAGGCACCGACGCCTGCTTCGCGCCCGTTCTGCCGGTCGACGAGGCGCGCACCCATCCGCATCTGCAGGCACGCGGTTCCTATGTCGAACGCGGCGGCGTGTGGCACACCGCGCCCGCGCCGCGGTTCGAGCGGACGCCGGGCACGGTCCGCGACAGTGCCGAGGATGGCGCCGAGGTGGTGGCGCGCTGGGGGCAGGGCAGCTAGGGGGGCATCCAAGGAGTATGACCATGCGCGATTGCACGAAATTCTACATCGACGGCCAATGGGTCGATCCGGTCCGGGCCGACACCCGCGAGGTCGAGAACCCCGCCACCGAACAGGCGATCGGCCATATCTCCTTCGGCAGCGCCGCCGATGTCGACAAGGCCGTCGTCGCCGCGCGCCGCGCCTTCGAGGACTGGCAGTTCTCGAGCCGGGAGACCCGGCTCGACCTGCTCCGCGCGATCCTGGCCGAGATCGGCAAGCGCCGCGAGGATCTGGCCGGTGCGATCAGCGAGGAAATGGGCGCGCCCATGTCGCTCGCCAATGGACCGCATGTCGGCCTGCTCGCCGGGCACTGCCAGACCGCGATCGAGGTGCTCGAGAGTTTCGAGTTCGAGCGGCAGGATGGCCCCACGCTGCATCTCTACGAACCGATCGGCGTGGTCGGGATGATCACCCCCTGGAACTGGCCGCTCAACCAGATTGCCTGCAAGGTCTTCCCGGCGCTGTCTACGGGCTGCACCATGATTCTCAAGCCCTCGGAAATCGCGCCGTTCAACGCCGTCATCTTCGCCGAGATCATGGATGCGGCGGGCGTGCCCGCGGGCGTTTTCAACCTCGTCAACGGCGACGGGCCGGGGGCGGGCGAGGCGATCAGCGGCCATCCGGATATCGACATGGTGAGCTTCACCGGATCGACCCGCGCGGGCGTCGCCATCGCCGCCAATGCCGCGCCCACGGTCAAGCGCGTGGCGCAGGAGCTGGGCGGCAAGAGCCCCAATATCGTGCTCGACGATTCGGTTTTCGCCCAGTCGGTTGCGCGCGGCACGACCGCGATGATGGGCAATTCGGGCCAGACCTGCACCGCGCCCAGCCGGATGCTGGTTCCCCACCAGCGGATGGAGGAAGCCAAGGCAGCGGCCAGGGAAGCGGCGGAGAAGGTCGTGCCCGGCGATCCCAAGGGCAATGCCACCATCGGCCCGGTGGTTTCCAAGGCTCAATGGGATAAAATTCAAGGGCTTATCGAACAGGGAATCGCCGACGGCGCCACTCTGGTCGCGGGCGGTCCGGGCAAGCCCGAGGGGCTGGAAACCGGTCACTATGTCCGCCCCACGGTGTTCGCCGATGTCACCAACGACATGACGATCGCGCGCGAGGAGATCTTCGGCCCCGTCCTCACCATCCTCGGCTATGAGGATTACGACGATGCGGTGCGGATCGCCAACGACACCGAATACGGCCTCGCCAGCCACATCACCGGCGAGGATATCGAGACCGCCAAGCGGCTCGCGCGGCGGATCCGCGCCGGGCGGGTGGCGATCAACGGCGGCTACGACATGCACGCCGCTTTCGGGGGCTACAAGAAAAGCGGCAACGGCCGCGAATGGGGCCGCTTCGGGTTCCACGACTTCCTCGAGGTCAAGGCCGTGATGGGGGCGGCTTCCTGATGGCGGGGAGGTTTTTCGACCAATGGACCGTGGGCGATACACTCGAACACGAGATTCGACGCACCGTGACCGAGACCGACAATTTGCTGTTCTCGACCATGACCCACAATCCCCAGCCGCTGCATCTCGATGTCGAGGCCGCCAAGGAAAGCGGCTTCGGGCAGATCCTGGTCAATTCGACCTTTACCTTCGCGCTGCTGGTCGGCCTCTCGGTCGGTGACACCACGCTGGGCACGCTGGTCGCCAATCTGGGTTTCGACAAGGTGGTGACCCCCAATCCGGTGTTCATCGGCGACACTTTGCGCGCGCGCAGCGAGGTGATCGGCCTGCGCGAAAGCAAGTCGCGCCCCGGGCAGGGGATCGTGACCTTCCGCCACGAAGCGCTCAACCAGCGCGGCGAGGTAGTCTGCAGCTGCGAACGTTCGGCGCTGCTCAAATCCGCGGCCTGACGGCGCGGGGGCCATCTGGCGCTTGCGCCCGTTGAGCGGCGGAGAGGCGTAGCGATGACGCAAGAGCCGCACAATGTCAGCGAAACGGTGGAAGCGCTGGAGGATCTGGCCTCGGGCGCCGAGGAGGTCCGGGTCGCCGATGTCCTCCGCAAGTTCGGCAAGCGCAGCTTCGGGCCGTTCCTGCTGGTGCCTGCGCTGATCGAGATGACCATCGGCGGAATTGTCCCCGGCGTCCCCACGCTGCTCGCGCTGATCATCGCGCTGGTCGCGGTGCAGCTGCTGCTCGGGCGCGACCACGTGTGGCTGCCGCAAGTCATCCAGCGCCGCTCGGTCGGCGCGAAGAAGCTGATGGCTGCGGCGAAGAAGCTGGAAAGCGTGGCTGCGTTCCTCGACCGCTGGTTCAAAGGACGGCTCGAGCGGTTTGCCGGCCCGCGGATGCAGAAGCTCGCGGCGGTCGTCGTGGTGATGCTGTGCTGCACGGTTCCACCGCTCGAACTGGTGCCTTTCGCGAGCAGCGCACCGATGGTGCCGATCGCCGCTTTCGGCCTGGCAATCCTGGTGCGCGATGGCTTGCTGATGCTGGTGGCGCTGACGCTTTCCGCGCTGGCGGCCGGGCTGGGCGGCTATTTCTGGTTCATCTCCGACACTTCGGGAAGCATCTTGCCGTTCTAGCCGCCGCTTGACTTCGTCCGCGCGGATTGCGCACATTCGCGCCGGGTCTGGGGGAGAGTGCGATGCGCAGGATAATTGCGGGGATGGCGTGCCTGGGTCTCGGAGCGGCGCTGGCAGGCTGCGGCATGGAATCCGCCGGTAGCGAGGTCCAGCGCGGCGATGGCAGCGGCACGATCGAGCTCGCCGAATTTCCCGACCGGCCCTATTGGGGCGATACCCATCTCCACACCGACAATTCGATCGACGCCTTCGGCTTCGGTGTCAGGCTGGGGCCGGAGGAGGCGCTGCAATTCGCCAGCGGGCGCGAAGTCACCGCCACCACCGGGCTCGCGGCGCAGCTTGACCGCCCGCTCGACTTTCTCGTGATCGCCGATCATTCCGATGCGCTGGGCGCCACCCGGCGGCTCTACGATGCCCCGCGCATTCTGGTCCGCGATCCCACGCTCAGGCGCTGGTACGACATGATGCACGAGGGGCCGCAAGGCTCGCAGCGTGCCATCGCCGAACTGATCACCGCCGCTTCCAACGATAATTTGCCCGCCGCTTTGAGGGATCCCGAGCGGCAGCGCGAGGCGACGCGGACGATATGGGATGCGCATCTCGCCATGCTCGACCGCTACAACCGACCGGGCGAATTTACCGCACTGGCGGGGTTCGAATACACGCTGATGCCCGATGGCAACAATCTCCACCGGGTCGTGATGTTTCGCGACGGCAGCGCCAGGACCGCGAAGGTGGTCCCCTATCCGGGCATCGACACCGAGGCCGAGGGGCTGTGGGACTATATGGACGCCTATGAGAAGGGCACCGGCGGACAGGTGTTGGCGATCCCGCACAACTCCAATCTTTCCAACGGGCTGATGTTCGAGCTGACCATGCCCGGCGGCGGGCCGATGACCGCGGAATACGCACGCAAGCGGGCGCGCTGGGAGCCGGTGGTCGAGGCGACCCAGATCAAGGGCGACAGCGAGGCGCATCCCTTCATGTCGCCAAACGACGAGTTCGCCGGGTTCGGCACCGCCGGCTGGGAACTGGGCAATCTGCCGCTCACCGCCACGGCCACACCGGAGATGCAGCGCGGGAATTACGTTCGCGAGGCGCTCAAGCGAGGGCTGTCGATCGAGCAGCGCACCGGCGCCAATCCCTATGCCTTCGGTCTGGTCGGATCGACCGACAGCCACACCGGTCTGGCAACGGCGGACGAGGACAATTTCTTCGGCAAGCACACCGGCAACGAACCCGGTCCCGACCGCGCGATGGCGCCGCAGAACCTTGGCACCAGCGAGGGGCGCTTCGGCTGGCACTATCTCGCGGGCGGCTATGCCGCGGCCTGGGCGCGGGGGAACACGCGGGCGGAGATCTTCGACGCGTTCAAGCGGCGCGAGGTCTATGCCACCACCGGCCCCCGGATGGTGCTGCGCGTCTTCGCCGGCTTCGACTTCACCGCCGCGGACTGGCGCGGCGACTGGGTGCGCGCAGGCTACCAGCGCGGCGTGCCGATGGGCGGCGAACTGTCCGCCAGCGGGCGCGCGCCGGTGCTGATGATCTCGGCGCTGAAAGATCCCGATGGCGCCAATCTCGACCGGGTGCAGGTGATCAAGGGCTGGGTCGACGAGAGCGGAGAGGCGCAGGAACGCGTCTACGACGTGGTCTGGTCCGACATGGCCCGCCGCGCTCGGGTCGGTGGCAAAGTGCCTGCGGTCGGCGATACGGTGGACCGCGCGCAGGCGAGCTACACCAACACCATCGGGGCGCCCGAATTGCGCGCGGCCTGGACCGATCCCGATTACGAGGCCGGGCAGCGCGCTTTCTATTATGTCCGCGTGCTCGAAATTCCGACGCCGCGCTGGCCGCTGTTCGATCGGCTGCGCTTCGGGATGGAGCTGTCCGACGAGGTGGTCAAAGCCTCGGTGGCGCAGGAGCGGGCCTACAGTTCGCCGATCTGGATCCGGCCATCTCCCATGTCGTCGCCGATGATACCGCGCTCGACCGCGCCCGCGATCATGGAGAAATCGTGATCCGCAATTGGGCGCGCGATCCGCTCGTCCATTTCCTCGCCGCCGGTGCACTGCTGTTCGCGCTGTTCGCCTGGCGCGGCGAGGAGGCGGATCCCGACAGCCGCAGCATCGCGGTCGATCGCGAGGTGCAGGCCAGCCTGGCGCTGCAGTTCGAGGCGATGATGCAGCGCCCGCCGACCGATGCCGAGCTCGACGGTCTGATCGAGCGCTGGCTGCGCGACGAGGTGCTCTATCGCGAGGCGCTGCGGCTGGGACTCGACCGCGACGATGCGGTGGTCCGGCGGCGGTTGGCGAAGAAGATGGACGCGCTTGCAAGCGCTCAGGCGGAAACCACGGTGCCAAGCCAGGCGGTCTTGCGCGAATGGCTGGCGGCGCACTCCGAGCGATTTGCGCGTGGCGCCAGCGTCAGTTTCGACCAGCTCTATTTCGCCGATGAAGGTGCTGCGCGCGCGGCGCTGGACCAGGTGCAGCGCGGCGCGGACTGGCGGGGGCTGGGCGAGCCGCTCTCGGTTCCGGCGTCGCAGGAAAATGCGACCCTTCGCGGCGTAACCGACCGCTACGGTCGCCAGTTCGCCGCAGCGATCGCGGATATGGATCCCGGCGAAAGTTGGCAGGGTCCGGTTCCCTCAGGCTTCGGCTGGCATCTGGTCCGGCTGCGAGCGCGCGAGGCAGGGGCGGTTCCGCCGCTCGGCGAAATCCGCATGCAGGTCGAGGACGATTGGCGCGGCGCGACCATCGCCGCGCGCACCGAGGCCGCCTATCGCCTGCTGCGCGACGCCTATCGGGTCGAGATCGCCGAGTGATCTTGCGCGCTGCGAATTGTCTGGCCGCGCTGTTGCTGGCCGCCTTGCTTGCGGTGGCGTTCGCATGGCCCGGCAGTGCGCGGGCCGACGAGCTGCGCCCGGTGGCGATCAGTTTCACCCAGCTCGGCGAGAGCCGCTGGCGGCTCGACTGGAAGCAGCCGGTCGCCTCGCCCGCCGCGCGGCTGGCATTTCCGACGCTACCCGGCAATTGCCGCATGGCGGGCGAGCCGGTCGTTCGCAGCGGCGCAGCGGCGCTGATCGGCGGCGTCGAAGTCGAATGCGATGGTTCGGTCGCCGACCGGCGCATCGGCGCGCGCGATCTCGTCGTTGCCGGTGACGCGATGCTGCGCGTGGTCCCGCTCGGCCGTGCGGTGCAGACCTATCGCCTCACCGCTTCCGAGCCCGAGGCGACGATCGCGGGAGTGCCCGCCGCGGCACAGGTCTGGCGCAGTTATTTCGGGCTCGGGGTCGAGCACATCCTCGAAGGCTGGGATCACTTGCTGTTCGTGATCGCGCTGGTGCTGCTGGTGGCGCGTGGCTGGACCGTAGTGAAGGCTGCGACCGCCTTTACGCTGGCGCATTCGCTGACGCTGGCGGCGGTCACCTTCGGCTATGCCGGGCTGCCGTCGCGCCCGGTCGAGGCATTGATCGCGCTGTCGATCGTGTTCCTGGCGGTCGAACTGGCGCGCGGCAACCGCGAGACGCTGACGCGGCGGTTGCCCTGGGCCGTGGCATTCGGTTTCGGCCTGTTCCACGGCTTCGGTTTCGCTGGCGCGCTGCGCGAGATCGGTCTGCCCGAGGGCGAGGTGCCGGCTGCGCTGGTCAGCTTCAACCTCGGGGTCGAGGCAGGGCAATTGCTGGTGATCGCCGCGGTGCTGGCGCTGCGCCGCGTGGTGCAGCGGGTTTCCCCCCGCGCCGAGCCCCCGGCAGTTCGACTGGCTGCCTATGCGATCGGCATCACCGGGAGCTACTGGCTGTTCGACCGGATCATCGCCTGATTCCGGGCGGCCGATGCGCATTTCGGCAACTTGTCATTCACACCCGCGCGCCTACATTGGAGATCGCGAAAGGATGTGCGTGACATGAGAGATCAGAACGAGCCGGGCGACCCCCAGGACAATGGTCCCAACCCCTGGGTAAAGAGCCTGATGATCTGGGGCGGGATTTTCCTCGCCCTGCTGGTCGTGGTCTCGGTGTTCGGCGGCAGCGCACAGCCTGCCGGCGAAGAGCTCGGCTATTCCGAATTCCGCGACCGCGTTGCCGAAGGCGCGGTTCAGAATGTCAGCATCTCCGAAGACCGGATTACCGGCACGCTGACCAATGGCGAGGCCTTTTCCTCGGTCCCCGTCGCCAACGACACCTCGCTGACCGCGTTGCTCGAAGAAAACGACGTTCCCTACACCGGTGCGGCCAAGGAAGAGATGGGTGTCCTCACCTATATGCTGATCCAGTCGCTGCCGTTCATCCTCATTCTCGGGATCGCCTTCTTCGCGCTGCGCCAGGTCCAGAAGGGCGGCGGCGCGGGCGGCGCGATGGGGTTCGGCAAGTCCAAGGCGAAGATGCTCACCGAAAAGCAGGGCAAAGTCACCTTCGACGATGTCGCGGGCATCGACGAGGCGCGCGAGGAGCTCGAGGAAATCGTCGAATTCCTCAAGGATCCGCAACGCTTTTCCAAGCTCGGCGGCCAGATCCCCAAGGGCGCACTGCTGGTCGGCTCGCCCGGTACCGGCAAGACGCTGCTGGCGCGCGCCATCGCGGGCGAGGCTGGCGTGCCCTTCTTCACCATTTCGGGCTCGGACTTCGTCGAGATGTTCGTCGGCGTCGGTGCCAGCCGCGTGCGCGACATGTTCGAACAGGCCAAGAAGAACGCGCCCTGCATCCTGTTCATCGACGAGATCGATGCCGTGGGCCGCAGCCGCGGGCACGGCCTGGGCAATTCCAACGACGAGCGCGAGCAGACGCTCAACCAGCTGCTGGTCGAGATGGACGGGTTCGAGGCCAATGAAGGCATCATCATCATCGCCGCGACCAATCGCCCCGACGTGCTCGACCCCGCGCTGCTGCGTCCGGGCCGCTTCGATCGCCAGGTCGTCGTCCCGATCCCCGATATCGAAGGGCGCGAGAAAATCCTCGCGGTGCATATGAAGAAGGTGCCGCTGGCGCCCGACGTCAACAGCCGCACCATCGCGCGCGGCACCCCGGGCTTCTCGGGCGCCGATCTCGCCAACCTCGTCAACGAGGCGGCGCTGCTGGGCGCACGGCGCAACAAGCGTCTGGTCGCGATGCAGGAGTTCGAGGACGCCAAGGACAAGGTCATGATGGGCGCCGAACGGCGTTCGATGGTGATGACCGAGGACGAGAAGAAGATGACCGCCTATCACGAGGCGGGGCATGCGCTGGTCTCGATCAACGAGCCCGCTTCGGACCCGATTCACAAGGCGACGATCATTCCGCGCGGCCGCGCGCTGGGCATGGTGATGCGCCTGCCCGAGCGTGACAGCTATTCCTATCACCGCGACAAGATGCATGCGAACCTCGCGGTCGCGATGGGCGGGCGCGTGGCGGAGGAGATCATCTTCGGCCACAACAAGGTGTCCAGCGGCGCCTCGGGCGATATCCAGTACGCGACCGATCTGGCGCGCTCGATGGTCACCAAATGGGGCATGAGCGACAAGCTCGGCCCGCTGCAATACGAGGAAAGCCAGGAAGGCTATCTCGGCATGGGCCAGACCGCGCGGACCATGGGTGGCTCGGAAACCAACAAGCTGATCGACGCGGAGATCAAGGAATTGGTCGAAGCCGGGCTCAAGCGAGCGACCGAAGTGTTGAGCGAGCAGGAGGACAAACTCCATCTGCTGGCGCAGGCACTGCTCGAATACGAGACGCTGACCGGCGAGGAGATCGATCGGCTGATCAAGGACGGTACGATCGATCGCACCGACAGGCCCAAGGGCGGCCAGATCGAGATCAAGCCGATTATCGGTAGCGCGGTGCCCAAGGCGGGCAAGAAGTTCGGCGGCGAAGGCGGCGCAGCCCCCGCAGGCGCCTAGTCCGAAGGTTGATCGAAGCTACGAACGGCGCGCACTGCTTCCCGCAGTGCGCGCCGTTTCTTTTCCCGAAGAGCAGTACCGCCGGGAACATAGCAGGAACCTATATGTTGGTCGGGCAAAGGAGATTTGTCCCATGACCAGCACCGTTCCCACCGAACATCCCAAGTCCGATCCCGTCACCAATGCCGAAAAACCGCCCGAGAACTGGACCACCGGCGACGAGGCGATGACCGGGGCGCAGGCGAGCTATCTCAAGACGCTGAGCGAAGAGGCCGGCGATCCCGAGGCCTATGATAGCGGGCTGACCAAGGCCGAGGCATCCAGGCGGATCGACGCGCTGCAGGAGCAGACCGGGCGCGGCGCCTGAGCCTTCAGAACGCTCCGAGCAGCAGCAGGATCTGCAGGAACAGCGTCACGACCACACTGATGAAGATCACCAGCACGCAGAGCCGCCATAGTGCCGAGAAGCGCGACAGCGCGTAAGTCCCGCGCAACTGCTTGTAGATGTGCACGGGCGGGATCAGCGAGCCTGCGAGCAACACGATCCCCCCGGTCACGCCGAGAGCATTGAGCAGCGACAGAGCCACGAACAGCAGCGACATAAACGCCAGCGAATAGGTGACAAAAATCGCGTGATCGTAGGCGCGAAAGCCGCGTCGCCAGAGAAACAGCAGCCAAACGAAGGGCACCGAAAGCGGGATCAGCAACCAGCTGAACTTATAGCTGTTGGCTTGCAGCTTGTAGAGCATCAGCCCCGGATTGCTCCGCCATTTGTCCAATCCCTTGTCGAGCCAGCCCAAGCCGGTTTTGCGGTGCGACACCGAAGCTAGCCCACCTGCGCCCTCCATCACCTCGCCGGTTTGCGCGACCGCGGCGATACGCTCGTCGACGGCGGCGAGTTCGCTCTGCAACGCGGCGCGCGTCGGCGAACCTGCCGGTGCGCTCTCCACCTGCCGCCGCAGCGCATCGCGCTCGTCGGTGAGGTCCGTGCGGACATCCTCGATCTGCGCGCGGATCCCGTCGCGGGTCGAGATGTCGGTCGGAGGGGTCAGCCCGATCATCTGGAAGACGGCGAACATCAGGAACACCGAGAACAGGAACAGCGCCATCGGCGAAACGAAGCGGGCGCGCTCGCCGTCGGTATAGCGGCGGGTGAGTTTGCCGGGCCGGAGCGCGAGTTCGGGAAGCGTGCGCCAGGTCTTGCCGTCGAAATGCAGCGCGCCGTGAAGCAGGTCGTGCAGGAAGGCGCCCAGAGTGCGGTGGAGATGCGCCTGCTGGCCGCATTGATGGCAATGCGGTCCGATCAGACCGGTGCCGCAATTGAGGCAGGCGGCTTCCGCGAAATGGCCATCCACCAGAGCCAACGGCCCATTGCCGGGCTTACCCGCCTCGGCCGCGATCCCGCGTCCGATCAGGCCGCCTTCGGCCGCGGTGCCGATCGCTTCGCCCAGTTCGCTCATGCCGTTCCCCTTGGGTCGGCCCTTACTTCCCGCCACGGTTCGATGCAATGCGGTTGCCGGCTTGCGCCGCGCGGGCTGTGCGCCACATAGGGCGGGATGGATCCGCAATCGCCAACTTTCCAGATGATCGGTCTTGCCGCGATGGCGCTGGTCTTCGCTGCGCTGGCGGCGGTGGAGATGATCGCACCGCGCCGTGCGCTGCGGCATGGCCGCACCCGCCGCTGGAGTACCAATCTGGGGCTCTTCGCGCTTGATACCGCTCTTGTGCGCGTGGCCGTGCCGCTGCTGATGGTCGGCACCGCGCAACTGGCGGAGGCGCGCGGATGGGGCCTGTTCAACCAATTCGCGCTGCCGTTCTGGCTCGAACTGCTGCTGACGCTGGCGGCGCTCGATCTGGCGCTCTTCTTGCAGCACTGGGCCACCCACCGCGTCCCGTTGCTATGGCGCCTGCATCAGGTCCATCACGCCGATCCCGATTTCGACGTTACCACGGCGGCGCGCTTTCACCCGGTCGAGATCGGCCTGTCGATGGTCTATAAAATGGCGGTAGTCGCCGCGCTGGGGCCCGCAGCGATCGCGGTGTTCATCTTTGAGGTGGCGTTCAATGCGGCCACGCTGTTCGTCCATGCAAACCTGTCGCTGCCACCCGCTTTCGATCGGCTGGCGCGCCGCGCGATCGTCACCCCCGATATGCACCGCATCCATCATTCGGTGCTGGAGCGCGAGACGAACAGCAATTACGGCACCATGCTGTCGGGCTGGGACAGGCTGTTCGGAACCTATCGCGCAAGCGCACAGGCGGGGCAGGATGGATTGACGATCGGCCTCGCCGAATATCAGGACGAGCGCCCGCTCGGGCTCGGGTGGAGTCTGCTGCTGCCCTTCCAGCGCCGGGCAGAGCAGGCAGGCCAAGCAAAAGGGCCGCAATCCCGGTGAGGATGCGGCCCTTTGGCGTCTGCAATGTCGGAGGCAATCAGCCTTCGTAATCGGCCCCGACCGAGGTCGAGCGCGCGGGAGCGGAAGCGGTGATCCGCAGCGCTTCGGCCGACTGGCTGAGCGAGCCGACTTCATCCGCTTCGTCGTCGTCGTCGGGCAGGATCTTCTGCAGGCTGGTAACCGCCGATTCCATCAATTCCTTGGGCTTGACGGTTTGTTCGGCAATCTCGCGCAGCGCGACGACGGGGTTCTTGTCGCGATCGCGATCGATCGTCAGTTCCGCGCCGCCCGAAATCTCGCGTGCCCGCTGGGCCGCCAGCAGGACGAGATCGAAACGGTTGGGGATCTTGTCGACGCAATCTTCGACGGTTACGCGCGCCATACAGCACTCCGAAAAATTCGATGAAATCGGGAAAGGCTGTGAAATAGCCTTCCGAGGCTGCGGAGTCAAGAATTTGCACAGCCCGCATGGCTGGCCTAGGGCCTCGGGCGATGACCGATGCCCCAGTGCAGGACCCCGGCGCGGGTACCGGATACAGAGATCCCGAACCCTTCTCCTGCGAAGCGCAGGGTCAGTCGCTGCGGTTCTATCCCGGAGGAGCGGATCGCCGCGCCGCGCTGTTCGAACTGGTCGCTTCAGCCCGGCACACGCTCAAATTGTGTTTCTACATCTTCCTCGAGGACGAGGTCGGGACCGAACTGCGCGACGCCCTGGTCGCGGCAGCACGGCGGGGTGTCGATGTGACGCTGGTGATCGACGGGTTCGGCGCGGATTTGTCCCAGCCCTTCCTCGAGCCGCTGCGCAAAGCCGGCGCGACCTGCCAGGTGTTCGGCACGCTCTGGACCCAGCGCTATCTGATCCGCAACCATCAGAAGATGGTCATCGCCGACGATTGCCGCGCGATGTTCGGCGGGTTCAACATCCAGGACGACTATTTCGCCCCTCCGGAGGAGAACGGCTGGAACGACCTCGGGATCACGCTCAAGGGTTCGGCGGTGGCCGGGCTGGTCGGATGGTTCGACCGGCTGCAGAGCTGGAACGAGGAAGTCGACGGCAATTTCAAGCGGATCCGCCGCGCGGTGCGCGAGTGGGACTGGTCGGAGGGCGAGGGGCTGCGCTGGCTGGTCGGCGGGCCGGCCCGAGGGCTTTCGAAATGGGCCGCCTGCGTCGGGCGCGATCTCGACCGGGGCAAGCGGCTCGACATGTTCATGGCCTATTTCTCGCCCTCGAGAAAGCTGCTGCGCCGGATCGGCCGGATCGCGCAGATGGGCGAGGCGCGGCTGGTGATGGCGGGCAAATCGGACAACAACGCAACCATCGGCGCGACTCGCTCACTGTATCATTACCTGCTGGGCAAGCGGGCCGAGATCTACGAATTCACCCCCTGCAAGCTGCACACCAAGCTGATCGTGCTCGACGAGGTCGTCTATCTGGGCAGCGCCAATTTCGACATGCGCAGCCTGTTCATCAATCTGGAGATCATGCTGCGGATCGAGGATGCCGCGCTGGCAGAGCGGATGCGCGAATTCATCGCCACGCAGGCGGAGGCATCCGAACGGATCACGCCCGAACTGCACGAAGAGCGTGCAACGCCCTGGAACCGTATCCGTTGGAACCTGAGCTGGCTGCTGGTTTCGGTGCTCGACTACACGATCAGCCGCAAACTCAATCTCGGACTCTGACCCGCCCGCGCGCGCGGATTACTGCTCGCCCCAGTCCGAATAGTCCTTCTTGTTGGGGCTGGTGAATTTGGTGATCTCGGCGTGGAAATGCAGCGGGACATTGCCGGTCGAACCGTGGCGCTGCTTGGCGACGATCAGCGTCGCCCGGTTGCGCAGTTCCAGATAGCGTTCTTCCCAGACGCTGTATTTCTCGCGCGCGTCGGGCGAGCTTTCGGGGCCGGGCATGTCGGGGCGCGAGGCCTCGTGGTAATAGTCCGCGCGGAAGATGAACCACACCATGTCGGCGTCCTGCTCGATCGAGCCCGATTCGCGCAGATCCGAGAGCATCGGGCGCTTGTCCTCGCGCTGCTCGACCGCGCGGCTGAGCTGCGACAGCGCGATCACCGGCAGGTTGAGCTCCTTGGCGAGAGTCTTCAAGCCGCGGCTGATCTCCGAGATCTCGTTGACGCGGTTGTCGTTGGCGCGGCCCGAACCCTGCAGCAGCTGGAGATAGTCGACCACGATCATGCCGATGTCGTGGCGACGTTTGAGCCGCCGGGCGCGGGTGCGCAGCCCGGCGATGGTGAGCGCGGGCGTGTCGTCGATATAGAGCGGCAGATCGGCGAGCTTCTGGCTGGCGGCGGAGAGCTTCTGGAACTCGTCGCGGGTGATCTTGCCCGAGCGCAGCGATTCGCTGGTGATCTCGGCCTGTTCGGCGAGGATACGCGTGGCGAGCTGGTCGGCGCTCATCTCGAGGCTGAAGAAGGCGACCGGCGCACCAAAATTGTAGGTGCCGCCCTCGCGCTGCCATTTCATGTGCTCGGCGGCGCAGTTGAAGGCGATGTTGGTGGCGAGCGAGGTCTTGCCCATGCCCGGCCGCCCCGCGAGGATGATGAGATCCGAACTGTGCAGGCCGGCGGTCTTCTGGTCGATCACCTCGAGCCCGGTGGTCTTGCCCGAGAGACCGCCGCCGGAATTCATCGCCGCTTCGGCCATCTTCAGGGCGGCCAGCGTCGCGCTGCGAAAATCGGTCGCCTGCGAATCGCCCGTCGCGCCCTCGGCGACGCGGAACAGATCCGCCTCGGCCTGCGCGATCTTGTCCATCGGCGCGACCTCTTCAGAGGTGTCGAGCGCGCCCTCGACCAGCCCGCGCCCGACGCTGACCAGCTCGCGCAGCAGCGCCAGATCGTAGATCTGCTCGGCCAGCTCGCGCGAGGCGAGCAGGCCCTGGCCATCGGCAGTCAGCTTGGCGAGATAGGTCACTCCGCCGAGCGATTGCAGCGCCTCGTCCTGCTCGAAATAGGGCTTGAGCGTCACCGGGGTGGCGACCGAATTGCGGTCGAGCAGGCGCAGCACGCGTTCGTAGACTCGCTGGTGGACCGGCTCGAAGAAATGCTCGGGCCGGATCGGGGTCGAGAGTTCCTCGATCACCTTGTTGTCGATCAACACCGCGCCCAGAAACGCCGCTTCGGCCTCGAGATTCGCGGGCAGCGCGCGGCCGATGTTGTCGGGCTGGCTCGCTGCAGCGGCGGGCGCGCGCGAATCGGCGGGAGGGGCGAGCGTGTCGGTTGCGGGCATTCGGCCCTGATGCCCGTGCGGACCCTTCACTGGCAAGGCAGCAGGGCCACAGATCGGCACTCGCGGCCTGTGGATAGCGGGGATGCGCGCGCAAGCACTTGCCGCGCCAGTGCACTATCTGCGAAAGCGGCTGCAGCGATGCCCGATTCCTCCCCCCCTCCAGCTCCCGTCGATGGCGATTACCGAATCGCGCATGTCGATCTCGATGAGGCGACGATCATCTGGCGCAATGCCGATATCGAGCAGGAGCGGCGCGTCGCGATCTTCGACCTGATCGAGGAGAACAGCTTCAAACCGTTGCGCGCGGTCGAGCGCGGGGCGAGCGGTCCGTTCCAGCTGACGCTGGCGGTGATCGACGGGCGGCTGGCGATGCGGATCGCCGATATGGAGGGCGAGCTTGTCGAGGAACTGGTGCTGGGTCTGGCGCGGTTTCGCCGCCAAATCCGCGACTATTTTGCGATCTGCGACAGCTATTACCAGGCGATCCGCAAGGCCACCCCCGCCGAGATCGAGACGATCGACATGGCCCGCCGCGGAATCCACAACCATGCCGCCGAACTGCTGGTCGAGCGGCTCGAGGGCAAGGTCGAAACCGATTTCGCCACCGCGCGGCGGCTCTTCACGCTGATCTGCGTGCTGCACATCAAGGGCTGAGTGATGGCGCGCAGGCCCTCTCGCAGAAAGCCGCGCCGTCCGGCGGGCAAGCGCGGTTCGCGCTGGCTGCCGCGGGTGATCGCGCTGGCGGTGCTGGTCGCGCTGGTCGGCGGCGGCTGGGCATGGTGGGAGTCGCGCAACTGGCGGCCCGACGAGGCCCGATGGGCGGATCAGGGCGCGCTGGTGGGCGAGGTCGACGGGACGGTGCGCTTCGCAACGCTCAAGGGGCTGGGCGCGGGTTTCGTCTATCTCGAGGCGAGCCGCGGAGCCGATGGCAAGGACGCCGCCTTCCCCGACAATTTCGCCGCTGCGCGCGGGGCAGGGCTGCAGATCGGTGCGGTCCATCGTTTCGACCCTTGCACCAGGGCCGACGGCCAGTCGGCCAATTTCGTCACCACCGTTCCGCGCGACGTCGAATTGCTACCGCCTGCGATCATGCTCGAGCGCACCGCCGAGGATTGCCCCGAGCGGGTCAGCCGCGCCGCGGTGCAGAGCGAGGTGATGACGCTGGTCAACCAGATCGAGGCGCACACCGGGAAGCCCGTCATCCTCGCGCCGTCCGAGGAGTTCGAGGAGGGCTATGCGGTCGCGGAGCGGATCGACCGCAATCTGTGGCTGTCGCGAAACTGGAACGAGCCGACCTATGGCGGGCGCCCGTGGATGCTGTGGACCGCCAACAGCGCCTTTCAGACCGAAGCCGCCGAGCAACCGTTGCGCTGGGTGGTGGTGCGGCCCTAGGAGCATGGCGATGATGGATCAGACCCCCGACGACGAAACCCTGATTGCCGCCGCCCGCGACGTGGCCGCGCATTCCTATTCGCCTTATTCGAACTTTCCCGTGGGCGCTGCGCTGCGCTTTGCCGACGGCGGGATCGTCACCGGGACCAATATCGAGAACGCGAGCTACGGCCTGGCGCTGTGCGCCGAGACGGTGGCGGCAGCACGGGCGATGGCCGAGGGCCGGCGCGGCGGGCTGGAAGCGGTGGCGGTGACGGGACCGGGGGACGAACCGATCACTCCCTGCGGCCGCTGCCGCCAGGTGCTCAACGAGCTGGCGCAATTGGGCGGTACCGATCCGCAGGTGCTGTGCGTGGGTCCCGGCGAGGTGCGTCGCACCACCCTGTCGGCGCTGCTGCCCGATGCTTTCGGACCCGCCAGCCTCGGCTGAGCGAAGAATTCTCTCCGCAGCGTTAACCTCGTTTCAGCAGCCGCGCGTGTAGGCGCTGCCGGGTCACAGGAGACCCGGAACCATGAAATTCATCCCCTTGCAGTCGCGCGGCGGCAATTACCTCGTCGTCGCTTCCAATGTCGCTTGGCTGCGCACTGCCGAGAACGGCCAGACCGCGGTCGGCATCATCGGCAGCAGCCCGCTGCTGGTGACGGGCACCATGGAGGAAGTGGCGGAGATTCTCCTCAAGGGGTGATTCGCCCGCCCCTGCGCGGAACTCAGCCGTCGGCGTCGTCGAGCCATTCGACCAGCGCCGCGAGGCAGTCGCGCGCGAGCAGCTTGCACCGCTCGGGCGACCAGCCCTGCGCCGGGTCGGGCAGGTCGATCAGATCCTTGTAGGGCATTTCGAGCGTCATCGCGGTGCAGCCGAAACGGTGCGCGACCTGATTGGTCGAGATGGCAAGATTGGCCTTGCCCTCGGCGGTCTTGGCATAGCCGAGCTTGGTCTGGAAATCGGGCGTCCGGCGTTCGAGGATGCGCTGGTAGCGATAATAGCGTTCGCCCTGTTCGTCGCTCCACGAGGGAATGCCCTCGAAGCCGGCGAGGAACACTGCCGGGATCGCCTCGTCGCCATGGACATCCATTGCGAAATCGACCCCCGTTTCGTCCATCGCGTTGCGGATCGCGAGCACTTCGGGCGATTTCTCGGCGCCGGGCTCGGCCCATTCGCGGTTGAGATTGGTGCCCGCCGCATTGGTCCGCAGATGGCCGCGGCGCGAGCCGTCGGGATTGCAATTGGGGACGATATGGAAGCGGCACTTCTGCCGCAGCACCATGGCGACGGGATCGCTGGGATCGGTGAGCACTTCGAGCGCGCCCTCCATCCACCATTCGGCCTGCGTCTCGCCGGGATGCTGGCGCGCGTAGAGCCAGACCTGGCGCTCGCCTTCGCCCAGTTCGAGGCAGTCGATCGGCTGGCCGTCGAGCGTGGTGCCGAGATGGCGGTAGTGGACGCCTTCGGATGCCGCGGCCTCGGAGATGAGGTCGTGATGGCGCTCCATCGAATAGGGGGCGAAATAGGCGAACCAGGCGATCTCGCTCGCCGGCGTGTAACGGATGGTGAGCGAGCCGCCGTTGGCATCCTTGTCGAAACTCGATTCGGCGCGGCCCCAGAACTCGCGGTCCTCGGAGACGCAGGCGTCGTAATCGGGCCAGCCGCCGGGATAGGCGCTGGTGTTGAGCCCGGTAATCACCAGCTCGAGCTCGCGCCCCGCCGCGCCAGAGACGCGAAAGTGGAACCACTGCTTGAACTCGCTCTGGTGGTCCGCCGGGATCGCCAGCGCGGCGCGGGCACCGTCCACGGAAAGGACTTCGATATTGCCGCTGTCGAAAGCGCAATCGATCCGGATATCGCTCACTCTTGTACCTCTACTTGCACGGTTTCGCCATTGTTGCCGGGGAACTCGCTGAACAGCGCGGCGGCGACCGTCTGTGCGTTGGCGACCCGATCCGCAAGGGCAGAGTTTTCGGCCACCGCGAAATCGGCGCGGCCTTCCCACAGCACCTGCGAACTGGCGGCATCCCGGATGACGACGCGCATTTCGGTGCCCACCTGGCTCTGCGACCCGCCGCCCAGATTGATGCCGACCCCGAGGCCGACCCCTGAGCCGTAGCTGCCGGTCGAACCGCCGACGCCCACGCTCACCGGGTTGCGCCCGCCGTCGCTGCCCAGTCGGTAGCGCTCGACGCGGACTTCGGCGATCTGGCCCGCACCGGCGCGGGCGCTTTCGCGATAACCCTGTCGAACCAGCTCGGCGGCGACGGCTGCCTTGTAGGGTGCGAGCTCGAGATTGTCCTCGCCGGCCGCGCTCTGGACGAAGATCGGCCCTTGCGCGAGCTGGGTGCTGGCGGTGGGGGCGACGAAGCGGGTGACTTCGACCGGTCCGGGCGCGGTGGCGCAGGCGGCGAGCGAGAGAGCGAGTGCGGCGGCGGAAAGGGTGCGACGGATCATGGGATGGCTCCAGTGCGGGTTCATGCGGGGCAGGGATATTGGTCTTTGGCTAACGTTTGGATGGCAAAGCGGTGCCGGAGCGCGCGCACTGTCTTGATGGCGGGCCGATGGCGGCGCTTCAAAGCCAGGGCGGTTGCTGATAGCGGAGCGGGTATGAACGCAGGCGAAAAGGGCGCGGTGCTGGTCACCGGCGGAGCAGGCTACATCGGCAGCCATGCGGTGTTGGCGCTGGTCGATGCCGGCTGGCCGGTGGCGGTGCTGGATGACCTCTCGACCGGCTTTCTCGACACAGTGCCCGACGGGGTGAAGTTCTATGAGGGCGATATCGGCGATTGCGGCTTGCTCGAGCGGATATTCGCCGAACAGGGCATCTGCGCGATCATGCACTTCGCCGGTTCGGTAGTAGTTCCCGAATCGGTGGCCGATCCGCTCGCCTATTACGACAACAACACCGGCAGGAGCCGGGCGCTGATCGCGGCCGCGGTGCGCGCGGGCGTACCGCGCTTCATCTTCAGCTCGACCGCGGCGGTCTATGGCGTGCCGGAGCACACGGCCGTGACCGAGGACACCCCGCGCCAGCCGATCAACCCCTACGGCTGGTCCAAGCTGATGACCGAGCAGATGCTCGCCGACACCAGCGCGGCGCATGGGCTGGACGTCTGCGTGCTGCGCTATTTCAACGTCGCGGGTGCCGATCCGCAGGGCCGCATCGGGCAGTCGACGGCGGGGGCGACGCATCTGATCAAGGTCGCCTGCGAGGCGGCGCTGGGCCGGCGCGAGCGGGTCGCGGTCTATGGCACCGATTTCGACACGCCCGACGGCACCGGGGTGCGCGACTATATCCACGTCAGCGATCTGGCGGCGGCGCATGTGCTGGCGCTCGAAGCGCTGGTCGCCGAGCCGGGCCGTTCGCTGACGATGAACTGCGGCTATGGGCACGGTTTCTCGGTGCTCGACGTGCTCGATGCGGTGGACCGGGTCAATGGAGGGCAGTCAGGCGGCGGGCGCATCGAGCGCGTGATGCACCCACGCCGTCCAGGCGATCCGGCGGCGCTGATCGCCGACCCTTCGCGGCTTCGCGCGACCCTGCCATGGGTGCCGCGATATGACGACCTCGACACGATCGTGGCGCATGCGCTGGACTGGGAGCGCCGGCTGGCGCAGCGAGCAGCCGGAGCTGGCGGTGCCGCCTCCGATAGGGCAGGTAGTGCTTGACCCGACTCGGCCCCGTCGCTAACCGGCGCGCTTGAAATCCGCGCGTCGGGGTCGCATCTCCGGCGCGTATTTATTTGTCATACGGAACCCGTCATGAAAATCCGCAACAGCCTCAAGTCGCTCAAGAACCGTCACCGCGACTGCCGCGTGATCCGTCGTCGTGGGCGGACCTATGTCATCAACAAGACCAACCGTCGCTTCAAGGCCCGCCAGGGTTGATTGGCGCCGCGGCGTTTCGCTGCGGAAGATGGTGAGGTGAACGGCCCGGCTCCCTTGATGGGAGCGCGGGCCGCTTCCGTTTGGGGAAATGGCGCATGATAGAGGCAGTGGTGTTCGATGTCGGGCGGGTGCTGTTCCAGTGGGAATTGCGCGCACTGTTCGAGAAACTGATCGCCGATCCCGCCGAGCTCGACTTCGTACTTGCCGAGGTGATCACCGAGCAATGGCATTTCGAGCATGATGCGGGGCGTCCGCTGGCCGAGATGGTGCCCGAGCGCAAGGCGCTGTTCCCCGCCCATGCGCAGTTGATCGAGGCATACGCCGCGCGCTTCAACGAGACGATCCCCGGCCCCGTACCCGGCAGCCTCGCCATCGTTGAAGAACTCCACGCGCGCGATATGCCGCTCTACGCGATCACCAATTTCGGCTCCGAATTCTGGGACGGCTTCCGGCCGACCCAGCCGGTGTTCGATCTGTTTCGCAAAATCGTGGTTTCGGGCAAGGAGCGGCTGGTGAAGCCCGACGCCGCGATCTTCGCGCTCGCCGCCGAGCGCTTCGGGCATGAGCCGGAGTCGATGCTGTTCATCGACGACAATCGCGCGAATATCGATGCGGCGCGGAGCTACGGCTGGCAGGTCCATCATTTCGCCGATGCCGCGCTGCTGCGCGCCGATCTCGAGCAGCGCGGCCTGCTGCCCTAAAGGCGCGAGCCAAAAAAGAAGCCCCGGCCGCCTGTAGGGACAGACGCGGCCGGGGCAGTTGGCCACCCGATGGAGAGGGGTGGGACGGTAAGGTCGGATCAGCCGTTGCAGCGCGCCAGCTTGTCGGCTTCGAGCGCTTCGCCATTGGTGGTGAAAGCGGTCACTTCGCCCATTTCGCGCTGCAGTTCGCGGCACATGCGCATCGGACGGCTGGTGCCCTTGTTGGCGACACAGGTGGTGCCCTGGCAGGACCAGGCGACGCCGCCTGCAACGGTGCGGCTCTCGCTGGCCGGGGCGGCCAGTTCGGCGACATAATAGGCGCCAGCTGCGGCGGTGGCGGGAGCCGGGGCCAGCGCGGCGCCGAAGGTCAGTGCGGTGTAGCCAAGGCCCAGCGCGATAGCGGAAAGATTGGTGAGGCGGGGAAGGGAGAGGGTCATGGGGAGAATCCTTGAGCTTGCGTTTACATCAACCGGGGTTTCTATATTTGCAACTAGGTTGCACTTTGAAACCTGTTGCGAAAGGTCGCCTAGCTAACTAGGTTGCGCGATGCAACTTAAATCGTAACGACCGGGTCGATTTGCACCCGCGCGTTTTCCGGGTAGGAAGAACGCGGGAAAGGATTTTCATGGGCGAGATCAGAGAGCCGCTGCGCGAACTGACCGAATGCGGGCTTCCGCAAGCGCTGGAGGTGATGGGCGAACGCTGGAGCTTCATGATCCTGCGCGCCGGTTTCAACGGGCTGCATCACTTCGAGGAGTTCCTTACCGAACTCGGCATCGCGCGCAACATTCTTTCCAACCGCCTCGCCAAGCTGGTCGAGCACGGCATCCTGGCGCGCAAGCCCATGGCCGAAGATCGCCGCAAGATCGAATACCGCCTCACCGACAAGGGGCTGGACCTGCTGCCGGCGATGATCGCGCTGCGCCAGTGGGGTCAGAAATACGGCGGCGAGGTGTTCGAGAACCCGGTGCTGGTCGACGAACGTGATCGTCTGCCGATCGGGCCGGTATCGATCCTCTCGCATGACGGGCGAATACTCGGACCCAAGGACCTCGCGCTGATCGACCGCGCGCAGTGCGGTATCCGCGCCGATGGCAGCAAAGCCGAGGCGGGCAAAGCCGCCCTGAAGCTCGAGATCCTCAAACGCCCGGGGCCGCGCGAAGTCGCCTGACCCCCTCCCGGCTCGGCAAGGCCTGCGTGACGTCACCGTTAAATCGATTTCAATATGTTGCTGGCAGTGCCGACGCTGGGCACTACCGCTCAATGGGAATCGGCGCAGTCACGTGATCGAGATTGAAGTCCAGAACGAGACCCATCAGACGGTCTTTCGCCTCAAGACAGTCGCCGTCCCGCGGATCGGCGAGGGTATCCGGCTGGAGGAGCCGGACGGCCAGTGGATGTCCTACGACATCCTCGACGTCTGGTATCAGAAGGCCGAATATGGCGAGGTCTGGGTGCCCTTCATCCATGTCCGCATGACCCCGGACGAGCAACGCGCGCTCGAACTGACCAAGCCCGTGCCGCTGGTGAACCGCGAACAGGCGATACCGATCGAGGATTTCCTCAAAAAGTTCGAAGGGGATCAGGAGCACGAACCGGTCAAGCTCAACCTCAATATGAGCGAGGCCGACTGAGGCTTTTCGCCCGGGTCAAGCCCGCGGCGGTTGGCGCCGATAGCTGAGCGCCTCCGCGACGTGAAGGCGGCCCACCTGGTCCGCCGCCGCCAGATCGGCGATGGTGCGCGCCACCCGCAGCATCCGCACATAGGACCGCGCCGAAAGTCGCATTGCTTCGGCCGCCTGCATCAGCAGCTTGCGGCCCAGCTCGTCGGGGGCGGCGAATTCCTCCAGCGCATCGCCGTCGAGCTCGGCATTGCTGCGCGCCCCGCTCGCTTCGGCGCGGGCAGTCTGGCGCGCGCGGGCCGCAGCGACGCGGGCGGCCACCTCGGCACTGCCCTCGGCAGGGGGAGGCAGACCGAGATCGGCGGCGCTGACCGGGTCCACCTGGACATGGAGATCGATCCGGTCGAGCATCGGCCCCGATACCCGCGCCTGATAATCGGCTGCGCATTTGGGCGCTCTGCTGCAGGCCAGCGCCGGGTCGCCCAGATGGCCGCAGCGGCACGGGTTCATCGCCGCGACCAGCTGGACCCGCGCGGGAAAGGTAACATGCGCATTGGCGCGCGCGACATCGACGTGCCCGGTCTCGAGCGGCTGGCGCAGCGAGTCGAGCGCCGCGCGCTGAAACTCCGGCAATTCGTCGAGGAACAATACGCCCAGATGCGCGAGGCTGACCTCGCCCGGCTTGACCCGCAGCCCACCACCGGTGAGCGCGGCCATCGAAGCCGAATGGTGCGGAGCGCGGAACGGCCGGTGGCGGCTGATCCGTCCCTCCTCGAGCATGCCTGCGACCGACTGCACCATGCTGACCTCGAGCGCTTCGGCAGGGCTGAGCTCGGGCAATATCCCCGGCAGGCAGGAAGCGAGCAGCGATTTCCCCGCACCCGGGGGCCCGATCATCAGGAGATTATGGCCCCCGGCGGCGGCGATTTCCAGCGCGCGCTTGGCGGTTTCCTGTCCCTTGACCCGTTTCAGATCGGGGCCGGGCTGGGCTGCCTCCACCTGCCCCGGTTCAGGTTCGGCTAGCCGCTGCGTACCCTTGAGATGATTGAGAAGGCTGGCCAGATCCGGCGCGGCGATGACCGGCACTCCGCTGGCCCAGCGCGCTTCGGCACCCTGCGCGCGCGGACAGATCAGCCCCAGCTCGGCCTCGCTGGCGTGGATCGCCGCGAGCAGCACGCCGGGCGAGGGCACCACCCGCGCATCGAGCGCCAGCTCTCCCACCGCCACCCAATCGATCAGCTGCTCGGCATCGGTGACCCCCATCGCGGCCAGCAGTGCCAGCGCGATCGGCAGGTCGTAATGCGATCCTTCCTTGGGCAGGTCGGCGGGAGAGAGGTTGATGGTGATCCGCTTGGGCGGCAGCGCGAGCCCCATGGCGGAAAGCGCGGCCTGCACCCGCTCGCGGCTTTCGCCCACTGCCTTGTCGGGCAGGCCGACGACGCTGAAGCGCGGCAGGCCGGGCGCGACCTGGCACTGCACTTCGACCGCGCGTGCCTCGAGCCCCAGATAGGCGACCGTGCGTACCAGTGCGACCAAGCCTATCCCCCTCCAGGTGCTTGCCCTCATGTCGTGGCATCTTGCCGATGCTTCTTTTGGAACGCGATTTCCCGTCTGTCGAGTGCGGGCTGCGTTGAGCGGCTCGCATCGAAACGGCTTCGCGGCAAACATGGTAAAGACCCGGTTAACCAAGGCCCTTGGCATGTTCGCAAGGTGGCGGGCCCAGACCATGCGACATGCTTCGCTTTGCCACTCTCTCGCTCGCTGCGCTCGCTCTTGCCGGTGCCGGCCCCGCCGCCGCCCAGTCGCTGGCGCTCATCTATCTGCCGACGCAGCCGGTGGCGACATGGCAAGGGCAGGTTCGGCCCGCGGCGCCGCAGCCGCGCAGCGCCTCCCAGCCGCGCGAACACGCGGTGCGCTATGCGCTTCCGCGCGCCGCTCAGGGCCAGACGATCACCTATTCCGCCACCCCGCGCGATCTCCCCCAGTGGCGCGCTCCGGTGCAACAGCCCGAGACGCAGAGCTTCGTTCAGGCTCGTCGTCCCGCCGCCCGCTATGGCGCGTTGCAGTACGGCCCCTTCCGCGTGATCGGCGACCGGGTCGAACTGGTCGGCGAGACCGATGCGATGAGCCCCAGCTGGTTCGCCCGCGTGCTTGCGGACAACCCGGGCCTGGCGCGACTCGAGATGATCGAATGCCCGGGCACGCTGGACGATCGCGCCAATCTCGAGCTTGGCCGGATGATCCGCAAGGCGGGCCTCGCCACCCATGTTCCCGCTCATGGTTCGGTGCGCTCGGGCGCGGTCGAGTTGTTCCTTGCCGGGATCGAACGCAGCATGGAGCCTGGCGCCGAATTCGCGGTCCACAGCTGGCGCGACGAATACGGCCGCGAGGCCGATGATTTCTCGCTCGATGACCCGGAAAACCGCGTCTATCTCGACTATTACGCCGACATGGGCATGTCGTCGCAGCAGGCGCGCGCCTTTTATGCGATGACCAATTCGGTCCCGCACCACCGCGCACGCTGGATGGAAGCGGGGGAGATGGGCCAATGGGTGGATCGCTATGCCAAGATGCGCTCGCCGCGGATCGCCTACCTCTCGGTTCGCATGCAGTAAGCGGGCCGCGTCGCTTGACGCCGGGGCGCGGCTGCACTATGCGCGCCTCCCAAGAGCGGTCGCCTCGACGGGCGGCCCTTTTTGTTGATGCTCCGTGCCGCTTGTTCCTGGCCGCGCATCCTTTGACCGTATTTAGATAAGGACGATCCGATGAAGCGGACTTTCCAGCCTTCCAACCTGGTGCGCCAGCGCCGCCACGGTTTCTTCGCACGCAAGGCCACCCCGGGTGGCCGCAATGTCCTGCGCAACCGCCGCCGCCGCGGTCGCAAGACGCTCTGCGCCTGATGTGATTGCGCGCGCGCCGATGTGCGTGCGCCATCCCTGCTCGCGCGGCCTCAGGGCTGCGGCGATACAGTCGGCCGATCGGCCATGCGGGCTCCCTGAGGGAGCCCGTGTCGTTCCCGGCCCGTCGCGGGGGTGAACTCTGGCCATGTCGAGGCACCCACAGTCCATCGCCAAGCGCGCCGACTTTCTCGCGGCGAATCGCGGGATCCGCGTGGCACAGCCCGGCTTCGTGCTGCTGGTCCATCCCAATGGCGGGCGAAACCGCCGATACGGCATCACGGTCACCAAGAAGATCGGCAATGCGGTGGTGCGCAACCGGATGAAGCGCCGCTTTCGCGAATTGCTGTGGGCGGCGCTGCCGGAAGGCGGCCTGCCCGACCACGATCATGTGCTGATCGGCCGCGAAGGCGGGATCGAGCGCGACTTCGCCAGCCTGGCCGCGGAACTCGATCTCGCGCTCACGCGCGCGGCGCAGGGCAAGGGCGATCGTCGCCGCGGTCGTAGGCCGGGCCCGCCGCGCAGTCCGAGGCGATGAAGCATCCGCTGATCTGGCCGTTGATCTGGATCGCGCGGGCGTGGCAGTGGGGCCCAAGCCGCATCCTGCCGCCAACCTGCCGCTTTTCCCCCTCCTGCAGCGAATACGCCATCCAGGCACTGGGCAAATACGGCGCGATCAGGGGTGGATGGCTTGCGACGAAGCGTATATTGCGCTGCCACCCTTGGGGAGGGCATGGGCACGATCCGGTGCCCTGAATATCCGCAGCCCATTCGCAAACTGCGGGTGTATTGACAATGCAATACAGCACCCCAGATCGTAGTTTTTAACGGGATCGACTTTGACCAACCAGCGCAATCTCCTGTTCGCCGTCGTGCTTTCGGCCCTGCTCCTGCTGGGCTGGGACGCCGCAGTGGGCTATCTTTACCCGCAGCCCGCCAACACTGCGGCGGTCGAAGGGATTGCCGATACGCCGGCCGAGATGGCGGCGGTTTCGGGTGCGGGGTCGGGCACGACCGCGAGCGGTGCGGGCCTGGCGCCCGGCGTCGCGGGCGCTACGCCCGTCACGCTCGAAAGCGCGCTGGCCTCGAGCAACCGGGTGCGGATCGATTCGCCGCTGCTGGCGGGCTCGATCAACCTCAGGGGCGCGGTGATCGACGATGTCGTGCTCAAGGAATATCGCGAGACCACCGAAGAAGACAGCCCGCCGGTCCGCCTGTTCGCGCCCGCCGGCACGCCGCAACCCTATTTTGCCGAGTTCGGCTTTCTGGCCAACGGCCAGCGCGTTCCCGCCGATGCTGTGTGGGAAGCCGATGGCGAAGTCCTTTCGCCCGATAGCCCGGTGGTGCTTACGCACCGCGGCGCCGATGGCCTGACCTATACGATCGCGCTCTCGATCGACTCGCAATACATGATCACCGCCGAACAGCGCGTCGCCAACACATCCGGGGGGGCTGCGGTGGTCCAGCCCTTCGCGCTGATCGCGCGCACCAGCGAAACCGCGAGCGAGGATTTCTTCATCGCGCATTCCGGCCCGATCGGCGTCTTCGGCGGCTCGGCCAATTACGATTACGGCTATGACGATCTGCCGGTGGGCGACATGACCACGCCCGAGGGCGAGGCCGAATGGCTCGGCTTTACCGACATCTACTGGCTCTCCGCGCTCATTCCAGGCGCGGGCGAAACCGAAGCCAGCTTCCGTGCGCTGGGCGGCAATTTGTTCCGCGCGGATGTGGTCCAGGAGCCGATCACCTTGCCCGCAGGCCGCGCGATCACCGCGACCAATCGCCTGTTCGTCGGCGCCAAGGAGAGCGCGCTGCTCGACGCCTATGAGGACTCCGGGATCGAACGCTTCGGCCTGGCGATCGACTGGGGCTGGTTCCGCTGGTTCGAAAAGCCGCTGCTGTGGCTGCTGCACCAGCTCTACGAGCTGGCCGGCAATTTCGGCGTCGCGATCATCCTGCTCACCGTGGTGGTCCGCGGGGTGATGTTCCCCGTGGCGCAGAAGCAGTTCTCGTCGATGGCGGGGATGAAGGCGATCCAGCCGCGGATGAAAGAGGTGCAGGAGAAGCACAAGGAAGACCGCGTCAAACAGCAGCAGGAAATGCAGAAGCTGTTCAAGGACGAGGGTGTCAACCCGCTCGCGGGCTGTCTGCCGCTGATCATCCAGATCCCGATCTTCTTCGCGCTCTACAAGGTGCTCTACCTCGCGATCGAGATGCGCCACCGCCCCTTCCTGTGGATCGACGATCTTTCCGCGCCCGATCCGGCGGTGATCCTCAACGGCTTCGGCCTGCTGCCCTTCGATCCGCCCGGCTTCCTGGCGATCGGCGTGCTGGCGGTGCTGCTGGGTCTGACGATGTGGATGACCTTCCAGCTCAACCCGGTCAGCGACCCGATGCAGCGGCAGATCTTCAACATCATGCCCTGGGTGCTGATGTTCGTGATGGCGCCGTTTGCCGCGGGCCTCTTGATCTACTGGAACACCAGCAACATCCTCACGCTGGCGCAGCAGAAATATCTCTACTCCAAGCACCCGCAACTGCGCGCCGCGGCGGAAGCCGAACGCGCCGAGAAGGACGCCCAGAAAGCGGCCGGCAAGACCGGGGCCAACAGCTGATGGAAGAGGACGAACGCAAGGCGCTGACCAAGCGGGCGGAGAAGATGTTCTCGCAGCGGGTGGAATTCCTGCTGTCGGCGCCGCAGCTCAAGTTCCTCCCCGATCCGACCGTTCCCGAGATCGCCTTTTGCGGACGCTCCAACGTCGGCAAGAGCTCGCTGCTCAACGCGCTCACCGCGCGCAAGGCGATCGCGCGCGCCTCGGTCACCCCGGGGCGGACGCAGGAGCTCAACTTCTTCGAGGTCGGCGAGCCGACGCAGATGCGGCTGGTCGACATGCCCGGCTACGGTTTCGCCAAGGCGCCGGTGGCGGTGGTCGACAAGTGGAAGAAGCTGGTCCGCACCTTCCTGCGCGGCCGCGTGGTGCTGGTCCGCACGCTGGTGCTGGTCGACAGCCGCCACGGGCTGAAGGACGTCGATCGCGAGATGATGACCATGCTCGACGAGGCCGCGGTCGGCTACCGCGTGGTGATGACCAAGGCCGACAAGATCAAGGCGAGCGAGCTGGAAAAGACCGTCGCCCGGGTCGAGGCCGAGACCAGGAAGCACGTCGCAGCCTTTCCGGAGATCCATGTCACCAGCGCGGAGAAGGGGATGGGCATCCCCGAACTGCGCGCCGCGGTGCTCAGCGACGCTGGGGTCTAGGCGTCAGGTCGCGAACAGCGCCGAATCGTCGGCGAAGGCCTTCATCTCCAGCGCATTGCCGCTCGGATCGCGGAAGAACATCGTCGCCTGCTCGCCGGGCTGGCCCCTGAAGCGCACCGTCGGTTCCATTTCGAACGTTACATCGCCCGCACGCAGCCGCTCGGCCAGCGCCTTCCATTGCCCCATGGTCAGCACCACGCCGAAATGCGGCACCGGGACGTCGTGGCCATCGACCGCGTTCGCGCCGCGATCGCCCGCGACCCCACTGAGATGCGCGACGATCTGGTGCCCGTAGAAATCGAAATCGATCCATTCCTCCGAACTGCGCCCTTCGGCGCAACCGAGCAGCCCGCCATAGAAGGCGCGCGCGGCGGCGAGGTCGTGGACGGGGAAGGCGAGGTGGAAGGGGCGCAGGGTCATGGGGCACCGCATAGTCCGATCGAAAGCGCATTCCTACCAGAGGCTTCAACCTGTGCTTGGCGCGGCCTCGACAGCATCGGGCGGAAGTTCTACCGCCCGCGCGCCACGCAAGGAGCCGGCATGAAACTGATCATCGGCAACAAGAATTACTCGAGCTGGTCGCTGCGCGCCTGGCTGGCGGCCAAGCAGTCCGGTCTGGCTTTCGAGGAGATCATCGTACCGCTCTATGGCGAGGGCTGGGAATCGGCCAAGCAAGACGACAGCGGTCTGCAAGCCTCGAGCGGCAAGGTCCCGCTGCTGTGGGACGGCGAGACGGTGGTCTGGGACAGTATCGCGATCCTCGACTATCTCGCCGACAAGGTCGGGCGCGAGCGCTTCTGGCCCAAGGAAGACGCCGCGCGCGGGATGGCGCGCTCGATGGTCGCCGAGATGCACAGCGGCTACCACACGATGCGCAGCGAATTCCCGATGAACATCCGCAAGCGCTTCGAAGGCGTACAGCCTTCGGAAACCACGAAGCAGGAAGTGGTGCGGATCCTCGGGTTGTGGGCGGAAGCGCGCGCGCGGTTCGGCTCGGGCGGGCCGTTCCTGTTCGGCACCTTCGGCGCCGCGGACATCTTCTACGCGCCGGTGGTCAGCCGGTTCATAAGCTATGGCGTAGCTGTCCCCGGATTTGCCGGTGCCTATATGGAGGCGGTGTGGGAACACGACTGGATGCAGGCCTGGATCGAGGCCTCGGAGAATGAAGAATGGGTCATAGAACAATACGATTCGGCGCCGGCGCTGGGATGAGCGGCGCCGGAATGATGCGCGCGTTCGCGCTGTGCCTCGCCATGCTCGGGCTGGGCGCACCGCAGATGGCGGCGGCCTGGGGCTTTTACGCGCATACGGTGACCGCCGATGTCGCCGAGCAGAATATCGCGCCCGCGACCCAGCGCGGCATTGCCCGGCTGCTGGCCCGGTCCGAGCTGATGGCGACCCCCGATTGCGATCTCGACACGCTGCAGGACGCGTCGGTCTGGCCCGATTGCGTGCGCCGCGATTCCTCGCGCTGGGGCTACACCGCCGCCTGGCATTACCGCACCGCGCCGGTGTGCGAGGCCTTCAACCCGCGTGCCAATTGTTCGGGCGGCGCCTGCGTCACCGGCCAGATCGAGCGCAGCCACCGTCTGCTCGCCGACGAAAGTCTGCCCGCGCATATACGGCTCGAAGCGCTCGCCTTCCTCGTCCATTTCGTCGGCGACGTGCACATGCCGCTGCATTCGGGCGATCACGAGGACCGCGGCGGCAACGATCGCGAGGCCGATTACGGCATCGTCCCCGACTTGAACCTGCACTGGATCTGGGACGGCCCGCTCGCCGAGCGCGCGATCACCGGCGAACCGCCGGTGGTGCGGCGCTACTCCGCCGCGGAACGCGCCGAGCTGGCGGGCGGCACCCCCGACGACTGGGGCCGCGAAAGCTGGCAGACCGCGCGCGACATCGTCTATCCCAACGCCTTCGATCAGAGCCCCTGCGAGGGCGAACTCCCCGATTCCACCGCGCTGACGCAGGAGGACATCGTCGCCGCGGTGCCGGTTGCCCGTCAGCGGGTGGTCCAGGCGGGGCTACGGATGGCGCGGCTGCTCGACGAGGCTTTCGCGCCGGGACCGCTGGCCGTCGCCGAGCGCTAGAGCATGATGGGTTTGTCCTGACCTTACTTACTCCTCCCCCTTGAGGGGGAGGCCGGGTGGGGGTGTACGACGCCGATGCGGCAGACGCGCGCCTGCGGCGCGCTCCCCCACCCCTGGCCCCTCCCCGAGGGGAGGGGAGTGGAAACGCCATTCCATGTCCTCGGCTCAAACCGCAGGTCAGTTCAGGGCACGCGCTCGGTGGGGTAGGGCGTTCCGTCCTTGCGGGCGTAGCCATCGGGTCCGAACACCATGTCGATATCGGGATACTCTCCCGAATCGGGATCGCGGTCGCCGCCGCTGATCGCGACGAAAACGCAGTCCTTTGCGGAGCGGTTGTGCAGCCGGTGCCCGTTCTCCACCCCTGCCGGCCAGGCCAGCACATCGCCCGCGCGCACCGGGGTTTCGCCCTGATCCTCGATCAGCACCGCCTCGCCCGAAATCATCACCACCAGCTCGTCCTGCGCGCTGTGCCAGTGGCGCTGCGACGAATAGGCGCCGGGTTCGAGCACCACATGGCTCGCCCCCAGCAGCGTCAGCCCCGCCGCCGGGGCGAGGCGGCGATACCAGCGGCCCTCGACCTCGGCATCGAAGGGCGGCGGGTAGCCGGTGGCATTGGTCCGGGGAATGGCGTCGAGATCGAGCTTGGGCATGGATGGATACTCCGCTAGCGGCGAGAGCATGACCCAAGTGCTCGAGCTCGCCAAGCGCCTGATGGCCGCCCCCAGCGTCACCCCCGCCACCGGCGCGGTGTTCGACGCAATGGAAGCCATGCTCGCGCCGCTGGGTTTCGAGGTGACGCGCTTCATCGTCGGCGAGGCGCCCGACGGGCCAGTCGAGAACCTGTTCGCGATCCGTCGCGGACCCGAGGGCTCGCGCCATTTCGCCTTTGCCGGCCATCTCGACGTGGTTCCGCCGGGCGGCGGTTGGACCAGCGAGGCGTTCGAACCGGAGATCCGCCAGAGCCCCGGGGGAGACCTGCTCTACGGGCGCGGCGCGGTCGACATGAAGGGCGCGATCGCCTGCATGGTCGCCGCCGTCGCCAAACTGCCCGCCGAGGCGGGGACGGTCAGCTTCATCATCACCGGCGACGAGGAAGGTCCCGCGATCCACGGCACCAGAGCGCTGATCGCCTTCATGCGCGAACAGGGCCACCGGCCCGACCTGTGCCTCGTGGGCGAACCCACCAGCGTCAACCGGCTGGGCGACATGATGAAGATCGGCCGCCGCGGCTCGGTCAATATGTGGCTCGAGGTCGAGGGGACGCAGGGCCATGTCGCCTATCCGCATCTCGCCGACAACCCGATCCCCAGGCTGGTGGCGATGCTCGCCGAGCTTGACGCGCTGGTTCTCGACGAAGGCACCGACTGGTTCCAGCCGTCCAATCTGGAGATCACCGATCTCGAGGTCGGCAATGTCGCGCACAATGTGATCCCCGCCAAGGCCACCGCGCGGATTTCGATCCGCTTCAACGATCGCCATTCGGGGGCGTCGCTCTCCGAACTGGTCGCGGGAATCGCTAAAAAGCACGGCGGGACCGCACTGCCGATCGTCTCGGGCGAACCCTTCCTCACTCCGCCGGGCGAATTCTCCGCCATCATCGCCGCCGCGGTAAAGGCGGAAACCGGCGTCGAACCCGAGCCCTCGACCACCGGCGGCACATCCGACGCGCGCTTCCTGCGCGAGGTCTGCCCGGTGATCGAATTCGGGCTGGTCAACGCGACCATGCACAAGCGCGACGAGGCGGTGGCGGTGGCAGACCTTTCTGCGCTAAGCCGCATCTATACGGCGATCGCTGCGGCGGCGCTGGGCCGCTAGGGCAGGGTTTGCGCCGGTTATTTGCGAGGGGATTGCAGTTGAAAATTTGGTTGGCCATTCCGCTGTGGCAGCGGGTCATCGGCGCGCTCGCCCTCGGCATTGTCGTGGGCCTGCTGTGGGGACCGGGCGCGGAAAGCATCAAGATCGTCGGCGATATCTTCATCGCCTTCATCAAGATGCTGGTCGTGCCGCTGATCTTCTTCAGCCTGGTCGCGGGCGTCGCGGCGATCGGCGATTTGCGCAAGCTGGGCAGCGTCGGGGGGCGCGCGATCCTTATCTTCGTGGTGACCGGCCAGGTCGCGGTCTGGCTCGGCCTCGGGCTGGGCGCGCTGTTCCAACCGGGCCTCGGGCTCGACACCAGCGCGATCGACATGGGGCCGGTACCCGAACCCACCGTGGTGACCTGGCAGGACATGCTGCTGGGCATGGTCCCGCAAAGCCCGGTCCAGGTGATGGCCGACGTCAACGTCCTGCCGCTGATCATCTTCTCGCTGCTGATCGGCATCGGCATATTGATGGCCAAGGACGAAGGTACGCCGGTCCAGCGGATCTTCGATTCGGGCTCGATCGTGATGCAGAAGGTCACCGCGGTGGTGATGGAGCTGACCCCCTTCGGCGTGTTCGCGCTGATGGCCTGGGTGGCGGGGACCGTGGGCGTTCCCGCGCTGCTGGCGCTGGGCAAGCTGGTCGCGCTCAATTACGCCGGCTGCCTGCTGATCATCCTCCTCATGTATGCCGGGATCGTCAAATTCCTGGCCAAACTGCCGGTGATCCCCTTCTTCCGCGGCATCGTCGACGCCCAGGCGGTCGCCTATTCCACCGCCTCGTCCAACGCGACGCTGCCGGTGACGATGCGCTGCGTCGAGCGCAATCTGGGCGTCAGCCGCTCGGTCACCAGCTTCACCACCTCGCTGGGCGCCACGATCAACATGGACGGGACCGCGATGTATCTCGGGCTCGCCACGCTGTTCGGGGCACAGGTCTTCGGGGTCGATCTGTCGATGGCGGATTATCTCACCATCGCGGTGCTGGCGACGCTCGGCTCGGTCGGCGCGGCGGGGATTCCGGGTGCCGGGCTGATCATGATGGCGGCGATCTTCACCGCGGTCAGCGTGCCGCTGGAAACGATCGCCTTCGTCGCCGGGGTCGACCGGATCATGGACATGATGCGCACCGTCACCAATGTCACCGGCGATGCCGCGGTTGCCGTCACGGTGGGTTCGATGACGGACGAGATCGACCGCGCCGAGATGGCAAGCGCCGACGACGTCTGACGCGGGGTTACCTCTGCATCGTGTCGATGTCGCGCTCGACATATTCGATCGGCACAAATTCGCCCAGCGAGCACCCGGGGCCGCGATCGAGCTGTCCCCCCACCGTGCGCAGGACATAGACGATCTCGCCGGCGCACAGCCGGTTGATCGAGGTGCTGTAGGTGAAGGATTTCTCGAACCCCAGGCCGCTGCAGCCGCGTTCGAGCGTGTTGCGGTAGGTCCGGCTGCCGATGACGAAATCGATCGTGCGATCGTCGTGAACGCGCGAGTGGCGGATGCTCGCGGTGTTGATGCAGCGCTCGGCCTCGCCGGTCACGCTGGCCATGGGCGCTTCGCTGACGAAGCTGTCCTCGCTCTCGACCGGGGCGCAGCCCGCGAGGAGCAGTCCGGTCGCGGCAGTGGTGGCGATGGCGGCGGCGGTTCGGATCATGGGCGTGCTCCCTGGCATGAACGCAATCACGCGGATACTTGCTGAACCCGGCCCTTTCGCGGCGGTTCCATCACCTTCGCGCGGTAGCTGCACAAATCGACCACCGGGCAGCGCCAGCATTCGGGCGTGCGCGCCTTGCAGATATAGCGCCCGTGCAAAATCAGCCAGTGATGCGCATGCCGCCGGAACGGCTGCGGCACGCGCTTCTCCAGCTTCGCCTCGACCGCTTCGGGGGTCTTGCCCTTGGCCAGCCCGGTGCGGTTTCCGAGGCGCAGGATATGCGTGTCGACCGCGAAGGTTTCCTGCCCGAACCAGCAATTGAGCACGACATTGGCGGTCTTGCGCCCGACGCCGGGGAGCCGGACCAGATCCTCGCGGGTGGCGGGGACCTCGCTGCCGTATTCCTCGACCAGCAATTGCGAGAGCGCGATCACGTTCTTGGCCTTGGAATTGAACAGGCCGATGGTCTTGATGTGCTGCTTGAGCCCGTCCTCGCCCAGCGCGAGCATCTGCTCCGGCGTCTCGACGGTGGCGAACAGCGCGCGGGTCGCCTTGTTGACCCCGACATCGGTCGCCTGCGCGCTCAGCGCCACCGCCACCACCAGCTGGAAAGCGTTGCCATATTCCAGCTCGGTTTCGGGTTCGGGATTGTCCTCGGCGAGCCGGCGGAAGAATTCGAAGATCTGGTCGCGGGTCAAAGTTCGAGCACGTCGCGCATGGTGTAGCGGCCCGGTTCGCGGCCGATCAGCCATTCGGCCGCGCGCGCCGCACCGCGCGCGAAGATGCTGCGATCCTCGGCGCTGTGCGAAAAGGTCAGCCGTTCCTGCGAACCGGCCATGATCACGCTGTGCTCGCCCGCGACGGTCCCGCCGCGCAAGGCAGCAAAGCCGATCGCGCCCGCTTCCCGTTCTCCGGTGTGGCCGTCTCGTCCGCTCTCGCGGCACTCGGCCAGCTCGACCCCGCGACCGCGCGCGGCGGCTTCGCCCAGCAGCAGCGCGGTCCCCGAGGGGGCATCGACCTTGTGGCGGTGGTGCATCTCGACGATCTCGATGTCCCAATCCTCGCCCAGCCGCGTGGCCGCCTCCTGCACCAGATGCGACAGCAGCGTGATCCCGAGCGAGGTGTTGCCGGTCTGGAGGATCGGCACCGCGCGCGCCGCGTCGTCGATCGCGCGGTGATGGCGCTCCTCGAGCCCTGTGGTCCCGATGACCAGCGGAATGCCTGCACCGATGGCGGCGTGAAGATTGGCTTCGAGGCTCCCGGGGGACGAAAAATCGACCAGCACGTCGCTCGCATCGGCGAGCCGCGCGACATCGCCGCCCTTGTCCACCCCGCCCGCCAGTTCGTGCCCGAGCTCGGGCAGGATGGCGGCGATCGCCTGTCCCATGCGGCCTTCGCTGCCGACGATCCCGATACGTGCCATTGCCATTCCCCTAATCCGCATGCTTCATGGGCGACATGGCCCGCATGCGCAATATCGTCGTCCTGACCGGGGCGGGTATCTCCGCCGAAAGCGGGATCGACACTTTTCGCGACGGTGGCGGGCTGTGGGAAAAGCACCGGGTCGAGGATGTCGCCACCCCAGAGGCGTTCGCGCGCGATCCCGATCTGGTCCAGCGCTTCTACGACATGCGCCGCGTGGCGGTGCTGACCAAACGGCCCAATGCGGCGCACCATGCGCTCGCCCGGCTCGAAGCCGAATGGCATGGGGCTCTGCTGATCGTCACGCAGAATGTCGACGATCTGCATGAGCGCGCGGGGGCGAGCGGCGTGCTGCATATGCACGGCAGTCATCTCGACGCCTGGTGCACCGCCTGCGATGCGCGTCATCGCTGGAGCGGAACGCTGGCCGAGAACCCGCCGTGCCCCGCTTGCGGCGCGCCCGCATTGCGCCCAGATGTCGTGTGGTTCGGCGAGATGCCCTACGGAATGGAGCGGATCTACGCCGCTTTGCGCGAGGCCGATCTGTTCGTTTCGGTCGGTACCTCGGGTGCGGTCTACCCCGCCGCCGGTTTCGTCCAGGACGCCAGCGAGCTCGGCGCGCGGACGCTCGAACTCAATCTCGAGCGCAGCCAGGGCTCGCACAGGTTCGACGAAAGCCGTCAGGGACCCGCGACGCAGCTGGTGCCGCAATGGGTCGACGAGCTGCTAGCCGACGGCTGAACCGCAGCCGCTGCAAGCCGGGTCCTTGGCGATCAGGAAACTGCGCATCGCGGGCGCCATGCCGTCGAGCAGATGGACCGTGCCCCATTGCGGATCGCCAAAGCTGCTGATGCCATCGAGCAGGACCCTGACGGCGTGGAGTGCGGCGAAAGTACCGGTCCAACCCGCCATCGCGCCGAGCATGCCATCCTCGGCGCAGCTGTCGCAATCCTCGGCGTCGAAGGCATCGCCGACGAAACAGCGGTAGCAGGCGTGGTCCGCGCGGTACCCGGCAAAGGCGCCGACCTGGCCCTGGAACCGGCCCACGGCGGCGCTGAGCAAGGGAACCTGCGCCGCGACGCAGGCGTCCGAGACCGCCAGACGGGTTGCGAAATTGTCGGTGCCGTCGAGCACCAGATCGGCACCTTCCAGCAGGGCGGGGGCGTTGTCCGGCCCGATCCGGCCGTCGTGCAATTCGGCTTCGATCGCCACATCGAAATTTGCCAGCCAACGGCGGGCGGAGACGGCCTTGCCGTGCTCGATATCGCGGGTCGTGTAGATCGTCTGGCGCTGGAGGTTGCTGGCATCCACCTTGTCGCCGTCGACCAGCGTCAACCGCCCGATTCCGGCTGCGGCGAGATACTGCAGCGCGGGCGAGCCGATCCCCCCCAGGCCCACCAGCACCACATGCGATCGCTCCAGCGCCGCCTGTCCCGCGCCGCCGACTTCGGGCAGCACGATATGGCGGGCGAACCGGGCGAGTCGTTCGGGCGGGAATGGCCCTTCGGGCGGCTGCTTCATCCTCGGCCTCCCTACCGGTCGTGGTGATCGGGATGGCCGATCGGCCGTTCGCGCTTGAAGGTTCCCATTCCCGACCACCACATCGTCGCCAGCACTGCGCCCTTGGCGGGCTGGAGCAGGCCGAGCATCATCGCCATGGCCAGCGGAAGGATGACCGCCAGCGTGGCCCAGGACGACATGCCGAACTCGCCGATGAGCGCGATGATCAAGGGGGCCATCAGGTGTCCGGTCGCGAAGATCGAAATATAGGCCGGAAAGTCGTCCGCCCGTTCGAACGACCAATCCTGCCCGCAGAGCCGGCACTGATCGACGGGTTTGAGCCATTTGCGGAACAGATCTGCCTCACCGCAACGCGGGCAGTTCCCGCGCAGGCCCCGCAAGACCGCCTCGCGCCATATGAGAGGCAGCGTGGTCGGATTGAGGCGAGAGCCGGTGCTGGGCGCCAGCGAAGCGGGAGGAGGCGCAGCGGTCATGCCGCTCCCCTACGCTTCGCCCCACGGCGCCGCAATCCCGCGATCAGCTCTCGAGCTGGCGCAGGAGGCTGCGGACATCGCCATCCATATCGGCGTCGCGGGTGCGCAGGTCCTCGATCAGCCGGACCGCATGGATCACAGTCGAGTGGTCGCGCCCGCCGAACTTGCGGCCGATCTCGGGGTAGCTGCGCGGGGTCAGCACCTTGGCGAGATACATCGCCACCTGGCGCGGGCGGACGACGGCGCGCGCGCGGCGCTTGCTGCTCATTTCCGAGCGGTCGATGCGGTAGAACTGGCACACGGTGCGCTGGATCTCGTCGATCGTGATCCGGCGGCGATTGGCCGAAAGGATGTCGGTCAGCTGCTCCTCGGCGAGCTGGAGCGAGACTTCCTGCCCGGTCAGCTGGGCGTAGGCGATCAGCTTGTTCAATCCGCCCACAAGCTCGCGAATGTTGCGGGTGATGGTGCGGGCGAGGAAATCGATCACATCGTCGGGTACTTCGAGCGGCGCGAAGCGGGTCAGCTTGCTAACCAGGATCTTGCGGCGCAATTCGATGTCGGCGGCCTGGATGTCGGCGACCAGACCCATCGAAAGCCGGCTCAGCAGCCGGGGCTCGACCCCGTCGAGCGCCTGCGGCGCGCGGTCGGCGGCGAAGACCAGCCGCTTGCCCTCGGCCAGCAGCGCATCGATCGTGTAGAGCAGTTCTTCCTGAGCGCTGGCCTTGCCGATGATGAACTGGATGTCGTCGACCAGCAGGAGGTCGAAGCTGCGCAGCCGGCCCTTGAACTCGATCATCTGGTTCTGCTTCAGCGCCTGGACGAATTCGACCATGAAGCGCTCGGCGCTGCAGTAGAAGATCCGGCTGCGCGGATGCGCCAGCAGGAAGGAATGGCCGATCGAGTGCAGCAGGTGCGTCTTGCCCTGGCCGGTCGCGCCCTTGAGATAGAGCGGCGAGAACTGCGGCTTCTCGGGCGCGGCCATCCGCTGCGCCGCGTTGCAGGCGAGCACATTGGCTTCGCCGGTGACGAAGGCGGCGAAGGTCAGCGAGGGGTCGAGACCCACGCTCGAGGTGAAGCCGGCATCGTTCAGCGTGTCGGCCGAGATCGCCATCATCGACTGATCGGCGCCGTCGTTGGCGGGGCGGCGGCCATCGGAATGCAATTGCAGATCGGCGACCTTGCGGCGACCGGGGTGAACCGAAATCGCGATCTGGCGCACTTCGCCGCGGGCGATCTTCCACGCCAGCGACAGCCGGTCGGAAAAGCGGTCGCGGACCCAGTCGGCGGAGAATTGCGTGGGCAAGTAAAGGTCGAGCGTCCCGGTGTCGCGATCGAGCGCGCCAACCTGGATCGGCTTGATCCACTGGCTGTGCAATTGCTGGCCCAGATCCTTGCGCAGGCCTTGGCTGATGTCGGCCCAATCGGCAGCCAGATTCACCGCCTCGAGGTCTTCCATGAGATCCTCCCGCCCGCTGCGTTTCACACCGGTCTGTTCCGTCAGCTTGCCCATCGTCTCGTCACCCAAAATCGTGCCGGCAAGCAGCGCTGCCGGCGAAGCGTTATCATGTCTGGCGAGGATGGAGACACAGCGTCGCCATCTCCCGGAATCGATCCTTCCGGGAACCCCCATCGTATGTACCAAATTGTGGAGCCCGGGCTGTCCCGCCCCAGGCAGAGCCATCTTCTAGGGTCAGCTTCGGATGAGTCGCAAGTGTGGATGCTGCAAAAAAAGCGAAATAAAACCGTTGACTCAACCCTAGCCCGCAGGCCGCCGTCGAACTCGCTGAAATCAAGGATTTTTAACTTATTTAAGCGCCTGAATCACGCGTTTCCAAGGAGTCGCGAGCGCCGAAGATGACGATTGGGTTTCAGTCTGACGACTGAATAGACGGTCGGCTTCGCACCCAAAACAAAAGGCCGCCGCGTTGCCGCGGCGACCTGCTGTCATTTGCCTGCTGTCGTCCGCGCCGGTGACGGCGAGACGCGAGCGATTCGGATCAGAGCGAGGCGACGCGCTTGCTCAGTCGGCTCATCTTGCGCGAGGCGGTGTTCTTGTGCAGCACGCCGCGCGCGACACCGCGGGCCAGTTCGGGCTGGGCCTGCTTGAGGGCCACGGTGGCCGCTTCCTTGTCGCCCGTTTCGCAGGCGGTCTCGACCTGCTTGACGAAGGTGCGGATGCGGCTCTTGCGCGCGGTGTTGATCTCGGAGCGGCGGTCGTTGCGACGGATGCGCTTTTTGGCTTGCGGCGTATTGGCCATGGTCGTCCTTGTCTGCTCGGTTTCGTACGGCCGCATGGAGCGCGCCCGCCGAATCTGTCGAATCTTGCGAAAATCGGCGCATGACCGCCGGAAAGCGGGCGACATAGGTCGATGGGCGCGAATCGTCAATCCTTTGTTGGGCAGCCGGTCCGCTAGCGCTGGCAGCGCGGGCAATACCAGGTGCTGCGCCCGCCCTGGACCAGCCGCCGGATCGTGCCGCCGTCATCGCGGTGGCAAGGCTGGTCGGTGCGGCCATAGACGTCGAAGCGGGTGGCGAAATAGCCCAGCTCGCCATCGGGCTGGGCAAAATCGCGCAAGGTGGATCCGCCGTCGCGGATCGACTGCTCGAGGACGTCGCGGATCGCCGGGACGAGGCGCTCGAGCTGGGGCGCGGTGACCTTGCCGCCCGCTTTGCGCGGGTCGATCCGCGCACGCCACAGCGCCTCGCAGACGTAGATATTGCCCAGACCCGCCACCACGCGCTGGTCGAGCAGCATCTGCTTGATCGCGGGCTTGCGCCCCCTTGTCCGCTCGCGCAGCCAGGCTGCGGTCAGTTCCGGCCCAAGCGGCTCGGGTCCCAGGGCGGCGAAGGCCGGCCAGGCATCGAGCTCGGAGGCGAGCAGCAGATCGACCGAGCCGAAGCGGCGCGGATCGTTGAGCGCGAAGCGATGTCCGGCGGTCTCCAGCACCAGATGGTCGTGCCGCTCATCCTCTTCGGGGTCGATCCGCCAGCGCCCGCTCATGCCCAGATGGAACACCATCGCATGACCGCGCGCGGTGTGGATCAGCCCGTATTTGGCGCGGCGCGAGAGCCCGGTGACCTGCGCTCCGGTCAGCGCCTGGACCAGGCCGGGCGGGAAGGGGCGGCGCAGATCGGGGCGGTTGACGGTCACCCGGGTGAGGGTCTGGCCGTCGAGAAGACGCGCCAGGCCGCGCACGGTGGTCTCGACTTCGGGGAGTTCGGGCATGGATGGTCTCTAACACCCTTTGCCCGCCCGGCAATTGTCCCTAAGGCTCGCCTCATGAACGACACCGTTTCCTTCGGCTATGAAGACGTCGCGCCCGAGGAGAAGACCGAGCGCGTGGGCGCCGTCTTCTCCAATGTCGCCGCCAAATACGACATCATGAACGACGCGATGTCGGGCGGAATGCACCGCTTGTGGAAGGATCGCTTAGTGGCGCGGGTCAAGCCGCAGCCCGGCGAGGCGATTCTCGACATGGCGGGGGGCACCGGGGATATCGCGTTCCGCATGGTCGAACGCGGCGCCGAGGTGACCGTGGCCGATATCAATCAGGACATGCTCGATGTGGGGATGGAGCGCGCGCTCGACCGCGGGCTGACCGGGCTCGCCTGGTCGTGCCAGAATGCCGAAGTGCTGAGCTATCCGGCGCGGCTGTTCGATGCCTATACGATCGCCTTCGGGATCCGCAACGTGACCCATATCGCGACGGCGCTGGCGGAGGCGCACCGCGTGCTCAAATTCGGCGGGCGGTTCTTCTGCCTGGAATTCTCGACTGTCGAATGGCCCGGCTTCAAACAGGCCTACGATCTCTATTCGCACAGGCTCGTCCCGCAGCTCGGCAAGGCGATCGCCGGCGACGAGGGGAGCTATCGCTATCTGGTCGAATCGATCCGCCGGTTCCCGCCGATGTCCGAATTCGAGAGCATGATCCGCGCGGCCGGCTTTACCCAGACGCGCGTCGAACCGATCATGGGCGGGTTGGTCGCGATCCATTCGGGGTGGAAAACCTGAACCCGTGACCCGTCCTGCAACCCATATCTGGCGCCTGCTCAAATGGGGCCGCACCCTCGCGCGGCACGGCGCGCTGCGCGGGATCGAGCGCGATCCCAACATCCCGCCGCAGGTCAAGCGGTTGGCGCGGATCGCGCGTTTCGGTGCTGCACAGCCGGCCCAGCCCGACTATGCCGACGCCTTCCGCGCGATCGGCCCCGCCGCGATCAAGCTGGGTCAGACGCTGGCGACAAGGCCCGATCTGGTCGGCGACGAGGCAGCGCAGAACCTGCTCAGCCTGCAGGACAATCTTCCGCCCGTTCCCTTCGAACTGATCGAGGCCGCGATCGCCGCGACCTTCACCCAGCCGCTGTCCGAGCTCTTTCTCGAGATCGATCCGGTTCCGGTCGGCGCCGCTTCGATCGCGCAGGTCCATCGCGGCATCACGACCGATGGCCGGACCGTGGCAATCAAGGTCCTGCGCCCGGGGATCCGCGAACGCTTCGAACGCGACATTAGCACCTATGAATGGGCGGCCGCGCATCTCGAGGCGCTGGGCAATGCCGAGGCGCGGCGGCTGCGCCCGCGGCTGACCATCGCCAATTTCAAGCGTTGGACCAATCGCGAGCTCGATCTGCGCCGCGAGGCCGCCTCGGCCTCCGAACTGGCCGATGCGATGATCGGGACCGAGCGCTACACCGTGCCCGAGATCGACTGGGACCGGACCAATGGCCGGGTCCTGACCATGGAATGGATCGACGGGATCAAGATCAGCCAGACCGAGCAGCTGATCGCCGCCGGTCACGATCTTCCCGATCTCGCACAGCGGCTGGTGCTCGCCTTCCTCAAGCAGGCGATCAGCGCGGGCTTCTTCCACGCCGACATGCATCAGGGCAATCTGTTCGTGCGCGGCGACGGGACCATCGTGGCGATCGATTTCGGAATCATGGGGCGGATCGACCGGCAGGCGCGGCAATGGCTCGCCGAGATCCTCTACGGGCTGACCACCGGCAATTATCGCCGCGTCGCCGAGATCCATTTCGAGGCGCAATATGTGCCCTCGCATCATTCGGTCGACGAATTCGCGACGGCGCTGCGCGCGGTGGGCGAGCCAATGCGCGGAAAGCCGGTGAGCGAGCTCAGCGTCGGTCAGATGCTCGACGGTCTGTTTGCCATCACCCGCGATTTCGACATGCAGACCCAGCCGCATCTGTTGCTGTTGCAGAAGACCATGGTGATGGTCGAGGGGATCGCCACCCAGCTCGATCCCAAGATCAACATGTGGGATGTCTCCGCGCCCTTCGTGCGCGCCTGGATCCGCGACGAGCTGGGCCCCGAGGCCGCGCTCGCCGAGCGTATCCGCGCGGACACCGAGACGCTGTTGCGCCTGCCCGCGCTGGTCCGCCGGATCGAGGATCATTATCCGGCGCGCGGCGGGGCACCCGAACCACCGCCGGTTCCCGACATCGAGCTGATGTGGGAACGGCGCGAGCGTCGACGCAGCGAGGGCGGCGGCGCGATGGGCTATCTCGTCGCGGCCCTGGCCGGCGGCGCGGCGGTGTGGCTTGCAGCGGCCCAGGGATGGCTGACCTAGTTCAGCCGCAGCCCGCATGGGACCGCTTCTCCCATTGGCAACGCGCCCCGGCCCGATTGCTCTTGGCCGTGCTCGCGGCCTTGCTCGCGCTGGCGGCCGTCACCCCGCTTACCGCCTCTATGGATGGCAAGGCCGCCAGTGTCCCTTCGCTCAGCCCCGATCGCGAGGCCACGAAGAATGACGCACGCGACGACGATCTGGCGCTCTATGACCGGATCATCGAGCGGGTCGCGCGAGGCGAGAACTATTACGCCGTCGCCGTCGAGGAGCAGCGGCGCGGCGATTACCCCGTGAGCCCCGGCCTCGCCGTCCGGTTGCCGACTCTCGCTTTTCTCCATGCCTGGCTGGATGAGGATATCCTCCAGGGTCTCAGCATTCTGCTGCTGAGTGCGACGGCCTTCGCATGGTGGAAGCGGCTCGGCGACGAGCCGGGCGGGGCGCGCTATCGCCTCACTGGCGCGACGCTGATGGTGCTGGGCGGGTCGAGCACCATCAGCCGCTATTTTCTCGTCCTGCACGAATTCTGGACGGGCATGCTGATCGCGCTGGCGCTGGCGCTGCATCGACCCGGGCGCTGGCATGCTTCGCTGGCGGTCGCCGCGCTGGCGCTGCTGCTGCGCGAGCACGCGCTGCCCTTTGTCCTGCTGATGGCGGCGATGGCGCTGTGGCGGCTTGACTGGCGCGAAGGCTCGGCCTGGGTCCTGCTCATACTGCTCTACGCGGCGGTACTGGCGGTCCATCTGTCGACCGTCGCCGCCTATGTCGGACCGCAGGACCCGCTCGGCCCGACATGGCTGATGCTGGACGGCTTGGCGGGCTGGCTCTCGAAAATCGTTCTCTCGAGCAATTTGCGGTTCCTGCCGCACGCCATCGCGGGGCCGCTGGCGGTGCTGATGGTGTTCGGCTGGGCGGGGTGGAAAAGCGATGCGGGCCGCACCGCCAGCCTGCTCTATCTGGGCTACGCACTGGCCTTCATGATCGCCGGACGAGCGAACAATTTCTACTGGGGTGCGGTAATTGCCCCGGCGATGTTCGTCGGGCTGGCCTTCGTGCCGATGGCGGCACGCTCACTGGGCCGCGCGGCGCTCGGCCGGGCCTAGAATCCGGCGCGTCGGCTGGGCCAGGCGCGGATCGCGAGCGCCAGCGCGACGATGTGCACCATCTCGACCATCATCGGCAGCCACCAGCCGTCGTAGCTTCCCTCGACCAGCAGGTTGATCAGCCGCCCGGTGAAAGCGATCGCGAACAGCGCGAGCGGCGCCAGCAGCAATTCCCCGCGCCGGCGCCAGGCGCCCCAGGCCATGAACAGCGCTGCCACAAAGAAGAAGGCGGTAAAGTCGGCGCGCAGTGCCGAGGTTCCTGCATTACCCGCGACCGTCAGGCCGAAGTCGGCGCCGGCTATCGCCGGATTGACCAGAAAGCCCACCCCCACCACCGCATCGATGACGGCGAGCAGGATAATGATAGCGCTCAGGATCAGGTGCATCGCGGATATCCCCCGGGTCTGTTGGTCGGCACGTGGTTCCACCGCGTGTTTCAGCACGGTTATGCGCGTGCTGGCGTGGCCGCGCAAGCGAGCTCAACCGCCAAGACTTGCTGGCGTTAGCGGGTCCGGGGCGCTAGCAAGCGCGGCGATGAGATCAGGGGACAACATAAGCGGGGCAGGGCCCGATATGCAGCCAAGCCTTCCGAAGTCTGGGTGCAAGCAGTGACCGCTTGGCGCATCCTGCTGGTGATCGGCGGCGGCATCGCAGCCTATAAATCCTGCGAGCTCGTTCGCCTGATCCGCAAGGCTGGGGGCGAGGTGACCTGCGTTCTGACCGAGGGCGGGCAGCAGTTCGTCACTCCGATGGCGCTGGCCGCTTTGAGCGAAAACAAGGTCTACACCTCGCTCTTCGACCTCAAGGACGAAGTCGAGATGGGGCATATCCAGCTTTCGCGGCAGGCCGATCTGGTGGTGGTCTGCCCCGCGACCGCGGGTCTGCTCGCCAAGATGGCGGCGGGGATCGCCGACGATCTGGCGACCACGCTGATCCTCGCGACCGACAAGCCGGTGCTCGCCGTGCCCGCGATGAACGTGCGGATGTGGCAGCATCAGGCGACGGAGCGCAATGTCGCATGGCTGCGCCAGGCTGGCGTGGAGGTGATGGAGCCCGGCGAGGGAGCGATGGCTTGCGGGGAATACGGCCCGGGACGGCTCCCCGAACCGCCCCAGGTCCTGCAGGCGATCGCCGGATTGCTCGATCTCGATATTCCGGAGCTGGCGGCTCTTTCCGAGGCCATCGAACCACTGACCGCGCGCGCCGGTTCCTATCGCGACGAGCTCGCTGCCGAAGCGCTCGAACCCGAACCCGAAGTCGAGAGCAAGGGCGCGTGGAATTCGCTGCTCTCAGCTCTCATTCCGCGCAGCACCGCGAAGCGCTCGCATGAGGAGATCGATGCCGAGCTGGATGCGCTGCCCGATGGCGAGCCGTCTGCCGACCCGTGGTTCGGCGCCGGAAACCCGCAGGAGGTCGGCGCCCCCGAACCGGATCTGGGCGGACCCCTGCTGGCGCGCAAGGGCAAGGCTTCCGCTGCGGCCCTTGGCGATCATGCGGGGCTCGATTTCCCCTTCGCGGGAGCTGACGACGGGACCTGGTCGCAACTGCCGGCCGCGGAGCCGGTCGATCCGCTGGCGGGACAGCCCGAATTCGATTCCGATCCCGAACATCGCCCGCTGTATGGCAGACACGTGCTGGTCACCGCCGGGCCGACCTGGGAGCGGATCGATCCAGTGCGCTATCTCGCCAATCGCAGCTCGGGCAAGCAGGGCTTCGCGATCGCCGCGATGGCTGCGGGGGCGGGCGCGCGGGTCACGCTGGTCGCGGGGCCGGTGCATCTGCCCACACCCATCGGGGTCGACCGGATCGATGTGGAAAGCGCGGAGGAAATGGCGGCCGAGGTCAAGCGGGCGCCGCCTGCCGATATCGCCTTCATGGTGGCGGCGGTGGCCGACTGGAAGAGCAGCCATGTCGCGGGCGAGAAGATGAAGAAGCGCGGCTCGGCTCCGCCGGCGCTGATCCTTGCGGAAAACCCCGACATCCTCGCAACCATCGCCTCGGGTCGCAACCGTCCGAGCCTGCTGATCGGGTTCGCCGCCGAGACCGAAAACCTGCTCGAGAATGCCAAATCCAAACGCAAGCGCAAGGGCGCCGACTGGATCATCGCCAACAATGTCACCGACACCGGCGACGGCGGGGTGATGGGCGGCGACAATAATCAGGTCCAGATCGTCACCGAGGCCGGCGTCGAGACGCTCGATCAGATGTCCAAGACGGATGTGGCGCGTGAGCTCGTACGGCGCGCAGCCGACACGCTGGCGGCCATGCAGGACGATCACGATGACTGATCCGGTCGGGGTGCGTATCAAACGGTTGGCGCATGGCGAAGGGCTCGATCTGCCGGCCTATGCCACGCAGGGCGCGGCGGGGATGGACGTCGTCGCCGCCGAAACGGTCGAACTCGCCCCCGGTGCGCGCCATGCCGTCGCCACCGGCTTCGCGCTCGCCATTCCGGAGGGGTACGAGATCCAGGTCAGGCCGCGCTCGGGGCTCGCGCTCAAGCACGGGATCGGCGTGCCCAATGCGCCCGGCACGATCGATTCCGACTATCGCGGCGAATTGAAGATCATCCTCGTCAACCACGGCGCGGAGAGCTTCGCAGTCGCGCGCGGCGACCGGATCGCACAATTGGTGCTAGCTCCGGTGGTTCGCGCCGACTGGGAGGAAGTCGCCGATCTCGATGCGACCGAACGCGGACAAGGCGGTTTCGGCTCGACCGGCGGACATGCCGGGCTGAACTGAAGCGCGAAGCAGGCATGAAAAAGGGCGACCCGTTGGGGCCGCCCTTCGTGTTTCCGTAACCGCAGGCCGTTCAATCGACCCGGCGCACCGTGGTCTTTTCCGGGGCGATCGAAATCCGCACCGTTTCGCCCGATCTGCCGGGGAAGTCGGTGAACATGGCTTCGACCAGATTGGGCACCAGATATTGCAGGCGGTCCGAGGTCGAGACGGCTTCGGCCTTGCCCTCGAACAGCCGTTCGCCGGTCGCGGTGCGGTCGATCTTCAAGTCGATGCCGCTGGTGTAGACGGTGGTGCTGGTCACCTCGGGGCCACCGAACCACGGATCGTAGAAGCCATAGCCCCAGCGATTGCCGTAAAAGGGCGAGCGATATCGCAGGCTCGAGCGGTAGTACCGGCTGTAACCATACCAGGGGTCGTAGAACGGGTCGCGGAAACCGGTCGTGCGGATGCGCTCGCGACCGTTGTCGACGCCGTAATCGAAGCGGACCAGCAGGCTCGCGGTCTCGGGCGAGGCGGCCTGGGCATAGCCGAGACGCTGCATCTGCGCTTCGACGCGATCGGCGTACATCGCGAATTCGAGCCCGCCAGCCAGCGCAGGATCGTCCGCGACCACGGCGAAGCTCTCGCCGGCGGGGGCGGGAAGCTGCGTCTGGAAGCGCGAGACATCGGCTTTGAAAGGCGTGGCGCAAGCGGCGAGGCTGGCGAGAATGATGGGAACGGAGGCCAGCTTGATGGTGCGCCCCCATCCCTGTTTGCGGGTGGTCATGGTGGTATCCTTTCGAGACAGACACGCCGCGCGCGGTCGTTTCCCCATGACCATGCTGTCAGCGTTGGGAGGGGGTGTAAACCACGCGTCCTGAACCGCGTTTGAATGCTTTACTTATCAGATGATTAGACGATCCGCGGCGCTCGAGGATTCAGGCCCTGACGAGACCGAGCGCCCGATAGGCGGAATCGAGCGTGGGCCCGGCCAGAGTCCGCGCGCGCGCCGCGCCGGTCGCCAGGATGGCGTCGAGGGATTCGCGGTCCTCGAGCAACGCGGTGAAGCGCTGCGAGATCGGCCGCAGCGTCTCGACCAGCAATTCGCCCAGCGCCGGCTTGAACGCGCCGAAACCCTGTCCGGCGAATTCTCGGAGCACGTCCTCGGCGCTGCGATCGGCCAGTGCGGCGTAGATGGTGACGAGGTTGAGCGCCTCGGGGCGCCCCACCAGACCGCCCAGTTCGCCGGGCAGCGGCTCGGGATCGGTCTTGGCCTTCTTGATCTTGAGCATCACCGTCTCGGGATCGTCGGACAGGTTGATGCGGCTCAAATCCGACGGATCCGACTTACTCATCTTCGCGCTGCCGTTGCGCAGGCTCATGATCCGCGCCGCGACCGGGGGGATGAAGGGTTCGGGCAGGGTGAAGACGGGCGCGTCCTCCGAAGCGAAATCATTGTTGAACTTCTGCGCGATGTCGCGCGCAAGCTCGAGATGCTGCTTCTGGTCTTCGCCCACCGGTACATGCGTGGCCTGGTAGAGCAGGACGTCGGCGGCCTGCAGGACCGGGTAGGAGAACAGCGCCACCGACTGGCCCTCGCGGTTCTTGCCCGCCTTGTCCTTCCACTGCGTCATCCGGTTGAGCCAGCCCATCCGCGCGGTGCCGCTGAGCAGCCATTGCAGCTCGGCATGCTGCGGCACCTGCGCCTGGTTGAACAGGATCGAGCGCGCGGGATCGATCCCGCAGGCGACCAGCGCAGCGGTCATCTCGAGCGAACCGCGGTGAAGCTCGGCGGGAACATGCGGCTGCGAGATCGCGTGCAGATCGGCGAGGAAGAACAGGCACTGGTTCTTCGGTGCGCTACCGCCTTCGGCTACTTGAGCGCGGTTGCCCGCATCGATCTCGTCCTGCATCCGCACCCAGTTGCGGATCGCGCCGAGGTAATTGCCGAGGTGCAGATTGCCGGTGGGCTGGATGCCGGAAACGACGCGCATCATATCAGGGTGCTTTCTTCTTGGTGAGGGTGGCGATCCTCTGCCGGTCGATCGCGCCGACGGCAAAGGCCACTCCGAAATAGACCAGCGCGGCACAGCCGACGAGCACCGCGAGCGCGAACAGCCGTGCCAGCAGCCCGGCGGCGAAATAGCCGGTCAGCAGGTCGCGCGCGAACCACAGCGCGGCTCCCATCGCGGCGGCGGCGACCAGCTGGCGCGCGATCCGCAGCACCAGCGCTCCGGGCAGGCGGTAATAGCCGCGCCGCATCAGCACGATATAGAGGAAGCCGGTGTTGATCCAGGCGCCGATCACGCTGGCATAGGCCACCCCGACGACACCGAAACGCTGAAGGAAGGCGATGTTGAAGGCGACGAACACCGCCAGCGAGATGAAGGCGGCGTAGACCGGGGTGCGGGTGTCCGCGCGGGCGTAGAAATTAGGCACCAGCACCTTGACCAGCACATAGGCGGGCAGGCCCAGCACCAGCACCGCCAGCACTTCGCCGGTGATGGCGGCATCGGCCAGATCGAAACGCCCGCCCTGGAAGATCATCGTCACGAAGGGGGTCGCGCAGATCGCCAGGGCGACTGCTGCCGGGATCGTCAGCAGCATCGCCAGCTCGATCGCGTCGGACTGCACTCGGTCGGCGCCTTCCCTGTTCTTGCTGCCGACGAATTTCGAAAGCGTGGGAAGGATGGCGGTGCTCAGCGCGATCCCGATGATGCCCAGCGGCAACTGGTTCAGCCGGTCGGCGTAATTCATGTAGCTGACCGAACCGCTCTCGAGTTGGTTCAGAAAATAGAGCTGGACCAGCGTGTTGATCTGATAGGCGCCGCCGCCGATCGCTGCGGGCAGGGCGATAATGCCGAGCCGCTTCACCTCGGGTGTCAGCCGGGGCCAGAGCAGCTTGGGGCGGAAACCCTCGACCCGTACCCAGACGTAGAGCCAGACGAGCTGCATCACGCCCGCCCCGGTCACCGCCCAGGCGATGCCGTAGGCGGTCTGCTCGATACTGGCGCCGGTGGCGGCCATCCAGCGCTCGCCCAGCAGCAGAGCGGCGATCAGTACGATGTTGAGGATGATCGGAAAGCTCGCCCCCGGCGCGAAGCGCGAGACCGAGTTGAGCATGCCGGTGAACAGCGTCACCATGCTGACCAGTACGATATAGGGGAACATGATCCGGGCGAAATCGACCGCCATGTCGAACTCGCCGGGATCGATCGGCTTGTCCGCGAGCAGCCAGATCACCCCCGGCATCGCCAGCAGCAGCACGGCGGTCAGCGCGATCAGCACCGGCAGAAAGACGCTCAGGACATCGTCGCTGAAGCTGCGCGCAGCTTCCAGCCCGCCATCGCCATGCAACCGCTTGGAGAACATCGGCACGAAGGCAGCGGAGAAGGCCCCTTCGGCGAACAGCCGGCGGAACACGTTGGGGATGATGAAGGCCTGAAACCACGCGTCGGTCACCGCATTGGCACCGAGCACGCGGCTGAAGATCATCTCGCGCGCCATGCCGGCGACGCGGCTGACCATCGTCAGCCCGCCGATCGTCCCGACGTTTTTGAGCAGGCTCATGCCCGAGCCCCGATCAGGTTACAGGCTCAGGCGTTGCCAACGGGGCTGGGCGCCTGACCTTCGCCCTGTTGCTGCGCGCGGGCGGCGAGCTGCTGCTGGTAGAGCGCGCCGAAATCCATCGGCTCCATCATCAGCGGCGGGAAGCCGGCATCGCGTGTCGCATCGGCGATCACGCGGCGCGCGAAGGGGAAGAGGATGCGCGGCGCTTCGGCGTAGAGGAAGGCGTGCGCGTGCTCGTCGGGCAGGTTGCGCAGGCCCGCGAGGCCGCAATAGCTCAGTTCGACGAGGTAGAAATTGCCCTTCTCGCCCTTGGCGGTGATGTTCACCTTGAGCTCGACCTCGTGCACTTCGCCGCTGACCGGGGTGGCACCGATGTTGAACTGCAGGTCGATCTGCGGCTGGTCGGTCCACTGGAAGCAGGCCGGCGCATTCGGGTTCTCGACCGAGAGATCCTTCACATATTGCGAGATCATGCCGGCGGCGGGCTGATTGTCCGCGCCGTTGGAACCGGCTGCGGGATCGGGATTGATGTCGGTGAGGATATCGCCTTCGTCGGCCATGATGCGTCGTCTTTCGTGTCAGTGTTGGCGCTGCGGTGCCTGTCGCGGACGGACGATTGGGCCCGGCACCGGTTCGGCGGCGCGCGTAGCACCTGCCAATGAGTGCGGCAACTGCGCTGCACCGGACGGAGCGGGGCGGCAAAGCGGCGGGAGGAAGCTGTGCGGCGTGTTGTCCATTTGAGTTTTACACCTATGTAGGGCAGGGGTAAGTTACGAAAATCTCGGGTCCGTGCCGTGTTTGCGAGCGGGCCAAAACTGCAGGTGCTTGTTACGTGATACTGGAAATCGTCATCCTCGCCGCCGTCGCTGCCTTTCTTGGCCTGCGGCTCTATTCGGTGCTCGGTCGCCGCGCGGAACACGAGGAAGAAGTTGTGCCGCGCCGCATCGAACGCGGCGAAGACCGCCAGCCGGCCGATGAATCGGCGCGCACCGTGCAGCCCTCGGTACAATTGCGGCATGCGGACGTTCCTGCAGGGACCGAAGCGGGCGTGCGGGCGATTGCCAGTGCCGATCCGCGCTTCGACATCGTCTCCTTTCTCGAGGGTGCGAAGGGCGCCTATGGCATGATCCTTGAAGCTTTCTGGGAGGGCGACCGCGAGACCTTGCGCGAATTGTGCGACGACGACGTCTATGAAAGCTTTGCCGGCGCAATCGACGCGCGCGAGGCGGCGGGCGAGACGCTCGCCAACCGCCTGGTCCGGATCGAGAACGCGACGATCAAATCGGCCGAACTCGACGGGCGCATGGCGCGCGTCGCGGTGCTGTTCGTCGCCGATATCGCCGCGGTGACGCGCGATCGGAACGACATGGTGATCGCCGGTTCGCTCGACGATGCGGTCGAAAGCCGCGACATCTGGACCTTTGCGCGCCATGTGGATTCGCCCGAGCCCAACTGGATTCTCGACGAGACCGATCAGGACTGATTCGAGGAGACCGATGCGGCAGGTCCCGAAGGGTAGCCACTGGCGCGCCGGATAGACGGGCGGGAACGGGAAACAGCATGCGTATTCGCTCCTCGCTGACGGTCGCTGCGCTGGCGCTTCTTGCTGCCTGCACCCGTGTGATCCCCGATGCGGGGGTTCCGCAAACCACCCCGCCTGCGCCGCCGGCCCTCGCCGAGAGCGCTTTGCTTGCAGGTATTGCGCGCGGCCCGGCGATCGCTTCGCTGGGGCTGGGCCATGACGACGCCGCCAGCGCGCTCGCGGGATTCCGCGAATCCTGTCCCAAGCTGCTGATCCGTACCGACCAGAGCGGGCTGAGCCAGCGCGACGACTGGCGCCCCGCCTGCCAGGCCGCAACATCCTGGAGCGCGGGCGACGCCGCGCGCTTCTTCGACATGCATTTCGAAACCGCTCGGGTCGGTGAGGGTAGCGCCTTCGCGACCGGCTATTTCGAGCCCGAGATACTCGGCAGCCGCACACCGCTGCCCGGATACACCGTACCGGTTTACCGGATGCCTCCCGACCTCGTGCGCGGCTGGCCGACCGATATGGCCGAGAGCGAGCGCGAAGGACGCCCTCCGCTCGGGCGCACCGATGCTGCGGGCAATTTCGTCCCCTATTACGAGCGCGCCGAGATCGAATGGGGTGTGCTGGCCGGGCGCGGGCTCGAGATCGCCTGGGCCGCAGATCCCATCGAGTTCTTCTTCCTCCAGATTCAGGGCTCGGGCCTGCTGCGCCTGCCCGATGGCTCGCGGATGCGGATCGGCTATGCCGGGCAGAACGGACGCGAATATGTCGGGATCGGCAGCGTGATGCGCGAACGCGGCCTGCTCGGCGACGGGCCTGGGCAATACGCCGGTTCGATGCAGGGCATCGTCCAGTATCTGCGCGACTATCCCGAGGCGGGCGCGGATCTGATGCGGCTCAACAAGAGCTGGATCTTTTTCCGCGAGCTCGACACGGATGGGCCGCTCGGGGCGCTTGAAATCCCGGTGCGGCGCGAAGCCTCGGTGGCGGTCGATCCGCTGTTCGTCCCGTTGGGTGCGCCGGTGTGGCTCGATCTCGACCGCGATGTCGCCGACGGGTTGTGGATCGCGCAGGACACCGGCGGGGCGATCAAGGGCGCCAATCGCTTCGACACCTTCTGGGGCAATGGCGCGGATGCGCGCGAGATCGCCGGCGCGATGAGCGGGCGCGGCTCCGCGCTGGTGCTATTGCCCAAGGGGACCGTCGCGCGTCTCACCGGACGATGAAGCCGCCGCGCGGACTAACAGACGAGGAAGCGGAAGCCTGGCACCGCGTGGCCGAAACGGTGACGCCGCTGGTCGCCAGGAAGGTCCGACCTGCGACCGCCGCACCAGTACCCGAGAAGCGCGCCGCCGTCGCGCCGCCTGCGCCGCGATCCGCAAAACCCAAAGCACTGCGCGTCCCGGTTCGCCCGCCGCCCAAGCCACCGGTTGCACAGGGGAGCGACCTCGACTCGCATTGGGACCGCAAGCTCAAGGCGGGCACGGTCGGGCCCGATTTTACGCTCGATCTGCACGGTCACGGGCTCGATGCCGCCTACACGCGGCTGATCAGCGGGGTGGGGCAAGCCCGCGCGATGGGCGCGCGCACGGTGCTGCTGGTGACGGGCAAGCCGCGCCCGGTCGATCCGGCGGATCGCGGCCAGATGCGCGGCGCGATCCGCGCCAAGGTGCTCGACTGGCTCGCCGCCAGCGAACACGGCAGCGCGATCGCCGCCATACGCAAAGCGCACCGCCACCACGGGGGTGACGGTGCGCTCCTGATCGTACTCAAGCGAAAGGGCTGACGCCCGAACGCCTGCCGATTACTGGTGGTATTTGGCGTAGCGCAGATCGAAGCGATCGGCGTTCATCACCTTGGTCCAGGCCTTGATGAAATCGTCCACGAACTTCTGCTCGTTGCCGTTCTCGGCATAGACTTCGGCGACCGAGCGCAGCTGCGAGTTGGAGCCGAACACCAGATCGGTGCGCGTGGCGCGCCACTTCTCGTGGCCCTCCAGACGGCAGCGGCCGATGAACTCCTCGTCGCCGCTTTCGTCGACAACTTCCCAGGACGTACCCATGTGCAGCAGGTTGACGAAGAAGTCGTTGGTCAGCTGCCCTGGCCGATCGCTCAGCACGCCGATCGAATTGCCATGCTTGGCATGCGTGCTCACCGCACCCAGCGCGCGCATCCCGCCGACCAGAACGACCATCTCCGGGATCGACAGGCCGAGCAGGCTCGCGCGGTCGATCAGCAGGTCCTCGGTCTTCACCGGCGCCTTGGTCTTGAGGTAGTTGCGGAAGCCGTCGGCGAAGGGTTCCATCGGCTCGAAGCTCTCGGCATCGGTGTGCTCTTCGCCAGCATCGCCGCGGCCCGTGGTGACGGGTACGGTGACATCGAAGCCCGCATCCTTGGCCGCCTTCTCGACCGCTGCCGAACCCGCGATGACGAGGGCATCGGCCATCGACAGATCGCCGCGAAGCTCGTCGAGCTTGGTCAGCACCCTGGACAGTTCCTCGGGGTCGTTGACCTTCCAGTCCTTCTGCGGTGCGAGCCTGACCCGCGCACCATTGGCACCGCCGCGATGATCGGACTTGCGATAGGTCGAGGCCGAGGCCCAGGCCGCCTTCACCAGTTCCGAAACGCTAAGCCCGCTAGCGAGCACCTTGGATTTGAACGCCGAAACGGCGGCATCCGAAGCCTGCGTGCCGGCGGGGACCGGATCCTGCCAGATCAGTTCCTCGGCCGGAACCTCGGGGCCCATGTAGCGGATCCTGGGGCCCATATCGCGGTGGCACAGCTTGAACCATGCGCGCGCGAAAGCATCATCGAGCGCCGCCTGGTCGTCGCGGAAGCGCTCGGAAATCCTGCGATAATCCGGGTCCATCTTCAGCGCCATGTCGGCGGTGGTCATCATGGTCGGCACCCTTTTGGAAGGATCGCGCGCATCGGGCGCCATGTCTTCCGGATCGGGGTTGATCGGCTGCCATTGCTGGGCACCGGCCGGGCTTCTGACCAGCTCGTACTCATATTTGAACAGCAGGCGGAAATAGTCGCCGCCCCACTGCGTCGGGTTGGGTGTCCAGGCGCCTTCGAGGCCCGAGGTCGTGATGTGGCCCTTGCCGATCTGGTCGGGGTCGGTAGCCCAACCGAAGCCCATCAGATGCATGCCTTCGCCTTCGGGCGCGCCCGAAAGCTGGTCGGGCGGAACCGCGCCGTGGCACTTGCCGAAGGCGTGGCCGCCGGCGGTCAGCGCGACGGTTTCCTCGTCGTTCATCGCCATGCGCGCGAAGGTTTCCTTCATGTCGCGCGCCGAGCCCAGCGGGTCGGGATTGCCGCCGGGGCCCTCCGGATTGACATAGATCAGGCCCATCTGGATCGCGGCGAGCGGGTTCTCCAGCGCCTTGCCTTCATCGGGGATGATGCGGGTTTCGACGCCCTGGTCGACCCATTCTTCTTCCGAGCCCCAGTAGATGTCGTTCTCGGGCTCGTAGACGTCCTTGCGCCCGCCGCCATAGCCGAACACCGGGCCGCCCATGCTTTCGATGGCGACATTGCCGGTCAGGATGAACAGATCGGCCCAGCTGATGTGCTTGCCGTATTTCTGCTTGATCGGCCACAGCAGGCGCCGCGCCTTGTCGAGATTGCCATTGTCGGGCCAGCTGTTGAGCGGAGCGAAGCGCTGCTGCCCGCTGTTCGCGCCGCCACGACCGTCGCCGGTGCGATAGGTGCCCGCCGCGTGCCAGGCCATGCGGATAAAGAACGGGCCGTAATGGCCGTAATCCGCCGGCCACCAGGGCTGGCTGTCGGTCATCAGCGCTGTCAGGTCCTGCTTGAGCGCCTTGTAGTCGAGGACGTTGAAGGCTTCGACATAGTCGAAATCCTCGCCCATCGGGTCGGGCGAGGCGCCCCCCTGGGTGAGGATATGCAGATCGAGCGAGTCGGGCCACCAATCCTTGTTGGTCCGGCCGAGCAGCGCGCGTACGCCTCCGTCGCCGTTGAAGGGGCATCCGCCGCCGATATCACCTGTCTTCGCGTCCATGGTCTCTCTCCTGTCTGATCTGATCGACTCAGGTCTTGCCCGAGCTACCGGAGAAGGATGACCTTTCCGCGATCATTCGTCCAATCGATTAAATGGTTCGGATTGATTGCCTCAAGCGATGGCTGCGCCAGCCCCAGACAATAAAAAACGCCGCCATTCCGAAAGGAACGGCGGCGCTTCGAATTCTTATCGCGGAAAGATTTAGGCAGCCTGCGCGATCTCTTCCGCCGGCTCGTTGCGAATCAGATAGTCGAAGGCGGAGAGACCCGCTTTCGAGCCTTCGCCCATCGCCACCACGATCTGCTTGTAGGGCACGGTGGTGACATCGCCCGCCGCGAAGACGCCGGGCAGATTGGTGCGGCCTTCCTCGTCGATCACGATCTCGCCATGCTTGGAAAGCTCGAGCCCGCTATCCTTGAGCCATTCGGTGTTGGGCACCAGCCCGATCTGGACGAAGACGCCCGCGAGCTCGATGCTCCGCTCCTCGCCCGAATTGCGGTCCTTGACCACCATCCCGTCGACGCGGTTGCCGTCGCCGGTGATCTCGGTGGTCTGGCCCGAGGTGATGATCTCGACATTGCCCAGACTGCGCAGCTTGGCTTGCAGCACCTCGTCGGCGCGCAGCTTGCTGTCGAACTCGACCAGGGTGACATGGCCGACGATCTTCGCGAGGTCGATCGCCGCCTCGACGCCCGAATTGCCGCCGCCGATCACCGCGATGCGCTTGCCCTTGAACAGCGGCCCGTCGCAATGCGGGCAATACGCGACGCCCTTGTTGCGGTATTCTGCCTCGCCCGGGACGCCGAGATTGCGCCAGCGCGCGCCGGTCGAGATGATCAGGCTGCGCGACGACAGCGTGGCACCATTGCCGAGCTCGAGCCGGTGCAGACCGCCCTTTTCCTTTGCCGGCACCAGCTTGTTGGCGGTGGCGAGGTTCATCAGGTCGATCTCGTATTCGCCGACATGGGTCTCGAGTTGGCCGGCCAGCTTGGGGCCCTCGGTATAGGGGGTCCCGGGCAGGTTCTCGATCCCGAGCGTGTCGTGCAGCTGACCGCCGAAGCGCTCGGCGGCGATTCCGGTGCGGAAACCCTTGCGCGCGGTGTAGATCGCCGAGGATGCGCCCGCGGGCCCGCCGCCGACGATCAGCACCTCGAACGGGTCTTTGGCGGCGAGTTTCTCGGCTGCCTTGGCGCCGCTGCCCTTGTCGAGCTTGGCGAGGATCTCGGCCAGTTCCATCTTGCCGTTGTAGAAGCTCTCCCCGTTGAGGAAGGTCGCGGGAACGGCCATCACGCCGCGCTCCTCGACCTCGTCCTGGAACGCGCCGCCCTCGATCAGCGTGGCGGTGATGCGCGGGTTCTCCAGCGCCATCAGCGTCAGCGCCTGCACAACGTCGGGGCAATTGTGGCACGACAGCGAGAAATACATCTCGAAATTGTAGTCGCCCTCGAGCCCCCGGATCTGTTCGATCAGATCGGCGTCGACCTTGGGCGGGTGGCCGCCGGCCCACAGCAGCGCCAGCACCAGCGAGGTGAATTCATGGCCGGTGGGAATGCCGGCGAAGCGGACCCATTTGGTCGCATCGCTGGCGCGGCGGATCACGAAGCTGGGCTTGCGATCGTCGGTGCCGTCGAAGCTCGCGCTGACATCACCGTGCAGCGCCGCGATCTGCTCGAGCAATTCGCGCGTCTGCTGCGATTTGGCATCATCGCCGAGCGAGGCGACGAGTTCGACCGGCTCGCGCAGATTGGCGAGATAGGTCGTCAGTTGCTGGGTCAGATTGGCATCGAGCATGGCACGTCCCGTTGGCTTGAGGCTGGTGGGGCTTGAGGCTGGTGGCGAAAGCCGGAGAGTAAAAAGCAAAAGGCCCGGGACGGGAGGGGGGGAGGGTTCGCCCCGGGCCTTCCAGCAACCCGGGCGAGGCCCGGGCGCTTCGCGGCCACCGCCGAAACGGCGGCCGCGGTATCGTTTCAGATCCGCAGGATCAGATCTTGCCGACGAGGTCGAGCGAAGGAGCCAGCGTGTCGCCGCCCTCTTCCCACGCCGCGGGGCAGACCTGGCCCGGATTGTTGCGGACATACTGCGCGGCCTTGATCTTGCGGGTCAGTTCGTTGGCATTGCGGCCGACGCCTTCGCAGGTCTGCTCCATGATCTGGATCACGCCATCGGGATCGATGACGAAGGTCGCACGGTCCGCAAGGCCCATGTCTTCACGCAGCACGTCGAAATTCTTCGACAGCGTGTGGAGCTGGTCGCCGAGGAAGGCGAACTTGAGCTTGCCGATGCGCTCGCTCGTGTCGTGCCAGGCCTTGTGCGCGAAATGCGTGTCGGTCGAGACGCCGTAGACTTCGACGCCCATCTTCTGAAGCATGTCGTAATGCTCGCCGAGATCTTCGAGCTCGGTCGGGCAGACGAAGGTGAAGTCGGCGGGATAGAAGAAGAACACTGCCCACTTGCCGGCGATGTCGTCCTGCGTGACTTCGAAAAAGTCCTTGCCGGCCTGGAAGGCGTTGGCTTTGAACGGCTTGAGCTGACTACCGATGATACCCATGAGAATCTCCAAATTTGGGGTGAAACTGATGGGTGACAGATAGGCGCTGCTGCGCCGCACAAAAGCGATATTGTGCGATTGCTAACATCGGAATTATCAATCAGTGGGGCGGAACTTTCGGAAAGTGCCGCAGACCTGGCTCAGGTTCCGCACTGCGCCCGGTGGAGCAATTTGTGGTCAGCCAGGACCAGCGCCATCATTGCCTCGACCACCGGCACGCCGCGAATGCCGACGCAGGGGTCGTGGCGCCCCTTGGTGCTGACCTCGACCGCTTCGCCCTGACGGTTGACGCTTTCGACCGGAGTGAGGATCGAGCTGGTCGGCTTGAAGGCGACGCGCGCGGCGACCGGCTGGCCGGTCGAAATGCCGCCCGCGATGCCGCCGGCGTGATTGGCCTCGAAGCGCGGTGCGGACCCTTCTTCCGCCGGGCGCATCGGGTCGGCGTTCTCCTCGCCCGAGAGCCGCGCGGCGGCAAAGCCGTCGCCGATCTCGACGCCCTTGACCGCGTTGATCCCCATCATCGCCGCGGCGAGATCGGCGTCCAGCTTGGCGTAGATCGGCGCGCCCCAGCCGGCGGGGACGCCGCTCGCCACGCATTCGACCACCGCGCCGAGCGAGGACCCGGCCTTGCGCGCCGCGTCGACGCTCGCCTCCCAGCGCTTGGCGGCGTCCGGATCGGGGCACCAGAAAGGATTGCGCGCGATTTCTCCTACGTCGAACGCCGCCGGGTCGATGGCATCGCCGCCGATCTCGGCGACATAGGCGAGGATCCGGACCTCGGGCAGCACCAGCCGCGCCACCGCGCCCGCCGCAACGCGCATCGCGGTCTCGCGCGCCGAACTGCGCCCCCCACCGCGGTAGTCGCGCAGGCCGTATTTCGCGTCGTAGGCGTAGTCGGCGTGACCGGGGCGATAGGTGTTCGCGATCTGCGAATAGTCCTTCGAGCGCTGATCGGTGTTCTCGATCAGCAGCGAGATCGGCGTGCCGGTTGTCCGGCCCTCGAAGACCCCCGACAAGATCCGCACCTCGTCCGCCTCGCGCCGCTGGGTGGTGTATCTGGACTGCCCGGGCTTGCGTGCATCGAGGAAGGGCTGGATGTCGCTCTCCGCCAGTTCCAGCCCCGGCGGGCAGCCGTCGACCACCGCGCCGATCGCGGGTCCATGGCTCTCGCCCCAGGTGGTGAAGCGCAAGACGCGTCCGAAGGTGTTCCAGCTCATGCCAGCCACATGCCCGAATATGTGGGCGCAAGTCCATCGGCGCTGGACCAATCCTCTCTATTCCCTCAAGAACAAAGCATGTCCGGAATGATGCAATGATCGCCAAGCTCAAGGGCCTGCTCGACGAAACCGGCACCGACTGGGCGGTGATCGATGTCGCGGGCGTGGGCTATCTGGTCCATTGCTCCTCCAAGACGCTGGCGGCGCTGGGCGCGCAGGGCGAGGCCTGCACGCTGTTCACCGACCTGCAGGTCAGCGAGAACGACATGCGGTTGCTGGGCTTCGCCCAGGCGGGCGAGCGCGACTGGTTCCGGTTGCTGACCGGGGTGCAGGGCGTGGGCAGCAAGGTCGCGCTGGCGATCCTCTCGGCGCTCAGCCCAAGCGAAGTGCGCGACGCCTGCGCGCGGGTCGACGCCGCCACGCTGGCGCGCGCACAAGGCGTCGGGCCCAAGCTGGCGGCGCGGATCGTCAACGAGTTGAAGGACAAGGCCGGCGCGCTGCCCGGCGGCGAGGGCGGCGCGTCTGCGGCGCTGCCGGCGGGCGGAGCCAGCGCCGACGCGGTCTCGGCGTTGCAGAACCTCGGCTTCAAACCCGCCGTAGCCGCCCAGGCCGTCGCCCGCGCGCAGAGCGAGCTGGGCGAGGGCGCGAGCGAGGGCGAGTTGATCCGCGTGGCGTTGAAGAGGGCCGCGGGGTGATGAATCTCGCAGTTTGGCATCACCAAGGAGCCGAGAAAGCCGCCAGATGGATGCTGAAACAAGTTCAGCATGACGGGGAAGGTTGGAAGGGCACACGATCCCCAGATTGTCACCCTGAACTTGATTCAGGGTCCATCGAGCCGTTCGCGCGGAGCAAGCGGTTCGAAGCCCAGCACCACCGCGAGATCATGCCAGTCGGGGTTCTCGCCCTCGATCAGACCGATCTTCCATTGTCGGTGCCAGCGCTTCAGCTGCTTTTCGCGCAGGATCGCCTGCTCCATGTCGCCGAACAACTCGTAGCGGGCGAGCCGGTGGACCGTGTAGCGCGAAGTGAACCCGCCGGTGATCCCTTCGCGGTGCTGGAAGAGGCGTTTCACGAGGTCCGAAGTCACTCCGATGTAGAGCGTGCCGCGCGGCTGGCTCGCGAGGATGTAGACGCATGGGGCGCGCTCGGGCTTCATGGTTCGCAGATTGCCGAGCGATGGATGCTGAAACAAGTTCAGCATGACACGATGGATTGGAAACGGACGGTTCTCTTCGCCCGTCACCCTGAACTTGATTCAGGGTCCAACCCGCCGCGGGGGCCGCACCGTGGCCACTAGTCCCGACCTCTCCCCCGCCCGCCAGCCGGACGACCCCGACGCGGCGCTTCGCCCGAAGTCGCTTGCCGAATTCGTCGGCCAGAGGGCTGCGCGCGAAAATCTTCGGGTGTTCATCGAAGCCGCCCGTTCGCGCGGCGAGGCGCTGGATCATGTGCTGTTCTTCGGGCCGCCGGGGCTGGGCAAGACCACGCTGGCGCAGATCGTAGCGAAGGAGCTCGGGGTCGGCTTTCGCTCCACTTCCGGCCCGGTGATCGCCAAGGCGGGCGATCTCGCCGCGCTGCTGACCAATCTCGAGCCGCACGACGTGCTGTTCATCGACGAGATCCACCGGCTCAATCCGGTGGTCGAGGAGATCCTCTATCCGGCGATGGAGGACCGCGCGCTCGACATCATCATCGGCGAGGGTCCCTCGGCGCGTAGCGTGCGGATCGATCTGCCGGCCTTCACGCTGGTCGGCGCGACCACGCGGCAGGGGCTGCTGACCACCCCCTTGCGCGACCGGTTCGGGATTCCGGTGCGGCTGAATTTCTACACCGAGGACGAATTGCTCAGGGTGGTGACCCGCGGTGCCGGGCTGCTCGATCTGGCGATCGACGAGGGCGGCGCGCGCGAAATCGCGCGGCGCAGCCGTGGCACGCCGCGGGTCGCCGGACGGTTGATGCGCCGGGTGCGCGATTTTGCCAGCGTCGCCGGGGACCTCACGGTCACCGCCGAGGTTGCGGATGCCGCGCTCACGCGACTCGAGGTCGATTCGCTCGGCCTCGACGCGATGGACCGCCGCTATCTCACCATGATCGCGGGCACTTATGCTGGCGGTCCGGTCGGGGTCGAGACGCTCGCCGCGGGCCTGTCCGAGCCGCGCGACACGGTCGAAGAGGTGATCGAACCCTATCTGATCCAGCTCGGCCTGATCGCCCGTACAGCGCGCGGACGCTGCCTCAACGAGGGCGGCTGGAGACATCTCGGGCTCGCCGTTCCCGGGCCGGCAGGCCAATCGAACTTGTTCGACGAATAGGCTTGATCCAGCGGTAAGGTTTACCCCACAACGGGTCCCGCTCCGGGACAAGGCGGCTAAAGTCCTCGCTATTCCGGCCGGAATTTACTTTTTAGCCATGACGCGGATAGTAAACGAATCTGCACAGAGGCTTTTTCGGTGTATGGACCTTCGGGGCCAGCGTGCCGGTCGAAACAGGAATTTGAACGATGTCGGTAAAAGCAGCTCTCGCAAAACTGTCGGCCACCGCTGCGGGTGGCGCGCTTCTGGCGGGCGGCGCGGTGCATGTCGCCGAGAAGCCGATCACCGACAGCCCCTCGTTCAAATCGGCCAAGGCCGAGCCGCGGCAGATCAAGATGATCAAGCAGACCCCGCGGCCGGTGGCGCAGCGTACGGTGCCCCGGCGCGAGCCGGTCCGCGCCCGGACGATCGAACGCCCGGTCGAGCCGGTCTATCGCACCGCACTGGCCCCGGTTCCGGTTCCGCCGCTTCCCGAAGCGCGGCCGCTGACCGGCGGCGGCGGCGCTGCGCGCTCGATCCCTCCCGTCGGCGGCGGTGGCTTCGGTGGCGGCTTCGGCGGCGGCGGCGGCTTTTTCGGCGGCTTCTTCGGCGGTGGCGGTGGCGGCAGCACCAGCGTGGTGGTCAACACCACCGGCGGCGAGACCACTAGCGGCACGCCGGGTACCACGACCACCACCACCACGACCTCGACCAGCGGCTTCGACGGCGACATCATCGTCGATATCGACAATTCGAACGAGAACTCGAGCGGCGGTTCGTCGACCTCGACCACCACCGGCGGGGTTTCGACCAGCACCGGTTCGGTGAGCACTTCGACGGGCTCGGTCAGCACCTCGACCGGCGCGGTCACCAGCACCACGACTTCCAGCTCGTCCGGCGATGTTTCGACCAGCACCTCGACCTCGGGCAACATCACCTCGAGCACCAGCTCGTCGACGTCGTCCTCGACCTCCTCTTCGACGTCGAGTTCGACATCATCGAGCACCAGCTCGTCGACCTCATCGAGCACCTCCGGCGATGTCAGCACGACCAGCGGCACCACCAGCGGCACCGATGTTCCCGCACCGCCGATGATGGCGCTGTTCGGCCTCGCCGCCGCTGCAGTGCTGCGCCGGCGCAAGCTGGGCGAGCTGTTCGCGCGCAAGCGGATCGCCTGATCGGAACTTTAGGCGAAGCCACGAAACTTTAGGCCAACCCGCACAAGAAAAGGGCGGCTCCCCGCGATGGGGAGCCGCCCTTTCTTTTGCATTGAAGGCTGAGCGTACTCAGTCGGTGGCGAGCTTGCGCAGCACGTAGTGCAGGATGCCGCCGTGGCGGTAATATTCCATCTCGTTGGCGGTATCGATCCGGCACTTGGTGGTGAAGCTCTTCACAGTTCCGTCGGCATGGGTCACCTCGACCTCGACTTCCTGGCTCGGCGACAGCCCGGCCAGACCCTTGATGGTAAAGGTGTCGTCGGGGCCGAGACCCAGGGTCTCGCGGGTCTCGCCATTGGTGAACTGGAGCGGCAGCACGCCCATGCCGATCAGGTTGGAACGGTGGATCCGCTCGAAGCTCTCGACGATGACCGCGCGCACGCCCAGCAGGATCGTGCCCTTCGCGGCCCAGTCGCGGCTCGAGCCGGTGCCGTATTCCTTGCCGGCGACGACCACCAGCGGGGTGCCGTTTTCCTTATGCTTCATCGCCGCGTCGTAGATCGGCATCTGCTCGCCCTCGAAGGTGGTGTAGCCACCCTCGACGCCCGGGACCATCTCGTTGCGGATGCGGATATTGGCGAAGGTGCCGCGCATCATCACCTCGTGATTGCCGCGGCGGCTGCCGTAGGAATTGAAGTCCGCCTTGGCGACCTGATGGCTGTTCAGATATTCGCCGGCGGGGCTGTCTTCCTTGATCGAACCGGCCGGGCTGATGTGATCGGTCGTGGTCGAATCGCCCAGGATCGCCAGCAGCTTGGCATCGGTGATGTCGGTGATCGGCGCCGGCTCCATGCCCATGCCCTCGAAATAGGGCGGGCTGGCGACATAGGTGCTGGTCGGGTTCCAGCGATAGGTGTCGGACGCCTCGACCTTGATCCCGCGCCAGTGCTCGTCGCCTTCATAGACGTTGGCATAGCGGCGCGCGAACATCTCGCGGTCGATATTGGCGGCGCGGTGATCGGCGATTTCCTGATTGCTCGGCCACAGATCGGCGAGCATCACGTCCTTGCCGTCCTGGTCCTGACCGATCGGGGTCTCGGTGATGTCCTGCGTCACCGTGCCCAGCAGCGAATAGGCGACCACCAGCGGCGGCGAGGCGAGGAAGTTGGCGCGCACATCGGGGGAGACGCGGCCTTCGAAATTGCGATTGCCCGAGAGGACGCTGGCCGCGACGATGTCGTTGCCGTTGATCGCCTTGCTGATCGGCGGGGCCAGCGGGCCCGAATTGCCGATGCAGGTGGTGCAGCCATAGCCGACCAGATCGAAGCCCAGCGCGTCGAGATCGGTCTGCAGGCCCGACTTGACCAGATAGTCGGTGACCACCTGCGAACCCGGCGCGAGCGAGGTCTTGACCCAGGGCTTGGGCTTGAGACCGCGCGCATTGGCCTTCTGCGCGACCAGACCGGCGGCGATCATTACATCCGGATTGGAGGTGTTGGTACAGCTGGTGATCGCGGCAATCACGACGTCGCCATCGCCGATGTCGTGATCCTTGCCTTCGACGGCGACGCGGTGCGGGCCGTCCTTCTTGTAGACCGTCTTGAGGTCGGTGTTGAACAGCTCGTCGACCTGCGGCAGCGCGACGCGGTCCTGCGGGCGCTTGGGGCCGGCGAGCGAGGGCACGACCTTGCTCATGTCGAGTTCGAGCGTGTCGCTGAAGACCGGCTCGTTCTCGGGGGTGAACCACATGCCCTGTTCCTTGGCATAGGCTTCGACCAGCGCCAGCGCGTCTTCGTCGCGGCCGGTCAGGCGCATGTATTCCAGCGTCTTCTCGTCGATCCCGAAGATGCCGCAAGTCGCGCCGTACTCGGGCGCCATATTGGCGATCGTCGCGCGGTCGGCGAGCGAAAGGTTCGAAACGCCCGGGCCGTAGAACTCGACGAAGCTGCCGACCACGCCGCGCTCGCGCAGCATCTGGACGCAGGTCAGCACCAGATCGGTGGCGGTGACGCCTTCGGCCATCGCGCCGGTCAGCTTGAAGCCGACGACCTGCGGGATCAGCATCGAGATCGGCTGGCCGAGCATCGCGGCCTCGGCCTCGATCCCGCCCACGCCCCAGCCGAGCACGCCCAACCCGTTGATCATGGTGGTGTGGCTGTCGGTGCCGACGCAGGTGTCGGGATAGGCAATCGCCTGGCCGCCCGCATCCTCGGTCGACCACACGCCCTTGCCGATATATTCCAGATTGACCTGGTGGCAGATGCCGGTGCCCGGGGGCACGGCGGAGAAGTTCTCGAAGCTCTTGGAGCCCCATTTGAGGAAGTCGTAGCGCTCGGCATTGCGCGCGTATTCCATCTCGACGTTGTGCTCGAAGGCCTTGGGGTGGCCGAATTCATCGACCATGACCGAGTGATCGATCACGAGGTTGACGGGGACCTGCGGATTGATCTTGGCGGTGTCGCCGCCCAGCTTGCCGATCGCGTCGCGCATCGCGGCCAGATCGACGACGCAGGGAACGCCGGTGAAATCCTGCAGCAGCACGCGCGCCGGGCGGAACTGGATTTCCTTGCCGGTCTTGGGATCCTTCTGCCAGTCGGCGATCGCCTGCGCGTCGGCGGTGGAAACGGTGAAGCCGCCATCCTCGAAGCGCAGCATGTTCTCGAGCAGGACCTTGAGGCTGAACGGCAGCTTCGACACGTCGCCGATCGTCTCCGCCGCCTTGGCGAAGGAATAATAGGCGTAGTCCTTGCCGTTCACCGTGAGAGTGGAGCGAGTTGCGAGCTTGTCTTGGCCGACCTGGGTCATGCGTGCGTCAATCCTTCTTATCTGGGGCCTTCATCCAACCAATGGCCGGCGCGGCGATCTGTGCCGCGCACCTGCGCCGAAAGCGGGCGAAAATCAAGGTGGCTGCAGGGCCGGAGCATGGACCGCCCGCCCTAGACGGCCCGCTGCTCGGTCGCCGGGACCATGCGATCCGCACGGGGCCCGCGCGCCGCCAGCCAGCACGCCGCGACGATGATCGCGGCGCCGGCGACGGTCGGCAGGGTCACGCTCTCGCGGAAGAACAGCCACCCGAACAGCGCCGCCCACAGGAAGCCCGAATATTCCATCGGCACCAGCACCTGCGCCTCGGCGCGGGCATAGGCGCAGGCGATCGCCATCGCCCCGGCGACGGTCAATAGCGCGGCCAGCGCGGCGTCGAGCAGCACCGCCTCGCCGGGCCAGACGAACAGCAGCGGAGCGGCCAGCGCCATCACCAGCGCGGCGACGCCGGAATGGAAGGCGGCGATCTCGAGCGGGCGGGCGAGCTGCGACTGGCGGCGGATGACGATGAAATTATAGGCATAGAGCAGCGCCGAAAACAGAATTGCCGCGAGCCCCAGCCCGGTGTCGCGGTCGAACCCGCCATCGCCAAGTTTTCCGCCGACGATCACCAGCGTGCCCGCAAAGCCGAGGACCGAGGCCAGTACGGCTCGTTTGCGGATCACCTCGCCCAGCAGCACCCGCGCAAGATAGAGCGCGAGCAGCGGCGCGACGAAGCTGATCGCGATCGCCTCGGCGATCCCCAGCTTGGTCAGCGAGTAGAAGAACGACAGCGCCATGAAGGCCGACACGACGCCCCGCTCGAGATGCAGTTTCAAGACCGGCCAGCGCGGCCAGCGTCCGCCGAGCGCCAGCCATACCGGTGCGGCGATCAGCGTCCCGATCGCCGAGCGCAGCAGCGTGGCGCTGAAGGTACCCCCCGCCAGCGCGGCGCTCTTCATGAAGGCGTCCATCAGCGACAGGCAGGCGACCCCCAGCAAGGCCGCAGCGATCGGGAGGATACGCGATTGCATCATGCTTGCGCTATAATGCGCGAGCCGCCGCAGGGTCACGCAAATCCGCTACAAGGTCGAAGATGCGACAAACGACCGCCAGTTCACCTGCAGCTAAGCTGCGATATTGGAAGGTGGCCCGATATCGCGTAAACAGATGCCGAATGGCGCTTCCGGTGGGACTTATGAAAAATTTCAAGACGATATTGGGTTTGGCGACGGGCACGGCGATGCTGGCGGTGAGCGCTCAGGCGCAGCAGACCGCACCGCGCAACCTGCTCCCGCCCGAGCCGGCGACGGTCCAGGAGCCGCTGCCCGACTATACGCAGTTGCAGGCGGACAGCCGCGAGAGTGAGCCGCGCCCCGTCCGCTCGGTGCCGCAGACTGCGCCCCGGCCTACACCCCAGCCAGCACCGCGCCAGCCCACGGTTGCCGAGAATTTCGGCGATATCGCGATGGAATCGGGCGAAGTGGTGCAGGAACTGCCGGTCCTGATCGGCGAGTGGTCGAAGCCGCAGGCGCAGCAACTCGCCGGCTATATTGCCGGGATTGCGGCCGAGGGGCTCGATCCGGCGGATTACGGTGCCGATGTCCTCGCCGCGGCGATCGCGCAGGGCGAGGGGGCCGCGCTCAACGATGTGGCGAGCCGCACCTTCGTCTGGCTGGTCGAGGATCTGCGCGACGGGCGCACCCCGATGGAAGGGCGCAAGCAGTGGTTCGTGATGGACCCCGACGCCGATCGCATGCCCACCGCGCGGCTGCTCAAGGATGCGCTCGCCAAGGGCACCATCGTCGCAACGCTCGAGGGGCTGGCACCCGTTCATCCCGACTATGCGCTGCTCAAGGCGGAACTCGCGGCCACGCCGAAGGGCCAGTCGTCGAAGCGCAAGCTGATCCGCGCCAATATGGATCGCTGGCGCTGGCTGCCGCAGGATCTGGGTAGCAAGTACCTGATGACCAATGTGCCCGAGTTCCAGGTCCGGCTGACGGTGCGCGACAGGATCATCAAGAGCTATCGCACCGTGGTTGGCAAGCCGGGGAATACCGCGACCCCGCAGCTGGCCGAGATGGTCGAAGGGGTCATCTTCAACCCGACCTGGACGGTGCCGCAATCGATCGTCAAGGGCGAGGGGCTGGGCGCACGCGTGCTCGGCAATCCCGGCTGGGCCAAAGCGCAGGGCTATACCGCGACCCGCGGCGAGAACGGCTGGGTGACGGTGGTCCAGCAGCCCGGACCCAAGAACGCGCTCGGGGTGATGAAGTTGCACATGCCCAACCGGCATGCGATCTTCCTCCACGACACGCCCTCGCGCGGGCTGTTCGCCAATGACGACCGCGCGCTCAGCCACGGCTGCATCCGCGTCGAGAACGCGCGCGAACTGGCGATGACGATGGCGATGCTCGGCAATATGGAGACCAAGGAGGATATCCCCGCGATCCAGCGCGAGGTCGAGGCGATCACCGCCTCGGGCACCTACACCGCCTACGAGATCCAGAATCCGTGGCCGGTCTATATCACCTATTTCACCATGGCCCGCGACGTCGATGGCAATCTGACGACCTTCGAGGACATCTATGGCCGCGACGCGGCGGTGATGGCTTCGTTCGAGCGTCCGCGGATGGCCAACCGCTCGCGCGTCCAAGGCGAGGAAATCATTCCGCTCGCGGCGCCGGGCGCCTGATCCGGCTTGCCGGCTCGCCCCTTGTGTCAGGGGGCGGGCCGGTCAGTAGACGCCGGGGTTGGTCCGCTGGAAAGTGTTCTCGCGCTCGGGGCGCAGCAGGTCGATCTGCTGCACCGGCGGGGTCATAGTGCTGCCGTCCTCGGCGATGCCGTAGCTTCCCGCCAGCACCAGCCGGCCGCCCGCCAGATCGATCAGCGCGCGGTCGAACTGTTCGGGGCCCATCGCCAGACAACCGTTGGAGCGGCCCAGCCGTCCCCACCGGTCGACATGCTCCGGGGTCGCATATTGCGCCTTGTGCATCACGATCGCGCGGTCGAGCGCGTTGGAATTGGTCGGGTCGAGCCCATCGAGCCGGATCGACATGCCGAACCGCCCCATATACCAGCTCCGCGTGGTGTAGGCGCCGCGGCTGGTGGCGTGCGAACCCTCGAGGTTGGAATAGCGCTTGAGCCAGCCGTCGTGCTCGCCGTCCGAACCATCGCCGTGGCTGACGTGGTAGCTTGCGACCCGCTCGCGCTCCAGATCGACGAAGTGGAACCGCCGCTGCGAGGAATGAAGCCCGAAATCGGCGATTCCGACGATGTCGCTGCGCCAGACATGGCTGCCCATCCGCGCCAGTTCGCTGCGTGCGAGTTCGAACAGCTTGCGGTCGCGCGGCGAGGTCCCGGCCTGCGCAGCGGCGCGCAGCGGCAGAGCGGCCATCGCGCCCGCGGCAAGTCCAGCCTTTATAAGATCGCGGCGTTTCATCGTTTCATTCTCTAGCAGCGTCCATCCTAGCGCAAGATGAACGCGCGAAGGTGGAGTTGGTCTCGGCCATGGCTAGCATCGATGCCGCGTGGCGCTCAGCCACTATGCGTTGATCGGAGCCGTAGCCGCCGCCGAGCGCACTGGCGATCGGCAGCCCGCGGCGCCGCGCCTCGCCGACCACGAAGCGGTCGCGCGCCGCGAGGCCATCGTCGCTCAGCGCCAGCCGCCCGAGCATGTCGTCGGCATGCGGATCGACTCCCGCCTGATAGAGCACCAGATCGGGCGCGAACCGCTCGATGACCTCGGGCAAATGGCGTTCAAGCGCTTCCATGTAACCGCTGTCATCGGTGCCATCCGCCAGCCCGACATCGCGATCCGAGCGCGCCTTGCGTACGGGGAAGTTCTTCTCGGCGTGGAACGACAGCGTGAAGATGTCGCCCCGGGTGGCGGTCAGGCTGGCGGTGCCATCGCCCTGATGGACGTCGCAATCGACGATCAGGATCCGGCGCGCATCGCCCTCGGCGATCAACCGATTGGCGCAGACCGCCAGATCGTTGAACACGCAATAGCCGGCGCCGGTATCGTGCAGCGCGTGATGGCTCCCCGCCGCGCTGTTGGCGGCATAGCCGTGTTCGAGCGCCAGCTGCGCCGCCAGCCAGGTCCCGCCATTGGTGTGGCGCACGCGGGCCGCGATGTGCGGGGTCACCGGAAAGCCGATCCGCCGCTCCTTGTCGCGCGGGACCGCGGCGCGGAACACCTCGTCGACATAGGCGGGATCGTGGACCGCCTCGAGCCAGCGGCGCGGCATCGGCTCGGGCGCATGTTCGGTGAGCGGTGCGCCGCTGGCGCGCAGCGCCTCCATCACCAGATAGTATTTGTCGAACTTGAACGTGCCGCGCTCGGGCGGGGGCGCCATGTAGTCGGCGTGGTGGACGACGTGGAGCATGGCGTCACAGGAACCCGCTGTGCTCGGCCAGGATCTTGGTCCCCAGCGCGATCAGGATCACCCCGCCGGCGCGCTCCGCCCAGCGTCCGTAGCCGTCGCCGGCGATCCGGCCCGACAGCACCCCGACCGCCGAGAGGGCGAATGTGACCACGGCGATCAGCGCCGCAGCGAGCAGCGGCGACAGATCCAGCGTCGGGAGCGTGATTCCGGCGGCGAGCGCATCGATGCTGGTCGCGATCGCTGCAGCCAGCAGCGCCAGTCCGCGCAGTTTGGGTGCGGCCTGGTCGTCCCCGTCGCCGCGGATCATCTGAACCCCGAGAATGCCGAGCAGAACAAAGGCGATCCAGTGATCCAGCTCGGCGATGAAAACCAGCGCCATGGCGCCCAGCGCCCAGCCGATCAGCGGCATCACCCCCTGCGCCACGCCGAAAGCGGCGGCGATCCCGATACCGGGCAGGACGCGGGGGCGGAACCGTGCACCCTGCGTCAGGGCCACGGCAAAGGCATCCATCGCCAGCGCGAGAGCGAGAAACAGCCCTTCGATCACAGCGCGGCGCGGATCACTCCGCCGCTTCGACGGCCTGGATTGCCGGAGCATGCGGATCGAAGGCGACCGCTTCGCCCGCCTCGATCTGCGCCGCCTTGGCCTCGACCAGCTTCACGATATGCTCGAGCATGTCCTCGCTCTGCACCGTGTGGTCGGTCACGCCCGAGAGAAAGACCATGTGCTTGCCATTGCCGCCACCGGTGAGGCCGATATCGGTCTCGCGCGCTTCGCCCGGGCCGTTGACGACGCAGCCCAGCACCGAGAGGCTCATCGGGGTCTTGATGTGTTCGAGCCGCTTTTCCAGCGCCTCGACCGTGCGGATCACGTCGAAACCCTGGCGCGAGCAGGAGGGGCAGGAAACCACGCGGACGCCGCGGGTCCGCAGGCCCAGCGCCTTGAGCATTTCGAAGCCGACCTTGATCTCCTGCTCGGGCTCGGCGGAGAGCGAGACCCGGATCGTATCGCCGATCCCGGCCCACAGCAGGCTGCCCATGCCGATCGAGCTCTTGACCGTGCCGCCGATCAACCCGCCGGCCTCGGTGATGCCCAGATGAAGCGGGCAATCGACCGCTTCGGCGAGCCCGTGATAGGCCGCCACCGCGAGGAACACGTCGCTGGCCTTCACCGCCACCTTGAAATCGTGGAAATCGTGATCCTGCAGCAGCTTGATATGATCGAGCGCGCTTTCGATCAGCGCCTCGGGGCAGGGCTCGCCGTATTTCTCGAGCAGATCTTTCTCGAGGCTGCCGGCGTTGACCCCGATGCGGATCGCGCAGCCATTGGCCTTGGCGGCGCGGACCACTTCGGCGACCCGCTGCGAGGAACCGATATTGCCCGGATTGATTCGCAGACAGGCGGCGCCCTTGTCGGCCGCCTCGAGCGCGCGCTTGTAGTGGAAATGGATGTCCGCGACGATCGGCACCTCGGCGGCGCGGGTGATCTTGTCGAAATGCCGGGTCGCCTCTTCGGTCGGGCAGGAGACGCGGATGATGTCGGCGCCCACTTCCTCGCAGCGGCGGATCTGGTCGATCGTCGCGCCCACGTCCTCGGTGGGGGTGTTGGTCATGGTCTGGACGCTGATCGGCGCATCGCCGCCCACCGGGACCTTGCCGATCATGATCTGACGGCTCTTGCGGCGCTCGATATCGCGCCAGGGGCGTAGGGAAGACATGGCTGCGATATAGAACGCCCAAGGTGAAGGGGCAATGACAGCGCGCGAGCGATGCGGCATGAGGCGGCGATGACCGGCACGATCGACGCAAGCGACACCCAGAATCCACTGCTGTTCGGCCGCGTGATCGATGGGGTCGGCGGTGCGCGGCCAATCGAGTGGGACGAGGCGCAGAACTGGACCCCGAAAGGGTCCGAAGAGGTCCTGTGGCTCCACCTCGATCGCGCCCGTCCGGGCCTCGAGGCGTGGCTGCGAAGGCAGAAGGGCATGACCGAGCCCACCGCCGAACTGCTGGTGTCGGACATGTCGCGCCCGCGCGCCTTCCGCGAAGGCGATGCGCTGGTCGCTACGCTGCGCGATCTGAACTTCAATCCCGGCGCGACGCCCGAGGACATGATCGCGATGCAATTGTGGAGCGACGGCAGCCGCTTGCTGACGCTGCGCCGCGCCCCGCAGCAGAGCCCCAACGAGCTGCGCGATCTGTTCGATCGCGGCGCGGGACCGCGCGATGCCGGGGCGATGATCACGCTGATCGCCGAGCTGATGATCGATCATCTGAGCGGTGCGGTGATCGACATCAACGCCGCCATCGACCGGCTCGAGGACAACGCCGAAGATCTGGCGCTGGCGGTCCGCGCGCGCGAGATCGCCGATATCCGCCGCGAATGCCTGGCGCTGCAGCGCCATATCTCGCCCCAGCACGAGGCGCTGCAGCAGATCAGCCGCGAGGCGCCCGAATGGTTCGAGCCGCACGACCGGCGCGAGATCGCCGAATCGATCTCGCGCCTGCGGCGGCATCTCGACGACATCAACATCAGCAAGGAAAGCGCGCTGGTGCTGCAGGACGAACTGCGCGCCCGCGCGCAGGCGGTCAGCCAGAACGCGACCTACAAGCTGGGGGTGATGGCGGGGGTGTTCCTGCCGCTGACCTTTTTCACCGGGCTGCTCGGGAGCAATGTCTCGGGCATCCCGTGGCACGACGAACCGTGGGCGTTCTGGGGCGTGATCGGCGCCTGCCTGGCGATCACCGTCGGCATTCTGGCGATCTTCCGCAGCCAGCGCTGGCTGTAGCGCCAGCGCCGGCCCCAGCCCTAGGCCCAGGCGGGCCAGAATCGGACCCCATGCGAGACTTGTTCAGCCGCCGGTTTACTGTCCGGAGCGCTGCGAGGGTATGAACTCCTCGCGCACCGCCTGCGCCATCAGCTCGAGCGGGATGATCCCCTGGCTGAGCAGGAAATCGTTGAAGGCCTTCTCCTCGAAATCCTCGCCCAGCGCGATCTCGGTCTCGACCCGCAGATCGATCAGCTTGCGGTAGCCGTAGTAATAGCTACCCGCCTGGCCGGGCGAGCGGAAGGTGTAGCGATCGAGTTCCTGCTTCACCATTCCGGGCGAGAACAGCGCGTCTTCGCGCAGGATGCGGCCGGCCTCTTCGCGGGTGATCAGCCCAAGATTGAGCATCGGGTCGAGGAAGGCGCGGGCGGCGCGCAGCAGGCGGAACTGCTGGGCGATGAACTGCCCCTCGATCGGCTCGTAGGGCAGCATTTCGGCTTCGGCATAAAGCGCCCAGCCTTCGACGTTCACGCTGTTGAAGGCGTAAAGCAGCCGGGCGAGGCTGACGCCCTGCTCGACCAGCGCGGCGAACTGCATTTCGTGGCCCGGGCGGCCTTCATGCGCGCTCAGCGTCCAGCTGGCCGCAGCGTGGTTGAAATCGTCATAGGCGTCTTCGGGCCCGGCGGTGGGATTGCCGGCGGTCAGCACGAAAGTGCCCTGTTCGCCGGTGTTGCCGATCAGCCGCGGCGGACGCATGTGCGGCGCGGGCTGCGCGGCGCTCTCGGCCTCGGAGGCGAGCCGCATCGACAGCTCGTAATCGGGCAGGCTGACGATGTCGTTCTCGCGGATTTTCGCCTCGAGCTGGGCGTTCACGCCGCGGTAGAAATCCTCGATCTCGTCATTGGGGATCGTGCGCTCCTTGAGCTTGCGCATGACCGAGGCGTAGTCGGTTTCCTCCCAGCCGTTCTTCTCCGCGATCTGCGGCGCGAGCGCCTCCATCTGGGCGCGGATTTCGTAGAAGCCGCGCCGCGCGCGGGCCATCGCCTCGCGCGGTTCCATGTCGATCCCGACATTGCGCAGGTTGAGCGCGTAGAGCTCCTCGGGCAGGCGCGCTTCGGGCCGGGCGGTCGGCAGGACCGTGGCGCGGGTCCACTCGCCGTAATCCGCGAACTGGGTCTCGAGCGCGGCCAGCGCAGGCTCGGCGCCCGCGATCTCGTAGCGCTCGAACAGCTCGCGGATGCCGGCGACGAAAGTCGGGATCTTGGCGATCGATTCCTCGACCTCGACCGCATAGGGGCCCAGCCTGTCCGCCCCGCGGCTGGCTTCGAAGCGCGCCTTGGCGAGCTCGGTGTAGGGCTGGGTGCCCTCGGCCAGCCCGGTGTAGCGCTGCAGCAGCGTCAGCGCCGAAGCGCGGCGGTTTTCGGCGGTCTGGTCCGACAGCATGCCGCCGATCGTGTAGAAGATGGTCTGCGGCACTTCGGACCATTCGAGGAGCAGCCGCTGGTTGAGCCGGGTCGATTCGATGCTCCGGTCGAGCGAGTCGATCAGGATGGCGAGGTCCTGCTTCACATTGGCATTGGCCTCGGTCTCGCGCGCAGCGACGAACTGGCGGCGCAGAGCCTCGGCGCCCGCGAGGTAGCGCGCATCGCGATCGAGCGACAGGTCGAAGGTCTGCCCGTCATACTGCTCGTAGCCCGACTGCGAGGCGCCCTCGGGGAAGAACTGCGCCTCGAACTCGATCAACTGGGTGGTGTAGGCGTTGCTGGTCTGGACCCACTGGGGGGCCGACTCGCCCGCGACGGCGACTTCGGCCTGGGCGAGGGCGGGAGACGCCGAAAGCGCGAGCGGGGCGGTGGCCAGGGCAATGGCGGCGGCGAAGGTCTTCATCTGCAACTCCCGTGAATCTGGTGCTGCGGCCTGCGGCACCGGGCGCCGATCCGCAAGAGGGCAAGTCGACGAAGGGCGCCCCTGAGCGGACCGACGACAGGCGGCGCCTTGCCGGAGCCGCTCGATCAATGGGCGAAATTCGCGCCCACCAGCTCCTCGGAGACGGACCAGAGCCGCTCGGCGGCCTGCTTGTCCAGCGCATAGGAACGAACCCCGCCGGTGGGATCGGTATCGCTCTGCTCGGCGACGGCGCAATCCTCGGCGTAGAGACCGCCCCTACCTTCGAGCTCCGTCGCGGTCGCGACCCAGCACGTGGTCGCCGCGCCCTGGGGGATGGATTTGAAGGTCATCCCCTTGTCCCCAGCAGTGCTCTCCATCCGCTTGCGCAGATTGGCGAGGTCGTCGGGCTCGAGATGGCGTCCGAGGTTGGTCATGATCCCGCCGGGGTGGACCGCATAGGCATGGATGCCCTTGTCCGCGAGCCGCTCTTCGAGCGCCACGGTGAACAGGATGTTGGCGGTCTTCGACTGCCCGTAGGCCTCCCATTTGTCGTACTCGCGTTCGACATAGTTGAGATCGTCGAAATGCACCGTATCGAGATGGTGGCCGCGGCTCGAGAGATTGACGATGCGCGGGCGATCGCCTTTTTCGAGCAGCGGAATCAGCATGTTGGTGAGCAGGAAATGCCCGAGGTGGTTGGTTCCGAACTGCAGCTCGAACCCATCGGCGGTGCGCGAAAGCGGGCACGCCATCACCCCCGCATTGTTGATCAGCAGATCGATAGTGTCGAATCTCGCATTCGCCTCTTTTCCTGCGGTACGAACAGAGTCGAGCGAGGCGAGATCGCAGACCAGCGTTTCCACCGTCGCCCCGGTCTCGTCTCCCACGGTCTTGGCCGCCGCTTCGAGCTTGGATTCGTCCCGTCCCGAAAGGATGAGCTTGGCCCCCCTGGCACCCATAGCGCGCGCGGTTTCGTGGCCGAGCCCCGAATAGGCCCCGGTGATGAAGGCGGTGCGCCCGGTGAGGTCCTGATCGGCCAGAACTTCGTCTGCCGTGCTGTCGAAACCGAACTCGCTCATCGCTGTCTCTCCCAATGCTGAGGCGCAAGGTTACCACGCCCGTTCTTCGGCACCACCCGCCAATTTCGGGTGGAGCGGCAAAGTCTCCGTGCTATCGCCGCAGCATGACCCGTTCCTTCACCGCTCTCGCCCTCGGTCTGCTCGCGCTGCCGGCCCTTCTCGCCGCCCCCGCCTCCGCGCATGACGAGGGGGCCTGGTCCTTCGCCATACACGGCGGCGCGGGGACGCTGTCGCGCAAGAACATGACCCCCGAGCGCGAGGCCGAATACGAGGCGGCGCTGCAGACCGCGCTCGACGCGGGCGCCGCCGTGCTGCGCGAAGGCGGGACCGCGATGGATGCGGTCGAGGCGGCGATCCTGCTGATGGAGGACGATCCCAAGTTCAACGCCGGGCGCGGCGCGGTGTTCACCTGGGAAGGCGCCAACGAGCTCGACGCGGCGGTGATGGACGGGCGCGATCGCACTGCAGGGGCTGTCACCGGGGTTACCGCGACCAAGAACCCGATCCTGCTGGCGCGCGCGGTGATGCGCGACGGGCGCCATGTCTTCCTGAGCGGCGAGGGGGCCGAGGAATTCGCGCGCGAGCAGGGGATCGAGACCGCGGAGCCCGCATGGTTCCAGACCGAAGCGCGCCGCGAAGCGCTCGAGCGGATGAAGGCGGATCAGCTCTCGGCCTATGACGTCGATCACAAGTTCGGCACGGTGGGCGCAGTGGCGCTCGACCAGAGCGGCAGTCTGGCCGCCGGCACCTCGACCGGAGGGATGACCGGCAAGCGCTGGGGCCGGATCGGCGATGCACCGATGATCGGCGCGGGCACCTATGCCGACAACCGCAGCTGCGCGGTTTCGGCCACGGGCGCGGGCGAATATTTCATCCGCGTCGGCGTGGCGCATGAAATCTGCACGAGGCTGCGTCTGGCAGGCAACACGGCGCTGGCGGAATTCGACAACGGCATGCCCGAGGGCGGCGAGATCAGGCTGACCGAAAAGCTGGTCGAAGGCGTCGCCGATGCCGTGCTCGCCGAGGTCGAGGAACTGGGCGGCGACGGCGGCGTGATCGTGGTCGCACCGTCGGGAGCGGCGGTGTTCAGCTTCAACACCAGCGGCATGTACCGCGGCCGCGCGACCAGCGAAGGCGTCAACGAGGTCGCGATCTTCGCCGAGGAATAGACGCGATCAGCCCGCGGCCCAGCGGGCGATGATGGCTCCTGCCTGCGCCAGTGCGGCTTCGGAGGCCGGATCCATCCCGTCATGCGTTTCCGGTGCGCGGTAGTAGGTCGCGAAGGTCAACGGCGCGCGCCCCGGGGGTTCGATGAAGCCGATATCGACATAGAGACTGCCCATTCCCGGCCAGATCGAGGTGCCGGTCTTGTCGCCCGCATGCCAGCCCTCGGGCAGCCCCGCGCGTACCCGCCGCAGGCCTGTGGGAGTGTCGTGCATCCAGCCTTTTAGCTGAGAGCCCGCTTGTGCGGCCAGCCCGCCGCCATAGAGCAAGCGCGCCAGCGTGGTCGCCATGGCCTGCGGGGTGGTGGTGTCGCGCGTTTCTCCCGGCGGCACGTGGTTGAGCGCGGGCTCTGTGCGGTCGAGGCGGCTGATATCGTCGCCTATGCTGCGCCAAAAGGCGGTCAACGCCTGCGGCCCGCCCAGCTTCGCCAGCAGGATGTTCGCCGCAGCGTTGTCCGAATATTTCTGCGTGAACTCGGCAAGTTCGCGCAAGCTTGCGCCGGCTTCGAGCCGCTGCGTGGTGAAGGGCGACACCGCCATCAGATCCGCGCGCGTCCAGCGGACATGCTCGTCCGCCGAGATCGTCCCCTCCGCGTCGAGTTGCAGAACCATCGCCGCGAGCGAGGCCTTGAAGCTGGAGCAATGGCCGAAGCGCTCGCTCTGCCGGTGACCCATGCCGAGCCCGGTTCGGGTGTCGAGCGCGAAGATGCCGAGTTCTCCGCCCGCCCCGGCCTCGACGATGCGCAGCTTGGCTTCGAGTCGCGACTTCGTATCGTCGGCGAAGGGAACGCAGGCCGCGCCCGCCATGGCGAGACCGCCGAGAATCGCGCCGCGCCGGGTGGCCATGCTCATCCCCGCTTGCGCGCCTGCGCGTAGCTGCCGAGCAGCCGCACGCTGTTGCAATGGAAGGCGAGTTCTTCCAGCGCATGATCCACCCGCGGGTCGCCCGGGGCGCCTTCGATATCGGCGTAGAACTTCGTCGCCGCAAAGCTCGCGCCCTTCTGGTAGCTTTCCAGCTTGGTCATGTTCACGCCATTGGTGGCGAAACAGCCGAGCGCCTTGTAGAGCGCTGCGGGGACGTTCTTCACCTCGAAGATGAAGGTGGTCATCGGCTCGGCGCCATCGAGCTTCGCCGGATCGCGCGCTTCCCTCGCCAGCAGCACGAAGCGCGTGGTGTTGTCATGCGCATCCTCGACCGCCTTCTCGATGATCTTCAGGCCATAGAGCTCGGCCGCCATCGGCGGCGCCAGCGCCGCCAGTTCGGCGCGACCGCGCTCCGCCACGAAGGCCGCCGCCCCGGCGGTGTCGGCATAGGCCATCGGGACGATACCGCGTGCCAGCAGATATTCGCGCGACTGGCCCAGCGCCTGCGGATGGCTGTAGGCGGCTTCGAAGGGCCCGTCGCCCAGCGCCATCAGCGCATGGGTGATCGGCATGAAGTGCTCGGCCACGATCGCCAGCCCGCTCTCGGGCAGCAGGAAATGGATGTCGGAGACCCGCCCGTGCTGCGAATTCTCGATCGGGATCATCGCCGCGCCTGCCTGTCCGGCCTTCACCGCGTCGAGCGCGTCCTCGAAGCCGTAGCAGGGCAGCGGCAAGGCCTCGGGCGCGAACTGCATCGTCGCCTGATGCGAATTCGATCCAGGCGCCCCGCCGAAAGCGATGGTGCGGGCCGGATCGGCCTGTGCCGCAGCGCGCATCGTGTCGACCATGGCGAGGGCAGGCTGGGGAAATTTGCGCATGGCAGCCGTGCTATCGGCGCCGCCTGACCCCCGCAAGCGAATTGCAGCTCCTGCAGCCTCAGGCGCGCTGCGCGCACTTGCGCGCGGGCCACGGCCCCCCTAGAGCGGCGCGAAACCGATATCTTCACACCAGTTTGCGGACGATTCACGCATGGACGACAAGTTCAATACCGCCTCCGGATGGGTTCTCTTCGCCGGGATCGTCGCGCTCGGCGCCTCGATCGGCTCGGGCATGTATTTCCATGCCGACAATCCCGAGATGCCGGAAGAGCCGGGCTATTTCATCGACGCCCCCGAAGAGGGCGCCGGCGAGGATGCCGGGCCAGACCTCGGCACGCTGCTGGCTTCCGCAGATGCCGCCGCTGGCGAAGCGGTGTTCGCCAAATGCACCGCCTGCCACACGATCGAGCAGGGCGGAGCGAACGGGATCGGTCCCAATCTTTATGGCGTGATGGGGACCGCAATCGGTGCGCACGCACCGGGCTTTGCCTATTCCAGCGCGCTTGCCGAACACGGTGGGCAGTGGACCTGGGAAAACATGGACGCTTGGCTCACCAGCCCGCGCGCTTTTGCCAGCGGTACCAAGATGAGCTTTGCCGGTCTGTCGAATCCGGAAGATCGCGCCAATGTGATGGAGTATCTTTCGACCTTCGGCGGGGCACCGGCCAAGCCCGAGCCCGCGGCTCCGGCTGTCGGTGAGATTGGCGTCGACGCAGCGGGCGAAGGCCCCGGCGCGGTCGAGGGTGCAGCAGCGGATGCGCCCGAAGCCGCAGGCGCGATGGGCGACGAGCAACCGGTTCCTTCCGGCCCGGTCCAGGTGGACGAATAACCCCAGCGACTTCGTCGGGAGTCTCTGAACGGTCGTTGTTGGGTAACGGGGGCGCCGCTAGTCGCGTCCCTTGAACCCCTGCGCCACCACATACCATTCCGAAGAACCCTTGCGGCTGGCCGGCGGCTTGGCGTGCTTGACCGTGCGGAAGTGCTTTTTGAGCAGGTTGAGCAGTTCGGCGTCGGTGCCGCCCGCCAGGACCTTGGCGAGGAAGGCGCCGCCCGGCGCCAGCGTTTCGATCGCGTACCAGGCAGCGGCCTCGACCAGCCCCATGGTGCGCAGATGATCGGTCTGCTTGTGGCCCACGGTGTTGGCCGCCATGTCGCTCATCACCAGATCCGGGGCGCCTTCGAGCGCCTCTTCCAGTGCCTGGGGCGCGGCATCGTCCATGAAATCCATCTCGAAGATGGTGACACCCTCGATCGGCTCGGTCGGGAGCAGGTCGATCCCGACGATCGCCGCCCGGGGCGCGATCTTGCGAACCACCTGGCTCCAGCCGCCCGGCGCGATGCCGAGATCGACCACCCGCTCGGCGCGTTTGAGCAGGGCGAACTTCTCGTCCAGCTCGAGCAATTTGTAGGCCGCACGGCTGCGATAGCCGTCGGCCTTGGCCTGCTTGACGTACGGATCGTTGAGCTGGCGTTCGAGCCAGCGGGTGGAGGACGCGGTGCGCCCCTTCGCCGTCTTGACCCTGCGGTCCGAATCGCGCCCGGAACGGCTCACAGATCCTGCTCCCGCATGCGCAGGCGGGTTTCGCGGCTGCGCTCGGCGACCTCGTCGGCGGCCATCAGGCTGCGCAGGATGCCTTCGCGGATGCCGCGATCCGCGACCGCGAGTTCCTTCGCCGGCCAGATGTCGAGGATCGATTCCAGGATCGCGCAGCCCGCCACGACCAGATTGGCACGGTCGTCGCCGATGCAGGGCAGGGTGCGGCGATCCGCTTCGCTCATTGTCGAAAGGCGCAGCGAGATGTCGCGCATCGAGCGCGAGGGTACGATCAGCCCGTCGACCGCGCGGCGATCATATTGCGGGAGTTCGAGATGGATGCTGGCCAGAGTGGTGACCGTGCCGCTCGTGCCCAGCAGGCGGATCGTTGCGGAATCGCGCGCGGTGTCGGCGATCCGCTCGGCGAAGGGGGTGAAGCTTTCCGAGACCAGACGGCGCATTTCGGCATAGCGCAGCGCGCGGCCGTGCCTGGTGCCATCGGGCGGCTGGACCGAATCGGTGAGCGAAACCACGCCCCATGGCACGCTCAGCCAGTCGAGGATGCGCGGCACCGGGCCACCGGGCTCGATCAGCACCAACTCGGTCGAACCGCCCCCGATGTCGAAGATGACCGCAGGGCCGACTCCGTCCTCGAGCAGAATATGGCAGCCCAGCACCGCCAGCCGCGCCTCTTCCTGCGCCGAGATTATGTCGAGCGCGATCCCGGTCTCTTCGCGCACCCTTTCGATAAACGCCTCGCCGTTGGAAGCGCGGCGGCAGGCCTCGGTCGCGACCGAGCGTGCCAGATGCACGTTGCGGCGGCGCAGCTTTTCGGCGCAGACATGCAGCGCGCCCAATGTGCGCTCCATCGCGGCGTCGGACAATTTGCCCGAAGCCGCCAGTCCTTCGCCGAGGCGAACCACGCGGCTGAATGCATCGATCACGGTAAAGTTTTCGCCCGATGGCCGCGCGATAAGCAGACGGCAATTGTTGGTGCCCAGATCGAGCGCGGCATAGGCCTGCCGGCGAGGGCCGGCTTCGTGGCGGACATGACCAGCCGATGCGTGGAGAAGGCCGCTGGAATCGCGGGCCTTTCTGTCGGGCCGGGAGGGGCGCTTGTAGCGAAAATCGGCTACCTTGCCGGACGTCTTGCCCCTTCGCTTGCCAGCCGCTGTATGCAAGTCCGGCGGAGATTGGTCCGCCATGGCAAATCTTTCTGTTTCCTCCCGCGCTCCGAAAAATCCGGCGCGGGGACCTGACATGCTTGCTACAGCCGATGCCGCGCGGGAGCAAGGACTTGCGCGGCACCGCCGGGGAGCCTTGACCTGCCGGGAACTCCCACCTAGATGGCCGCCTCGCGCCGGAGCGCAGGCGAGTCCCGCCCACGCCCGGTGCCGATGCCCCGTCGTCTAATGGTAAGACTACGGACTCTGACTCCGTCAATTGAGGTTCGAATCCTCACGGGGCATCCACTTAGCAGTCATTTTCCCAATACTCCCTATGGGTTAGTGTTGATCGGTGTCTAACTATTCGGTCGGGTTAGACACTCCGTAAGCCTTTTCCATTGCTCGATTAGCTCTTTCCTCGTTGCCCGTGTCGCCAGCGTAGCGCAGATATTCGCGCACGGTTTTGTGTCCGGTGATTGCCATGCCATCGGCATCCTCGACGCCCCGCGCCTTCAAGCGAGCCGCAGCCGCTTTTCTCAATCCATGCGCTGAGCAGTGCGGAAGGTCGGCAGCGATGCAAGCGCGCTTGACCATGTTGTAAAAGCCCTTGGCCGTGAACGCATCGCCGCGGTTATTTTCGAGCACCAGCAGCTCGCCCAGCGGGCCAGCGTCCAGTGCTTCGCGCAGCGGCTCGACAATCGGCACGTTTACGGCGTTAGAAGTCTTGGATTGTTTCAAGCGAAGGCGTCCGCCCTCGATCGCCTTGCGGGTCAGAAACCGAACGTCTCCGCTGCGCTGAGCACCGTAGAGCAGAAGGGCAAAGGCAAGCCGGGGTTTCGTGCCCAACGGGTGCTTTGCCTCGAACTGGGCAAGCTCATCTTCGCTCCAGCGATGATAGCCCTCCGTCTCCGTTTTCGGCGGTCGGGTATCTTTTACCGGGTCGAATGTGTCCGGAACTAGTCGCTCACGCCGTGCGACCACAAATAGCTGAGCGAGCAGCTTGCGCAGGCGGGTTGCAGCGTGCGGCTTGTGACGCATCGCGCCCATCACGCGCTGAATGCGCTTTGCATTGAAGGCGCGCATCGGATCATCACCAAAGGCTTTGCGGAAGCGTTCCAGCACGCCGCGATAGACCACTTGCGTGGTAGGCCGCAGGTCGAGGAACGCGGAATCGGAATAGTAGCGCGCAATCACGTCTGAGACGCTGCCGGGGACAATCCGGCTTGCGCCGATCGAAGGTTTCTCTTGATCGAGGCACGCGGCATATTCGCGCTCGAAAGCCTTGGTGCCGATCGGTGCTTTGAAATAGTGCGAGGGGTAGCCCTTCCGCCGAAAGCGGTAGCGAACCTTGCCGTGCCGATCGGTAAACTTGGTGACGAACTGGGGTTTTTTCATAGCGCGCCAAACTCGTCCAGGCGGTCGTCGAGATCGTCATTGCTGGAGGCCACCGCATCCGGTTGCCGGGTCATAGTGAAATTGAAATTGCCCAGCGCATCGACCCGCCCACGCAAAACGACGCCGTGCGCGGCAACGGTGCTTGCCATGCGCTCCAGGTCGTCTTTCGAGATAAGGGCTTTGCGTCCGGCCATTGGAACTATTCTGCCGCCCCCTGTGAGTCGGTGCTAGGGGCACGCTCCGCACGTGGATTCCAGCCCTCGACCTGCCGCACTTCGTCGGCATCGAGCACGCCCGCGTCGAGCGCGATCTTATGCGCGGCCCAGCGGGTTTCAGGATCGCCGCGAAGGAATCCCGATAGGTCTAGGTCCAGCTCGTAAGGCGAGCCGGTAGGGAACAGCGACCGGGCAAACTCCGCCTCGATCTTGCGCGCCCACGGGGCAAGGCAGAACGTCGCAAACCAGCGGCCCGCCGTCTCGGAATTGGTGAAAGTGTTGTTCTCGTAAGCCTGGACAATCGGCGGGGGAACTTGGAACAGACGGCAGATTTCCACCACGCCGAACTTGCGGGTTTCCAGTAGCTCGGCGTCCTCTGGCGAGATTTGCGCCGCCTGCCATTCCAGCCCGCCGTCGAGGATCAAGGCGCGGCCCGAATTGGTAGCGCCCGCGTGCTTCGTGTTGAACTGCTCGCGAAGGCTCGTTTTCTGCTCAGCCGTCATCGAACCGGGGTGCTTGATAACGCCGGAAGGGTTGGCACCGTTGGCGAGGAACTGGCGAGCGTGCCGGTTGGCAAGGTCCACGCCGGTTACGGTGTCTGCCGATCGGGAAAGGCGAGAGACGCCTATCTTTCCGTCATTGGTGCGATCGCGAAGGTGGAGCGCCTCGCCCTGGAGCAAGCGCCGCGAATTGCCTTTGCCGTCCGAAACATCATAGGCGAGCCGTCCGCTGGAAAGCTCTTGCACCGTCACCATCCCCCACGGGTGATAGGTCAGGCCGGAAACCTGCCCGTTTCCGTTGCGGTTGATTTCGAGCAAGCCGTTGCCGGTCAAAAGCGTGTCGGCAACTAGGTGCTCGATCAGATCGGGCCATGTCATCGCGCCATTAGGTCCGAAGCGGATAAGGCGCGAAAGCGGGTGCGAGCCGTTCTCCAGCCGGTTGTCGCCTTCCCACTTGTAAACCCGTGCCGGGACGTAGGCGAGCGCCGTAGCGATCGAACTAGTGCAAGCCAGCACGGTTGAAAGATTCTCGGCAGCGCGTGCACTGAGGCCGGAATAATAGCCTGTCATTGGTGCAAGCGCCTGCCAGCTCGGGTCGAGCGGGGAGAGGTCCGAACGGCGTTCAAGGCCCAGCATGGCCAAGGTGCGATCAATCATGCCCATTGCCGCGCCTCCGCAAGTTTCAGTGCCCTAGCGCGCCGCTGAGCGCCGCTGTGGCGTTGAAGGGAACGCAAGGCTATCTCGGTGCCCTCATAGGCAGGCCATGCGCTCACTACTGAGATTTCCCGCAGGTCGATCGAGCGAAGCGTGCGGGTGTCGCCATCCCATTCCTCGCCGCCCTCAGGAACGAGGAAACCGAAGCTCATCCCGCCCAGGTCGCCGCGTGCTGCCAGTGCAAGAACATCGCGGCCCGCTGCCGTGTCCGGCACGTCGAGCGCAAAGGCCAAGCCCTTGTCGTCCTCGCGAAGCTCCAGCGTGCCGGTGCGCGTGCGGCCCAGCACTTTGCCGGGGTCGTGATCGAGCAAAGCCAGAATGTCGCCAGATAGGGCATTCCGGAACGCGCCGACTGATATGCGCTCCCGGAATGCCCCAAGGTTCGCCTCGTTGGCGAAGGTGGCGGCATAGCCCTCCAGCCTACGGCCGGACGATCGCAGGTCTGTGGCAATGCGCCTTTCGAGGGTTGCCGCCGCGCCCATTATTCGGGTGCCTTCGTTTTGAAGGTAACGGCTCCAGCCTTCGTTACGGAAGGCTCGCCGTCCAGCTCGAAACCGGCGCGGCGCAATGCCTTAACTGCCCGGTCAATTTTGCGGGGGTCGATCGTATCAGCCATTAGCCCAGAACTCCCGTTGCGGAAGTGAATGAGGCCGGACGGCGCACGCCGAAGTCCACCGTTGCCATTGCACGAACGAGGATATTGCCCTTGCTGTAGGCCGTTTCCGCGTAGGGATTTACGAGCACGTCGAGCTGGCTCCAGATCCCGATCAGCAGATCGGACCAGTCGCCATAGACTAGGCCGTTCTCATTCGTGCCCGCGCCTAGGTCGTCCGGTGCCTGATTGGTGAAATAGGCCGCTTCACCGTGGAACGTGTCGCTCATGGGGATCGGTCGGCCCGTGGTGTCGCGCTCGACCATCGCCAAGGCGCGAACGCCGTTGGTGGAGAGGAAAGCGCGGCTGTCGCCAATGTTGGCAACGTCCGCTGCCGCGATCATCGCCGCCGTGGTAGTGAACAAGTCGGTATCAAACGCCACGGTCGGAACATTCGGGTCATTGATAAGGCCCAGCGGCTCCGCTCCGGTCCCGCTGCCAGCGATAGCAGCGCGGTCAATTTCGAGCGCCACGTTGCGGCTCATCATCGAACGCACAAGCCCCTCGACCTGAGGCGAGGATTGCTGGAGCAGCTGGCGCGAAAGCTCAGTAATCACGCCCACGTGATGCGGGGTGAGGGTGAGGCTATCGAACGTAGCGTTGCCAGTTGGCAGTGCTTGATCCTCAGCGACCCAGCCCACGTTAGGCGAGCCGGTTTCACGCGGGATGACTACGTCGCCGGTCAGGCCGGTGAGCGTGGTAGCGCCCAGCCGCGAAACAATCGCGGTATTGGTGAGCGCGCTCGTAAACAGGTCAGGCCGGAACGATTCCGGTGCGACCGCTGCCGAAGTCGCGGTTGTCTGTGTGGCGCGCTTCTCGAAAAGCTCGGTTGCGATATAGACGCCCTTGGCAGGTCCGCCCGCACGCTCGGCAAGCATTGCCTGCTCGCGCTCGATCTTTGCCCGATCGGCAACAGCCATGCCCGCACCGAAACGCAGCGTCTCGACAAGGCTCTGATTGCGCAGCTCAGCGAACTCATCGCCTTCCCGCGTAGTGAGCGGCTTGCCAGCTTCCCGGCGTTCCGCGTCGTCGATCTTACGCTGGCGATCCAGCTTTGCGTCGAGGGTGCGCAATTCGTTTTCGGCGTCGGTAAACGCCTTGTCGTCATCGGAAGCGTGGGCGGTGTTCATGCGGTCCACAATGGCCGCCCGCTGCTCCATAAGGTCCGCAGTCTTCATTTTGATAGTCCTTCTATCGGGCCGGGGCACCATGCCCCGGCACTGAGATTGCCCACTGTCTCGCGACGTTGGCGCAATTGCCCCCCAAGCGGTGCACCGCTTTTCCCATTGCCGAACGCGGCGGGGAACGCCTTGGGGGAAGGCGATTTCGTCATAGGTTTTCCGCCTCAGAACGGCGGCGCTGTGCGTTGTAATCGCGGGCGGCCCGATCGACCCGATCGCTAAGCTCTAGATAGCGGTCGTTCTCGTCCTCCTCAGGACGTGGGCCATCATTGAGACGGTAATCTTTTTTGTTATCGGAAAGCGCCTGGAACTCGATTGATTCCTCCAGCGTCAGGCCGCGATAGATGCGGTTGCCTTGATCGTCCCGGTAGGCGCGGCCCAAGAAGTCCAGAAACTCGTCCTCAGCTTCCTCCGGTGTCTGCTTTTTGGGCATCAGTCGCGGCGGGATTTCCTGCCCGTCGATAACGCGCAAAAGGTTCTCGACCGTCTCGACAATCAGGCGGTCAACGTCGAGCACCACGCAAGCGGGAACGGGGATCTCTGTTTCCGGCGTCTCTGGGGATAGCGGGATATATAACCAGTCGGAACCGTCCGGCTCCATGACAATGGCCATTGCGTAGCCATAGGGGCAGCTCTGCTCATGCATCAGCCGGTGAACTCGACCGCTGATAATATGCACGCGGTTAAGCTGCTCAGCGACCTGCACCATTCCGAAAGGTTGAAGCGCCGCTGCAACCGCAACGGCGATAATGTCTTTGCCAGTGTAGAGACGACGCTTGCCCTTGCCGGGGTTGGCATGGGTGAGCCGGACCCAGCCACGGCTAACCCAATTGTGCAACTGGGTCGCGGAGACATAGGAACAAGCCTCAGCGTCGGCATTCGTGAACTGGGGATCATCGAGCAAAGGCACACGAAAGAAGTGATCGGGGTCGATCTGCTCCCTGATTTTTGCCAGCCGTGCCTCGAACTCTTCCATTAATTCACTCCGTGCATTCCGCTTTATAGGCACGGATTAGAGCGGGTTGCAATAGTTAATTCACATGGTGCATTCCCCAGCCTCGCCAAAGGCCGGGGATAGTGCGACTCAGAACCCGTCTTCGTATTCGCCGGGATCGGAAATAGGGCAGCCCGCGCCCTCGGCATCGAGCAAGAACATGGTGTTTATCCCGTCCTCGTCGTGCACTCCGCCAGCGTCCGCTATGTCGCAGCCGGGACCATCGCCGCGTGCAGGGCGGCCCATATCGCTGCAACGGGATATTTCATCCTCGCTGCATTCGCCCTCTAGGTCCGGGTCGCCGTCGAGCACGTCGAGCAGGTTTACGAGAACCTCGACTGCCGAAGCGATCTTGTCGCGGTCAAACTGCGCCATAACGGCAGCAGCCTGTGCAAAATTATTTGGAAGGATGACGGGGACGGATTCCGTCCGTAAGTAAGCTGTAGCCACGTTGATCTCCTAACGATCGATGTTGGTTAGAGGCGGCTCAGCGTTGGCGCGCTGGGTCGTCTCGCTTGGTGTTATGAACTCAGGGGGAGTCCGGGTCAATGTCGGAAGTTGGGAAGCAAATAACAGGCAGTCTAAAAATGGTTATGGCAATCACGATGTCTAACCAAAATGCGATACATACTCTGCTTCATCACAAAGCCCGCAGAGGCGAATTGACGAAGCAGGAAATCGAGGAACTAGATGTTGCGATGACCACGCCGTTAGCGCGTGGAAACGTTGACGAAGGCGAACTCATCGACGTTGTGCGGGAGCGTCACGACGATCTTTTTGCGAAGCTAAAAGAGTTGGTCGGCTAAACCCACTCCACCCCACCGCCGGTATAGGTCAGCGGCCCTTCTTGGGTCGCTGCCAACCCGCAGGCCATGATCGCGGACACGATCCCGTCAATGCGGTCGAGGCTCTTGGCTTTCGTCGGCTTGCGGTTTCCGGCCGGATCGGTTTCGACAATGACGTTACCAGCCTGCCAGCGCAGCAGCGGATTGCCGTTGTGCTGGATCTGCCGACCTAGCAGCGCCGTCTCGAAAGCATCGACCGCCGCCGCGTAGGATTTGAAACCCGGCACAAAGTCGACCAAGGGCAAGTCTATTCCTTCGTCGCTGAGCAGCTTGCGCAGCCGCGTGATTTGCCAGCGGTCGAAGGCGATCCCCTCCAGATTGAACCGGGCGCGAATGTCCGCCAGCTGCAACGCTATCGCCAGATCGTCGCGGGCATTGCCCACGGTCACCTCTGCCCAGCCGTCCGCCGCCCAGCGATCATAGGGCACGCGGTCAGTCTCCACCCGCTTGGCGATCGTGTCTTTCGGAAACCAGTGCCAGGCGAGCAGCTTGCCGTGATCGGGGAAGTAGAGCGCGAAGGCGCACAAGTCCCGTGTGCTGCTCAGATCGAGCCCGCCAAAGCACCGCTCGCCCTCCAGCTCGACCGGGTCGAAAGGATCTCCGTTCGCATCCCAATCCGCCTGCTCGATAAAGCGCCCTTCCGCCGCAACGCGCTGATTGAGATTGAGCAGCCGGAACGCGGGCGCAAACGAGGGCGAACGCATCGCCATCGCCGCGGCATCCTCGAACTCGCTTTCGTTCAGGAACGCGCCCAGCGCGGGATTCGCCGCCGCCCAGGCTTCGCGATCGTCTAGCGCGCATTCGTCGGGCGCGGCGTGCAGCTGGACGTAAACGCTCTGCATCGGCTCGGCGTCCAGAAACTCGCTCCAAAAGTGCAGATCGTCCGCCGCCTGTGTAGAGATAGTCACGCCCAGCGCGTGCTTTCGCTTTGCCATGCCGGTGCGCAGGTTGTCCCAAAGCTCCCGGCTCCGCCATTGCGCCACTTCGTCGGCAACCCAAAACGAGGGCGCCAGCCCGTGCGCTTTCTTCGCATCGGACGTAAGCGCCCGCCAGATCGAGCCGGTTTCGTGGTCGGTGATTTCTTTCGTTTGATCGCGGATATTGACCCGCGCCGCCATCCACGGCGTTTCGTAAATGTAGGCGTTCACCATCCGATAAAGCACGCTGGCTTGCTCGCGATCGAGCGCCGCCGCATAGCATTCGCCGTAAGGCTCGCTCAGCGGTCCCATATGGTGCCCCAGGCTAAGCCCCGCCAGCAATCCGCTCTTGCCGTTGCCGCGTGCCACGCTCAGCCCCGCAAGGCGCACTAGCCGCTCGCCTTCGCTTTCGGCGTAGACGCCCCGGACGAACCGCTCTTGAAAGCCAAGCACTTCCATGCGCTCGCCAGCCTTCAAGCCGGAGACGATCGGCAGCGTGCCCAGGAACGCCAGCATCTTGTCGGCAGCTGGCATTCCCTCTTTTTCCCAAGGGTGATTGGTGACGGCGGTAGCACGTGCCGCCACTGCTTTGAGCTTGCCCGCTCCCGGTCCCCTAGCTCCCATTTCGGGTGCTTTCGGAAACTAACTGATTTTTGAGGATACGCGGCGCTCTTTCCGGGTCAGCTCCGAGCGATTCTATTGGTCCTTCGGCTGGCTCAGCCATGCTAGCAGGCCGACGCCCGCAATTCCGCACATCGCCGCGAACGCTTTCAGTTTCGCCTGATTGTGAAGATACACTAGGTCCGGGTTGGCCCATAGGAATACAGCTACGCCGATCAAGGCGAGTGAAGCCAACAGCTCTCCGTTCGTCGACCGACCATCCATGAGAGGGATCTAGCGGATATCCGTTCGCATCGCATCCTTTTCTTGGCTTGCTCGAGCGCACTGCTCCAGCCTCAGTCCCGCGTGCCGTCTTGGCGCTGTGACAGGCAGGGCAGTAGGATCGCAGGCCGTCATGTCCGGGGAAGGGGTTGCCTCCCTCGCTTATCGGCTCGACATGATCGACCGTATTAGCGAGCACGTGCGGCTTGCCCATTGCCTTGCATCCCTCGCACCACGGGAAGGCCGATAGGTGAGCTTTGCGCAGCTTCTTCCAGTTGGCGGTGTTGTAAGGCCAATCAGCCATCGGTATCCTCCGGCATCACGGCCACAATCGCCACACGTTTGAGCGAACTAGCGAGCTTCACCGAACGAGAACGAGAGACGCCGCTAAGCCTTAACAGCGCCTCGATTTCACGAACGCGCAAAGGCCGGGTGCAAAGGTCGAGAACTTCCAGCGCCGCCGTTCTCTGCTCCGGGGTGTAGGTTTCGATTAGGCTGGCAAGTCTAGTCATTGCTCACATCCTTTCGATCGGGCGCGGCGGCTTGGTGAGCCGCGCCCGGATAATACGTAGTATTAGGGTGGTCGGTGCGTGCAGCATTTACGCCTTGGTCGGTTGCGGTCGGTGCAGGTGGTCGGTGCAGGTGGTCGGTGCACTTGTCCTCAGGGTTATCCACACGCCGAATGCCGTATTTCCAAGTCCGGTTTTCTCGCTGCCAGAGCTTCGCGTCCAGCTCGATCGCGCCAATGGCGAGCAGCCTTTCGTGCGCTCGTTTGAACGCTTCGCTGCCGTAGCCTTTGCCCTCCGGCATCTTCGTGAAAATGGCCGCAAAGTAATTGGTGCCGGAGCTTTCCGAGACGGCACGCTTGCGGGTGGTGCAGGCATCGAGGCAGCGCAGATAAGCGGCGTTTTCACCGTTGGCCAAAGCCAGTTGAGCGAACTCCCGCGCTTGATCGGCAGGCAAGTCGTCATCCTGCCAGAACGCGAAGTCGAACCAGCGGAACTCGTGCTTCTGCCCAAGCCTGGCGTAGTTTGCCTTGGCCAGCGAAAGCACTCTTGCGTCCGGGTCAAGGCAGTTGCCGTGCTCATCCTCGACCCGGCTGATATGGATATGGGAGCGCATGGCATTCGGCCACGCGGTCGATCCGCTGTAGGGATCGCCGCTCTTATTCGGGTGCCCCAAGAGCAGGATCGAAACCCGCCACACCTTTACCAGCGAATAGAGCAGATTGACGAACCGGGTCACTTGCCCGCGATCGTTCTCATTGCCGGGGAACAGGTGCGCGACGTTGTCGAGGATGACGACTGCAGCGCCGGTTTCCGCTATCGTGTCGCTCAGCAGTTTGAAAGTCTCGGTTTTCTCCAGATCCCCGTCACGATCGAACGTAGCAAGCTCGTTGCCGATCCGGCCGCGAAGGCTGGAAAGATATAGCCGGTTGCTAAGGTCAGCGCGCTTCGCTCCGATAGCCGACATGATATTGCGCTGGCGTCGGTGCAGCTCGTGCTCGTCATCCTCGGCGGTGATGTAAACTGTTACGTCTGCCTCCCCATCCGGGAACGGCATTGTCTCAAGGCCAAGGAACGGCTTTCGCGCTGCAAGGCAGGTCGCCAGTTGCTGAGCGAATAGGCTCTTGCCCGCGCCGCCCGGTCCCGTGAAAAGCGTTACCTCGCCCTCAGGAATAAAGCCCGGCACGATCCAATCACGCGGAAGCGGCGGCTCGCCGTTCAAGCGGTCGAGGTCGAAGCGGGGCAAGGTCTTATTGGGGCTCTTCGCATCGCCTAGATAATCATCTAGCTCGCGCTCCCAATGGTCGGCCATCTGAATCATGCGCGGATCGTCGTCCGGCAGGTTGAAGATATTTTCCTCTCTCATTGATCTAGCCCTCCGAAGTCGAGCCAGTTTGAGCGGTCCATCCAATCAGTGAGCATCGCGGCTTGCACTAGGTTGCGGCAATAATCGCGCACCACTTTGAGGCGATCTAGCGAGGCGTTGGCGAAAGCGAACTTGCCCGCCATGTCATGTGCCTCGGCGGCAAGGGTTAGCGCCCATTCGGTGCCCACTCGGCTCCGCAGCATGGCAGCGTAATCACGCGCCACTAGCAACGCCGTGCGCAGGTCCATTTCCTCGCCATCGGCGCACTCAGGGACGAACTGGCGAACGTGAAAGGATAGGTCCGTCATTGTCCGGCCCTCCGCTCACACTCGGGATGCACGGCGATCGGCAATCCGTTTCCCCAATCGCGGGCCGCTGCCATCACTCGCCAAAGCGGCCCGGGTTCAATCAGCGGGTCGTGATCGGTAGGCCAGCCGCCCAAGACAACGCGGCAATAGTCGCGCCGGTCATCGGTGCCCGGAATGACGACAAGGGCGCGGGTGGTGCTGCCGGTGAAAGGGATAATCATTGCGCAGCCCTCCCATCATCGGTAGGCTTCGCTTCGATTTCCGCCCGCTTGGAAATTGCCGCGCTCGACCCGGTTGCAGCCAGGTCGGGCGCCTTTCGTTTACCGGGTGGATCGCCCGAAAGGTTAGACAGCGACGGCTTGTAGCCCGCAGTAAATCGTGGCGACAAAGTGCCGGTTAGACGTTGTAAGGGCTTTGAATCTTCTCGTTTGTTCATGCCCTCACGGGGCATCCAATATTTTCCACTATCTACAGTTGGCTATGTGCATCCGCCGGTTGGTGGGCGGCCCCCTGGTAGTCTCGCGTCTTTTCGCGGATCAACGCCGGTTTCGGCGAGGTTTTTGCGGCTCGATGCAACAGCGATGCAACACGCAGGAGCCGGTGGATGCGGCAAATGTCCCGTCCGCGGCGTTTTGGCCGCAACCGGCAGCGATCAGATCATCCCCCGCGCCATATCCGCAGTGGGAGCCTCGGGCGGGCCCCCATTCGCCGCGAGTTCGCGAAAGGCGCGGTTCTGCGACAGGAAGACCTTGCCGTTCAGTTCCTCGACGAAGCGGGTCCGGTTCAACCGGTCCATCACCGGCCCTTTGACTTCAGACAGATGCAGCCCGATCCCGGCATCGGCCAAGCGATGATTGATCGCTTCAAGGCTCTCGAGTCCCGACGCGTCGATCTCGTTCACCGCGCTGCACATGAGGATGACGTGCCGCACGTCCGGTCGGTCGGCGACCTCCTCGAGCACGTACTCCTCCAGCCAGCGGGCATTGAGATAGGTCAGGCTCTCGTCGATCCGGATGGAAAGGACGTGCGGCACGGTAAAGACCTTGTGCCGATCGACATTGCGGAAATGCTCCGATTCCGGAACCCGCCCGACAATGGCCGCGTGCGGCCGGCTCGCGCGCCAGAGATAGAGCAGCAGCCCGACGGCGACACCGGAGATGACGCCCAGCTCGACGCCCGCCAGCAGGGTCACGGCGATCGTAACCATGTGCGCCGCGAAATCGGGTTTCGAATAGCGCCATAGCTGGCCGGGGGTATCAAGGTCGACCAGACTGAGCACGGCGACGATGATCGTCGCGGCCAGCGTCGCGACCGGCAGGTGGAACAGCAACGGCGTCAGGAAGAGGCTGGCCAGGGCAATGCCGACCGCAGTGTAGGCGCCCGCTGCCGGGGTTTCCGCACCCGCGTCGAAATTGACCACCGACCGGGCAAAGCCGCCGGTCACGGGATACCCGCCCGAAAAAGCGCTGGCGATGTTGGATGCGCCGAGGCCGATCAATTCCTGGTTCGGGGCGATCCGTTGTCGGCGCTTGGCCGCCAGGGTCTGCGCAACCGACACGCTCTCTACAAAGCCGATGATCGAGATCAGGAGGGCGGGCACCCACAGCCGGCCGATCAGGTCGAGATCGGTCGAGGGAAGGGCGAAGGGCGGCAGCCCCCGCGGGATCGCCCCGACGAGGTTAACTCCGCGATCGCCCAGATCGAATGCGATCGCCACAAGAATGGTGAGCGCCACGGCTACCACAGGTCCGACCTTCGCCGCGATTTCGGCTGCTCGCGGTTTGAGGCCCAGCCTGATGAGGAACGGTTTCAGCCCTTTACGGACCCAGAACAGGAACAGGGTCGCCGGCACGCCGACCGCCAGTGTCCATGGATTGACGGTGCCGAGGGCGGAGGCCAGCCCGCCCAGCATCTCGGGCCAGGTGTCGCCGCCGGCCGTCACCCCCAGAATGTGCTTGAGCTGGCTGGTCGCGATGAGAATGCCGCTCGCGGTGATGAAACCGCTGATGACGGGGTGCGACAGGAGATTGGCGAGAAATCCCATTCGCAGGAAACCCAGCACGGCAAGCATGATGCCCGACAGGGCTGCAAGAGTGATCGCCGCTTCGAGATAGAGCGCGGTGCCCTGCGCGGCCACCGCTCCGGCGGCGCTCGCCGTCATCAGCGACACGACCGCGACCGGCCCCACCGCCAGCGTCCGGCTGGTACCGAACAGGGCGTAGGCGACAAGCGGCAGGATCGATGCGTAGAGCCCGACGACCGGCGGCAGGCCCGCGAGCAAGGCATAGGCGAGGCTCTGCGGGATCAGCATGATCGTAACGATCACCGCCGCGACGAGATCGTTGGTCAGGACCGTACCGTTATATGTCCGCCCCCATTCCAGGATCGGGAAATACTGCGACAGCAAGCCGCCTTGCTTTGCCCGCCCGCCTGCGCTGGTGCCTGACACGTCCGCATCGCCATTGCTGTCCATCAGGCGGCGGTCTTGACCTGCGGCTTGACCAGCCATTCGTGGCCCTTGAGCATGCCGTTCCAGTAAATCCACGGCAGCGCTTCGGACTTGAGCAGCCAGCTGAGCTTCTGTGCACGAGTGCCGTCGATGAACCATTTCGGGAAGCTGGGCAGCAGCTTCCCGTCATAGCCGAATTCGGCGAGCACGATCCTGCCGCGCTCCACGGTCAGCGGACAGGATCCGTAGCCGTCGTAATCGGCAACCGGCGGTTTCCCGTCCAGCGCCGCCAGAGCGTTCACCGCGACAATCGGTGCCTGCTTTCGCACCGCGGCGGCCGTCTTGGCGTTGGGGGTGGATCCGGCATCGCCGACGCCGAACACATTGGGATAACGCACGTGGCGCAGTGTGAGTTTGTCTATCTCGACGAAACCGCTTTGCGCATCGGCCAGCGGGCTATCCGCAACGAATTGCGGCGCGACCTGTGGCGGCACGACATGCAGCATATCGAATTCGACCGTTTCCTCGCCCGCCTCGGTCTTGAAAGTCGCGGTCTTGGCCGGTCCGTCCACGGAGACGAGGTTCTGGCTGAGTTTCAGGTCGATGCGGTATTTCTCGACATACTCCATCAGCGCGGGGAGGAATTCCTTGACCCCGAAAAGCACACCGCCCGCGTTGCGGAATTCCACATGGATGTCGCCTAGCACGCCGCGCTCGCGCCATGCGTCGCAGGACAGATACATCGCCTTCTGCGGAGCGCCTGCGCATTTGATCGGCATGGCCGGCTGGCTGAAGATGGCGCGCCCGGATTTCAGACCTCGGACCAGCTCCCAGGTGTAGGGCGCCAGATCGTAACGGTAGTTCGACGTAACCCCGTTCTTGCCGAGCGTTTCCTCGAGACCTTCGATCTTCTCCCAGGCAAGGCGGATGCCGGCTGCGACGATCAGAATCCCGTAAGTGACGGTGCTGCCGTCGGCCAGTGTCACCTGATTGCTTTCGGGCTGGAAAGTGGCGGCCGCCTGGCGGATCCAGCGCGCCTTCCTGGGGATGACGCTCGCCATGGGTCGGCAGGTGACGGGCGCGTCGAATACGCCGCCCCCGACCATGGTCCAACCGGGCTGGTAGTAATGATGCTCGCTCGGTTCGACGATAGCCACGTCCAGCGCCGGGCGCCGCTTCAGCATCGAGGCCGCGGTCGCGATACCTGCCGATCCGCCGCCGATGATGACGACCTCGTGAGTAGGATTCTGGGCCATGGCGATCTCTCCGGGAGTTATCTTTTTTCCTCGCCGAGCCGCGCGCGCATGGGGGACAGGTCGTAGCCAGCCTCCCGCGCATTCGCGATGCGCTCTTCGGCGCTGAGACGCTCGGTATTGGCAAGGGCATCGAGCATGATCGATCGGGTTCCCGACCGGCAATAGGCCAGGACCTTTCCGTCGGCTTCCTCGCGAACCCTGCCAAACGCCCTGACCGCAGCAGGCGGGAACTCGCCGCCGGAGACGGGTATGTGGTGGAACGCCAGTCCCGCCTTCTCGGCTGCCTCGCGCATACGCTCGAGGGCTGGCTGGCCTGCTTCCTCACCGTCGGGACGATTGCAGATGACCGTGCCAAAGCCTGCATCGGCAAGTTCCTGCATGTCTTCGGGCTGAAGCTGCGGCGCGACCGCGAACCGGTTCGACACTTCGGATAGCTTCATGACCCTGCTCCTTCGAACATCCGGACAGCTCCCATTCCGGCGAGCATGGCGAGCACGAAAATCGCCGCCGCCGCGGGCTCGATGACGAGGGCGGCGATGCCCGGGCCGGGGCAAAGTCCGGCGACGCCCCAGCCGATGCCGAACAGCGCTGCGCCCCCTATCAGCCGCGGGGTCAGATCCGAGCGCGTCGGCAGGTGAAATCGCTCGTCCAGCAAGGGGCCGGCCATTTGCGGCACGAACCGCCAGGCGATCGCCATCACGATAACGGCGCCGCCCATCACGAAGGCGAGCGTGGGATCCCAATCGCCGAAGATATCGAGAAATCCGCGCACCCGCGCCGGATCCGTCATTCCCCCGAGCGCGAGGCCCGCCCCGAACAGGGTTCCGGAAGCGAGGGAAGCAATGGCAATCCGCATCATGTCCTCCCGCACGTATTCAGGCCGAGCAGGCGGTAGGCGGGGCAGAAGCCGACGAGGCTGGTCACCAGCAACACCCCGGCCACGACCCATGCGGCGATGGCGAGGCCGCCGCCGATCGTTCCGGTCGCCGCAAGGATGGCCAGGCCGATGGCGATTGCGATCCGCAGGATACGATCGCGAGAGCCGATATTCTTCATCGCAAGACCTCCAGGCCCATGGCATTCATGACGGCTACCGTTGCGATTCCCGCCGCCAAGAAGGTGAGGGTCGCTACGAGAGAACGAGCGGAAAGACGGCTGACGCCGCAAACACCGTGCCCGCTGGTGCATCCGCTGCCGAGGCGAGTCCCGATTCCGACAAGCACACCCGCAACCGCGAGCGTGAGAGGGTCGGCAAAACTGGCGTCGATGCCGCCGGCCAGAAGCAAGATGGCCAGCGCACCGAGCGGGAGGCCGATTACGAACATCAAGGCGGCGCTGCGGGCAATGCCGCTACCGCCCAGTCCGACTGCCTTGGCCGCCAGACCGGAGACGCCCGCAATGCGGCCCAGCCCCAGCAGCATCAAGGCGGCTGCGAGCCCGATGAGCACGCCGCCCGCCAGACCGGCGAGCGGCGCGGCATCCGGGAATCCGGGAAGCGTCATACGGCGTTCACCGGAATTTTGATGTAGCTGACGCCGTTGTCCTCGGGGTCGGGCAAGCGCCCGCCGCGAATGTTCACCTGCACCGATGGCATGATGAGATTCGGCATTGCCAGCGTCCTGTCGCGGCTGGTCCGCATTGCGACGAACTCGTCTTCGGTCACACCATCCTTCACATGGACGTTCTGTTCGCGCTGCTGCTTGACCGTCGTTTCCCAGGCATAGTCATCGCGGCCGGGGGCCTTGTAGTCGTGGCACAGGAACAGGCGCGTGTCCCCGGGCAGCGCCAGCAGCCGGCGGATCGATCGGAACAGGCTATGCGCGTCCCCGCCGGGGAAGTCGGCCCGCGCGGTGCCGAAGTCCGGCATGAATATGGTGTCGCCGACAAAGGCAGCATCCCCGATGATGAACGCCATGTCGGCAGGCGTATGCCCCGGGACATGGAGGGCGATGGCTTCGAGTTCGCCCAGCTTGAAGGTTTCGCCATCGTCGAACAGCTTGTCGAATTGCGAGCCGTCACGTTCGAAGTCGGTGCCCGCATTGAAGAGCTTGCCGAAGACCTCCTGCACGCGGATGATCTCGCGACCGATTGCCAGCTTGCCGCCCAGCTTTTCCTGCAGATAAGGGGCGGCCGAAATGTGATCGGCATGTGCGTGGGTTTCGATAAGCCACGTCACTTTCAGATTATTGGAAGTGACGTATTCGATAATGCGGTCTGCCGAACCATGCGAGGTTCTTCCCGAAGCCGCTTCGAAATCGAGCACCGAATCGATTATCGCGGCTTCGGCGGTCTTGGGATCATGCACGACGTAGGATACGGTGTTCGTCGCTTCGTCGAAGAAGCCCGCGATCGACGGGCGCAGGCGCTTCTCGGCCTGGGCGCGGGCGATCTGCTGCGCTGCGAGTTCCAGCGGCCTGTCATCAGTCATCTTGCTAACTCCATTTGATTACATAAAGTGAGTATATGTATTGCCTTCGCCGTGTCAAGTGCTATGCAGCCCGGATGAACCAGTCAGCATCAGGCGATGTCGCCGAGCGAACAGCCCCATCCGCGGGACTGCGGATCGGCGACATCGCACCGGATTTTTCGGCCCGAAGCACCGCAGGCGACATCCGGCTGTCGGATTACCGCGGTCGTTGGCTGGTGCTGTTTTCGCATCCCGCCGATTTCACCCCCGTCTGCACCACCGAGTTCGTCGCGCTGGCTCAGGCCGCCGCTCAGTTCGATCAGCGTGACTGCGCACTCATGGCGCTGTCGGTCGACAGCCTGTTTTCGCATTTCGCGTGGCTGAGGACGATCCGCGACCGGTTCGACATCGAAGTGCGTTTTCCGATTGTCGAGGATCCCACGCTCGTGATCGGGCGGGCCTATGGAATGGCCGCTCCGCAAGACAAGGACAGCGCCACCGTCCGCACGACCTTCTTCATCGATCCGGAGGGAATCATCCGCGCGATGACCTGTTATCCCGCCAATGTCGGACGATCGACGCCGGAAATGCTGCGAACCCTCGACGCGCTGCAGGCGGTGCAACAGGGTCAGGTTCTTGCTCCTGCAAACTGGGAGCCGGGACAGCCATTGTTGCGCCAGCCCAGCGCAAAGCTGGACGATGTCTTCGCGGCGAAGAACCAGACCGACTGGTTCCTGAAGGAAACTAGGGGAGGGGCGCAAAAATGAGCGAGGAAGAGCTCGTCGACGCCCTGAAGGCCGTTGCGCATCCGGTCCGTCTCCGCATTCTCCGGGCTCTATCCGGCGTGGAGCGCAATGTCGGAGAGATCGACGAAGAAGCGGCGATCGGGCAACCGACGCTGTCGCAACAGCTTGCCGTCCTGCGCAATGCCGGCGTGGTCATCACCCGCAAGGAAGCCAAACTCGTCTTCTACCGGATCGACGAAAAGAAGACGGCCCAGCTCTCGGCAGCAATCGGTGGACTGGCTGGAATGGAAGCGGCGATTGCCGCCTCTCCGCATCGACCTGCCGCTGGCGTCGCAAGCTTCGCCCGTCTTGCTTGACGGCGGAATTGTCTGCGTATCTTGGGGAGAAAGAGAAGGTATTTGAGGGAAGGTCGCTCCGGATATAACTTAGATTGCGCCGCTGCCGCCGATGCTATGCCGATTGTCCAAACCTAGAAGGGAAATTGTTATGCGCTCGATCCTGCTTCACGTCGAAGACGACGACTGCCTTGAAGCTCGGCTGCAGGTCGCACTCGACCTGGCCCGCGCCTTCGACGGACATCTTACCTGTATGAAGTCCATCCAGTGGGAAATGGGTGCAGTCGTCGATTTCTACGGATTGATGGCGGCGCAGATCATCGAGGCGACCCGGGAACAGGCCGATGCTTTGCACCGAAGGCTCGAGGCGCGGCTGGCGAAGGAGGATGTCGCCTGGAACTGGATCCAGAGCGACGGCTTCGCTTCCCAACAACTCATGCGGCGAAGCGGTCTGAGCGACATTATCGTGCTGGGAAGCTGCGATCCGCTGAAGAACGAAGGTCCTTCCAAACTCGTCGGCGAAATCGTCCTTCGTTCGCAAACCCCCGTTCTCGTCGTTCCGCCCGGTGTGACGCGCTTCGATTGCAGCGGCCCGGCCATCGTCGCCTGGGACGGCTCGCCCGAGGCGTCACGCGCCTTGCGCAGCGCCTTGCCGCTGCTCGCCAAGGCGGGTTCGGTGAGCCTGGTAACCGTAGTCGGCGAGGAAGAGGCCAACCGCTTCGATCTGCCCCCGGTCCAGGGGGCCGAATATCTCTCGCGGCATGGGATCGCCTGCGAGTTGATCGATCTGCCGTATCGCGCGGAATCGATCGCGAAGGCGGTGATGGCGGCTGCGGCTGATCAGCAGGCGTCCTATCTGGTGATGGGTGCCTATGGGCGCTCGCGCCTGTCCGAGACGATCTGGGGCGGGGTAAGCCGGGAGATCTTTTCCGATCCGCCGCTGCCGATCTTTGCTTGCCATTGATCGCAGCGTGCGGACGGACAATTGTGGCGGCGTTCGATTGCCGGGCTACAAAGCAAGGTTCCGCCGGCTCAGTTCGATCACAACCCCGCGGTATGAACCGAGCTGTCGGAAATCGCTTCGAGATCTGGGCGCGACAAAGCCAAAGCCAGCGGTTTCGCCCGTCGCTGAAATTAATTCATGTGAATCTTGGCCCCCCTCTGCCCGAGGACCGTTGGGTCCAGGCGGAGGATTTGCTCTTCGCGCTTGTGGTAAACAGTTCGAAAGACCCGACCGATGTCCAGCCGCCCGAAACTCCATGGGGTTTCCTTCCCGTTCTCTCTCCAAGCGGGGTATGATGACAATGCCAGCCAATGCACACCCGGTGCGAGGGCCGTGCAATGACCGTCGCCGTGATGAGCGTGCCGCAAACGCGCGAATTAGAAATGCGCGAGGCATTCGAGGCCTTCATCGAACGCAGCGAATACCCTTGCGTCGGCGCGAAATCGACTCTGGCGCGGGGGACTCTGAAAACGCTCTTCGCCAAGGACATGACCAGCGGCTGGGACGATCTGCGAATTCACGACGCGCTGCTCGACTGGGCTGAGAGCTACCGCGACGATCGCAGCTATCTGCGCAGCCTCGCGGTGATGTATGAAGGCCCGCTCGATGCCGACGAGCACGCCTTCGAGAAGCGGCTGTGGGAGCGGCTGCAATCGCTCGCCGACAAGGACGAGTGGTTTTCGCAGCCTTACGACGCCAGCGTCAGTCCCGACCCATCCGATCCGCATTTCTCGCTGAGCTTCGGCGGCGAGGCCTTCTTTGTCGTCGGCCTGCATCCCAACGCCTCGCGTCCGGCGCGGCGCTTCGCCTATCCCACGCTGGTGTTCAACCTGCACGACCAGTTCGAGAAGCTGCGCGAGCAGGGTCGCTACGAGCGGATGCGCGAGGCCATCCTTGCGCGCGACACCAAGCTCGCCGGTTCGATCAATCCGATGCTGGCGCGTCACGGCGAAACGAGCGAAGCGCGGCAATACAGCGGCCGGGCGGTCGCATCCGACTGGATATGCCCCTTCAGCGACAAGCGGAACTCGCCCAAATGAGCCTACCCAAAATGACACGAATCGAACCGCGCAGCGGAGTTGCTGTCACGCTCGCCAAGGGGGAAACGCTCATCGTCAGCGACCCGCAGGGGGGGCAGGTTTCGGACCTGGTTTGCTACGGTGCACAGGATGTCGGCGAGGTCATCTCCAACGGGCGGACGTTTGATTACGAGGAAACTATCGCGCTGACCGCGGGCAGCCGCCTGTGGTCCAACCGCTCCCGGGTGATGCTGACCATCGTCGAGGACACGGTCGGCACGCATGATTTCCTGCTCACCCCCTGCAGTGTCGACACCTTCCGCCATTTCTATCCTGACAAGCCCGAGCACCGCGGGTGTTTCGGCAATTTGCAGGCGGCGCTCGAACCCTATGGCATCGGACCCGACGCCATCCCCACCGCGTTCAACCTGTTCATGAATGTGCCGGTGGATGGAAAATCCGGCGCCATCGCGGTCAAGCCGCCGCTGAGCACGCCGGGCGACCGGATCGTGCTGCGCGCCGAGATGGATCTGATCGTCGGACTGACCGCCTGTTCGGCCTACGCCTCCAACGGCGGCAGCTTCAAGCCGATCGACTACGCGGTCGAGCCGGCCTGATCCCCGGCGCCGTTAACGCCAGTCGTCCTGCAGCTTGAGCGCACCGCGGCCGTAGAGGTAGCTCGGGTCGAAGCGGGCATATTGTTTGAGCGCGTCCCAATCGTCTGTGTAAAGGTCGCCGCGGCGGATTTCGCCGATCCCCAGTTCACGCAATTTGCCCACGGCGCGATTTGCATGGATGGCGCTGACCCCGCACATATCTGCCAGATCGAGCTGGGTGAACGGCGTCCGCAAAGCCCGCGGAACCTGGCGGCCGACGAGGTCGAGCCGCTCATGTAGCTCGGCGTAGAGATGGGCAATCCGGCGCGGTGCATCGAGCTGTTCGAGCGTCTGGATCCATTTGCGATGGATCGCCGCGTCGAGCAGCGTCGCGAACCACATCGCGCGGGCAATGTCGGGACGCTCGCTCATCACCGTCTCCAACCGCTCATGGGGGACCAGGCCGAGCTTGACTGCGCCTGCACTTACCAAGGTGTGGTCGAGCTCCTTGAGTGCAAACCCGTGCAGATCGATGAAGTCGCCGGGCACGTGTATCCCGACTATAAAACGACGTTTGTCGGTCTCGATCGTGCGAAACACGAAGCCTTCGATCAGCAGCTGGCTCTTTTCGGTCGGCACGCCGCTTTCGGCCAGTCGAACGCCATCGCCGTGCTCTTCGACGCTGTCGATCAGATCCTCGATATAGGCCAGATCGTCGTGGTCGAGATGATCTCGCAGCCGCCCGGCCAGGAATGCTCCGGTAAGGGGAAAAGTCATTCGGTCGGTCTCTCTACCCCCCCTCAAAGGTCGAGGCGCGATTAAGCAAGCGATTGCGGATTGGTCCATTGACCAATGTTAACTTTCGGAGGTTTTTCTCTTGAAACTCAGCGAGCGGTCGCCGTGTTCACGTCGCGGGCTGTGCGAGTCAGGGATCGCCGGCTCGCCAGCATAGAGATAGCCGGGATTGAAATCGCCGTATTCCTCCAGCCGGTCGCGGTCGGAAACCACAACGCGGCCCCGGCGAAAATCGGCAATCCCGGACTTGCGCAGTTCGGCCACCGCGCGGTTGACGTGGATCGCAGTAGCGCCGCACATGTCGGCAATATCGATCTGCCTCAAAGGGGTCTCGAACCCGTCCGGGCGAGCCATGCCGACCATCTCAAGCCGCCGCCAGATTTCGGCGAAGATATGCGCGATCCGCCGCGGCGCGGTCAGTTGTTCGAGCTTCATGATCCACTCGCGGTGCAACGCGGCATCCAGCAGGGTGGAAAACCAGAACAGCCGCGCCAGCTTGGGATCGTCGCGCATCACTTCGACGATGGCTTCGTGCGGGACATAGCCGACCCGGGCCGGGCCGACGCAATCGATGTTGTGATCGAGCCGCTGGAGCGCAAAGCAGTGCAGGTCGACGAAATCGCCCGGCACGTGGAAGCTCACCGCATGGCGGCGATTTTCCGATTCCAGCGTGCGCAGCATGAAGCCTTCGATCAGCATGGTCGAATGGTCGGACCTCTGACCGCGCGCGATCACCCGGTGCCCGTGCTCGAGCACCTCGGTCCTGGTTACCAGCGCCTCCATCCGTACGCGTTCGGCCTCGCTCATCTCGGAGCGCGCGCGCCCGGCGAGGAAACGCCCGCTCAGGGGAAATCTTTCGAACTCGTTGGGGCTGCTCATTTCCGCTCTCTACCCGGCGAGAGCGAAACTAGGCAACGGGTTCGGCATCGGTGCCAGTAACGGTCTGCCGCACCCGGGCGCTCGCGAGCTGTCAGGAGATGCGATACTGGCGGGCTGCGAAACCTGCTATGCCGAGGCCATGCGGGGCATGTACGCTTTGTTGCCAGTAGCCGCGGCGCGTTCTTCCAGCCAGTCGAGCACTGCTGCGCTGCTGGCGAAGGGGCGGTCCGCCTGCTGGTGCGTCAGAGCGAGTTCCGCTTCGCCCGGCTCGCGCAGTTTGCGCCAGCCGGAGCCTTCGCGCTCGATCAGTCCCATCAGCTCGAACGCCCTGAGCCAGTTCTGCATTGTCGGTTCGCCCCATTTCTCGTGGAACATCGCTGCATCCGCGAGGACGCTGTCGAGCTGATGAACCGGCGGCATGTGGTGGCTTCGGTATTGGTGATAGGCCTTCGCCCCGCGCGCCAACCACAGCGGTACCCCGTTGGAAATGGCCGTGCGACCGAAATCGCTGTCTTGCCCGCCATTGCCGGCATAGCGTGCGTCGAACCCACCGAGGCTGGCGAAGGTTGGCTTCGACAGCGCGAAATTCAGCGACCGGAAGCAGCGATAATCGCCGCAATGGCCAACCATTCCGGGCGGAGGGCCGGTATGCTCGGAATGTTCGACGGCTTCGCTTTCGAACCGGGTGTAGTCGATGCCGTCGTTGGCCGCCCCCTTGGGCAGATAGCCGACTTCGCCCATCAGCACTCCGTCGTTGAGCGCGGCGGCGAGCGCATAATCGTCGATCAGTTTCGGGGAAGGGATGCAGTCGGCGTCGAGGAAGATGAGCAAATCGCCAGAAGCCTTGGCGGCAGCGGCGTTGCGGGCCCCTGCCGACGAAATGTCGCCTGTTCCCAGCATCACCTGCCGGGTCGGGAATCCGGTCGCAGGCAGGTCGTAGCGCTGGTCCTGCATAACCGCGATCACCAATTCGCCGGGGGGGCGGCGGTTGTGGTTGAGACCGCGCACCAGATTCGCCAGGTGGTCGGGCCGGCCATGCGCTATGGTGCAGATCGAGGTCTTCATGCCGCGGCCTCCGGCGCGGGTGCTCGCGAGCCCGGGCTGCAACCGACGGGCCCGGCGGCATGCTCGGCGATGCCATGGCGGACCGGTTCACCCCTCAAGCATCCACCCAGAGCAAGCGACAGATTAGACAAGAGAAATTCCTTCGGCGGTTACGGAAGGAAAATGACGCTTGGCACCAAGCGACGTCAGAACAAATCTTTGTTTAGTGCCGTCTCTCGCGGACCCGGCTTCGCCGCGAACGAAGGCTCTTGGCTATGGAATTTCCTGAAGCGACAATCGCCTGCGCGCGCGATCGAGCGCGCTTGCCGCATCGTCGGGCATTGCCTATCGGACAGCCCATGACCGATACCCCCGAGCCAGAAACCGGCAAGCCCGAGCGCGCCGCCCGTCACTTCTATCCGGCGGAGGAGGAGGCGCAATTCTCCAAATCGCAGCCGCATGCCACGCCGCAGACCCAGGATCCGGCCTACGAGCTGGCTTTCCAAGACCGCGACTTCCTGCTGCGCGAGGAATTGCGCCCGGTCCGGTTTCAGCTGGAATTGCTCAAGCCCGAAATGCTGCTCGACGAAGCTGGGGTCGGCTCGACCTTGGTGATATACGGGTCGGCGCGCATCCCCCCTCCGCAATCGGTCGAGACCGCGCTCGAAGGCGCTGACGACCTGCCCGAGCCGGAGCGGCGGGTGGTCGAGAACCTCGCCGCGAAGGCCAAATATTATCAGGAGGCCTATGATCTCGCGCGGCTCGCGAGCGAAAAGGCGATCGTCGAGGATGGCAAGCGCCAGTTCGTGGTCTGCTCGGGCGGCGGGCCGTCGATCATGGAGGCGGCCAACAAGGGCGCGTTCGATGCCGGCGCGGAAAGTATCGGGCTCAACATCGTCCTGCCGCATGAGCAGGCGCCCAACAGCTATGTCACTCCGCACCTCAGCTTCCAGTTCCACTATTTTGCGCTGCGCAAGATGCACTTCCTGCTGCGCGCGCGCGCAGTGGCGGTATTCCCGGGCGGGTTCGGCACCTTCGACGAGTTTTTCGAACTGCTGACGCTGATCCAGACCGGCAAGATGAAGCCCATGCCGATCCTGCTGTTCGGCAAGGATTTCTGGACGCGGGTGATCGATTTCGAGGCGCTCGCCGACGAGGGAACGATCGGTCACAAGGATCTCGCGCTGTTCCGCTGGTGCGAGACCGCCGACGAGGCCTGGGGCCATATCGCCGACTTCTACGACATCGAGGTCTAGTCCAGCGAACGCACCGCCTGCTGGCCCAGCGGACCGCTGCCTTCGCCGAAACCGGGCGCCTGTTCGATAGCCCGATAGGTGAAGGCCCGCGCCAGCTGGATCGCATTGGTCAGCGGCTGACCGAAGCCCAGCAGCGTCGCCAGCGCCGCCGAGAGCGTACAACCGGTGCCGTGTGTGTGCCGCGTGTCGATCCGCGCATGGCCGAAGCTGGCGAACTTGCCGGAGGGCGAAGCGATGTAGTCGAGCACCTCGGCATCGTGGCGATGTCCGCCCTTGGCCAGCACCTGCACCCCGTGGCGCGTGGCCAGCGTCATTGCCGCTTTTAGAATGGCATCCGAGGTCTCGGGTTCGGTCCCCGACAGCACCGCAAGTTCGGGCAGGTTGGGAGTGACCAGCGTCGCGATCGCGAGCAGCCGGTCGAAGGCGGCGATGGTGGCGTCGCTCGCCAGTTCGGCGCCGCTGGTCGCGACCATCACCGGGTCGAAAACGATCGGGCCGGCAAAGGCGTCGAGACGCTCGGCCAACGCGTGCGCGATCTCGGGCGAACCGAGCATCCCGATCTTGATCGCGTCGGCGCCGATGTCGGACAGGCAGGCTTCGATCTGCGCCAGCACCAGTTCGACCGGCAGCATCTCGACCGCCTGCACACCGCGCGTGTTCTGCGCGGTGATCGCGGTGATCGCGGTCATCGCATAGCCGCCCAGCATGGTGATGGTCTTGATGTCGGCCTGAATTCCGGCGCCGCCCGAACTGTCCGAACCGGCGATCGAGAGGATGCGAGCGGGCTTGCGGTCCATCTCAGGCGGACCGGTGCTTGCGCTCGGTGGCGGGCGGATATTTTTCCTGCAGCGGCTTGGCACGGGCCGGGCGATCCATCAGTTCGCCGCCGCAATTGGGGCAGATATCGTCGAGTTCATCGGCGCAGCGCGCGCAGAAGCTGCATTCCAAGCTGCAGATAAATGCGCCCGGCGCCTCCGCGGGCAGGTCTGCGCCGCAGCGTTCGCAATCGGGGCGCATCTCCAGCATCAGGTGGCCGCCTGCACCGCATCGCAGATGCTGTCGACGATGCGCTCGACCTGCGCGGCATCGTCGCCCTCGGCCATGACGCGGATCAGCGGCTCGGTGCCCGATGCGCGTATCAGCAGGCGACCCTTGCCGGCGAGTTCGGCTTCGCCAGCGGCGATTGCCTGCTTGACGCCTTCCGCCTCGAGCGGCTGACCGCCATCGTAGCGCACGTTCTTGAGCAATTGCGGGACCGGATCGAACAGGTGGAGCAATTCGCTTGCCGCACGCCCTGATCGCACGAGGCTGGAGAGCACGCGCAGCGCCGCAACGGTGCCGTCGCCGGTGGTGGCATGATCGAGCAGGATCATGTGGCCCGATTGCTCTCCGCCGACGTTGAAACCGCCCTGCTTCATCCGCTCGAGCACATGGCGATCGCCCACCTTGGTCCGCTCCAGCGTCAGACCGATGCCCTCGAGATAGCGCTCCAGCCCGAGGTTGGACATAACCGTGGCGACAACGCCGCCGCCCCGCAGCTCGCCCTTTTCGGACATCCGCGTGGCGATCAGCGCCATGATCTGGTCGCCATCGACCGTCTTTCCCTTCTCGTCGATCAGGATGAGCCGGTCGGCATCGCCATCCAGCGCGATGCCGATATCCGCGCCGGTTTCCACCACCTTCGCCTTGATCGCATCGAGCGAGGTGGAGCCGACCCCATCATTGATGTTGGTGCCGTTGGGCGTGACCCCGAGGGTGACGACCTCGGCACCCAGTTCCCAGATCGCCGAAGGCGTGACCTGATAGGCCGCGCCATGGGCGCAATCGACCACCACCTTGAGATCGTCGAGGCGGACGTCGGCACCGATCGACTGCTTGACCGCATGGATATAGCGCCCGCGCGCATCCTCGATCCGCCGCGCGCGGCCGATGTCCTGCGGTTCGGCAAGCTGGGGCTTCTGGTCGAGCAGCGCCTCGATCGCCATCTCGTCCTCGTCGGACAGCTTGAACCCGTCGGGGCCGAACAGCTTGATACCATTGTCTTCAAAGGGATTGTGGCTGGCCGAGATCATGACGCCCAGATCGGCGCGCATCTCGTGCGTCAGCATGGCGATCGCCGGCGTCGGCAGGGGTCCGGTCATGATCACGTCCATTCCGACGCTGGTGAAGCCCGCCACCAGCGCGCTCTCGACCATATAGCCCGAGAGCCGCGTGTCCTTGCCGATCACCACCCGGTTGCGATGTGTTCCGCGGCGGAAATGCGCACCGGCGGCTTGGCCGATGCACATCGCGGTCGAGGCCGTCATCTTATCCGAATTGGTCCGTCCGCGAATGCCGTCGGTACCGAAGAACTTGCGTGTCATCCTGATTCCATTGTCCGCTCTTGGCCCGCTTCTGGACCTGCATGCCGGCGCGCTTCTGCCCGCTTGGAGGCGATTTGGGAAGGTCTCTCTCGAGCCCGGTATTCTCCGGTGGGAGCCTGGGGAAATTTCGTCTAGCACTTTGCAACCCATCGCCGCGCCAAGCGTTGCAAGGGTTGAACCGATCTCACGAATTCAGAACCAGAGGGGACCACTCATGGCTTTCAAACTCATCGACCTGCCGTATCCTGACACCGAACTCGAACCGGCAATTTCGGCCGAGACGCTTTCCTATCACCACGGCAAGCACCACCAGGCCTATATCGACAAGACCAACAAGGCGATCGAAGGCACCGACCACGCCGACAAGTCGCTCGAGGAAGTCGTCGCTGCCGCGCGCGGCAGCGACCAGGGCCTGTTCAACAACGCCGCGCAGAGCTGGAACCACGGTTTCTATTGGCATTCGCTGACCGGCGAGGAATCGGCGGCGTCGGGCGAACTCAAGAGCATGGTCGACGCTGCTTTCGGTTCGATTGCCGAACTCAAGAGCAAACTCGCCGAGCGCGGCGCGGGCCATTTCGCCAGCGGCTGGGTCTGGCTTGCTGAAAAGGATGGCAAGCTTTCGATCGAGGAGACCCACGATGGCGATACGCTCGCTGACCAGGGTTACAATCCGCTGCTGGTGATCGATCTGTGGGAACACGCCTATTATCTGGATCACCAGAATGCGCGCCCCAAATATCTCGGCGCAGTGCTCGACAACAAGCTCAACTGGAGCTTCGCATCCGAGAATCTTGCACGCGGCGAGTGCTGGAAGTATCCCGGCTGAAACCGAGGCTGAAAAATGGATTGGGCCCGTTCCACCGATTGGTGGGACGGGCCTTTTCTTATCCGAATTCAAGTGTCCCGGGAGCGGCGCCGCCGATCAAGCCGGGTCTGAAGTTCGCGGACCATGCTCTTCAGGCTCGCTCGCCAGAAGGTTCTCCGCAAACAGCGGTTCTCCGAAAACAAACCCGATAAGGTTGGGCCGTCCGATATGCTCGAACAGCGCCGTGAGCGTCAGCAGCAGCGGCACCGAGAGCAGCGCACCGGGTACGCCCCAGATCCAGGAAAAATAGCTCAACGCGATCAGGATCATCACCGGGTTCATGGTGAAGCGTGCGCCGAGGATCGAAGGGGTTACCACATTCGCCTCGATGGTATGCAAGCCGAGATAGGCGGCGGCGGGGATTAGGCCCAGCAGCACCGTTTCGGCGGTGCCGATCCCGAACAGCGCCAGCAGGCCGATCATCAGCGTCGGGCCGATGTAGGGGATGAAATTCAGCAGCGCGGCGAGACCGCCCCACATGATCGGCGCCTCCACTCCCAGTGCCCAGGCGCCGGCGCCGACGATCACCCCGACGCAGAGATTGATCCAGCCGACGGTCAGAATATAGGCAGCCACCCGGTCTTGGACCTCGCGCAGCACCCGTGCCGCCTTGACGCTGGCCCCGAAGGAAACGCGGTCGAGCAGCAGGCGCTGGCGCAGGCGCACGCGCGCTTCGATCATGAAGAAGACCATCAGCAGCATCAGCACGATCTCGATAACCACGCTTGGCGTTGCAAAGGCCATTTCCTGAAGCAGGCTGGGGCTGGCGATCACGACCCGGGGGCCATTCCCGCGTTCCATCAGCTCGGCCAGATCTTCGTTGATCTGCGCGATCCAGCCGAACTGGTTACGCAGTTCGGCAAAGCGCCTACCGACCGTGTCGACCATATCGGGCAGCTGCTCGAACAGCGCGAAGGCCGGTTGAAGGATCAGCGCGAGGGCGAGGATCACGATCGCCAGAAACACCAGGAGCGAAACGAGCGAGGCGAGGACGTTGGGCAGACCCCAGATCGCCAGCTTGTCGGCAAGCGGCGAGAGGATGATCGTGAGCACGACGGCTGCCGTCAGCGGCAGGAACACCACCGAACCGATCGAGAGGACGAAGGGCAGGGCCAGAAACAGGCCAAGGCCGATCAGCAGCACCAGCGCCGAAATCAGCCGCAGTTCCTGCTCCGCGAAGGCCAGCCGCCGGCCCGATCGGGAGCGGGCATCGGCGGTCTGTGGCTGAGGTTCGGGCGTGGTCATGCAGGCGCAGGATGCGCCGCGCGGCGCGCAGCGACAAGACCCGGCATCAATTGCGGGAGCCGGTCAGCTTCGCGAGGCGACGCCGTTGCCCGCGGCAACATCGTCCAGTTCCTCCAGGATCGCGCGATGCGCGGTATCGTCGGCGGTCGAACGGCGCGGGATATCGCCATCTGCAAGCATCGTGTTGAGCGCGGCGCGGGCGCGGCCCACCCGGCTCTTGATCGTGCCGACTGCGCAACCGCAAATATTGGCCGCTTCCTCGTAGGAGAAGCCGCCGGCCCCGACCAGCAGCAGCGCTTCGCGCCGTTCGGGCGGCAGGGTCAGCAGCGCACGGTGCATATCGGACAGATGGATCGGCTCTTCCTGGCCCGCGGGTGCGGTGAGAATCCGCTCGGCGACATTCTCGTCGTACTCGCCGCGGAAGCGGTTGCGGCGCATGTCGGTGAGATAGGCGTTGCGCAGGATCACGAAGGTCCAGGCGCGCATCGACGTGCCAGGTTCGAATCGTTCCTGCGCCGCCCATGCCTTGAGCAGTGCTTCCTGGACGAGATCGTCGGCCATATCGGCACGACCGCACAATCCGCGTGCAAAGGCGCGCAGATGTGGGACCACGTCGGTCAGTTCGCGTTTGAATGCGGCCTTTTCGCTAGCCGTCCGTTTTTCCGACCCCATCAGTCCTTTGCGTCCAGTTTAGAGAGCAGATCCTTGAACTGATCCGGGATGTCTTCTTCCACCACGGAATCGTACAATTGTCGCAGGCCATTGGCCCATTGCGGTTTGTTCGACTGGCCCGCTTCGCGTTTGCGCGGCACGTCGGACCCGCGAGCGTCGAGGTCATTTTTATCCGAAGTCATAATTGAATTGGCACGTCCTTATCACAAATCGCGTCCTGCGACGTAACGCGGTTTGTTCGATCCCATGGTTACCAGGGAACGAAGCCTCCCGAATTTGGTTCCCCACACACAGACCGGCTGCATATGGCGGGCGCTTCCTACAGCCGTTCCGGCCAAGCAATCAACTCTCGGGGGACCAAATCCTGTCTCAAAAGGTCAGCATGCTCGATTCCGGTCCGCGCCGCTGGCTTGTCACCTACCCGCGGGCAATCCCGGCGGCGATCTTCCTGCTCGTTATCGCGATCACCTGTCTGAGCGTATTCGCGATAGAGCGCGGCGAGGAGCAGCGCGAGCAGGTGATGATGAACCGCACGGCGATCGCGATGGCCTCGGCGCTGGAGCGGCGCGCTTCGGTGAACGCCTCCTACCTGCGCGCCGGAGCGGCGCTGTTTTCCACCGTCGGCCGGGTCGACATGGCGACCTTTGGCCGCTTCGTGGCGGAACTGCGGCTCGATGCGGATTATCGCGGAGCCGAGGGTTACGGCTGGGCACCGGTTCTCAACGCCCGCGAAGTAGCCGAGTTCGAAAGCGATCTGGGCCGCTACCGCGTCGCCGAGATGGAAGTGCAGCCGACGCTGGCAGAACAACCGCGCGACATGCTCGTGCCTATCGCGCTGCTCCAGCCCGATACCGCGCGCAACCGCCGCGCGATCGGCTTCGACATGTATTCGGAGCCGATCCGGCGCGCGGCGATGGACGAGGCCGAGCGGACCATGCGCCCCACCGCCAGCGGCCGCGTCGTGCTCGTCCAGGAAGGCGACGGCTTCGCGCCTGGCTTTCTGATCTTCATGCCGGTGTTCGACACCAGCTCCGGCGAGCGGCAGCTCAAGGGCTTCATCATGAGCCCGTTCAATGCCCAGGACTTCCTCGCCTCGGCAGCGGAGCTGGTCGATCGCAAGGGGCTCGGGGTCAGGCTCTACGATGGCAATCCCGACGAGGACAATCTGCTCGGCAGTCTGGAGGGCGACGAACTGAGCGGCGAGATTTTGCAACAGACGGTCAGGGTCGCCAACCGCGACATGACGCTGGTCATCCAGGCGGCGGGGAGCGGGGTGCTGTCGCCGATGTCGCTGATCACGCTATTGTTCGGCCTCGCCGTGGCCAGCCTGCTGATGATCGTGACCCGTCTGCTGACGCAGCAGGCGCTCGAGGATCAGCGCTCGCTCAATTGGTTCGCCGAACAGAACTCGATCCGCAACTCGCTCACCCGCGAGCTGAACCACCGGGTCAAGAACACGCTCGCCAACGTCCTTTCGATCGTCGCGCTGACGCGCCGGCGGGCCCACGATGTCGAGGATTTCGCCGACGGGCTCGATGGCCGCATCCGCGCGCTCTCGGCGACGCACGACCTGCTGACCCAGTCCGAATGGGGCACCACCCCGATCGCGGCGGTGGTGGGAGCCGAACTTGCGCCCTATGCGCATGACGAATCGCACCGCGTGGTTTGCGAGGGACCGACCGTCGAACTGGCGCCCAATGATGCGCTCTCGCTGGGCCTTGCGCTGCACGAACTGGCGACCAATGCCTCCAAATACGGCTCGCTGAGCACAGAAGGCGGCACGGTTTCGGTCACCTGGGAACTGGCCGCGGATAATCTGGCGCGGCTGCACTGGGCCGAAAGCGGAGGCCCACCCGTGCCGCAGCAGCGCCAGCGCGGCTTTGGCACCGATTTGATCGAGAAGATCGTGGCGCACGAACTGCGCCATCCGGTCGAGCTCGTCTTCGCCCCTGAGGGCGTGCGCTGCACTCTGCTGGTGCCGGTGCGCGAACGCAGCGCTTTCGAGATCCGTGCCAAGCGCCACGCCTTGCCCGAGGCGTGACCGTCGCGGCGATTGCCTGAGGTTTGCAGCGCCCTTCCAGCCTCTCGCCATATCCCGTGCGAGGAAGGAACTGCACGAACCCTCCGCCCTAACGAAAAATGGCGGCCCCGCAGGACCGCCATCTTTTCTCAGATCCCTAAAGAAGGCGGAGTTCAGCCGATCGGGCGGCTCGATCCGAAAAACAGCGCCTGACTGATCGCTGCGCGAACGGTCTGTTCCTGGAAGGGCTTGGTGACAAGATAGGTCGGCTCGGGCCGGTCGCCGGTCAGCAGGCGTTCGGGATAGGCGGTGATGAAGATCACCGGCACCGTGTCGATCGCGAGGATATCGTCGACAGCGTCGAGTCCCGAAGAGCCGTCGGCCAGCTGGATGTCGGCCAGGACCAGGCCCGGGGTCTTTTCGGCGACCACTTCCTGCGCCTGCGTCCGCGTCGCCGCGGTTCCGCAGATCTCGTGGCCCAGCGACTTGACCAGATCCTCGAGTTGCATCGAGATCAGCGGCTCATCCTCGATGATCAGCACGCTGGTCGAGGTTTCGCGGTCGATTTCCGCGACCGCTTCCTGCACCAGCTTCTCGATCTCGTCGGGCTCGACTTCCATGATCTCGGAGGCCTGATCGACCGAGAAATCCTCGAGCGTCGTGAGCAGCAGCGCCTGGCGATTCATCGGCGTGATCGCCTTGAGCCTTCCGCTTGCAGCCTGCTCGTGGGCACCGGACTCGTTCGCGGGCTCGGGGGTTTCCAGATAGGCGCTCGCCCACACCTTGTTGAAGGCGCGATAGAGCGGAACACGGCCGCCATCCAGCGATCGCTTGAGGTCTTCATCGGCCAGCGCCGCTTCCAGCGTCGCCCGGACGAAGGCATCGCCCGTCGCCTGGGATCCGGTCAGGGCGCGCGCATACCGGCGCAAATACGGCAAATTCTTCGCAATCTGATCACCAAGCGACATAGAGTCCCCTTCCAAGGTTAGCGCGCCTAGAACGCAGGCCAATTGGGATGGTTCCGCTCGCCGAGCGACCATCCCACGGCAAATTGACAATTTTCCAACCCCGCCAATGGTCCATAGAACAAGCGGGGGCAATGGAGGATTGATCGCAGCCGACAATCAAAACCCGTGCCGCGCGCGCCGGGTTCAGAATCGTCCTGGCTGGCGCCCGCTCGGACCGCGCCGACCGGATGAAATGCTGGCGCTTGGGCGCGGCGAGTTGCGGGCCCCGAGGCTGAATTCGGCGACCAAAGGTGCAGAATCCGAGTGCCGGATGGACGGGCGCCGACGTTTTGTGCAGCCGAGTGAACACGGGGTTCTATTGCTGCAGCAAAAAAATGCGAAAAATTTTCGCGGCCGTGGGAACCTGCTTTGGGTCCGACCATTTGTCTAATGTCACCGCCGAGACCCCCCCTCCCGTCCAAGCGGCTGGTGACACGATCCCGAAGGCCTTCGCTCTCAAGAGCGGAGGCCTTTTTTTTTGGAAATGGCGATCGCGCGAAGCGGGCAGGCGCTTGCCCATCGGGCCGCCCCGGCGAAATCAGGTCAGCGCGCTTCGCAGCCGGGAAATGATCCCGCGCCGTTTGGGTTCGCGCAACACATCGACCAAAGTCTGCGGATCGTAGGGCTTTTCAAGCACGCAGCCCAGTTCGGCGATTTCCGGCGGGATATCGCGCGGAGCGCCGGTCGAGAAGACGATCCGCGGGCTGTTTGGCCCCAGCGAGCGCACCAGTTCGGCGATGGTCCAGCCATCGTCGCGATCGGCCAGATGGACGTCGAGCACGATCGCGTCGGGCTGTTTGGCGCGCAAGGCGACGAGTGCCATTTCGGTGGTCGAACACATTTCGATATCTTCGATGCCTGCATCGCGCAGCGTCATCTCGATGGTGACCGCGAGGATCGCGTCGTCCTCGACGATCAGGATGCGGCCAGGCAGGACGCCATCGGCCCTTGGGACGCAGGTCCCGTTCGTTTGTGGCGTGTGTGTCATTCGGCCCCAACCTGTCCGCGCATACGTGCCCGGAATCGTCTGAAAACCGTTCGCGCCCGGCCATGGTTCCCACCGGCATGTTTTACCGCCCGGTCGTGGCGCCGATGCCACACCGCGAGTTTCAGGGTCAAAGCGGCTTCTGCAGGATGGCGTATTCGCGATTGACGGTCGTGCCGATGGTTTCGGCAATTGCGACCATACCCTTGTTGTCGTCGAGCACCCAGCCGATTTCGGCGCGATCGGAATCGTAGATTTCCGCTGCATTGCGGCGAATCTGGCCGATCATCATAAAAGCCAGCTGGCTGGCGAGGCGTGAATTGTGCAGCGCCTTGCGCACCCCCATCAGCGGCACCCGCAGTCCGGCGCCCTTGGGGTTGCGAGCCCAGCGCAGCAGCCGCAACCAGCCGAAGGGAAACAGTTTGCCGCCGGTCTTGCGCAGCATGTCGTTCACATCGGGGAAGGTCAGCATGAAGGCCACCGGCTCGCCATCGACTTCGGCGATCATGTTGATCTCCTCGCGGATGAGCGGACGCAGCTTCTTGCCGGCATAGGCGGTCTCGCGGTCGGTAAAGGGCACGAAGCCCCAATTGTCCGACCAGGCATCGTTGAGAATCTCCAGCACGATGCGGACCTCGCGATCCCATTGCGCCTTGTCGACATAGCGCACCTTGATCCGATCGTTGCGTTCGCCCGAGGCGATGATGCGCCGGATCAGCGGCGGGAACTCCCCCTTCACGTCGAGCTCGTAGGTGCGCAGCAGCTTGGCGGTCGCGTAGCCCGCGCTTTCGATCCAGCCGAGATAATGGGCGGGATGATGCCCCATCATGATCATCGGGGAATGATCGTGGCCCTTGACCAGCAGACCGGGCTCTTCCCACACCGACAGGGAGATCGGCCCCAGAACCTTGGTCATGCCCTCCGCGCGCAGCCAGTCCTCGGCCTGCGCGAGCAGGGCATGGGCGACCTGCTCGTCGGCGGCATCGAAATAGCCGAACATGCCGGTTCCCGGGCCCATTCCCTGTTCGGGGGGCAGTTCGAGCGCGAGTTCGTCGATATGCGCAGAGATACGTCCCACCGCCTCGCCGTCGCGCTCGGCGATGAACAATTGCACGCGGGCATGGCCGAAGAAGGGGTTGCGATCCGGATCGACCAGCTCGAGTTGTTCGGAGCGCAATTGCGGAACGCTGTGCGGCACGTCCTTGGCGAAGCGGCGCCCCAGATCGACGAATTCGGCGCGTTCGCGCTTGCCGGAGATCGCCCGGATACCTATTTTTCCTGTCACGCCACTGTGACCCCTCGTTCAGCCTGGGTTCGCCCCTGCGGTGGCACACGAGGCTTTGTCAAGCGACCCCCGCGCCGCTGTCTTGCGCGGCCGAAATGCGGTAAGGGCCGCTTGTGATAGACCGATTATGACCATGCAACAGACCATCCCCGCCGATCGCGGCGCACCGCAGGCAACCGCGCCTCGGGTGCGTGTGCCTATCGCCGACGACAAGGCGATGCTGCGCGCCGCGCGCGATCTGACCAAGGATATCGCCGTGGCGAGCCCCGCGATCTACTGGACCGACATGCTGCTCTCCGCCGCTATCGGTTATGGCGCGCTGGCGGGTGCGATCCTGGTCGACGCACCGCTGGCGGCGGCCGCGCTGGGGCTGGTGTCGGCGCTGGCGCTCTACCGCGCGCTGCTGTTCATCCACGAGTTGTCGCACATCCACCGCGATGCGCTGCCGGGCTTCCGCACCGGCTGGAACCTGCTGGTCGGAATTCCGCTGCTCACCCCGTCCTTTATGTACGAGGGTGTCCACACGCTTCATCACAAGCGCACGCAGTATGGCACGGTGGAGGATCCCGAATATCTCCCGCTGGCGCTGATGAAGCCCTGGTCGCTGCCGCTGTTCGTGCTGGTGGCGCTGCTGGCACCGGTGGCGCTGCTGTTCCGCTTCGCGGTGCTGGTACCGCTGGGCGCGCTGGTGCCCGCGATCCGCAAGCTCACCTGGCAGCGCTTTTCCGCGCTCTCGATCAACCCGCGGTTCCGCCGCCGGCCCCCCGAGGGCGAGCTACGGGGGCGGGTGCTGCGTCAGGAAGCGGGCGGGTTCGTGTGGTCATGGCTGCTGATCGGCAGCGTGTTCGTCCTCGGCTGGAAGCCGCTGCTGGTGGCGCTGGCGGTGGTTTCGGTCACCGCGGTGCTCAACCAGCTTCGCACGCTGGTCGCGCATCTGTGGGAGAACGAGGGCGAGCCGATGACGGTCACCGCGCAGTTTCTCGATTCGGTCAATGTCCCGCCGCCCGGGATGGTCGCGGAGATCTGGGCGCCGGTAGGGCTGCGCTATCACGCGCTGCATCACCTGATGCCCTCGATGCCCTATCACTCGCTGCCCGAGGCGCACCGCCGTCTGCGCGACAATCTGGGCGTGGGCTCGACCTATGACGGCGCCAACCACAAGGGCATGACGATGCTGGTCGCAAGGATCGCGCGCAGCACGATGCGGCCGCGCTGAGCTCTTTCCGGCTGTTCTCAGCCGAGAAACCGAATCATCGCGACCCGCTGTTCGCGCTTCAGACCGGCAATTGCGTCCTTTTCGAGCTCGGCATCGAGCCGAGCGTGCTCATCCGGCTCGGCGATTTCGACAAAGCCAAGCCGGGCGTAGAAGGGCGCGTTCCAGGGGACGTCGCGGAAGGTGGTCAAGGTCAGCGCTGCAAAGCCTGCGTTGACGGCATCTATTCCGCAGGCGCGCATCATAATCGCGCCGATCCCCTGCCGCTGCCATCGGGTTGCGACATCCATTTCGCGGATGTGCAGTTCGCGCCCGCACGGTTCGGTGACGAGGAAGCCGACAACGCAGCCCTCGGCGATCGCGACCAGGCTGTGCCCCTTCGCAATCAGCGCGCGGTAGCTGTCGGAGGCCAGCGTTCGTTCCGGATCGATGCCTTCGATGCCCGGATAGCCTGCCAGCAGCTGGGCGGCGCTGCGCTCGATTGCGGGAAAAGCGTCGGCGTCCTCGCGCCGCGCGAGCCGGATCGACCAGGCGGTCATTCCTCGGTGCGGACCAGCACCGTCTCCCCGACCAGCAGAAACAGCAGGAACGGCGCCCAGGCGGCCAAGAACGGGGGGTAGCCGCCGAAATTGCCCATTGCGAGCGCGGCGTTGTCGACCACGAAATAGGCGAAGCCCAGCGCCATACCGATCACCGCGCGGAGGAACAATTGTCCCGACCGCGCCAGCCCGAAGGCCGCGATCGACCCCAGCAGCGGCATCAGCACCGAGGACAACGGCCCCGACAGCTTATGCCACCATTTCGCGCGCAGTTCGGCCGTTCGCCTGCCGACTTCCTCGTAGCGCTCGATCGAATCCGACAGCTCCCAGAAAGGCAGCGTGTCGGGGTCCACGGTGGCAAGATCGATCTGCGACGGCGTCACCTGTTCGCCCACGACGAGGCGGTCGAGCTTCTCCGAACCCGCATTCGCCACTTCGAACCTGGTTGCCTGCTCGAGTTCCCAGCCGGGCGCGGCAAAGGTGGCGCGCGGCGCGCGAACCTGTTCGATGATCATGCCTTCGGGGCTGCGGCGGTACCAGGTCACCCCGGCCATCACGATATCGTCACCGCTGCCCGCGATCGAGCCGGCAGAAAGGACGTTCTGCCCATCGGTCAGGTAGATGTTTGCCTTGGCAGCGGATTCGGGCGGCACGGCGCCGAACTCGGTCGCTTCCCAGCTCTTGAGCGACGCGGTCGCACGGGTGACGACGCGTTCGTTGAAGGTGAAGCTGATCACCGCCACGAGCGCGGCGGTCAGCAGCAGCGGAGCGAGCACCTGATGCGCCGACAGACCGGCCGCCTTCATCGCGACGACCTCGCTGTTCTGATTGAGCCCTACGAGCGTGATGAGCGTCGCCAGCAGCACCGAGTAAGGCAGGAAGCGGGCGACCAGCTGCGGAATGCGCAGGCTGACATAGGTGAGCAATTCGCCCTGTCCGTTGCCCTCGACCGCGAGGATCTCGCCGCTGGTGGACAGCAGATCGAGCATCATCAGCACCAGCAACAGCATCACCAGCACTGCAAGGATGCGGGTGATGAACATCTTGGCGAGGTAGACGGTCAGCGTCCGCGACGGAAAGAAATCGAGCTGCATGGTTCCGTCCTACTCGGCCGGAGCCAGATGAGCTTCGCGCCGTCCGCGGCCGAACAACCGGCCGACCCGCTTGGCGAGTTTCGCGAAGATGTTTTCGAGCGCGCCGATGGCTTGGCCCCCAGGGACGAAAGCGACCCGGTAATACATCCAACCGATCAGCGCGGCAAAGACCGCAAAGGGAACCCACAGCGCAAAGAACGGATCGATCCGCCCCAGCGCGGCGATATCCTCGCCGTATTCGTTCACCTTGTGATAGGAGACCACCATCACGATCGACACGAACACGCCCAGCGCACTGGTCGATCGTTTGGGCGGAATGGCGAGCGCCACCGCCAGCAGCGGCATCAGCAGCATCATCACCACCTCGACCATGCGGAAGTTGAAACTGGCCTGACTGGCTGCGCGCTTGATTTCGGGTTCTTCCTGGCTCCAGCCGACGCTGAGCAGTTCGGGCAGGATATATTCCCGCTCGGCATCGCCGCGGGTCCGGAACTCCTCCATCTGCGGCAGATCGATCGGCAGATCGTGGCGGGTGAAGGTGAGCACGCGCGGGGTCTGGCTGCCGGTATCCTGGACGATGGTGCCATCGAGCAGGCGGAGGATGATCGTGTCGGGGCTGTCGGTGGTCGCGAGGAAGGCTCCCTCGCGCGCCGAGATCGACAGGACCTGACCCTTGTCGTTGGCGACGCGCGCGAAAATACCCTTCAACTCGCGGCCATCGTCCTCGCTTTCCTCGATCCGCAGCGCCATCCGGTCCGCCAGCGAGGTGAATTCGCCGACCTTGATCGAGGCGCCCAGCGCGCCCGAGCGCAATTCGTATTCGAGCTGTTCGTAGGTGTAGCGGCTGATCGGCTGGATGTAGAACACCAGCGCAATGTTCACCGCCATCAGCACGAAAGTGATGATATAGGGGACGCGCAGCAGGCGGCCGTAGCTCTGCCCCACCGCACGCATCACATCGAGTTCGCTCGAAGTGGCCAGTTTGCGAAAGGCGAACAGGATCCCGAGCAGCAGGCCGAGCGGGATGGCCAGGCTGGCGTATTCGGGGATCAGCGTGGCCAGCATCTTGAACACCACGCCGACAGGTCCGCCTTCGACCGCGACGAAATCGAACAGCCGCAGCATCTTGTCCAGCGTCAGCAGCGATGCGGCGAGGGCGAACACGCCCAGCATCGGCACGATCACGAGCCGGAAGATGTAGCGATCGATGCTGGGGATGAAGTTGAACAAGGCGCGCCGTGACTTATCGAAGGGTCGTTTGCTCTAGCGCGAAATCGCCGCCGGGTCATGCCCTATGGTTTAGACGAGCCAAGCGGCGGCAATCGGAAGCCCCGCTAGGCCTTCTCGAGCGTGCATTGCAGCGGATGGTCGTTCTGCCGCGCAAAATCCATGACCTGGTTCACTTTGGTTTCGGCGACTTCATAGGGGAAAATACCGCACACGCCGACACCCCTCTGGTGGACATGGAGCATCACCCGCGTCGCTTCCTCCATATCCATCCGGAAGAACCGCTTGAGCACGATCACCACGAATTCCATCGGGGTGTAATCGTCGTTGAGCAGCAGCACCTTGTACTGGCTCGGCTTCTTGGGCTTGGCTCGGGTCTTGGTTGCGACCCCGATGCGGCGCTCGGTGTCGTTATCGTCTTCGCCCGCGCCTTCGTCCGCAGCGCGGGCGGGAAGGGGCAGCTGGCTGCAAGAGGCGATCAGTCGGGTCATTGAGCACTGCAATATCGTATGGCCGAGCCGCTTCGCAACCCATGGCGGGCGGATCGGGTCCGTTTCATGACAAAATAACCCCTTCGCGAAGGCGGAAAGCTGGCGATGAAACGAAAAACGGGCCGGATGGCATGCACACCATCCGACCCGTTGTCGTTTGCCTCCGGGCCGAGAGAGAGAGGAGAGAGAAGCCCGGGACAGAAATCGTTACCGGCTCAGGCGGCGCTCGAGACCTTCTCGGCGGCGACGCTGGCGCGGTTCGAAAGCGGCGCGAAAGCCCCGGTGAAGAGCTTCATCATCGCTTCGGTGTTCTTCGAGGTTTGGGCCACGGCGGCGTCGAAGTTGCGACGCGCGATTTCGCCCTGCAGCTGGAACAGCTCGGTGGGCGATTTGATGGCGGCCATCTTCTTGACGTCATCGGTCACCGTGTCGGCGGCGGTCCGGGCATCTTCCATATAGGTGCGGCCCAGGTCCTGCATGCCGCTGGCGAGCAGCTTGCTGCTCTCGACGAGCGCTTCGAGATTGCCCTTGTGGAATTCGGTGACTTCGCCGGTCAGAGCGGTGCTCTTCTCGAAGGCTGCCTTGGCGCGGTTCTGCATTTCGGCAGCGGTGTTCTGGGCGGTGGCGGTAAAATCGGTGTTGGTGGTGTTGGCAGTAGCCATGACGGTATCCTTGCGCTGGGTCTTTGGAATGGGGGTAATCGGAGTCGAACGGGGCCGACAGGGCTGCTTCGCCAGGACCGGCCTTTGCGAGGCGGGTTTGGTGGCGCGAGCCTTCTTCTTGCCCTTCATCGCCTTCGAAGCATCGGGTTTCGAAACGGGCTTCTTTTCGTCTGCAACGGCCTTTGCGATTTCAACCGCTTTGGCAGGAGCGGCGACATCGGCCTCGACTGCCTTTTCGACGGCCTTGAGATCGACGCTTTCAGCCGTGCCGGACTTGGCGCCCGTGGCCTTCGAGTCCGTCGCCTTCAGGCCAGTCCCTTTCAGGCTTGCCTCGGCAAAGGCCTTCTCGGCGGCGCTATCGGCTTTGGTGGGGCTCTCGGCCATGGAATCCTCGCTTCTTGTTGCATTGCACAAGTAGGATGCTGCAACTGCGAAGTCAAGGAAATATTGTGCACTGCACCATTTGCGGTAGGGCGCTCTTCAACGGGCCATGACGTAACGTCCGGGAGCGTCCTCGATCACGGTATCGCCGCGCGAACCGGGCTTGCGCTTGCCCGTGGCCGCAACCGTTACGCCATCCTGCGCGCGCAGCCATTCGATCCAGTCAGGCCACCAACTGCCGGGATGCTCGGTCGCGCCCTGCGTGAACTCGTCAAGGCTGCGCGCCTCGCTCTCGTTGAGCCAGTACTGATACTTGTTCGCCTCGGGTGGGTTGACCACCCCGGCGATATGGCCCGAACCGGCGAGGACGAAACGGATCGGTCCGGCGAGGTGATCGGTCATCCGCCAGACGCTTTCGGCCGGGGCGATGTGATCCTCGCGGCCAGCCTGGATATAGGCTGGGGTGCGGATCAGCCCGAGATCGATCGGCGTGCCATCGACGCTGAGCGCGTCCTTTTCCACTAGTCGGTTGTCGCGATAGAGATCGCACAGGTACTGCTTGTGCCATTTCGCGGGCAGATTGGTGACGTCGCCGTTCCAATGGAGCAGGTCGAAGGCCGGATAGTCCTCGCCCAGCAGGTAATTGTTGACCACATAGTTCCAGATCAGATCGGTTCCGCGCAGCATGTTGAAGGCCGCGGCCATGTAGCGGCCGTCGAGATAGCCTTCGGGCGCCAGCGCCTCGATCGCCGCCATCTGCTGGTCGTCGACGAGGTTGAGCAGCTCACCGGCCTTCTCGAAATCCACCTGCGCGGTGAAGAAGGTCGCGCTTTTGACCTTGTCCTGCGCGCCGCGCCGGTGGAGCACCGCCAGCGTTGCGGCCAGCGTCGTGCCCGCCACGCAATAGCCGATGGCGTTTACGCTGGGCACGTCGAGACGCTTGCGGACATGGTCGATGGCATCGATCTGGGCGCGGACGTAATCGTCCCACACCACATCCTTCATGCTCGCATCGGCGGATTTCCAGCTGACCATGAACACGGTCGCCCCCTGCGCCACCGCCCAGCGCACGAAGCTCTTCTTCTCGTTGAGATCGAGGATGTAGAAGCGGTTGATCCACGGCGGGAAGATAACCAGCGGGGTGGCGAGTACCTTCTCGGTGGTCGGGCTGTACTGGATCAACTGATAGAGCGGGGTCTCGTGGACCACCTTGCCAGGGGTCACCCCGATGTTCTCGCCCAGTTTGAAGGCCCTGGAATCGGTGTGGCTGAGCTGTCCTCGGCGCAGATCCGCGAGCAGATGCTCCATCCCCTTGACCAGATTGTCGCCGCGCGTCTCCAGCGTGCGCTCGAGCACCACCGGATTGGTCAGCGGAAAATTCGCCGGGCTCGCCGCCTCGGTGATAGCCTTGGTGGTGAAGCGCAATTGTTCGCGCCTGTCAGCGGGCAGACCCTCGATCCGGTCGACCATCTCGCCGACGCGTTCGGCGAGGAACAGATAGGTCTGGTGCAGCAGCGCAAACGCAGGGTGCGCACGCCATCTTTCGTCGGCGAAACGCCGGTCCTTGCGCGGGAGTTGCGGATCGCCTGCCGCGGCCTCGTTTGCCTTGGAGCCGATGCCATATTGTCCCAGCACGTCTTCCCACAGCCGGAAGCCCTCGTCCCACAGCGCCTTTTGCTGTTCGACATGCGCCAGCGGCATCTGCCGGAACCAGCCTTGCGCCAGCGTCATCCAGCGCGAGGGATCGAGATAGGGCAGCATCGCCTGCGGGTCGGACAGGCGTTCGGTCTGATATTGCAGCCACATGTCCTGCAGCTTCTGCCCGACTTCGGCCCAGTGCTGCATGTCGTCCACCGCGACCGGGCGGTCTTCGGCACCGGTCATGAGCGGCGCGAACATGGCCTGCGCGAACTGGTTCTGCATCGCGAGCGCCTGGGCGAAGGGCTCGGCCTCGGGACTTCTCGCTGCTTTGCCGGTCGTTTCTCCGCCGGTCTCCCGTCTGTCGCTCATTCCAAATCCCTCCCGCGCGCAAGCAGGCCTTTGTAGCAGCCTAGATTATCCGCGCATCCGCTATAGCGACTGTCTTTGCGCCTGCGCCATGAATAGGTAATCAATGTGACAAGAGCCATTCGTGTCCCGGGAACCCACATGTCCGAAGACTTTTACCGCATCAAACGCCTGCCGCCCTATGTAATTGCCGAAGTGAACGCGCTGCGCCACGCCGCGCGACAGGCGGGCCGGGACATCATCGATCTGGGGATGGGCAACCCCGACCAGCCCCCCCCGCAGCACGTGATCGACAAATTGTGCGAAGTGGCGCGCAAGCCCAATGCGCATGGCTATTCGCAGTCCAAGGGCATCCCCGGGCTGCGCCGCGCGCAGGCCAGCTACTACCAGCGCCGCTTTGGGGTCGAACTCGACCCGCAAAGCGAGATCGTGGTGACGATGGGCTCGAAGGAAGGACTCGCCAGCCTCGCGACCGCGATCACCGCTCCGGGCGACGTGGTGCTGGCGCCGAGCCCTTCCTATCCGATCCACACCTTCGGCTTCATTATCGCGGGCGCGACGATCCGCTCGGTCCCGACCACTCCGGGCGAGGAGTATTGGAGAGAGCTCGACCGGGCGATGCAATACACCGTCCCGCGTCCGACGATGCTGGTGGTCAACTATCCGTCCAATCCCACGGCGGAAGTGGTCGATCTCGAATTTTACCAGCGTGTGGTCGACTGGGCGCGCGAGAACGGGGTCTGGGTGATCTCGGACCTGGCCTATTCCGAACTCTATTTCGACTGTGTGCCGACGCCCTCGATCATGCAGGCCGAGGGCGCGAAAGACGTCGCGGTCGAGTTCACCTCGATGTCGAAGACATACTCCATGGCCGGCTGGCGGATGGGCTTCGCGGTGGGCAATCGCGAGCTGATCGCGGCGCTGACCCGGGTGAAGAGCTATCTCGACTATGGCGCCTTCACCCCGATCCAGGCGGCCGCCTGCGCCGCGCTCAACGGCCCGCAGGACATCATAGAGAGCAATCGCCAATTGTATCAGAAGCGGCGCGACGTGCTGGTGGAATCCTTCGGCCGGGCGGGGTGGGACATCCCCTCTCCCGCCGCCTCGATGTTCGCCTGGGCCAAGCTGCCCAAGGGGTTCGAAAGCATGGGCAGTCTCGAATTCTCCAAGCGGCTGATCGAGGAAGCCGATGTCGCGGTCGCCGCGGGGGTCGGCTACGGGGAGGAGGGCGAGGGCTATGTCCGTATCGCCATGGTCGAGAACGAGCAGCGCATCCGCCAGGCTGCGCGCAACATCAAGCGCTTCCTCGCGAAGAGCGGCGGCTGATCGCTTCGGCCAGACCCGAACGGTGTGGACAGGGCCGCATCGCTCGCGCACCGTCCTCGGCGCAGTCTTCAGGAGAACCATCCCATGCAGCCCAGTGACTGCCTATCTTTCGAGCTTGCCGACAACGGCGTCGCGCATGTCCGCCTGACCCGCGGCGACAAGATGAACGCGCTCGACCCGGCGATGTTCGACGCGATCATCGCGGCTGGCGAGCACGTCCGCTCGCTTTCGGGTCTGCGTGCGGTGGTGCTCTCGGGCGAGGGGCGCGCCTTCTGCGCCGGTCTCGACATGGCGAGCTTCACCGCCGCGCCCTCGGGCGAGGCCGCGCCGCTGACCGAGCGCACGCATGGCAATGCCAACAAGTTCCAGGAAGTCGCAATGACCTGGCGCAAATGCCCGGTCCCGGTAATCGCCGCGGTGCACGGCGTGTGCTTCGGCGGCGGCCTGCAGATCGCCAGCGGCGCGGATATCCGCGTGGTCCACCCGCAGACGCGGATGGCGATCATGGAGATGAAATGGGGGCTGGTCCCCGACATGGGCGGCTACGCGCTGTGGCGGGGATTGATCCGCGACGATGTGCTGCGCGAGCTGGTCTATACCAACCGCGAATTCACTGGCGAAGAGGCTTTGGACTACGGGTTGGCGACGTTCCTCGAGGAGGAACCGCTGGCGCGCGCGCAGGCCATCGCCGAGACCATCGCCAGCCGCAACCCCGAGGCGATCCGCGCCGCCAAGCGGCTGATGGACACGATGCTGGAAGGCGATACCGACGCGATCCTGCTCGCCGAAAGCGAGGAGCAGGCGCAGGTCATCCGCCGTCCCAATCAGGTCGAGGCGGTGATGGCGGGGATGCAGAAGCGCGTGGCCAAGTTCACCGACCTGTGACGCGCGGCTAGAGCAAAGAAAGTCAGAGACTGGAGTTGCTACACCCCTCCCCTAGGGGAGGGGCCGGGGGGGGGGGTGCGGCGCATGAAGCTTCGAGCGCCGAACACCCCCACCCGGCCTCCCCCTCAAGGGGGAGGAGAAGTGCTCCAGGCTGCGTCCGGCACCCAACGGCGCAGATCGTCCCCGGTCTCGCCGGCGAGGATCGTGCCCGGCCTGCCCACCGGCTCCTGCACCCCGCTTGTGAGCAGGTCGAGCGTCGCCCTGTCCTCGGGCGGCACGCTGGCCAGTGTCCGCGCGCCCGTAGGTGTCCGCGCCACGACCGTTCCCAGCCTCGGCGCGCCGTCGCGGGCATAGTGCACCGTGTAGGTCTCGATCGTCGCCGGCCCGCAATAGGCCTCGTCGAGCGGCGGGATCTCCCCGCGCAGGGCGTCGGCCTCGGCCTGGTAATCGAAATCCTGCGGGAAGCGCGCACCGGTCGGCTCGGCTGAGAGCAGGATCGTATGGTTTTGCGTCGCATAGCCGCCGTTGGCGAACAGCAAGCCGCGCCCGCCGGTCGCGCGCAAGCTCTCGACCATGCAGGCGAGTGCATGGCTCATATAATTGCCAATGGGTCCGCCGCCGAAGGTCAGCCCGCCGAACCGGGTGATCGGCTTCTCCAGCGGCCAGGCGAGCACGCGGCGCGCCATCTTGGGGACGCAGGGGAAGCAGCTGTAGAGCTCGACATGGTCGAGATCGGCGGCGGTGACTCCGTTGAGTTCGAGCGTCCGCGCGATCGAGACGGTCAGCCCGGGCGAGCCGGCGTAGCTGTCGCGCCGGAGAAAATCGCCATGCTCATGCGCCGCGGCGCCATACCCGATATGGATCAGCCGCTCCTCAGGGATCCCGCGCCGCCGTGCTTCGGCCAGGCTGGTGACCAAAAATCCGGCCCCCTGATTGACCGAGGAATTGGCCACCTGGAGCTTGGTGTAGGGAAAGGCCAGCGGACGGTTACCCTCCGATGGCGTCACGACGTCTTCGGGTGCCACGGCATCGCGGATCCAGGCGTGGTCGCATTGCGCGGCGATCTCGCTCATCCCCGTCCACAGCGCACCGCTCTCCGCCTGACCCTCGGCGAGCGACTGGCCATAGGCGGCGCGCCCTGCATTCTCGTAGAGCGGATAGACATCGACCGGCACCGTCAGCCCGTAGCTCTGGGCATAGCCGACGCGCCGCCTGTGGCTGGCATCGCGCAGCGCATTGGGCTTTTCGTCGCCCGCCTTTGCCTTGGCAGCAGCCAGTTGCGCGGCGGTGCGCAGCGCTTCCGCGCCGACCACCGCGCAGATCCGCGCCTCGCCCGCGCCGATCCGGTTGGCGGCTTCGTGCAGCAGGCGGATCGGGCTGTCGCCATTGGGCATGGCGGTCTGTTCGCTATGCGCGGGGGCGATGCCGAGCGCCTCGGCCAGGCTGCCGTCGACCGGGTTGAGCTGCGGCCAGGCGAGCTGACTCACCACCGCCAGCGAATCGCACGCCGCCAGCAACCCGTCTCCGGCGTCGCCGTCGGCGCGGCGCAGCGCCTCAGCCATCAACCCGATAGGGTCGAGCCCGTCCTCGGGTCGTGCGGGGCGGTCGTTGATCTGGCCGACCCCCACGATCACCGGTGTCCGCTCGTCGATCGCGTCCTGCTCGTCCATGCGACATCTCTCCCTTGCGTGCCTCTCGTGCGACCGATACGCGTTGCAAAACGAAACACAAAGGGAGAGCCGCCATGAAGACCCGCATCACCGAAATGTTCGGAATCGAGCATCCGATCATTCAGGGTGGCATGCATTATGTCGGCTTTGCCGAGCTGGCGGCAGCGGTGTCCAACGCTGGCGGGCTGGGGATCATCACCGGGCTGACGCAGGGGACGCCCGAGAAGCTCGCCGCCGAGATCGCCAAGTGCCGCGAGCTGACCGACAAGCCCTTCGGTGTGAACCTGACCTTCCTGCCCAGCGTCAATTCGCCCGATTACGCCGGGCTGATCAAGGTTATCATCGAGGGCGGAGTCAGGGTAGTCGAGACCGCGGGCAACAACCCGCAGGCGGTGCTGCCGCATCTCAAGGATGCCGGGATCAAGGTAATCCACAAATGCACCAGCGTGCGTCACAGCCTGAAAGCGCAGGCGATCGGTTGCGACGCGGTCAGCGTCGACGGCTTCGAATGCGGCGGCCATCCCGGCGAGGACGACATTCCCAACATGATCCTGCTGCCGCGCGCGGCGGACGAGCTCGACATTCCCTTCGTCGCCAGCGGCGGGCAGGCCGATGCGCGCAGCCTCGTCGCCAGCCTCGCGATGGGCGCGGAAGGCATCAACATGGGCACCCGCTTCATCGCCACCAAGGAAGCGCCTGTGCACGAGAATGTGAAACAGGCGATCGTCGCCGCTTCCGAGCTCGACACCAGGCTGGTGATGCGCAGCTTACGCAACACCGAGCGGGTGATGACCAATGATGCGGTCGAACGGCTGATCGAGAAGGAGCGCAAGCTCGGCGCCGATCTCAAGTTCGAGGACATCATCGAGGAGGTCGCGGGCGTCTATCCCAGGATCATGATGGAAGGCGAGATGGACGCCGGCGCCTGGTCCTGCGGCATGGTCGCCGGGCTGATCCACGACATTCCCACCTGCAAGGATCTGATCGACACGATCATGGCCGAAGCCGACCAGATCATCCGCCAGCGCCTGACCGGCTTCCTGAACGCCTGAGGACCAGACCCATGCTCGATACCGCCAGCCGCACCGCCTATAGCGACGACCACGAAGCCTTCCGCGGCACCGTCCGCAAGGTCTTCGCCGAACACATGACCCCCTTTCTCGACCAACACGAAGAGGAGGGCATCGTCGGGCGGGAGGCGTGGAAGGCGCTGGGCGAGGCGGGAATGCTGTGCCCCACCGTTGCCGAGGAGAACGGCGGGCTGGGGCTCGATTTCGGCTTCAACTGCGTGGTCACCGAGGAACTCGCCTATCTCGGCAGCTCGGCGGGCTTCACGCTGCAAAACGACATCACCGCAAATTATTTCGAGCGGCTGGGGACCGACGAACAGCGCGCGAAATACCTCCCCGGCATGGTCTCGGGCGACGTGATCACCGCCATCGCCATGACCGAGCCGGGCGCGGGCAGCGATCTGCAGGGCATCCGCACCACCGCCGTGCTCGATGGCGACCACTGGGTGGTCAACGGCTCCAAGACCTACATCACCAACGGTCAGAACGCCGATTGCGTGATCGTGGTCGCCAAGACCGACCCCAGCCAGGGCGCCAAGGGCACCAGCCTGATCCTCGTCGATGCCGGGACCACCGGGTTCGAGCGCGGGCGCAATCTCGACAAGATCGGCCAACACTCCGCCGATACCTCCGAACTGTTCTTCCAGGATTGCCGCGTGCCCAAGGACAATTTGCTCGGGCAGGAAGGGCGCGGTTTCATCCATCTGATGGAGGAGCTGCCGCAGGAACGCCTCTCCATCGCCGTCGGCGCGCAGGCGGGAGCCCAGCGCGCTTTCGACGAGACGGTCGCCTTCGTGAAGGACCGCAAGGCCTTCGGTCGCACCGTGATCGAGTTCCAGAACACCAAATTCGTCCTCGCCGACCTCAAGGCCAAGCTGCAGGTCGGCTGGGCGCATCTCGACTGGGCGATCACGCGCCATCTGCAGGGCAAACTCACCACCGACGAGGCCAGCGCCGCCAAGCTGTGGCACACCGAACTGCAATGGGAGTGCTGCGACATGGGGCTGCAGTTGCATGGCGGTGCGGGCTATATGAACGAATATCCGATCGCCCGGTTGTGGCGCGATGCGCGCGTCCAGCGGATCTACGGCGGGACCAGCGAGATCATGAAGGAAGTGGTCGGCCGCGCTATCTGAATTTCGCCCGCAATCCCGTCACAATCAGGTCACACTAGCGCGCCAATCCGGTCTCTCTCCCAAGGAGGGGCCCGGGGTGGAAACCGTCACGATATTTCTGACCGCCGAACTCGGCGAAGCGCTCGAAAGCTTCGAGCACGAAGGCACGCGCTTCGTCTTCGCGCGGCTGGGAGCCGATGGCCCGGACCGGCTCGCCGAAGGCGCGGTCTGGGTGTTCGTCGACTGGGTGCTCCCCACCATGGCGGGGCTCGAGATGTGCCGCCGGCTGCGCGCCGATCCGCGGCTGCAGGATGCGCATGTCACCATGGTGCTCGAGAGCGGCGACGCCGAGGATCGCCGCCGCGCGTTGCAGGCCGGCGCGGACGACTATCTGATCGGCCCGCTCGATCGCCGCAGCGTTCTCGACCGGGTGCTCGCGCTGCGCTCGCCGCTCGAGCAGCGCCATCTTGCCAAGGTGCTCGATCTCGGCCCGCTGACGATCGACATGGGCTCGCTGCAGGCGCGCTGGGCTGGCAAGCCGGTCAGCCTGCGCCCCAATGAATTCAGGCTGCTGCGATTCCTGGCGGAAAACCCCGACCGGGTGCTGACGCGCCAGGCGCTCATCGCCGGTCTGGGCAAGCAGGATTCCCCGATCGACGAACGCACCGTCGATGTCTGGATCGGCCGCCTGCGCCGTGCGCTCGAGGCGGTCGGCGCCGAACCGCCGCTGCGCACCGTGCGCTCGGTCGGCTACGTCTACGACTCGGCTTGAGCCCCTTCCCGATTGCAGAAACGAAAAGGGCCGCCCCGCAGGACGGCCCCTCGCTCGGCGGATAATGTCCGTGCGGCTCAGAATTCGGCCGAAAGCCCGACCCCGAAGCTGCGCCCGACCTCATAAGTGTTGATGTCGATCCGGTTGGTCCCGTTGTCCTGGAACTCGAGATGATCGCGGCCCGTGAGATTGCGCGCCTCGAGCTTCAGTTCGAGCGGAATACCGAAAGCCTCGAGGCCCTGGCGATAGACCAGGTCGAGCCGCAGGCCCGGATCCTCGACGATGTCGGGGAGCAGCGAGCTGGTGCCCCGGCTGGTCACCCGTTCGCTCGCATAGCTGAACAGCACGGTGAACTGCTGCAGTTCTTCCTGATCCTCCAGTCCGAGCTGGAGATTGACCAGATGATCCGACTGGCCGGTCAGCGGCACGCCGTCGCGGAAGAAGTTGGATGCCGGCTGGTCGCGGTCATACACCCTCGTAACATCGCCCTGCGCGATTTTCAGCTCGGACTGGGTGTAGGTGTAGTTCGCTATGACGACGAACTGCTTGGTCTCCCAGAAGCCGCCCCAGTCGTACAGGTCACGCGTGACCTGTGTTTCGAGCTCGGCGCCGTAAAGCGTGGCCGCGGGCGCGTTGGCGAAACTGCTGACCTGATCGTTGTCCGAGAAGCTCGAGAAGATCTCGATGGGATTTTCGAGATCCTTGTAGAAACCGGCCACGCTGATCCGGTCGCCACCGCCCATGTAATATTCGAGGCGGGCCTCGTAATTGGTCAGCTCGGTGTCGTTCAGAGCAGGGTTGCCGTTGAACTGCCGATTGCTCTCCGGATCGTAATACGTTTGGAAAACCAGCTCGCGGAATTGCGGACGGGCGATGGTCTTGGAGGCGCTGATCCGGGCCTGCAGATCGGGCAGGATCTCGTAGGTGAGCGTTGCTGCGGGCAGGAAGTAGTCATCCTCGTTGAGCGTCGGTGGGGTGGGCGAGACCCGGGATTCGACAAAAACCTCGACCGGATTGACCGTCTGCACCGCGTCCTCGTAGCGGACGCCGACATCGAGCGTCAGCCCGGCGATCGGACTGATGTTAAGCTTGCCGTACGCAGCGTGGATTTCCAGCGCTGCGGCGAAGGCCGGATCGGATTCGGTGGTTTCGAAGATGTTGAATTCGAACGGATCGAGCCCGGCGGCCGCTTGCGCCTCGGGGTTGAAGCCCAGCTCGATCAGGGCATCGCCAAGCAGATTGTCGGGCCGGAAGGCGCCGAAGATATCGGGGAAACCGGTCGAGGCGCGAATGTCGAACTCGCGCCGGGTCGAGAAACGCTTGGTATCGGTATAGGCATAGCCCACCGTCGCGCTCAGCCAGCCGGTGGGCGAATAGCTGAGGTCGATGCCACCGTAATAGAGGTCTTCGGTCAGATCCGAGAACGATACGAGCGCCCCGCCGCGCTGCGGATCCAGCGTGTTGAGGAACAGCCCGCCGATGTCGGAAGCGTTGTTGTTGCGGCTGTAGGTGAATTCCCAGTCGAACGGCACTTCGCGCTGCGTCTGGGCATAGCCACCGCGCAGATCGACCGAGAGGGCGCCGAATTCCAGTTCGCCGACGAATTGCGTATCGAGCAGCTGCCGCTCGTACCATGACGTGCTCTGGATCAGATCGGTGTCGTTGTCCTGGAGGTCCTCGCCCAGCGAAAGCGCAGAGCGCTTGAGCGAATCGCGGATGAACAGGTTGGTCAGCCGGAACTGATGCTCGCCGAGTTCCAGGCCGAAGCCCAGCAGGCCATTGACCAGAATCCGGTTGTCGGTGACGAAATCGACGAAATCGCTGTCGAGTTCGAGATCGGCATTGATCGCGCGTTGGGAGATGATGCGGCGATTGCGCCATTTGTTGCTGAGCGAGGCGGTAGCGATCACGCCGAACCGGCCGGTGTCGCCAAAATCGAAACTGGTCCCCGCGGTGATGCCGCCGGACATGTTGATCGGGAGGAAGTCGTTCTTCTGCAGCAGGATCCGGTTTGGATTGCCGAGTTCGAGCAGGATACCCTTGGTGTCGACGCCCTCATCGTTGGCGCGCGCGCCGCTGTCTAAGAAGCCCTGCAGTGCCGGGCCGAAATCGCGGCTGCCGTCGTCGAAGCCGAACCAGTCGTATTGCGAGCCGTAATAGGTGTAGCCGGTCGAGAAGGTGGTCTGTTCGTCGCCGCTGCCGCTGACGCTGATCTCGAGGAAGCTTTCGTCCGGGATCGCCTTGGTCGTGAGATTGATCACGCCGCCGCCGAACTCGCCGGGAAAATTCGCGGAATAGGTTTTCTGGACCAGCGAGGAAGCGATCACGCTGGTCGGGAAGATGTCGAGCGGGACCACGCGGCTGAGCGGTTCGGGCGAGGGCAACGGGAGACCGTTGAGCAGCGCAAGCGAATAGCGATCGCCGAGACCGCGGACATAGACCAGACCGTTGCCCGCGGTGGAGAGACCGGTGACGCGGCTGAGTGCACCGGCGATATCGCCTTCGCCGGTGCGTGCGATGGCCTCCTCGCTGAGGACCGAAACCACCTGAGTGGACGAACGCGCCGGATCGGTGCGCCGCTGGCCGGTGACGATGATCGTGCTGCCGCCACCGGGAACCGATACGTCGGGCTGTTCCTGCTCGACCTGATCGGGCTGCTGAGTTTGCGCGGTGCCCTGAGCGGTGTCCGTCAGGACCTCCCCGGCTTCCTCATCGGGCAAACTTCCCTGCGCACCGGTGTTGGGCGGCCCGCCCGTACCCTGCGCAAAGGCGTATCCCGGAACGGACAGCGCCGTGGTGAAAAGCAGCAACCCTGCCAGCCGCTTACCAGTCGACATGTGGTTTGACCCCCTCATTTTCGGTCGTAATTTCAAAGAACCCCAGCGGCTCTTGCGTAGGAAAAGGGGAGCGACCGCACCGATGCGGTCGCTCCCCGGCTCCGTCTTAGGAATAGACCGGCAGCGAGTTGCAGTCGGAGACGTTCGGGTCGAACGTGACCGTGGCGGAGTTGCAGGTCCAGCCGTTGATCCAGGTGTTGTTGCCCGGATAGACCGCACCGATGTTGGTCGGAACTTCGAAGAAGTTCGACAGCACGGTGGGGTCGAACACCGGAACACCATTCTCGTTGGCGCCGTTGACGAAGGTCATCGTCAGCGTGTTGGTGAAATTGGCGCTATTGTTGGTGCCAGCTTCGAAATTGGCCTGAACCTGCGCAGCGGTTACCCCGCCGCTTCCGGAACGGAAATCGGTGGCGCAATCGAGGACGAAGGAGTTGAACTTGGGCGGGCCGGCTTCGTCCTGCGCAGCATCCGCAGCCCGCAGGGTGTTCGCCCCGTCCAACCGCAGGCAGGGCGTGTTGCCGGTCCGGTCGACCAGGACCGAGTTGACGATCGCGAGGTCGGCGCCGCCGCGAAGACGGATTGCCTGGTCGCGCACGCTGCTGTTGGCGATGAAGGTTGCGTTCGAGATCTGCAGGTTTTGGCGGGGGAGTCTCTCTTCGAAAGCGTTGCTCGAATCGGATTCGATGACTGCATCGCTGGCGCCGGCACGCTGGGCCACAATGACATACTGCAGGTTGGTCTTCGCTCCGGTGTCGACATCGAGCGAGTCGTCCTCGGCGCCCACCACGATGAGCCGCTTCATATTAACGAAGCCGCCGAAGAACTCGACACCGTCATCCGAGCTGTTGTAGCTCATAATGTTGTTGAAGGTCGTACCCGTACCGGTCCCACCTGTGGTCAGCGCTTGCAATTCGTTGTCGGCTGACAGGACGAAGCCCGAAAAACGGATCTGGACGAATGCCAGATCACCTGAATCGTCATTTGCGGTGGCACCACCATATCTTGCTGGCTGGGCAGCGCCTTCGACCTGGCGTTCGCAATTGATCGTACCCGTAGGGGCATCAGGTGCCGAACAATCGGTAATCGGCGCGCGGCCGGCAAGGATCACACCGCCCCACTGCTGCGACGAATTTGCGTTGTTGAGCCCCTGAACATTGTCGCGGCTGGTGAAGATGATCGGTCTTGTCGCCGTGCCGACGGCGCTGATGTCGCTGCCTCGGTTGACTACGAGGAAGCTGGAACCGCTTGCGTAGGTGATCGCGCCGGCCTCGATGGTGAGCGTCACATTGCTGTCGCTCGCGCCGTCGCTGGCGTCGGGGGCGGGACCACCGTCGGTGCCCACATCCACACGCCCATCAATCCGATAAAGGATGCCCTGGTTGTAGGGCAGCGTCGAGGAAGCCGTAAACCGCTCCGGCATAGTGCAGACGCGATAGGTCCCGGTCGGGCCGGTTATCGTGCCACTGTCGGTCAGCTGGGTGGGGTTGGAAATGGTCGGGCACCCGCTCGCCGGGGTGACCAGCGTGCCGGTCGGCGTGGGCGTCGGGGTGGGCGTGGGCGCCGGCGTGGCCGGCGGGTTGATGATGATGTCTCCGCCCGTTCCCGGCGAGACGATTTCATCGGCACCACAGCTCGCCAGAGCGAGTGCGGAAGTGCCAATTACGAACGAGCGAGTGAGTGTCTTCACGGTTTGCGGTCCCCTCATAAACCGGATGGAAAGGCGCGAAATTCTGATCGCGAATCACCCGCTAGGCCCGCTCCGTGACAGTTTTGGTCACTCCATGACATTTCGGCGACAAACGCCGGTGAAAGTGCTTCCGACACGAAGCTGCGCGGCGGTATGACCAAACGATGACAATATTACAGATATGTTGCAGCCAGCGTTGCGATATGCTCCAACAGGCTCTCAGAGAACCTAAGGAGAGAGATCATGTTCGGGCTCGCACAGGCAATCGTCACACTAGCCATGGCACAGGCGCCGGTGGCGGATAATTTCGGTCACAAGGCGCTGGTCGATGGCCGCGACACCGCCGCGATCGCAGCTATCATGGACAATGACCGGATCGAAACCGACGATCCGGCGCGGCTCATCAACCTTGGCATCGCCTATGCGCGCAAGGGCGACGAAACGCTCGCGCGGCAATTGTTCGAGGCGGCGCGCGACAACCGCAGCCGCGTCGAACTCGAAACCGCCGACGGCGAGTGGGTCGACAGCCGCCGCCTCGCGCGGCAGGCGCTCGCCATGCTCGAACGCGGCGAATTCACCGAAAGCGCGCGCATCGCCGCCAGATAGAGAAGGGCGCCGTGTCGCCCCTTCCTCTGCACCTCGTTTAAGGGCCAGGCCGTTATCCCGATGCGATGAACGGCGGGAACCCTGCGCCTGCTCGCCGCACTGACGATTTCATTGTCACCCGCGTGTCATGTATAGCGCCCAACGGGGGGTCTGACTGTGGAGGGCGCCATGATTCGTGCCGCGTGCACGCATAGCCTCCTGGCGATGAGCCTGGCCTTCGGTGCCACGCAAGCCAGGGCGGACGTGTTGCAGATTGAGGATGACGGCGCGCGCTGGATTGCGGGGGGCCTTGCTGCGCCCGCAGCCGAAGCCGAACCTGTCGATGTCGAATTCGACACCCGCCTCCTTGGAACTGTCGATAGAGAAACCGGATTTTCGACCGGCGTCGCGCATCCCGAACACATCGTCGGCGACGCCGCCCGCCACGCGCAGGGCGTGCCGCTGGCCTATCAGGCCAAGGTCGCCGAACTGACGCGCCGCTTCGATCTCAGCGCGGCCCTGATCGAGGCGCTGGTCTGGCAGGAAAGCCGCTGGCGCGCCGATGCGGTCTCGCCGGTCGGCGCGCGCGGGCTTGCCCAGCTGATGCCCGGAACTGCCCGCGAACTGGGCGTAAACCCCCATGATCCCTTCGCCAATCTCGAAGGCGGCGCACGCTATCTGCGCGAGCAGCTCGACCGTTTCGACGGCGATCTCGAGCGCGCGCTGGCGGCCTACAACGCCGGCCCCGGCCGCGTGATCCGCGCTGGCGGCATCCCCCGCATTCGCGAGACCCAGCATTATGTCGCGGCCATCATGGGCCGTCTGTCCGATCATTCCCGGGAGTAATTGTTTGATGCGTTCGATGTTCCGTCTTTTTGCAATGGCGCTGCTTGCCGCACCCTCCGCCGCTTTGGCGCAGGCTGCCGACCCCGCGGGTTCGGGCCCGGTGGTTGCCGCGGTCGGCTGGCTGCAGGGCACGCTGCTGGGCAATGTCGCCACCGCCGTCGCGGTGATGGCGGTCGCCGCGGTGGGCTTCATGATGCTGACCGGCAGACTCAACTGGCGCTTCGGCGCGACGGTGATCCTGGGCACCTTCATCCTGTTCGGTGCCGCCTCGATCGTCGCGGGCATCCAGCAGGCGGCGGCCTGAGATGCAGCAACTCGTCCGCCACCCCGTCCATCGCGCGCTCACCCGACCGCAGATGTTCGCGGGCGTGACGTTCAACTATTTCATCATCAACGGCATGGTGACGACCGAGCTCTTCCTGATCACCGGCAGCTTCTGGGCTCTGCCCGCTGCCGCGCTGATCCACGGGATTGGCTATTTCGCCTGCCTGCGCGAACCGCGCATCTTCGACCTGTGGATCACCAAGGTGTCGAAATGTCCGCGGGTGAAGAATTACAACCGCTGGGGCTGCAACAGCTACGCAGCCTGACGCGTAACGGACGAAGGACCGCGACCGCATGACCAATTGGATCGGAGCCGCCGCCTGGAGCGCCAAGGAAGCGCGCGCGGGCGACCGGCTGCCCTATGCAAGGCTGGTCGACGGCAACACGCTGCTGCTGCGCGACGGTTCGCTGATGACCGCGCTGCAGGTGCCCGGCCTGCTGTTCGAGACCGAGGACAGCGAAGCGCTCAACGCCCATGCCGCGACGCGCGAGATCATGCTGCGCTCGACGCTGGATGCGCGCTTCGTGATGTATCACCACGTCGTCCGGCGCCGGGTCGAGGTCGATCTCGACGGCGTCTACCCAGACGAGCTCAGCCGCCATATCTCCGAACGGTGGAAGGAACGGCTGGGCTCGGGCTCGCTGTTCATCAACGACCAGTTCGTGACGCTGATCCGCCGCCCCGCGCGCGGCAAGGCCGGTCTGGTCGAGCGTGCGTCCAAGGCCTGGCGGCGCAAGGGCCAGACCGAGATCGAGGCCGATCCCAAGGACATGCGTTCGCTCAAATCGGCCGCGACCGGACTGATGGCCTCGCTCGCCGCTTATGGCGCGCAGCCGCTGGGCGATTACACCGGGCCGCAGGGCACAACCAACAACGAGCTGCTCGAACTGCTCTCCGCGCTCTACAATGGCGAGATGCGCCCGGTGCGGCGGCCCTCGGACGATGCCGATATCGGCAATATGCTGCCCTATCGCCGGGTCTCGTTCGGGCTCGACGCGCTCGAGCAGCGCGGTTCGGGCGCGCCCGAATTCGCCGCCATCCTCGGGCTCAAGGACTATCCCGAAGCGACCAGCCCCGGCCTGCTCGACCCGCTGCTGCGGCTGCCCTTCGAGATGGTGGTGAGCGAAAGCTACGCCCCGCAGGAGCGCCAGACCGCGCGCGAGCGGATGGATCTGGCGATCCGCCGGCTCAAATCCGCCGACGAGGAAGCCGCCGCCGAACGCGCCGACATGCTGTCCGCGCGCGATGCGCTGGGCAATGGCGCGGTGGGTTTCGGCGATCATCACCTCACCGTGCTGGTGCGCGAGCGCGATCTCGTCCGGCTCGACGACGCGACTGCCGCCTGCGCCGCTGCGCTGGCCGACACCGGCGCGATCGCAGTGCGCGAGGACACCAATCTCGAGCCTGCCTTCTGGGGCCAGTTTCCGGGCAACGAGAGCTATCTGGTGCGCCGCGCGCTGATCTCGAGCGCCAATATGGCGAGCTTCGGCTCGTTCCACGGTTTCGCTTTGGGCAAGGCCGAGGGCAATCACTGGGGCGAGGCGGTGACGCTGCTCCAGACCACCAGCGCGACGCCGTTCTTCTTCAATTTCCACCACGGCGATCTGGGCAATTTCTCGGTCATCGGCCCCTCCGGGTCGGGCAAGACCGTGGTGATGAACTTCCTCGCCGCGCAGGCGCAGAAGTTCAAGCCGCGCACGGTGTTGTTCGACAAGGATCGCGGCGCCGAGCTGTTCATCCGCGGGATCGGCGGGCGCTACGACAAGATCAGCGCGGGCGAGCCGACCGGTTTCAACCCGATGGCGCTGGCCGACAACGCCACCAACCGCGCCTTCTTGCGCGACTGGCTGGGCGTGCTGCTGAAGGCTGAGGGCCCCGAGGAATCCGCCACCATCGCCACTGCGGTGGATGCCGCCTATTCCAACGACGGATCGCTCCGGCGGCTGCGCCATTTCAAGGAACTGCTCTCGGGCACCCGACGCCCGCAGCCGGGCGATCTTGCGGACCGCTTGGCCGCCTGGATTGGGGAGGGCGAGAACGGCTGGCTGTTCGACAATGCCGAGGACCGGCTCGACCTTTCGACGCGGGTGGTCGGCTTCGACATGACCGCGCTGCTCGAGAACCCCAAGCTGCGCACCCCGACGATGATGTATCTGTTCCACCGGATCGAGGAGCGGCTCGACGGCGATCCGACCATGATCCTGATTGACGAGGGTTGGAAGGCGCTCGACGACGAGGTCTTCGCCGCGCGGATCCGCGACTGGCTCAAGACGCTGCGCAAGCGCAACGCGCTGGTCGGTTTCGCCACCCAGAGCGCGCGCGATGCGCTGGAAAGCCGCATTTCCACCGCATTGGTCGAGCAGACCGCGACCATGATCTTCATGCCCAACAGCCGCGCGCGTCCCGAGGACTATTGCGATGGGTTCGGGCTGACCCAGCACGAGCTGGCGCTCATCCGAACGCTGCCCGCGCACAGCCGCTGTTTCCTGATCCGCCAGCCCGATGCCAGCGTGGTGGTCCGGCTCGATCTCTCGGGCGCGCCCGAGGTGCTGACCGTGCTTTCGGGCCGCGAGGGTTCGGTGCGCCGGCTCGATCTGCTGCGCGAAGCGGTGGGCGACAATCCGGCCGACTGGTTCCCCTCGCTCACCGGCGCGGCCTGGCCCGGCGGCGGCGCCAACGACAGCCATGCCGACATCCCCGAGCGACTGGCCGCCGAATGACGGTCAATTGCCAGCAGGTGGCCCAGGAGGTCGGCTCGGGGGTGGCGGCAGCGCTGCGCGCGGTCGATTGTACCGCGGGCAATCTCACCGCGGAGGCGTTCGGACGGCTGTTCGCGCCCGGCGGTTCGATGGCCGCGGTGCTCACGATCCTGCTGACGATCTATATCGCGATCTTCGGCATCCAGCTGCTCACCGGCCGTTCGAGCATCGGGGTGCGCGCGCTGACGCCGCGGATGCTCACGGTGGGTCTGGTGCTGACCTTCGCGACCAGCTGGGTCGCCTATCAGAGCGTCGTCTGGAACCTCGCGATCGGCGCGCCCGACTGGCTGGCCGGCATTATGACGGGCACGACCGAATCGGCGACCACCACTTTCGCGCAGAAGATCGACGTCGTCTTCCTCGCCATCCAGCAGGCGAGCGCCGGGGCGGAGGATATCTCGGCCTTCTCGCCCGAGGGAATGATGTGGCTGGGCGCCATGCTGTTCATGCTGGGCACGGTCGGGCTGCTGGTAACCGCGCGGATCGCGCTCGCGGTGTTGGTGGCGCTTGGCCCGGTGTTCGTGGTGATGGCGCTGTTCGACGGGACGCGCGGGCTTTTCGCCGGCTGGATCAAGGGCGTGACCATGCTGGCGCTGGCGCCGCTGTTCGCGGTGATCGGCGGCAGCGTCATGCTCGAGCTGGCGGTGCCGATCCTTGCGGTTCTGGTCGCCAACCCCGGCCAGGTCGATGCGCAGGCGGCGATGGGCTTCTTCATGATCGGCGCGGTCCATGTCGCGCTGATGGTGCTGGTGCTCAAGACCGCGGCGACCATGGTCGGCGGCTGGACGGTGTTCGGCCTCGCGCGCTCGGAGAGCGATCGCCAGGACGCGCCAACCGTGATCCACACCTCCTCCGCGCCGGCGGCCGCCGCGATGCAACCCGCGACCGAGCAGGCGCAGGCCACCTCGCAGGTGCTGGCGCAGGCGCGCCGGATCGATATCGCCGCGCAGCCGGTCGGCATGCCGGCCAATGATTCGGGCGGGTCGGCGCAGACCGCGCAGAGCCGCACCACAAGGGTTTTCAACGCCGCTTCGGGCAACGCCCCGGCGCAGCCCGGTATCGCCCCGATATCGCGCGCGCACGGCGTGGGAAGCCGTTTCCGCTCGGCCAATACGAGTCCTCTGGAGTCCAAGAAATGATCCGTCCCACCGCTACCGCGCTGGCGCTTGCCCTTATGGCCGTTCCGCTGGCGGCGCCGCTGTCGGCGCAGGACAACCGGCTGGTCGAGATACCCTACGACGAATCGCGGGTGGTCCGGGTCAACGGCCAAGTGAAGGTCCAGGCCACGATCCGCTTCGACGACAGCGAGGCGATCGAGAACGTCGCCGTTGGGGATTCGACCGCCTGGCAGATCACCCCCAACAAGCGCGCGAACCTGCTGTTCGTGAAGCCGCTCGAAGCGCGCGCTGCGACCAATATGACGGTGGTGACCAACAAGCGGACCTATCTGTTCGATCTGGTGGCCAGCCCGAATGCGAAACCGCTCTATGTTCTGAGCTTCACCTATCCCGACGAGCCGGAGGAAGAACCGGCGCAGTTGGCCGATGCGACCACCGCGGCGGAGCGGGAAGCGAGCACGGATCCGCTGGCGGTGCTCGATCCCGCCGAGCTCAACTTCGCCTGGGCGGGCTCGGGCGACACCGCGCTGCTGCCGGTTCGGGCTTTCGACGACGGCGAAGCGGTGTTCCTGACCTGGCCGCAGGGTCGTCCGGTGCCCGCCATTCTCACGACCAACGCCGCAGGCGACGAAGGTCCGGTGAACTTTACCGTTCGCGAGGATGTGATCGTGCTCGACGGCGTGCCACGCGAGATCGTGCTGCGGTCGGGCGAGCAGACGGCCAGGCTGGTCAACACCGGCCCGGTCAGACCGTCGCGCGAAACACGCGCCGAGACGACCCCCGTCTCGGCAGGAAAGGTGGAATCATGAAACTGGCCATGCGCATGCCCCCCAAGAGCGGGCTTTCCGATGCCGCCAACGATGTCGATCCGCGCTACGGCGCGGATGCCGAGATCATCGATCTGGCGCAGCGCAACAGCTTCCCCGTGGTCGCCGCCAAGAAGGGGCGCAGCGAAGGGGTCGGCATGGTTGCCGGGATCGCGCTGGTGGCCGCGCTGGGCGCGGTGACGCTGTGGAGCATGAATTCGGCGCGCGTCGCCGAGCCCGAGGGGATCGGGAGCGCGCCGCCGCAGCAGGCCGCTGCGGCCCAGCCGGCTCGGGTCGCGGCTCCGAACGCGGGTGAGGCTGTCCCGACGGGGCAAGCCGTCCAGGCTGCGCCCTATTCCGATCCGGCGCCATCCCCCGTCTATTCCGCGCCGCCGCAAGCGATGCCGAGCGCCAATCCCTATTCCAGTCCGACGCTGGTGTTCGACTCTGGCTCTTCAGCGGCCACGCTGCAGGAAGGCCCGGCCGCGGGAGGCGATGCCGCCGCCGCCAGCGCCACCGGCAATTCGGCCAGCGATTTCGCCAGCCGCGTGGGCGGGGTCGGCGGCGGACCGGCGCAGGCGAGGGCCATGACCAATCCCTCGACCACTGTGACGCAAGGCACGCTGATCCCCGCGGTGCTCGAAACCGCGATCGATACCAACGTCCCCGGCTATGTTCGCGCCGTGGTCAGCCAGGACGTGAAGAGCTTCGACGGCAAGCGGGTGCTGGTCCCCCGCTCGAGCCGGTTGATCGGCCAGTATCAGTCCGGCCTGCAGGGCGGGCAGAAGCGTGCCTATGTAATATGGACCCGGCTGATCCGGCCCGATGGCGCTTCGGTGAACCTGGCCTCGCCCGCGGTCGGCTTCGACGGAACCACCGGGCTCGAGGGCAGGGTCAGCGGCAACAGCTTCTTTCAGCGCTTCGGCTCGGCGATGCTGCTTTCCGTCGTTGGCGGACTCTCTGCGCTTGGCTCGGGCGGCGCATCGGTGGTGCTGGGCGGCGCGGGGCAATCCGCCGCCGGCGTGGCCGCACAGCAGGACGGACAGCGCAGCCCCACGGTCCGCGTCCGCCAGGGTGAGCCGATCCGCATCTTCACCGCGCGCGACCTCGATTTCACCCAGGTGAGCTGAGGCTCGCCCGATCATGAGCGCGGATATCCACACTCTCCAGCCGGGCGAGATCGAGCCGCTGCAGCCCGTCGTGAGCGAGCGCAGCGTCTATCTCGACGCCTATCTCGCGCCGTTCCGGCAATGGCTCGATCGCGACACCGTGACCGAGATTCTCGTCAACCGGCCCGGCGAGGTGTGGATCGAGGATTCCGCGCATCCGGGCATGCAGAAGATCGCGGTGGCCGAAGTCGACGATCGGCTGATCCAGCGGCTCGCCGAACAGGTTGCGCGGGTCAGCCACCAGGGAATCAACCGCGAGCATCCGCTGCTCGGCGCGACGCTGCCCGACGGCGCACGGATTCAGTTCTGCGGACCGCCCGCCGCACGCAAGCACTGGACCATGGCGATCCGCCGCCACCGCCGGCTCGATCTCACGCTCGACGCCTATGATCGCGGTCCGCTCAAACCCCCGCAGGACGAACCGCTGCCCGACCCGCACGCGGAGCCGATCGCATTCCTGCGCGCCGCGATCCGGCAACGCCGGACGATCCTAATCTCGGGGGGCACCAGCACCGGCAAGACCACCTTCCTCAACGCCATGCTCGGCGAGATTCCCCGCCATGAGCGGGTGGTGCTGGTGGAAGACACGCCCGAGCTCAAATTGCCCGGCGAGAACGGCGTCGGCCTCGTCGCGGTGAAGGGCGAGCTGGGCGAGGCCAAGGTCACCGCCAACGAACTGCTCCAGGCCGCGCTCCGGCTGCGGCCCGACCGGATCGTGCTGGGCGAATTGCGCGGCGCGGAAAGCGTCAGCTTTCTGCGCGCGATAAACACCGGCCATCCGGGCAGTTTTTCGACTATCCACGCCAATTCGCTGAGCGGCGCGCTCGAGCAATTGTCCTTAATGGTCATGCAGACCGGGATCGGCCTGACCCGCGGCGACACGATCGCCTATGCATCGAGCGTCATCGACATTCTCGTCCAATTGGGCCGCGATGCGGATGGTCGGCGCGGTATCGCGGATATTTCCCTGAGCAGCGAACTCGTCTGACTGCTAAGTCTAAAAGGCTCTGTAATAATGGAAAAACTCGCGTAACGCAGGCGATACGCAACAAAGCTGCGTAAACGCTTGCCAGCAAGCGACGATGTGTTACCTTTCCGTGTCTAAGCCGCAAAAATAGACGGCTGGATGAGGAGAGGGAATTATGAGGGTTAAGGCCACCCTTCTGGCCGGCATTTGTGCCGGTGCAGTTGCAGTTCCAGTTCACGCACAATCCGCCGCCGACAGCGATCTCGAGGATCCTCGCTTCAACGCGCCGACGATCATCGTCACCGCGCAGCGGCAAAATCAGACTCTGCAGGAAGTCCCGATCGCGGTCAGCGCGTTCGATGCCGAAGCGCTCGAAGCGCAGCAGATCGAGAACGCTAGCGATCTTCAGCTTACGCTGCCTAACGTCTCTTTCACCAAATCGAACTTTACCGCCTCGAGTTTCACCATTCGCGGGATCGGCGACCTCTGCGTCGGGGTGACCTGCGACAGCGCGACCGCGATCCATCAGAACGGAGCGCCGCTGTTCGGCACGCGTCTTTTCGAGACGGAATATTTCGATCTCGAGCGCATCGAAGTCCTCCGTGGTCCGCAAGGTACGCTGTTCGGCCGCAATGCCACCGCGGGCGTGGTCAACGTCGTCACCGCCAAACCCGATCTGTCGGGGTTCGGCGGGGCCGCAACTTTCGAATACGGCAATTACGATAGCATCAAGGCCACCGGCATGATCAATGTGCCAATCGGCGAAGCCGTTGGGGTACGGGTCGCGGGATTTTACCTCAACCGCGATGGCTACACGACCAATCTGTTCGACGATTCATCCATCGACGGGCGGGACATGTATGCTGTGCGAGGATCGCTGCGGTTCGAGCCGGGCGCAAATACCACGATCGATCTGACCGGCTACTACTTCCGCGAGAACGACGATCGTCTGCGCATCCAGAAGCAGACCTGCCAGCGCGACCCGACCGGTGTGCTCGGCTGTCTGGCCAACCGGCGCGATTTCGACAGCACCAATGCGAACTCCACCCTCGCTTCTGTGCTCACTTCATCGGAACTCTATGCGATCCAGGGTCTGCCTCCCGGCTTTGGCCTGGGCAGTGTCTACGGACCCGACGGATTTGCCAATTTCGACGAGCCAAACGATGTCCGCACCGTCAACACACCGTTCACGCCGGAATATTTCACTGACGAGATGATCCTTCAGGCGCGGCTGGAACAGGCGATCGGGTCGTTCGACCTGTCGATCGGCGGCACCTATCAGGAAAATCGGGTCGATTCCCGGCAGGACTACAATCTCGGAATACTGGATCGCAGCCTCTATGCGTCGGCGCTCAATCAGTTGGCAGCTTTCACCCAGGTTCCCGGTCTCGGTGCCTATCTGGCACCGGTTTCCAATGCGCTAATCCCCAATGGGCCGAACGGGGCCCTGTGCACATCGGACAATGACGATGGCAATCTGGGCGCATACGAAGGCAATTCCATCTGCTCGGATGTGCCATTGTCCTTCGACCGCTCGAACCAAGACAACAAGGCGTGGTCGATCGAAGGAATCCTCTCGAGCGATTTCGACGGTCCGTTCAATTTCCTGGTCGGCGGCATCTACGCCAATGTCACGACTGATACGAACAGCTACTACGTGAATTCCTTCGGGCTCGACTATGCGACCGGCATATTGGGTACGTTCAGCGCGCTGGGGGCCGGCGCCCCGCCTTCCTATCTCGCGACCTCCATGTATCGCAACAACACGCGCTCGTTCGAACTCGAGAGCTTCGGCATTTTCGGCGAGGTCTATATCGACCTCTCCGACCGCCTGCATTTCACCGGCGGCCTGCGCTACAATGACGATACGAAGAAGGTCACCGCACGCACCACCTTCGCGGACTTCCTCAATCCCTTCGGTGCGGGCGATCCTTTCAATTCGCCTTTCGTCGGCGGGTTCGATGCCGATCCCGGAACGCCGGGCAACCAACTGCTGCAGGAACGTAGCGTCTCGTTCGACGAGATCACCGGGCGGGCCGTGCTCGATTTCGAGGTCACGCCGGACAATCTGCTCTATGCGTCCTATTCGCGCGGCTACAAGTCGGGCGGCATCAATCCGCCGCTGTCGCCGATTTTCGCCGTCGCCGAAGCCTTTGGCTCGGAAATCATCGATGCCTTCGAGATCGGCTCGAAAAACTCGCTGGCAAACGGGCGTCTACAGCTCAATGCCACCGCGTTCTATTACAAGTACGATGGCCTTCAACTCAGCCGCATCGTGGCGCGCACCTCGGTCAACGACACGATCGATGCCACGGTCTACGGCGCCGAGCTCGAGGCGATCATCGCGCCCGATCCGGCCTGGCTGATCAATATGTCCTTCAGCTATCTCAATGCCACGGTCGAAGGGGACCAGTTCTTCTCCAACCCGCGCGATCCCGGCGGCGGAGATCCGACTGCCGTGATCATCAAGGACATTTCCAACGGCGCGCTTTGTGCGGTCACCGGTGCGAACGCGAACGCCTTCGTGGCCACGATCAACCCGGCACTCGGGCTGCGCGCTCCGACCGCCTTCCCGAGCGATGGCGGGATCGCGTCGACAGGCGCCTTCAGCATTTGCGAGGTACTCGATGCCCAGGCGCAGGCGGTGGGCGCCGCTTTCGGTGGAATCCAGGTTCTGAGCCCGGGTGTGGAGGTCAATCTCAACGGCAACAAATTGCCCCAGGCGCCCGAAATGAAGGCTTCGCTGGGGGTCCAGTACACGGCAGACTTCAACAACGGCTGGTCGCTGGTCCCTCGGTTCGATCTGTCCTTCACCGGCGAGCAGTACGGGAACGTGTTCAACGGCAACGTCAACCGGATCGAACCCTTCGTTCAGGCGAATGCGCAAATCCAGCTGAATGGCCCCGATGATCGCTTCTTCGTTCGTGGCTTCATCCAGAACATCTTCGACAGCGACTCGGTTACGGGGCTCTATCTTACCGACGCTTCGTCGGGCAATTTCACCAATATCTTCACGCTCGATCCGCGCCGCTACGGGATCGGGGTTGGCGTCACCTTCTGACGTTCTCAGTCCCTTGGGAGAGGGGAGGGGCCGGGCGCATCGTTCGGCCCCTTTTTCGTTCGGCGGCTAGCTCTGCGTGCGGACGAAGGGCGAGAAATCGGTATCGGTGTCGTAGATATCGACGCCTTCACGTTTTTTGAGCCAGCCGATGACCAGATAGGTGAAGGGGGTCAGCAGGGCCTCCCATGCGGTCTTGATCGCCCATTGCGAGAGCACGACCTGCCACAGCAGTTCGGGCGGCCAGCCCGCCACGCCGTAGAAGGCGAGCGGGTAGAAGATCAGGCTGTCGAGGCCCTGGCCAACCACCGTCGAGCCGATGGTCCGGCTCCACAGCGCCTTGCCCCGGGTCCAGATCTTCATCCGCGCGAGGACATAGCTGTTGGCGAATTCGCCCGCCCAGAAGGCAATCATCGAGGCGGCGACGATCCGCCAGGTGTTGCCGAACACCTCCTCATAGGCCTCCTGCCCGGTCCAGCCGGCGGCGGGAGGCAGCGCGACCACCACCCAGGCCATGAAGGCCATGAAGGCGAGTGCCGCGAACCCCGTCCAGATCACCCGCCGCGCAAGGGCGTAGCCGTAAACCTCGGTCAGCACGTCGCCGATGATATAGCTCACCGGGAAGAACAGCACGCCAGCGCCGAACGACCATTCGGTGCCGCCGGGCAGGGTAATGAAGGACGGCTTGGCCGCGCCGATCAAATTGGAAAGGAGCAGAATGGTGACGAAGGCGGCCATCACCAGATCGTAATAGCGCCAACGCGGGGGCTCCGCGGTGGAGGGAGCAGCGGGCGGCGCGGGGTTGACCATCGCCGCCCGTTCTATCTCCGTTTGGCGTCAAGGCAATCCCGCGCTATTGCCCCGCGGTGCGCGCCCGTAGCTCATCTGGATAGAGCGCGAGACTTCTAATCTTGAGGCAGCAGGTTCGAGTCCTGCCGGGCGCACCATTT